>NZ_SRIA01000019.1:0-739524 GCF_004684015.1 Serratia proteamaculans
TCCCGAAGGCCGAGGTTTCCCGGAGGCACTCTGATGATCCCGCAAATATTCCACCCTGACGAATTACGCGCCCAAACTCTGGCCGGTTTTTACCAGGTGGGCGGCGGTATTTTCCCCACCATGCCCGACCAGCACCGCAAGTTTTTCGAAGCGCTGCCTTACCTGTTTGTCGCCACGCTGGACGAACAGAGCTGGCCGGTAGCCACTCTATTCAGTGGCCCACCCGGTTTTTTGCGTACGCCGGACAATACCCACCTGCGCATCGGCGCACCACGTCGCAACGACGATCCTGCGCAAGCGGCATTGCAGTCCGGCCAGCCCGTGGGGGCGCTGGGACTGGATTTTAGCAACCGGCGTCGCAACCGCGCCAACGGCATCATCGGGCGCACCGACAAAAACCGCATTGAGATCGACGTCAGGCAGAGTTTCGGCAACTGTCCGCAGTATATTCAGCGGCGCGAGCTGTATCCGGCCCCCGCCAACCCTGCGCCAATTGAATATCTCACCACGCTGGATGCGGCCGCACAGGCGTTGATTCGCAACGCGGATACCTGTTTCGTCGCCAGCGCTGCCCATACCCAGCTGGCGCAAGGTGGCGTGGATATTTCGCACCGGGGCGGGAAACCGGGGTTTATCTATCTGGAGGGAAGTACTCTGTGGATACCGGATTTTCGCGGTAATCGCTACATGAATACCCTGGGCAATCTGTTGGCGCAACCGCGGGCGGCGTTGCTGTTTATCGATTTTGAACGCGGGGATATTTTACATCTGCAGGGAGAAACACAGATCCTCTGGCAAACAGAAATGGGCCAGGGGGTGGCCGGTGCGGAACGTTACTGGCGCTTCGATATCCACAGCGCATGGCGTTTTACACAAGCCCTGCCATGGCGCGGCCGCAATCTGGAGTACTCCCCGGCAACGCTCAATACTGGGGTGTGGTCGGAATAAATCTGCACAGATATGCGGATGAACTTCCCCCTCTCCCAAGGGAGAGGGCCGGGGTGAGGGGCTTTAACATTGCTGCTGCCTGTCTCCCCTCACCCTAACCCTCTCCCAAAGGAGAGGGAATACTCGGAGTTTATACGCTGTGTTCCACCGTTGTGGCCGCCTGATAAAGCTGGCGGAAATAGCTCAGGCGTTCAAAGAACAAGCGGCTTTGCGACTCCGACATATTGCCAGCCACTTTGCCGGCGTCGACCTCTCTTCCCTGCCACTCCATTAACGCAATGCTGGAAGCCAAAAAATCCATTTCTCCGCAGCCATAAAGATGTCTGTCCACTGATTTCATCATTTGCACACTCCTTTTAATCACATCGAAAAGGGTCATATGCCTGCTGATTTCAGTATCGTCCCGACGGCGGATGTTTTTTGTACAGAAGGTGCTTATGGCAGCAAATTGATGAGTTGCCATGGATCGGGCAAATAGAGGCGGAAAAATTTGCTAGGGTAAAGGGGTGCGTTTGGGATAGGTCACCCTGTGTTGAATTCTGAAAAAGGAAGATAACCGATGAGCAATCACTTCTCTGCCACCCTCAAAGATCCTGCGCTGTTCCGCGAGGCCAATTATATCGACGGGCAATGGCTGCCGATCAAAGGCGACCAGAGTATCAAGATCCACAATCCCGCCACCGGCGAACTGGTCGGTCAGGTGCCTGCGTTGGGTGCCGAAGAAACCGCGCAGGCGATTGCCGCCGCCAAGAAAGCCCAACCGGCCTG
Organism: Serratia proteamaculans; assembly: GCF_004684015.1. Lineage (GTDB taxonomy): Bacteria > Pseudomonadota > Gammaproteobacteria > Enterobacterales > Enterobacteriaceae > Serratia > Serratia proteamaculans_F. The sequence continues at coordinate 1,717 of NZ_SRIA01000019.1, forward strand.
GCGCGCATTGACCGCCAAAGAGCGTGCCGGCAAGCTGCGCCGCCTGTTCGAATTGATGATGGAGAATCAGGACGATTTGGCGCTGATCATGACCGCAGAACAGGGCAAGCAGCTGGCAGAAAGCCGGGGGGAGATTGCCTACGCGGCGTCCTTTATCGAATGGTTTGCCGAAGAGGGCAAACGCGTCTACGGCGACACCATTCCGCAGCCCCAGGCCGGGCGTCGCATTATCGTACAGAAAGAACCGATTGGGGTATTTGCTGCCATTACGCCGTGGAATTTCCCGGCGGCGATGATCACCCGTAAAGCAGGCCCCGGCTGGGCCGCAGGCTGTACCGGGGTGATCCGCCCTGCCAGCCAGACCCCCTTCTCTGCATTGGCTATTGCCGTGCTGGCCGAGCGAGCAGGCTTACCGGCCGGTGTTTGCAACGTAATCACCGGCCCGAGCCAGGCCATCGGCGCAGAGTTGACTGCCAACCCGGACGTACGCAAGCTGTCGTTTACCGGCAGCACCGAGGTCGGCGCGCAACTGCTGGCGCAGTGTGCCCCATCCATCAAAAAGACCAGTATGGAACTGGGCGGCAACGCGCCGTTTATCGTGTTTGACGATGCCGATCTGGACGCCGCTGTAGCAGGCGCCGTGGCTTCCAAATACCGCAATGCCGGCCAGACCTGCGTGTGTACCAACCGTTTTCTGGTGCAGGACGGTATTTACGACGCCTTCGCCGAAAAGCTCAAAGCGGCGGTAGAGAAGCTGAAGGTGGGCAACGGCCTGGACGACGGCGTGACTATTGGCCCGTTGATTAATTCCGCCGCCGTGGAAAAAGTCAGTGAGCATATCGCCGACGCGGTGCAACACGGCGCATCCGTTCTGTTGGGGGGCAAACCCCATGCCTTGGGCAATAATTTCTTTACGCCGACCATTCTCACCAACGTGCCACGGCAGGCCAAAATCTTCCATGAAGAGACCTTTGGCCCGGTAGCGCCGTTAATCCGTTTCAATAGCGAAGCCGAAGCCATTGAGCTGGCCAATGACACGCCGTTTGGCCTGGCGTCGTACTTCTACAGCCGGGATATTGGCCGGATCATGCGCGTCGCCGAGGCGCTGGAATACGGCATCGTCGGCATTAATGAAGGGCTGATTTCCACCGAAGTCGCCCCCTTCGGCGGGGTTAAAAACTCCGGTCTGGGCCGTGAGGGATCAAAATACGGTATCGAGGATTATCTTGAGATTAAGTACCTGTGTCTCGGAGGGCTGTAGCGCTAAGCATCCGATCCTTTTAAGGCCCGCATCGTGCGGGCCTTAAAAGATTATTGGAATTCGGGATCGGGTTTGCCGGTGAGGCGATTACGGATATCACGACGGAAGATCTCAATGGTCCACATCCACAGAATATGACCCAGCGTTTCGGAAAATATCTCGTCAGCCGGTAGATCCCAGGCCGGTGGTGCCCAACCGCCCAACGGCAGCACCACACCGTGGAAGATCAGCGTAATCAGCAAGCCAAACGCTACGCCTTGCCACAGTTTAATTTTGGGGAAAATTTCCGCCAGGAAACAGTACGCCATGGCGAAAAAGATAGAGAACAGATGGTGAACGCCAGCTACGCCCCAGTTGACCACATGCCCGGAATACTGATAGACCAGATCGCCGGTTTTGATGCCTAAATCATTCAGCATCTCCATCGGCGGAATGGCTCTGTCCGGCGTACGTGGCGGTAATGGGTTTTCGGTGCCCCACTTCACAAAACTGGCGATATTGCCGCCGACAAAACCAGCGAATAGCGCCGCCCGATAGTTACGTACATTTTTCCTTGTCACTGCCAGCCAATCGGCCATGTCTTTCCCATCCCTGTTATCAATAATGTGACTGAATGATAAACCGTGACACATTGAGTCGTCTGTAGTCGAAATACGATTGTGTATCACGATTCCTCTGACATTATAGTGACTCTTCAGACTGACGCTTAAGTGAGGACGACCATGGAATTCTCCGCCGCTATCCCCATTCTTCGCATCTTCTCGGTTGAAAAGGCCAGGGAGTTTTATCTGGATTTTCTCGGTTTCACGCTGGATTGGGAGCACCGTTTCAGTGAAGACCTGCCGCTGTATATGCAGATCACCCGCTCCGGCCTGACGCTTCATCTCAGCGAACACTACGGTGACAGCACGCCGGGTTCTGCGGTATTCATTCCCACCCGCGATATCGACGCACTGCACCAGGAGCTATCGGCCAGGCAGTATCGCTACGCCAGACCGGGCGTTGAAACCGCAGATTGGGGGAAAGAACTCAACATCACCGATCCCTTCGGTAATCGGCTGCGCTTTTGTGAGCAGATGGCCAGCGTCTGACGCCCTAACCTGCTGGCAACACAGATCTTACTTCTGGTACTGCGCGTCACTGACCTGCTCCAGCCAGTCCACCGGGCTGCCGTTTAATGACTCGGCGATGGCAATGTGGGTCATCGCCGTCTCCGGTGTCGCGCCGTGCCAGTGTTTGACGTCTTCCGGGATCCAGACGATATCGCCCTGGTTCATTTCCTGGATTTCTTCGCCCCATACCTGGATCCAACCGCGCCCCTGGGTGACGATCAACGTCTGGCCAAGTGGATGGGTGTGCCAGGCCGTGCGGGCACCCGGCTCAAAGGTCACCGTCGCCCCGCCCACGCGGGCCGGTTCGCTGCCGGCAAATGGCGCATCGATCCGCACCTTACCGGTAAAATACTCTTCTGGCCCCGGACGAGAAGGTTGGGAACCGCTGCGTTGAATTTTCATTTGTTTCTCCGTTTCGGCAACTGCGGCCGACGCTAATAGGGACAGAATAAGGGTAGAGGCTGCGAGGCATTTCATCGAATAACACCTGTCGGTGGCTCACGTTACCGGACAGAAGATAGCTCGCCTGCCCGCATCAGGACTAGATGGCAAAATGCGCAAGGAGCTATGAGCTGAATTCATTAATTGTCACCGCTGCCGACAAACGGCTAGAATATCGCCATGAATTCTGCCCATGCTGTGAGGCCGGGATGTTAAAAGAGAACTTTAACGATTTAATTTCGTTTCTGATGGTCGCCCGCGAACGTAGCTTTACCCGAGCGGCGGCAAAACTTGGCGTTTCCCAATCAGCATTGAGCCATGCCATCAGGGGGTTGGAAGAACGACTCGAACTGCGTTTACTGACCCGAACCACCCGCAGCGTGGCCCCTACCGAGGCCGGAGAAAGGTTGTTTAACAGCCTCGGCCCACGTTTTGCCGAGATTGAAAGCGAGTTGGATGCCCTGAGTGAAATGCGCGAACGGCCGGCGGGCAACATTCGCATTAGCGCCGCAGAACATTCCGTCGACTCAGTGCTGTGGCCGGTATTAACGTCATTTCTGGCGGATTACCCGGACATCAATGTCGAAATCACCATGGATAACTCTCTGACTGACATTGTCGCCGGCCGTTTTGATGCGGGTATTCGCCTGGGTGAACAGGTCGCCAAAGACATGGTTGCGGTACGTATCGGCGCGGATATGCGCATGATCCCCATCGCTTCCCCGGCCTATTTTGCACAATACGGCACGCCAAATACCCCGCAGGAGCTGCAAAACCATCGCTGCATCAACATGCGTTTACCCACCATGGGCGGCCTTTACGCCTGGGAATTCGAAAAAGACGGACGCGAGATTAAAGTGCGGGTCGAGGGGCAGCTCACCTTTAACAGCCTGCGCCAACGCATTGACGCAGCACTGTTAGGTTTCGGTATCACCTTCGTGCCTGAAGATACCGTCACCCATGAACTGGCCGACGGGCGTTTAGTCCAGGTGCTTGACGAGTGGTGCCCGCAGTTCCCCGGCTATTACCTCTATTACCCCAGTCGCAGGCAGCACACCACCGCCTTTGCACTGTTTGTCGAGGCCATGCGTTACCCGCGCAAAACCTGAACCGCCTCCTGCCGACGGCTTATGGCAGGAGGCGCCGGATCAACGCCCGACGTTTTGTTGCAGATGCGCCGGGTAGCGATCGCCTTGCACCTCAATGGCGGCCAGCGCCCCTTCAATACTGCGCAGTTCATCCGTCGTCAGCACCAGTTCCGCCGCGCCCAGGTTTTCTTGCAGTCGATGCTGTTTGGTGGTCCCGGGGATCGGCACAATCCAGGGCTGTTGCGCCAATAACCAGGCCAGTGCAATCTGCGCCGGCGTCACCCCTTTTTGCTGCGCAATTTGCCCCAATACATCCACCAGCGTCTGGTTGGCTTTGCGCGCCTGGGCACTGAAGCGCGGCACGACATTACGGAAATCGCTACTGTCAAAAGTCGTACTTTGATTGATCGCCCCGGTCAGGAAGCCTTTCCCCAATGGGCTGAAGGGCACAAAACCAATCCCCAATTCTTGCAGGGTCGGCAAAATTTCCTGCTCAGGCTCGCGCCACCACAGCGAGTATTCGCTCTGTAATGCCGTCACCGGCTGTACGGCGTGGGCACGGCAAATAGTCTGTACCCCTGCCTCCGATAAGCCGAAGTGTTTCACCTTCCCTTCCTGGATCAACGCCTTCACCGTACCGGCAACGTCTTCAATCGGCACATTGGGATCGACTCGGTGCTGATAAAGCAAGTCTATGGTTTCAATATTCAGGCGTTTGAGCGATCCCTCCACGGCCTGACGGATATGTTCCGGTCTGCTGTTGAGCACCTGTTTGCCATCCGGCTGCGGCAGTTCAAAACCAAACTTGGTGGCAATCACCACCCGATCGCGTACCGGCGCCAGGGCCTCGCCCACCAGGGTTTCGTTGGTAAAAGGCCCATAGATTTCTGCGGTATCGAAAAAGGTCACGCCCTGATCCACGGCGGAGCGAATCAGGGCGATGGCCTGCGCTTTATCTGTCGCCGGGCCATAACCGAAACTCAACCCCATGCAGCCGAGCCCCAACGCCGACACCTCTAACCCACTGCGGCCTAATTGACGTTTTTGCATTCTTCCTCCAATCGTTTCGTACCGACAACCGCTGATGCATGGCCGTCAAAGTGTGATTACTGTAGGTGGCCGCCAGGCAAATAACTATGCGTTAAATCCGCTTGAGCTTATGAGTTCCATTCATAAAAACAACAAAAAACCGCAAAAAAAGCACAAGGTATGCAATGAAAAAATAACAATTAGAGTAACCTAGCCGCGTTTCAGCCGACGCTGTCCCGTTCGTTTGACATCATCGCCGCGGGGCTGCAGAGAACGACGCCTGATTCAGTACTTTTGTCCTCAGAACAGAGAGTATCAATATCCAAAACTTTCCCTTTTTAACTGCCACTGCCTTTTAGCCTTGGCGCTGGAGAGGGTTTGCCGAACGCACGGGATGGATTTTTAGGGAGAAACCGCGTGTTTTTTTGGATATGGCTTAATCTCTAAATCGGGGACTTTACATTTTGGTAAGGATAATACTATGCAAAACAAAGCATCATTGTCGCCGCTCATCATCATCACGGCATTGTTTGCCGCGCTGAGCGGACTCTATCTGCTGGGAGGCGGCATCTGGCTGGCCAAGCTCGGCGGTTCGCTGTACTACATCATTGCCGGCCTGGTGTTGCTGGTTACCGCCTGGCTGTTGGCTCGCCGCCGCGCCACTGCCCTGCTGCTGTATGCCGTATTTTTACTCGGCACCACCATTTGGGCACTGTGGGAGGTCGGCCCGGACTTCTGGGCACTGACGCCGCGTCTGGACGTCACCTTCTTCTTCGGCCTGTGGCTGGTGTTGCCGTTTATCTATCACAAGCTGATTGCCAGCGGCAAGTTGGCCTACAGCGCACTGAGTATCGCGCTGGTGTTTACCGTCGCAGTGCTGGCCTATGCGGTGTTTAACGATCCGCAAGAGATCAACGGCACCCTTGAACCGGCTCAGGTGAAGGTTGAACCTCAGGCTTCAGACGCCGATTGGCCGGCCTATGGCCGTACTCAGGAAGGGACTCGTTATTCCCCACTGAGCCAGATCAACGACAAAAACGTCGGCCAGCTCAAGGAAGCCTGGACCTTCCAGACCGGCGACCTGAAAACCGCCAACGATCCGGGGGAAATCACCAACGAAGTGACCCCGATTAAAATCCGCGACACGCTGTATCTGTGTACCCCGCACCAGAAGTTATTCGCGCTGGATGCGGCCACCGGTAAGCAAAAGTGGCAGTTTGATCCTCAGTTGAAGTTCAACCCGACCTTCCAGCACATTACCTGTCGTGGCGTCTCTTATCATGAGACCCCTGCCGCTGCAGGCGCGGCTACAGACGCCTCTCCGGCACAGTGCGCACGCCGCATTATCCTGCCGGTGAATGATGGCCGCCTGTTTGCTTTGGATGCTGAGACCGGCAAGCCTTGCGCCGATTTTGCCAATAACGGCGAACTCAATCTGCAAAGCAATATGCCGTATGCCACTCCGGGCCATTATGAGCCGACCTCACCGCCGGTGATCACCGATAAGGTGATTGTCATTGCCGGTGCGGTGACCGATAACTACTCCAATCGCGAACCTTCGGGCGTGATCCGCGGTTTTGACGTCAACAGCGGCAAACTGCTGTGGGCGTTTGATCCGGGAGCCGATGAACCCAACGCCATTCCGGCGGATGAACATCACTTCACGCCGAACTCGCCAAACTCCTGGGCGCCTTCCGCTTACGATGCCAAGCTGGATATCGTATACCTGCCAATGGGGGTGACCACGCCGGATATCTGGGGCGGCGATCGCACGCCGAACATGGAGCGCTACGCCAGCGGCCTGCTGGCATTGAACGCTTCTACCGGTAAGCTGGTGTGGTTCTATCAAACGGTACACCACGACCTGTGGGATATGGACGTACCTGCCCAGCCAACGCTGGCGGATATCACCGACAAGAGCGGCAACAAGGTGCCGGTGATTTATGTGCCGACCAAAACCGGCAACATCTTCGTTCTTAACCGTACCAACGGCGAACTGGTGGTTCCGGCCCCAGAAAAACCGGTTCCGCAAGGCCCGGCCAAGGGCGACCGCCTGTCACCGACTCAGCCTTTCTCTGAGCTGACTTTCCGCCCAGAGAAAAAACTGACCGGCGCGGATATGTGGGGCGCCACCATTTATGACCAACTGGTTTGCCGGGTGATGTTCCACAGCCTGCGTTATGAAGGCACCTTCACCCCGCCTTCCGAGCAGGGCACGCTGGTATTCCCGGGTAACCTCGGCATGTTCGAATGGGGTGGCCTGTCTGTCGATACTGACCGTCAGGTGGCCATCGCCAACCCTATCGCACTGCCGTTTGTGTCAAAACTGATCCCACGCGGCCCAGGCAACCCAATCGAGCCGCCGGTCGGCGATAAAGGCGGTAGCGGTACCGAAGCCGGCGTCCAGCCGCAGTATGGCGTGCCGTTCGGCGTGACCCTGAACCCGTTCCTGTCGCCACTTGGCCTGCCGTGCAAACAGCCTGCCTGGGGGTATATTTCTGCGGTGGATCTGAAAACCAACGATATCGTGTGGAAAAAACGTATCGGTACCGTGCGCGACAGCTCTCCGCTGCCGTTACCGTTCAAAATGGGGATGCCGATGTTGGGCGGACCGGTCTCAACCGCCGGGAATGTGTTCTTCATTGGCGCAACGGCGGATAACTATCTGCGTGCCTTCAGCGTGACCAACGGTGAAAAACTGTGGGAAGCGCGGTTACCGGCCGGTGGCCAGGCGACGCCAATGACCTATGAGGTCAACGGCAAGCAGTACGTGGTCATTTCTGCCGGCGGCCATGGTTCCTTTGGCACCAAGCTGGGCGACTATATCGTTGCTTACGCGCTGCCAGATGAAAAATAATCGTCGAGGATAGCCCTATCACAGAGCACGCCATCCGGCGTGCTCTTTTACGATAAACACCCCCACCAAACCTTCCCCACAATAAATTTCACTTTACATATTGATAATGATTATCATTCGCAATATTATGACTGCGTTGGCCCCGGCAGTGGCCGACAATCATCTCAATATGACAGGCAGTGAACTGGCGGCCGCCTTCGGGCGGCCCTCTTTGGAGACATATGATTGAACACCGTAGCAGACAAAAAATCGCTATCGTCCCCCCCATCCCTACCGGTACGGAGGATTTTGCATGAGCCAACAACCTTTGACCGCCATGCTGATGCTGGTTTATGTGCTGCTGATGGTGCCGGCGCTGTTTGCGATCGACAACCGCCTGAGTGCTACCCGCTGGGGCCAGGGCCGTCTGATGCGCAAAACGCTGCAAACCGGGTTTATCATCGCCCTGACATTGTTGTTCTTTAGCCTTATGACGTTGCTGTATTAACTAACTCGCCGCCATCGGCAGTACGCCCTCCTGTTTTACCACCGCGACCTTACCGCTCAGGGCAAAGGCCGAGATCAGGGTAAACAGCAAGGCAATACAGCCGAGGATCAGATACGAGGTTTTAAAGCCGTAGTTGACGTACATCAGGCCCGCCGCATAGGACATGCCGATGGCCGATAGCTGCTTGAAGAAGCAAAAGCCCCACAGGTAAATCGAGGCGGAAAGGTTCACGTTAAACTGGGTGGTAATGTATTTGAAAATGCCCACCAACAGGAACGGCACTTCAAACATGTGCAGGGTTTTGAGGAAAATCACCGCAGTTACCGAGTCCGCCTGAGACGAACCGATAATCCGCACTGACATAATAACCCCGGCAATCAACAGCGCGTTTTTGCCGCCAATGCGGTTGATGATCAATGGCGCAAAGAACATGATAAAAGCGTTAAGAAACTCACCCAGCGTGGTGACATAGCCAAACGCCTGCGTCCCGGCATGTCGGTCGCTGAAAAACGAAGTGAAGAAGTTGGCGAACTGCTGATCGAACACGTCGTACACGCAGGCCACCCCAACGATATACATCACCAGGCACCAAAACTTGCGCATTTTCAGCAGGCTCAACGCCGCTTTCAATTTGATCGGTTTGTGGTTCAACGCCAAGCCGTCCGCTACCGCCAGCGTGTTGTTTTGCTCAGGTTTGAACATATAAAGCAGGCCGGCCAACACCAGTGCAAAACTCGAGGCCAGCCAAAACGCAAACTGGTTGTTAATGGTAAACATATAGCCGACGATCGACGCGCAAATCGCCCAGCCGATGCAGCCAAACAGCCGGGCACGACCATACTCAAACTGGCTGCGGCGGCTCACCTTCTCGATATAGGCTTCAATCGCCGGCGAGCCACCACTGCACACCAACCCCAGGTAAATCCCGCACAGCAACGCCCCGAGCACAAAGTTGGTTTGCAGCAGCGGCGAGAAGACATAAATAAACAGCGGCGCCAGAAACAGCAGCAGGAAAATGATCATCCACAGCAGGTGTTTCTTCAGGCCAAATTTGTCGGTGACAAAACCAAAAATCGGCTGGAATACCAGCGCAAACAGCGCCATACAGGCGAATACCAAACCTGTTTGCTGCTGGTCGAGTTGGTTGACATCATGCAACCAGATTGGGAAGAACGGCAGCACCGCCCCCATAATAAAGAAATAGAAAAAACAGAAGGCACCGAAGATCCAAAAGTTCTTGTTCTTTAAATAAAACATGGCTCACCATCCCATTTATGACGGCGCAGGAAGCCCTGCGCCTTGTGCGTTTTGAGGAGGTAATACAGTCAGTTCAGCGATCAGTGGTAGGCGGGAAGCCAGTTACCGTGGGCCTCAATCAGTTCATCGCAGAGTTTACGGATATCATCAATCGAAAGCTCGGCTGAAGTATGCGGATCCAGCAGTGCCGCGTGGTAAATCGCCTCGCGTTTATGGGTGACCGCCGCTTCGATAGTCAGCAGTTGGGTATTGATATTGGTGCGGTTGAGCGCCGCCAGTTGCTCTGGTAAATGGCCGACGTAACATGGAGAGATCCCCTGCCCATCCACCAGGCAAGGCACCTCAACGCAGGCCTCGGCGGGCAGGTTGGTGATTAAACCGGTGTTGAGCACATTGCCGCCAATCTTGTACGGGCGATCGGTTTCCATCGCTTCAATAATGTAAGACGCATACTCATGCGTGCGGGTATGAGTCAGATTGGCGTCATTAGTCAGCGCCAGCTTGCGTTGCTGCCATTGTTCAATCTGCTCAATACAGCGGCGCGGATACTCGTCCAGCGGAATGTTAAAGCGTTCAATCAGTTCCGGATAGTTGCGCTTGATCCAATAAGGCATGTACTCGGCGTTGTGTTCCGAGGACTCGGTAACGTAATAGCCAAAGGTTTTCATGATTTCATGGCGCACCATATCATCATGCTTGCCTTGCAGCGCATTGGCGCGACGCTTGATTTCCGGGTACAGATCCTCGCCATGGCGGCGAACGTCCAGCAGCCAGGCCATATGGTTAATACCGGCGATATGGAACTGCACGTCATCGGTCGGCATATCCACGCTTTTCAACAATGTCTCTGCGCAGACCTGAACGCTGTGGCACAACCCCACGGTTTTCACTTCGGTATGACGCAGCATGGCACCGGTCAGGGCCGCCATCGGGTTGGTGTAGTTCAGCAGCCAGGCATCCGGACATACCGCTTCAATATCCCGGGCGAAGTCAAACATCACCGGAATGGTACGCAGTGCGCGGAAGATGCCACCTATCCCCAGAGTATCGGCAATGGTCTGCTGCAAACCGTACTTTTTAGCGATGGTGAAGTCGGTGATGGTGCAAGGATCGTAGCCGCCAACCTGGATAGCGTTAACCACATAATTGGCGTTTTTCAACGCCGAACGGCGATTTTCCACCCCGAGATAGGGGGTGATCTTCGCCCTGCCGGCGTTAATATTGCGGTTGATATTGCTCAGCATGGCGAACGATTCGTTAAGACGGGCGCTATCAATGTCATACAGCGCAATATCCACTTCCTTCAATGCCGGCGTTGCCATGATATCGCCGAGTACGTTCTTGGCGAAGATGGTGCTGCCTGCGCCCATAAAAGTTACTTTAATCATCCTGTTTCTCCGCTGCACTGGTTTTCGATAGGCTGAAATTACCCTGCCACGCCGGTGCAAGATATGGATGAATGTGACCTCATTATGGCGAAAAATGACGCAGCGCAAAAACTGTGAGCCAGGTCTGTATTTGATGCCCCTCCGGCTATCGGGCGGCAGCTACACTGTTAAAGTAGACGGAAAAACAAGGACAATGGCTGATGCATAAGAGTTTTACCCTGAGTCGCACCGACAACATTGAGCTGAACCTGTACCAATATGGTGAGGAGAATTGTGATAAGGGGCATAGCTTTGGCCCGGCAGTCCGTCAGCACTATCTATTTCATTATGTGATAAGTGGAACCGGTGTACTGCACAGCGAATACGGTACGTTTCCGGTGGTTGCCGGAGAAGGTTTTTTGATCCACCCGCACGACGTAACCACCTATCGCGCCGATAAAAAAGATCCCTGGCATTACATGTGGCTGGAGGTCGACGGACTGGTGGCCGGCAAGATTTTCGAAGAGTGCCGCCTGAGCCGCCAGTTCCCGATTTATCGCCCGCGCCCGACTGACGAGACTCCCCAGGCGCTGCGCTACTTGCGCCGCATCGTCACTCATGACGACGAGCACCGCCTGAAAACGCTCGGTCTGTGCTATCTGTTTTTTTCTGCGTTGATCGACAACGCGCTACAGGGCAGCGACGAACACCCCAGCGACAAGGCGCAGCATCTGCACAAAGCGGTCAAACTGATTGAAAACCGCTATCACGAGCATCTAACCATTGAGCGCCTGGCTGCCTACTGCAATATCAACCGCAGTTACCTGTGCCGGCTCTTCAAGGGAGCTTACGGTATCGGGCCAAAGGAGTATTTGCTTAACTTTCGTATGACTCTCGCCACCAGCCTGCTGCGCAACAGCGGGACGGCGATCAAAGTGGTGGGAATTTCGGTCGGCTATGAAAACCAACTGCACTTTTCCAAAGCCTTCAAACAGGTCCACGGCGTATCACCGGCCCAGTGGCGGCAGGAAAATAATCAGCCAGCGTTAGCTGACAGCTAAGGGTCACTTCACCACGGCTTTTCCCTCGGTGACGCTCGATTTTATCCGCGGGTATTTCCACAGCCAGCGCCCGCTGACCATGCGCCAGTAGAACAGTGCGCCGCGCACCGCCCAATCCATAAACATGCCCAACCAAACGCCAACCACGCCCATCCCCAACACAATGCCCAGTGTATAACCGGCCACCACGCGGCAACCCCACATGCCCAGCATCGATACCCACATGGCGAAACGCGCGTCACGCGCCCCTTTCAAACCGGCAGGTAATACCCAGGAGGCGGCCCAGATTGGCATAAAGGCGGCATTGAGCCAGATAAGCACTTTCACCACCTCCTTCACATCGTCTTGCTGGCTATAAAACGAGGCGAATACCCCTGCCAGCGGCGCGGTGCCCCAGGCGATGATCGTTAGCCCAAGGGTCGCCAGCCAGAATATGTGGCGCAACTGCCGTTCCGCCTGGGCTACCTGCCCTTTCCCCAGGCGTTTTCCGACAATAATGGTTGACGCCGATCCCAGGGCATTGCCCGGCAGGTTAATCAGTGAGGCGATAGAGAAAGCGATAAAATTACCGGCGATGACGTTGGTGCCCATACCGGCGACAAACATTTGCGTCAATAATTTGCCACCGTTGAACAGCACCGATTCGATACTGGCAGGGATGCCTATCCCCAGCACTTCCCACAAAATGGTCAGCTTTAACGGGCTAAAATAGCTCTTCAACGTAATATGCAGCGCCGGATTAAAACCGATCATCAGCACATAAATAATGGCTATCGCGCCGATATAACGCGAAATGGTCAGCCCCAGCCCAGCGCCGACGAAACCCAGCCCATGCCAGCCCAACATGCCATAAATCAGGATGCTGCTGATGATGATATTCAGGATATTCATGCCGCCGTTGATCAACAGCGGGATCTTGGTATTCCCGGCTCCGCGCAACGCACCGCTGCCAATCAGTGCAATGGCCGCCGCCGGGTAGCTCCAGACTGTGGTTTGCAGATAAGAAAGCGCCAGCGCTTTTACCTTCGGCGTGGCAGCACCGGCGATCACATCGATAATTTGTTCGCCAGCCAGATGGATCACCACCGCCAGCACCAAAGCCACCAACGTCATCAACACCAGCGACTGGCGCGCCGCCGCCCGCGCGCGTTTGCGATCCCGCTTGCCGAGGCTGAAGGCCACCACCACCGTGGTGCCAAGATCGACCGCGGCAAAGAAAGAGATAATCACCATGTTGAAGCTGTCTGCCAGCCCGACTCCGGCCATCGCCTCCTTGCCTATCCAGCTCACCAGAAAGGTGCTCAGCACCCCCATCAGCAGGACACAGGCGTTCTCCATAAAGATCGGTACCGCCAGCGGCGTGATCTCTCGCCAAAACAGGACGCGGTAGCTTTTGCGTTTGGGGTACCAGGGAGTATTTTCCACACGCTGGCGCAGGGCAGCATATAAATTCACGATCGGCTCATGGGATAAAAGTGAAACAACATTTCAAATAATGAGCGACAGATGCTTATCCTGCAAAGAATATTTTAGCCGCAGACGCGGATTGGGATAGGACGGGCGCAGCATGCGGCGCCCGTGTAGGCGGGGATTACTCCATGTAGTCTTCCTGATCGGACTTGGCTGCGGCAACAAAATTGGCGGTGTGAGTGTTCATCACGGCACATTTGTCCGTCAGCAACTGACGATCCTCCAGTATGGCCAGATAACGCGCCTGAGCCAGTGCCGGCAACTGCTGATAACCCGACGCCTGGGTATCCCAGCCACGGTGTTCCGCCACCCGCATCGCCGTGCGTTGTAATTTGACATCGTCTGGAATGTCCGTGCGGTTACAGTTCTGCCGCAGGAAGTGGCTGCCCGCCAACATGGTGGAAAGCTTGTCCAGCTGCGCTTGCAACGGCGGTGGCGGCTGATGTGCCTTTTGCTGACAACCCACGAGGAATAACAAGGCCGCCGCGCCTAAAACGGAACTACGTAACACAGTCAACATAGCGATTACCCATAAAAAAGTGATGGTTGAAATCAGCTTAGGCGAGCCATGAAATACTGCAAGGTGGCCGGCGGCCTGCATCCTGGAAAGCCGCTTATTTCACCGGCAACGCCAAGACCTGATCGGTGGTTTTGATTTCAGCAAACACATCGGCCACCCCGGCCAAAGCAGCACGCTGCAGCGTGGCGTGGCTGACAACCTGATTATCCCAGGTAGCCAGATCGCGGGTGGCGGTGGCATCCTCAGGAATTATCACCTCATAGCCCAGTGGCACCGCATCACGTGCCGTTGAAGAGACGCACATATGGGTCATCAACCCGCTCACTACCAGCTTCTTGATACCCGCCTGTTTAAGTTGCTTATCCAGATCGGTGCCCACAAACGAGCTGGGGGTGGCTTTAGTGATCACCCGATCGCTACCGGACGGCTGCAGATCCGGGTGGAACTCGGCAAACTTGCTGCCTTCGGCAAACAGCGGCCCATTTGCCGGGCCAATATGCCGCACAAAGAACACCGGCATCTTGTGCTGATGGGCGAAACTGACCAGCCGTTGCGTGTTCTTCAGCGCTTTAGTCCCGTCAGGGATGGGCATCTTGCCGGTGAAATACTCATTTTGAAAATCAATCACCAGTAGCGCTGTGGCATTAACCGGCAAAGATGTGCTGGCCTGTGCCCCACTCATGGTGCGAATGGTGGGCGCCTTTTGCTTGTCATCGGCAAAACTCAGGCTGGAAGCGGCCATCGAGAGTGCCAATGCCGTACAGGTCATCAGTTTTTTCATTTTGGTTTATCCTTGTGAGAACAAAAATCAGCAAGTCGTCTCCTGCTGCGGTCGGGTTCAATTCTGCAGGTTGCAGTGCTACGGCAACAGGTAGTCTAATAACCAAAAGCGGTATCATCGGGCCAAATCGCCCACAGAGGATTAATGATGAAAAGGAAGCAGTATGGCGCCGCTTAAAGTGGGTATCGTAGTTTTTGATAACATCATCCCGTTTCACCTTTCGGTACCCTGCGCGGTATTTGAGAAGGCACTGAACAGCAACGGGGAACCGGCTTATCAACTGTTGATTTGCGCCACCGAACCCGGCCCGTTAAAGACCAACGCCGGTTTTTCGATAATTGCCGATCATGGATTAGCCGCATTGGCTGAAGCCGATATGTTGATAGTACCAAGCTGGTGCAATCCCGAAGTCACGCCATCGCCACAGCTTATTGCTGCCCTGCTCGACGCCCATGCACGGGGTGCCACCCTGGTCGGTCTGTGTGTCGGGAGCTTTGTGCTGGCGGCGGCCGGCTTACTCAACGGCCGGCCGGCAACCACCCATTGGCAATGGATGACGGATTTTCTGCAACGTTATCCTCAGGTATCGATAGACAAGAATGTGCTGTACGTGGATGACGGCGATATCGTCACTTCCGCTGGCACCGCCGCCAGCATCGACTGCTGCCTGCACCTGGTGCGCAAACACTGTGGTGCGGAGAGCGCCAATGCGGTGGCCAGGCAATTGGTGGTGCCACCACACCGTCAGGGAGGCCAGGCACAGTTTATCGAGCAACCGGTGTATAACACCGCAGGCGGTGACCGTTTTATGCAAACGCTGAATTGGGCAACGGAAAATCTGCAGCACCCGCAGACACTGGACGCGTTGGCGGAAAGAGCCTGCATGAGTCGCCGCAGCTTTACCCGGCGTTTTCAGCAAACCACCGGCACCACGTTAATGCAGTGGCTACTTAACCAACGCCTGGCTATGGCGCAACGTTTTTTGGAGAAAACCGATCAGCCCGTCGAGCGCATTGCGCAAGCCTCAGGCTTTGCTACCGCGCTGTCGATGCGTCGCTATTTCCAGCGGCAGTTCAAGACGTCGCCGTCTTTATACCGCAAGGAGTTTCGCGTTACGGGGAAATGAGTGTGTCATTTTTGCCAGTACAAGTGGAATTCGGTGATATTGCCAAGAGTTATCTGTGACGGGGATCGTTGAAAGAATTTTACCTAAGTGCTTGAATAATGGCGGAGAGAGGGGGATTTGAACCCCCGGTAGAGTTGCCCCTACTCCAGTTTTCGAGACTGGTCCGTTCAGCCGCTCCGGCATCTCTCCTTCAAGTGCTTGCTATCATGCCCCTTTTTGCGGCATTTTTACAGAGTTAGCCTCCAGCCGAACGTTCAAGTGACGAGTTTACGAGCAACGCAATGATTAAATGGCCGTGGAAAACGCAACAACCGCAGGCGGAAACGCTTGCCCAGTGGCAAGACGCGCTGGCAATCCCCCTGCTCTCTCCGCTGGATGAGCGGGAACAACAGCGGCTGATCGCCGTTGCCGGGCAGATTTTGCAACACAAAAGCATTGTCCCGTTACAAGGATTGGTGCTGACCCCGCAAATGCAGGCACGCATTGCCCTATTGTTCGCATTACCCGTGCTGGAACTGGGGGCCGAATGCCTCGACGGTTTCAATGAGATCCTGCTTTACCCCACGCCATTCGTGGTGGACGAAGAATGGCAGGACGACTTCGGCCTGGTGCACTCCGGGCCAGTGGTGCAGTCAGGCCAAAGCTGGGAACAGGGGCCGATAGTGCTCAACTGGCAGGACGTGCAGGACTCATTCGATCTCTCCGGCTTTAACCTGGTGATCCACGAGGCAGTGCACAAGCTGGATATGCGCAACGGCGGCAGCGCCACCGGCATTCCCCCTATCCCGCTGCGCGATATCGCCGCCTGGGAACATGACCTGCACGCCGCGATGGAAAACCTGCAAGATGAGATAGACATGGTCGGTGAAGAAGCCGCCAGCATGGACGCCTATGCCGCCACCGATCCGGCCGAGTGCTTTGCCGTGTTGTCGGAGTATTTTTTCAGCGCCCCCGAACTGCTGGCTAACCGTTTCCCGGTGATGTACCAGCATTTCTGCCGCTTCTATAAACAGGATCCGCTGGCGCGTTTGCAGCGGCTACAAGCCGACAGCGATGCGGAACAGCCATAAACGGCCCGCATTGTTCAGTTGCTGAGCAGTCGCACTGAATAGACGAATTTAGCGTTGACACATTCTGGGTGGCTGGATATGATGCGCCCCGTTCAGACAATTCCTCTGTAGTTCAGTCGGTAGAACGGCGGACTGTTAATCCGTATGTCACTGGTTCGAGTCCAGTCAGAGGAGCCAAATTCGAAAGACCCGCTTAAGGAGACTTAGGCGGGTCTTTTGCTTTTCTGCACCTTGAGCATCAACTCAGAATGGCTGCCAGTCTGGCCAGCACTTCATTCACGATAGCATCAGGCATATGTTCCAGGCACTTGCCGTTCCGCGCGCCCATATCAATGGTTCAGGGCTGATCGCAGCAAATTAACCCGTAGTTTTCGTTCCGTTTCCTTCGGGTTAAGAAGCATTTCGTGCAGGCAGGCGCCTGGTGCGGGACATAGCAGGCCGATAAGATTATCTTCATAAAAGAAGGACATAATGCCCCTAAGCCTCAAAACCTTAAGGAGCGAAAATGAATGAGCTGATTTCCCAACGCCTGGCGCTGGCCGAGCAGGCTGCGCGAGCGGCCGGCGACAAAGCGCTGGACTATTTCAACCGTCGCGAAGGCCTGGTGATTGAAACCAAGCGTGATGCACAGGACGTGGTATCGATAGCCGACCGTGAGGTTGAACTGTTGATCCGTGAACACATCGCCCAGCAGTTCCCGAACGACGGTTTTTTGGGGGAGGAGTTTGGCCTGCAGCCCGGTGATTCTGGCTACACCTGGGTGGTGGATCCGATCGACGGCACCAGCCCTTTCGTTAACGGCATGCCGAACTGGTGTGTGTCGATTGCGGTAATCCATCAGGGTGAGCCGGTGATTGGGGTGATTGTCGCCCCCTGCCAGCAAGAGTGCTTTGTTGCGGCACGCGGTGCAGGTGCCACGCTTAATGGCAAACCGCTACGGGTGGATCCGCAGCGCACCATGCAAAACCACGTTACCGGTTTTGGTGCCAACAGCTATGTAACGCCCGAGCGCGTTGGCGAAATAGCCGCCGCGATCACCGCCGTGGGCGGCAATTTCTTCCGCAACGGTTCCGGTGCCATGATGCTGGCCTGGGTGGCCGCCGGAAGACTGGTGGGCTATTACGAGCCTTATATGCACGCGTGGGATTGTCTGGCGGGTTACTGCCTGGTCAACGAGGCCGGTGGCTGGACCCATCCGTTTAATACCAACGGGGAACATCTGCTGCGCGGCGGGCCGGTGCTGGCGGTCGCGCCAGGGGCCAAACAAGATTTAATGCGGATCGCGCAACTGTAATTCAGACTGCCAGCAAATCTGTTTAAGGGCTAAACCAGTAGGGGTCGAACATGTTCGACCCGATTTAACCCATTGATTATGCTATAGGGCGCAGCATGCAGCGCCCCTACTCTTCTACAAACCGCGTTTTTCCATCAGAACCGCCAGATCTACCAGACGATTAGAGAAACCCCACTCGTTATCGTACCAGGCAAGGATCTTGACCAACTTGCCACCAATCACCAGCGTGGAAAGCCCATCAATCACCGATGAACGCGGATCGCCTCTATAGTCGCTGGACACCAGAGGCTCTTCGCTGTAGCCCAGAATATCCTTGAGAGGGCCGGATCCGGCAGCCTGGCGGAAGGCGGCGTTGATCTCTTCAACCGTGACGTCGCGTTTCAGCGTCACCGTTAAGTCCACGATGGATACCACCGGTACCGGCACCCGCAGCGAGTAACCGGTCAAGCGCCCATCCAGCTCCGGGATCACCTTGCCGAGTGCTTTGGCCGCGCCACTGGAATAAGGCACAATCGACTCTGCGGCGGCGCGAGCACCGCGCAAGTCTTTTTCCGGCTGATCGTGCAATGCCTGGCTATTGGTGTAAGCATGCGTGGTATTCATCAGGCCGTATTCAATGCCGAAAGCCTGGTGCAATACCTGAGCGGCAGGTGCCAGACCGTTAGTGGTACAGCTACCGTTGCTGACCACAAAATGTTTGGCCGGATCGTAATGCTGATGGTTAACGCCCATCACGATCGTAATATCGTCGTCCTTGGCCGGTGCCGAGATAATGACTCGCTTGGCGCCGCCTTTGGTGATGTGCACTTCGGCCTTGGCTTTGTCGGCAAAGAAACCCGTTGCCTCGATCACCACTTCAACCCCCACGCTTTTCCATGGGATCGCTGCCGGATCTCTTTCGGAGAACACATGAATCGGCCGACCATCGAGCAACAACTGGTTTTCACCGGCTTCGACACTGGCTGCCAGGGTGCCCGAAAGCGTATCGTATTTCAGCAGATGCGCCAGGGTTTTGCTGTCGGTCAAATCATTGATTGCCACAACTTCAAAGTCACTGCGCCCCAGCGCAGCACGCAACACATTCCTGCCGATCCTGCCGAATCCATTAATGCCTACTTTGACCATGATCTACTCCTTCGTTATTGGCTCTGTTACCAAACTAAGCCGAGAGAGACATGACGTAAATGACGTTTGTAGATCACTTTACGCCAACATGCGGGAATGAAAACGTTCACGATACTCGGTAGGCGTGAGTTGCAAATGCCTTTCGAAAACGCGCCGCAGATTGAGGCCATTACCAAAACCACAGCTGATGGCGATTTGATCGATACCTGCCGAACTCTGCTCCAGACGCTGCCGGGCCAGGTATAAGCGCCCTTCTTCGACAAATTTGGCGGGCGGGATACCACTCTCACGGGTGAACACCCGGGTAAAGTTTCGCGGACTCATGGCGACCCGTTCCGCCAGTTTTTCTACACTAAGATCTTCGGTCAGATTTTCCAGGATCCACGACTGAAGATCGCGGATTGGGCCGGGCATTTTAGCCTGATTTAAAGGGTAACGACTGAACTGTGCCTGACCACCGGGCCGACGCAGAAACATCACCAGGTCTTGCGCCACTTCACGCGCCAGTACAAAACCGTAATCGTCTTCCACCAGCGCCAGGGTGAGATCAAAGCCGGAACTCACCCCGCCGGAGGTCCAGACCGAGCCATCCTGAATATACAACGGCCCATTTTCGACCTGTACTTTGGGGAAATGCGTTTGCAAGGTTTCCAGCAATCGCCAATGGGTGGTGGCACGGCGTCCGTCGAGTAAACCGGCTTCGGCAAGCAGCAAGGCACCGCCGCAAACCGACGCAATTCGCCGGGCTTTGGGTGCAGCGCGGCGCAGCCAATCCACCACACAGGCACTTTCTTCTTCAGTCGCCCCTTTGCCGGTGACGATGATGGTGTCGCGTTCCTGCTCAGGATCGAGATCGCAAAGGCGGTGATCGGCCAACAGGTTCAACCCCGACGACCCATGCACCACCCGGTGAGACTGGGTGGTGACTATCATCATTCGGTAGAGCGGAGCGTCATTGGGCCTCAAACGGTTGGCTTGCATCAGGATATCGGCAATGCCCGCCGACTCAAACAACATGCCCCCTTCGGGGACGATAATCAGAAAAGTATGCATGTCCTTAAAATACAAAATGAGCAAAATAAGTCAAGCCTGCCCAGAACAGTGCGGCAGGCTTTGGGTCAGCGGCCGATCAGCGCCAGTCCAGCGCCGGTGCGATATGCGTCAGGATCGACTCAATCACATGGGCGTTATACTCAACGCCCAGCTGGTTTGGCACGGTGAGTAACAAGGTATCCGCTTCAGCAATCGCTTCGTCCTGCGCCAGTTGTTTAATCAACAGTTCCGGCTCGGCGGCATAGCTGCGGCCGAATATCGCCCGGGTCTGATCGCCGATGTAACCGACCTGATCGCCTTCCTGCCCGCTATTGCCGAAATAGTTGCGATCCCGCTGATCCATCAGCGCAAAGATGCTGCGGCTGACCGATACCCGCGGCTCTCGTTTATGTCCGGCAACCTTCCAGGCCTCGCGGTAAGCGCGGATCTGTTTGGCCTGCTGCACGTGGAACGGCTCGCCGGTCTCGTCGTTTTTCAGCGTCGAGCTTTGCAGGTTCATTCCCAGCTTCGCCGCCCAAACTGCCGTGGCGTCTGAGCTGGCCCCCCACCAGATGCGATCGCGCAGGCCGGCAGAGAAAGGTTCAACGCGCAGCAAGCCAGGGGGATTAGGGAACATCGGCTGCGGGCTGGGTTCGGCAAAGCCTTCGCCACGCAGCGCGTCAAGCAGCACTTCAGTGTGGCGACGGGCCATATCGGCCTCGGTTTCACCGTCGGCAGGCGTATAGCCAAAGTATCGCCAGCCATCAATCACCTGCTCAGGGGAGCCACGGCTGATGCCAAGCTGCAAGCGCCCACCTGAAATCAGGTCGGCGGCTCCGGCGTCCTCCACCATATACAGCGGGTTTTCATAACGCATGTCGATCACGCCGGTACCAATCTCAATACGCTGGGTTTTGGCACCGATGGCAGCCAGCAGCGGGAATGGCGAGCCAAGCTGGCGCGCAAAGTGATGTACGCGGAAATAAGCTCCGTCCGCCCCCAGCTCTTCTGCCGCGACAGCCAGGTCGATCGATTGCAACAGCGCATCGCCAGCCGAGCGGGTACCCGACTGTGACGAAGGTGTCCAGTGGCCAAAAGAGAGAAATCCGATTTTCTTCATGGGTAGTATCCTTAGGTTCATTTATGACCGGATTACAGTGACAAACATGCCCCCCTGCAAGCCAGAGAAATTGTCTTCGACCGCACTAAACGAACCGTTTTTGGCGGAGAAAATCCTCCAGGCTTCCCCCCGTCCAAGCATTGTAATCAAAAAGTAAATATCGTATAACAGGCTCCTCCGAGGGGTGTCCTGTAATGGGCTGAGATGGCGCAAGCCGAACCCTTTGAACCTGATCTGGGTCATGCCAGCGAAGGGACGGGTCGGCAATAACGCTATCAGTCATTGCCTGTTCATACCTCAGCGCGCCCGGATCTCCACTTACTTTTGGAGGTCCCATGTTTACTCCCCAATTCGACAACGGTCTTTACGGACAACTGCGCCAGCGCGCCGGTAACCACTGGCAGGACTACGTCGCTCACCCTTTTATTCAGCAACTGGCCGCCGGTACGCTGCCCGAGCCCGCTTTCCGCCGCTATCTGACCCAGGATTATCTGTTCCTGATCCACTTTGCCCGCGCTTACGCTCTGCTGGTCAGCAAACTGCGCACCCTGCCGGAGATGCGCACCGCCACCGCGTCACTCAATGCGATCGTGGCCGAGCTGCCTTTGCATCTGGCCTATTGCGCCGACTGGGGCCTCAGCGAGCCGCAGATTGCCGCCGAGCCCGAAGCCGCGGAAACCCTCAATTACACCCGCTATGTGCTCGATATCGGCCACTCAGGGGATGCTCTCGATCTGCTGGCGGCGCTGTTGCCCTGCGTCGCCGGCTATGCCGAGATCGGCCTGCGACTGCTGGGCGATCCTGCCACGGTGATGGAAGGCAACCCTTATGCCTCGTGGATCCGCAACTATGGCGATCCGGGCTACCTGGCCGGGGTGCAGGCCGCTCTCAGTCTGCTGGAAAACGTCGGCCACCAGCGTGGTGCCGAAAGCCGCCTGAACGAACTGTCAGTGATTTTCACCACCGCCACCCGGCTGGAGTCCGCCTTCTGGCAAATGGGGCTCAATGCCCAATGAGTATAGACAACGCGCAGCACCATGGTGGCAGGCCAGGGATCCAGGTACGGGATTTAACCCTGCGCTTTGGCCCGCAGGTGATTTTCGAACGGCTGAGTTTCGATATCTCAGGCGGCAGTTTTGTCGCCCTGCTCGGTGCCAGCGGTGCGGGCAAAACCAGCCTGTTGAAGATTATTGCCGGGCTGGCAAAACCCACCTCCGGCTCGGTGACCGGCAGCGATGGCCTGCCGATTGCCGGACGTATCGCTTATATGGGGCAAAAGGATTTGCTCTATCCGTGGCTGACCATTGACCAAAACATTAGCCTGGGTGCGCGGCTGCGCGGTGAAAAGGTCGATCGACACTGGGCGGAACACCTGCGTGAACGCGTGGGGCTGAGTGATTATGGCAATGCCTTACCGGCTGCGCTATCCGGAGGCATGCGTCAGCGCGCCGCCATCGCCCGTACCCTGTATGAACGCCAGCCAATTGTGCTGATGGATGAGCCTTTCTCGGCACTGGACACCATTACCCGCGCCATGATCCAGCAACTGGCCGCCGAACTGCTGGCGCAGCACACCGTGTTGCTGATTACCCACGACCCAATGGAGGCTTGCCGTCTCAGCCATCATCTGCTGGTGCTGTCCCGCCATCCTGCCGGTATCGACGATAGCCATGTTATCGAAGGTTTGCCGCCACGAGCGCCGGACGACCCGCAACTGCTGAAAAGCCAAAGCGAGCTGTTGTTGCAACTGGTGAGGGCCGCCGGATGAAACCGCAGGTAGAAAGCCGTCTGTCACGAATGCGCCGCAGCCTGACGGTGTTTGTCGGCCTGCTATTACTGTGGGGGCTGGCCACCCTGGGGGATATTCCGGCCTTTCTGCTGCCCTCACCCTCGGCGGTAGCGCAGGCGCTGTGGAACGACCGGGCTTACCTCGGTTACCACACGTTGATCACCGCCGCTGAAATTGCCTGCGGCCTGCTGGCCGGGGTGTTGCTCGGCACCGTACTGGCGCTGTGCATGATTTATTCCCCACGGCTGCAACGCTGGCTGATGCCGCTGGTGCTGACCAGCCAGGCGATCCCGGTGTTTGCACTGGCTCCCCTGCTGGTGCTGTGGTTTGGCTTTGGCATGAGCGCCAAAGTAGTGATGGCGGTGCTGGTGATCTTCTTCCCGGTCACCTCGGCCTTTTTCGATGGGCTACGCCGGGTCAATAACGATTATCTCGACTTGGCCCGCACCCTGCGCGCTTCTCCCTGGGCGCAACTGCGGCACGTGCGGCTGATGGCGGCGCTGCCGGCCTTTGGCTCCGGGCTGCGTATGGCCGCCGCCGTCGCCCCGATCGGCGCGATCATCGGTGAATGGGTCGGCTCGGCGGAAGGCCTGGGCTACGTGATGCTTAACGCCAACGCGCGCATGCAGACCGACGTCTGTTTTGCCGCGCTGTTTATTCTGGTGCTGATGACCGTCCTGCTTTGGGTGACGGTGGACGCACTGCTGCTGCGCCTGATCAACTGGGCGCCGGAAAATGACTGATAACAAGGGATCGACCATGATTAAGAATACCCTGTGCGGACTGCTGCTCAGCGCCACGTTGGCCGGACAAGCCACCGCCGCTGAAAAAATGACGCTGGTGCTCGACTGGTATATCAACCCCGATCACGCGCCGATTATGGTGGCCGAGCAGATCGGCGCCTTTAAGGCCGAAGGCCTGGACATCAAGATTGTGCCGCCTTCCGATCCGGCGCTGCCGCCACGGCTGGTAGCGGCCAAACAGGCCGATCTGGCTATTACCTATCAGCCGCAGCTGCATTTCTTTGCCGACCAGGGCCTGCCGCTGGTGCGAGTGGGCACCCTGATTAATTCACCGCTCAATACCCTGATCACGCTGGATAAAAGCATTACTACCCCCGCGGGGCTGAAGGGCAAAAAAATCGGTTACTCGGTCAGCGGCATCGAACAGGCCACACTGGCAACCATGCTCAAACATGAACATATCAACCCCGACGACACCAAAGCGATCAACGTTAACTTCCAGCTAACCAGCGCCCTGCTGGCAGGTCAGGTCGATGCGGTGATCGGCGGCTACCGCAATATTGAAGCGCTGGAGCTGAAATTGCAGGGCAAGGATCCGGTGGTGTTTAACGTGGAAGATTACGGCGTTCCGGCCTACGACGAACTGATTATCGTCGCCAATCGCGACGCGGTAGGCGAGCCGAAAATCAAAAAATTCCTCGCGGCGCTGAAAAAAGGCAATGATTACCTGCAAGCCCACCCGCAGGAAAGCTGGCTGGCGTTCGCCAAGGCCCACCCGGAACTGAATACCGAGTTGAACAAACAGGCCTGGCAAGCCAGCCTGCCGCTGTTCGCCCGCGATCCGGCTAAACTGGATAAGGCACGCTATCAGGCCTACGAACAGTTCCTGTTCGACAACAAGCTGATCAAGAAAATCACCCCGGTGGAGCAATATGCGGTGGAGCTGAATTAAAGGAGCGCATTATTGGTCTGCTTCCCCTCACCCTGACCCTCTCCCCAAGGAGAGGGCATATTTTGTGCTCTGCTGCCCTCAGACGTGATTAGTGTCACAGTACTGTCACAAAAATGACCAATCGCGCTCTGCCGCATCGACGCAGCGCAAACTCACATTGACCCTGCCGCTTTCAATGCGCTATACCCTTCCTCTTTCGCGCTGTGCGCGGGTCAACGGCATTTGTCAGGGCAGTTAAGATTTTCTTTTTAATCAGACAGGGTACGGTGGATGGTTTCAGCATTAATTTCGTTTGCACTTTTTTTAGCCTCAATTCTCATCTACCGGACCCGGGCCGCCGCCAACCGTTGGTGGCTGGCCACCCTGCTGACGTTGCTGGGCAGCTATCTGATCCTTAACGTGGTGTTGATCGCCAGTAACTACTTTACCGGCGATGGCATTACCGATGCGGTGCTCTACACCCTCACCAGCAGCCTGAAGGGCGCCGGCATCGGCAAATACCTGCTGCCGTTTATCGGCCTGTTGGCGGTGCTGGCGCTGATCTTCGCCGTGCTGACCTGGAGCCTGGTGCGGCGCAAGGCAAAAAGCAGCAGTGTGGTTTACAGTGTGCTCGCCGTGCTGCTGGCGCTGTTTTCCGTCGGCACCACCCCGGCCTTTCAAGACATCTCCCTGCTGGTCAGAAGCCAGATCAGCGGTGATACCGCCGACTTTGATACCTATTACAAAGCGCCGAAAAAGAGCGTGCAGGGTAAAGCGCCGAACCTGGTGTATATCTATGCCGAAAGCCTGGAAAGAACCTACCTGGATGCGGATCTCTTCCCCGGCCTGAGCGACGAACTGAATCAGCACCGCGAAAACAGCATTGATTTTAGCAACACCCAACAGTTGCCCGGCACCGGCTACACCATTGCCGGTATGGTCGCCTCGCAGTGCGGTATCCCGCTGTTTGCGCCGTTTGACGGCAACGCCTCCAGCGCCGTGTCCACCTTTTACCCGGAAAACATCTGCCTGGGCGACGTGCTGAAATCTGCCGGCTACGACAACTACTTTTATCAGGGTGCCGAACTGGCCTTCGCAGGCAAAGACACCTTCCTGAAATCGCACGGCTTTGACCATGCCTACGGCTTTAAAGAATTGCGTGGCCAGGTCAACGACCCAGGCTACAAAAATGACTGGGGCTGGTACGACGATACCGTGCTGGATCTGGTGTTCGATAAGTTTGTCGAGCTGTCCAAACAGGATAAAAAGTTCTCGCTGTTTGCGTTGACCGTCGACACCCACCACCCAGACGGTTTTATCTCCGCCAGTTGCAGCAAAAAGTCGTTCAGTTGGCAGAACAAAGAAAACCGCTCGTTAAGCGCGGTGGCCTGTAGCCAGCAACACATTGCGGCACTGATCGACAAAATCAAAGCGTCCGACTATTTCAAAAACACCGTTATCGTGGTGTCTTCGGATCATCTGGCGATGAACAACACCGCCTATGACATTCTGACCAAACAAAAACGCCGCAACCTGTTCTTTATTATCGACGGGACTCACCCGCAAGCCGCGTTGCATAACGAGAAGCGCAGCACGCTGGACAACGGTGCCACGGTGCTCGACGTGATGGGCGGCGATAACTACATTGGCCTTGGCCGCAGCAGCCTGTCCAGCCCGACGTTGGCGACGGTGTTCCTGAATATCGACGAGAAAATCAACGCCTGGAAACCGGCGGTGGTCAAGCAATGGGGCTTCCCGAACAGCATCAGCGACTTTAGCCTGGATAACCAGGGCAGCCGTTTTAGCTTTTCCGGCATGACCTTTAAGGTGCCGTTTATTCTGAAGGTGACGGATAACAAGATTGAGCCGATGTTTAACGTCTATCTGTCCACGCCGCTGAAAAAACAGCTTGCCGGTTTGGGTGCGGGCGAGAAGTTCGTCTGGGTCGACAAATGCTATGAAATCGGCCGGGTATGGGCGCCCGAGCTGGCGCTGAGCACCGATACCTGCGTCGCGTCGGGCAATCTGGCAGCCCCACCGCATATCGTGCAGGCCAAAGGCGGGAGCTATCGCGGCAAGGTCAATTTTAGCAGCCCAGAGGCGGACAGCGTTGCCGCCTACCAGAACGCCATAGATAAGCTGAAAGTGGACGATGCGGCGGTTAAATATCGTGCGGACGCCATCGCCTTCATGCTACCGGGTATGCCGGAACAGGTGAAGGCGATCACCGGCGTGGCCGCCGTCGAGGACTGGGGCCGCTGGTCCGACGCCAACCTGGCACCGAAGGTGAATATCGATTACGTCGACCCGCTGCCGTCCGTCTTCGATCTGGTGCTGCGCGCCCGCGCCTACGGCAAAAATATCGGTGAACCGATCTCGGTACGGGTTGGCGATCAGGAGCAGTTTGTGACGCTCACCGATAAGGACACAACCGTGACGCTGCGCTTTGACAACCCCGGCGGCGCGCAGAACATCAGCATCACCCCTCCAGCACCGACCGAACCGCAGGAAGCGGCCAGCGGCGGCTTTACACCGAAAAAACTCGGTATCGGTCTGGTCTCGCTGAAGGTCGAACAGGCCGCCCCCGCCTCCTGAACATCACCTGATAAGGGCTAAACCTGTAGGGGTCGAACATGTTCGACCCGATTTAACCCATTGATTATGCTATAGGGCGCAGCATGCAGCGCCCCTACCATGAAACAACAGAGCACTTTTTCTACGGCCTGAGGGGCGAATTTATTCGCCCCTTACCCTTTCTCAAAAGCTTTTGCGCCCGTCTTCAGCTAACCTGTTGCTGTGAATTGATTTCGGCATCCGCCTGCCTCCCGCCACAGAGCCGGGAGAACCAAGGAGAAAGTATGATCAGTCAGCAATCCGGCACCGGCCTTACCCCCGCTCAGGCGATCGATAAACTGGAAGCGCTGTATGACGCCTCGGTTGAAGCACTGCGCCAGGCAGTGGGCGACTTTATCAGTCATGGCGGCCTGCCCGACATGCAGGCTCGCACCCAGGGGCTGTTTGTTTACCCGGAACTGCGCGTCAGTTGGGACGGCACCTCGCCCGGACAGACCAAAACCCGTGCCTATGGCCGCTTCACCCATACCGGCTGTTACACCACCACCATTACCCGTCCGCAGTTATTTCGCCACTATCTGACCGAACAATTGACCCTGCTGGCGAGTGAATACGATGCGCATATCGAAGTGCGGCCGTCGCAGCTGGAAATTCCTTTCCCTTATGTGATTGACGGCTCCAACCTGATGCTGGATCGCACCATGAGCGCCAGCCTGGCTCAGCATTTCCCCACCACCGAGTTGGCGCAGATTGGTGATGAAACCGCCGATGGCCTGTTCCACGCCACCAGCACCTTCCCGCTGTCGCATTTTGACGCATTGCGGGCCGATTTTTCGCTGGCGCGGCTGCGGCACTACACCGGTACCCCGGTGGAACATTTCCAGCCATTCGTGCTGTTCACCAACTACACCCGTTACGTGGATGAGTTTGTGCGCTGGGCCTGTGCCGAGATAGCCGATCCGGCCAGCCCCTATATTGCGCTGTCCAGCGCCGGCGGCATCTATATCACGCCGGAAACCACCGCCCCGGATCAGGCCGTTTCTGACCTGGCCTGGAAGAACCACCAAATGCCGGCCTACCACCTGATTTCTCGCACCGGCCAGGGTATCACGCTGATCAATATCGGCGTTGGCCCGTCCAATGCCAAAACCATTTGTGACCATCTGGCGGTATTGCGCCCCAGCGCCTGGCTGATGATTGGCCACTGCGGCGGCCTGCGCGAAAGCCAGTCGATTGGCGACTATGTGCTGGCCCACGCCTACCTGCGTGACGATCACGTGCTCGATTCGGTACTGCCGCCGGATATCCCAATTCCGAGTATTGCCGAAGTGCAGCGCGCGCTGTATGACGCCACCAAAATGGTCAGCGGCATGCCCGGCGAAGAGGTCAAACAACGCCTGCGCACCGGGACAGTGGTCACCACCGACGACCGTAACTGGGAATTGCGCTATTCCGCTTCGGCGCTGCGTTTTAACCTCAGCCGCGCTGTGGCGGTAGATATGGAAAGCGCCACCATCGCCGCTCAGGGTTACCGGTTTCGGGTGCCTTACGGTACGCTGCTGTGCGTTTCCGACAAACCGCTGCACGGCGAGATCAAACTGCCGGGGCAGGCCAACCGCTTCTATGAAGGCGCAATCTCGGAACACTTGCAGATAGGCATTTGCGCCATCGATCTGCTGCGTGCCGAGGGCGATCGCCTGCATTCCCGTAAGCTGCGCACCTTTAACGAGCCGCCATTCCGCTAATGACCGCCCCGCTGCCACTGCCGGTTATTTCTTGGCGGTGCGTGGCGGGGTCAAGCCCTTCAGGTCATAACTCAGCACGGTGAACGCCTCGACGCCACGCGGTAACGGCAGTGAACCGTAAACCGACTTAGCCAACGCATAAGCCTGCACCTCACTACCTTCACCGAGCAATGGCAACGCCTCACGCACCACGGCCGGCATTTCGTCGGTCACCGTCAATACCAGTTGCGGCAATGTACTGACCGTACGCCCATCGACGATGGCTTCCGTCAGCGACAGCATCACCGGCGCATCCGGATCGCGGATAGTCTTGCCCTTTTTCACCACAAAATAGGTGATACCATCCACTTGTTTCACTGGTGTGCGCCCCTGGCTCTTCTTGGCGATTAACGCTTCGCCGTCGCTGACTTGTTTGCTCACCTGCTGCTGCAGTTTGGTGGCGAACTGGAGATAAACGGCATCCATATCGGCCTTTTTCATCTGCATGTTGCCCTTCAGGCCGTCGCTGATGCCGGCCAGCACGCCACTTTGCTCCAGCGTCAAGCCGGCGCTGGTGTAACTCTGCAAGCGATCGCGCAGGCTGGCGGCAATGCTCTGGCCGACCACGTAGTCCTGCTTGCCGCTTGGGGTGGTCAGATCGGCCTGCGGACCGGCGGGCCGGGCACGTAACGCGGCCAATGCCGTTTGCGCTGCCGCCAGTTCCGCCGTGCGGGCGCTGAGCTGTTTCTGGTTATCCCCGCTCAGGGCCAACTGAGCATGCAGTGCATCCAATTGCCGCTGCTGAACCCGCAACTGGCCGTCACGTTCTTTGAGTGCATCACCGGTGGTCGCAAGATGCGCCGCCGCCGAGCGCTCTTTGGCCAATTGGCTCTCCAGCTGCTGTTGCAGGGCCGTTTTATCGGCTGCCAGCGTGGCGCGCGCCGCTTCGCTGTCCAGCAATTTTTGGTCATCCCGGCTGCCGGAAGCCACCTGTACACTTAACTTTTGCAGTTTTTCTTGCAGGGCTGATTGCTCACTCACCGCCGCCTGTTGTTGTGTTTGGCTGGCCGTCAGCTGTTCCTTAAGCCGGGCGATTTCCGCCTGCAACGCACCCGCCTGGCGGCGAGCGGACTGGGCCTGACGCGCCGCGGCAGCGGCCGCTGAAACGGATGCCGGTGCTGCGGCGGTTTTCTTTTCATCGCCCCCCTTTTGCTGTTGCGAGGCGATCAAGGCACCCAAACCATAGCCGTTATCCTGCTGCGGCCGCACCAGAGCGTCGACCGAAGACAGCGGTTCCGGTGGGGTATAAGCCGCCGTCGCCCCCCCGGCGAAACACAGGGGAACCGCCAGCAGGCTGCGCGCCGTGACTGACCAGACTTTGATCATTGCCCACGCCCCTGCGGGATATCCGCCTGCGCCATCAGCGACTGCGACAGCGCATTACGAATACGCCAACACAGGCTGGCCATGCCGTACTGGTAGCGCGGCGTCATAATGTCGTTGATATCGTTACTGATACCGGCCTGCACATCCATATAACGCCGACCGCTGGCCACCAGATGATCCATCTCGCTGCGATAGCGGCCATAGTGCGCGGCATTCACCGTCTTCAGCGCCGCCAGCTCGTTATTGCATTGCGTGACCTTGCTGTCTTTTTCCACTGCCTGTGGCGCTTGCGGTTCGGCTGCGGGTTTGGCAGCAACGGGGGTCACTTTCATCGGCGTCGCCGCCATATTGCCGGTGCCCTGCGGGCGCAGCCGTGCCTCCGGTGAGGTTGTACACCCACCAAGAAGCAGAAAACCACCGACCATGCCCATCATCACACTGCGACGCAGGGCGCCGGACCTAAAGTAAGCATTCATATTCTGGTTAAAGCCCTTGTAATTTCTCGATAATTAACGTTTCAGGTTTTGCCACTCGGTATCGAAATAGGTGACGTTATGCACTGGCGGCGGTAAACACGCCAACGGCAGCGGATAGCCAACCAGCATCAGGCGGAAGAGCTCGTCCAGCAGCGAGAACAGCAACATCATTTCCCGCCCGCCGCGAATGTGCAGGCGCTTAAAGACATCCACCTTGTGGCCGCTGACCGTTTTTTCATGAATTTGCAGCCGCCGGGCAATATCCTGCTGTTTCACGCCCTGACGCAGCAGGCGCAATACCCCCCGCTGACGAAAGCTGAGATCAATATCGGCCTTGGGCAGCGGCGGCAGATAAACGGCCCGCACCAGGGATGGGTTCAGCAGTGCTGACAACACCTGTCGCAACAAGTCACACGTCATATACACGTCCAGCACCCTCAGACTGGGGATGCGGTTCATCAGCGCTGCAAACAGCGGTTGCAGTTCATCGGTCAGCACCACCTGCCGACAAAAAGGAGACACCTCGGCCACCTGTTTGAGCGTTGCCAGCGCTCCCTGTAATGAAGCGACGCCATACGAATAGGCGTAAATCACCAGCACCGGCAATTTGCTGTTTTTGACCGCGCGCACCACATCCGCCAGCGTGGAAACCACCACCGGTTCCACTCCGGCAGGCAGCAATGGCTGGCTCAATGCCTGCAAGCCCTGCCGCCAAAAAACGTCTTGCGAATAAATCACCACCCGGGTAATCGCCTCGGCATCCGGCAGATGCACGTCAGCGGCAGGCTGTCGATAGATAAAGTCCATGATCGTGCTCCCTGATTAACGGATCCCTGCTCGCCACAGCGCTGGTCTGCGGCGAGTTCAGTTGGCTTACAGCTCTGTTACCACCAGCGTGCCCGAGGCACTAAAGTCGCCGGTGGCAATATCCAGCGCCTTGGTTTTCGGGTTGCGCAGCACCGAGAAACCTATTTTTTTACTCGCATCCCCCGGCACTTTCATGGTGAACGAATCCCCCAGCTTGGCCGCGACGCCACCGACGGTCACCTGCACACCCAAATCGGGGTTGCTGGTCGCCAGTTGCGACGTCGACCAGGAGGTCGCGGTCATATTGAGTTTGACGGAGAAGTTGTGGGCATTGGCACCAGTGCAGGTCAAAGTCAGATCTTTGGTTTGTTCGCTACTGGACGTGGCAGAAATGTCACTACGCTCGAGGTTGCCAAAGGCAATGTCCCAATTTTCTGATGACTTGACTGCGCAGTTATCGGGTGTAGGCGGAGGCAATTTACTCTTACCACAAGCATAGCCGTAATAATCAGTACTCCACTCGGCTCCCTTCTGGTCGCGGAAAATCAAACATGCTCCGTTCTCCCCTCCTAGAAATTGCCCCTCCAGGACTTCTGGCGTGCCTGCTGCGCGATTCATACAATCCGCCCAGGCTTCACCAGGTGTACATGCCCACCCGGTTCCTTCAGCAACTGAGCGCGTAGACTGTCCAGACTTACAGTCACCTGCAATGGCTCCCGAGCACAACTGGAGAGTGGGTGTAACATAGGTTACATCCGGCGGGACGTAGCCACGGCCCTGAACTCCCGAATCGATAAAAGTCAGCGTTGCGCCAAGTGGACCAGATAGACCATCGCGGCGAACAAACTGGGAACCTGAATTCCGGCACCATGTACCAGTGCCTGTATATCCACAATTCCTAAACGCGTACTGCATCGATGCGGACGCTGGCATCGAAGCTATCAATAGTGGAACAGCAATCAGGAATAAGGACAGACCGACTGCCCATGCTGGAATTATGTTTTTTCTCACCCTTCCTCCTTGTCCAACTGCCCTCACCGTGTTTGCGATTACTTTCCTAAAACCTGGCAGGCAGCCGCTAGTTGCGTTCGTTGTCATCACGGGTAGTCCAACGCAAAGGTGGCTACCGCAGTAAAATCGCCGGTCACAATCTGGTGCTCCTTTATCGCCGCCGGTTCGCCTTGCACATAGTTCATCAGCGTCAGCGTGGTGGTATCTTTGGTCAGCGCCATCAGCGGCGTGGCCTTGTTGATCGGCAGCGACGTACCGTCCGCCAGTTCCATGCCGATGGCAATGCCCCCTGCGCCCCCGGCGTTCACCGCCAGTAACCCCGGCAAGGCCACCGACTCGGTGCCCTTGAAGGTCAGCGACACCGTTTTGCCCAGCGACAGGTCACAGCCCAGCAAACGGATAGTGATCGGCTTACTGTGGGTGCGGGTATTGAGGTACAGGTACTTGTCGACAACCGTGCCAAAATCCAGCGAAATATCGGTGGTTTTCGGGTCCAGCTCGCAAGGGTCCGCCACCAGGGTGCCGTCAAAACGCAGGTTATCGGTGGTTGCCGCCTGCGCGCCCGCCGTCATCAACAGGGTCAGCAACAGTGCCGGCATACGCACTGCCCACAGCGGGTGAATTCTGTTTCGTCGTTGCATCATTCGTACTCCGCCAGCAGGGTTGCAGTGGCTGTGAACGGCTTTTCAACCAGCGTCACGTTAGGATCCTTGACCGGCACCACCTCCAGCTTCGGCGGCGTCTTGTAGGTGATCTTCATCCGGCTGTTGAGGGTAAAGGCCTTGCCGTCCTGCAACACCCGTATCCCCAGACCGTCGGCGTTGGTCTTCACCGCCGCCAGATCAAACCCGGTGGGCGTGCCTTTTACCGACAGCATCAGCGCCACACCGGCATCCGGTTCATCACAGAGCAGGCTGTAACTGATCTTTTGCAGATAGCGGCTACCGTCCACCTTGTTGACGCCCACGTTGCCGAAATGCACCGCTATATCCTGGTCATTGCTGATATGGCAGGGGCGCTGTTTCAGTACCCCGTGAAAGGTCACGTCGATCTGGTCGCCGGTCTGCGTTGCCCCGGCCTGAAAGCTCAGCGCCATCGCCAGCATTGCCGCCGACAGCCCTTTGTATTGCGTCATCTTTCTGCCCCTCAGTTAAAACCGACAATTAAGGTCGCAGACCCGTTGAACGCCTGACCATTCTGAAAGTCGGCATCCTTTTGCTTGACCAGCACCGCGTCAAACTTGGGCGGCGCGGCAGGATCGACGTCTACCCACTGGTTCAGTGCCAGGGCGGTACCGCCGTTTTGCAAGCTGATCCCCAGCCCCTTGGCGTCGGTTTTCAGCAACGTGCCGTCAAAATCGGCAGCGGTACCCGTCAGCTTCATTTGAATGGCTTTGCCTCCCGGGTCCCCCTTGCAAACCAGGGTGTACGGCAGGCGCTGTTTGTAGGCACTGTCCTTGATGTCATTGATAAACACATCGCCAAACTCGACCGCAATAGGGCCAGTGCCGGTGAAGGTGCAACTGCCGTTCGCCACCACGGTGCCACTGATTTTCACGTTGATGGTGGTGTCATCCATTTTGGCCAGTGCGGTGCCGGACAACAGCAATGACGCCAGCGCCAAGGCACACCCAAAGATGTTTTGCATCATCCGCACCTCAGTCATAATTCAGCCGAAAATCCACGCTGGCGCGAAACGCCCCCGGAGCCAGTGCGGCCCGGGTACGCTCCGGTACCACGTAGTAGGTCAACTGGTCGTTGTAGGGCGTCAAAAATTGCGGGATGCCGCGCGCCCCTAGCAGCACATCGCGCCGCTGGCTGTCCAGCAGCCGCAGGCCCAGCCCGGAGGCACCGCGTGCCTGCACCAGCGCCGGGTTGTCGTCGTCCATACGGGCGGCAAACGACACCGACACCACCGGCTGAATAGCGTCCCAGGTCAGGTTGGCGGTGCGATCATCACGCTGACGCCCGCCAACCGGCAGGCAGTCGCGCAATTGCAGTTGCACCGCCACCGGCTCACCCCGGTCGCCCGGCCGCTGTAAGGTCGCCGTCGGAATAACCCCCATTTCCACCTGCTGAAACAGTGACGTCATATCCAGCCGGCAGGCCCCGGCCGACAGTGCGCCGCTGATATGCAGTTCGCCGTGCGCGCCCTCGACGCCCCAGTTGTCCGGCGCGGCCTGTGCCGACATCGCCGTGCCCATCAACGCCAGCGCGGCAATCCAGACCGGCGGGGTTCGATCAATCCTGTTCATACCTTTCTCCTTGTTGATTGCCGCGTTGCATGCCGCGCTTAACCGGCCTTGCTGCTGCGCACGCTGCAGGTAGCGCCGTTACAACCAAACACCAGTTTCGGGCGGCCGCCATAGTCGTTGATGTAAGTCAGCACCGGGGCAGAGCCCAGCGCCGCCGCCGACCCGCCCAGCATCACCTTGCCTTTGGGGGCGATCATCACCGGGTCAACGCCCGGGATATCCTTGCCGCCCAGAGCCGCCGAAGCACTTGCCAGGGTGATAAAGTAGGGGGTCGGGTTATTGACCTGATACTTGTCCCCCACCCGCGTCAGCGTCAGCTTCTCCTGCCAGGCCTTGGCATCACGGGTCACCAGCGCCGCCGGGCGATAAAACAGTTTGATGCGTGTCTGTAGCGCGATTTGCAGGGTGTTGGGCTTGCTGCTCTTGGGCGGGATTTCGCGCAGGTTGAAGTAAAACAGGCTTTCCCTGTCCTGCGGCAGCTTTGCCACCTCCGGTGCAGCCTGGATTTTCACCTGGCTTTTCGCCCCCGGTTCAACCCGTTGCAACGGTGGCAACACCATCAACGGCGAGGTGACCTTGTTGCCTCCGGCATCTTCTATCCAGCCCTGAGCCAGATAAGGCAGTTCCTTGTTCTGGTTGCTGATGCTCAGGCTCATGGATTTCTGGTCGCCATTAAAAATGACGCGGGTACGATCCAGCGCGATGGCGGCAAACGCTTGCTGCATGCCCAGCACACCGCTCAACAAGACGGCAGTCACCGCCAGGGAAGTCTTTAATTTCATCTTTCTCACTCACTGTTATTGGCTTTCAGGGTCAGGCTAGGATTCAACGGCCGCCAGCGCGGTGGTATCAGTGGCTTTAGTGACCGCCGTTCCTGCCACTGTCTGGCACGGCAGCAACAATGCCGATGCGGGGAGCGGGCTGGGTAAATGCACCCGGCACTGGGTCTGGCCATTCCAGCGCACGTCCATGCCTTCCCCCGGATTTAGCCCGGTCAGCCACACGCTGCCTTCGTCATTGACGATGCCGGTTTGATAGTGGTGGTCGTTGACCACGATGGCCCCGAACGGCGGCGCGCTGCCGTCGGCCAGTTTGATCACCGCCATGGCTTTCTGGCCCGCTACCACGCTGAACTTGCGGTAGCCGATCGCCCCTTCGGTCAGGGTGCCCTGTACCACTGACTGGTTGGCGTCGACGTTATCCGGCAGCTTGTTGACGTTCACCGAGATGCTGTTGCGGTAATAGCTGTTAATGTCACTCACCACCGCCTTGCCAAACATGTTGGTGTCCGTGGTGCCGCCGTAGCCCTGCACCGGCACGCCGCTAACGCCGGCGGTGTCCACCATCATGCGGGTACCGCCGAGCGTAGTAACCCGGTGCAATGCCGCACCTTTGGGCGTCACCGTCGCGCCGCCCTGCATCGCCAGGCCCAGCGAGCTATACTGGCTGCCCTGGTAGCTGGCATTGGCGGTCACTTCGGCAATATCGCCGTCATGGGTGAAGTAGCCGCTGGCAGTGCCGCGCCCGCCGTTGCCCACCCCGCCGGTCAGGCGGTAGGTGTTGTTATCATCAATACGGTCGTAATAACCGACGGTGTTGGTACTGCCTGCGCGAGTGGACTGATTGTTGTAGCTCAGCGTCCCGGTTCTGCCC
Source organism: Serratia proteamaculans (assembly GCF_004684015.1). Taxonomy (GTDB): domain Bacteria; phylum Pseudomonadota; class Gammaproteobacteria; order Enterobacterales; family Enterobacteriaceae; genus Serratia; species Serratia proteamaculans_F. Next base: position 38,563 of record NZ_SRIA01000019.1, read on the forward strand.
CAGGGCACGCTCACCCCCAGGTAAACCCCGTCGTCGTGGCTGTTGTTGAACACCGTGCGGTAGGCCGACAGGCTCAGGCTGATGTTCTTGAATGAACCGATGTCGAAATAGCGCGACAGCGACAGGTTATAGTTGTTGTTAGCCGGCCGGTCCCAATAGGTCTGGTGGCTGGCAGTCAGGAACGCGCTCAACCCCAGAGTGCGGAACTGCTTGTTAAACGAAACGGTATACATCTGCTTGCTGTTGCTGTAATTGCCGCCGTGGTAACGCGCATCCAGGTATTGCGACATGCTCATGTAGTTACGTTCGGAGAAGCGATAACCGGCGAAGGTCACCTGGCTGTCATATTCGTCAAAACGCTTGGAGTAGTTCAGCCGCCAGGAGGTGCCGGACGGCGTCCCCTTGCCCGGCAACTCGGCACGTGACTGCGTGGCGTCCAGCGACAGGGCCCCAAAGGCCAGCAGATCACGGCCCACCCCGAGTGCCAGCGCCTTATAACCGGCGGAAAGCAGCCCGCCGCCGAACAATGACCAGCCGTTGCTGACCCCCCAGGAAAATTCGCCGCCGCTAAACACCTGGCCTTCGCTGTTGTGGCGGTAGTTGGACGGTTTACCGGCCATCATCTTGTAGCGCACCAGGCCCGGACGCGTCAGGTAAGGCACATCTGCCGTATCCACCTGGAAAGTGCGCTCGCTGCCGTCCTGTTCCTGAATGCGCACATCCAATTTGCCCATGGTGGCGGAGTTCAAATCCTGAATGCGGAACGGCCCCGCCGGGACCTGGGTTTCATACAACACCCGCCCCTGCTGGCTGACAGTCACCTTGGCGTTGGTTTTCGCTACCCCGGTCACTTCCGGCGCATAGCCACGCAGATTCGGCGGCAACATGTTGTCGTCGGACACCAGGCTGGCACCGGTGTAACGGAAGCTGTCAAAAATATTGGAACTGAGGTAATCCTCACCCAGCGTCAGCTTGGCGCGCAGTGCTGCTATCGCACGGTACAGGTAATAACGGCTCCAGTCCCAGCGTTGCTGTGAGCCGCTGTTCTGGCCGGTAGTATGGTCATACTGCGCCTGCCAGTCGGCACGAAAGCGCCAGGCCCCTAGGTTGGCCCCGGTGGTGCCATTGCCGCTCAGCGACTGATTGTTTTGCCCCTGACTTTGCCTGACCGTTTGCGCGTTGACGTTATAGTCAAACAGCATGCCGGCAATGCCCTGGTCCCAGCGGGATGGCGGATCCCAGTTCTCGTCGGTGTATTCCAGGTAGGCCTGCGGCAGGTTCATATACAGCGAACCGGACCCCAGGTCAGCCCGCGTCTGCATCCCCTTGAGGGAGTCGAGCGCCAGACATTGCCCCTGATGCCACCAGGCCAGGTTGCGTTGCACCGAAGCTTTCAGCCCCAGTTGATCCACCATCGCCGGCGTCAGACAGGGCACGCTGCCCTTGGCGTCGTCCGGTGGCGGCAGAAAGGTGATCGGCTGCTCCGGCAGCTCCTGTTTATTGACCCGCAGCACCAGAGAATACTGGCCCGGCATGATGTAACCGGCACGGGAGAATTCGCTCAGGTCAACGGCATCTCGATCTTTGACGTCCAGCACGTCGGTGTTGAATTCGATGCTGTCGGCCGCCAACGCCTGTTGCCCTGCGGTGCCCAGCATCAAGCCAACCCACACCGCCAAAGGGCGCAATATCCATATAGTTCGCGAGGGAAACAACAACACGGCATGTTCCTTCATCAGTAATAATCCATTTTGAACCGCACCGTGGTGCGATAGGCCCCCGCGCGCAATATCTGATGCGTGCCAACCAGCCGCAGGCGGTAATCCAGCCGCGTCTCCCCTGGTGCCAACGCCCCGGGCGGCATCGGCACGCCGGACTGCGCCACGTTGCCGGCGGCATCGGTGATTTGTATCCCCATCCCCTCAGCCTGCCCGCTGCTGCCAAACAAGGCGCTGTCGGTGATATCACCGGCAAAGGTCACGCGGAATTGGGTCCAGTCGGCACGGCCGGGGCGCATCTGTTGCAATGAGCAGTTAACCAGTTGAATGCTGAACGGGCTGACCGGCCCTTCGCCATCGCGCATCAGTTGGCCAATCGGCAACACCGCCAGATCAATCGACTGGTCGCGGCTGCTGACGGCGATGGCACAGGGCACATCGACAATCGAGCCCTGCATATTGACCACCCCCTGCCCCTGGTGGGCGAGGGTTGCAAACGACACCCCAAGCCCGCAAATAACCCACAGGCAAGGCGTAAAACATGAAGACCTAAAACTCAACATGAGGCGACCTCGCTTCAGTCGGGTAGCGCCAGAAAGGGACGGGCGCAATCGCGCCCGTGCGAGGCTTACTGATAGGCCAGCGTGAAGTTGGCGACCGATTTGAAGTCACCCGGAACAATGGTGGAATAGGTGGTGGAGGCCGCCGTACTGCCACTGGCCGCGGTGGTGGTGGACTCACCCTGCAGGTAAGCAGCAAAAGCCAGAATGTTAGTGCCGTCACTGACTTTAATAGCGGTGGTAGGTTCGCCCAGCTTAATGGCCGTGCCCCCCTGACTCAGCACGATAGACGCGCCGCTGGCAGTGCCGCTCAGGCCCAAATTACTGGCATTGGCTTTAGACGGAGCACCGGTGAAGGTGGTGGTAACGGTTTTATCGGTCAGATCTGAGATATCGCAGCTCTGCAGTTTGATGTTGAAGTTCTGTGGTGAGGATTTGCCGCCCTTCTCCAGTGCCTTGTTGGCCACGCTGCCCAGATTGACGGTCTGGTCGACAGAATCTGGCGCAATGGAGCAAGGTGCCTTGATGATAGAGCCGGTAAAGGTCACGGTACCGCTGCCCTGGTTGGCGGCATTGGCGGTGGACACTACTGAGCCCAGTGCTACGGTGGCCAACACGGCCGCAATCAGATTTTTGTTCATGTTCATGCTTTGTAATCCCTTAAAAGACGTGATTTTCAATTCCGGTTCCCAATAAGGCCGGAACAAGGCTGGTGTTCATTCACGGCAGACGGACATCCCTCCGCCGCCACCAAATTCACCCCAAAACAAAACGGCAAAGCCTTCCAGGCAATGTTCCATTTTGTATCAAAGTGACACATTTAGTTTTATCATCTATTTATGATTAATTTATTGGTTATAAATTCTAATTAAATTCATTTATCGGTACGAATAACCAAAAAAATGACGAATAATCCGAGATAATCGCTATGCAAGCAGAAATGGTGTGGCAGAAAATGCTATGAGGATCCGATAGACGCAAAAAAGGGGATAAAATAAGTGTTATTTATCAGTTATATACAAGAATTGGTTGACGGGACTTGACAAAATAGGGGGGCATTCTTAATATGGCGACACTTTGATACAAAATGACACATTTTTATTAAAGTAACTCACTGATTAATAATGAATTGCTGTTATTCCGCTTTTACTCTTACCCTTAAATTCCGCACCCCATTTCGAGTCCAGATTTCATTGAATCGCTGCGAATTGCTGGCGGTGTAGATCACCGTATGATTGATATTACGGTGACCCAGATAATCCTGTATCAGCCGCGTATCCGCCCCTAAATCGGCCAGTGCAAACCCACAGGCATGGCGTAGCATATGCGGGTGTGCGGTCACATCGACCCCGGCCAGTCGGCCAAGACGCTTGAGCAGGCTGTATACCGCCTGCCTGCAAAGCGGCCCGCCCTTTTGCGACAGAAACAGCCAGGGAGCCGAGCGGTCATCCAGGGTAAATCGGTGCGCCAGCCAGGCATGCAGATATGGCAACTCCTCCGGCGTTAAAGGATGGGTAGTGGAGAACCCGTTTTTAAGTCGCCGGACATGAACAATGCCAGCCTCCAGATTAATGTCTGACAGGGTCAAACGAACCAATTCACTGACCCGAAAGCCGTGAATAAAACACATTTTTAACAGACAGGCATCGCGTTGCGGATGTCGGCCCCGTGCTGCGGCGCGCAAGATTTTTTCAATCTCGTTGCGGGTTAAATATTTACGTTGCTTCACCATAATCTCACCTTACTAAACAGATTTATCTTCTCCTATGTTGATGCCGAGCAGACAGTCTGACCGCTGGTCGCCTTCCCCCGCTCGCCGGGAGCATCCCGCGCCCACGCTATTACCATAGCGTATGCGTCATCAGAAAATGTAATGAAAACGAAATAAAAATCTGAGGGTTATGGCAGGAAACAGTTCAATTTCGGTGCAGGATCCTTGCCGCCACAGGGCGTCAGGCTCAACCTTGCAGCCTCTGATCTTCGGCGAAATTTTTAACTTTTACTCATCAGAACGTTGATGATCGCGCTGCTAATCTGTTACAACAGCGGCTCTTATTCCCCAGTAATAACCACTCTTATGATTGTCAGACCTCAGCAACACTGGTTCAGACGGCTTTTCGTCTGGCACGGTTCGGTGCTCTCCAAAATTCTGTTTCGTCTCAGCCTTAACGTGGCGATGTCAATTGTTGCCGTGCTCTGTTTCCAGTGGTACGAACACCTGGGCGTCAAACTCACTCTGGCCCCCTTTAGCTTGCTGGGCGTGGCGATCGCTATCTTTCTCGGCTTTCGCAACAGTGTCAGTTATGCGCGTTTCACCGAAGCACGGTTACTGTGGGGCGGACTGTTAATTGTCCAACGTTCGCTGCTGCGCCAGGTTAAAAGCCTGCTGCCGCACCAGGATCAGGCTGCGCGTGACTTTGCCGCCCTGCTGATGGCGTTTAGCTACTGCCTGAAACACCAACTGCGCGGCAGCGATAGCAGCGCAGACCTGCAGCGCCTGCTACCCAACGCCGACCTGTTGGCCATTAGAAACAGCGCCTCCCCCTGCAACCGACTGTTGTTGATGATGGGCCAATGGCTGGGTGAGAAACGGCAATCGGCACAGCTGTCAGACGTACTTTTTCATAGCATCGACCAGAACCTCAACCGCCTGTCGGAGATCCTCGGGGGCTGCGAGCGTATCGCCAATACGCCGATCCCCTTTGCCTACAGCCTGATCGTTCACCGCACTGTCTACCTGTTCTGCACCCTGCTGCCCTTTGCGCTGGTGCCGGATCTGCACTACATGACGCCGCTGGTGTCGGTATTTATCTCCTATACCTTTATCTCGCTGGATTCCCTGGCAGAAGAGCTGGAAGATCCATTTGGCACCGCCGCCAACGATCTGCCGCTCAATGCCATGTGCAATGCCATTGAGATCAACCTGCGCGAAATGAATGACGAGACGGATTTACCCGCCGTCACCCAGCCGGACAGCCGCTACCAACTCAGCTAATCGAATTATTGCACCAACGCCAGCACGCGTTTTTCCTGACTGCGGCTGGCAGCGATAGAAAGCAGGATCTCCTTCACCACCAGCGCGGGGGCTGACAGGGACTGCTGAGTGGAAGTGCACAGTGAAAGCGGTACGTTCAATGACGGTGCATTGATACGCGCCATCCATGCCTTGGCCGGGCCAATCATCGCGCGCGCCACCGACTCTGGCAAAATGGTGGCGCCCAGGCCACTGGCAATGGCCGCGCTCAGCGTGCCTGGGGCTTCAATTTCACCAATCACGTTGACGGCCAGTTTACGTATCGCCATAGCTTCCTCCACCTGACTACGTACCACATCCCCCTCGCGCGGTAAGAATAAGTTCAGCCGGGCAACGTCCAACAGCTCAACGCTATTGCCTGGGTTTGGTACCGCACGCGTCGCCACCAGATAAAGATCTTCGCGCATTAACGCCGTCGCTTGCAGGCCCGTGGGCATTTTAGCGCCGTAGATCACCGCCATATCCAGGTTCTGGTTGGCGACCTGCCCGGCCAGTGTCGAGCCGATATTTTCATTCAGACTGAGCAAAATACCCGGATGTTGATCGCGCACCGCCTGCAACAGCGGCAATGCCAGCTGTGACGCCAGGCTGCCCGGCGCCAGCCCGACGGAAACATGGCCGCTCATCGCCTGCCCGGCGCTATTGACCGCGCTTTGCGCCTGTTCACACTGGCGCAAAATGGTCTGGGCATGGGCATAAAGAATATTGCCGGCTTCGGTAGGTTGTACCCCGCGCTTGGTGCGGATCAGCAACTGCTGTTTCAGTTCTCCTTCCAGCGTCGCCAACTGTTGGCTGAGGGCCGGTTGGGCAATATGCAGCACTTCTGCCGCCTGGGTCAGGCTGCCGATATCGACGATTTTTACGAAATACTTAAGACGTCTGAAATTCATACTGCCTCCGTCATGCCACTTGGCTGGGTTAAGATAAACCACAGCAAGATCCGGGCCAGACAGACGGAATAAGAGAAATCACCAACTAATCGACGGAAAAATAAGAAAAAATGATGTTAAAGTCGGTAATACCTCCCCCTGCACAGGCGGGGAATAGCCAAAGCTTGCACCAACATAACGCATGATGGCATGGGTTAGTGGTAGACAGTGAACCACTGCGCAGCAGTGCAGCGATAAAAGCCATAAAAAGCAGCAGGTTGAATAATCTTGCAGCAAACGAAACATCAAGGCGTTTTCTGACTTTACAAGCCTGAGTCACCCCGTTATTATTCGCACCGTTCAAACGATTCCTCTGTAGTTCAGTCGGTAGAACGGCGGACTGTTAATCCGTATGTCACTGGTTCGAGTCCAGTCAGAGGAGCCAACTTCTTGTTTTCATGTCGCTTTGCAAATCCCTCCGTATTTCCGACCCCATCAATTAGCGTGTAAAATCCCCCCTGATGCATTTTTAGTTTCCTCTCTGCATCGGAAGAATTTGGTGCTCAGATTCAGAATTGGGCTCAAGAAAGTTCGGTAACGAAACACATCAATATTTATTGATTTAAAATCAGCAAGTTACCCAACCCGCAAAGCCCTTTAAAGTTTCCGTTCCACCTAATCTGATCAGCGGGGATAATTGCCCACTGCGCGGTTCACTGCCGCCCATGCCGTCATCACATCGCGCTGGCTCACAGCCAACGCCTGCCTGGCCTGGATATTGCTGCGCTGCGCATCCAGCACATCGATAAAATTGCTGAGTCCGCCATCGTAGCGTGCCTGGATTAGCTTCAGTGCCTGTTCGGCACTGTCTGCGCGGATTTGTTGCTCAGCCAGTTTTTGCTGCGCAGCGGCATAACGACTCAGGGCATCATCAATTTCCTGCCACGCCTTTAGAACTGTTTTGTGATAATCGACCGCCGCCTGCTGCTGATCGGTTTCCCGCAAAACCACCGTCGCCTTACGACGACCACGATCAAACAGCGGCAGATTAAGACTCGGCCCCACTGACCAACTGCGGCTGCCCCACTCCGTGAAATTATCCGCGCTGTAGGTATCCATACCGATACGTGCCCCCAGCGTAATGCTCGGATAAAGTTCAGCTTGAGCGACGCCGATACTGGCCGTTGCTGAATGCAGCTTTGCTTCTGCCGCCCGAATGTCGGGACGATTGAGTGCCACCTCCGATGGAATACCCATTTGCAGCGGTGGCAATTTGTCTGGTTTCAGGCTGTCTGCACGATATTGCAGTTGTTGCTGCAACGCGCCAGGATGTTCGTCCAACAACAAAAGCAGCTGGTTCATCGCTACCCCCTCCTGCGCCTGAAGGTCTATCAGGTTCGCCCGGGTAGCAGCAAGTTCACTGCGTTGTCTTTCCTGGCTGGTCTCATCCAGTTCTCCCCCTTCTGTGCGCGCCTGAATCAGAGAAAGACGTTCATCCAGTGCTTTTTCATCCTGTTTTGCGAGCAAAATTTGCTGCTGAATGCCGCGCAGGTTGTAATAGTTATTCACCACATCGCCGACAATACTCAGCCTTGCCATCTCCAGCATCGCTTTCTGGGATTGAACATCCGCGTCAGAGGCTTCGATTGCGCGACGTACATGTCCCCACAGATCGATTTCCCATGAGAAATCCAGTCCACCCTGATACCAGTTCGACGGCGCGGCCATCAGTTGTATGAGTTCGTCCGGGTTCGGCAACGCTTCCTTCAGAGCACGTGTCGAGGGGCTGTTCTCGCTTTGCTGAATGCGGGTAACGCTGCCAGTGGCGTTCACCGTCGGCGTTTGCTGCGAAGCCGTTATCTGCTGCTGGGCACGGGCACTGGCAAACCGCAACGTGGCGGTGCGAATATCGGGGCTCGCCGATAAAGCTTTCTCTACCAGAGCATTGAGCACAGGATCGTTATAGCGTTTCCACCACTGGTTATCTGAGACAACACTGCCGCCCGGTAACGCGTGCAACGCGGCATCACCGCTGCGCCAGGTTGTCCAGTCGGTCGGCGCCGCTGCCTTTGGTTCTTTGAAATCCGGACCGACTGTACAACCACTGATGAGGGTCAGTGCAGTCATCGCCGCCAGCGCGGATAATGCATGACGATTGAAAAGTGAAAAACGGTTATTCATCTGGATCCCTGCATCAGTAAAGTCGGTTGCGAAACAGCCACGCGGCCAACGGCATGGTGATGACTGCCATGGCTATCATGGGAATAAAATCAAGGGCGACGTCGCTAAACCCGGCACCTTCGAGATAGACCCGCCGCACCAGGTCAATGGCAAAACGCAGTGGGTTGGCATAAGTCAGGGTATCAAGTACCGCAGGCATGGTTTGGACCGGCGTCAACAACCCGGAAAGCAACATCAACGGCATGATGAGTAAGAAGGTATACAACATGGCCTGCTGCATGTTGATGGAAACCGCTGAAATCGACAGGCCCAGACCGACAGCGGCAATATTGAAGCTGAGCAGTCCGAAATAGAGCAGAAACAGCGATCCGTTCATCGGGATCTGGAACCAGAATAAAATCACCAACAAGATGATTGTCGACTGCACCAGTCCAACCAAAACCGGCGGGATAGCTTTGCCAATCAGCAGTTGCATAGGCGTAAAAGGTGTGACCAGCAATTGGTCAAAGGTCCCCTGCTCCCGTTCTCTGGCGACCGAAAGAGCCGACAACAGCAGAGTCTGCATCATACTGATTGCCGCAATCAACGTGGGCATCAGTCCCCATCGAGACTCAAGATTCGGGTTATACCAGGCGCGGACCTCAACATTTATCGGTGAGAGATTGCCTGTCCTGCGCTGGTTAAAGTCGTTGACCACCGCGCTGATATATCCTGCTGCTGCCCCTGCGGTCGAGGAATTACGGCCATCGAGGATCACCTGTAACGGTGACGTCTGCCCCTGGTTTAGCTTACTTTCAAAATCAGGCGGAAATGTCAGTACCATCAGAGCCTTGCCATCCATCACCACCTGCTGAATTTGCGACGCCGACGTCAGCGTGGCAGTCCGGTTAAATACACCTGTCCCATCCAGATGCGAGATGATCTGGGTTGAAGCCTGACCACGGCTTTGATCCAGTACCGCATAATCAACGTGGTTAACATCGTAGGTGGCCGCGTAGCCAAACAGTAATGCCTGCATAAAAACGGGAGCAATCAGGATCACCCTGTTGGCGGGTTCTTTAACGATGGTCAGAATTTCTTTTCTTATCAGAAAGCTGATGTGCCGCAACCATTGTTGGAGTTCAGATATCATGCGCTACCTCAGCCGTTTGCGAAGTGAAAGCCGTGAGGCATTAATCAGGATAACCGCATAGAGCAGCAGGATGCCGCACTGGCGGAAAAACAGGGGCCAGTCGTCCCCCCCCAGAAACAGCGTCTTGATAAGCGACATAAAATGAGTGGCAGGTAAAATCTGGCTGACGACCTGAACGACTACCGGTAAGTTTCGGATATCAAAAACAAAACCGGAGAGCATCATTGCGGGCATAAAACTCGCAATCAATGCAATCTGGCTCGCCAAAAACTGGCTTGGAGCAAAACCCGAGATGGTCAACCCCATCCCCAAAGAGACCAGCAGATACAGCAGCGAGGACGTGATGATGGCGAAAAGAGAACCTCTGATCGGGATCGCAAACAGATAATGCGCAGCAAGCAGGCAGATAACGAGATCGACAGCACCAATCACCATATACGGCGCAAGTTTGGCAAGCACCAGCTCCAGTGGGCGAACCGGTGTGACAAACAACGCCTCCAGCGTTCCCCTTTCACGTTCCCGGGCAATCAGCAATCCGGTAAGAAATGCCCCAATCAGCGTCAAGATGAGGACGAGGATCCCCGGCACAATAAACCAGGTACTGATCCCGGCCTCGTTGAACCACATGCGTTGCTCAATGGATACCGTTCCTGTCGTTGACGTGAGGTTTTGTCTGTCAGACTCAATGGCGGTCTGCGTACCCAATGCACCCGTGATATAGCCCTGTGCCGCAGAGGCGACGCTGGTAACGGCACCGTTGAGCAGTACCTGCAATTTGCCATTTCCAGACGCCGCGCTTTCGGCATAGTCGGAAGGAATACGCACTATGGCATCCGTTTCATCCTTTTGAAGCGCAGCCTGCGCCGCAACGAGACTCGGGTATTCTTGCACGGAGAGATAACGGCTGCCCTGCAATGCGGTAATAACCTGATGGCTCTGAGCGGTATGCTGCTCCTGTACCACTGCGACACGCGCCGTACTAAGATCAAAAGAGACACCGTAGCCAAACAGCAGGATCAGCACGATGGGCAGTAAAAACCCAACCGCAAGGTTACTTTTATCGCGCACCAGTTGGCGGGTTTCTTTGCGGGTCAGCGAGACCAGCCGATGAAGGAACCTTGACTCATTCATTCTGGAGATCCTTTTTAGCCACCTGCGAGCGGGAATTTTCGACGATGGCAATAAAGGCCGTATTCATGTCCGCAGTATGATCCAGCCCTGCGAGCTGACGGACTTCTTTCGGCGTACCCAGCGCCAGTAGCTTCCCGGCATCCTGAATCGCGATCCTGTCACAATACTCGGCCTCCTCCATAAAATGCGTGGTGACAATAATGGTGATGCCCTTATTCGCCAACTCACCGATGGTGTACCAGAACAGACGCCGCGCCAGCGGATCAATCCCACTTGTCGGCTCATCGAGAAAAATGATTTCCGGTTCATGCAGCAATGCCACCGCCATGGATAAACGCTGCTTGAATCCCCCCGGAAGTTCAGCGCTAATGGCATCCGGATTCAGTTCAAATTGCTTTAGCGAAGCTTCAATCTGGCGGTTTAGTTTTTCACCGGACAGGCCATAGGCTCCGCCGAAGAAAGTCAGGTTGTCCCGCACGCTGAGGTTGCCGTAAAGGGCAAACTTCTGCGAGACGTAGCCAATACGGGCACGCGCTTTTGCACGTGCCGTGCGCAAGTTCATTCCGGCGACTTCCAGTTGTCCACTGGTTGCGGGCAACAGGCCACACAACATACGGAACGTGGTTGTTTTCCCTGCGCCATTCGGCCCTAACAAACCGAAGATTTCGCCGCGTTTGACGTCAAAAGAAGTGTTCGCCACCGCCGTGAAATCACCGAATTTTCGCACCAGGTCTTTCACGACGATGACCGGTTTGTCACTGCCGTTGTCACTGCTCTGGGCAGAGACCATTTCCGCTTTTACCGGCCCGGCTGGCGCTGTCACATCATGCTGCTGCGCCTGATGCAGCAGCAACATGAAACCATCTTCCAGTTCTGCCTCTCTGGGCGTGGCGTCCACCTCATGTGGGGTGGCTTTATCATCGGGAGACAGACAGATAAAGCGGACGGCATCACCTTTGGGGACGGCATCGGCAATGGCGTCGCGTTTTTCGAGCAGATGGGCCTGTAAAATACGTGATTTCGTGCCTTGCGGAGGAACCGCCAACCATGTTCTGCCTGAGGCCTTCTGGCGCAACATGTCAGGTTTACCCTCAGCGAGAATTTTGCCGTGATTCATGACATAGATTTGCGCGCAGCGCTCGGCTTCATCCATATAGGCGGTGCTGATGATCACGCTCAGTTTTTCATCCTGAACCAGCTGTTCGATGATTTTCCACAGGTCGCGACGGGAGAGCGGATCAACCCCGACACTCGGCTCGTCGAGCAACAGCAAGTCAGGAGAACGCACCAGCGTGCAGGCCAGCCCCAGCTTTTGTTTCATACCGCCAGAGAGTTTTCCTGCCGGACGCGCCGTAAAGCGGGTCAAATCAGTTATCGACAGCAGTCGTTCGAAGCGTTCCTGTCTGACCTCGGAGGGAACACCATGCAAATCAGCGTACAAATCGAGATTTTCCTGCACACTGAGATCGTCATATAGCCCAAAGCGCTGCGGCATGTAACTGATGCGGTTTTGCACTGACTGCGGATCGGCGGTCACATCTGTACCCAATACGGTCAGGCTGCCAGAACTGGGCTCATAAAGACCGGCAATCAACCGCTGAAAGGTGGTTTTCCCCGCGCCATCAGGACCCACCAGTGCCGTTAACTCACCTGCCCGAATATTGAGCGTCAGACCATCAAGCGCGCGCGTTTCAGGCGCTTTCTTGGTGACGCCAGGAAACAGGCGCACCAGGTCACGGGCAATAACAACATCCTGATTTTCAGTTACCGGCATCGCGCTGATTCTCTGGCTGAGTATTAAGGGTCACCGTGGCAGGTTGTCCCATGCGCAGAACGTTATCCGGGTCGTCAACGACAATGCGGACTTCAAACACCAGATTGGTTCGCAGATCTTCAGTCTGGACAGATTTCGGCGTGAACTCCGCCACCGAGGAGATAAAGCCGACTTTACCCGTTACCGGTTTATCCGGGAACGAATCCGTGAAAACCTTTGCTGACATACCCGATTTCACACGTCCTAAATCACTCTCATTCAGCCACACACGGACCCATTTCGGCTGGCTAAGTGCCAGGGTGTACACCGCTTTTTGTGGGCCGGTCATGTCCCCCGGTTCCTGAAGACGAGCCCGGACTATCGCGTCAACGGGGGAGCGTAATTCTGCCTGCGAGAGGTGGTATTGCATCAACGCCAGCTGTGCCTCGGTAGCGCGAACCTGCGCAACGGATGCTTCACGTTGCTCGGAGCGTACCCCTTTCTCCATCAGTGTCAGGCTGGCCTGACGTTCTTTCACGCTGGCCTGGGCAATACGAAGATTGCTGCGGGCCGTGTCCAATTCCTGTTTACTGACGCCCTTTCCACCGGTGCTGGCGGAGATGCGTTGAATACGGCTGATGTCTTCAGTTGCTTTCTGTAATTGCGCCTGCGCTGAGGACAACTGCGCCCGGGCTTGTTCCAGTTCCTCTGGACGCGCGCCTGCCTGCTGTTCACGCACCGTCTGCTTCTGGGCATCCAGCTGCGCCAGGGCTTGTTGCTCCTGAATCTTCAGCGCACGCGTGTCCAGTGTGGCGATAACCTGTCCGGCACGAACCCGATCGCCTTCATCGACAGTGAGCGTGCTGATGCGGCCGCTATCTTCAAATGCCAGTGAGACCTGTCGAATATCGACATTTCCATGCAGCTTCAACAAACTCTTATCTCCATCGGGACGCCCCATCAGCCAAAAAGCTAATACAGCAATGATGAGAGCTATCACGACAGCCCCGGCGATGATTTTTTTATTCATAAGAGTAGTGTTCCGATGTCCCTTGAGAATCTTAGTTTAAATCAAATTTAAACTATAGTTATGCAATAATAAACCCTGCATGCAAAATTAACTTATTTGGACGTTGTGAATTATGAGCAGAGCACGCCGAAGCGATGGAGATATCACGCGGGAAAGCATTCTCGAGGCTGCTGGAGAGCTGATCGCGGAAAAAGGATTCGCGCAAACCACCAACAAAGAGATTGCCAAAAAAGCCGGTGTTGATCTGGCTGCCATCAACTATCACTTTGGTGGTCGTGACGGGTTATATCTCGCCGTTCTGACGCTTGCACACCATCATTATCTGGATGGCGATCAACTAGCCCAACTGGCTGCATCAGAGGTATCCGCAGAAGATAAATTAGGGACTTTCCTGGAAACATTTCTGGCAAAACTGAGCAATCCGGATGATTGGCATGGTCGAGTGTTTGCCCGCGAAATGTTGTCCCCCTCTACACAACTTGGGGATTTTATTAATACTGAAGGGGCAGGAAAGATTCAGTCGGTGAGACGGATTGTGGGCGAAGCCGCCGGGCTTTCAGAAGATGATCCCCGCTTGCTTCCCTGTATACTGAGTGTGGTTGCACCCTGCATGATGCTGATGGTAGCGGGAAATCGTATGCCAGGACCCGTACAGGAAATCGTCGCAATGCAAACGAAAGCGCTGACAGCACATTTTAAGCAGTTCTCGTTGGCCGGTCTTAAGGCCATACGGGAAAACAATCTAAGCTAACTAGCAGTTGTTCGCCGTGGGTTGACTGACATCTCATGAAATGACCTGGTCAATTCACCAGGCCTTTTTAGTTTGCAATGTCCACTTCTGGCACCGAACAAATTGTCAGATCACTTTGGACATAGTTTCACTTCAGCCAGACTCTTCAATGCTTACTCCAGTCATGCTTCCTTTGCGGGGCTCACTGTTAAAGATTACACCTGCAGCAGAGCCCTCACAGTACCTATTGGCAGCCATCCCGCTCACCCTATTGCCACGTCAGTAGCTCTGTTTAAGTCATGATTTACTCTTAAAGATAAAAATAAAAATAAAGTATCCCTTTTTATCGCAATCTTCCCCACCCTCGAGAAACCTCAACATAAAGTAACGAATTAATAATGAGATTAATGGTCACTTCGATAAATAGAGCATTCCTTGAACAGTGATTTTGGACACACAAAACAACATTAAAGTTAAAATTATGTATCACTTTGTTGATTTTATGTAGCAAGCTAACGGAACTCTCACGGCAAGCTCGCCCTCCCTGAGCTAACAAACCACCGCCGCGATCACCACGAGTTAACGAGGAAACTGCATGAAATTGTTATTTCAACCGCGTTCTGCTTTGTTACTGGCCCTCGGGTTGGGCTGCAATCTGGTTATGGCCCAAACTTTTGCCGCTGATGTGACGATTAAACGAGACACCTATGGTACTCCCCACATTTACGCCAATGACGTTTACGGGCTGTTTTATGGCTATGGTTATGCCATCGCTCAAGACCGCCTATACCAATTGGAAATGTCCCGGCGCAGTACTGAAGGGCGTGTCGCGGAAGTGTTAGGCAAAGACTACCTGTCGTTTGATATAGGTATCCGCCAACAGTATTCCCCTGCCAAAATCAAAGCTCAACTGGCCGCGTTACCCCAGAGTGATCGCGATATTCTTGATGGCTATGCTCAGGGCATTAACGCATGGCTGAAAAAAATCGATGCCAATCCGCAACAGTTGATGCCAAAACAGTTTATTGACCATAATTTTAAACCGGCTCCGTGGACGGACTTCGATGTGGCCATGGTCTTCGTCGGCTCCATGGTCAACAGATTCGGCGACTACAACACCGAGCTGGAAAACCAGCAATTGCTCGCAGGGCTGATAAAAAAGGATGGCGAGACGCAAGGCAAAGCGATATTTAACCTGCTGCTTTCTCAAGATAACCCCGGCGCACCTACCACCGTCCCCAAGGGTGAATGGCAACCTTCGATACGCAATGGGGCTTATGTTTCTGCCCCGTCGGCGGCATCCCCCCTGAACCATGCCGCTCTCCCGACAGAGGCAACGGCCAATGAACAAACGCCTCGCTGGAAGCCGCCGAAGGAAAAAGCCTTTAGTAACATTATCGTCCTGGGCTCCCGTAAAACCGACGGCGCCAAGAGCATTCTGCTAAACGGGCCTCAGTTCGGTTTCTATCAGCCTGCTTATACTTATTCTGTTGGGTTACATGGCGCGGGTTATGACGCGGTGGGAAACAGTCCATTTGGTTATCCGATGGTGGAGTTCGGCTACAACCGCGATATCAGTTGGGGGAGTACCTGGGGGGCCGGCGATAATGTCGATATATACCAGTTGAAATTGAACCCTAAAAACCCTGAAGAGTACTTCTATCAGGGGAAATACCGTCCTCTGGAAAAACGCGTTGAGACCATCGCGGTGAAGGACGGTGAAGCCCAACATTTGACAGTGTACCGAAGCGTGCAAGGTGCCGTCATCGACTACAATCTCAAGCAAGGCCTGGCCTATGCCAAACGTCGTGGCTGGGAAGGCGAAGAAGTCGCCACTTTACTGGCCTGGAATAAGGTCGGCAAAGCAAAAAACCATCAGCAATGGCTCGATCAGGTCCAGCATTCCGCCATCAACGTCAACTGGTACTACGCCGATAACCAAGGCAACATCGGTTATGCCCTGGGCGGGCGTTATCCAATACGCCTTAAGGGGCACGATAACCGGCTACCTATGCCGGGTGACGGCAGCTCCGAGTGGCAAGGCTTTATGCCATTTGCCACCAATCCTCAGGTCTACAATCCGAAAACGGGTTACATCGCCAACTGGAACAACCGCCCTGCGGAAGGCTTCCCCACCCCGGACGAATGGTGGTACTCCTGGAATACCGCCGACCGTATCCAGTCGTTATTCACCCGTATTGATAGTCAGCCGCGTTTTACCCCCACGCAGTTATGGGATTTGCTGATGGACGTCGCGTTTGAAGATCCTAACGCGCGTTTTTTTGTGCCCCGCCTGGTCAAGGTCGCCGGCAAAAGCGATAACCCACAACTGCGTGAAGCTGCCGCCATCCTCGGCAAGTGGGACTATGAGGAAAGGGATCTGAATAACGACGGTTATTACGATACCCCGGCGACCCCCATCTTCCGTGCCTGGCTGCAACATATGCTGACTCTGTCACTGGGCGGAATATTGCCTGCGGAACAGGCTTCGTGGTTCCTTGATCCCGGTTATATGAAACCGGGAGAAAGCACCACGGGCAGCCAGAATATTTCGGTGGGTACCAAAATTCTTTATCAGGGCATGACCGCCGGCGGCAAGACCTCAGGCTTTGATATCTTCAAAGGCAGAGACGTCGATGGCCTGATGATGGAAGCGCTGCAGCTCGCCGTTAACGATCTGAATAAAGCGCAAGGCGAGAAGATGACTGCGTGGCATACCAAGGTGTCAAACACCACTTATCAAACCAAAAACTTCCTGAACGTTCCGCAAGCAGGCTCAGACGAACACATTCAGAATCGTCTTGCCATGAACCGCGGGACCGAAAATGACATGGTGGTCTTTACCCATAAAGGGGTCACCGGCGTCGAGGTCACTCCTCCTGGCCAGTCCGGTTTTATCGCTCCAGACGGGAAACGCTCAAAACACTTTGACGATCAGCTGTCATTATTCGGTGATTTGAAAAACAAACCGACCTGGCTCAGTGCCAATGATGTCCAGGCCAATTCGGTCTCTCAGGAAACCATCCGTTATTAAAGCCTGATAGTGTTTGAAGCCCAGTTTATGGTTGAACTGGGCTGTCGTTGCCCCTGAGGCTGGGTATGCAGGAAGGTGCCCGTTACATTAGTCTGCGAGGCATCCCGCCTTTTCATCTTTTTCTCCAGTTATTTCCCTACATTGCTTGGCTGCCCTGCCTCTTCCCTCAGTACACTTGGCTGCGATTAAATACTTCAGACAGCTTGCATGTACGTAAATAAGCGTACAGTATAGGGAGGTAAGATGGGATTCAGGGATGTAAAGCAACTCGCCATACGCTGTCTTCAGCAAGGCGCGTATGACCATGAGGTACGTGGCAATATCGATGTGAAAAATCTGTTTGCTACCGGCCAGGTTGATGAAAACTGGGTGATTGAACTTATCAAGAAAACGGGCGGAGATGCATATCAGTGCTGCCCACATCATCAGGACGCCACTACTGATGTTCATATTCTTCGCCCCTGGAAGTCAGGTTGCTATTGGTACGTGAAATTTTATTTCATAGAACCCGACATCATCTTTATCAGCGTGCATCAATAACTCAGCAAGGAGCTCACAATGAGAATTGTTAAAGAAGGTGATACGCGCAGCGTTCTGTGCCAAAACTGCGGGCGAACAATGGCAACCTATCGTTTACGCGATGTGGATTTCAGCGATCGCCGCGGCACAGTGAGGAATATTTTAGCCGCCGTCTGCAACCAGTGTGATGCGGTAGTCAGTGTTCCCGCCCAGTCCACTCCGCGCATTAAAAGCGAGTTTGAGCAGGCTAAATCAGCGCTGGAAGTACGCGTTCCTGCGCACTATCTCGATATTCTGAACGTTGCCACGCAGAAAATAGATGATTCGCTGGATGAAAACTTTCATAAAACGCTGATCCTATACTACCTCCATGCCCTCACTACCGGCCGCTATCAGCAGCAAGAACTGAAAACACTGTTAGGCAGCGAGTTGGCGAATGCCAAATCGTCGAAACGTTTGTCGATGAAAATCACTCAAAAGCAACTGGCTGAATTAAATAGCATCATGGAACAACAGAGCCTGACACGGAATTCTGACGTGGTGAAAGCGGTGATCCTTAAAATTTATCAGGATCTGGTACAGGAAAAGAACTTGGGGATTTTGCCGGAATTACGCAATGTCGCCGCCGCCATTTCCTGAGCCTGGCATTGCCCTAGTGACGAAAAAGGCCTGAGCGGGTCAGGCCATACTTGGGGATGATTACAGGGTAAAGTTCAGCCCTTCCACCACGGTCTGCTCCAGCGGTAAACGCCCTGAAGGGATCTCTTTTTGCTGCAAGAATTCCGGCAAGCGGGATTTATCGCCCGTTTTACCGATCGCCACCATGCTGTGCACCTGATAGTTATCCGGCAGGTTCAACGCCGCCTTGATTTTGTCGGAATGGATACCGCTCATGCAGTGCGTCGCCCAACCTTTCAGGTGCGCCTGCAGCGCCAAATTGGCCCAGGCAGCCCCGGTGTCAAAGGCATGGCTTGGGTTACTGACTTCCTTCTCACCGTTCAGACTGGTGGTTTTGGAGATCACCACCACCAGCGCCGAAGCATGCTGCGCCCAACCGCGGTTGAACTCAATCAGGAAATCCAGATAGCTGTCCCAACTGGCCGACCCCTGCTTGCTGTAGGCAAAGCGCCACGGCTGGATGTTATAGGCCGAAGGTGACCAACGCGCTGCTTCAAAGAAGCTCAGCAAAGTCTCATCATCGATAGCCTCATTTGCCAGCGCGCGTGGCGACCAACGTTCAATAAACTGCGCATCAATCGGGTAATCAGAAACTCTTGGCTGGCTCATGGACATCTCTCTCATGGGAAGGGAATAACAAAGTTATCTGATATTCCCATGCCTCACGCCAGAAAAACTTTTATTTTGTGCGGTGGCTCAGCGCAAGATCTCCAGTTGCAACCAGTCCAGAAACGCCCGTACCGGCGGGTGTCGCTCGCGCCCAGGTACGCACAGCGCGGTATAAGCCGCACCCGGTACGCAAATTTCCGGCCGATAGGATGCCAGCAACCCGTTACGTACCAGATCCGACACCATCACCGAGCTGGCCAGCACCAGCCCCTGCCCGGCTACCGCGGCCTGCAACGCATAATGCTCTTCGTCATAAGCCCGCAACGCGCTATGCCGCTGCCACCAGTCGACTCCGGCAGCCTGACACCACTCGCGCCAGCCGGTTTCATAAAGCGTGGAGTCGTGCCAATGTACGGTGATCAACGTGGGCGCTTGTTGCTCCGTGGCACACAAATCCGGGGCGCCATAGACGCCGAAACGCTCTTCCAGCCGCGCTGCCTGATGCAACTGCGGGTAGTCAGCGCTGCTGTAGCGAATAGCAATGTCCACGCTGGCGTCCTGCTGCAGATCAATCACCTCACCGCAGGCCTCCAGGCGTACCAGATAGTGCGGGTAGGCCTGATAAAAACGCCCCAGGCGCGGGACCAGCCACAACGCGGCAAAAGAATGGGTGACAGAAACACACAAGGAACCGGCACTGGGCACCGGTCGCAGGGCATCCAACGTGGTTGCCACATCGAGCAACGCAGCGTGCACTCCAGCAAACAAACGCTCGCCCTTGTGGGTTAACCGCACACCGCGCGGTACCCGATCGAACAAGGCAAAGCCCAGCTGCTGCTCAAGCGCCTTGATCTGATGCGATACCGCCGTCGGGGTGACCGCCAGCTCCAGTGCGGCCTGTTTAAAACTGCGCAGGCGGGCGGCGGATTCAAAGGTGCGCAATGCGGTAACCGGAAGCGTGGCAAACATGTACAAGTTCCATATGGATGAATTTAACTCATCCTGAAAGAATAGCCGTCATTTGTCACTTACGCTTTGATCGCCGTAAATTGGCGATCGTATTCCCATGATCAGCAAACGGAGAGTGACATGAATTCATCTCAGCAACCCAAGCGCCTTATTGTTCTGGTGGGCAGCCCACGGCGTGACGGCAACAGTGCAGCATTGGCGCAGGCCGTGATGGCAGGAGCTGCCGAAGCCGGCACCGAAGCCAGCCTGCATTTTCTCGATGACTATATCAGCGGTTTTCTGACTGATGAACGCCATGCCGCGCCCCCTGCCGACCGTTATGGCGAACTGTTTCTGGAACACTTTTTGCCGGCGGATGGGGTGGTATTTTGCACCCCGCTATACTGGTACGGCATGTCGGCGCAAACCAAGGCCTTTTTCGATCGCTCTTTCAGCTATTACTCCAACGCCTACGCTGATGCCGAACAGGTGCATCAGCGTATGAGTGGCAAACGCATCGGGCTGACGGTGGCCTCGGAAGAAACCTACCCCGCAGGGGCAATGGGGATCGTGCATCAAATTCAGGAATTCAGCCGCTACACACATTCCGAATTCGTCGGAATGGTACAGGGTGCGGGCAACAACCGGGGCGAGGTCAGCCGCGATCCGCGTAATCCACTGCAGGCCGCCCGCGATCTGGGCCGCGAAATTTTCACGCGCCATTATTCGGATTACCGGATGGATTCGCCGCGCAGCACACAGGTTTGGCAAGATTGACTCAGTAAATGGGGTGGCTCGCTGCCCCTTTATCAAGGTTGCGCAAGCATATGTAGCAAACTATTGCCGACCATTGGCCCGTCGGGACAAACATCATATGATGCAGATGCCAGACCGGCGCGCCAATTAACTCAAAGCGAAACAAGATGTCGAAACAGTGGAAAATAACAGCGGCCAACGCCTGTCTTCAGATGTTCACCCGGTTGGGCGGCAACTTCCAGCAGAAAGCCAGTTTTAAGCCGGAGCTGACCTTTGAGCGCATCGTTATTTTTTCCACCACTGCCCTGGGCGACCTGATGTTTAATACGCCGGCCATTCGCGCGGTGCGTGAACGCTACCCAACGGCCAATATCACCCTGATTTCCAGCCATAAAAATAAACAATTGGTCGCGACCAGCCGTTACTTTAGTGATGTCATTTATTGGGATCATAAAGCCAAGGACATGCTCAGCATTATTCACCAGTTGCGTAAACACAAGCCGCAACTGGCGATCATCCTGCACTCCAAATCCCCTTACGACGTAATTGTCGCCATTACTGCCGGTTGCCAATATGTGTTCAAGGATGCCTATGGCAACAAAGCCACTGGCATGGAGCCCTGGTTGAGCGGCGTGAGCCAAAGTACCGGTGGCCATTTAATTCAGCGCAAGCTGGATTTAGTGGCACAGTTGGGCTGCAAGACCGACAACAGCGAAATGTTTATTCCCGTTGAGTTTGCGACGATTGATAAAACCGCAGATAAAATTTCTATTGGTTTTCAAATGGGCGCTTCTGAAACGCTGCGTTGCTGGCCCGTCGGGCAGTTTATTCGCCTGGCAAAACTGCTGCTGGCGCAGTCGCCGCACCACCAAATCGAATTAATCGGCTCGCCAAAAGAGCTGTCGATAGAGCAAGAATTTATCGCGGGGCTGACAGCGGCCGAACGGCAACGCGTGGTCAGCCATATCGGCAAAACCACCCTGCCACAACTGCTGGCGGTGATGTCAAATCTGCAGGTATTGGTCACTGGCGACACCGGCCCATTGCACCTGGCTATTGCCCTGAAAACTCCGACCATCAGCCTGTTTGTCACGGCTAATCCGCAGCACACCGGCCCTTATCAAAATCACGAACTGCATCAGGTAATGAACGTGTCGGTTGATGCACTAACGCTCACTACGGCTCAGCGCCGCCAACCCCTCAGCATTATCACTGAAAATCAGGTGTTTGAAAAAGTGACGAGTGCGTTGGCATTAACGCGCCATTGAGGTGGGTTGGGCGAATACCATAGCCAAGGGGAACCAGAACAGGTACCAAAACTCGGCCGGGTTGGCGATGACAAACATGCCCTGTGAGCAGTAGAAGATCAGCATAAACAGGTATAACGCTGCCTCCAGCCGTCGCCCGGTCTTAAGGTGAACCACGGCAAGCCGCGCGCCAAATGCCAGCAACGCGATGAACAGACAAAAGCCCACCAGCCCGCCTTTGAGCAACGCGCCCAGATACAGGCTGTGAGTAGTATGAATAAACTCGCCGGTATAGTTGGTAAAAGTCAGTTCTCTATCAAATCCATAGCCAAAAAACGGCGCCTGTTCTATCAACGAAACACTGTGTCGCCAAATGCTCATCCGCACAAAGCTCTGTTGATAAAGCTGGGTAAAACGCGTTATCAGCATTTCACCAATGGACGACCATAACACTACGCCTGCGGTAAATATTACCGCGGCCACAATGAGCATTACCGATTTTTTATTCAACGCCCGGTAAGATGTGGTTAACACCAGTGCCGCTAATAAGGCAATTAACGGCCCACGGCTTTGCGTCAGTACCATAAAGGCAAAAAGCAGCGGGACGACCAGCAGCACCTTTTTCTGTTGGGTATCCCGAAAAACCATCAGGCTTAACATAATGCCCAGCGCGGCATAGCCGGCAAGATCTATGACATTGCGCGGGCCGGGATTCGTGTCTGAGGTTTCTCTGAGGGTATAGATTTGCTGGTAATCACTCCATGCCAGATACAGGCACAGTAACGTGATGCCGACGATCACCGCACAAAGTAACAGATTGCGGCGAGGGCTATCCAACACCGAGACCAACAGGCCGAGATAAATCAGAATATAAGCGCTGTGCGTCAAGGCCGATGCCGTGTCCTCCGGCGTGCCCCCCCAAAGATTACTGGCAGAATAGTAAGCCAGAAAACACGCTGCCAACGCTATTCCCCTGACGGCGGCTCGCCGGTTATGCCAAATCTTACGAAACTCCGGCCGGGTGGCCAGCGCCAACAGGAAAAAAACCGCTGCGATATGGAACAGATTGTTCACCCGGGTATGGCCGCAAAAAATGGCGCTAAAAAAGGAAAACAACAGCAAGGCGTACAGATAAATCAAGGTTGTGAAATCAGCTTTCTTTGAAAAAGACATGACAGTCAACCTTTTCAAAAATGCTGGTATCTATGGCGCTGGTTAATGAAAAGTTCTTTATAGCAATATTGTTGCTTTTCATTCTTTCACCCGCATGGCTAAAAGCCGGGATGATCATATCTTCAACCTTCTCGGGTAAAAATGTCGGCAATTGGTTCTCTGGCGTTTCATAGAAGCGCGGCAAATCGAAATTGTTCATATCCAGCCCGGCAATAAATAGCTGTTTAAACCCCAGGAAGGACAGTATCTGAAAGGCCCAATAAACCACCGTGCCAGCATCGAAGATGCCATGCCGAATATCATGGCTAAAGGCGATGGATTTACAGACAGAGGAAAAATGGACATCACAGTCGTGGCGGTAATGGTCCCAAAGTGCCAGAGGGTTTATTTTGGGGCTATAAATCTTGAAAGCCGCGTCCTCGATGACGGCGAACTGGCACTTCACGCCAGCCAGCGTGAAGCGATCAATGATTTTCGCCACGCCGTGGACCGTAGTGAACAGGATTAACCCCGTTGCCAGAATGATCTCTTCTATAATGTCAGGCCGTTTATCGATAAAGCCCATATCGACAATAACATAAAAGCGAAAACTCACCTTCGAGCTTAAGCAATAAGCGCCATTGACCCCGAGAGCCGGCATTTCAGGAATATCGCCAAAGCAAATGGAATTCACCGATGGCCCTGTCGCCGTCAACAGTATTGGTCCCTGGCAGCTGTCTTTTAGTGCGGACAATTCTACAATAGGGACAATCTTCTTCTTATAATTAAGTACGCTAATCTCTCCACTGGCGGCGCGTTCTATTTTCACATAGGGCCAGAGGTTTTCATTATGCCTGTAAGGGCGAGAATGAGAGTAACGATATACCTGCTTAAAAAAACTTCCCATCGGGCCAATTTCCCATCAAAAATGCATCCACGCCAACAAGGATTCGTCTGATCTAAATTAAATTCATTGATGGGGTGAGTATCGGGGCATTGATAACATCGGGCAATTTATGCAATTTGAGTTCTTCGACATAATTACGACAAGAGTTATGTCATTTTGTTAATAACGTTAAAAACATGCAGGAAGACGTAATTTATATTTTGCCAACTGTAAGATTACACTCAATCCACCGCAGAAATATGCAAGGCATCGGTGCTTGGCAGAAGGGATGTTTTGTTATAATGTATCGAAAATCAAACCAGGACGATGAAAATGAAAACTCAGCTCTTGCTATTGTTCCTTGGCTTGTTGGCCGGCAAGGCCACCGCATTTCAGTCCAAAGTGCCCGAACCGCAACCACAACAGGCACGTATTGCAGAAAATAACATCGAAAATATATTCTACGGCTTCCATGCGCTGGACGCGCAGGCGGTCAATATCGGCACCTGTGCGGCCCTGCCACAGGCCGGATGCCAATGTGCTTTCTGCACCATGCTACGACAGGCCGGACCGGCGAAATAACCGATCCGGATCAGACTTCAGCCCAGTTCGTACTGCACAATCAACTGCCCTTTTTTCATCTTTAACCCAGTAATCTTTACCGATCCCAGCTCGGCCAGTGAAGGTACATGGGTACCACCACAGCCATAGGCGGGCAGTTCGCCGAACCCTACCTGGCGCAAACTCTCAACCGCCCCTTGTTTACGCGGGAAATCCGCCGCGATCAGCCGCGCCAACTCTGCCTCCAGGAAATCCTGATCCAGGGTTTGGGGTTCAGCACCCGGCACGAAGGTAATGCGCCCTTCCCCCGGCCAGTGGTGCGCCTTTACCGGCTGCCAGCCGCGCGTTTCACCCAACCAGCCGATCAAATGCCCTGCGGAATGCCAGCGGGTGTGCAAGCGGCGCAGTTCGCCATCCACCTGCACGCTCACCGGCCCTTCGGGCAGCGGCTCGGCGGTAAAGTGCAGCACTTTTTCGCCCTGCTGTGCCACGCGCAGTACCGGGATAGAACCAAGCAGGCCGCCGTCGGCCGGTTGCCCGCCGCCCTGCGGGTGGAACAGCGTGGCGTTCAGCTCTATCGCGTATCCCCCCTCTTCAACCGGGGTACAGGCCAGCACCTGTGCTTCGCCCTGTAAGTCATCGCTGTAATAATAAAGCCGTTCGGTCATGGTTTTTCTCCTGATTAGTGGCTCCATTATATTCATGCCATAATCAAAGCATAATCCATCAAAGATACAATGGACCTTTGCGCTGTGAGCACAAATCTCTCTCATTCACTGCTGGCCGAAATGGCCGTTTTTGTTCAGGTGGTGGAGAGCGGCAGTTTTTCCGCCGCTGCCCGTCGGCTGGGCACGTCCCCTTCTGCTGCCAGCCGTAGTGTGGCCAAACTCGAACAGGCGTTGGCGCTGCAACTGCTGCACCGCACCACGCGTAAGCTGCGCCTGAGTGAACAAGGTGAAGAGGTGTTTCAGCGCTGTCGCAGCATGCTGGACGCGGCGAACTCTGTCATGGCGTTCAGCGGTCGCGGCGCGGTGGAACCCGAAGGGCTGGTCAGCGTCAGCGTGCCCAAGGCGGTGGGCCGCTTTGTATTGCATCCGCACATGCCGGAGTTTTTACGCCGTTACCCCAAGGTAAACGTTCGCCTGCGGCTGGAAGATCGCTATATGGATTTGATTGACGATAGGGTCGACTTGGCGCTGCGTATTACCGAGCGCCCTTCTCCCGGCTTGATTGGCCGTCAATTAATGACTATCGAACACCTGCTGTGCGCCACCCCCGATTATCTGGCGCAACACGGCACGCCGCAGCATCCGCAGGATTTGGCCCAGCACAGCTGTATTTATTTAGGGGAAACCCCCAATGATGCCCGCTGGAAATTCCGCCGCGCCGGTAAATCGGTAACGGTAAACGTACAGGGGCGCTATGCCGCCAACCATACCGGTGTGCGGCTGGATGCGGTGAAACAGCACATTGGCATTGGTAGCCTGCCGTACTTTACAGCCCGGCAGGCGCTGGACAGCGGTGAAGTGGTGCAGGTGCTGCCGGAATGGGATTTTCTCAGCAGCTACCACGGCGGCCTGTGGCTACTGTATGGCCCCAACCAGCACTTGCCGCCCAAGCTGCGGGTGTTTATCGACTATCTGGTTGCCTGTTTGGCGAAAGAGCCACAGCTAAAGCGCCTTACGTAGAGTGATGTTAATGCGGTGTGGCCCCGCCAACGAATGGTAGCCCTCTTTGATCGGCATAATACCGTGGAAGCACAGCCGCGACGGGCCCCCCCACACCACCACGTCACCGTGTGCCAGCGGAATTCTCTGGGCGCGATCGCTGCGCTGCATGCCACCAAACTGGAACACCGCCGGTAACCCCAGCGACACGGAAACGATCGGCGAGCCGAAATCATGTTCGTCCTTATCCTGATGCAAGGACAGCTTGCTGCCCGGATCGTAGCGGTTCATCAGGCAGGAATCCGGCACGAAGGGAGCAAAACCTGCCTGCTGCGCCGCCTCATCCGCCAGCGCCATCAGGATAGCCGGGATCGGTGGCCAGCGTTTGCCGCTGCGCGAGTCGCGTTCGGAGTAACGGTACCCCCGGCTGTCACTGGTCCAGCCGTTGCCGCACCAGCTCATCGCCACCGACATCACGTGGCCGCCCGGCGTGGTCATATGCCGCCACGGCACCTGGGCGATCACCCCATTCACTGCCGCCAGCAACTCCGGGCCGTGATCGCGCACAAAGCCGTGCATCACCACCGCGCCAGGGGCGATCTGCTCCCGCCACGGCGGCGGCACAGAGTCTTCAAAAAGATCGAGGGTCATCGCACAACACCTGTATTAATACACAGTACTTATTTTAACTCGCCACTGCCGATTGTCCAGTGTGATACGCGGCATTGTTGTCAGCACCAAACTTCACTAGAGTAGCGGCCATAAAATCAATAACTTTTCAGGACAGCCTGTGATTAAAGGAATAGCGCTTTCCGTCATCGCCTCAATATTGTTCGGCGTGATGTATTACTACACCTCCACTCTGACGCCGCTCGACGGCGAGCAGGTGTTTGGCTGGCGCACCCTGCTGACGGTGCCATTTTTGACGCTGTTTATGCTGTATTCCGCCGACTGGTGCAAAGTCAGTGAAACGCTGCACTGGATAAAACAAAGGCCGCGCCGCCTGCTGTTTCTGCCGCTGAGTTCGGCGCTGCTGGGGGTTCAGCTGTGGTTGTTCCTGTGGGCACCGCTGCACGGCAAAGCGCTGGAGGTGTCACTGGGCTATTTCCTGCTACCTCTGACCATGGTGCTGGCGGGGCGTTTAATCTTTCGCGACCGACTTTCGTTACTGCAAAAACTGGCTGTCAGCTGCGCGATTATCGGCGTTGGTAATGAGCTGTATCAGGTGGGTGGCGTCTCCTGGACCACGCTGGTGGTGGCACTGGGTTATCCGCTTTACTTTATTTTGCGCCGCCGTTTTGGCACCGATAACCTCGGCGGGCTGTGGTGCGAATTGACATTGATGTTACCGGTGGCCGCCTGGTTCGCCTTCGGTGGCGACGGGCCGCTGGCGGCATTGAGCATCAGCCCGGCACTCTATTGGCAAGTTCCGCTGCTGGGGATAATCAGCGCCGCCGCGCTGGTGTGCTATATCCTGGCCAGCCGTCTGCTGCCATTCAGCCTGTTCGGCCTGCTGAGCTATGTGGAACCGGTGCTGTTGGTGATAGTGGCGCTGCTACTCGGCGAAAGTATCGGCCACGATGAATGGTTGACCTATATTCCAATCTGGCTGGCGGTGCTGTTGCTGGTGTCGGAAGGTGCTGGCCATCTGGTTCGGCGGCGGCGCATCCAGCCGTAAAAGGTGACAGTGCAACATATATATTAATTTGATTATAAACAAATAAATGTCGTTACATCGTCACTTTCATGCCAATAGCGGCCACTAAAACGGCGGCCAACGTGGCAATGCGGCGTGAGCGGTTTTAGCAGTTCCAATGCAAAGGCTTGTTGTTGTGTATCGAGCGCCACCAGACGGGCATCGAGAAAATCAAAATAGCTGCGCACCTGCGGATACAAGGCTTTGAACAGGCTTTCTTTGGCGGAGAACACCAGCGTCAGCAATTGATTAAATGCCTGCGGTTGAGCGCGCAGGTATTCATATTCCGTCTCGCTGACGATAGCTCCCCACAGCTCCTGCGCCCGTACGGTGGGAATTAGCGTTTCAACATCCAGCCCCACGCCACCCAGTCCGCTCTCCCGATGCACGGCGCAGAGTGCGGTATCAGCGTTATGGCTGATCGCTCCTGCGATGCCCCTCGGCCATTGCGGCGCACGGTCTTCCCCGCGTAACAACGTGAAATCAGCAAACCCCAGTGGAGCCAGCAACTTCCGCGCCAGGTAACGCCCGGCCAGATACTCCGCCCGCCGCTTTGGCACCGCACGAGCCAGATGATCGGGCAATGTCATGCCGATTTCGTCGAAACAGCTGTCCTGATAATGGGCCAAAGAAAATCGGCAACGGGCAACCTGCCCTGGGTAATCATCCAGGTTCAGCCATTCAAGAGTGGGGATAAAGGAAGAGAACACTTGTCGTCCATGTTGGGTGTGTAAGCGGTAATTTTAGACGCCGAACCCATAGGCAACAATGATTATTCCTCTCCCCCGCAATCGAGGGAGAGGAATGGCTGGATTACAGAATGCCTTTCATGGTTTTTTCGAAGTCGCCCCAGGCGCAGTAGCCCTGTTTATCGACCGGGCAACCTTTGAGTGCCAACGTGACGCGCTGCGGAGGCGTTTTCAGCGTCAACGGGCTGGCATTGCGCAACTGGTCAGTGGATTGATAGACGTACTCAATCTTCAGCAGGTCGCGATCGTTTTTCTTGTCGTGCCAACGCTGGAATACCAGCTTGCCGCCAATCGGCGTTTTCTCATATTGATGCGGCAGTTGATAGGGCTGGAACTCCATCGCCGACAGCAGAGAAGCGATGTTGGAATCATGGCCCACCAGCACCGTCACTTTCGGTGAGTCCGGCTTGCGCTCGCCAATCAGTACGCCGTTGATGTAGGTCAGCAGTGGCTTGGCCACGTTCTGCGCCACGACCGGCGAGGTAAACAGAGAGTCCTGATAGCCGTCTTTCAACTGCGCCAACTGTTTCCACTGCTGCGGCGTGGTGATTTTACCCCAGGCCACGTCCTTCATCGGGAAACCTTCGTAATATTGCAGCATAAAGGCGTCCACCAGCGAGTTGCCCACCCGCAGCGGGCCGGCGACACCCGGCTCTTTGCCCGGCACCGCGCTCATTTTGCTGACTTCTTGGGTCAGATCGCAGCGTTTGTCGGTTTTACAGCTGCTGGAATCTTTATAGTCGATGATTTTCGCCAGCTGTTTATAGGCCGCATCCAGTTTCAGCGAGGCCAGTTCTTGGTTCATCGCCCCCATCGCCTGTTGATTAAAGGCGTCGCTGTTGTCGGTGATAATCGGGTTGAAGGTCGGATCCATCTCCCCCATTTTGTCCTGATGATGCACGCTGATATCACAGCCGGGGAAAGCGCCGTTGGTAAAGAACTGCGCGGTCGCTACCGTGCGCTGCAGGCTGTTGGCATAAACATAAACGCTGCCGGCCGTCGGGCAGCCTTCCTGCGGCAGCACGCCGGTTTGTTTCAGCCACACATTGAAATAATGGCCCATATACACTTCCAGTACCCCGCCCTTGGTGGTCAACAGGCCACCCGGCGTGTCCCAGGCCGGCCAGGCTTTGGGGGTGGACTGTGCCAGTACGCTGCCGTTATTAGCCAGCGGCGCACGCAGGTTATGGCGGCTCATCACCAGTACCTGATCCAATTGATAGTCGTTGGTTTCCGCCAGGGCAGTCCCGGTGATGAATAACGGCAAGCACAGCAATAAGGCATTTCTTTTCATCCGCAGAGGCTCCAGGAATATGATTATTTTTAATGTGTTAGCTTTGCTTCGTTATGATGGCGAGGTTAACGGGGAAAGTGTGTGATGGGTATCACAAGGAGAGGTCTGCCCGGCAGCCACCCATAGATGACCGCCGTTAACTCAAAAACTTACAGCCACAAACGCATGATTGGCCAACCGATCAACAGCAGCGCGGCGATATACACCACGCCGAGAATGCCGCCCATGCGCCAGTAATCTTTCGACTTCACGTAGCCACAACCGTAGATGATCACCCCTGGGCCGGTGGCGTACGGCGTCAGCACGCCCATGATACCGATCGACAGCACCAGCAACATCGACAATTCCTCCATCGGCACCCCCGGCAGCCCTTTACCGACCGCCAGGATCACCGGCAGCATGGTAGCGGTGTGCGCCGACAGGCTGGCGAACAGGTAATGAGCAAAGTAGAACACCAGCACCAGTGCCACCACCGTCATATTCGGCGAGAAACCGTCCAGATGGGTACTCATGGTCTGGGCGAACCAGTCGATAAAACCGGAACGCGTCAGGCCATTGGCCATCACCACCAGCGTCGCCAGGTTAACCAGCGTGTTCCAGGCGCTGGAATATTTGGTGATTTCCTTCCACGACACCACGTGCAGCGCCAGCATCAGGGAGACCGCCAGCAGGCAGACCGTGGTGGCATCCAGCAGCTTGCCGCCAAACACCCACAGGCACAGGCTAAGCAGCACCAGACCAATCAGCGTGTATTCCTTGCGCGTCAGCTTGCCCATCTCCCCCAGCGCAGTGTTGGCCCAGGTCGCCACCTCACTGCTGTGGGTTACGCCCGGCTTATACAGGTAATAGGAGATCAACGGCGCGATAATCAACAACAGCAACCCAACCGGCAGGAAGGCCAGGAACCATTGCATCCAACTGATATGCACCCCGGCGATCTTGCTGACGAACTCGATGCCCAGTACGTTGGGCGCGGCACCGGTGACGAACATCGAGGAACTGATGCTGGTACCGACTACCATCATCCACATCAGGTAGCCGCCAATGCGGCGCGAAGAGGGATCATTGGGGAACGAGTCAAACAGCGGCGGCAGGTTTTTCACCACCGGGAACACGGTGCCGCCGGTACGCGCGGTATTGGACGGGGTAAACGGCGCCAGCAGGATATCGATGATCACCACCGCATAGCCCAGCGTCAGGGTGCGCTTGCCCATAAACTTCACCAGGAACAGCGCGATACGCCGCCCCAGCCCGGTAGCTTCGTAGCCGAGCGCGAAGATAAAGGCACCGAACACCAGCCACACGGTGGTGCTGGAGAACCCCGCCAGCCCCCACTTCAGTGCTTCTTTACCGGCCTTAAAGCCCGGTTCTGCCAGTTCCTGCGCCCCGAACAGCACCCAATTGGCACTCAGCACGCTGAGGGTCACGGCGATAAAGCTGATCGCCGTCGCCGGGATCGGCTCGAGGATCATGCCAACAATCATCGCCACAAAAATGGCAAAGTAACGCCAGGCCTGCGGCGGCATGCCGTCGGGCGTGGGTATCCAGAGCAGGATCGCCAACACCAGCAACGGCGTCAGCGCTTTCCAGATTTTTTCCTTGGTTTCGGACATAAAATTCTCCTGAAGACGGGTTATTGTTTTTAGTTCGCTAACTGCGCCAGCAGCCAGGTGACGATTAACAGGTCGGCGCTGCCGCCGGGGCTGAGATTGCGCGTGATGCATTCGGCGTCGAATCGTCGCAGGCGATCAATGCCCCGCTCGCCCTGTGCCCCGCCCTGAGCCAACAACTCTGCGGCGCGTTGCTGCAACCAGCGCAAGCCTTCGATGCCGCCGCGCGAAGCGACGTTGGTGTCGTCGTTGTGCGCCATCAGCCACAGCAGGCTATCCATCAATGCGGTCTGCTCGTCACAACCGGCCTTCCGCCGTTGTCGATACAGCGGTAGCGCGCCGGTAATCACTAATGCGAAACCGGACTCGGCCTCACCGCGAGCGCCGCTCAGGCCATATTCGGCAAACAATCGCTGCCCGGCAGTCTGCAACGCGTTGTGCTGCTGTAGCTCACGCGCCACCAGCCCGTGACACAGGCTTGCCACCTCGGCGCACAAGGTTTTGGCGTCAACGGGTTGTTGTTGCTGGTAACGACGGCCGAAGGCGGCACACAGCAGGCCGAGAGAAAACACGCTGCCTTTGTGGGTGTTGATGCCACCGGTGGCCTGAAACATGTGGTTTTCACAGGCCAGTCCCAGCGGTCGCAACCGCAATAGCTGTTCGGCTGCCGGACGGAAGGCATCGTCGCGGCCCTGACGGACAAAACGCGGCAGCCAGATGCCAATGGCGCGGGCGCTACGGTAAAAATGACCGAGGTTCATATCCCGATGAGCCCCGTTGTTGTGGCGATCCACCAACCCCGGTTTTGGGGTCAGATTCACTTCCACCAACAGCGCGCGATAGGCAGCATGGGCGAAGTCACCGACCTCTGTTTGCGGAGCAAACTTGACGGGATCAGCGGAGAGCGAGTGCATCATTGAGCATCCTTTCCATTTCCTGCAGTAGCTGTTCACTGCTGTGCTGCCGTTGACGGGCGCAGAGTTTGGCCGGTTGGCTGCACAGCAGACAGCGACGCTCCGCCAACCCCAGATCGCGGCGCGACAAAATACGCCCCTGTGAGTCCAGCACGTCGATATCCCACAGTCGGCCAATCGGCTGCTGCACTTCCAACTCGATGGCGCAGTCTTTCACCCGCTGGGCATCGGCCTGCAGCGCCACAAAACCCTCGCAGCCGGTCGATAGCGCCAGCGTTTCAGCCTGCAGGCAGTGCCAACCCTGTTCACCCCACATGTTTTGCAGTGCCTGCCAGCCCAGGTTGAAGATATTGCGCGTCAGCGCGCTGTCTTTTACCGCGCCGGGCACCACCAGCGTCAGCACCAGCAAGGTGGACTGATGCTGCGCCAGCCATGCCTGCTGACGTGCCTGACGGCATTCACGGCTGGTGAGCAATTCCGGCAGGCTGACTGCGCGGTTGGCGGCCAGTTCGGGAAGGACGCTAGCCATAGGATTACTCCGCCACCTGATGCACCACGTCGATCACCGACCCGTCGCGATAGCGCACTACCGCCACTACCTTGTCGGTAAAGACGATCGGCTCCGGTTCACCGGTCAGCAACAGCGCTCGCTGGCGCAGCCAGTCGATGCTGACCACCGGTAAACCGGCCTCTTTCAGCCGCTGCGCCAGCTCCGGCCGCGCCGGATTAACGGCAATACCATGATCGGTAACCAGAATATCGATGCTGGAGCCAGGCGTGACACAGGTGGTGACCTGCTCGACCAGCGTTGGGATGCGCCCACGCACCAGCGGTGCCACGATGATCGCCAACCGCGCCGCCGCCGCGGTGTCGCAGTGGCCACCGGAAGCCCCACGCAGCAGGCCGTCGGAGCCGGTCAGCACGTTAACGTTAAAACCGGTGTCGATTTCCAGCGCGCTCAAGACCACCACGTCCAGCCTGTCGACCGAAGCCCCCTTCGAGCTGAAGTTGGCATACTGATTGGCGCTGATTTCTATGTGATTGGGGTTACGCGCCAGCGACATCGCCGCCGCACGGTCAAAGCTCTGCACGTCCAGCAAGCGGGCAATCAGCCCCTTTTCATGCAAATCCACCATGGTCGAAGTGATGCCGCCTAATGCGAAACCGGCGCGAATGCCGCGTGCGCGCATTTTGTCTTCCAGAAAACGCGTCACCGCCAGCGAAGCACCACCGGTGCCGGTTTGCAGCGAGAAGCCTTCGGTAAAGTAGCCGGAACCGGCGATCACTTCGGCGGCCCGGCGGGCAATCAGCAGTTCACGTGGGTTGGAGGTCATGCGCGTGGCATCGGCACCAATCTTGTCGGCATCGCCCACTCGCTCAAGTTGAACAATCAGATCCACCCGATCCTGCGCCAGACTGGCCGGATGATGCGGATAAGGCACTATCGCCTCGGTCAACAACACCACGGTGCTTGCCGCATCGGCATCCACTTTGGCATAGCCCAGCGAGCCGCAGCAGGCTTCGCCGCTGTAGCCATTGGCATTACCGAACTCATCGCAGGCCGGAACCCCGAGGAAGGCAACGTCGATGCTCAATTCGCCGGATTCGATCAGGTTGACCCGCCCCCCATGGGAGTGGATTTGTACCGGTTCGGCCAGCAAACCACGTGAGATGGCGTCCGCCAGCGGGCCGCGCACGCCGGAGGTATAAATACGGCTCACCACCCCGTTACGGATATGGCCGACCAGCGGCGCATGGCATTCGCTGAGAGAACTGGAAGCCAGCGTCAAGTTACGGAACCCCATCGCCGCCAGCGCTTCCATCACCTGATTTAACGCCAGATCGCCACCACGAAACGCATGGTGGAAAGAAATGGTCATGCCGTCCTGCAGCCCGCTGCGGCGCACCGCCTGTTCCAGCGAGTCACAGCGTTTGATATCACGGGGTTTGCTCGCCTGCTGGTTAGCCTTGGAGGACGCCTGATAGCAGCGTAAATCCGCCAGGTTATTCAGGGTCATCAGTCGTTGTTGACGTTTCATTATGCTTCCTCTCCATGCTGAACCGAGGCTTCGCGGATGCCGGAAAGCGCCGCACGCTGCAGCACCAGCCGTGCGCGTTCAATCACCGGGCTGTCGACCATCTTGCCGTTGAGCGACACCACGCCGCGCCCCTCCTGCTCCGCCGCCGCCGCGGCATCCACCACCCGCTGGGCATGAGCCACCTCTTTGGCGGTGGGCGCATACAGGTTGTGCAACAGTTCAATCTGTCGGGGGTTAATCAGAGATTTGCCGTCGAAGCCGAGCTGTTTGATTAGCGCCGCCTCCTGCAGGAAACCGGCTTCGTTATTGGCATCGGAATAGACCGTGTCGAACGCCTGAATACCTGCCGCCCGCGCTGCCTGCAGCAACGAACAGCGTGCGAACAACAGTTCGATGCCTTCCGGGGAACGCTCGGTACGCAGGTTGCGCACGTAGTCTTCCGCCCCCAGCGCAATACCGATCAGCCGTGGTGAGGCGTGAGCAATCGCCACCGCCTGGGTTATCCCCGCTGCCGACTCAATCGCCGCCAGCAGGCCGGTGCTGCCGACCGGGCGCCCGCAATCGGCTTCGATGGCGGCAATCTCTCGGTCCATATCCACCACATCCTGCGCGCTGTCGGTTTTCGGCAGACGCACAATGTCCGCCCCACCGCGTACCACTGCCTGCAGGTCGGCCAGGCCGTAGGCGGAATCCAGCGCGTTAACCCGCACAATGGTTTCCACTTCCTGATACAGTGGATGTTGCAACGCGTGGTAAACCAGCCGCCGCGCCGCGTCTTTCTCACGCAGGATCACCGAGTCTTCCAGATCGAACATCAGCGCATCGGCCTGATAGATAAAGGCGTTGCTTACCATCGCCGCATTGGCACCGGGTACAAACAGCATGCTGCGACGCAGGCGGTGTTTATTCAGCGTTTTCATTAGGCGCTCCCCACGGCAGTTGGCCATTGTCGCTGGCACGCATCAGCGCGGTTTCCAGCCGGGCCCGCAGTACACAGTCGAGCGCCCCTTTGTCGTCCACCATCACCTGCACCGGCTCCACCTGGTAGTGCTCCAGCACCTGCAGCAGTGTCTGGCGGATGGCTTGGCCGAACTGTTTTTCCACGCTGCTGGCGATCAGCAGATCGTGTTCCGGCCCCTCGGCGGGGGCGATGCGCACCATGACATCGCTGGATTCCAGCGTGCCGGCCATTGCTTCTCGGATAATTTTCATCTTTCACCTGATTGTGCGGATTCAAAGGGGGTGGCCGCCGGTTTGGTCCGGCGCTGCGTTTGCAAATCTTGCAGGTAATACAGGGTGTCCGGTGGCACCAGCGGCGCGGCGGCGTGAAAATCCCCCGCGGCCAACAGCTTGCGCACCCAGGAGGCGGAGATTGCCGTGCCCTGATATTGCAAACGCTCAATTTCTACCAGCGCGATTGGCGGGCTGGATAACGCCGGGGTTTCCAGCCAATAACGCATATCGCGGTTGTACTTTGCGGTGACCGCGCAGAACGGCTCGTTGCCGACAAAACGGTGGGTGATGCCCAGTGCAGGGGCCAGATACTGACGAAAGATCTTGAGATCGATTTCGGTGTAGCAGTCGTCGGCAATACCCTGATCTTTAATGAAGTAACAAGGAAAAGTGGCGCGGGAAATGACGTATTGCGAGCCTTCATGCACCGTCAGGTTGGCAATGTCTGCCGTCCCCGCCAGCACCAGCCGCCGCCGGTCTTCATAGCTGAAACGCGAGGTGTTTTCCTTGACCAAAAACAGGTGCAGCCAGTCGCACTTTTCGGCCGCCTGGCGCACCAGATATTGGTGGCCACGGGTAAAGGGATTGGCATTCATCACAATGCTGCCAATGCGCTGGCCCGGCTGCCGCTGCCCCGCCAGTTGGGCAGCATAGCGCTTCAGGCGGCACGGGCTGTTTTCCATCAGCACCACGATGCCCGGCACCTGAGCTATCGGATAAAAACCACACTGGCGGAACAGCGGTTCATTTTGGATTTTGGTGTAGATAAATAGCTGGGTGTGGTGGCGTTCATAAGCCAGATTCACCAGTTCGGTCGCCAGTTGCAGTGCCAGGCCTTCGCCACGCATTTGTGGGCTGATGGCAACGCATTTGATAATATTGTCCGCAATACCGCCGCAGGCGACCAATTTATCGTTCTGTGTAACGGTAATAAATATTTCAACCGTAGTATCAATATTCAGATCGTTACTTCGCAGAAAGGCATTAATCTGCGCAATACTTTTATGATCTGATCTTCTCACTCGGTCAAATATGGCATCGCCCAACATATCACGCTCTCTGGGTTAACTAATAAATAACAAACAAAACAGAAAACAAACATCAATTAACATTTCATGGGCAATTAAAACCTTAAAAACCATGAAGATAAAAACGAAAAACCATGGCTAAAACTTAATGAAACAATAGTAATAAGAAAAAAACAGCCAATTATTGACCTGTTTCACAAACACCTTTCGGTTAATAAGTTATTTAATGTTGTTTATTTGCTTAATTATTTTTATGGTGTTTATTACTAAGATATTCTTTATTCGATAGTGCAATTCACTTACATTTATTTAGCATATTCATTGCAACGGGAAGCTGCCCTATGGAATGGTTGAACATACTGATCGTCGAAGATGAGACGCCACTGGCGGAGATGCATGCGGAATTTATCCGGCAGAATGGCGGCTGTCGGCAAATCTGGCTGGCTGGCAACCTGGCTCAGGCGCGCATGATGACCGACCGCTTTAAACCGGATCTGATCCTGCTGGACAACTTCCTGCCCGACGGCCAGGGCATTGAACTGCTGCGTGAACTGACCCTGAGTGGTTATGCCGGCGGTATCGTGTTTATCACCGCCGCCAGCGATATGGATACCGTGGCCGAAGCGCTGCGTTACGGGGTGTTCGACTACCTGATCAAACCGCTGGCTTATGATCGTCTGGCCCACACGCTGTTGCGTTTTAGCCAGCGGCGTCAGGCGCTGAAAGACAAAGCGCGACTTAGCCAGCAGCGCATCGATCAGATGTTCAACACCTATGCACGCGGTGAACAGCAGGCAGCGCTACCTGCGGGCATTGATGAACTGACGCTGGTCAAAGTCCGCGCCTTGTTCGAGCTCCCCTCCGCCAGTCACACCGCTGAAAGCGTTGCGCAAAAGATGGGGTTAAGCCGCACCACCGCGCGCCGTTATCTGGAGTTTTGCACCGCCGCCCAGCAGCTGCGTGCAGAAATCATTTACGGCAAAGTAGGCCGTCCGCAGAGGATTTATCGCCCCAGCCTGCCAGAATAAGCGGTTATTTGATCGGCCCTGCAAGGTTGAATGTAACCGCTTTACTTTTTGGGGACTCATCAGCATCTTATTCG
Organism: Serratia proteamaculans; assembly: GCF_004684015.1. Lineage (GTDB taxonomy): Bacteria > Pseudomonadota > Gammaproteobacteria > Enterobacterales > Enterobacteriaceae > Serratia > Serratia proteamaculans_F. Next base: position 76,423 of record NZ_SRIA01000019.1, read on the forward strand.
GCATGATGCCTCTATAATCTGCCGACAGGACGATCGCCGATGAGTAGCCTGCCCCCTCCTTCCCTGAAAGACCTTCTCGCCCGCCGGGACTGGCAAAATCCGGCCTGTACCCATTATCAGCGGCTGGCCGCACATCCGCCTTTCTCGAGCTGGCGCAGCCTGAATGCCGCACGTGATGATGAGAGCAGCGGGAGTCGGCAAATATTGAACGGCGACTGGCAGTTCAGCTATTTCGACAAGCCGCAGGCGGTGCCCGACAGTTGGTTACAACAGGACCAGGCCGACGCGGATACCCTCGCGGTGCCGTCCAACTGGCAACTTGCCGGTTATGACGCGCCAATCTACACCAACGTCCGCTACCCGATCCCGGTCGATCCGCCGAGAGTGCCGGAACATAACCCGACCGGCTGCTATTCGCGGCAATTTACCGTCGACCCGGCCTGGCTGGCTGAAGGCCAGACGCGCATTATTTTTGACGGCGTCAACTCGGCGTTTTATCTGTGGTGCAACGGCCACTGGGTCGGTTATTCACAGGACAGCCGCCTGCCCGCCGAGTTTGATCTCAGCCCCTGGTTGCAGCCCGGTGAAAACCGACTGGCGGTGATGGTGCTGCGCTGGTGCGATGGCAGCTATCTGGAAGATCAGGATATGTGGCGTATGAGCGGTATTTTCCGCGACGTCAGCCTGCTGCATAAACCCGCCGCACACCTGAGCGATATCCGCATCACCACTCCGCTGTATGACAGTTTCCGCCGTGGCGAGCTGGTCGCAGAAGTGCACGTCAACCAGCCCACGCAGCATCGGGTGCAGTTACAGCTATGGCGCGATGGCCAACTGGTTGGGGAAAAAACCCAGGCTTTCGGCAGTGCGATTATCGACGAACGCGGTGCCTATGAGGATCGCACTACCCTGCGCCTGCCGGTGGAACAACCTGCGCTGTGGAGCGCGGAAACGCCCACGCTGTACCGCGCAACCGCCACCCTGCTGTCGCCGGAAGGGAAAATTATTGAGGTGGAGGCCTATGACGTCGGCTTCCGCCAGGTGGAAATCAGCAATGGGCTGCTAAAACTTAATGGCCAACCGTTGTTGATCCGCGGTACCAACCGTCACGAACATCATCCGCAGCACGGTCAGGTGATGGACGAGGCCACCATGCGCCATGACATCCTGCTGATGAAGCAACACAACTTCAACGCGGTGCGCTGCTCACATTACCCGAACCATCCATTGTGGTACCGGTTATGCGATCGCTACGGGTTGTATGTGGTGGATGAAGCCAATATTGAAACCCACGGCATGCAGCCGATGAACCGGTTGTCTGACGATCCGCTGTGGTTGCCGGCCATGAGCGAACGCGTAACCCGCATGGTGCAGCGTGACCGCAACCACCTTTGCATTATTATCTGGTCGCTGGGCAACGAGTCCGGTCACGGCTGCAACCACGACGCGTTGTATCGCTGGGTGAAAAGTCAGGACCCTACCCGCCCGGTTCAGTACGAAGGCGGGGGGGCCAACAGCGCCGCCACCGATATTATCTGCCCGATGTACGCGCGGGTGGATCAGGATCAGCCGTTCCCCGCCGTGCCCAAGTGGTCAATCAAAAAGTGGATCGGCCTGCCGGATGAGCATCGCCCGTTAATCCTGTGCGAATACGCTCATGCGATGGGCAACAGCTTCGGGGGTTTTGACCGCTACTGGCAGGCCTTCCGTCAGTATCCGCGCCTGCAGGGTGGCTTCGTCTGGGACTGGGTCGATCAGGCACTGACCCGCAGCGATGAAAACGGCAATTCATACTGGGCTTACGGTGGCGACTTTGGCGACACGCCGAACGATCGACAATTCTGCCTTAATGGGCTGGTATTCCCCGACCGCACACCCCACCCTGCGCTGTTTGAAGCACAACGCGCACAGCAATTTTTCCAGTTTGCCTTCGACGCCGAGACGCTGACGTTGACCGTCAACAGCGAGTATCTGTTCCGCCAAACCGACAATGAACGGCTGAACTGGCGGCTGGAACTCGATGGCACGGAACGCGCCAGCGGCAGCTTCGATCTCAGCCTGCCGCCGCAGGGCAGCGCCAGCTTCCCACTGCTCGAGCGCTTGCCGATGCTCCATCAACCCGGCGAACTGTGGCTGAATGTCGAAGTGGTGCAACCGCAGGCCACCGACTGGTCCGAAGCCAACCATCGCTGCGCCTGGGACCAATGGTTGGTGCTCCGCACGCTGCATTTTGCACCACCAGCAGAGACCGGTTCAGCGCCACAGCTGAGCCAAAATGAGCAAACGATCGACATCACTCACGGTCATCAACGCTGGCAGTTTACGCGCCACGACGGCTGTTTAAGCCAATGGTGGCAACATGAGCGCCCTCAATTGCTGACGCCACTGCGCGATAACTTTATCCGTGCGCCGCTGGATAACGACATCGGCATCAGCGAAGTCGAGCGCATCGATCCCAACGCCTGGGTCGAACGCTGGAAGCTGGCGGGCATGTACCGGCTGGAGGAGCGCTGCACGCTGTTGCAGGCCGACCAGCTTGGCGATGGCGTGCGGGTGGTGAGTGAACACCTGTTCGGGGCCGATGGACAAACATTGTTACGCAGCCGCAAACAGTGGCTGTTCGACAGCCAGGGCGCAGTCAGCATCAGCGTCGACGTCGATATTGCCGCCAGTCTGCCGCCACCGGCGCGTATTGGCCTGAGCTGCCAACTGAAAGAAATTCATCCACAGGCGCAATGGTTGGGGCTGGGCCCGCATGAGAACTACCCGGACCGCCGCCTCGCCGCGCAATTCGGGCGCTGGCAACTGCCGCTGGAAGCGTTGCACACGCCGTATATCTTCCCCGGCGAGAACGGGCTGCGCTGCGAGACCCGCAGCCTACAGTACGGTGACTGGCACATCGACGGGCTGTTCCACTTCTCGCTCAGCCGCTACGGCCTGCGCCAGCTGATGGAGTGCAGCCACCAGCACCTGCTGCAACCGGAAGCCGGCACCTGGCTCAGTCTGGACGGTTTCCATATGGGGGTGGGCGGTGACGACTCCTGGAGCCCGAGCGTTAACCAGGACTACCTGCTCAGCCGCAGCCATTACCATTATCAACTGCGTCTAAAACGCGCAGAACAGGGCTAAATCTGCCAAAAGCTCAACGGGTTGCGCATTCTGTAAGCAAACAGTCACAGAATGCGTAATCCGCCTTTGACATGCTGCCAACACCCCGTTATGATTCCGGCCGTTCAAACGATTCCTCTGTAGTTCAGTCGGTAGAACGGCGGACTGTTAATCCGTATGTCACTGGTTCGAGTCCAGTCAGAGGAGCCATATTAGAGAAGCCCGCTTAAGGAAACTTAAGCGGGCTTTTTGCTTTTTATTCCCGGAGCCCAGGCCTGTGTGGCTTTGATGCAATCAGTGAGTGTGAAAAACAGGCCCGATGCATTTTCAGTATTTCATCATCACGACTTCCAATCCCTAAATAAAGATGGGCTTCATCACTATGCGGCCAAGCGGTTTCGCTGTCTCGGCGAATTCGTGGGCCGCGGCAGCGTTGGCCAGGGGGAAGATACGGTCAATGACAACCCTGATGCGCCCTGCTGCTACAGCCTGCAACATGTCATCCACACTTGCCCGAACTCCGGGCCTTTCAAAAAGGGGTCCCATGAATACCCCCATGAGTGTCTGGTTAGACTGCATTGGCGGCCACAAGTCGACAGTCAGGCTGCCACCGCCCGCATTACCGACGAAGAGTAGACGTCCTTCCGGAGCGAGTGCAGAAAGCGAAGCAGGCAACGTCGTCCCCACCGGATCGATGACCAGGTCAACACCGGAGCCATGGGTGTATTGTCGGACACTGTCCACGACGTTATTCTCTGCACGATCCACGACATGATCGGCACCCAGTTCAAGCAACCGGCTTCTTCGCTGCGTTCCGCTTGCCACGGCGATGACCGTCGCGCCTGCTTGTGAGGCAAGTTGAACAGCCGCGAGCCCTACGCCACCCGCTGCTGCCTGAATAAGGACGGTTTCTCCGTGCCGAAGCATGCCCCGTGTGAAAAGGCAATGATGCGCAGTTCCAAAAGAAATCGGTAACACTGCTGCTTCTGCCGCATCCACCCCATCGGGTATCAGCCATGTTCGTTCCGCGGGCACAGCCCATAGCTCCGCATGCGATCCCTGCATGTTAAAAGCAGCGACCCGGTCCCCAACCGAACGGCTACGGACATTCGAGCCGACAGCAACAACCGTGCCCGCGGCCGCGTAGCCGACGATCCATGAAGGAAGAGGCGGCGGAGTTAAACGGCGGTTGATCAGGTCTCCACCTTCAATCGAGATGGCCTCGACAGAAATCAGGACGTCGTCAGGTCCTGCGACCGGATCGGGGATATCGACATATTTCAGGACGTCGGGAGCGCCTTGCACGTCATAAATCGCTGCTTTCATAAATTTTCCTCTGTCTCATCAGTCAATCCAGACAGGCCCGGCAAACCATCCCGATCCGGCATATAGCACGCCAGAAATCTCTCTGTTGCCTCTACAGGCAGCGCGGGCTGCCCTGTTGAATTTTCGACTGGCGGAAAGACCCGTAACACTTAGGGTAGCCTGGCAATCACCTTAATCTCAAACTTGAATCCGTAAAGCCACGTCACGCCGATCCCGGTCAACGTAGGGTAAGGCGCTTCCCCCCAATATTCGGGCAGGATACTCCAGATAGCGTCGAGGTTTGACTCAGGATCGACGACAAAGAGGGTAACGTCAACCACGTCACCGAACGTGCAGCCCGCAGCCGTGAGAACAGCATTAAGGTTATCGAATGCCAGCCTGATCTGCTCTTTAAGATCCTGTTCAGGCGAACCATCCTCCCGGCTACCAACCTGCCCCGAAACAAACAAGAAGCCGTTAGATTTGATGGCTGGTGAATACCGATTGCGCTCATAGAGCTCCTGTCGCCCGAAGGGAAAAACTGCTTCGCGTGTTGTCATGTTTGTACCTTTGCAATGGGGCGAAATCTGCCCAATGAATATAAAGACACTTTACAGGTACCAAATCGGATGGATAAACAAGCGACTTTGTCCATCATTGTTTGTAAAATCCAAACAATCGGTGAAAAGAGAGGGTGAGGAATGGATCGTTTCGATGCGATGCGCGCCTTTGCTCGTGTGGTGGAGGCAGGTAGCTTCACAAAGGCTGCCCAAACACTTCATATGAGCAAAACCACAGTGACACAACTCATTCAGCAGTTGGAAGCGCGCCTGCGCGTCAAGTTACTCCATCGCACCACCCGCAAGCTTGGTGTCACTCCTGATGGAGCGGCCTACTACGAGCGCGTTATTCGTCTTCTGGCGGACATGGATGATGCTGAAAACAGCCTGTCCAGTGCGGCGATTACGCCCAGGGGACGGCTACGGGTGGATGTGCCCAGTCCGTTGGCCCGCCTTGTGCTGGTGCCGGCGCTACCGGCTTTCCACGCGCGCTACCCTGATATCCAGTTCGACATGGGCGTGAGTGACAGGATGGTGGATCTGATCGGCGACAATGTGGATTGCGTCCTGCGCGGCGGCGAAATCAACGATCAGTCCCTAATCGCACGTCATGTCGGCGATTTGCAAATCGGCGTCTACGTCGCCCCCAGTTATGTGGAACGCCTTGGCGCCCCTGCACATCCGCGAGAGCTGGAAAACACCGACCATCGCATCGTGGGATTCTTGTCCTCACGCACCGGCAAGATTGATTCTCTGGTTCTGCACTGTGAGAGTGAACATATTGAAATCAAGAGCAGCTATGTGCTTGCAGTGGATGATGGCAATGCTTACCTCGAAGCTGGGATAGCTGGGTTAGGTGTGATTGCGCTGCCAGTCTATATGGCGGCAGCACATCAGGCTTGTGGCTCCTTGATTCCGCTATTTGAACATTGGCATATTAATCCAATGCCCCTTTATCTGGCATTTCCGCCGAACCGCCATGTCAACGCCAAACTGCGAGTTTTTATTGATTGGATCGTTGAATTGATGCAGCAGCATGTCCCCAATTCCAACAATAAGTAACTACATTCCAGCCCCCCTGATTCGCTCATCAGCGTCGATTGGTGGTCATTCTGGTGGTCTTGACAGCAAGGGAATTCAGATTTAGCTTACTTATTCGCCAGTTACTGGCAAAGGCGATCCCAGTCAGAGGAGCCATATTAGAGAGGCCCGCTCAGGGAAACCTGAGCGGGCTTTTTGCTTTTCCAGATATCGCATATCCCAGGTAAAAGCATGCTCATCTCCTGGCTTTAAGCAATTTTTCCCCTCTATTCTCAACACATCCCAAAGCAACGACTCTGTGAGACTCTCCTGTGGGCTACCAGAGGCGGTGAGTGCCGTATCGCTGCGACATGAAATCAGCTTGCTGTTTGCCGCACTCCTGAGTTATCTGTTTCTCGGTGAAATACACACGTTGAACAAAATACTGGCGAGCACGGTGAGTGCTACCGGCACGCTGTTGATGGATTGACGATCACAAGAGGACTTGAAATGCCTGACTCCCCTACTATTGCTCTGATTGGTCCCGGTGCGATTGGTACCACTATCGCTGCTGCACTGCACGAAGTTGGCCGCACGCCACTGCTTTGCGGACGCACCGCGCACCCACAATTAATTCTGCGTCACGATGAAGGTGAAGTGGTGGTTCCTGGTCCGGTATTGAGCAAGCCACCGACCAATACCCAACCCTTCGATCTGGTCTTTGTGGCGGTGAAAACGACCCAGGTGGCTGAGAGCGCCAATTGGCTTGCCGCGTTATGCGATGAAAACACTGTCGTGTGTGCGCTGCAAAACGGTGTCGAACAGAAAACTCTGTTGGAACCCTATGTTAACGGAGCAACGGTACTGCCTTCGGTCGTATGGTTCCCGGCACAGCGCGAACCAGATTCCTCTGTCCGCCTGCGGGCTAAACCGCGTTTGACACTCCCGGATGTGCCACAGGTAAAACGGATCATTGGTGCGCTCAGCGGTACCCGCTGCAGCGTTGAGCTGTCATCCGATTTCCTCTCGATCGCCTGGCGCAAACTATTGCAGAATGCGGTCGCGGGCCTGATGGTTCTTGCAAACCGCCGTGCGGGAATGTTCTCACGCGGGGATATCACGAAACTGGCACTGGCTTATCTGCATGAATGTCTGGCTGTCGCACGTGCCGAAGGTGCGGTACTTAGCGATAATGTTCCCCAGGAGATCGTTGACGGTTTTCATCGTGCGCCTGCGGACTTGGGTACCTCCATTCTCGCCGATCGTCAGGCCAATCGCCCGCTGGAATGGGAAATACGTAACGGCGTCGTGCAGCGTTATGGACATTCACAAGGTATTCCTACCCCTATTAGCGACATCCTGGTTCCTTTGTTGGCGGCAGGAAGCGAGGGGCCGGGTTGAAGCGGTAAACATCAAAGCCGTTTGTAGGGGGCGTTTCTCGAAGCTTTTTGACCCGTCACTGCCCCCACTATCGACATTTCCTCCCTTCGCACCCAGATCATGAATATGCCTCATGTGGTAATGAAATTAAGTCGCTTTCACTCATTCAGTGGCTCTGGCATAAAAGATGCAATGTTAACTTACTGACAACATGAAGACTGATGAATGAGAAACCCAGTAGTTTCTGGAAAATCAAAAAATTAGATTCAGTTTTCATACCAGAACTCAGGGTGCAAGATCACGATGAACAAAGATTTTACATTTACCATCAAGAGCAGTAGTTTCGACGAGAACTATAACCCTTCCGAAAATACGCGCATCACTACCAACTTTGCCAATTTGGCCAGAGGCAAGAATCGTCAGGAAAACCTGCGCAATACTCTGGTGATGATTGACAATCGTTTCAATACCCTGGCGCATTGGGATAACCCCAAAGGCGATCGCTATTCTGTCGAACTTGAAATCATTTCTGTTGAGATGAATATTAAAGACAATGGCAATAGCTTCCCGGTCATTGAGATATTAAAAACCAACATTATTGATAAAAAAACCAACAAGCGTACGGAAGGTATCGTAGGGAATAATTTCTCTTCTTATGTGCGAGATTATGACTTTAGTGTGTTGCTGTCAGAACACAACAATAACCAACCCGAATTTAGCATTCCAGATGACTTTGGTAACTTGCACGGGAATATTTTTAAATATTTTGTCAACTCAAATGAGTACAAAGATAACTTTAAAAAATTACCGGTCATATGCTTAAGCGTATCCAGTAAAGACACCTATTATCGCACTGGGAATGAGCATCCTGTCTTGGGCATTGAATACCAGCAAAACGATTCCTCTTTGACTGAACAATACTTCAGCAAAATGGGCTTGCAGGTTCGCTATTTTATGCCGAAAAATAGTGTTGCGCCTTTGGCCTTTTATTTTTCTGGTGATTTACTCGGTGATTACACCGATCTTGAACTTATCAGTACCATCAGCACGATGGAGACTTTCCAAAAGATTTACCGCCCTGAGATTTACAATGCAAACTCTGCAGCCGGACAATACTATCAGCCGGCCCTGAATCATCAGGATCATTCATTAACAAAAATTGTTTATGACCGCGAAGAGCGTAGCCAATTGGCGATTGAGCAGGGGAAATTTACTGAAGAACACTTTATCAAACCCTATAAGACTATTTTTGAGCAATGGTCTGCTCACTGCGCGCTTTGATTAACCAAAAATAAAAGGTCACCCATTATGAAAATATTATTACCTACTTCGACTGCCGGCAGCTTACCCAAGCCTTCCTGGCTTGCACAGCCTGAGACACTTTGGTCACCCTGGAAATTGCAGGATGAGGAACTGATTGAGGGTAAACAAGATGCCTTGCGCTTGTCCCTGGAAGATCAACAACGAGCAGGCATTGATATTGTCAGTGATGGCGAGCAAACGCGCCAACACTTTGTCACTACCTTTATTGAGCACCTGAGCGGCGTTGATTTTGAAAAACGGCAGACGGTCAGAATTCGTAATCGCTATGATGCCAGTGTCCCGACGGTCGTCGGTGCGGTGACTCGTCAAAAACCAGTGTTTGTTGAAGACGCCCGGTTTTTACGTCAGCTAACCAAGCAGCCGATTAAATGGGCCCTGCCAGGCCCGATGACGATGATAGATACGCTTTACGATAGCCACTATAAAAGCCGCGAAAAACTGGCCTGGGAATTCGCTAAAATTCTTAACCAGGAAGCCCGGGAGTTAGAGGCGGCCGGGGTCGATATTATCCAGTTTGATGAACCGGCATTTAACGTTTTCTTTGATGAAGTGAATGATTGGGGCATCGCCGCTTTAGAAAGAGCCATCGAAGGGCTTAAATGTGAAACGGCTGTGCATATCTGCTATGGATATGGCATCAAAGCCAATACCGATTGGAAAAAGACGCTGGGGTCAGAATGGCGGCAATATGAAGAAGCTTTCCCCAAACTGCAGACATCCAATATCGATATCATCTCACTGGAATGCCATAACTCGCATGTTCCAATGGATTTGCTTGAGCTGATTCGAGGTAAAAAAGTGATGGTAGGCGCCATTGACGTGGCAACCAACACCATAGAGACACCGGAAGAAGTCGCCAATACTTTACGCAAGGCACTGCAGTTTGTTGATGCCGACAAGCTCTATCCTTCAACCAACTGCGGCATGGCCCCGTTGGCTCGTCGGGTAGCCACTGGCAAGCTCAATGCTTTAAGCGCAGGTGCTGAAATCATCCGCAGAGAACTCGCCGCTAAATAACCTCGCCAAATTAGAAAAGCAGGCTTCCCCGGAAGTCTGCTTTTTGTATTTTAGCCAGGCGTTACTGTTCAGGCTTCACTGGTTTCTCTCAGAGAACTTATAACCTCACGCGCCTCGGCGAACAGTTTATGGTAATGGGCTTCGCCGTCGGTGATCCCCTCCTCCACGCCAATCGTGTTATAGAGAAAATCGATCCTCGCATCCTCCACCCCCAGATACGCCATGCTGCCATTAATGTAATCGGTCATGTTCTTTTCCCAGCCGTACTTAATGAATCCTGACTGTGAACCACCCACCAAAGCCAGCCAGCGGATCTTTTTATCCTTCAGGCCACTCCCTTCGCCGTAGGCCAGACCATAGTTCCAGACGCGTTCCAGGTAGCCTTTAAGCATGGCCGGAAAGGCATACCACCATACGGGGAACACCAGAACCAATGTGTCCTTATCCTCCAGCTCATTGAAAAGCCGATGCACTTCCTCCGAATAGGTTTTCTGCGGATTATCCCAGTCCGGCTCATCTTCCACCCTGAGTAGCGGATCAAAATGGCTGCGATAGAGATCAAGGCTGGAAACATTGTAGCCCTGACGCGCCGCCTCGCTCTGCATCTCACCCACCACCTGCGCGGTTAAAGAATCGGGACGCGGATGGGCCCAAACAAAGTAAATATTATTTAATTTCATATAATTACCATAATTCTCCGTGAAAGAACTATTACTTTACGGCCGCAGGATAGTTGTGTAAAACGTAGTATTTGAGATGGGTTATTGAGGAAAATTCACTAATGCAGCCGAACTTTTCAGACTTTGCTTCGTTTATTGCCGTCGCACGCTACAAAAGTTTTCGGGAAGCGGGCGATGAACTGGGGCTATCCCCCTCCGCCATGAGTCACTCCATCAAGCAGCTGGAGCAGAGATTAAAAGTCCGTTTATTTAATCGCACCACTCGCAGCGTGGCGTTGACTGAAGCAGGATTAACCCTTTTTGAACGGCTACGCCCGGTATTTGATGAAATCAATACCATACTCGACGAGATGAATTGCTTTCGCGATGCGCCGATGGGCACCCTCAAAATCAATACTTCACGCCTGGCCTCACGTCTCTTTCTGCTGCCGTTAATAGCGGGGTTTAGCCGCAAATATCCGGACATCAAAGTGGAGATCACCACCGATGACAAGCTGGTGGACATTGTCCAGCAGGAGTTCGATGCCGGGATCCGCCTGAATAACCGGGTAGAAAAAGACATGATTACCGTCCCCATTGGGCCGAAAATCAAACTGGTGGTGGTCGCCACGCCTGAATACCTTAAGCATCATCCCGCGCCGAAGCATCCGTGCGAGCTGATTCATCATCAAAGTGTCGTTTTTCGTTTCCAGAGCGGCCGCCCCTACCTCTGGGAATTTGAAAACCCTTCAGAGAAACTTGAAGTGGCTCCGGTGGGTAATATCATGCTCGACGATATGGATTCAGCGCTCGAGGCGGTTCTGTGCGGCGCCGGGCTGGGCTATCTCTATTACGAACAGGTGAAAGAACATCTGCAAAGCGGCAAGCTGGTCAAGGTTCTGGACGACTGGCTCCCCGAACGCCCATCCCTGCAACTCTATTATCCTAATCGCCAATATATGTCCGGCCCATTACGCGCCTTTATTGACTACATGAAAGAGACGCAACGATCGGCTGAAAATAGTCATCAGGAGAATCAAAGCTGATCGCGGCAGTGAGTTTGCCACCCCATGAACTCCCCCCGGCGTCCCCCTCTCAGCATTTTTCTGCCCTTTCCCCTGTATGAGGCTTGTCACAAAACGCACATGAAGTTTTAGCGTCCAGCGAACAAGTCAGCGCAGGGGAATCATTGTTAATGACCCGTTACAGCTTATCGCACTCAATTGTTAACGTTGATTCATGCGGCAAACGCATCAGTTGATGAGTTTATTGCGCTTATTTACTTTATTGACCTGATCCAGTCTGCAGAAACAGGCGCAGTAAAAGCGCCAATGACAAACTGGAGATTGAGATGCATTCCTCTAACGCCCCCATGACCTACCGGGCCAGAATCAGCGCGATACTGCGAGTTACCTCCGGCAACTTTCTGGAGCAGTTTGATTTTTTCCTGTTCGGGTTCTATGCCACCTATATTGCCCATACCTTTTTTCCGGCCAGCAGTGAATTTGCCTCGCTGATGATGACCTTCGCGGTCTTTGGCGCGGGCTTTTTGATGCGTCCTGTCGGTGCAATCGTGTTGGGTGCGTACATTGATAAAGTCGGCAGACGTAAAGGGCTGATTGTTACCCTGTCGATCATGGCCGCCGGGACCTTCCTGATTGTTCTTATCCCGTCCTATCAGACGATCGGGATCTGGGCGCCATTGCTGGTGCTGGGCGGCCGATTATTGCAAGGCTTCTCAGCCGGTGCTGAACTGGGCGGCGTATCCGTTTACCTGGCCGAAATTGCCACCCCAGGCCGCAAAGGCTTTTATACCAGTTGGCAGTCCGGCAGCCAGCAAGTGGCCATAATGGTGGCCGCGGCGATGGGTTTCGCCCTGAATGCCGTTATGGAAGAAAGCGCCATTCGCGAATGGGGTTGGCGTCTGCCTTTCCTGTTCGGTTGCCTGATTGTCCCTTTCATCTTTTTACTGCGCCGTAAACTGGAAGAAACCCAGGAGTTTAACGCCCGTCGCAACCATCTGGCGATGCGCGAGGTGTTTAAAACCCTCTTGGCGAACTGGCAGGTGGTTATTGCCGGCATGCTGATGGTCGCCATGACCACCACCGCATTTTATTTGATCACCGTCTATGCACCGACGTTCGGTAAAAAAGTGTTGATGCTGAGCGCCTCTGACAGCCTGCTGGTGACCTTGCTGGTAGCGATATCCAACTTCCTCTGGCTGCCGGTTGGGGGTGCGCTGTCAGACCATTTTGGTCGAAAACCGATCCTGATTGTCATGGCCCTGCTGGCACTGGTTACTGCGTATCCGGCACTTGGCCTGCTTGCGGCAGCCCCCAGCTTCTCCATGATGCTCACGGTGCTGTTATGGCTGTCCTTCATCTATGGCCTCTACAACGGTGCCATGATCCCGGCGTTAACCGAGATCATGCCGACGGAGGTGCGGGTTGCCGGTTTCTCACTGGCCTACAGCCTGGCGACCGCGGTCTTTGGCGGATTTACACCGGTCATTTCTACCGCGCTGATTGAGTACACCGGCGATAAGGCATCCCCCGGCTACTGGATGAGTTTTGCTGCGCTATGCGCATTGCTGGCGACGTTCTATCTGTACCGTCGCAGCCCATTATCTTTACAAACAGCAGCTTAAATCAGGGGTTACGTCATGCAAAAAATCTACCGTTCATTGCTCGCCACGTTGGTGATTTTCTCTGTCAGTACGGGAGTGCACGCAAAAGAAGTGACCGTCATGATTTCAGGGGGCTTTAAAGCCGCCCTGGAAAAACTGGCCCCACAGTTTGAAGCAACGAGTGGCGACAAGATCATTTTGGTCTCTGGCCCCTCGATGGGCAATACGCCCCAAGCGATCCCGGCACGCCTGGCTCGCGGCGAAAATGCCGACGTGGTGATCATGGTGGGCGATGCACTGAAAAAGCTGGAAAAGGATAACTGGATACAGCCGGGGTCGCGCGTGGAACTGGCCGATTCGCCGATTGGCATGGTGGTCAAACAAGGTGACCCTAAACCCAATATTAAAAATGATGCAGAGCTGCGCAATACCCTGCTACAGGCTAAATCCATTGCCTATTCTGACAGTGCCAGCGGCCGATACGTCAGCAGCCAGCTGTTCCAAAAACTGGGTATTGAAGATCAGGTGAAGGAGAAGGCGCATAAGGTTGAACGCATTCCGGTGGCATCCGAGGTGGCGAAAGGAAAATATGCGGTAGGTTTTCAGCAGGTCAGTGAACTGCTCCCCGTCCCCGGCGTCACCTTTATTGGCGAACTGCCTGACAATGTCCAGTACATTACCCGCTTTGCCGGTGCGGTCACCGCCAAAGCCGAACATCAGCAGGAAGGCAAAGCGCTACTGGATTTCCTGTCTTCCCCGCAGGCGCAAAAAACCATTCACGCCACCGGGATGAGAGTCGTGAAGGCTGAACAACCGGTTAGGCAGAGTGATACTGTTCAGTGATCAGTTTTTCCAACTCAGCGGCAAGGTAGGATTGCATACGTCCGCTGCGCCTGATCAGGCCGACGGTGCGCTTTACAACCGGGTCGGTCAGCGGCAGGTGAGTCAGCACCGAATGCTCTGATCCCGGCATCGACATAGCGGGTACGGCGGCAATACCGATACCCGCTTCAACCATGCCCAGCAGGGTCGTCACATGGCGGGTTTCGCAGAGGCTGGGACGCTCAGGGATGATGTGTGCCAGCATCTGATCGAGCAGATTGCGGTTGCCGGAGGTCTTATCCAGCCCCACATAATCCTGCTGATAAAACTCGCGCCAGGTCAGGCTTTTTTTAGCGGCCAGAGGGTGATCGCGCCTGCAGGCAGCCACGTAAACATCCCCAATTAACGGCAGAAATTCGATATTGGGTTGCAGGTTTCGCGCAAAACAGATGCCGAAGTCGGCCTGGCCGCTGGTAACCGCTTCGATGACATTGCCGGCACTGCTATCAATAAGCTTAACGCGTACGCGTGGATAGCGAGCCTGGAAGCGGCGAATCACGTCGGGCATGAAGTAGTAGGCCGCTGAAGGCACCGTGGCGACGGTGACCAGCCCCGTTCTGTCCTGACTGACCTTATTGATATCGGCTAATACCAACTCAACGTTCATCAAGAGTTGATCTGAACGCTCGGCAAAGGTCTGTCCATACAGGGTTAGCGTGACTCGTCTGGTGGTTCTGTCGAACAGCTTGATGCCCAGCGCGGATTCCAGCTTCTCTATCCTGCGGCTCAATGCTGACTGAGAAAGGCAGATGGACTCTGCGGCAAGCCGAAAATTACCGTATTCAACCAACGCGCGGAAGGCGTAGAGATCGTTGAGGTCAAAATTTACGGGCATAATGGCAGGCAATCCTTTCAGCAGCGGCAAGGGCTTAAAGAAAAGATGATAGCCACTTATCAGACAACGGCAACACGGCATCATAGAAAAAGGAATTAATCCTGCATCTTGATAGCCACTTTTCCTTTCGCATACCCCTGGGCAAGGTAGCCAAGAGCCTCCTTTGTTTGAGCAAAGGGGAATACCTTGTCGATCACGGGTTTGATTTGTTCGGTTTCTACCAGTTTACCTATTTGGCTGAGTTGACTACCTTCTGGCCGAACGAATAGAAAGGTATAAGTTAAGCCCCGCTTCATGGCCAACCAACACCTTTTATAATCTACGTCATCAAACCCTAATTCAGGAGATTTACCGTAACGCTTAAACGTTAAGGATTTCATGGTCTTATTATTCATTTGTTTTTCCCCTGCCGTGCAGCCAGCTGAACGACGGTTCTGAGCAGGACCCTTTATTGTCTAAAGGGTTTTATATCGCTCTGCGGCTTCATCTTGTTTGATATCCGATAGCAGAGTCTGACGCGTAGCATCGAGGTTGTCCCAGCGTGCGGCATCCTGCAAAGGTGGGATGGTAACGAGTTCACGCCGATCAAACCCAACCAGGGCTGCATCAACCAATTCGCCCGCTTCCATCATTTGGGGCAAAGTGTTGGTGTCGATACCTGCACGTTGCCAAATTTCCGTGTAAGTCCCGGCGGGGAGCACCGCCTGAACATAAACCCCTTTCTGCGACAGCTCAATATTCAGGCCCTGAGACAGGAACAGGACAAAGGCTTTGGTTGCGCCATAAACCGACATTGCAAATTCAGGGGCGAGTCCGACGACGGAACTGATATTGACGATAGCGCCCTCGCCAGCCAACACAAACCGTGGCGTCACTGCACTGGCCAGTCGCGTTAAAGCCGTTACATTAAGCGCGATAAGCTGCTCAATTGAATCAGACGTCTGCTCTGCAAAGCTGCCCGACTGCGCGATACCCGCGTTATTGATAAGAATGCCTATCCGCGTGTCATCACGTAAGCGAGCTTCAACAGCCGCTAAATCATCCGCTTGTGTGAGATCCGCAGGCAGGACATCGACAGCAATACCCTTTTCTTGTCTCAAGCGTTCGGCAAGGCTATCAAGTTTTGTCTTGTCGCGGGCGACCAGAACCAGGTCATGGCCACGGCGCGCAAACCGTTCAGCGTATACGGCACCAATGCCTGTGGAGGCGCCTGTAATCAGAACTGTTGATTTGGTCATGAAATGCCCTTCTTTATCAATGAGTCAATGAAATTCGCAAACTGCGATGTCTGTAGAACCCTGGAAGTGGTGGCTAACGGGACAAGTGCAATGATGATGATCATAATCTAAAAAGTCAATCCGTTTGATTACGATCATCATCAATGTATACTTGCGACATCAGTTTTAGGAGAAGAGGCAGAACAATGAGGGTTTCTAAAGAGCAGGTTCGTGCAAACCGAATACGTATTGTTGAAACAGCTTCAGAGTTGTTTCGTGAGCGGGGTTATGACGGCGTGGGCGTAGCTGAATTGATGTCAGCGGCAGGTTTAACTCACGGCGGGTTCTATAAGCACTTTGGTTCCAAGGCCGATTTGATGTCGGAGGCGATGAACTGCGGTTTTACGCAATCAGCAGAAAGTACGGCGGATATGAGCCGGGAGAAATTTGTTGAAAACTATCTTTCCCGCCAGCATCGCGATGACATGGGCAAAGGTTGTGTGATGTCGGCACTAGGCACCGATACGGCCCGCCAATCCGAATCAATTAAGGCGACGTTTGCGGCTGGCATTGAACGTCAGTTGGCCCTTTTAGCCAATGAAAATGGCGAAGGTGACATAACGCGAGCCGACCTGATCGATACCATCGCACATGTTGTTGGTGCTCTGGTGCTGTCCCGCGCCTGCCCTGATGACTCCGCGCTGGCAGATGAGATTTTGGACGTTTGCCGCTCCCGTATTCTCAATAAAGAAGGCCATGAAGATTGAGTTTCCGATTAATTCAGCGGAGTTGGGGTCCGAAAATCAGGCCATAGCAGGCTTATTGTCACGAAGGTCACCAGATTCGCCAACAGCCCGTAATAGGTCACACTGTTGGCCTGCAATCCGTATCTGACCATAAAATAGATAATGATGATGGTGCTGGACACCATCGCTGATATCGCCCCGGTGGTTGAAGATCTTTGCCAACAAATGGCTCCAATCAGGGGGACCAACAACACGCCAACCAGAATGTTATAAGCGACAGTCAGCGCAGTAATAACATCGCCAATCAAACTGGCGATGATCAGTATGCTGATACCAAAGGCCAGGGTTGCACAGCGATCTGTTTTAATTGAACATTTTTCTTTCTTGAAGATAGCGGCATAAATATCATAAACAAACAGGGTTGAGGTCGCCATCATACAGGCGCTGGCTGTCGACATGAGTGCGGCCAGTGAAGCCGCAATGACAATCCCCCGAAGGCCTACGGGAAGCACCGTCTGTACGGCGCTCATGAATACGGCATCCGGGTTGCCAATATCGGGCAAAAACACCCGGCAACTCATGCCGATAATTGCCCCCATCACGCCCCAGACAATACAATAAACCCCGGCGACGAAGCCTCCCCAGCGGGCAACATTGGCACTGCGGGCGGTAAACATGCGTTGCCAGATGTCCTGCCCGATAAACATTCCCAGACAGTAGATTAAAAAATAAGTAATGATATTCGGTAAACCAATATGGGTCAGCGAGAAGAAACCCTCGGGTAAAATATCTCGCATATTTTGCCAACCACCGGCATGAATAACACTGGCAGGCATTAAAATAAAAAGTAACCCCACCGTCATCATAATAAACTGAAAAATATCAGTCATGGTTAATGACCACATCCCCCCCAGAAAAACATAGACCACTACCACCCCGCCGCCGATCCAAATGGCATACAGAAAGGGGATGCCCAACAAAACCTCGATAATGCTGCCTATGGCGATAATGGAGGTGACCGCAACCATTAGGTCATAAACCATCATAATGGCCGCCCCCAGCAAGCGAACGCGGGGACGATAACGCAGTGCCAGGACCTGGGTGACGGTGTGCAGATTGAGCTTCAACAACGGGGTAACCAAAAACAAACTCAGTCCAATCAGCCCCATTCCCAGGCTGGTTGCCAGCCATAAGCCAGAGATGCCATATTGATAACCGAGTCCCATGCTGCCCATGGTTGCCGCGCCGCCGAGCACCGTCGTGGCCATAGTGCCGGTGAACATCAACGGGGCGAGACGTCTGCCCGCCACGGCGTAATCATCTCGCGTTTTTGTCCGTTTCCAGCCCAGCCACCCCACGCCTAACACCAATAACAAGTAAAGCCCAATGAGGGAGAGATCAATAACCACAATTGTCTCCTTTGCCATGTCGCTTTGGCGGATTGTCTGGAATAGCCGCGGTGCCAATATCTGCTGCACCCATGCATAATCAACGCGCTTTAACCCGCTCGTCAGTGAAACGCCACGCCCTCAATATCTTTATTGATCAAGGTTCCTGCCCGTCCTTCGACCATATCAACAATGTCCTCCAGCGATCCGATCACTGCCGATCTGCCACTATTGATAGAAAACTCACACGTAGCCTGGATCTTGGGCCACATCGAGCCTGCCGGGAAATCCATTTCAAGCAATGCGTGTGGATTGGCGGCTTTAATTGCTTTGCTGTCCGCCGTGCCAAAGTCAGTAAAAACTCTGCTGACGTCGGTCGCGATAATCAGTAAGTCCACATCCAGCTGCTGAGCCATTAGGCTGCAGCAGCGATCCTTGTCGATAACGGCCTCCAGCCCACGGATTTGTGAACTGAGGGTGGTGACCGGGATACCGCCACCGCCGCCGGCAATAACAATCACATCATTGTTTACCAGCGTGCGTAATGTCTCAATTTCGACGACCGCCAATGGCTGTGGGCTGGGAACAACGCGGCGGTAATATTTACCATCCGGTTTTATTATCCAGCCTTTTTCTTGCATTAATTTTTTGGCCTGTTCGTCGTTATAAACCGGGCCAATAAATTTATTGGGTTGCTTGACTGCGGGATCGTTGATATCGACCTCTACCTGAGTCAGCAAACAGGCAACCTGCCTGCCGGGTATATGATTACGTAGCTCTTGCTCCAGCATGTAACCAATCATCCCCTGGCTTTCCGCACCCAAAACGTCAAACGGATAGGGTTCAACCTTATCGGCGTAGGACTCAGACTGCAGTGCTAATAACCCCACCTGCGGCCCATTTCCGTGGCTGATAATGATCTGGTGTTTGCCATCCAGACGGGAAATGGCTTCACAGGCTATAGCGATATTTCGCCGCTGGTTTTCCGCGGTCATGGCTTCGCCACGTTTTAATAGCGCATTGCCGCCTAATGCTATAAGTATTCTCATAATTATCCTCTCCTGTTCCCTGGCAGATAAGAAAGGGGAAGCTATACCCTCCCCTTTAGATGGCTGACTATTTCATTCCCGTTCCAATGGGAAAGTCATGCAGTGAGGCCCGCCGCCACCTTTGAGAATTTCTTCCAATTCAATTTCAATGGTTTTAATTCCCAAGGCAGCAAGCTGCAGGTTGGTCTCTTTATTATTTTTAAAGGTCAGCACCCGGTCATCACCCAATGCCTGCAAATTGCAATGATGGCGGAATACCCCCTGTTGCGGAACATCAATCAGCGTGAATTTTCTTCTGGTGAGCAGATTTAAAAACTCATCGGGAAGAGCAGCTTTACAGACGACCGCGACTTTCTCGGCAACAATATTAAAGCACATGTCCAGGTGAAGATTTTCACGCTTACAGAAGATAGGGACCATGGTGTAACCCAGCTCCCACATCTGGCGTTCAATGTTCTGGTAGCCGTCATAGTCCGTCCTTGCCACGACGCCCTGAGCAATAGTGTGCTCATCTATCATCCAGAAATCACCGCCCTCAAATGCCCCGCTGGTACAGCGTGCAACGCAGGGGATACCAAGCTGTTTCATCTTGGCTTCATAGGCGGCCGTTTCCCCATGGCGACAAGGTTCACGGAAACTCCCCATGATGAAACCTTCCGCGACACAGGCACCGAAATCGCGCGCATAAACCTGATAAGGAAGGTCAGGATCAGGATCCATCAATACCACTTCAACGCCATTTTCGCGGTAAGCCTGAACCAGCGCGTCATGCTCGCGCCGAAATGCGTTAATATCGGCTGACTCGCCTTTTTCCAGCCAGTCTTCAGTAATGACATTAATAGGCTGGAATGAAAAATGTTTTGGTGGACATAATAAAACCTTCTTCAGCCTGTTAGTGGCATTTTTTACATAGCTTCTTTCCATTTTTAACCTCTTAATTATCTTTATTTCATAAGATACAGTCAGGATATTTTCATCGATATGAGTACGGAATTAATCAGAATTACTATTTTGAGTGGTCAGTTCTGTTTTCACTATTTCGGTGGGAATGTTTTTCAGTATCAATTTGGCCTGCTCTTCTCCGGAAACAGATTTATCCCGCAACAAATAAAGAATCAGGCCAATCACCAGCAGCACGGCCAATAGCAGATGCTCATAGGGCCATTTAAGCGCCGCCGGGCTGCCAGGAACCAACATGGCTGCAGCCATAAGCAGAGTCACAATGGCCCCAATAGCCAGGGTGAATTTTCCTCCCGGAGTTGGAAGCGGGCGTGGAAGCTCAGGGCGTAATTTCCTCAGTCGCATCACGGAAAACAGCGTTGATCCCCACAAGACGATGTAGGAAAAAGCGGCCACGGTGACCAGGGGGAGAAACACGGCTTTACCCAGCAAACAGGCAGAGGCGGCTATTAATGAAACGAACAGGATGGCTACCGTTGGCGTATGGTAAACCGGGTGCAAGCGGGAAAAAGCCGCCGGAATTAATCCAACCTGGCTCATATACATCAGTAAACGAGTTGCGCCATAAAAGCAGGCGTTATAAACCCCCACGACTCCGCAGCAAGCTGCTGCCGTGAGTAACACCCCCCAAACTGGCGTACCTGTCACTATTTCTGCTGCGTGAGCAAAGGGGATATCCATGGTCATCAGGCTTTGCCAGGGCACGATTGCCGAAGGAACCAGTAGGGTAATCAGGTACATAAAGGTGGCGATGACCAGCGAGATAATCAAAGCAAGAGCGGTTTTTTTACGGCTCAGGCTGGCAGAGGCTTCTTCCGCTCCCTTGGCTATGGTTTCCCAACCGGCTATAGAAAATGGCAGGAGCGCCAGCAGAGCCACCACGCCGGCAAAGGTCGGTTTGCTCTGTAACGGGCTGAGGTTTTCAAGGTCGATATAGAATGAACAGGCAATCAGCGAGACGATAACCAGGGTTAACACCGTCACGGTAATAAACGTCTGTAACGTTGATGAAAGTTTTACGCCCCGGTGCTGCATCATGCCGATGCCCGCGATAAGCAGCAGCCCGATAACCAATAATGGCGCACTGACCGCAAACCCGCCGACCTCATAGAGGATCGCCGCGCTCTTCATCGAGGGCAGCAGGTAGCCCAGCATGGTGGTAATTGCCAGTGCTTCCCAGGCGCATAAAATGATATTCACCAGCACGCCGAACCATCCGGCGATCATCGCGGCAAAACTGCCGAATGCAAGATATGAATACGCCGCCTCCCCACCCGCCAAAGGCACTGCGGATATGGCTTCCAGATAGGCCAGCGCAAGGGGAAGCTCAATGAGCAGGCAGAGTAAAATGGCCAGTGCCGCATTGGAGGGGCCACCGGCCGTGCTTAGCCAGGTGCCGGTGAGCACCAGCCAGGAAGCACCAAAAACGCAGCCAATACCCATCCCCAAAAATCCATTGAAGGTAATGGCTTTTTTTAGATGTGTTTTACTCTCCACAGATTGGCTCATAACAAACTCCTTAGTGAAGTACGGATGGCGACTAAAAGCAGAAGTGATGTCTGGCGGCATGGCGAGGGAGCCAGCGTTTGGGCTCCCTCGCCTTTGAGCCGGAAGGCTAGACCGCCGTAGCCACCATAACGGCCTTCACGGTGTGCATGCGGTTTTCACCCTGATCCCACACCACGGACTGCGGCCCTTCAATGACTTCATCTGTCATATCTTCGCCACGGTAACCCGGCAGGCAATGCATGAAGACCGCCGTCTTGCGTGCTTTCGCCATTGCCTGGGCGTTGATTTGGTACGGCATAAAGTCTTGAATGCGCTTTTCTTTCTGGGCTTCGTTTTCGCCCATGCTGTGCCAGGTGTTGCCATACACCACATCGGCTCCACGCAGCGCCTCGTCGAAATCCCGGGTCACGATAACTTTGGAGCCGCTTTTCGCCGCGTGTTGCTGCGCACAGGCCAGAATTTCCGGTACCGGTTCGTACCCTTCAGGGGCAGCAACATAAATATCCATGCCCATCATGCCGCAGCCGATCATCAGGGAATGACAGACGTTATAGACATCGCCGGCATAACAGACTTTTACCCCTTTCCATTCACCAAATTTTTCTTTAATGGTCAGCAGATCGGCCAGCCCCTGGCAAGGATGCTCCAGCGCCGTTAAAGCGTTAATCACCGGATTTTTCATGTATTGCGCAAACTCCTGAACAATTTCCTGTCCATAAGTTCGGATATACAAACCATCAAAATAGCGATCAATAATGCGTGCGGTATCTTTAATGGGCTCACCGCGGCTGAGTTGCATTTCATCCGGGCGCAAATAGATAGACTGAGCCCCCAGCGCCGTTGCGGCGGCATGGAAGGAATTACGGGTACGCGTAGATTTTTTTTCGAAAATCATGCCATAGGTCCGCCCACGTAAATATTCATGTGGCTCACGCATGGTCCATTTGCGTTTTAAATCGGCTGCCAGCTCGACCAAATAACGGATCTCTTCCGCTGTATAATCCTGCATGGCAAGATAGTGCTTGCCGCGAAATTTATCTCTCATTTCATTTCCCTCGATGTGTGATAAAAACGCCCATTTACGGGTAGCAGTATTCCAGCTACTGTACCCATCTGAATATTCATTGATGTGCCGATGAGCGTAAGAATTAATTGCATGGCTAACAATAGATATAAAATAAAGCTGACTTTACTATTTATTAATGTTTAACCAGAAAGGTGTGAAGCATATAAGAATGAAATATTACCGTCCCGGATATCCATGTTCCAGACGAATATCAGACACCAAGGCTTCGAGGGCTTCATTATGCGGGCGATTTCGGTTAAGAATAAGGCAGTGAGTCACCTCATAGCTTAATTCATCAGGTTCAAGCAGATACATTTCCTGTTTTTCGACCCACTGCTGGGCATAATGTTGCGGCAGATAACCCATGTGCGTCCCTGCCAGGATTAGTAAGGCGACAGCCTCCATCTGGTGGGCCGTGGCCGTGATTAGTGATGGCGTTACAGGCACCAAATCCGACGGCATCAGATAGCCACGTTTTACCCAGCTGAAGCGCTGTAAATCCTCGGCAGTCACCTTTGATGACAAATACAGCGGATGGTGCCTTCCGCAATAGATTGAAATTTTTTCACTGAAGAGATCGATATACTCAAGATTCTCTAATCTGTGCCCGATATAAGATATCGCCGCATGTAATTCGCCGCTGATAATTTTCTGTTCAAGTTCCGTCGGTGATTTAATAAAAACCTGCAGACTTACCTCATGATTACGCTGATAAAAACGTCTTATTGCCTCAACTATTTTTGCTTCTGGCAGCGTTAATGTGCTGTCCAATAAACCTATCATCAATTCACCGCGTAATCGCCCCGAAAGGTTATGGACCTGTAAAACAAAGTCATCTAATTTGGCAAACAGTTGTTGTGTATAATAAAGCACCTGTTCACCTTCATCCGTCAGACTGAATCCTTTTTTCCCCCGCTCGCAAAGGCGAAATCCCAGACGGGTCTCTAAGGTGGACATACAGGTACTAATGGCGGATTGGCTCATATTCAATTGCGCTTGCGCGGCAGAAAACCCATTACATTGAACAATGGTTAAAAATATCTGCAACAAGCGAATATCGACATTATGAAGATTTCCTAGCATAGTTCCTCCTTATTGAAATAAGGGTGGTGACTTTATCAATAAAGCCTATTCTTTCGCGCTGGATCCTACAGGCATGACAGTTTGCATGAGTGGTTATACTCTCGATCACTACCATTGCGATAGAAAATTACCATTAAATAGTCTAATTAATTTCAGTCTATCAATACCTGAAGCGAGGGGGATATAGGGAAAGGTATCAATGCTTCACCAACACGCACAATTATTACCTGCCGTGATGAATCATAACAAGGTGAATATTATATATCAGCATAAACCATCGGTTTTTCTTTATATTCAATCAGGAGAACCAAAGGGGTTTAACTCGCTCGGACAGGGAGACTGCCTTGAAAACAAGTAGCGGGTGTTTACAGGGAGAAAATACACGATGACCAGGGCTTATCTCCCGCCCTCACGGCATCTGGGGCGATAATCAATAAACCGCCCCGCAGATAAAAAAACTAGCCATTACCCATCCCGGAGTGCCGTAACCAGTCATACAACTTTTCTCTGTCCTGGGGTGAACCCATCTGTTGTTCGGCCCAATGCTGAACAGTCACCACATACCTGCGTACATCCACAGAGAACACTTCAGGATCCATCTGTTCGAGCGCCTGCAAAGCTTTCAACAGACGCAGTTGCACCTCAATCAGCGCCGCGCCGTCACGAGCAATGGGATTGAAGATATCGTCAAACAGGTCTGCCGTTAAAATGGGTTGTACATAGACCTGGGCATACTCGACCTCACTGGCGCCTGGGGTTTTTTTGCCCCATATTGCCAACAACCTTACCGCACGCCCAATCACATCAATCGCAGTGCCGGGGTCATTTACCGCCGGAGACAAGGCCCTGGAGGCGATTTCAGCCAATACGGCGAGACCAAAGCGCGGATCTTGATCAAATGAACGTTCAGCGCTGATGGTTATAGCGTCCAGAATTTCTGCCGCATCAATATCGCCATGAGATGACGCCAGCCAGGCTAGCGGCTGCGCTGGATGGACAAAGGCCCCTGCCTGGGATTGTAAGTAAAGCTCCCCTTCGACCTGCTGTGCATAAGTATCGAGCATTTGCATGTCAACGTGTTGGATATAGCCAATGCCCCCCGGATAGATCGGTATGGCATTCGTCGGTGGCGTGAGATGCACATGCCAGGGTTTCCCGCCCAGGTAAGGGATATTTACCCGGTTTTCCAATGCCGTTCGCGTTGCCTCTTCTACCCGGGAGGTCGTTTCGCCAACTCGCCCCAGCAGAGACAAATGCTGGATCCAACGTAACAAGGTGATGACAATCAAACCAATAACAACCAGTGTGACGACAAACAGAACCACGCGCCCCTGGTCACCATAGGCCCCCATACTCAGCGCCACAATACCGACCAGGCTGAACAGGAAGGAACCGATAAAGGTTGCCAGTACGTTTTGCGTCGTGCTGTCTTCCATCACCAGGCGGGTCGCCCGCGGCGTCACGCTGGTTGTCGCTGAACTGTATGCCGAGACCATAATGTTCAATGAAAAAGTCGTCACCGCCAGCATGCTGGACGCCAGGATATTAAGGATCTTGTCGACAGCATCGCTGCCCACCACACCACCGATACTCGGGGGAATAAAAGGTTTCAGTACAATAGAAACCAATGCAGACAGAACCGCCAGAGCGGCAAAGAAACAGGTACGGAACCACAACTTGCGCGTTAACTGACTCAATAACCAACACCACTTTGACATTATTTACAATCCTTTGTCGGATCAGCCCATGCAGTGCAGTATAGGAGACAGAGCCGGTTTTCACCTATAACACACTGAATGAACGGCCAATACAGCCCAAAAACGATGGGTAGTGACTATCGACCGTGTTTTAACTTCAAAGTTTATCGAACCGATCAGGCGGCTTAACATCACTTGCTGGTGACTGCCTTGGTAACCCCGACCTTCCCTTTAATATCAACCGATTAATAGCACTACATTCAATAGCTGCCAACTATTACAACATTCAACCATTCCTATTTTATCTATCTTCATCCACTGACTAAGCTTAGAGCTGAGTGTCAGTGCGAGCCCCATCAGCGGTTGGCGAAAACCTCATCTCTTATTATTGAAAATCAGTTGATTAGAAAAACCCTTAGCGCAACACCCGACGCGGGCAGTTACCCGCGATGTCAAGCTAACGGCTCCCCAGGTACCGGCAGACAGGGCCTGGGGAGCGAACCTACAGAAGCAGAGAGCGCATCATGACAACTGAAAGCAAATGCCCATTTTCGGGCGGCGGTAAACCGAACACGCCACGCCGTGGCCCCTCGAATCAGGACTGGTGGCCCAACCAACTTAGCCTGAAACCGCTGCACCAGCACTCCTCCCTTTCCGACCCGATGGACCCCGACTTCGATTACGCCAAAGCCTTTAACAGCCTGGATCTGGCCGCCGTTAAACAGGATCTGCATGCCCTGATGACCGACTCGCAGGACTGGTGGCCGGCAGACTTCGGCCACTACGGTGGCCTGTTTATCCGTATGGCCTGGCACAGCGCCGGGACTTACCGCATCGGCGACGGCCGTGGCGGCGCAGGTGAAGGCCAGCAACGTTTTGCACCGCTCAACAGTTGGCCCGACAACGTCAGCCTCGATAAGGCCCGCCGCCTGTTGTGGCCAATCAAACAGAAATACGGCCGCAAAATCTCCTGGGCCGACCTGATTATCCTGACCGGTAACGTCGCGCTCGAATCCATGGGTTTTAAAACCTTTGGCTACGCGGGCGGCCGTGCCGATACCTGGGAGCCGGATGACGTCTATTGGGGATCGGAAAAAATCTGGCTGGAACTGAGCGGTGGCCAGAACAGCCGCTACTCAGGCGATCGCGATTTGGAAGATCCGCTGGCTGCGGTGCAAATGGGCCTGATTTACGTTAACCCGGAAGGCCCGGACGGTAACCCGGATCCGGTCGCTGCCGCCCGTGACATTCGCGAGACCTTTGCCCGAATGGCGATGAATGATGAAGAAACCGTGGCGCTGATCGCTGGCGGTCATACCTTCGGTAAAACCCACGGCGCAGGCCCGGCCTCTCATGTCGGCGACGATCCGGAGAGTGCGGGCATCGAACGGCAGGGACTCGGCTGGCAGAGCAGCTTTGGCACCGGTAAAGGTAAGGATGCCATCACCAGCGGCCTGGAAGTGACCTGGACCACCACGCCGACCCAGTGGAACCACGACTTCTTCAAACACCTGTTCGAATACGAGTGGGAACTGACGCAGAGCCCGGCCGGTGCCCACCAGTGGGTGGCCAAAGACGTGGGCGAGACCATTCCCGATGCGTTCGATCCTGCGAAGAAACAGCGTCCGACCATGTTAACCACCGACCTGTCGCTGCGCTTCGATCCGGCATACGAAAAGATCTCGCGCCGTTTCTATGAACATCCTGAGCAACTCGCAGACGCTTTCTCCCGTGCCTGGTACAAGCTGACCCACCGCGATATGGGGCCTCGCGCTCGCTATCTCGGCCCGGAAGTGCCGGCCGAAGAACTGATTTGGCAAGATCCGATCCCGGCCGTCGATCATCAGTTGGTTAACGATCAGGATATCGCCGATCTCAAAACCAGCATCCTGGCTTCCGGCCTGCCAATCTCGGTATTGGTTTCCACCGCCTGGGCTTCAGCTTCCACCTTCCGCGGGTCCGACAAGCGTGGCGGCGCCAACGGTGCGCGCATTCGTCTGGCACCGCAGAAGGATTGGGCAATCAACCAACCGGCGCAACTGGCGCAAACGCTGGCCAAGCTCGAAGGGATACAGCAGGCGTTCAACAATGCCCAGACGGGCAACAAGCGCGTCTCGCTGGCAGATTTAATCGTGCTGGCCGGTGCCGCAGCGGTCGAACAGGCGGCAATCAACGCCGGGCATCCGGTGAGCGTGCCCTTCACGCCAGGCCGTATGGATGCCACGCAGGAGCAGACCGACGTCGACTCCTTCGAAGCGATGGAGCCGGTTGCCGATGGTTTCCGTAACTACCTGAAGCGCCAGTTCAATATTCCGGCCGAAGCCTTGCTGGTCGACAAAGCGCAGTTGCTGACGCTGACGGCACCGGAAATGACGGTACTGGTGGGCGGGCTGAGGGTGTTAAACGCCAACGTTGGCCAGAGCCAGCATGGCGTGCTGACCCAACGACCGCAGGCGCTGAGCAACGACTTCTTCGTCAATCTGCTTGATATGGGCACCACCTGGAAAGCGGTTGGCGATGACGGCGTATTCGAAGGACGCGACAGCCAAACCGACGCGCTCAAGTGGACGGCGACCCGCGCCGATCTGATCTTCGGTTCACATTCTCAACTGCGCGCGCTGGCGGAAGTCTATGGCAGCTCGGACGCTCAGGCGAGTTTTGTCTACGACTTTGTCGCCGCCTGGAATAAGGTGATGAACCTCGATCGTTTTGACCTGGCCTAGGTTCATACCGCAGTGAAACCGCCCGCCCAGGGGAACTTGGGCGGGCTTTTTATGTTTACTACCCAGTCGTATACCGTTCCACGTGCCGCAAATCAAGCGACAGGAAGTGATGCACCAGAGGTTTTTCCGGACCGATATGGAACTGCAGCGCCTCTTGCTGCAGGTCCGCATCGGCATGCGAAACCCGCTGATGCTGGCGCAAATGCTCGGCCCAGGACTCCACCATAAACCACTCCATCACGCACTGTGGATCGGCGGTATGTTCGGTCAGCCCCCAGGCGTAGGCACCGTCACGGCGGCGCACCCGCGAAAGCCGTTGCAGCGTGCGCAGAAATTGCGGGCGATCTTCCAGCCGGACACGGTATTCCACCTGGATCATCACCGGTCCGCGATCGTTCTCAATCGGGGTGTTGAGCAAGGGTTCCGGCCAATGGTTGGAGGGTTGCAGGTCCGCCTCGCCTTCCGGCAGGCGAATACGATGAAACAGCAGCGAAATCACCAACAAGCCGATACCGCCCGCCAACAGCGTGGCGGCCACGCCAATCTCCTGAGCAATCAGCCCCCACAGCAGGCTACCGGCAGCCATCGCGCCATTAAACACCATCAGATAAATCGCCAGACCGCGTCCGCGCACCCAGTTTGGCAATACGCCCTGTGCTGCGCCGTTCAGTGAGGTCAGCGCGATAATCCAACCGGCTCCCAGCGCCAGCAGCAGCAACACCGCCAGCCACTGCGGCGGAGCCAACGACAGCAACGCCATCACCACGGCGGTGATCACCGCAGCCAATAACACCAAACCATCAGCATTTAACCGCTGACGCAGTCTTGGCAACAGCACCGCACCGCCGATCGCGCCGGCCCCCACCGCACCCAGCAGGATGCCATAGAAACCGGCGGTACCGCCCAGCATCTGCCGCGCGACGAGCGGCAACAGTGCCCAGACCGAGCTGGAAAACACGAAGAACACCGCCGCCCGCAGCAGCACCACATGCAGCTCGCGGCTGGCGCGGGCATAGCGAATACCGGCACGGAAAGCGCCAAAGAAATGCTCGGAAAGCCCATTATCCTCCACCTTCGGTCTGCGCCACCACAGCAAGGCGGAAACCACGAACACATAACTCAGTACGTCGGCACCATAGGCCGCACCGGCACCGAAGCTGGCCAACAGCAGCCCTCCCGCCGCCGGGCCGATGGCACGGGCGATGTTTATCCCCAGCGAGTTCAGCGCCACCGCATTTCTGAGATCGGCTCGCGGTACCAGCTCGGGCACGATAGATTGCCAGGTCGGCCCCATCAGCGCCCCGCCGATGCCACCGATAAAGGTCAGTGCCAGCAAATACTCGACGGTCAGCGCGCCGCTTTGCGACAGCAGCAGCAAGGTACCGCTGACGCAGGCCAGTAAGATTTGGACAAAAATAAGAAAGCGACGACGGTCAAGAATATCGGACAACACCCCCGCCGGGATCGCCAGCAAGAACACCGGCAGCGTGGCGGCAGTCTGCATCAGCGCCACCGCCGAAGGATTGGAGGACAAATCCGTCACCAGCCAGGAACTGGCGACGTCACGCATAAAGCTGCCAACGTTGCCCAGCACCGTGGCTCCCCACAACACCGCGAATACCGGGATCTTCAGCGGTGCGAAACCGCCGGGTGCTGCCTTGCTCTGTGCCGATTCAGCCATCTTTATGCTCCTTGAGATCGTAAAGCGCCACCAGCAGTAACGCCCCCGCCAGTCCGATGTGTTCAAAAAATCCGTTCATGCCGTTAAAACGCTCCGGTGGGCTCATTTCCCAAAAACGGTTGGCCATTAGCGTGGCGGCCAGGGTGAATCCGGCCAGCGCCAATGCGCCGAGCCAGCGGTAGAAACCGGTCAGGATCAACGCCGAAGCCCCCAGCTCCAGCACCACCACCAGCCCGGCAAACAACGCCGCCGGCTGCAGGCCAAAATGGGTCATTTCCGCCATGGCGCCGTTAAAGTCCAGCGCCTTGACCAAACCGCCCTGGATATAGGCGGCGCAAATCGCCGGTAGCATCAGCCAGCGAAGCAAGGGGGTATCTACAGCATGTCTGACTCGAGAAATAAAAGCGGTAGTGCTCATGGTCGGCTCCGGGTCACAGGTAAAAATCCCCATCCCTGGGAATGGAGTTGGGGTTCAAGACTGGATAAACGCCAGTAAATCAGCATTGAACCGGTCGGGATCGGTTTGTGCCAGCCCGTGCGAAGCCCCCGGATAGACATTCAATTCAACCTGCCTGATAAGCTTAGCGGCTTTCAATGCCGATGCAGTAATCGGCACAATCTGGTCGTCATCGCCGTGCACCAGCAGCGTCGGTTTATCGATGGCCAGCAGATCGGCGGTGTAGTCAACCTCGGAAAACTCACGCACGCAATCATACAATCCCTTCACCCCGCCCTGCATGCCCATCAGCCAGAAGCTGTCCGTCAGCCCGGTATTGGTCCTGACACCCTCGCGGTTGAAACCGTAGAAAGGTACGGCCAAATCCTTGAAGAACTGCGAGCGGTTTTCTGCCGTTCCGCTGCGAATGCCGTCGAAAGCCGACATCGGCAGGCCCTCTGGATTAAGCGGGCTCTGGAGCATCAGTGGGGGTACCGCCCCCACCAGCACCACTTTCGCCACCCGCGCACTGCCGTGACGGCCAATATAGTGCGCCACTTCGCCACCGCCGGTTGAATGCCCCACCAGGATCAGATCCCGCAGATCCAACGCTTCGATCAACTCCGCCAGATCGTCTGCATAGCGGTCCATGGTGTTGCCGTCCCAGGTTTGGTCGGAGCGGCCATGGCTGCGGCGATCGTGCGCGATAACGCGATAACCGCTTTGGCCGAAGAACAACATTTGATTATCCCAGGCGTCGGCGGATAGCGGCCAGCCGTGAGAAAACAAAATAGGCTGTCCGCTGCCCCAGTCTTTATAGAAAATGCGCGTGCCGTCTTGCGTGGTCAGAGTGCTCATAGGTTATCTCCCGGTGGTGGTAGGGGTAGGTCTTCCGGGTTAACAGTAAGGCAGGAGAGGAAACGGTGATAACGGAATTATTTTCGGATGATCGCGAGTTTTTTTGCTGAAGATCCCGGCGCAGCTTCAATGCACCACGCCGGGTGGCTGGGTCAGATATTTTCCAGATCGATACCACGAGTTTTGGGGCCAAACACCCCAATCACCACCATCACAATCAGCATGCTGGCAACGATAAACGCAATCACGCCCACCGAGCCACCGTATTGCAGGATCATGCCGATAATCAGGCTGCTGAATACCGTCGACAGCCGGCTGAACGAATAGCAGAATCCGACCGCACGGGCACGGATATAAGTCGGGAACACCTCTGACTGATAGGAGTGGTAACTGTAGGTCAGCCAGGCATTGGACCAGGTGATAAAGAAGCCGCACAGGATCAGCCACAGGGGATTATTCTGCATGGCAAACAGCGAGCCGAAAATCACCGTCACCAGGCAAGAAAGGACAATCTGCCACTTGTTTTCCATTTTGTCGGCATAGCGACTGCACAGCAACGATCCCAGCGGGTAAGCCAGCGTAATAAAGAAGGCATACAGCAGGCTGTGGGTGATTGAGGCGCCCTTTCCGGCCAGCAAGGCCGGCAGCCAGTTACCGAAGCCGAAGAAGCCAATCGCCTGAAAGAAATTCATCACCACCAGCATCAGGGTGCGGCCCCGGTAACGCGGCGACCAGATATCTTTAAAGCTTCCCTGCGCGGGCGTTTCGCTCGCTGATTCGGCATCACACAATGGAAATTCCTTCACCTGGGTAACGCCGCAACGGCGTTCCATCGCCAGCATCACCTGCCTGACCTCCGGGTAACGTCGCTGCTGCGCCAGCCAACGCGGGGATTCCGGCAAGCCTTTACGCACCAGCCAAAT
Organism: Serratia proteamaculans; assembly: GCF_004684015.1. Classification (GTDB taxonomy): domain Bacteria; phylum Pseudomonadota; class Gammaproteobacteria; order Enterobacterales; family Enterobacteriaceae; genus Serratia; species Serratia proteamaculans_F. The sequence goes on from NZ_SRIA01000019.1 coordinate 108,474, forward strand.
CACCAGTGAAGCCACGGCACCGGCGATCACCACATAACGCCAGCCGCTCAGGCCCAGAATGGTCTGTGGTACCAGCCACCACGACATCAACGCGACCGTTGGCACCGACAGAAATTGAATGAAAAACGAAAAGGCAAAAGCGCGGGTACGCAGATGTGCAGGCACCCACTCAGTCAGATAGGTATCAATGGTGACCAGTTCAATCCCCAGTCCGACACCGACCAGAAAACGCAGGAAAATCACCCACTCTGCCTGATGCTGAAAAGCCAGGCACAGCGAAAACACGCCATACCAGGCCAGGGCAAACATAAAGGTGGTGCGGCGGCCAAAGCGGTCGGCATAAGGGCTGAGCAGGCTGGCACCGATAAACAGGCCAAGGAAGGTGGCAGAGGCAAACGCCGCCTGGTCGGAGACGCCGAACACGCCTTGCGCGCCGGTGTGAAATATCCCCTCGGCGATTAAACCGGTGCTGATATAGCCGGTCTGGAACAGGTCATAAAGCTCAAAAAAACCGCCCAACGCCAGCAAAGCGATAAACTTCCACAGGCCGGCCGAGGTCGGCAACGCATCAATTCTTGCTGACAAATCCCGTTCATGGATCGGTGACTGGGCCACCGCCTCGCTTCCTGCAACTAAAGAATCACTCACCATTAACCTCGCCATAACATAGTTATTATTTTTCTATGCTATAGGCTCGGCGTCGGAGTTAAATATTTAATTAGCAGGCTATGAAAGGTAATTAAGCATAAAAAACTGCAGCAATCTGTTTTGCTGAGAGAAAATTTAAGCTGCGGGGAGATGCCTGATAGTGAGCCGACGGCCCACTATCAGAGGACAGGAAGTTAGCGGATTTGGTGGTGTTGCAGGCGTTCGCTACGGTAAAAGTTCAGCAGGCACCAGCCAAGGGCGATCAACGCCAGCGGGGCAGCGACAAAACCGATGTTGCCCATGCCCAGATGCAGGCTGACCTGATTGCCCAGCAGTGCGCCGGCACCGATACCGAAATTGTACAGCCCGGAATAGATCGACATTGCCACGTCGGTAGCGTCCGGGGCCAGGTTCAAGACCTTGGCCTGCATCGATAAGCCAATCGCCATAATCGCCATGCCCCATACCGCAAACAGCACCGTCAGGTGATTTTCATCACCGGAGGCCGGTAACAGCAGCAGCAGGCTCAACATCAATAAGGCGATAGCGCCGATGAAAAAGCCCGACGGGAAGCGTTCGCTGAAACGGCTGAACAGCAGACTGCCGATGATACCGGCGGCCCCGAACAGCAGCAGCATCAACGTAGTGAAGTTTTCCGACAGCCCGGCCACGGTCTGAATAAAGGGTTCGATATAGCTGTAGGCGGTAAAATTCGCCGTCACCACAATGATGGTCAGCATATACAGGCTGACCAACGCCGGGCGTTTAAACAGCATTGGCACGCTGGCCAGCGAGCCGGAATGCTCGCTTTTCAGCACCGGCAGCAAGCGCCACAGCAGCACCAGCGCCAGCGTGGCACAGGCGGCGATGCCAATAAAGGTCATGCGCCAGCCGAGGATTTGCCCCACGATACGGCCCAGCGGCAGACCGAGCACCATCGCCAGCGCGGTTCCCCCCGCCAGCAGGCTCAACGCCTGCGCCTTTTTGCCTGCCGGAGCGACCCGGATCGCCAATGAGGCGGTGATCGACCAGAATACCGCATGGGCCAGCGCCACACCGGCTCGGGAAATTACCAGCGTGGTGAAGTTCCATGCCACGGCGGTCAGCACATGGCTGGCGATAAACAGGATAAATACCCCGATCAGCAGTTTGCGCCGTTCAATCCGACTGGTCAGCAGCATACACACCAGCGAACTGGCGGCGACGATCCAGGCATAAATAGTGATGATCAACCCTACCTGCTCGGTCTGCATCGAGAAGCTTTGGGCGATATCACTCAGCAACCCGACCGGAATAAACTCGGTGGTATTGAAGATAAAGGCCGAGACGGCAAGAATGACCACGCGCAACCAGGCGGTTGAGCGAGAGACCTGAATTTGTTCCATGTTAAACGGGATCCGGACGGGTGCGGGAAGTAGCGATATTTTAACCAATTGGTCGGATAAATGCGATATGCGTCACACTTTTATTGGGCTGTTTTTTTCGACAGTCTTTTGCCGCCCATGGCCTGCACAATGGCGGACCTTGGGCGGCAAAAAACGCCGTTTACTGGCTGATACAGTGCCTTAATGCCTCAATCGAAGTATTGATGCCGGCATCAACCGACATGGTCAGATCCTCCATCTCCAGCGACACCCAGTCGTTATAGCCCATCATGCGTACCACCGAGAAAAACTCTTTCCACCACTGCAGATCCTGCCCGCAGCCGACCGCCACATAATTCCAGGCGCGCTCCGCCACCTGCTCCACCGGCCGGGTTTCCAACAGCCCGTTGACCGCCACCACGCCCCTTTCCAGCCTGACGTCCTTGCCGTGCACGTGGTGAATGGCGTCCCCCAAACGGCGGGCTACGGCAATTGGATCGGCCCCCATCCAAATCAGGTGGCTGGGATCAAGATTCAGGCCGACCATCGGCCCCACCGCGTCACGCAGCCTGAACAAGGTGTCCGGGTTCCACACCAGCATCGAGCTGAAGTTTTCCAGCGCGAATTTCTCGATGCCAAACGCCTGCGCCTTGTCCACCAGCCGTTGCCAGTAAGGGATCGCCACTTCGTTCCACTGGTAGTCCAGGCAGTTTTTTAGCGTCGGCGGCCAACTGGCGGTATAGGTGATCCAGTTGGGGATGCTGTCGCCGGGAGCCGCAGGGGGTAATCCGCTCATCATGACGATTTTCTTCACCCCCAGGCTGGCGGCCAGCGCCAGCGTGTTGTCGGTATCGTGGCGGTGCTTTTCACCGAGTACACCTGGCTCCAGCGGATTACCGGAAACGTTCAGTGCGGCAATCTTCATGCCACGGCTTTCCAGTGCTGCCAGTAGCCGTCGGCGCTTACCGGCGTCCTGCAACAGCGCAACGGTGTCCAGATGCGGTGCCGAAGACCAGCCACCGGTGGTCATTTCCACGCCAAACACCCCCAGTTCGCCCAGCCTGTCCAGCATGGCTTCAAACGGCAGGTGGCCCAGACTGTCGGTACAGAAAGAAAGCTTCATGTTATGTCTCCGCAAAAAGGTTTATTCAAAGGCCACCCAACGGGCACCCTGATCGGCCGAACGCACGCAGTTTTCAATCCAGCGCACACCGGCGATCCCGGCGTCGATGTCCGGATACACCAGTTGATCCAGCGCCTGCCGATCGCCCCGGTTACAGGCATCAATCGCCAGGGCGAATTTCAGGTAGATGTTGGCCCAGGACTCGGTCAGCCCCTCGGTGTGCAGCGCCCCCAGCCGCTCCCAGGCGTTGCAGCTTTCATCCAGATAAGGCATGCCGCGATACAGCGTCTGATTGGGTTGCCCCTGCACCTGGTAACTCAGTTCGCTGGGATTGGTGTCGGTCCATTCCAGGCTGGCCTTCGAGCCGACGATGCGAATACGCTGGCTGCTCATGGCACCGGCATTGACTGACGAGGCCCACATGCGCCCCACCGCACCGTTGGCATAGCGCATCATCACCAGCGCGTTGTCTTCCAGCGGCGCACGTGAGCGAATAAAGCTCTGCCGATCGCAAAGCAGTTCGCGGATGTGCATTTGCGGCATCACCAATTGGGACAGGTAAAAGGTGTGGGTGGAAATATCGCCCAGCACAAAGCTCGGGCCGGAGATTTTGGGATCGACACGCCATTTCTGCGCTTCGCTAACACTGTCGGCTTCGTCGGTGGCATTAAAACCGTGGGTATATTGCAGATCTACCATGCGCACCTCGCCGATCTGCCCATTGGCAATCATGGCGCGCATTTGCAACAGCAGCGGGTGGCCGGAAAAACCGTAGGTCACGCCGACGATGCGGTTTTTCTCCGCAGCCAACGCCTTGATTTCATAAGCTTCCCGGCTGGTAAAAAACAGCGGCTTCTCGCAAATCACGTGCAACCCGGCCAGCAGTGCCGCACGGGTAATTTCGTAGTGGGTGCCGTTCGGCGTGGCCACTGAGACTACTTCTATGCCGTCCTCTCGCCCGGCCTCTTGAGCAAACAGCGCGCGGTAATCGTCATAGCAACGATCGGCATCCACCCCCAGATTGACGCCGAATTCGCGGCCACGCTCCGGCACAATATCAAACGCCCCCGCCACCAGCGCAAAGGCGGTGTTATCCCGCAATGCGCCGCAGCGATGTTTGTAACCCACCTGCCCCAACCGCCCGCCGCCGACCATCGCCCAACGCAGAGGCCGTGGCGTTTTTCTTTCACCATTCAACATAGTTGCTCCCGAAGCTCAAAGTTTCTGATCTTTCCGCCGCATTGCACCCGGGTGCAAATTTAAAATGCACCCGGGTGCAAAATTGGGTGGCAACTTGACCGCGAAACAAATGCCACTTGCGATGGACTATTGGAGAGGGTTAAAAATAAGTCAAATACGCCATGATAAATCTGCTGCTCAGGATCACAATTTGCTGATAAAACGATCGAAGGTGTCTTAATACCAGTCACCCAAGCAAAGTGATGGATCCACTGCTCTTTGGGCGCTCCCTCTCCTTTGGGAGAGGGAACAATATGTCCTGTATGTTCGGTGGATCCCGCAGCAAGCGGCAGCAACTCCCGCATTCGGCAAGGCTGTGCTAATCTGTTGAACCCATACCGTTTTTTCATCACGAGCGAAGATGATGGCGAAGAAACCCGGCGCTCCCCCTGCGCCCACTGCACGCAAGGCGACGGCCAGTGATGTGGCTGCCCGCGCCGGCGTGTCTAAATGGACGGTATCGCGCGCCTTTACCGACGGTGCGTCGATCTCGCCCCATGCACTGCTGCGCGTTCAGACCGCTGCGCGCGAGTTAGGCTATCGCCCTAATCTGCTGGCACGCAGCCTGTCGAAAAAAAGCACCCGCATCATTGGGCTGGTGGCGGATGAACTGAAAAACCCGCATATTTTTACGCTGCTGGACGAAGTCACCCGGCAGTTGCAAAGCCGGGGCTATATGGCGCTGCTGCTGAACATCACCTCGGAACACGATTATGAGTCGGTGCTGACGCTGGCCGATCAAATGCAGGTAGATGGCCTGCTGTTTCTTGGCACCCTGCTCAACGACCGGCTGATCACGCTGGCGCAGGATATTCACCATATTCCACTGGTGGTGCTGTATCGCTATAGCGAAAGCCCCTATATCCAGGTGTTGGCCACCAACGGCCATCAGGCCGGGCGAGAAATCGGCGAACTGTTGCTGACGCAAAATTATCAGCGCATGGGCTATCTGGCCGGGCCAGTGAGCGAATCTACCCAGTTACGCCGCCTTGACGGTTTCCGCGCCGCACTGGCGGAAAAGCAACGCGACGTCAGCGTGGTGCTGCAGGCCCCGCATTATCAACGCCAGTGCGGCATGGAAGCCTTCGCGGCCTACCTGGCGACCACCCCGGCGGAACAACGGGTCGAGGCGATTTTTTGTGAGAACGACATTCTGGCGGTGGGGGTGATCGACGCCATACGCGCCGCGCCGGACTGCGCGCCGATTGCCGTGGTGGGGTTTGATGACATTGAGCTGGCCGCCTCCCCCAGCTATCAGTTGACCACCTATCGCCAGCCGATGCAGTCGCTGATTGCCGATGGCATTCATTGCCTGACGCAGGCTTTCGAACCGGGCGGCCAACGTTTGTATAACGGTGAATTAATCGTCCGGCAGTCGCATATTAAACAATAATAATATCAACGGACGGCGAGAGCTTGGGTCACGCTAATTGAGGTCATATGTCAGCTATCTATGATTGGTCAGTGTTGGTATTCCGCCGTATTTACGATCGCCGCATCAACAGTGCGCCGGTGCTCGACAGTGCCCAACTGTTCCCCGACGCCCAGCGTTTTATCGCCCAGTGGCCGCAGATCCGCGATGAGGCTCTGACCCTGGCGCAAGATCTGCAAAACATTCCGCGATTTCACGAGATCATGAGCGAACAGGCGTCGATCTCCGCCAATGACGCCCGTGACTGGCGGATGTTTATCATGCAGGCCTACGGCCAGCCGATAGCCCGTAATCTCGCCCGCTGCCCATTATTGGCCAGCCTGATCGCCTCTTCCCCGGATGTGCTTTCCGCCTCACTGTCTTTCCTCGCCCCCGGTAAACAGGTGCCGGCGCACCGTGGCCCGTTCCGTGGCATTCTGCGCGGTTATCTGGTGCTGTCGATGCCCAAGGGGGCCGATGGTCTGCCCGCCGCCGTATTGAAAGTCGACGGGCAAGAATACCGGCTCAATGATGGGGAGTTTATGCTGTGGGACGATACCTTCGAACACGAGGTGTGGAACGACAGCGACCAGGTGCGCACCGTGTTGCTGCTGGATATCCGCCGCCGCGATTTACCCACCGGGCTGCGGATTTTATCCAACGGCATTATTGCCCTGGTGCGGCTGAACGTGCGCTGGATCCAGCGTCAGTTCTAGGCGCCGCCCAGATAGGCTTTCCTCACCTCCTGATCGTTTAACAGCTCCGTGCCGCTGCCGGTCAGGCGGATCTGACCGTTGACCATCACATAGCCGCGATCGGACAGTTTGAGCGCGTGGTTGGCATTCTGCTCCACCAGAAACAACGTCATGCCGCCACGGGTCAGCTCCCGTAAAATACTGAAGATCTGTTTGACGATGATCGGCGCCAACCCCAGGCTCGGCTCGTCCAGCAACAGCAGTTTTGGCCTGCTCATCAGCGCCCGGGCAATCGCCAGCATCTGCTGTTCACCACCGGACATGGTCATCGCCCGCTGGTTACGCCGTTCCTTCAGGCGCGGGAACAGATCGAACATGCGTAATAAATCCTCCCCGACATAGCGATTGCCAATGGTAATGGTGCCCATCAGCAGGTTTTCCTCCACGCTCATGTCCGGGAAGATACGCCGCCCCTCGGGAGCCTGAGCGATGCCGCTGCTGGCAACGTAATGGGTGGAACGCTGGCTGATATCTTCGCCGCGAAACAGGATCTGCCCGCCGCTGATACGCGGCTGGCCGAAGATGGACATCAGCAACGTCGACTTACCCGCCCCGTTGGCACCAATCAGCGCCACCGTTTCCCCTTCATTCACCTGTAGCGAGACCTGCTGCAACGCCTGGATCGGGCCGTAAAACACGTCTACGTTGCGAAACTCCAACATCACATTGCTCATCCCGCCAGCTCCTCTTCGTCCGCGCCAAGGTAAGCGGCGATCACCGTATCGTTATGCTGAATTTCTTTCGGCGTGCCTTCGGCGATCACATCGCCATGATCGAGCACAATCACCCGATCGGAGATCTCCATCACCATGCCCATATCGTGTTCGATCAACAGCACCGTGATGCCGTGGTGCTGGCGCAGAAAACGGATAATGCGGCTCAGCGTCGCCGTCTCTACCGGGTTCAGCCCGGCGGCGGGTTCGTCGAGACAGATCATCTCCGGCGTGGTGCACATTGCCCGGGCAATCTCCAGCCGCCGCTGCTGACCGTAGGACATCTCCCCCGCCAGCCGGTTGGCGCAATCCACCAGTTCCACCACTTCCAGCCAGTAAAAGGCGCGATCCAGCGCCTGGTTTTCTGCGCGGCGGTAACCCGGCGTATTGAGCACGCCGGCGATCAGATTGCGGTTGCTCAGCATGTGCTGTGCCACCAGCAGGTTCTCCACCACCGACATTTCGCGGAACAAACGGATGTTCTGGAAGGTGCGCGCCAGCCCGGCACGATTGACCAGGTGGGTGCCGCCAAACATTTTGTAGTAAACGCGCGAGCCCAGACGTTTCGGGTTAACCCAGTCACCGGCGCGGAATTTCTGCCCCAACACCTGGATCACGTCGGTGGGCCGCTTGTGGGTGTTGAGCAGGATCGCTCCGCCGGTCGCACGATAAAAACCGGTCAGACAGTTGAATACCGTGGTTTTCCCGGCACCGTTGGGGCCGATCAGCGCGGTGATGGAACCGCGCTCCACCGCCAGATTGACGTCATTGAGCGCCTTGATGCCGCCAAAATGCATCATCAGATGCTCAACCTTCAGGATAGCGTCGCTCATGGCTCTACCCCCTTGCGCGGAGCAAAGCTGGAACGACTGATGCGCACCAGCCCACGGGGCCGCCAGATCATCATCGCCACCATCAACACGCCGAATAGCAGTACCCGGTACTCGGCGAAGCTGCGCAACAGCTCAGGTGCCACCGTGAGTACAAACGCCGCCAGCACCACGCCGATGGTCGACCCCATGCCGCCCAGCACCACGATCGCCAGGATCAGCGCCGACTCAAAGAAGGTGAATGAGGTGGGATTGACGAAGCCCTGATAAGTGGCGAAAAACACCCCGGCCAGCCCGGCAGTGGAGGCGCCCATCATAAAGGCCGACAGCTTCACCAGAACGTGGTTCAGCCCGAGTGAGCGGCAGGCGATTTCATCCTCGCGCAGTGCCTCCCAGGCGCGACCGATCGGCATACGCGTCAGCCGGTGCTTGATGTACAGCACCAGCAGCACCACCAGAAACAGCACCGCATAGATAAAGATAAATTTCAGGTTGGGGTTGTAGGCGATACCGAGGAATTCGTGGATCGGCACGCCGCCGTCCTTCGCCCGCCTGCCAAACTCCAGGCCAAAAATCGTCGGCGCAGGCACCGAGACGCCGTTGGGGCCACCGGTCAGCGACATCCAGTTATTGAGCACCAGGCGAATAATTTCCCCGAACCCCAGCGTGACGATCGCCAGATAGTCGCCGTGCATACGTAGCACCGGGAACCCCAGCAGCGCACCGGCTAATGCCGCCATCAGAGCCCCCAGCGGCAACATCGCCCAGAACCCCAACCCGAGATACTGGTAACCCAGCGCCAGCCCATAAGCGCCAATGGCATAAAACGCCACGTAACCGAGATCAAGCAGCCCGGCCAGCCCGACCACGATGTTCAACCCCAGCCCGAGCAGCACGTAGATCAGCCCCAGGATCGCCACCGTCAGCAGGTACTTGGTGGCGATAAACGGGAACAGCAGCGCGATCACGGCCATTAACGGAATAATCCAACGCAGGCTGGTTTTGGCCCCTATCGGCCGGACATACACCCCGTCATTGCCGCCGTCAAAACGCGTCAACAGCTTGCGCCCCGGCGCGGTTTGCAAAAACAGACTGAGCAACAACCGCCCGGCCATCACCGCGGCGATAATCCACGCCAGGCGGCGCGGTTCAAAGTTAAAACTGTATCCGTTGAGAACAATACCGACGATCGGCCCGAAGACGATCAGGGCGATCAGCCCGGCCAGCACCGCATCCAGCAGGCTGCGTTTAACGTTCAGCCCTGAGTGAACCCTAGATTGCGACATAGTTTTCCCCTCAAACCTTAGCGACCATTGGCCGACCGAGCAGGCCCTGAGGGCGGAAAATCAGGATCACCACCAGCAAACCGAAGGAAAACACGTCTTTGTAATCGGAGTTCACCATGCCGGCAAACTGCGCCTCCGCCACGCCCAGCAACAGCCCGCCCAGCATCGCGCCGGGTAACGAACCAATGCCCCCCAGCACCGCGGCGGTGAAGGCCTTGATGCCGATGATAAAGCCGACGTAGAAATCAAAGGTGCCGTAGTTCATGGTGATCAACACCCCCGCCAGCCCGGCCATGGCGGCACCAATCACGAACACCAGCGAGATCACCCGGTCGGTGTTGATGCCCAGAATGGACGCCATCTTGCGATCCTGCTGGGTGGCGCGGCAGATGCGCCCCAGACGGGTGTGTTGAATGATATAAGTGAGGATGGCCATGCCCAGCAGCGAGGCGACCAGGATAAACACCTTGGTGTAGGTGATTTGGATCACCCCACCGTCAAAGTTAAGGCGGAACACGCCGTCCAGCAGCGTCGGGATCCCTTGCTGGCGCGGCCCCTGGCTGATTTGCGCGTAGTTTTGCAAAATAAGCGACATGCCGATAGCGGAGATCAGCGGTGCCAGGCGAGTGGAGTTGCGCAAGGGTTTGTAGGCGATACGCTCGATCACCCAGCCATACACGCCGGTGACCACAATGGTAAACACCAGCGTGCCGAGGATCAGCAGCGGGAAGGATTGCAGGCCGAAGAACGACAGCAACGCCAGCCCAATGGCGCAAAGGTAGGCGGAAATCATGTACACCTCGCCGTGGGCGAAGTTAATCATGCCGATAATGCCGTAAACCATGGTGTAGCCGATGGCGATCAGGCCGTAAACCGCGCCGAGCGTCAGGCCGTTGATCAACTGTTGCAGAAAGAAAACATCCATAATGAGCAGTCTCGCCTGGTGGGACCGCAAGCTGGTGCAGACGCGGCCCAAGAGAAGTATCGGCGCGGACCCGCCGAAAACGCGGATCCGCTTATCAGTCATGTCAATCCAGCCCCTGCGGGTGGGATAAACCTGAGCCGTCGGGCTGATTAGAGTTGGTGATATTTGCCTTTGTCGTCCCATTGATAGACCACGTAATCCGATACCTTCAGGTCGCCTTTCTTGTCCCAGGCCTTTTTGCCCATCACGGTATCCACATCATGCGATTTCAGCCATTCGCTGGCCTTGGCGCTGTCTTTGCCGCCGGTAGCGCTGAAGGCGGCGGCTATCGCCTGAATCGAAGCGTAGGAGTAGAGGGTGTAGCCTTCCGGCTCAAAACCGCTGGCGCGGAACTTGGCGATCACCGCTTTACCTTCCGGAATTTGGCGCGGATCGTTACCGAAGGTCATCAGCACGCCGTTGGTGTACTGCGGCCCACCGGCAGCGGTCACCAGCTCTTCGGTCACGATGCAGTCACCGGAGAAGAACTTGGCGGTCACGCCCTGCTCACGCATCTGGCGCACCAATGGCCCGGCCTCTGGATGGCAGCCACCGAAATAGACCACGTCCGGTTTGACCGAGGCAATCTTGGTCACCAGCGCGTTGAAGTCTTTTTCACCGCGTGACAGCCCTTCATACAGCACTTCCTTCACGCCGCGCTTGTTCATCTCGGCCCTGGCGGCATCGGCCAGTCCCTGCCCGTAGGTGTCTTTGTCGTGGATCACCGCGATGCGTTTGGCTTTCAGGGTATTGAGCATGTAGTTGGTGGCGATCACCCCTTGCTGGTCATCGCGGCCGCACATGCGGAACATGTTGGCCATGTTGCGCTCGGTGATCTGCGGGTTGGTAGAACCGGGGGTGATGGCGATAATCCCGGCTTCGTCATACACCTCGGAGGCCGGCATGGTGGAGGAGGAGCAGAAGTGCCCGACCACCGCCGCGACCTTGTCCTGATCCACTAACCGGTTGGCGACCGCGACCGCCTGTTTGGGTTCACAGGCGTCATCCCCCTGCACCAGTTTGATTTTTTCCCCTTTAATCCCACCGGCGGCGTTGATATCCGCTGCCGCCTGTGAGGCACCACGCCAGTACTGATCGCCATAGGTCGCATTCGGCCCGGAGAATGGCCCGGCGACGCCAATAACGATATCCGCCTGAGCATAAAAAGCAGAACCTAAACAACCGATAAGCAGAGCAGCGAGCGGACTTTTAATCAATTTCGATGACATTGTTGTATTCCTCAGCACTGTTTTAGCGAAACGCCCAGGGGCGTGGAGCAGTCACTTTATGTGTAGACGGGGAAAATAATTTGCGCGAGAGCGCAGTCGCATTACCCGAATTTAGCTAAGCAAAAATCCAGCCATTGTGACGGCCAATACATATTTTCTGTTCATTCATCCTACATATCAGAGGCAAAACGCGGGGATTCACTGCCGTCAGGAGGCGCCGTGGGGGGATCAGGTGGCAAATTCGCGGCAAAATTTTTCTGCTGCTCGCCAGGTGCCTCTCCCCTTGCGCACCAGAAGCGTGCAATGGCAGGTGCAACCCTGAAGCCGGGGTTTTTGTGGTGATAAACAACAGGGATAAGCAGGATGAGTGCCGAAAAACAACGCAACATGCTCATTACATCAGCAAACGCGCTTTTCTTGCAGTTTAGTGCTTTGACAAAGCCGCACCACCCCGCTATTATTCGCCCCGTTCACACGATTCCTCTGTAGTTCAGTCGGTAGAACGGCGGACTGTTAATCCGTATGTCACTGGTTCGAGTCCAGTCAGAGGAGCCAAATTAGAGAAGCCCGCTCAGGGAAACCTGAGCGGGCTTTTTGCTTTTGTTTTGGTGGATGGCTGCTATGGGCGAGGAGCGGGCATACCTGTCTAGAGTAAAGACTGTCATATCATAATCAAGACGCTACGAACGGTAAGGTATCATTAGCTACCAGAATGGTTTACTTCATAGCTAAAACGAGAGATTTTATCTTTTCTGCCTTTTCAAAGTGATCCAGTTTCATCTCCATAATCCACCAATGCGCAACCTCCATCAGCAGTTCCGGGTCATCATTTTTATTGGCAAAAAAAGCATAAAAAGACAGCCCTACGTTACTGCCCTTGCTCACAATTTTTGCCTCACATGTCGTGATGATCTTTTCCTTCATCTCTACCCGCACGTTCTCTCCTTTTTATTCGCTGGACTTAAGTCTATTAACCATAAATCTATACGTACAACGCCCGAACACCTCTCAGGGTTTTCTGCGAGCTACGTTTTTACCCGGCTGAAGCCCCAAAAACGCACCTGTATTACTATGGTGACTGGCAATAGCCGGAGGACTGACACTCATTATTTTTTCTCTATCCAGCCTGATACCATAAGTTCGAGCAACTGACCGAATATCTCGTAAGAATCATAATATCTCTTCGGCTCATCGTCCGTGTGAGTTCAAAGTACCAACGTCCGCTTCTGGCACGAAGCTGCCCAAGGCATAGGTCAAGGGCTGCTTTGAGCGAGGAGCGGACATTTCACTTCTGACGACTCAGTAAAAACATTGAAATAATCATACATTCGTTAACGCTCTCACCACCGTAACAACTGCTGAGGATCAGCCCGCAAATACACCAGAAGTGGTATTAAACGAACAGTGTTGAATGCCAATCAGTTTTTCAGACGCAAATCTCATTCTTACCGTACATTTTGAGTGGATTATCGTAGGCCCTCAGACCCTGTATCCTGCAATTTAAGCGCGTTGTCGGCAAGGCTGGTCTCAGTCAGCAAGAGATGTAATGAGTGCCCCTGTTTCATCTAGCAGCAAAGTTTGCACCAAAACATACGAGCAGCAATGCTTGCTGTCAGTACACATTGTTAGCTATCATCACTGTTAGCTCTTTAGTGTATGGACGGTTTTTGCGTCTAGTCGGGCGGTTAGCCAGACTCTAACTTATTGAGCACTTTTATGATTGCGATAAACACTTCATCGCATCATAAAGTGTTATGATGCGATGAAGTGTTTATCGCGGCTTCTAGTAAAGGGCTTTCAGGGTGACGGGGCATAATAGCGTTCTGCCACCCTGAATTATAAATGATAGATGAAGATAGAGATTCCATATCAGGACATCGGTATTAGCAGAAATAAGCTGGCATTTACTGCGCGGCGAAGTCCGTTAAAATATAAAGTCTATAAAATTCCCAAGCGTAGCTCTGGAGTCAGAGTAATTGCCCAACCAACCCCGGAAGTGAAAGATCTACAACGCAAACTCGTTGAGTTTCTGCGCACTCAACTCACTGTCCATTCCTGTGCCACCGCTTATGAACCGGGTAAGGGCATCAGGGAAAACGCACAGCAGCATGTAAACAATCCTTATCTGTTGAAGATGGATTTTTCCAATTTCTTTAACAGCATTACGCCAGAGACCTTTAAAAATGCACTGTTGCATGATTCAGTGGAAATTGATGAGCACACCTTAATTCTGTTGATTAGTATCTTTTTTTGGTGTCCGGGTAAGAAGCTCTCCGGGAAGCTGGTATTAAGTGTCGGTGCACCGTCATCACCGTTTATTTCTAACTATGTGATGAAAAAATTTGACCAGTTGCTGTCGGAAATATGCCATCAGGCAGGTGTAACCTACACCCGTTATGCGGATGATATGACCTTTTCAACTCAGCATGAGAATGTGCTGTTTACTCTGAAAGAGCAAATTTCCACGCTAATTGTGCAGTCCGGTTATGAAAATATCGCCATCAATGAAAGCAAAACTGTATTTTCATCGAAGGCGCATAATCGTCATGTCACTGGCGTGACACTGACGAATGACGATAAACTGTCAGTTGGACGCAAAAATAAACGTTATGCTTCATCACTGATCTTCAGATTTAAACTGGGAGAACTCAGTGCCGATGAAACTCTGATGCTGAAAGGCTTGCTTGCACATTATTTCCATATTGAACCGGAATTTAAGCTGTCAATGCAAAAAAAATACGGCGCAGAAATTATTAGCGGCATCGTAAAATATCAGGAGTAAATAAATGAATCGGACAATTAAAAAAATAAAAATGGGTGCTGATCATGATAATTCAATCAAAGACCAGTACAAAATGTTTAAGTATTATAAAGAGGGGATGTTTGTTGAAGTCGACCCAGCTGAATCTTCACGTTATCGTCAGATGTGTCTTAATAATCTGAAAGAGGCACAGTTTTGTTTAAAAAAAGTAAAACTGGTAAACTATAAAGGGTTTAACGAACTTTCTATTAATCTGGATAACGATATTATCCTGATCGCCGCCAATAATGGCTATGGTAAGACGGGGATTCTGGAAGCGATCTATCTTTCTCTCTCATGGTTTTATCGGTTGGTTTATGGTTCTAACCAGGGGTGGAAGTTCGGTGATAAATACATCAGCCGCCTGGTAAGTAATGCCGCGATGCTAGTTAATCTGGATATCTCGGTGGGGAATAACAAAAAATCCTCCGGCTATCAGATCGGTATTGCCCGCTCCCTTGGTGCTTCTTCGGTTAAAAGTGACTACACAGAATTTAAAGAGTTGGCTGAAATGTATCTGGAATTTCAGGACAGTGGCATTGTAGCTCCTATGTTTGCTTACTACTCGGTAGAGCGCGGTAAGAACTACCCCGACGGTGGATTCACGTCTGCGATTGAAAGCGGTTCTGGCAAGTTGCTGGATAGACTTTATCCGGACTCTTCACTGGCGCTTTCTTCTAATATCTTTGCCAGCTTTATTAAATGGGCTGCCGAAATCAAAATAAAAAAAATCGTCTCTAACGAAGATGAGCAGAGCGAAAAACTTAAAAGCATCAAGGAATTCATCTACCATATCAGTCATTCTGATCTTGCCGATGAAATAAAAAACACACTGATTAGCCAGAAAAAGAAGGAAGTTGAAATCATCTTTGGCAGCCAGTCAAAGGATAAATCAACCAATCTTGACCGGATGGAAAAGATTGTGGATATGATTTTCGCACTGGGATGCGATTTTATCGATGATATTTCCTCTATCCAGTTAAAATACGATGAAAAGCTAGAAGCATTGGATCTTGTATGTGTAAAACGAGATTGTGAAATCAGTGCGTCCTATCTCTCTCATGGTGAGAAGAGCACGCTTTCACTGTTATTCGATATCGCCCTGAAGCTAATCTATACCTGTGGCACTGAAGACCCATTCAACGGTCAAGGAATCGTCTTTATTGATGAGATTGAGTTACACTTGCATCCTTCATGGCAGCAGTCCCTGCTCAGTAAACTGAAAAAAACCTTCCCGAATGTGAAAATTATTGCCACCACCCATAGCCCTAATATTCTGAATACCGTTGAAGAGCAGGCGATCAGGAAAATTAAAGTTAAGGATAATCGGTTTTATATTGAGATTCCGGCCTTTTCATATGGTGCCGAGTCTTCTCAGGTGCAAAATGATATCCAGGATGTTGCAGCACGGCCCGATGTCGAGCCAGTACAAAATCTTGCACGTTTCCGCAAGATGATGAAAAACAATCAGTACGACACGCCAGAAGCACAGGCGCTGCTGAAGAAAATTCTTGAATGGGGCGATGCTCACGACCCGGACGTCACCAAACTGAAAATTGATCTGGAACTCAGAATTAAGCGTAACGCAAAAAAAATTAGCAAGGAGCAGTAATGAGAGGCTTCAGGAAAGAGCGGCTGAGCAATGCCATTCTGGACACTTATCTGGCGGTGCCAGGAAATGCGAATAATGGTTGGAAGGGTGAATTCTATACCACCTTAGCTTCTGCCGACCGGGACAGTTTGAAAAATGAGATAGTTGCCGATCAGGCTGGTCTCTGTGCCTATTGTGAAAAAGCGCTCAGAGATGAAGGTGACAACAAACCGCTAGGGTTTAAAGTTGAACACTTTATCCCTGAAAACAGCAAAACCATTAAAAGGATGATAGCGGCCGGGCAGCCTGCACCCACCATTAACTACTCGCTATTGTGGACGAATCTGTTGGGGTGCTGCTTTGGTGGGCAACACGCGCGCTCAGCAAGCTATATTGAGTCCCTGACAGATGAAGCTAATCTGAGCTGTGATGTGCTCAAAGCCCATTATAACTGGTCAGCACTGATCCTCGATCCTTCGCAGGAGCCTCCTGACGATGGAACATGGTTTGAATTCGATGAAGAAGGAGTGATGGATGTCTCCGCAGATTGCCCGACCCAGTATGTGGATAAAGCCCGGAAATCAATAGAAATGTTGAATTTAAACTGTGTCAGATTAACTCGTTTGCGGCTGGCAGCGCTGGAGTCGCTTGGTGCTGTTAGTGATGAAGAGGATATCGCCGCATTACTCAGCAAGGATGCCGCAGGTGTCTACGGTGAATTTATCTCGCTGAGAAAATGGTATCTGGCTTAAGCTATTGCGCTCTCTTAGGGGGGGGCAACGCCGTCTGCCCCGCTCTGCTGCATTTTTGCCGCTGCTGACGATCAACCACCGATTTGACCTCCTCCGTTTGATTAATACATCATGATGACAGCAATGCCCTCTATTGGCACAAAACTGCCCATGGCAAGAACGTGGTGCATCATCCAAGCACTCTGTAAATCTCGGAAATCACCTGCATCGTTGCATCTTCAATCATTCCTTCATTACGGCATAAAACCCAGCCGTGATTGGCAATTTCTCGCTCGAACGCCTTGGTACAAGCGACATGCTCTTCCAGCTTATAAATCACCGTGCTACTTAGCCCACGTGGACGGGCTGCAGCCCTCGCCCATGAAATCTCAGGCGCAGTAACCACCCCGACATGCAGGTCTGGCGTTCGCACGTTTCGTTCAATATTAAGCTGTAAAATATCTGCAAATGGCACCATCCGGCGAAACGCGGCATCCGACGGGTACCAGCGATCCATCAGGATAATGCTGTCCGGTGGCTGTTTAGTCAGCACTTGCTGGGAAATCCAGGCACGGCTATCAGCAAGGCGCCTACAAACCTCCAATTCCAAATCCAGGGTGGGATTTCTGGCGAGCTGGTTAACGAGGGCCATTGTTTCCCCCCTGTAGGGATCGCTTTTTCTCTCGCAAAGTCGAACCACCTTCTTGTTGTCTGCCCTTAGTACTTTCGTAATGGCCTCCAACAGTGTGGTTTTACCGGCGCCTTTGGGCCCATCCAGAGACACAAACAGCTGACGACTCATTCTTGAAATGACGATTGATATAGGTTTTTTGTATAGCTTGCATCTGGCAAAAGCATCTTACTTCCTTCGTTTGAATAGCGGCCCCCTCTTCTTTCGTTGGAGCCACTTGGCGCGTCAGCGCGAACCTAATAGATAGCTATTATAAACAGACAGCGATGAACATTCAGAAGAACTCCATTCCTTCGTATGGTTGAGTTCGGCAAGCACGGAGGCGGCTCCCAAGGTCTCCATCATGGATCTCAAGCCTGTGGCCATCGGGGTCTAAAAAGTAGACGGACTTTCCCTCGCTCTTGTTAGTTTTCCATTCTGTAACACCGGACGACCTCAACCGTTCAACGAACACATCGAATTCTTCGGTAGGGATACTGAATGCATAATGTGTGTAGTCATTGCCAACAGATGCTGTATCCACTGAAAGACACAACCAGAGCTCCCCCAACGAAAGGTAAGCGCCATGAGCCCATTTGGCTTTAGGTGTGAACCCAAGCGTCTCAACATAAAAATTCAGGCTCTTTGCTACGTTACTCACTGCAAGGGTGATGTGATTTAGTCCGGTCAACATGTAGAACTCTTTAGCAGGGCGCAGAAAGATTTAATTTATATGATTTATATTTCTTTGCACATAAAGACACTTAAGGGGTCTGCAGCATAAGGAGGGAAAACATCACAAATCTCATACCCACATCTGCGATACAGTGCTATGGCTGGTTGCTGGTGAATCCCTGTTTCGAGACGCAAAATGTGGCAGCTGTTTCCTGAAGCAATACTCTCGATTGCGCTAACAATCTGCTCTCCAAGCTTCAGGCCCCGAAATTCCGGGCGAATGTAAACTCGCTTAATCTCAGCTGAACCAACCTCCTGAAAGAACAAAGCACCACATCCTGCAGGAATGCCGTTCTCATCGCGTGCGATGACACAGCGGAGCTGTTCATCACTGACAGTTGAAAGGTTAAGGCAGTGATTACTTTCTGCAGGATAAAGTTCGCTCTGAAAGGCATCAAGCTCATCTATTAGGCATCCTAACTCAAGGTCACCCTTATCAACTTCTGAAATGTGAAACATTAGCTATACCTGATTCATTTTTAGCTTTTAAAGCTACCATAGCTTTTCTAATTGGCCTGCCCGCCTTTGATTCATATTGAAGCTAGCTTTTCAGACATCCGGCGACGAGGATGATGGAGCATGAAGTCTGCAAAGAGCGAGGTGCGGACATTTGCCTTTGTGTAGAAGCTAGAAGCTCTCAAAACTCAACGGTTTTTTTAGGGATGCTTACACTTGGGCGATTGTAGACAAAATCAGGAAGAAAGACGGGTTATAGCCACTGAAGATAGTCGCATCCGGTAGCGCAATCCGTATTGGATGAGGCACACCTTCATGGCAATAAGTATCAAAATGAATACCAAAATTTTATTAGTTGGTATCCAAATGGGTCATAAGAGGCCTGAAATGTTATTCAGGCATTATGGCCGTTTATTAGATAATATAAAAAGCACATAAAAATCAACACCAGATACTTAACCTATTACTAATTTTCTTTCTTATTAATTACATTACCTATTATTTCAAATGCTTTCTCGTAAACACTATCTGGCGACTTTCCGATAGAAATAACTCTTGGAGAAAATTCCTTCGCAAAAGAAATAGCTTTGTCTGCATTTCCTTCCGATACAATTAAGGCTAAGGCTTGGGAGTCGTAAAGCTCTGCCAGTTGTGCATAGTATCTCATAAACATTACTGATATTTGAACAAGGAACACAAGTAATAATATTGAGCATATGGAAAATGCAATTGTTGCGACAGAAGTTGTAACACTGTTAATTATATTCCCTTGACCTAATCTATAGCGCACACCTTTCCAATCCGCATAACTATCCATAATCTTCGATTTCACCTCTAGGTTTTTTACCATCCGTTCAAATTCATCTTGAGAGGCTTCTAATGATTTACCATTATCTGGTTTGTTTGTTTTTCCTATTTTATTTGAAGTTGGCGATGCGGGTTCAGCCAGTAAATTAGAAGCATTGATAGCATTGAAATACATAGCTTCAATGCCACTGTCGATCTTGTCATTACCATTTAATGATATTTTTTGTAGACATCACTCATTCCCTTAGCAAGTCCACTGGTCGTATTTATATATATTATCCCAAAAATGATAAGAGAAAGAATGAATAGTACTGATGCAATTATTGAGCTCGTTTTTCGAGCAGAGGACGCCCTTCTTTTCAAATTATCAATTGCTGTGGAAAAATCATTCACACCCATTTACAATCCCCTTTCTGAAGGAAGTACATTTGCTAAAGCAAATTAAAATCTCATAAAATTAAAACTACGCAATAAAACTTTCACTGGACCTAACTATCACTATTGATTTTAAGCCTCTTATCAAGAGTTACTCGAAAGATAAATATAATGAATGATAAACCTAAAGCCTTTTTTTACAATTAGTTACCGAGCTGAGAAAGCCATTCGCAAATGCCTATCCTAGCTAACATCTCGGCTGTTTTTGTGCTCCATCGAGTAGCTGCATGGATTCACCATCGCAAAGTTCAAAGAATTCATTCCTCCACTCAACATTAGTTCTTTTGGCTTGTGAACATGAGATTTCTTTACCACTCAGGTAACGTTTATGATTAAAAATCACACCAAAATTGAGCCCGGATTTATGCTTGTAAAGACCGACTAGTTGAGGTGCCCCCCCTGTATATTTATCACTTTTATTCATTATTGTTTCACAAAGAGAGCTAAATACAAAGCGGCTATAGCCTTTCTTAATATACCCTGACTTTTTATTAGAAATTAATTTATCATCAATACACCACTTATTATTTATAGTTTCTTGAATCGCCGCTCCGGAACCAGCCTTGGCAACGACTCTAGATTCACTTGGTAATTCAATCTCATTCCAAATAAATCCATCTTTAGAAAATTTTATTTCAGCAACATGAAACCGGGATTTCATCTTAAATCCAATCCTGGTAGCGTATATAATAGTACCAGTCCCTATTCGGTTTTCGGAGAGACTGCAGACCTTTTCATTAAAAAAATGTATTACTTTTTGAATTTTTAACTCGAATGAATCTGAATGCTCAATCAAGATGTCGTCATCAATGTGACAAATTAATTGTTGCATTGTATGAACAGCAAATTCAGCACGTCCACTATAACCAAATATCTCAGGGTAAAAACGTGATGAAAATACCTTTTGAGTACTATCCCAGCAATCTCCATGGTCCATCCATGTAATTCTACTATCTGAGGCGATATAAACAGATCCAATGCGCTGGCTATCAACCCCGACCCATGCAATCAAAGTAGTCATAGCTTTACAATACCTAATAGATTAGATAGTCTTAGTGTATTGGTAAAGTGATACCTAGACAAGCAATCCCGGGCCCCTCCACCAAATCTATGGGGGGGACAGTTAGAGCACATTTCCCCAGGCAACTGGGGGAGTCCCGGTTCAAAAATCTGCCAGTAGCTCCATTCTTTTATGTCTTTTTCGATTGCCATAGGCAGTTAAGACCTACGCTGACCTACACTTTTGCATATAAGCAAACATTTTGGAATATACGTTTGCCGTCGGTCTGGAGATTTAGCCAACTCATTGGTAATGGGTCACCTATCACTTCATTTTTTCTAAGCACTGTCCGCATGCCCAGATAAGGCTACTAAATAGCACAAAAGCCATTCCTCGAATTAGTTTATATTTTGAACCAGAGGTACGCTCCTGGCACAAAACCAACTGTCAGGATGACAGAATAGCAAAAACACCACCAACAACTCCGAACTCCCCCCCTACCCCTAAATCAAAAGCCTCACCCGATCATAAATCAGTCGATCCTCGAGCCGCGCGGAACGAGCGTGCGAGCGCAGGGTGCGGATCAGGTTATCAATCAACGCATGGGCCGCGGTGCTGAGGATGCTGTTGCGCCTGGTGACAATATTCAGCCGCGCCAGGTCACAGCCTTCCTGTAGTGCCAGCGGTTGCAGGCGTCCGGCAAACTGCGGTAAACCTATCAAGGGTAGCGGGCACCAGGTACACATGTCTGCCGACTCCACCATGGCCTGCAGCATGCCGAGGGAATGCGCATGAATAATGCGGTTCGGATCAAGTTGAGCGCCGTGTCGGCTGAACAGTTGCTGGATTAAATCGTCATAATTTTCTGGGGTGTAATTCAGCACCCAGTCCTGCTCCAGCAATTGGTGGACCGAGGTGCTTTGGGCCAATGGATGGCCGTGCCGCACCATCACCGCCGTTTCATAATCCAGCAACGCCTCGCAATGAAACTCCTGCGGTGCTATCGAGGCCGGTAGCGGCGTGATGGCAAAATCCATCGTACCCTCTCGCAGTTGGGATTGGGCGTTGGCCATCAGGCTTTCAAACAGCTCCAGTTTCACCCTCGGCATCTTTTTGCGAAAGGCCACTACCGCCGCCGGTAACACCGTCAGCATCAGCCAAGGCGTGATCGCCACCTTCACTTGCTCCTGCGCCAGCCCACGCAGGCCCGCCATTTCATTGTTGGCCTGTTCCAGTTGATTCAACACCAGCCGGGCGTGTGCCAACAGCGTTTTCCCGTAAGGCGTAAAACCCAGTCCGGCCGGAGTACGGATCAGCAAGGGTAACTCCTGTTGCTGTTCCAGCTCTCGCAAGGCCCGCGTGACCGCCGCCTGTGAAAGCCCCAACTGTCGTGCGGCGGCGCGGATGCTGCCACCGTCGGCACTGGCGACCAAGGCCTGTAACTGATGTAGTTTCATCACGCCCCCTGACAATCATAAGTTGTCAGCATAACCGAACGACGGCTCCCCGGGCAAAAGGTTGTTTGTTAGTCTCCGAAGTACCTTGTTCCCGGTTATCGATCGCCTCGGGAATCGAAAATTCACTTTGGATACCGCGATGAACAATTCGCTTGTTTTACCCGAAATCGCCGCCGTTAATCACGAAATGGCCGCCATTCGCCACCATATTCATGCGCATCCAGAACTGGGGTTCAATGAGTTTGCCACCAGCGATCTGGTTGCAAAGCTGCTGACCGAGTGGGGTTATCAGGTCACGCGCCACATAGGACAAACCGGGGTTGTCGCCACCCTGCAGCGCGGCGTGGGGAAATCTCTTGGCCTGCGGGCCGATATGGACGCGTTACCGATTGAGGAAACCAGCGAACTGCCTTATGCCAGCACTCACAGCGGCGTGATGCACGCCTGCGGTCATGATGGCCACACCACCATGCTGCTGGCGGCGGCGCGTTATCTGGCGCAGCACTCTGACTTTACCGGCACATTGCAGCTAATATTTCAGCCGGCGGAAGAAGGTGGCGGCGGTGCCAGAGTAATGATGGAAGACGGATTGTTCGAGCGTTTTCCTTGCGACGCGGTGTTCGCCATGCATAACGTGCCCGGCTTCCCGGTCGGCCAACTGGGCTTTGCCAGCGGCCCTTTTATGTGTTCGGCCGATACGGTCAACATCATCCTGCATGGTCACGGCGGCCATGGCGCGGTGCCGCAGCACACCGTTGATCCGGTGGTGGTCTGTGCCGCCATAGTGATGAGCCTGCAGACCATCGTATCCAGAAATATCGATCCTCAGGAAACGGCGATTGTGACTGTGGGCGCGATCCAGGCCGGTCTTGCAAGCAATGTCATCCCCTCGACCGCTACCATGACGCTGAGCGTACGCGCACTGAATGCTGATGTCCGGCAACGACTGGAAAACCGCATTACCGCATTGGTAGAAGCGCAAGCCGTCAGTTTTGGCGCCCGGGCAGAAATTGATTACCAGCATGGCTATCCGGTGCTGGTAAACCACACGACGGAAACCGAATTGGCACGTTCGGTGGCGTTGGACTGGGCGGGTGAACAACAGCTCATCCCGTCGCTGCGGCCGTTTACCGCCAGTGAGGACTTCGCTTTTATGCTGGAAAAATGCCCCGGCAGTTATATCTCGATTGGCAACGGGGAAAGCTCGCCCGGCAACTCGCTGCATAACGCCGGTTACGATTTTAACGACGAGTGTCTGCCGATTGGCGCCACTTACTGGGTCAAGCTGGCGGAACGCTTCCTGGCTTAATCCCTTTTTGCACACCACAACGCTGAGGAAAACATAATGAAAACAAAAAGTAGCCTGGTTTTATTGCTGCCACTGGCGTTCAGTTTCACCGCCTTTGGCGGGGAGTTCAGCGGCAAGGTGATTAAGCTGGGCATAGACCCCACCTTTCCGCCGCTGGAGTACAAAACGGCGCAAGGAACCCTGACCGGGTTCGGTGTGGATATCGCTCAGGCGCTGTGCAATGAGATGCAGGCAAAGTGCGTTTGGGTCGAAAGCAGCTGGGACGGGATGATCCCGGGGTTGCAGGCAAAAAAGTTTGACGCCATCGCCTCGTCAATGACCATTACGCCGCAGCGCGAAAAGCAGATCTCCTTCTCGAACAAGGTGTCTAACGCCCCGGCACGCCTGGTGGCCCGCAAGGGCAGCGATCTGCAGCCCACGGCGGCTTCGCTGAAAGGCAAATCGATTGGCGTGCAGCAGGGCTCCAGTCAGGAAGCTTATGCGAACGCAATGTGGCGCCAGGCCGGGGTCAACGTTATTGCCTATCAGAGCCAACAGGAAGTGAATGAGGATTTGGCCAACGGCCGGTTGGACGCTTCGCTGCTGGCCAGCGTCAGTGCCAGCGAATTTTTCAAAACGCCCGGCGGCAAGGATTTTGCCTTTACCGGCGCGGAACTGAACGACAGCAAATATTTTGGTATTGGCGATGGCATTGGCGTGCGTAAAGAGGACCGCGCCTTGCTTGATGCCTTCAACGCGGCGCTGAAAGCCATTATCGCCAACGGCACCTATAAGAAGGTGAACGATAAATACTTTGATTTTGATATGTACGGTAAAGGGGAATAACTGAGGGACTGATTAAAAGGGCCAAGCGAGCGCCTGGCCCGATAAAAACGGTTACTTCACTTCGCCCATAGCCTTCAGCTTTTTGGACAGTTCGCGACGCTCTTTAGACAGATCGGCATTTTTGATGATGTAGTCATCAACGCGATCTTCATAGTCGCTGCGCATGTTGGCAATGATGCCCTGAACATCTTCAATGCTCATGCCCGGCTTGATGTACTCACTCAGGTTATCGAGCAGCAGCACGCGCTTTTGGTTGTCGCGGACTTTCTTCTCGTTGTCGATAATTTCGCGTTGCAGCTTATTTTTACGTCGGAACATACGCACAAACTCCAGAACGTCCTGGAAACTCGGCTTATTTGCATTTTCCATCTTCATACCCTTGCTTTAGTAATACACAGATTCATTGGCTTACGGCCACAATGAGACCAAGATACAGGTTTGTGGCGCTCTGACACAACACTCATCGCCCTATCTTACCCACTTTACCGCCGCGACAAAAACCCGAAGCGCCTGCTTCATGATCTGGCCCCCTATTCACGCTCACCGGCGGTACACACCTTGAGCAGGTCACCCAGTTCTTCCAACTGCTGCGTCAGTTCCATGCTCAGCCAGACGTAGCCGTAGATAGGGGCTTCACCATGCTGGCTGACGCTGGCCTCCTGCATCAGGGTTTTCAGCTCGGCAGCAATTTCACTCAGTTGCCCTGCCGCCACCGCCTGCTGCGCCTGCGGGCCGTTACGCATGGTTTCCGCCAGCGCTTCCAATGAGCGTAGCGTCAACAGTTGCGCGCTGCGCAGGGTTTTGGCATTCAGCATAATAAAATGGGTTTCGCGCGAGGCCCAGTAGGCGTCGGCCAACAGCTCCAGCGTACACACCAGATTACGGCTCAGTGTCTGCACCGCTTCGAATACTGCTTTGGGAATATGTGTTTCTTTGCTGCTGGGCACAATCAGGCCGCGCAATTTGACCACCTGATTGAGCAAGTCTTTCAGCTGCGGCTCCAGCCGGGGCCTTTCGATCATATTCGGGGACAGGTAAGCGCCGTAGATCTTGCCCGCGCTTTGCAGGCAATCGGCCATTTGCATGCGCCACAGAATGTAGGCCCGCTGCGGGTAAATGCTGGTAAACAACAGCGCCAGTAATGAGCCAAAAATCACGTCGCCACTGCGCCACAGCGCGGTATGCATATCACCGGCACCGGCGCCACAAACCACCGCCAGCGTAATGCCCACCAGCAATGCCATATAAGGCCGTTTGCCCAGTGTCAGGTAACCACAGAAAAACATCACAACGCCACACCACGCCAGCATTAGCGGTAGTGAATAAAGCTCAAGATACAGGGCAATCAGACCGGAGGCGGCACCAAACACCGTACCGGCAATACGCTGCAGCGCCCTTTGCAACACGTTGCCCCAGAATGAAATCGGCCCCATCACCACCACCAGCGTAATCAACGGCCAGGTGCCTTCCGGCACTTCAAGCAGGCGGATCAGCAGGAAGGTCAGGATAAACGCCAGCCCAATGCGCACACCATGCACAATGCGGTAATGGCGGTAAGTCAGACGTTCAAACGGCGATATTTTTCTGTCGAGGCGCACAATGCATCCCGTTATCGATGGCGAGAAAGGATATCAGTTTAGCGGAGGAAGGCAGGCAGAGAAAAGGCGGATAAGGCGTCCCCTATCCGCAGTCAGACGTTAAGCGGCATATTTATCCACCAGCGCACGCAAAATGGCGGCGGTTTCCACGTCCATCACTCCATCATATTTTCGTTGACGGAAATGCAGCTGGAAGGCCCGTACCAGTTGGCGATAGCCTTCGGCATTGGTCGCTGCCGAGGTGTCGTAACCGTATTTGGCGAACAGCGCCAGCAGATCGGGCTGTGCAGGCAGGCCCTGGCATTGATATTCATGCTGGTGACGATGCTTCACCGCTTCGTCATACCAGGCCCCCACGCCGGCCAAATACAGCTGGTGCCATGGGAATTGCGGGCCAGGGTCACTTTTGCGGCCCGGTGCAATATCGGAATGCGCCACCACGTTGACCGGCGTGATGTCCGGATAGCGTTGCAGAATGTTCTGCGCCAGCTGGCTGACCGCGGCAATCTGCTGCGGGTTAAACGGCGGGAAGCTAATGTCTTCGCCATCGCCGCTGGCCAGATTGACGATCTCAATACCAATGGACGTATCGTTGAGATTATTGCGAGTGCCCCACTGGCTGGCCCCGGCATGCCAGGCGCGTTCCACTTCATCGACCAGGTTGAAAATGCGCACCCCGCTGAAACCGGCCGCCTGATAGCTTTGATCTTCAGGATCCGGCACCAGGTAATGGGCACTGACCGACTTGCCGGTCAGCGACTGCACCGAATCGGCAAAGTTTTGCGCCGTGTAATGCAGCACCAGAAAACGCACCCGGTGGCCAAAGCTGGCTACCGAACGGTAGCTGTTGTAATCCATACTGAACATAATCGATTCCTTGTTGGTTAAACTCACGTGCCACAGTCATTGCAGGATCCGTCCCGCTCAAGTGGCCGCAACATACAGCGACCCTACAATGCCTTTGCGGACCTTGTCCACCCGTTCATGTTTAGCTAATTGCTAAAGTTAAAGCAAGAAATATTTAGTGATAGCAATATTTACCTTTTTGCTAAACAGTGCGATCATCCGACGATGGAAACCAAAGAAATAAGACGCAATAATTTGCGCGAGCTGATGGCCAGCTATGCCCGACAGGGTGTCAACCAGAGCGAGTTTGCGCTGCTGGTAGAGTCTTCTTCGCCGACGCTGAGCCAAATCAGCGGTGAAAAGTCTTCCCGCAATTTGGGGGATAACCTCGCCAGACGGATCGAGGCCAAGCTGAACCTGCCCAAGGGCTGGTTTGACGTTTTCCATGAAAAACAACTGGTGCGCCCGTTTGACGACGTAGCGGCAGAGTCGGATTTTCAACCTGCCCGCCTCAAGCCGGTGGTATGGGAAGACACCGAACAGGACAAGGAAGAGTTTGTGGAAATTCCCCTGCTGGATATCAATTTCTCTGCCGGCGACGGCTGCTATGAAATCGTCGATCGCGAAGAATTTTCGCTGATCTTCCGTCGCTACTATCTGCACAAGATGGGGGTGGCGGTGAATGCCGCACGCATCATCCGCATTTCCGGCTCCAGCATGGAACCGCGTCTGCAAGACGGTGATGTGGTGGGGATTAATACCGATGACATCCGTATTCGCGAAGGCAAAACCTACGCTATCCGTCATGGCAATCTGCTGCGGGTAAAAGTGTTGATCGAGCAGCCTGACGGCGGCGTTATTATTCGTTCCCTGAACCGGGAGGAATACCAGGACGAACACCTGAGCTATCCGCAGCGCAAAGACCAACTGGTGGTATTGGGCCGCGTGTTCTGGTCATCTTCGTCCTGGTAATTCGCCAGCCTGTTATTTGAAATCTACCACCATTTGCTGCTGGATCGACAAACCACGGGTCGACTGTACGCAACAGTCGATGTAGTCGGTAAAACGCGGCGGTTTCGGCATGCCCAACTTAAGAATTTTATCGTTACTGAAACGCACGTTCAGCATGGCGAAAGAGCCATACAGGCGCATCGCCTTGAGCATCAGCCGTTCGTTACAAGGCCCGAAAATATCCTTCAGTTGTTTACGCATTTTCAGCAGCGCTTCGTAACTGACCTGCGCGTAATGATCGCCAAGCGGTGGTTTTTCCAGCGCGGCGGCAATGGCACGGTCGATATCCGCAAAACGGACGCTGCTCTCTTCGCCGGCCGAGATATGGTAAACGTCATTATCCAGCGTTTCGCTGTTCAACAGCATCACCAACGCATCGGCGCAGTAATCCACCGGGATCACGTCGATATTGTCCTGCAGTGAACACATAAACTTGCGCAGCATCAGCGCCATGCTGAACACCCAGAAAATGCTGCTGGAAGGCTGACAACCTAGGCGAGTATGCCCCACCACAATCGAAGGACGGGCAATCACCAGCGGCAGCTGCGGGCAGCGTTGGCGCATGAGTTGTTCAATGGTCGATTTGGAGCGGGTATATTCCACCAAATGCTCGGCGGTTTCTTCAAACTCACCGCTTTCCGCCACCAGAGAACCCGGTTCCGGTGCACAGGACATTGCGGTGCCTACATGCAGGAAACGTTTTAATCCAGACACCTGCGCCATTCTCTCGGCAAAGGCCAGCGTGCCTTCGACGTTCACCTTCCAAATAAGAGGGTTATTGCCAAATGACGCGACGGCAGCACAATTAATAACGTGCGTTACATTGTTAATTCGTGTGTCCGCTAAAAAATTAGCAGGCTCACTTAAATCGCCCAACAATATATTTTCTATCGTGATCTTTGAAAATAAACCAGCATCAATATTAAACTTTTCCATATTCTGTCGAATACGTTCCAGTCCCTGCTGTGCATTTTCAGCTCGCACTAACAGAAGATAGTTAATTGACTGATTTTCTTTAAGTAACTTCTCGAGCACTGCACCACCAAGAAAGCCGGTAGCACCGGTTAACAGCAGAGTTTTCATAATACGTATCCACATTGGTATTGAATGTTGCTGATTGTATGTGGAGATAATTAAACAAATACTAAATAAAACTCAGTGGCACCTATTTATCTTTTCTTAATATTATCTTAAGGAATATCTTGAAACATCATGAAGGCGTTTGGTAACACATTAATAAGAAACCGCCCATAATAAACAAGTCCGTTGACATAACATTGATATTAACTCTGATTTAATTCCCTGGTGAATGTTATTACCTTTTCTCATCAGGAGTATTTATGAGCTATAACCAAAAAATTTGGTTGGGCGTCCTGGTCCTGTGCAGCGTTTTCTGGCTGGCGGTGATCGGGGGTATTTTCTCGGCCCATCAAGCCTATGAACGTGCGGAGCGACAAAGTCAGCAGGAATTTACGGCCAGGTACTCGCAACATGTTCAGGGTGCAACGGCACCAAGCCACAGCCTGCAAGCCCAGTCGTCCACGTTGTGAAATCCCCCCAGAAGGGGTAGGGACAAGCGCGGCTAAGGATCCTATGATGCCCTTTGATTGACAGGGAGAATAATATGGGTCGAAAGCTGGATAGCTTACCGCAAGCAGAACGTGAAAAAATTGAAGTCGATTTACTGGCCCTCAGCGTGATTTATAACGAACGCTATGGCATAGCTGTCAACGATGCCGCCAATGCCGAACAACAGGTGCCCGATTATTTACGGCCCTACTTTCACCTGCGCCTGGACTACTACCGCAGTGCGTAATACCGCGCATTTCTTCGATTAACGCTAACGACCGCTTGGCATCAGGCATCTCGCCGTTACAATAGGGGATATTCCCCACGCACGTGAGAGATGCGATTTTGAGCAGCAAGGTACCGGCCACATTCTACATCCACGACTATGAGACCTTCGGCATAAGCCCATCGATGGACCGCCCGGCGCAGTTTGCCGGCGTGCGTACCGATATGGATTTCAATATCATCGAAGAGCCGCTGGTCATCTACTGCACCCCGGCCGATGACTACCTGCCCGATCCCGAAGCGGTGATGATCACCGGTATTACTCCGCAACTGGCCCTGGCCAAAGGCGTTAACGAAGCCGAGTTTACGCGGCAAATTCATCAGGCATTCAGCGTGCCCGGCACCTGCATTTTGGGTTACAACAATATCCGCTTTGATGACGAAGTCAGTCGCAATATTTTCTACCGTAACTTCTACGATCCCTATGCCTACAGTTGGCAGAATGGCAACTCACGCTGGGATCTGCTCGACGTTATGCGTGCCTGCTATGCGCTGCGCCCGGACGGCATCGTCTGGCCGGAGAACGAAGATGGCTTCCCCAGCTTCCGTCTGGAGCATCTGACTCGCGCCAACGGCGTTGAACATGAACATGCCCACGACGCCATGTCGGACGTTTACGCCACCATTGCCATGGCCAAACTGGTCAAGCAGGCGCAGCCACGGCTGTTTGATTTTCTGTTGCAGCACCGCAACAAACATAAACTGAACGCGCTGATCGATATCGCAGAAATGACGCCGTTGGTTCACGTTTCCGGCATGTTCGGTGCAGCACGTGGCAACACCAGTTGGGTATCGCCACTGGCCTGGCACCCGGACAACAAGAACGCGGTGATCATGTGCGATTTGGCCGGTGATATGACGCCATTGCTGACGCTGAGCGCCGACGAGCTGCGTCAGCGGCTGTATACCCGCCGTGAGGATCTGGCCCCTGGTCAAGCGCCGGTGCCGATCAAACTGGTCCATATCAACAAATGTCCGGTGCTGGCACCGGCGAAAACCCTGTTGCCGGAAAACGCCGAGCGGCTGGGGATCGATCGTCAGGCCTGCCTGCAAAACCTGCAACTGCTGCGCCAGCATCCGCAAGTGCGCGAAAAAGTGGTCGCCCTGTTCGCCGACGCCGAGCCTTTCAAGGGTTCTGATGATGTCGATGCACGGCTGTACGATGGTTTCTTCAGCGATGCCGATAAAGCAGCGATGAAGATTATCCAGCAAACCAAACCACAAAACCTGCCGGCGCTGGATTTGACCTTCAATGATAGTCGCCTGAAAGAGCTGCTGTTCCGCTTCCGCGCCCGCAACTACCCCAATACGCTCGATGACGCCGAGCAACGCCGCTGGTTACAGCATCGCCAGGAAGTGTTGAGCGCCGAACGAGTCCAGAGCTACGTACTGCAACTGGAGTCGCTGTATAACCTGCATGAAGGCGACCAAGAAAAAACTGCGCTGTTGAAAGCGCTGTTTGAATACGGCAAAGAGTTGGTCGGCTGACAAAAACAACAAAGGGCGCCGAGGCGCCCTTTTTAATGCACAAAGCTGTTAAAACTTAGGCTACGTCTTCGCTAGCCTGGGGTACCGGCAGGCGGAAGCTGCGCGTGACAAAGGCCAGGTAGATCAGGCCAATTGCCGCCCACACCAGGCCCAGCGTCATTGAGCTGGCTTCCAGATTCAGCCACAGCGCACCCACGGTCAGCGCACCCATAATTGGCAGGATCAGGTAGTTAAAGGTGTCTTTAACGGTACGGTTCAGCTTGTCGCGGATATAGAACTGCGAGATCACCG
Organism: Serratia proteamaculans; assembly: GCF_004684015.1. GTDB lineage: Bacteria > Pseudomonadota > Gammaproteobacteria > Enterobacterales > Enterobacteriaceae > Serratia > Serratia proteamaculans_F. Next base: position 139,940 of record NZ_SRIA01000019.1, read on the forward strand.
ACAGGTTCACAAAGGTGAACGCCACCAGCGCACCGAAGTTAATCAGCGCCGTTGCGGTAACCAGATCAAACGAAACCGCAGACAAGGCAATCACGCCGACCAGCAGCACGTTCAGTGCCGGGGTACGCCATTTCGGGTGCACATAACCGAAGAAACGCTCCGGGAATACGCCATCACGACCCATCACGTACATCAGACGCGAAACACCGGCGTGCGATGCCATGCCTGAAGCCAGCACGGTCACGCAAGAGAACACCAGGATCACCGACTGGAAGAACTTGCCGGCCACGTACAGCATGATTTCCGGCTGGGACGCATCGGGATCTTTAAAGCGTGAAATGTCCGGGAAGTACAACTGTACAAAGTAGGACACCACGATAAAGATGACACCACCAATCAACGCCGTCAGGAAGATGGCTTTCGGGATCACGTTCTCTGCGTCTTTGGTTTCTTCCGACAGCGAGCTGATGCCGTCAAAACCGAGGAACGAGAAGCACAGAATGGTCGCACCGGTAATCATCGGCACCACATGCGCACCCTCAGACCAGAACGGACGGCTGCTGATCAGCGTACCGGCACCTTCACCATGCGAAATGCCGTTCACGACCAGGAACAGGAAGACGATCATGATCGCCACCTGCACCACCACGATAATGGAGTTCAGGTTCGCCACCAGCTTGATGCCGCGCAGGTTGAACAGCGTCATCAGCGCCACCAGTGCCGCCACGAAAATCCACGAAGGCACGCCCGGGAAAATGGCTTCCAGGTAAATTTTGGCCAACAGGATGTTAATCATCGGCATGAACAGGTAGTCCAGCAGTGATGACCAACCCACCATAAAGCCGACGTGCGGGCTGATGGCTTTCTGGGCATAGGTATAGGCAGAACCGGCAGACGGGAATTTCCGCACCAGTTTACCGTAGCTCAAGGCAGTAAAGAGTACCGCCAGCAGAGCAAAAGCGTACGCAGTGGCGACGTGACCATCGGTCAGGCCGGATACGATGCCAAAGGTATCGAAGATGGTCATTGGCTGCAGGTAAGCCAGCCCCATCATCACTACCGGAACTAAAGTCAGGGTTTTACGCAGCTGTGCGCGTTCAGCCGGAGCGGCATTGATGATGTTATCGGACATGACGCAGCCCCCCCTTACCTTCGGTCTTGCGGAGCGTAGACACGCCAAGACTTAAGGTTGCGGGGAAACTTCGCAACTTGCGACTGAATTCAAAAAGAAGGGGATTGGAAGCTGGATAACGAGTCAAGGCGGCCTTGGCTGCTCCATAATCGCTGCGACCGCAGCGGAAACCGGCGGGCACCGGTGCTAAAGTGAAAAATTGCCCCATCTTTCTTATCCTCATGAGTCACGACCATAAAGTTTTATTTGATCGCGCACGAAACTATTTATCTATCCGGATCGGTGTCCGGCCTCGCTTGGTGTATGAAACGCACAGTTTGTAAAACACAAATGCAAAAAAAATAACCGACGCGTTAAAACGTCGGCTATCTGCATTAGGGATATTTTGCACCAGAAACCCTCCTGATGACAAGATCAGGAAGGCCTGTTACACAAATTCTTTTTGCGATCGTTCGGAAAACCACCCTTACAGGTGAATTAATCCGCTATCTTTACGACCGTATATCAAGTTTATGGCGTTCAGTTTACGCCCCTTCAGGCATTTTTCAACATCCAGTCGATCTCGGTTTCCGTCACCAGTCGCTCAAACTGCATCAATTCATCCATCTTACAGGCATGGTAAACGTGGGTGAAACGTTCGCCCAGATACTGCGTCAGTTCACGCTGGTGTTCAAATTCATACAACGCGTCGCTTTGACGGATCGGGAACGGTAGCCCTTCCTGCTCCAGCCCGTTGCCAGTCACCGGCTCAGGCAAGGGCAGTTCGTTGTCCAGACCGTAAAGAATGCCTGACAGTATCGCCGCCACCACCAGATAAGGGTTGGCATCGGCACCCGCCACACGGTATTCCACCCGATGATTTTCCGGTTCGCCGCAGGGAATGCGCAGCGCAACGGTGCGATTGTTGTGTCCCCAGGAAGCCTGGGTCGGCACATACATGCCCGGCTGGAAACGACGGAAAGCATTCACATTGGGCGCCAGCAGCGCCATCGAGGCGGGCATTAAGGTGATCATCCCGGCCAGCGCGCGATGTAACAAGGGTGAGTCTTCGCCGTCCGCTTGCGCGAACAGGTTGTTGCCGTTGCCGTCCAGCATGCTGATATGCACGTGCATGCCGCTGCCGGCGTATTCTTCATAGGGTTTTGCCATAAAGGTGGCGTGCAAATGATGATTTTCCGCCACCATGCGTACCAGTCGCTTTAACCCCAGCGCATGGTCACAGGCCAGCAACACGTTATCGGTATGCTGCAGATTCACCTCGAACTGGCCGGGTGAGGCCTCCGCCACCGCACCGTCCGCCGGTAAGCCCTGCATCTGCGCCAGCGTGTCGATGTCGTTGAGCACTTCGGCAAAATGATTCAGGTTATCCAGCGAGTAAACCTGGCTCTGCATGTTGCGATCCTGGGTACCGGGCGCGCAGGGAGGCTGTAAATACCCCTCGGCGTCTCGCTGCCTGTCTATGAGATAGAACTCCAACTCTACCGCTACCACCGGGAACATGCCGCGCTGGCGTAATGCCTGCCACACTCGGTTCAGGACATTACGGGGTTCAACGTCAAAGGGAGTGCCATCTTCATCCAGCATGGTCAGTAATACCTGGCCGATATTATCCGGGTCCGCCGCTGACGGCGTCAGCGAACCGGCCACCGGCATGCAAACGCGATCCGGCTCCCCCAGTTCCTGCCCCAGGCCCGCCTCTTCCACCACATTGCCCAAAATATCCATAGCGAATACCGAGGCGGGGAAGTAACAGCCTTTTTCCAATTTTTTCAGTCCGGAGACAGGGATGCGTTTACCGCGGAAGGAACCATTGAGATCAGTGAGAAGGATATCGATATACTGCGTTGAGGGGTGGCGTTCCAAATAATGAGCAACCTCACGTTGGAACGCGCTACTTCGCCTCTCTTCATTATGCTGTGCAAAATTTTCAACTGCTGCGATATTGGTTTGCATACATCACCCGCCATTATGCTCTGAGAACGCGTTCGCGCTCACCTGCCGATAGGTTCAACACATGGTCTGATTTCTCTGTAGACTGCGCCAGAACTGGCGCTCAAAATAACATCCATAATATGAAACATAGCCTTAACACAAATGGTTTGCAAATGTTACAATCCTGTTTGATTATTCGCCACCGACTGCTAAATTGATAAAATATTGACCGAAAAGGTGTTAACTGCCTTTTTATGTATAGAATTTCGTCCGCCAGAACGGGGGTGGTCATGGGCAATATATTTTCCAAATTGGTCACAACTACCGATATCATGCCGTGTCGAATTCACTCGGACAGGCATCTGACACCGATATTCATTTCTGCCTGTCGTCCCTACCACAAGGAAGCACCACTATGAGCGAAGTCAGCTTGGCGCCGGGTAAGCGCCTGTCACAGATCCGTCTGCAATTGGGTTTGTCGCAGCGCCGGGTCGCCGAACTGTCCGGGTTAACCCACAGCGCCATCAGCACCATCGAGCAGGATAAGGTCAGTCCGGCCATCAGTACGCTGCAAAAGTTGCTGAAGGTCTATGGGCTGTCGCTGTCTGCATTTTTTGCCGAACCTGAGGCCGCTCAGGAACCCAAGGTGGTGATCGAGGCCGAAGATCTGATTGAGATTGGCAGCCAGGGCGTCTCGATGAAGCTGGTGCACAACGGTAACCCAACCCGCAATCTGGCGATGATGCTGGAAACCTACCAACCCGGCACCACCACCGGCGAGAAAATCAAGCACCAGGGCGAGGAGATCGGTACCCTGCTGGAAGGCGAGATTATGCTGACCATCAACGGCCAGACTCACTGCCTGACCGCCGGTCAGAGCTACGCCATCAACACCGGTATTCCCCACAGTTTCAGCAATACCTCGGCGCGCGTCTGCCGCATCGTCAGCGCCCATACCCCCACCACCTTCTGATCAGACATCGCGTTGCCAAACGCGCGATTTCACAGCCCCGTTCAGTGCTATCACTGACACTGAACGGGAGTCCTCAGCGGCGAAAAATCAATTTCATCTCAGTTATGCCATTTAGTTTGTTGCGAAAATTATAATCTGTGTTAAAAAAGGATTACTTTAGCCATCTAAACACCTAAACGTCTTTAATCACACTATGCCAACCACTACGCCCTCACGCCTCGAGATGCGCAATATCTCGATCGCTTTTGCCGGCTTCAACGCACTGCAAAACGTCGACTTCACCCTGCAGGGCGGCTCCACCCATGCACTGGTCGGCGCTAACGGCGCAGGCAAATCCACGCTGATGGCGATCCTCTCCGGCGCGCACCATCATTACCGCGGCGAGATCTTTATCGACGGGCAAAAAGTGGATATTCATTCACCGCTACAAGCGCGCCGTCACGGGATCCACGTAGTGCAGCAGGAAGTCGATGTGGCGTTGATCCCCACGCTGTCGGTGGCGGAAAATATCATGCTCGACTGGCTGAACGAGCCGGGGTATTTGCTGAACTGGGCGCAATTGTACCGCCAGGCGGCGCAGTTACTGGCCCAGTTGGATCTGACCATTAACCTGCGCCAACGCTTGGCCGAGTGCACGCTGGCGGAAAAACAGCAGGTGCTGCTGGCGCGAGCCTTGTCCCACCGCTGCCGTTTCCTGGTGCTCGATGAACCTACCGCCCCGCTCGATAGCGCCGAAAGCGAACGCCTGTTCCGCGTGGTGCGCCGCCTTAAGTCCGAAGGCATCGGCGTGGTGTTTATTTCACACCGTATTCATGAACTGAGCGAAATTTGCGACCGCCTGACGGTGCTGCGCGATGGTCGCCATGTCAGCGAAGATGCCATGCAGGGTCTGAGCGGTGAGCAGATAGTCGAGAAAATGCTCGGCCACCGGTTAGACGATATCTTCCCACCACCACGCCCACCGCACGGTTCCCGTCCGTTGTTGCAGGTAGAAGGCCTGCACGATCGCCATAAACTGCGCGACGTCAGCCTGCGGCTGCATCAGGGCGAGATCCTCGGCATTGCCGGGCTGGCCGGGGCGGGCAAAACCGAACTGTGCAAGGCGCTGTTTGGCGCCACGCCGGCACGCGTTGAACGAGGCGAGCTGCTGGGTAAACCTTGGGCCCCGCGTGCGCCGCACCTCAGCGTTGAGCAAGGGCTGGCGCTGGTGCCGGAAGAGCGCCGTAAAGAAGGCATTTTTATTGATGAAGCCATTCCGATGAACCTGAGCGTCAGCGCCGACGACAGCTTTTCACGCTGGAGCCTGTTCAGCCGTCGCCAGGAACTGCGCTGGGCGCGGGATATCATGCAGCGCCTGAATATTCGCGCCTCCGGCCCACAGCAGCGGCTGGCCAGGCTTTCCGGCGGCAACCAGCAAAAAGTGGCCATTGGCAAATGGTTACGCGGCGATGCCAAAGTACTGATTTTCGATGAGCCGACCAAGGGCGTGGACATCAAGGCCAAACAGGAGCTGTTCACCCTGATCGACGGCCTGGCACGCGACGGCAAAGGCATTATCTATGCTTCCGGCGAGTTTTCGGAGTTGGTCGGTTTATGCGATCGCATCTGCGTGCTGTGGGATGGCCGGGTAGTGGCGGAACTTGACGCCGCCGAGATTGATGAAGAAACCCTATTACTGTATTCCACCGGAGGAACCCCAGCGTGAGTAAAGAATTATCCCTGCAGAATGCGCAACCCTGGCGCCATCAGCTGTTTGAGTTTCTCTACAAATGGGGGATGTTACTCACGGTTGTCGCGCTGATCGCCCTGTTCGGACTGGCGTCGGACAACTTTCTCGATCCCAACAACATCATCAATATATTACGCTCAATCGCCATCGTCACGGTGATCGCCATCGGGGTCTCCATCTCACTGTCGGTCGGCGGTTTTGACCTTTCCGTCGGTTCTACCGCCTCGCTGGCTAATGCCCTGGTGGTTTCGCTGTTTGTCTGGTACGGCTTCGGGACGACCGGCGCAATAGTGCTGACGTTGCTGATTTGCACGCTGGTCGGTCTGTTCAACGCTTTCCTGATCGTGGTGCTGAAAATCCCCGATATGCTGGCGACCCTGGCCAGCCTGTTTGTGATCCAGGGCGTGGCGATGACCTACAGCTACGGCGGCTCCATCACCCAAAATATGCTGCTGCCGAACGGCGACATGGCGGAAGGCCTGATCCCGGACATCTTCTCGTCTCTGGGCCAGGTACCGGTGATCGTGCTAATCATGCTGGCAGTCACCCTTGTCGTGCAGTTGTTCCTGTCCTTGACCAAGCATGGCCGCCGCATGTACGCCATCGGCGGTAATCCGGAAGCGGCACGCCTGTCGGGGATTCGCACCGTACGTTACAGGGTTGCCGCCTATGTCATTTCAGCGCTGCTGGCCTCGCTTGGTGGCATTCTGCTGGCGTCACGTATCGGCTCTTCCCAGGTGAACGCCGGCGGCGGTTATCTGATGGATGCGGTCGCCGCCGCCTATATTGGGTTTTCGCTGGCCGGCTCCGGCAAGCCCAACGCCCTCGGCACGCTGGTCGGTGCGGTGATCCTCGGCGTGCTGCAAAACGGCCTGGTGATGCTCTCGGTCCCCTACTACGCCATGGACATTATCAAGGGCCTGGTGTTGGCCCTGGCGCTGGCAATTACCTACATCCAGAAACGCTGATTCCCCCCGGCGCGCGCCCTGCTGCGCCGGTTTTCCCTTTAATTCATGCGGTTATCTTTCCCTTTCCTTTTTCAATTATACAAATGATACGAATTATCATTTGCGTTTACATTTTGTTTGAAATCCTTACAATGGCCTGACGAAATACTGCCGGAACGACGAACCTCGCAACGACGAGGCTCCGCTTCTACTTATTATTCAAACAGTTAAAACGACACTTTGTCGATTTACATCAGACCAGGAAAGGTTTGCCTCATGGAAAAGCCACGTTATAACCAGCTCACCGCACTGATTATTGCAGCACTCGGCAGCGCCAGTACGTTCGCCGCACCCCAGAATGACGCACAGGACACCATGGTGGTTACCGCCTCGGGTTTCCAGCAAAAAATCCAGGATTCCGCCGCCTCTATCTCGGTGATCCCACGTCAGCAGATTGAAGACAAGGCCTACCGCGATATCACCGATGCATTGAAAGACGTGCCGGGCGTGGTGGTGACCGGCGGGGCCAGCAGCAGCGATATCAGCATCCGCGGCATGTCCTCCAAATACACCCTGATTCTGGTCGATGGCAAACGCGTGGACACCCGTGGCACCCGCCCGAACAGCGATAACTCGGGCATCGAACAGGGTTGGCTGCCACCATTGGAAGCCATTGAACGCATTGAAGTGGTGCGTGGACCCATGTCTTCTCTTTATGGTTCTGACGCCATGGGCGGCGTGATCAACGTGATCACCCGCAAGACCTCCAGAACGGAATGGAAAGGTTCACTGCATGGTGACGCCACCTTCCAGGAACGCAGCGCTTCCGGCGATATCTTCCAGACCAACGCCTACGCCTCCGGCCCGCTGATTGACGGCCTGCTGGGCCTGCGGGTCAACGGCCTGCTGTCGCGCCGTGCCGAAGACAAAATCGTCAACGGCTTCAACGAACAGCGCATGCGCAGCGGCACCGCGGTGTTTACCCTGACACCGGATGATAAAAACGAATTCGACTTTGAAGTTGGCCGCTCGCTGCAGGACCGTAACAGCACGCCGGGAATGTCGGTGGCAGCTGAGCGTTGCAGCAAAGGAAAATGCACCTCAAACCAAGTCAGCGAAAGCAAGTATACCCGCACCAACTATGCCCTGACGCATAACGGTTATTACGACTTCGGTAATACCAGCAGCTACATCCAGCGTGAAGAAACCAATAACCCGGGCCGCAATATGAAGATGTATAACACCATCTTCAATACCCAGAACCAATTTGAACTGGGCGCCCACATGCTGAACCTGGGCGGCCAGTACCGTTACGAAAAACTGGCCGACAGTGGTAACCAGCTTACGGCGGCTAAAGACCTGAACCAGCTGACTCGCTGGAGTTGGGCGCTGTTTGCCGAAGACGAATGGGCGATGACCAATGACTTCAGCCTGACCAGCGGTATCCGTATGGATCAGGACCAAAACTACGGCAACCACTGGACACCGCGCATGTACGGCGTCTGGCACCTGACCGAACAATTTACCCTGAAAGGCGGCGTTTCTGCCGGCTACCGTTCGCCGGATCTACGCCAATCCTCTGCCAATTGGGGTCAGGTTACCGGCGGTGGCTCACGTAAAGGGATTATTGTCGGCAACCCGGATCTGCAGCCAGAGAAAAGCCTGAGCGAAGAAATCGCTGTGATGTGGGATAACCAGCAAGGCCTGAACGCTGGCGTAACCCTGTTCAACACCGATTTCAAAGACAAGATCACCGAAGTCAGACGCTGTGAAGAGACCCCGGACTGTAACATTGGCGGTGAACAATACGACTTTATCAGTGACCGTACCAACGTGGATAAAGCCAATATGCGCGGCGTGGAAACCACCTTTGGCTGGCAGATCAGTAAAGACTGGAAGTGGAATACCAACTACACCTATACCTCATCCGAACAGAAAAGTGGGGAGTTCCAGGGCCAGGCGCTGAACCAGATGCCAAAACATATGATTAACAGCGTACTGGATTGGCAAGCCACTCACGACGTCAGCCTGTGGTCACGCGTTAACTTCCGCAGCAAAACATCTGAGTACCTCAGCCGCACTTCAATGGCCAAGAGCACCCCGTCCTACACCTTTGTCGATGCCGGTGTGAGTTATAAGGCCAACAAGAACCTGCAGGTCACCGGCGGGGTTTACAACATCCTCGACAAAACCGTGGATTACGACCACTACAACACCACGCTCGATGGCCGCCGTTATACCGTCGGCATGACCTATAACTTCTGATGCGATAAAAAAGGCCCCGAATTCGGGGCCTGACCATTTCTAATAACAATTCAAACTACCGGCTGGTTCACCAACCCGTCGATCAATACCTGCGGGGTGCCTTGCGAACAACGCTCAATACGCCCGCGAACGCCATACACCCGCGCCAGACTCTGTGGCGTGATCACCCCTTCCGGCGCACCGTCGGCAATCAATTCACCGTCCTGCAGCATCAACACATGATCGCCATGGCGCAGGGCTATATTGATGTCATGCACCACCACCACAGTGATGATATTGCGTTTACGCGTCTCTTTGCGCACCAAATCCATCACGTGGAACTGGTAGTTGAGATCGAGCGCGCTCAGCGGTTCATCCAGCAACAACAGCGAAGGCTGACGGATCAGTGATTGCGCCAGGCCAACCAGCTGTTTCTGGCCGCCGGAAAGCTGGTCGAGGTAGCTCAACGCCAAATGTGCGATACCAAGCTGTTCCAGCAATGCCATAACTTCCGACTCGCTACCTGCATTGCTGCGGCCGCCCGAGGCGCGTTGCGCCACGATGATCGACTCCAGCACGTGCAAATGCACTCCGGCAGGCAACGATTGCGGCAAATACACCACTTTCTCGGCCCGGCGGGTAAAGGGCATCTGCATCAGATCGATATCATCGAGCCACAGTTGCCCCTGTGCCGGGTTCAGCCCGGCCAGCGCGCGCAGCAGCGTCGACTTGCCGCTGCCGTTCGGCCCCAGCAGCACGGTGATTTGGCCACGTGGCAACATTGGCACCGCCAGATCGCTTATCACCTGACGCTTCGGATAACCGGCGGAGAAATGCTCGATACGCAATCCCTGGCTCATACATTTCCCCGATGACGCAGAATAATACTCAGGAAGAACGGCACACCCACCAGCGAGGTGACGATGCCGACCGGAATGATGATCCCCGGGATCAGGTTCTTAGAGGCAACAGAAGCCATCGATAGCACCAGTGCGCCAATCAACGCACTGGCTGGCAGATAGAAACGATGATCTTCACCGAAAATCATGCGGGCGATATGTGGCGCTACCAGGCCGATAAAACCAATCGGGCCAACAAATGCCACCGCCAATGCGGAGAGAATACTGATACGCAGCAAGGTGGTCAGGCGCAGGCGGCGCACGTCGATGCCGAAGCTCACCGCCCGATCTTCACCCAGACGCAGCGCGGTCAACTTCCACGAACTCATCATCGACAACGGCAGCAGCACGGCAAATACCCCGAGCAGGATACCCAGTTTGTCCCAGGAGGCCCGCGCCAGGCTGCCCATAGTCCAGAACACCAGCCCCTGCAGCGTGTCTTCGCTGGCAATAAACTGCATCATGGAGACCAGCGCGTTAAAGGTGAACACCAGCGCAATACCGAACAGCACCACGCCAGAGGTGGCAACCCGCGTCCAGCGTGTAATGCCGTCCAGCATCAGTGCAGCAAACAAAGCGAAAATAAACGCATTGGCGGAAATAAACCACTGGTCAGGAATGCCCGGCACGCCAATCCCCAGCACAATGGCCAGTGCCGCGCCGAAAGCGGCGGCAGAAGAAACACCGAGGGTAAAGGGACTGGCCAGCGGGTTATTCAGGATGGTCTGCATTTCTGCCCCGGCCAGGCCAAGCGCAAAGCCCACCACCACGGCCATCAAGGCGTAAGGCAGACGGATATCCCAGACAATTACCCGCGTACCGGCATCCGCCACCGCAGGGTCAATCAAGGTTTGCCACAGGGTGGACAACGAAAGTCCGGATGGCCCCAGGGTAAAATCCAGCAGCAGCGAACCCAAAATTGCCAATGCCAACACCCCCATCATCAATAAACGGTGGCGGAGAATATGGTGATAACGCCCCATAACGTTGACGTCGGGTTGTCCCTTGGCGTCAGACAGAGGATCGGTGGATACGCTCATTATTTCGGATACCTGTTACGACGATGACCATAGCGGTGTGTCAGACGGCCGCCTGGGGCTGATAAGCAGCCGATAACAATAAAGCAAACGATAATACTTATCAATCATATCAATAGCTATTACCTACCATGTTAATATGTAACGCTTTATTTTATAAGACTATTAACCAAGCAGGTCTGACAAGCGTCCGATGGCGAACAGGGTTAATAATTCCGAAAGTTTGGCCGCCCCGCGCCCGACTATGACAAATTGCAACAAAACCACATAGAATCCAAAGCCAGACCGGCAATGGGCGTGCCAAGCACCCCAAGCCAGATATTTAGGGCCCGTTAGCGGGCCTTTACTAAAGAGGCCGCAATGCGAAGTCGCTCCCCAATGTTAACGCCTAAAAAACCTGCGCTACTGCATTGGCTGGTACAAAGTCCACATCAGGCTGATGACGCCCAGTTTCAACGCCAAATGCGGCTTACTCTGGTGCCATCCCCCGCCACTCCCTGGCTGAATGCCGCCGGGGTGGCGCTGCTGTTACTGGCGTATGGCTGGCTGAGCAATATGGCGATCGCAGCCGCGCTGCTGGCGTTGCTGTTATTGCTGACCGCCGGGCGCGGGTGGCTGGCGCGCGCCACTCCCCCTAACAGGCCAACAGCCATGCTGGTGACGGTACTGCTGTGGTGTTCACTGGTGGGGGCAACTGCACTGCTGGCGATGCTTTCAGGCCGTATGGTATTGATCCTGTTCGCCGGCTTACTGATTACCGCGCTGGCTTTCTGGCTGATGCAGCGCCATGCCGCCGCCCCGCGCTTTGCCCTGCTGGAAGTGATGTTACTGACGCTGCCCTACCTGTTGGCTGCGCCGTTATCACGCGTGCAAAATCTGTTTTTACTGGCAGATATCATCCCGCTGTGGCTGCTGTTAGCTTATGGGATGATCGCGTTTTACCATCGTCAGGTGGCGCAACAGGTCACTTTAACCGCAGAGAAACAACAAGCGGCCCATCAAGACCATTTAACCGGCTTTCTTAACCGCGCGGGCGGGGAAGCAGTTATGCAGGAGATTTGCCGCCCTTCCCCGACGCAGCATCCCCTGTCACACCTGTTTATTATTGAATTTACGCCACTGGCAGCGCTCTACCAGAGCCACGGGGTGCTGATCGGCGATGACGTGCTACGTACCATCGGCGAACGCCTGAAAATGCTGGTGCGCCCGAGCGATTTTGTCTGCCGCTATACTGGTGGTCAGTTTTTGATCCTGGTGCACGGCCTGCCTTACGGTTCCGAAGGCGAATTTTTGGCGCGTATCCTTCCACCGTTGGAGGTGCCTTACGACTTTGGCGCATTCGGTGAAGTGACGTTGCGGTTGAATAGCGGAGTACTGGCGTTAACCCAGGATTATAAAACGGTTGCAAGCCTGATGGCGGCGGCGCAACAAGCGCTAGTGGTAAAAGGGAAGGACTAATACGATGTTTCAAGCTGCAGCCAAAGGGTCAGCTGCAGCTTGAAATTTAACGGCTATAGACAGAGATTACTTCACGTCCATTTTCGGGAATTCCATTTCGCTGTACTTCACGACACGGGTGCCGCGCGTCAGCTTGTAGCCGAACCAGATAATCAGGAACAGCGGAAGACCGATATAAGTGGCGGTCACGCCGTACCAGTCGATGCGGTCTTGCAGGAACGCCTGATAGTTCTGCCCCAGCGTGATAATCAGGCACAGGACAAAGGCAAAGATCGGGCCCAGCGGGAAGAAACCGGAGCGGTAAGGTAAATCGTTCAGATCACGCCCCTGGATCATATAGCCGCGACGGAAACGGTAATGGCTGATGGCAATCCCCAACCAGGCGATAAAGCCGGTCATCCCCGAGGTGTTCAGCAGCCACAGATAAACCGACTGGTTACCAAACATCGAGCTCAGGAAGCACAGACCCGCCACCACGGTAGTGGCGTACAGCGCGTTGCGTGGCACCCCGCCCTTCGACAGTTTGGCGAAGATACGCGGCGCTTTACCTTCCGATGCCAGGGTAAACAGCATACGGGTAGAAGCGTACATCCCTGAGTTACCGGCGGACAGCACCGCCGTCAGGATCACCGCATTCATCACCGCCGCCGCCGACAGCAGACCGGCGTGCTGGAATACCAGCGTGAACGGGCTGACGCTGATGTCTTTCACATCGTTACGCAGCAGGCTCGGATCGGTATACGGAATGATCAGGCTGATAATCAGAATGGCAAAGATATAGAACAGCAGGATACGCCAGAATACCTGACGCACCGCGCGCGGGATGTTTTTGCCCGGATTTTCCGACTCACCGGCCGCAATACCGATAAGCTCGGTCCCCTGGAACGAGAAGCCGACTATCATCGCCACGCCGATCATCGCCGAGAACCCTCCGGCAAACGGCGCATCGCCAATAGTCCAGTTCTGCCAGCCCGCGTGCTCGCCCCCCTTGAGGATGCCGAAGATCATCAGCACGCCGATACCGATAAAGATAATCACGGTGGTCACTTTGATCAGCGAGAACCAGTATTCCGCTTCACCGAAACCTTTGACCGAGATGTAGTTCAACAGGAACATCAGGCCAAGGAACAGTGCGCTCCAGATCCAGCCTGGCGTATCCGGGAACCAATAGGTCATCACCAGCTGCGAGGCCACCAGGTCAACGGCGATGGTTACCGCCCAGTTGTACCAGTAGTTCCAGCCCAGCGCGAAACCAAAGCCTTCTTCTACGTATTTGGCACCGTAGGTGGAGAAAGAGCCGGACACCGGCATAAAGGCCGCCAATTCGCCCAGGCTGGTCATCAGGAAGTAAACCATCAGTCCGATCAGCGCGTAAGACAGCAGTGCCCCACCCGGACCTGCCTGAGAAACCGTAGCGCCAGAAGCGACAAACAGACCGGTGCCGATAGAACCACCAATAGCAATCATGGTTAAGTGCCGAGCTTTCAGCTCGCGGCGCAATCCGGGTGCTGCTTGCCCCGATGTTGTTTTTATATCCTGCTGAGCCATTCTTACCCTATCTGCTGGTCAAAAAAAATGAGGGCGGATTGTAACAAATACCCGCCGGCGAACTAGTAACATTGCACTGATATAAGATAGCTTCATAATTCAGGGCTAATTATTAGCGACAGGCCAGAATACCTTACTTACTGTCATTAATGTGACAAGGCGCAGCTTTTTATGCTTTGTTTCTTGTTTCGGAGACGTTATTGAGGCTGAAACCCGCAGTAACCGAGAAAACGCTGCAGCGCGTTGGAGATATGCTTTTGCCGGTGATGGATCAGATAAAGGGTCCGCATCAACGGTGGCAACGGGATATTCAGTTCTACCAGCACGCCGCTGGCCAACTGTTCGCCAATTACCCGCCGCGACAGGCAACTGATCCCCATACCGTGGCGAACCGCATGTTTGATCGCTTCCGAATTGCCCAGTTCCATCACCAGCTGGAAGTGCGGCAAGTGCGCCAGCAGCAGATGATGCAGCACCTCGCGCGTACCCGACCCGCCCTCACGCAGGATCCAGGGGGCCGTAGCCAGCATCTCCAGGGTCAGCGGTTGCCCGGCCAACGGGTTGTCCGGGGCGGCAAACACCACCAACTCATCTTCCAGCCACGGCTGGGTGATCAGCTCCGGCATGTGACAGGGGCCTTCAATCAGCCCGAGATCGACACGGAAATCCGCCACCGCACCGATCACGTCCTGGCTGTTGCCGACGTTCAGCTCCAACGGCGAAGCAGGGAAATCATGCCGATAATGGGCGATCATCTCCGGTAGCATATAGTTGCCGATGGTACTGCTGGCAGCGATGCGCAATGCACCACCGTCATGGCGAAACAGTTGTTCAATCTCCCCCGCCTGCTCCAGCAACGCCAGCGCCTTTGGGTACAGTAACCGACCATGTTCATTAATGACCAAACGCTTGCCCACGCGATCGAACAACTGCACGCCCAACTGCCCTTCCAGATCGGCCAGCGCAGCGCTGACCGCCGACTGTGATAACGCCAGAACTACCGAAGCCTGGGTAGTCGAACCACTTTTCAGCACTTCGGTAAACACTTCCAATTGACGTAAGGTGATATGCATAGCGTCTCGGTTTTAATCAAAGGTGACATCGAAAAAAGTCACTGAAATTAATGCAAAATCTGCGCTGCTGACCGGCAACAACGCACAGGATGAATAATATTAATGGTACCACGTTTGCAGAAATCAGCATGAAAGCCACTCATGTCGAGTAACCACTTATTCAGATAGGTTATAACCATATAATCAATTTCTCTTTTATACAGCCAGAACGTAGTCTGTGCTCAAGATTTTGATTAAAAGGGCTGACTTATGGCGACCAATACCACAGATAATTTCCCCACTCGGCAATTTGCCCTGTTCGGTTTACCTCACCTGATACCAGGCCTGCTGTTGACCGGGGCTATCACCGCGTTAGCCGTCTGGATCGGTGATATTCCCTGGGTGGCCGGACTGGGGCTGGGAGCGCTGACGCTGGCGATTCTACTCGGCATAGTGGTCGGCAATACCCTTTATCCCTGGTTACAACCGAGCTGCCACAGCGGCGTTCAGTTCGCCAAACAGCGCCTGCTGCGGTTGGGCATTATCCTTTACGGTTTCCGCCTGACGTTTCAGCAAATTGCCGACGTAGGGACTACCGGTATCATCATTGATGCGTTAACGCTCACCACCACTTTCCTGCTCGCCTGCTGGCTGGGTAAGAAAGTGTTTGGCCTCGACAGTCATACCACCATGCTGATCGGTGCCGGCAGCAGTATCTGCGGCGCGGCAGCGGTAATGGCTACCGAACCGGTATTGAAAGCCGATGCCAATAAAGTGGCGGTCGCGGTCAGCACCGTGGTGGTGTTCGGCACGCTGGCGATATTCGCCTACCCGTGGCTGTACCATCTGAATGAACAATTCCAGTGGCTGCCGTTTAATCAGGAAAGCTTCGGTATCTTCACCGGTTCGACTATTCACGAAGTGGCACAGGTGGTCGCCGCCGGGCATGCCATCGGGCCGGATGCTGAAAACGCTGCGGTGATCTCCAAAATGATCCGTGTGATGATGCTGGCCCCGTTCCTGGTGGTACTCTCAGGGTTTATCAGCCGCAGCCGTAGCACTGGCAACAGCGGCGAGAAAGCAGAAAAATCTGCCATCACCATTCCCTGGTTTGCCGTGTTGTTTATCGCCGTCGCCGGGCTGAACTCGTTCAATCTGATCCCGGCTACGCTGGTAAAACACCTGATTACTGCCGATACCTGGATGCTGGCGATGGCCATGGCGGCACTGGGGCTGACCACCCACATCAGCGCAGTGCGCCAGGCAGGGGTAAAACCGATTCTGCTGGCCACCCTGTTGTTCATCTGGCTGATTGTCGGCGGCGGTGCAATTAACCTGCTGGTGCAACACTTCCTCTGATCCCCTCTTCCTGTTATCTCCTGCACTCAGGCCCGCCATCGCGGGCCTGAACTTTTTCAGCCATTCAATCCTTCCGCTATCAATGCCATAATGACGCCGATTACACAGGAGATTGAAAATGAAGTTTGTCGGTGCACATGTCAGCGCGTCAGGCGGCGTGGATCAAGCGGTTATCCGCGCGCACGAATTAGAGGCGACCGCATTCGCCCTGTTCACTAAAAATCAGCGTCAATGGAAGGCCGCCCCGCTGCCTGCCGATGTGATTGATAAATTCAAGAGCGCCTGCGCGCAGTACGGTTATGGCCCAGGTCAGATCCTGCCGCACGACAGCTATCTGATCAATCTCGGCCACCCGGTGACCGAGGCATTGGAAAAATCCCGCGAAGCCTTCCTTGATGAAATGCAACGCTGCGAACAGCTGGGGCTGACGCTGCTGAACTTCCACCCTGGCAGCCATCTGTTGCAAATTGACGAAGACAAATGCCTGGCACGCATCGCTGAATCCATCAACCTGGTGCTGGATAAAACCAGCGGTGTGACGGCAGTGATCGAAAATACCGCCGGTCAGGGCAGTAATCTGGGCTTTAAGTTTGAACATTTGGCGGCGATCATCGACGGCGTGGAAGACAAAAGCCGCGTCGGCGTCTGCATCGACACCTGTCACGCCTTTGCCGCCGGTTACGATCTGCGTACCGAAGAAACCTGCGAACAGACCTTTAAGGAACTCGGTGAGGTGGTGGGCTTCAACTATCTGCGCGGTATGCACCTGAACGACGCCAAAAGCGAGTTCGGCAGCCGCGTCGACCGCCACCACAGCCTGGGTGAGGGGAACATCGGTAAAACGGTGTTCAGCTACATCATGAGTGACTCGCGCTTCGACAATATCCCGCTGATCCTGGAAACGGTGAACCCGGATATCTGGGCGGAAGAGATTGCCTGGCTAAAAGCCCAGCAGTAATTGACGCAATAAAAAACCGGAGCCTGGACTCCGGTTTTTTTATTGCCTGCGTTAGCGTTAAGCCACGCTGGCCGCGGGGACGTCAGCACGTTTCAGCAGTGCGTAAGACACGCCCGCCAACAGCGTACCGGCGATGATCGCCACCAGATACAGCAGTACCGGGGTGATAGCGCCAGGGATCAGCAGCACGAACAGCCCGCCGTGCGGCGCCATCAGTTTGGCACCAAACGCCATGGACAGCGCACCGGTCAGTGCGCCACCAGCGATACAGCATGGCAGCACGCGCATCGGGTCACGGGCAGCGAACGGGATTGCCCCTTCAGAGATAAAGCACAGGCCCAACACCAGCGCGGCTTTCCCGCCTTCCTGCTGCGACTTGTCGAACTTGCGACGCGCCAGCAGCGTTGCCAACCCCATCGCCAGCGGTGGCACCATACCGGCAGCCATAATCGCCGCCATCGGTGCATACACCGAAGAACTCAGCAACGCCACGCCAAAGGCATAGGCCGCCTTGTTGACCGGGCCGCCCATATCGGTACACATCATGGCACCGAGTATCGCGCCCAACAGCACCGCATTCGCGGTACCCAGCGACTGCAGCCAGTGGGTCAGACCTTCCATGATTTTCGCCACCGGCGTACCGACGATGAAGATCATGATCAGACCAACGATCAGGCTGGCAACCAGCGGAATAATCAGGATCGGTTTCAGCGCTTCCATACTCTGCGGCAAACGCAGTTTGGTGCTGATAAATTTAGCGACATAACCGGCCAGGAAACCGGCAATGATACCGCCGAGGAAACCGGCTCCGGTGCTCACGGCCAGCATGCCGCCAATCAACCCTGGCGTCAGACCCGGACGGTCAGCAATAGAGAACGCGATAAAACCAGCCAGTACCGGCACCATCAATGCAAAGGCCGACCCCCCACCGATCTGCATCAGTGCAGCCGCCAGCGTGCCTTTGACTTCAAACGCCTTGATACCGAATACGAATGACAGTGCAATACACAGACCGCCCGCCACTACCATCGGCAGCATATAAGACACACCGGTCAACAGATGACGGTAAGGCCCGGCACTCTCTTTCTTCTTGCCGGCTGCGGCCGGAGCACCGCTTTTTTGCGGCTGGAAAATCTCGGCTTCGGCCTGCGCCTTGTCCAGTTCCTGCGCCGTTTTCTTCAGCGCCAGACCGGTAGAGGTACGATACATCGGCTTGCCGGCAAATTTCTCCAGATCCACTTCAATGTCGGCCGCCACGATCACCAGATCCGCCGCCGCTACTTCTTCAGGTGTAATGGCATTGCCGGCACCGACGGAACCGCGGGTTTCTACCTTGACCCACCAGCCGCGTTTTTTGGCTTCGCTCTCAATGGCTTCTGCTGCCATAAAGGTATGCGCCACGCCGGTTGGACAAGCGGTGATCGCCACAATGCGTTTTTGACCGGAAGTTTTGACCGGCAAGGCAGTGTCTGCCGCCGGTGCCTGCCAGGCTTTCGCTTCAGCGAGTGCCTGCGCCAGGAAGGCTTCAGGCTCACGCACCGCGTGTTCCACATCGCCCACGTAAACCCGTTTGCCGTTCAGCACGGCGTCAGCAGGCGCAGATTGCCCCGCCACTACCACCAGTTCAGCTTCGGCTGCGGACTCCACCAGCGTCAGGCCGGCTTTCGCCGCAGCAGCGCCGAGCATGCGTTTCGCCAGGTGACCACGCGCCTGCCCCAGCGAACTGTCTATCATCAGCAGTGTTTTCATTCTGCCTCCCGCTATTGATTAAAAGGTTTCAGGTCGACACGCGCCATCATCGCGGCCAACTGTGGACGGTCGGTCACGCCAACGTTGCTCTGGCTGACGGCCAGCGCAGCTACGGCGGTGGCCAAACGCAAAGTATGTTCACTGGACTCGCGCATCAGCAGGCCATAAATCAGGCCGCCAACCATCGAGTCGCCGGCTCCGACAGTGCTGACCACTTCGCAGGCTGGCGGCTTGGCGATCCAGGCACCGGAAGCGTTGACCCACAGCGCTCCTTCAGCACCGAGGGAAATCACCACGTGAGCAATACCCTGATCGCGCAACGCATGCGCGGCCTCAACCACATCTGCCAACTGCGGCAACGGACGACCGGCCCAGATTTCCAGCTCACGGCGGTTGGGTTTCACCAGCCAGGGTGCGGCTTTCAACCCGGCAACCAGCGCTTCACGGCTGCTGTCGAAAATGATGCATGGGCACTGCGCGCGCAGACGGACCATCCAGTCAGTAAAGGCATCGGGATCAACCCCGGCCGGCAGACTGCCACTCACGGCCACCATATCGAACTGGCCGAGCCAACTCAGAGAGTCGGTCACGAAACGTTCCCAATCCTGACCACTCACCTCAAAGCCGGAGAAGTTGAAATCTGTTACCTCACCGTCTTTTTCCGTCAGCTTGACGTTAATGCGGGTGCGGCCCGGCACCACCTGGAAGCGGTTGGCAATGCCCAGATCGCTGAACAGCAGTTGGAAACCGTCCTGGTTGTCTTTGCCCAGGAAACCGCCCACCGTCACATCAATGCCCAAATCTTTCAGCACCTTGGCGACGTTAATGCCTTTTCCGGCGGCGTGCAGCCCGGCGGTTTTGACCAAATTCACTTCACCGCGCTCGATCTCCGGGCAAAAGCCCACCAAATCGTAAGCCGGATTCAGGGTGATTGTTGCTACTCTTCTGCTCATGCTGCGCCCTCGCCCAGTCCTTCGTTAATGGCTTCACCGATCGCCTTCAGCGCCGTTTCAGCATCTTCACCCTTGGCGGTAAAGCGCAGGTGATGTCCTTTCTTCACGCCCAGTGCCACGACCTTCATCAGGCTGCGTCCGTTGGCCGGTTTGCCGCTGCCATCCAGGTTAGTGACGGTTATTTCGCTGTCGAATTTCTTGATGACATTGACCAACGCCGTGCCCGGACGGGCATGCAGGCCGTGTTCGTTGCGAATGACGTACTCGGCACTCAGCGTGGTGCTTTCTTCTTCGACTTCACTGGTCAGCAATGCCAGCACGGTGACGGCATCGGCGTTCAGCAAGCGTTCAGCTTTGTTTGCCAGCAGCAGGTCACTCAGGTAGTTCAGCACCGCCAACGGTTGCTGGTCAGCCACCGACAACGTCAGCAACAACGCGACTTTCTCACCGTCTTCGTCAAACGCCTGCACCGGACGGCTCAGAGTGGCCGCGCTGGTCAGATTGCCTTCGGTGCTGTCGCTCAGCCAAATGCCCTGCCCCAGATTCAGTGGTTTACGGGTAATGACGTCGCTAACAAACTGGGCGTTGACCGCGCCGATTTTCTGCAAACGGCCGGCATTCAGCGCCTGCAGCGTCATCAGGCTGTCGGCGGCCACATCGAGCGCGATCAGAGAAGCGTCAAATTTGAACTCTGCCGTCAGCTTTTCGCCCATCAGCAGGCTGCGCAGCTCTTCTGCCGAGGTGGTTTTCGCCAACTGTTCGGCTACGCTGTCGTCACTCAGCACGTGTGTCAACTGGCGTAACAGCGCCAGGTGTTCGTCGGAACGGGCGGCGATACCGATAACCACAAACGCGGTTTGGCCTTCGCCCCACTCAATGCCCTGCGGGAACTGAAATACCTGCACGCCGGTGTTCAGCACCAGATCGCGGGTGTCGGTAGTGCCATGCGGGATGGCGATACCGTTCCCCAGGTAAGTGGAAGTTTGCAGCTCGCGCTGCAACATGCCGTCCACGTAGGCGGCGCTGACGCAGCCGGCTTCGGTCAGTGCGGCGGCAACCTGTCGGATGGCTTCCTGCTTGCTGCCGGCAGCCGCGCCCAGGTGAATATCTTGCGGTGACAACTGGAACATGATTCTCCTCTCCTGCTGAATTGAATCGTTTCAGCTTCATTGGGAAAAAGGAGCGTTATCGGTACGGAATCATCGTGCCCATAACGCTGAAACGTTTCAAGGATTGTGTGAGCTGCACTGGCTGAAAGCAAGTTTTCTCAAAATTGATGTGATAGATTTTTGACGCTACGCACACTTTTCCCGAAGGGTTATCCGTTGCGGCCCTAAAATGACATACTGTGCTGAAACTTGGCTGACGGAGAACAGCATGACGGTAGTGGTGGGTGTAGGGGTAATTATCGTAAATGCACAAGGGGAAATATTGCTGGGGAAACGCTGCGGTCAGCACGCCCCTTTCTGGTCGATTCCCGGCGGGCACCTGGATGCTGGTGAAACCTTTGAACAGTGCGCTCAGCGTGAGATTGCCGAAGAAACCGGGCTGATGATCGCCCCACCGAGTTTTATCGGTATCAGCAATAATCTACAAACCTGGCGTGCCGAGGGGAAGCATACGGTATCCATATGCTTGCTGACGCAACATCCCGGCGGTACCCCCGAACTCAAAGAACCGGAAAAATGCGCCGAATGGCGTTGGTGCTTACCGAACCAGTTACCGGAACCGCACTTCGAAGCCAGTCGTAACGCCATTCATCTCTGGCTGACGGACCAAACCTATCAACCGATGAAGTAGCTGTTTTCATTCATGGTTTGCCCACGCTGTCCGTGATCTGGCTCATGGTCTGATAAAGGCTTATAAAAAATACGTTATATAACATAGAATATAACGCTGCAAAAATCCCCAAATGACCATTTTCCTGCTAAAAATAACCCCATAGTATTAGATGTCATTGCCAATAGTACCTATACTTCCTCAGGCGTGTCGGCACTCGGCCGGCCCTTTTTTGGCAAGGTTTTCCTTGGTATTTCATAATTATAAGCGGGTTCAATATGACCAATAAATTCACTGGCTTGATAAGAAAGCACCGCTGGGGATGGCTGTGGCTTTTGCTGTTGGGGATTATCCTCGGAGCAGCATTATTAGCGGGTACCGCCACGGTATTCCACAAAACCAGCGACACCGCCTTCTGCGTGTCCTGTCATACCATGCAACAACCGCTGGCCGAGTATCAGGGCAGCGTCCATTTCCAGAATACCAAGGGGATCCGCGCTGAATGCGCTGACTGCCACGTCCCACACGAGCCGCTTGATTACCTGTGGACCAAAATCCGCGCGGTAAAAGATATTTATGGCGAGATGGTGGGCACTATCGATACGCCAGAAAAATATGAGGCGCATAAGCTGGCTATGGCACAGTCGGTATGGAAAACGCTGAAAGAAAGCGATTCCGCCACTTGCCGTTCATGCCACAGCTTTGACGCCATGGATATCACCGCTCAACGGCCTGAAGCGCGTATTCAGCATCCGGTGGCTATCAAGCAGGGTGAAACCTGTATCGATTGCCATAAAGGGGTGGCGCACATTCTGCCGGACATGAGCGGTGCCGCCCAGGCGGGTGCTGCCGAACTGGCGAAGGCCGCGGCTGAAACCTCACCGACCGCCACTACGCTGTACACCATTGCTACCGAACCCTTCTTCCTGAAACCGGACGACAGCCACAACGCCGGCAACCTGATGCCATCCACCGAAGTTCAGGTGGTGAAACAGGAAGGCGACAAGGTGCTGGCCAACGTCACCGGCTGGCAGCAGGACGGCGTCAGTGAAGTGTTCTACGCCGCACAGGGCAAGCGTATCCTCAGCGTGCTGCTGGGTGAAGACGCCCGCAAGCTGCTGAAAACCGGCACCACCATGACCGATGCCGAAACTGGCCTGGTATGGCACCAGGTTTCTCTGCAGGTCTGGCTGCCACGTAAACAACTGATCGACGATCAGCAAAAAATCTGGCGCTACACCGCGGATATGATGTCGGCCAACTGCACCGGCTGTCACGGCCTGACCGCCCTAGATCGCTTCAACGCCAACCAGTGGATCGGCGTAATTAAAGGTATGGCTCCACGCACCTCGCTGACGCAGGAACAACTGCGCGTTCTGACACAATACGTGCAGAAACACGCCAGTGACATGCAACCAGCCGCACCAGCCAAGCTTTAAGGGAGAAGCGTAATGAGCAAATATCAACAACAAGCGTTAAAAATGAGCCGCCGCCGCTTCCTGACCGGTGCCACCGCACTGGCTGCCGCCCCATTGCTGGCAGGCCTGTGGCCCAAGTCAGCACTGGCGCAGGCCATCAGCCAGGCACTGCCGCAATTTGTGGTGCTGCGTCAGGCGCAAAAAGGCATTCTGACCGGCGCGCACTGGGGCGCTTTCGAAGCCATCGTACAAGACGGTAAAATGGTCGGCGTGCAGCCGGTCAAAGACGATCCTTACCCGAATGAACTGATCACCATGGCGCCCTACCAGGTACATGCTGAAAACCGCATCAAATATCCGATGGTGCGTAAAAGCTGGCTGGAAGGCGGCCCTGGCAGCCATACCGAACTGCGCGGTCGCGACGAATGGGTGCGCGTCAGCTGGGACAAGGCGATTGAACTGGTTTGTGGCGAAATCACCCGTCTGCAAAAAGATCACGGGCCGCAGTCAATCTATGCCGGTTCCTATGGCTGGAAGAGCGTCGGCATGCTGCACAACAGCCGCACGCTGCTGCAACGCCTGATGAACCTGACCGGTGGCTTCCTCGGTTATGCCGGTGACTATTCCACCGGTGCCGCACAGGTGATCATGTCACACGTGGTCGGCTCCATGGAGGTTTACGAACAGCAAACCGCCTGGCCGAACGTGATTGAAAACAGCCAACTGGTGGTGTTGTGGGGCTGTAACCCGATGATCACGCTGAAAAACAGTTGGAACGTGCCGGACCACTACGGCCAGACCGGCTTTGAGGCGCTGAAGAAGAAAGGCACCCGCGTGATCAGCATCGACCCGGTGCACAACGACAGCGCCAAATTTATCGATGCGCAGTGGATCGCCCCGCGCCCTTATACCGATGGCGCCATGTTGATCGGTATCGCCCATACGCTGCTGACCGAGAAGCTGCATAACCCGGACTTCCTGAAAACCTACACCGCCGGCTTCGACAAGTTCCAGGCTTATCTACTGGGCGAAACCGATGGCACGCCGAAAACGGCCGAATGGGCCGCCGATGTCTGCGGCGTCGATGCAGACGTCTTGCGCCAACTGGCACGCGACATGGCGAAAAATCGCACCATGATCATGGGCGGTTGGGGCATTCAACGTCAGCATCATGGCGAACAGCAGCACTGGCTGTTGGTCACCGTGGCGGCGATGCTCGGCCAGATTGGCCTGCCGGGCGGGGGCTTCGGCTTCAGCTATCACTACTCTTCCGGCGGTAGCCCGACGGCGAAAGGCGGCATCATTTCCGGTATTTCAGCCGGTAATGCACCGAAAAACTCACCGGCACCGATCCCGGTGGCACGCATCGCCGAATGCCTGAGCAATCCGGGCAAGACCATTAATTTCAACGGCACTCAGGTCACCTACCCCGAGGTGAAAATGGTGTATGTGGCCGGTGGCAACACCTTCCACCAGCACCAGGACACCAACAATCTGGTCAAGGCCTGGCAACGGCCGGACACCATCGTGGTGAACGAACCTTACTGGACCGCCACCGCCAAACACGCCGATATCGTGCTGCCGGCCACCACCAGTTATGAACGTAACGATCTGGAAATGGGCGGCGACTACTCGCAACTGTATGTGTTCCCGATGCATCAGTGCGTGGAGCCGCAGCATGAGTCACGCAGCGACTTCGATATCTTCGCGGCCATGGCGGCCAAACTGGGTGTGCAGGATGCCTTTACCGAAGGCAAGGATGAGACTCAGTGGCTCAAAGGCATGTACGACGACATGAAAACCCAGGCGCGCGCCGCCCGGGTAGCTCTGCCGCCGTTCGACATGTTCTGGGCATCCAATAACTATGTGCGTTTCCCGGTACCCGAGGCCAATACCCAATGGGTACGCTTTGCCGACTACCGCGAAAACCCGCTGCTCAATCCGTTGGGGACGCCGTCCGGTAAAATCGAGATCTATTCCGACGCCATTGCCAAAATGAAGTATCAGGATTGCCCGGGCATCCCGACCTGGATGCCACCGCATGAATGGTATCGTGGGCCGGAAGCGGTGAAGTATCCGCTGTCGCTGAACACCGCGCACCCGACCAACCGTCTGCACTCGCAGCTCGACAATACGCCGCTACGTAAAAAGTACGCGGTAGCAGACCGGGAAGCGATTGTGATCCATCCGCAGGACGCCAAGTCACGCGGCATCGCCAGCGGTGACCTGGTGCGCGCCTTTAACGATCGCGGCCAGATCCTGGTGGGTGCGGTGGTCAGTGAAGACGTGCGTCCTGGTGTGGTACGGATCAGCGAAGGGGCCTGGTTCGATCCGGCCGATCCTTCACAACCTGGCTCGCTGTGCAAAAACGGCAACGTCAACTGCCTGACCTTCGACGTCGGCTCCTCCAGCCTGGCGCAGGGCAACTGTGGGCAGATGGCTCAGTTGCAGATCGAGAAGTATCAGGGTGAGGTGCTGAAAAACACCGCGCACGACGTGCCGGCCGGCGCGTAACAGCAGACTAAAAAGTATCAGGGGCGATGATAATATCGCCCCTTTTTTTGTCCCCGCGCAGAGCAAACCATTGCCCCATCAGCGAGATGTAACCGGTTTCTGTTCATTTCTTTTTTTTACAAATAAATGGGCGTATTATGCGCGCGCCCCCCTCATTTACGGCTATTTTCTGACCTCTATGTCTACATCAACTGCGGCAACACGACGCTCGCCCGACCTCACTTCACTGGCCTTTTTAGTGGTGGCGTTCCTCACCGGTATTGCCGGGGCGCTACAGACCCCGACGTTGAGCCTGTTCCTGGCGACGGAAGTGAAGGTGCGCCCTTCGATGGTCGGGCTGTTTTTCACCGGCAGCGCCGTAATTGGTATTTTGGTCAGCCAGTTTCTCGCCCGCCGCTCGGATCAAAAAGGCGATCGCAAAACGCTGATTTTCCTTTGCTGCATGCTGGGTGCGCTAGGCTGCGTGCTGTTCGCCTGGAACCGCAATTATTACCTGTTGCTGGCGGTCGGCGTGATGTTGACCAGTTTCGGTTCTACCGCTAACCCGCAGATGTTCGCCCTGGCGCGCGAACACGCCGATCGCACCGGTCGCGAAGCCGTGATGTTCAGTTCAATTTTGCGGGCGCAGGTTTCCCTCGCCTGGGTGATCGGGCCGCCCATCGCCTTTGCACTGGCCCTGGGCTTCGGTTTTAAAGTGATGTATCTGGCCGCCGCAGCGGCGTTCATCCTGTGTGGCGTGCTGGTGTGGAAAATGTTGCCCTCGATGCGCAAAATACCGGTAGCCACCAGCAGCACGCTGGAGGCCCCACGACAAAACCGTCGCGATACGCTGCTGCTGTTCATGGCCTGCACCTTTATGTGGACCGCCAACAGCATGTATCTGATCAATATGCCGCTGTATATGGTGCACGAGTTGCAGTTGCCGGAAAGGCTGGCCGGAATATTGATGGGCACGGCGGCCGGGCTGGAGATCCCGACCATGCTGATTGCCGGCATGGTGGCCAAACGCTTCGGCAAACGCTTTTTAATGCGCTGCGCGGTAGCGGCGGGCCTGCTGTTTTATGTTGGCTTGCTGTTTATCACCGGCACCTGGCAACTGATCGCCCTGCAACTGCTTAACGCTGCGTTTATCGGCGTATTGGCGGGGATCGGCATGCTCTATTTTCAGGATTTGATGCCTGGGCAGGCGGGCGCAGCCACCACTCTGTTTACCAACACCACTCGCGTGGGCTGGATTTTCGCCGGTTCCATTGCCGGCGTGGTGGCGGAGGTCTGGAATTATCACGCGGTGTTTTATTCCGCGCTGGCGATGGTGGTCGGCGCAGTGCTGTGCATGTGGAAACTGAAAGACGCTTAAGGCGCGGTATCCGCTTCCAGCTTGGTCAGATAGATTAAGGCATCGTCACGGTGGTCGTGACACATCTCGCGGCTGGCCTGCAGGCTGCCACAGACTTTGGGCCGCAGCGGCGAGTGAAACAGGCCGCAACGCAGTTGCTCGCTGAGATGAATACAGCGGGTATTTGCGGGCTTGCCGTTGGGCATGCCGGGGATCGGGCTGGATATTGAAGGCGCAATACAACAGGCGCCACAGTCGGCACGGCAGTCCATCAGCGAGTCTCTCGGTGGGCTGGCAGAATTGAAGCGCGACAATATCAGTAGCGCTCATCCGCCGCCAGCAGAATCCGGATTTGCCGCTCAATCTTTACATCGCCCCGTTTTAACCGCAAATGGGTTGCACTCATACCGGGCAAATACAGGCTTCAAATCGCCCTGGTCACACCGATTAATGCATGAAACAAGCATATTGACGGCTTTACATGCGCCGACCGCACATGTACCATTGAGCTAGTACAAAAGAACTCACGGTCAATAAGACCACTCAGGAGCAAAAATGTCCGCGGACACCATCCAGAAGCTTTCCCGCCCTTCGGTCCTTGGCGGCGCGATGATCATTGCAGGCACCGCCGTCGGTGCCGGCATGTTCTCCATTCCTATTGTCACTTCTGGTGTGTGGTTCAGCGGCTCAGTCGCGCTGCTGATTTATACCTGGGCCTGCATGCTGATTTCCGGCCTGATGATCCTCGAAGCGGCACTGCATTTTCCGAGCGGTGCCAGCTTCAATACCATCGTCAAGGATCTGCTGGGTAAAAGCTGGAACGCCATTAACGGCATTTCCATCGCCTTTGTGTTGTACATCCTGACTTATGCCTATATTTCCGCCGGTGGCTCGATCATCGCTCACACGCTGGAAGGCATCGTCGGCGTCGGGCAGACCACCGCCGGGCTGGTGTTTGCCATCGTGGTGGCGTTTATCGTCTGGTTGTCCACCCGCGCGGTCGATCGCCTGAGCACCATTCTGATCGGCGGTATGGTGATCACCTTTGTGATGTCGGTGGGCGATATGTTCACTCATGTGCAACCGGCCGTCTTGTTCAACCGCGACGACAGCCAGGCCAGCTATCTGCCTTACGCCCTGGCGGCGCTGCCTTATCTGTTAACCTCGTTCGGCTATCACGGCAATGTGCCGGGACTGGTGAAGTATTATCACAAGGATAGCGGGGCCGTGGTGCGTAGCCTGGTGTATGGCACGCTGCTGGCGCTGGCGATCTATATCCTGTGGCAGTATGTGATCCAGGGCAACATCGCCCGCGACGCCTTCCGGCAGGTGATTGCCGAAGGCGGCAATATCGGCAGCCTGCTGAAACAGATGGGCAACGTCTCCAGCAGCCAGACCGTGGGCCAACTGCTGAGCGCCTTCTCTTATATGGCTCTGGCCAGTTCGTTCCTTGGGGTCTCGCTTGGCCTGTTCGATTATCTGGCGGACTTTTTCAAATTTAGTGATGACACCGCCGGGCGCAGTAAAACCGCGTTGGTGACCTTCGCGCCACCGACCATAGCCGCCCTGCTGTTCCCGAACGGCTTCCTGTACGCCATCGGTTTCGCCGGGCTGGCGGCCACCGTTTGGGCGGTGATCGTACCGGCCATGATGGCACGCGCCAGCCGTCGCCGCTTTGCCCAGGCGCAATATCACGCTCCCGGCGGCCGGGGGATGATCCTGTTTATCATTCTGTTCGGGGTGGTCAACGCCGTCGCACACATACTGGCATTGCTCGGTCTGTTGCCGGTCTTCAAGTAATACCGCAGGGGATGGCGCTCGCCGTCCCCCTTTTCCGCCACTGTTTTTGCTTGATCTGCTTGCCTGAAATCATCGGCGCGAGTAACTTGTCGCAACTTCCCAAAAACTCTTTATTGCAGGTTATTTTATATGGCAAAGGCTAACGAAATTAAGCGTGGCATGGCGATCAGCTACAACGGCAAACTGCTGCTGGTGAGAGACATTGATGTGCAGAGCCCAAGCGCTCGCGGTGCCAGCACCTTATACAAAATGCGTTTCTCTGACGTCCGTACCGGGCTGAAGGTAGAAGAGCGTTTCAAGGGCGACGATATTCTGGACACCATTAGCCTGTCCCGCCGTAAGGTGAACTTCTCTTACATCGACGGCGAAGAATACGTGTTTATGGATGACGAGGATTACACCCCTTACATCTTCAAGAAAGACCAGATCGAAGACGAATTGCTGTTCATTCCTGAAGCCGGCCTGCCGGGCATGCAGGTACTGACGCTGGAAGGCCAGGTACTGGCGCTGGAACTGCCGCAAACCGTGGATATGGAAATCGTCGAGACGGCGCCGGGCATCAAAGGTGCCTCTGCCAGTGCCCGCAACAAACCGGCCACCATGGCGACCGGCCTGACCATTCAGGTACCGGAATACCTTAGCGCCGGTGACAAAATCCGCATTCATATTGCCGAACGCCGCTATATGAGCCGTGCCGACTAGTTGAAATTCAGGGGCCGATTATGGCCCCTGTTGATTTTATCGCTACGGCAATTCAGGGAAGAAACGGCGTTTGAGCGCCAGCTCGACACCGCGCAGTTCCGCCAGCCCTTTCAGACGACCAATTGCCGAATAACCCGGGTTGGTTTTTTTCTTCAAGTCATCCAGCATCTGATGCCCATGATCGGGACGCATCGGTATCGGCCGGGTATCACCCGCCTGATGACGACGCTGCTCCTCACTGAGGATCGCCTCAATCACCGCCACCATATCGACGTCGCCTTGCAGGTGCGCGCCCTCATGGAAACTTTTCGGGTTATCTTCACGGCAGGTTGCACGCAGATGGGTGAAATGGATGCGATCGCCGAAGGTTTCAATCATCCGCACCAGATCGTTATCCTCACGCACGCCATAAGAGCCGGTACACATGGTGAAACCGTTATACCGGCTGTCGACCGTCTGCTTGAACCACTGCATATCTTCAATGGTCGAGACAATGCGTGGCAGGCCCAGGATCGGCCGCGGTGGATCGTCCGGGTGTACCGCCAACCGCACGCCGACCTCTTCTGCTACCGGCACAATGGCGCGCAGGAACACCGCCATATTCTCACGCAGCTGCGCCTTATCGATGGCGTCGTACTCGGCCAGACGGGCGCGGAACTGATCGAGCGTATACCCCTCTTCAGCCCCCGGCAGCCCGGCGATGATATTACCGGTCAATTTGGCGATATCCGCCTCGCTCATGGCAGCAAAGCGCTCGGCGGCCTGCTGTTGCTCTTCCTGCGTGTAATCTTGCTCTGCCCCCGCGCGTTGCAGAATATGCAAGTCAAAAGCCGCAAAGGCGATTTGATCAAAGCGTAACGCTTTTGACCCGTCGGGCAGCAAATACTCCAGATCGGTACGTGTCCAGTCCAGGATCGGCATAAAGTTGTAGCACACGGTGTCGATACCGCAGGCCGCCAGGTTACGCAACGATTGCTGGTAGTGGGCGATGTGCTGCTGGTAGTTACCGCTGTGGGTTTTAATCTCTTCATGTACCGGGATGCTTTCCACCACCGACCACACCAATCCTTTCTCCGCCAACAACGCCTGACGAGCCTTGATCTCTTCGATCGGCCACACCTCACCATTCGGGATATGGTGCAAGGCGGTAACTACGCCGGTGGCGCCGGCCTGGCGCACATCGTCAAGAGAGACAGGATCGTTCGGCCCATACCAACGCCATGTTTGTTCCATTATTTATCCTTGTAAAAATCGCCCAGTATTGTGGTGGTGATCAAGATTGCACCGTTTTGACAATCTTGTTATACCAAATTTAAATAGATATCGGTTATCTTTCACCTTACTCTTTCGAACCTGACTGTCAAAAGCGAAACCCTGATTGGTTGATCCACTTCACGGTTCTGGCTTATTTTGGGCTAAGCAATGTTATTAGCCCCCTTGCAGCCTTACACTGGCGGCAGAGAACTCATGCGAAAAAGGTAAGCGCCGCGCCGTTTCCCCTTCGCAAAACTGGTCTGATAACTTTTCAAAAGTTCCCGGCCAGCACCTTTTACCCAGCTTGGAGCCATGCATGAAGACTATCGCCAACTCATCACTTCCCGACGCCGTCCAGCAACCGCGCTATGACCGCAGCACATTACAAAGTCGCATGGTACACATTGGATTCGGGGCCTTTCACCGCGCCCATCAGGCACTGCTGACCGACCGGGTATTGAACCGTCAGGGCGGAGACTGGGGGATTTGTGAGATCAGCCTGTTCGGTGGCGATACTCTGTTCCAGACGCTGCGTCAGCAAAACCATCTTTATAGCGTGCTGGAAAAAGGCGCTGCGGGAAATCAGGCGATAGTCATCGGTGCAGTGCATGAAAGCGTACACCGCAAGCTGGAAGGAATTGGTGCAGTGCTGGAAAAACTGGCGGAACCGCAGGTCGCCATCGTCTCAATGACCATCACTGAAAAAGGCTACTGCATCGAACCCGGCAGCGGGAAACTGGATCTGCAACACCAGGGGATCCGCGCCGATCTGGCCAACCCCGCTCAACCCATCACGGTGCCCGGCATTCTGGTAGAAGCCCTGCGCCTGCGCCTGGAACGTGGTCTGCCCGCCTTTACCCTGCTCTCTTGCGATAATATTCCCGAAAACGGCCATGTGCTGCGCAACGCCATCATCGGCCTGGCGCAGGCGCGTGACGCTGCTCTGGCAGAGTGGATCACTCGCCAGGTCAGCTTCCCCAGTACCATGGTCGACCGCATTGTTCCTGCCGCTACCCCGGAAACGCTCGATGAAGTGGCCGTCGCACTCGGTGGCGTACGTGATGAATGCGCCATCGCCTGCGAGCCCTTTATCCAATGGGTGGTGGAAGACAATTTTGTCGCGGGCCGCCCGGAATGGGAATTGGCCGGTGCACAATTAGTCAATGATGTGCTGCCTTTTGAACAGATGAAGTTGCGCATGCTGAACGGCAGCCACTCTTTCCTGGCCTACTTGGGTTATCTGGGGGGGTATCAGTATATAAACGACTGTATGGCCGACGAGTCTTATCGCCGAGCGGCACACCACCTGATGCTGGCCGAACAGGCACCGACGCTCAGCGTCAGCGGCATCGATCTGGCCGCCTATGCCACAGAGTTAATTGAACGCTACAGCAACCCGGCGCTGCAACATCGCACCTGGCAAATCGCCATGGACGGTACGCAAAAATTGCCGCAACGCATGCTGGATTCGGTGCGTTGGCATCTGCAGCATGGCGGCAGCTATGCCGGTTTGGCGCTGGGCGTGGCGGCCTGGATGCGCTATGTCAGCGGCGTAGATGATGCCGGTCAGCCGATTGATATCCGCGATCCATTGCTGACAACGCTGCAACAGACGGTAGCCGCAACGCCGGACGATGAACAGCGCGTGAAAGCCCTGTTGGGGTTAAAAGCTGTTTTTGGTGAACAACTGTCAGCTAACGAGGAGTTTGTAGCGGCGGTGACCCGCGCCTATTTGTCCCTGCGTGACCGTGGGGCACGACAAACGGTGCAAAGCTGGGTGTCGACTCAGTTGGCTTAATCCCCGGTTAACCCAGCCCTGGCTTGCAAGGCGACAGGGAAAATGACCATGCCGGACAGTTCATCCGGCATGGCCGAACGACTTAACGATAAACTACCGTCATTACTGCAAGTTTTTTCTGCTGATCCACCCACGTCATCTCGGTCGACCCTAAATTCAGTGGCAGTTCTTTGCGTGTAGCATCAAATTTTGACAGGGTCTGCTGGCCTTGATAGTACTGCCCATTGCGGTAACATTGTGTTTTGGCCGTTGAATCGGCGATGTTCACCGTGCAGGGACTTTCCACAATAGAACCAACAAAACGAATAACCCCGCCCGTGGTTCCTGCATAGCTTGCTGCCGTCCATGAAAACAACATTCCTGCGATCAAAAATAACCGGAAGATATTCATGGCAACCTCATTTTTTGTTAAGCCATTTTAACCATAGAGGATCTTCTTAAGAATAATCGCAAGGTAAGGGGAATTATTTGGCGTTTAATCGGGCAATTAACAAAGAAAAAACAAGATACTAACAATCAGTATCCATGGCTAATTCATGGTTTTTCCTAAGAATTTTCCGACAACTTATCGTGGATTTAGCCGGTTAAATATCGCATTTTAACCTGCCAAAATTGTGAGCTGGCGCAGGTTGAACAGCGCAGCTTGATTATTGATCAACAAATATTATTAACATCAGGAATAATTTATGACCAAAACCAACCTGATCACCGGCTTCCTCGGCAGCGGTAAAACCACCACCATTCGTCACTTGCTGGCTAACAAACCGGAACATGAGCGTTGGGCAGTGCTGGTGAACGAGTTTGGTGAAATCGGTATCGATGGCGCATTGCTGGCAGACAGCGGTGCGGTGTTAAAGGAGATCCCTGGCGGTTGCATGTGTTGTGTGAACGGCTTGCCGATGCAGGTCGGGCTAAATATGCTGCTGCAACAGAGTAAACCTGACCGATTATTGATCGAACCCACCGGCCTGGGTCACCCAAAACAGATCCTGTCATTGCTGACGCAGGACAGCTATGCCGGCTGGATCGATCTACAGGCCACCCTGTGCCTGTTGGACGCACGCCAGCTCAGCGAGCCGCGCTATCGGGAAAACGAAAATTTCCGCGATCAACTGGCGGCGGCCGACGTTATTCTGGCCAGCAAAAGCGACACCTATCAGCCGCAAGATCTGCTGGCCCTGCAGCAATGGGCAGAGCAGGATCCCCAGCAGCGACCGCTTTATCAGATTCAACAGGGCCAGGCGGATGTCGCCTTGCTGGACCTGCCTCGCACGAATCGCACAGAATTACCGGATGCTCAGCAGCATCATAGCCATGCCAAAAAGCAGGGCCTGGCGGCATTGCGACTGCCGGAAAATTCACGCTGGCGGCGCGCGCTCAATCAGGGGCAGGGATTTACCAGTTGTGGCTGGATCTTTGACGCCGACACGGTGTTCGATACCGTTGGCATTATGGAATGGATACGGCTGGCACCGGTCGAACGCGCCAAAGGCGTCGTGCGCATTGCTGAAGGCACGCTGTTGATCAACCGCCAGGGGCAAGACCTCAACATCGAAACCCGCCCTGTTGCACCACTGGACAGCCGAATTGAGCTGATTCACAGCGATAACGCAGACTGGAATGCGCTGCAATCCAAGCTGTTTAACATTCGTTTAAGTTGACGTCTTTACCGTTAGCACCCTTTTATTTTTAGACTTACAACAGGTTATGCCATGACTCGCCGCAATTTACCCTTCATCATCTTCTTCAATTTACTGGGCATTGCGCTGTTTCTGTCCTGGTACCTGCCGGTTAACCACGGCTATTGGTTTACTCTGGACTCATCGATTTTCTTCTTCTTTAATCGTCATCTGGCGACGGACCCCGGGTTTCTGCATCTGGTGGCCATCACCAATAACCGGGCATTTGACGTAATTTCACTGGTTGCCATGGGGCTGTTGTACCTGTGCTTTTATCTGCAACAGGATGCTGCCGGCCGTCGTCGTTTGCTGGTAACCGGCGTTATCATGCTGCTGACCGGCGTGGTGCTGAACCAGCTTGGGCACCTGCTTCCGGTCAAGCACCCTAGCCCGTCGCTAAGTTTTGAGAATGTTAACCGTGTCAGTGAACTGACCGGCATTCCAACCAAAGACGCCTCCAGCGACAGCTTTCCTGGCGATCACGGCATGATGCTAATGATTTTCTCCTGCTTTATGCTGCGCTACTTTAATCGCCGCGCGTTTGCCGTCGCGCTGCTGATTACGGTGGTGTTTTCATTACCGCGGGTGATGATTGGCGCCCACTGGTTTACGGATATCGCCGTAGGTTCGCTGTCGGTAGTGCTGGTCGGCGCCAGTTGGTGTCTGATGACCCCACTCAGCGATGTGCTGATCTTGCGCCTGAACCGTATGCTGCCCGGCAAGCACCGCCCAGCGTAGCCATAACCCACAGTTATGACCGGCAGGAGGCCGCTGGCCTCCTGATAAACTACCCACCGTTTCCTGCTTATTTGTCCATCACCGCGTTAACGCTTCTGTCACCTAATTTCACGCAAAACCAACACAACGGACTATCAGCGTTTTTTATATGAAGATTTACATTATGTTACATCACAAATTCATATATAAAAGAGGGGAAAAAGGCTCGCAATCCCCAATCCGTTACGGTAATCTCGGATGCGTTTGTGCCTGGTTTAACTCGACTCAGCATCAAATCCTCTAAAAATGTGCGTTCCAGCACATTTTCAGCGGTATCTGATTGTCGATAAAGCAGGTGCAGATTAGTCTCGTTCCGTTTGGCATTTTTCAGGTAGCGACTGACGTCGTTAAGGACTTCAAGGGAAAACAATAACAATGGTCAAATCTCAACCGTTTCTGAGATATTTTTTGCGGGTAGTACCTGCAATTGCCGCAGCGGTAATGCTCTCCGCATGTAGCACGACACACACTTCGAACTTGAATAACGCACAAACTGAGATGCGTGCAGTTAATGACAAAGATGGTCTTTTACTGCAAGCCTCTCAGGATGAATTCGAAGCAATGGTGCGTAATGTTGACGTTAAGTCAAAAATTATGGACCAATATGCAGACTGGAAAGGTGTTCGCTACCGCTTAGGCGGTGAAACCAAACGTGGCATCGACTGCTCCGCGTTTGTACAGCGCACTTTCCGTGAACAGTTTGGCATGGACTTACCGCGCTCTACCTATGAGCAGGAAGACCTCGGCAAGAAAATCTTGCGCACCAAACTGCGTCCTGGCGATCTGGTGCTGTTCCGCGCCGGTTCTACCGGACGCCACGTCGGCATCTATTTAGGTAACGATCAATTCGTTCATGCCTCTACCAGCAGCGGCGTGATGATATCGAAACTGAGCGATAACTACTGGAATAAACGTTATCGCGAAGCCCGCCGGGTGCTAACCAGCAGCTGACGGTGCAACCTTGATTGTCCTGAATACCAAACGAGCGATAAAACGCTGCCTCCGGGCAGCGTTTTTTTTGCGCCGTAATCCTCTTTCCCTCCCCCCATTATCAATTCACGGTATTTTCAACATTGCCTCTTTTTATTTCACAAGATTATTGGAGTGAACTACACCGACGATGAAAAACTCACCTATTATCGTCAAATGGGAAAACAGCAATAATGCCGGATTTAAACTATTATCAGCCATTAGATAAACGATGAATAATGACGACAACACCGTCATTGCGATATATTAACCAGTCACTCTATAATAAAAACAAATTGATACGCCGTGCTCAGGGGGCAGATTTATGGGCTTGAAAAGGGCATTTGCACGCCACGTCTCGCACAGACGACGTAGCCTGGCTAAAAGCAGCATCGTGGCCCTGGTATTTTTTATCCTGTTTATGGCTATTACGCTTTCTTTGATTAGCCACCAGCGCACGCAATATCAACGAGCAGTAGAACAACGTACCCAAAAATTCACCATTGATACCTTTAATGGTCTAACGGAAATCATGCAGCAATTGATGCCGTTGACCGAACGCCCCTGCGCAACCAGCCAGCCGGAAATTACCTACCAGGCAGCATTTCACTCAGGTGTACGCACCTTTATGCTGGTAAAAAACGGATTTGCCTATTGTTCTTCCGCTACTGGCAACATGATGCTGGCACTGAAAAATATTTACCCGGAAATTGATCAACAGCAGCCACTGGATCTCAAACTGCAACAGGGTACCCCACTGGTACCCGGAAAACCGGCGGTAGCGGTCTGGCTGCGTCAGCCTGGCAAGGAAGATACCGGTATACTGGCCACGCTGGATATCGGCCTGATGCCTCAGCATATGTTCAATGCCAGCCCCGACAAAACCCAGGGTATTGCTATTATTCTGGGCGATCGCGCCCTGAGCAGCTTTAGCCCGAATCTGATGCCGGTCAACCAACTGCCGAACGAAAAAGCCGATCGCATAACCATCGCCGGCACCCCGATGACCATCGTGTTTTATAACCAAAAATTAACGCCCAATGATATCCGCCTGACCTTGCTGGGCAGCCTGATACTGTCGTTGATGATTGGCGTACTGTGCTACTACATGCTGTTGCTGCGCCAAAGCCCGGAGCGCGCACTGATGCGCGGCATCAAGTACAACGAGTTCTTTATCGAATATCAGCCGGTATTTCATACCCAATCCGGCTCCATTGGCGGACTGGAAGCGCTGATCCGCTGGCAGCACCCGATCGAGGGGCGCATTCCGCCAGACCTGTTTATTCCCTATGCCGAAAGCGAAGGCCTGATTGTGCCGCTGACGCGCCATCTGTTCCGTCTGATTGCCGAAGATGCCCCCAGGCTGGCAACGGCACTACCACAGGGTTCGAAAATCGGCCTGAATATCTCCCCTTCCCACCTGAGCGCGCCGTCCTTCCATCACGACGTATACGAACTGCTGGCACAATTACCCGGCAACTACTTTACGCTGGTGTTTGAAATTACCGAGCGCGGCATGGTGGAAGAAGGCAGTGCATTGGCAGAATTCGACTGGCTGCATCAACAAGGTATTGAAATCGCCATTGACGATTTCGGCACCGGCCACAGTGCGCTTATCTACCTGGAGCGCTTTAGCATGGACTACCTGAAAATCGACCGCGGCTTCGTCAATTCCATCGGCCGGGATACCGTCACCGCCCCGGTACTGGACGCCGTCATTTCATTAGCCAAGAAGCTGAAAATGCAAACCGTGGCGGAAGGGGTGGAAACGGCGGAACAAATGCACTTCTTGCAGGAGCAGGACGTTAACTTTATGCAGGGGTATTATTTCAGCAAACCGCTGAGTATCGATAACTTCGTGACCTTCTGCAATGCGCATACGGTCATGGATTATCAAACGCTAACGACCTGAATCTTTTAACTTCTTTACTCTGCGGCACGGCAGTAAATGCTATGCTGGCGCAGGTTTAATCGACTTTACAGCAGGAGCTTACCGTCAAGATGTCCGTGCGCGTTTTTGCTGCCCTGGTGCTCTCAGCACTGAGTTTTGGCCTGCAGGCCGAAACCCTCAATGAAAGTTATGCTTTCGCCCAACTCGGTGAGCCGAAATACGCCACCGACTTCAGCCATTATGATTACGTCAACCCGGCGGCCCCCAAGGGCGGTGATGTGCGACTGGCGGCGATTGGCACCTTTGATAACTTTAACCGCTATGCACAACGTGGCGTGCCCGGCGAGCGTACCGATGCGCTGTACGACAGCCTGTTCACCACCTCAGACGATGAAATCGGCAGCTACTACCCACTGATTGCCGAATCTGCCCGCTTCCCGGCCGATATGCGCTGGGTAGAAGTGGATATTAACGCTCGCGCCCGCTTCCACGATGGCACGCCCATCACCGCCGCCGATGTGGCCTTTACCTTTACCAAATTTATGACCGAAGGCGTACCGCAGTTTCGCGTGGCCTATAAGGGCATATCGGTCAAGGCCATCTCACGCCTGACGGTTCGCATCGAATTCCCACAGCCGGATAAAGACAAATTGCTCGGGCTGTTCAGCCTGCCCATTTTGCCGCAGAGCTTCTGGAAAGATCACAAGCTAAGCGAGCCACTGAGCCCCCCGCCACTGGGCAGCGGTCCCTATAAGGTCGCCAGTTATCGGCTCGGCCAATACATTACCTATCAACGGGTACGCGATTATTGGGCCGCCAACCTGCCGGTCAACCGCGGCCGTTTTAACTTCGACAGCATCCGCTACGACTACTATCTGGATGACAAAGTCGCACTGGAGGCTTTCAAGGCCGGTGCCTATGACTTCCGCATCGAGGGTTCGCCAAAAAGTTGGGCGACCCAGTACCAGGGCGGCAATTTCGCCCGCAATTACATCATCAAACAGGACGAGACCAATCAGTCGGCGCAAAACACCCGCTGGATGGCCTTCAATATGCGGCGCCCTCTGTTCGCCGATCCTCGGGTGCGCGAAGCGCTCACGCTGGCCTTCGATTTCGACTGGATGAATAAGGCGCTGTATTACAACGCTTACCAACGAACCAATAGCTATTTCCAGAACACCCCCTACGCGGCCAGCGGCTATCCGGACGCAGCCGAACTGGCGCTGCTCGGCCCGCTAAAGGGCAAGGTGCCGGCGGAGGTATTCACCAGCATTTACCAGCCACCGTCCTCCGACGGCAGCGGTAACGATCGGCAAAACCTGCTGAAAGCGACTCAGTTGCTGAAACAGGCCGGCTGGGAAGTGAAAAACCAGCAGTTGGTGAACAGTAAAACCGGCCAGCCGTTCAGCTTCGAACTGATGCTGCTGAGCGGCAGCAACTTCCAGTACGTATTGCCTTTCCAGCACAACCTTAAAAGGTTGGGCATTGACATGCAGATCCGCGAAATCGACATATCCCAATTCACCAAGCGCATGCGCGACGGTGATTTCGATATGATGCCGACGGTCTATCTGGCGATGCCCTTCCCTGACTCCAGCCTTGAGACTCGTTGGGACTCCAAATACATTGATTCCAGTTGGAATACCCCCGGTGTCACCGATCCGGCCGTCGATAGTCTGGTCCGGCAAATTGCCGCCCATCAGGGCGACGAAAAAGCCCTGCTGCCACTGGGCCGCGCACTGGACCGGGTACTCACCTGGAACAGGTATATGTTGCCGATGTGGTATTCCAATCACGACCGCTATGCCTACTGGGACAAATTCTCGACGCCTTCGATCCGGCCTGCCTATGCCATTGGTTTCGATAACTGGTGGTTTGACGTCAACAAGGCGGCGCGTTTGCCGGCTCAACAACAATAGGGGTCTGCGATGCTGGCTTATTTGATTCGCAGGCTGCTGCTGATTATCCCCACCCTGTGGGCGATCATCACCATTAACTTTTTTATCGTGCAGATTGCTCCCGGTGGGCCGGTCGACCAGGCGATTGCCACTATCGAAATGGGCCAGAGCAGCGGCTTTGGCGGCGGCGGTGCAGGCGACGGGCTAGGTCATGCGCGTGTTGGCGTCGGCAGCGCGACAGATGGCCAATACCGTGGCTCTCGCGGGCTGGATCCGGAAGTGATCGCCGAGATCACCAAACGCTATGGCTTCGACAAGCCGCTGCACGAGCGTTATTTCACCATGCTGTGGAACTACATGCGCTTCGACTTCGGTGACAGTCTGTTCCGTGGCGCATCGGTGATGCAACTGGTGGGTCATAGTCTGCCGGTATCCATCACGCTGGGGCTGTGGAGCACGCTGATTATCTATCTGGTGTCGATCCCGCTGGGGATCCGCAAGGCCGTGCATAACGGCAGCGCCTTCGATACCTGGAGCAGCACTCTGATTATCATCGGTTATGCTATTCCGGCCTTCCTGTTCGCGATTTTGATGATCGTGCTGTTTGCCGGTGGCAGCTACCTCGACTGGTTCCCATTGCGCGGCCTGGTTTCCAGCAATTTCGATACCCTGCCGTGGTATGGCAAAATCACCGATTACCTGTGGCATATCACGCTGCCGGTACTGGCGACGGTGATTGGTGGCTTTGCCACCCTGACCATGCTGACCAAAAACTCATTCCTTGATGAGATCCGCAAACAATATGTGGTTACCGCGCGTGCCAAAGGGCTGGACGAGAACAAGATTCTTTACCGCCACGTGTTCCGCAACGCCATGCTGCTGGTGATCGCTGGCTTCCCGGCGACCTTTGTCAGCATGTTTTTCA
Source organism: Serratia proteamaculans (assembly GCF_004684015.1). Classification (GTDB taxonomy): domain Bacteria; phylum Pseudomonadota; class Gammaproteobacteria; order Enterobacterales; family Enterobacteriaceae; genus Serratia; species Serratia proteamaculans_F. Next base: position 180,650 of record NZ_SRIA01000019.1, read on the forward strand.
CCGGCTCACTGCTGATCGAGGTGATGTTCTCACTCAACGGGCTGGGGTTGCTGGGTTATGACGCTACCCTGCAACGCGATTACCCGGTGATGTTCGGCACGCTGTATATCTTCACCCTGATTGGCCTGCTGTTGAATATCCTTAGCGATATCACCTATACCCTGGTCGATCCGCGCATTGATTTCGAGGCCCGCCAATGAGTCGCTTAAGCCCGATCAATCAGGCACGTTGGGCACGTTTTTGCCGCAACCGCCGTGGCTATTGGTCGCTGTGGATTTTTCTGGTGCTGTTTATCCTCAGCCTGGGCGCCAACCTGATCGCCAACGACCGGCCGCTACTGGTGCGCTATCAGGGTAACCTGTACCTGCCGTTTATTATCGACTACAGCGAAACCACCTTCGGCGGCGAGCTTAATACCGCCACCGACTATCAGGATCCGTTCGTCATAAAACAGATCGATAACCACGGCTGGGCAGTTTGGCCACCGATTCGCTTCAGTTACGACACCATCAACTTCGCCACCGAGGTGCCCTTCCCCTCGGCCCCTTCGCGCCAAAACCTGTTGGGTACCGACGGTAACGGCAGCGACGTGCTGGCCCGCGTGCTGTATGGCTTTCGTATTTCGATGCTGTTCGGGCTGGCACTGACGCTGTTTTCCAGCGTAATTGGCGTCTGTGTCGGTGCCATACAGGGCTACTACGGCGGACGTGTGGACTTGTGGGGCCAGCGCTTTATTGAAGTGTGGTCCGGTATGCCGACGCTGTTTTTGATTATTCTGCTGTCGAGCATCGTACAACCCAATTTCTGGTGGCTGCTCGGCATCACCATTTTATTTGGCTGGATGAGCCTGGTGGGCGTGGTACGCGCCGAGTTCCTGCGCACCCGTAACTACGACTACATCCGCGCCGCACGCGCCATGGGGGTGCAGGATCGGGTCATTATGTACCGGCATATGCTGCCCAATGCCATGGTGGCGACGCTGACCTTCTTGCCGTTTATTCTGTGCGGGTCCATCACTACCCTGACCTCCCTCGACTTCCTGGGCTTTGGCCTGCCGATCGGTTCTCCGTCACTCGGCGAGCTGTTGCTGCAGGGAAAAAACAATCTGCAGGCGCCGTGGCTCGGCATCACCGCATTCCTGGTGTTGGCGGTATTGCTGTCTTTACTCATTTTTATTGGCGAAGCGGTACGCGACGCCTTTGACCCCAGCAAGGCGTATTGATATGGCTAGCACTCCTTTGCTTTCAATTCAGGATCTCGGTGTGGCTTTCCGCCAGGGTGAGCAACTCAATCAGGTCGTCAGCGGGCTTTCACTGCAGATAGAAAAGGCAGAAACGCTGGCACTGGTGGGAGAGTCGGGTTCGGGAAAAAGCGTCACTGCCCTGTCGGTGCTGCGCCTGCTGCCTTCACCACCGGTGGTCTATACCGGCGGCGATATCCGGTTCAACGGCAGTTCGTTGCTGCATGCACCTGAGGCTGACCTGCGCAAGGTGCGCGGCAACCAGATTTCGATGATCTTCCAGGAACCGATGGTGTCACTCAATCCCTTGCATACCATTGAGAAACAGCTGGCGGAAGTACTGGCGCTGCATCGCGGTATGCGGCGTGACGTCGCACGCGGTGAGATTATTCAATGTCTGGATCGCGTCGGTATTCGCAATGCCAAAGGCCGGTTGAAAGACTACCCGCATCAACTCTCCGGCGGCGAACGCCAGCGGGTGATGATCGCCATGGCGGTGTTAACCCAGCCCAAGCTGCTGATTGCCGATGAGCCCACGACGGCGCTCGATGTCACCATTCAGGCGCAAATTCTGCTATTGCTGAAAGAGCTGAAGCAAGAAATGGGTATGGGGCTGCTGTTTATCACCCATAACCTGAATATTGTGCGCCGCCTGGCGGATAACGTAGCGGTCATGCGCCAGGGGCAATGCGTTGAGCAAAGCAGCCGGAGCAACCTGTTTAGCCGGCCGCAGCACCCCTATACCCAACAATTACTGGCGGCAGAGAACGTGGGCGATCCGCTGCCGCTGCCGGCTGACGCCACCCCATTGCTGAAGGTAGAAAACCTGCAGGTCAGTTTCCCAATCAGGCGCGGTTTACTGCGCCGCACCGTGGGGCAGCATTATGCACTGAAAGATTTGAGCTTTGAGCTAAAGGCCGGGGAAAGCGTCGGGTTAGTGGGCGAGTCCGGCTCAGGTAAGAGCACCACCGGGTTGGCGTTACTGCGTTTGCTTAGCGCCAAAGGCTCGATGTGGTTTAAAGGCCAGCCGTTGCACCAGTTCAGCATGAAGCAGATGCTGCCGTACCGCAGCCAGATGCAGATTGTGTTCCAGGATCCCTACTCCGCGTTGAATCCCCGGCTCAATGTGCTGCAAATCATCGCCGAGGGGCTGGAGGTCCACCAGAAACTGAGCGCTGAGCAGCGAGAGCAGCGGGTAATCGAAGTATTGCAGGAGGTGGGGCTGGATCCCGCCCTGCGCCACCGTTATCCCACCGAGTTTTCCGGCGGTCAGCGCCAACGCATCGCCATCGCACGTGCGCTGATTTTACAACCTCAGTTGCTGATCCTCGATGAGCCAACCTCGTCACTGGATAAATCGGTACAGGCACAAATCCTGACGTTACTGAAATCGCTGCAACAGCGCCACCGGCTGGCCTATCTGTTTATCAGCCATGATTTGCAGGTGGTGCGTTCACTGTGTCATCAGGTGATTGTGCTGCGACAGGGGGAAGTGGTTGAACAAGGTGACTGCCAGACGATCTTTAACTCACCGGCCGCCGCTTATACGCAGCAGTTGTTACAGCTGGCGGATTAGCGACGGGATTCAGAAAGGATATTGAGCGCTCATCGGCTCGGCAATAGCGGCACCCACGTTTTTAAGCCGACACATGGTGGCGCTTTCATCGCAGCGATGCACAAACAGGCAAGGTTCCCCTTCCCACTCTACGATGGCGCAGTCGACCTGGATCTCCTGCAAAGACAGATTAAGCTGTTGCATCACCTGCCAGGCGTCAGCCCCCTCATGGCTGAGCAGCTTCAGACCAATCAGGTTGTTATCTTCGTCTATTCCGCTGAGCGGAATCGGTTCAACCTTGACGCCGGTAAAACCTGATAGCCAACGATAACTTTGCGGCAAGCGATGCACTACCGAAAGTTGGATACTTTCCACATGAAATCCCTAGTTTGAAAAATGAAATACTTTTTACCTGACAGGGTAACTAAGTTATAGCCGTTGACGCCCGACTCTGCCCCTTATGGATGTTATTTAAATGTAAAATACATCACAAGTGGTTAACTCGCTCCCTGCGCTTGCCGATGTCTTGCTGTTTTAGTGACGCTCTATGGGTCATTTCACGGCATTTTGCGACTCAGCTCGCATTTTTGCGTTATATGTAACCCTTTCCCGCCGCGATCTCAACTCTTTTTTCTTGCAATACGGTTACTTATTGCTCGGCATAATTTTACATTGAGGAAACATTTAGCCTCGCACCACGACAGTGACTACCAAGCTAACTCATTGACTATAAATGGCCTTAAAACAAATCACTCACTGGTATTAGTCCAGGAAAATAACGGATAGGCGGGTTATCTGCCTGAACAGGCAGAGCATTTTTTTAACAAAAAGAATACAGATAGCGCGCAGGGGATTTAATTAGCGCACTTATGTTTAGCAACAAAGTCTTCATTGCCATTGGATTTCAGAGCAGGCTTGGGCAAAAGGAGATAATTCACCCAGGCCCCACATAACGCAGAGCCTGGATCAGGAAGAAAAAACTAGGGGGTATCAGACGAAGATTTTTGTCGTGGCCGACTGGCATACAGATAGAACAACACCGCGACAATGCTACACAGCGCCATCGAGGAGACCATCGGCCAGGCACTCTTGCCGGGCGCCATTGCCAGTATCGCCCCCACCAACGCACCGATGCTGAAGCGCAAGGTGCCGGCCAGTGAAGACGCCGTACCTGCCATATGCGGGAAATCGTCCAGGATCACCGCCATGGCGTTTGAGGAAATCATGGCGATGCACCCCAGATAAACCGCCACGCCCAACACCAACGCCCAGAACCCCAGACCAATAGCGCTCACTGCCAGTAACCACAGCCCCATCGCCAACTGCACAAACAGCCCCAAACGGAACATTTTGATCGCGCCCAACCGCCGTACATTACGGCTGTTAACCAGCGTGGTCAGGAACAGGAAGACAATATTCAGCGCAAAATAGTAACCAAAGTGCTGCGGTGAAACATGATTCAGTTCGATATACACGAACGGCCCGGCGCTGAGGAACGAGAACATACCGGCGAAGGAGAAAGCGCTGGCCAGCATATAGCTCAGTACGCGCTTATGGCGGAACAAAGAAGCGAAGTTACCCAGTGTGGTACGCAGATGGAATTTTTGCCGCCGCTCTTTCGGCAGCGTCTCTTTAATAAAGAGCGCCACCAGCAACGAACCGATCAGCGCCGCGGCGCCCATGGTCCAGAAAATTGCATGCCAACTGAACCACAGCAGCAGTGCGCCACCAATCATCGGCGCCAGCAAGGGGGCAATGGTCATCACCAGGATGACAAACGACATCATGCGCGAGAATTCGTCCTTGGTGAACATATCGCGCATCAGGGCGTTAATCACTACGCTGGCCGCCGCCGCCGACAGCCCATGCAGGAAACGCAGATTGATCAATTGGTCAATCGACTGCGCCATCGCACAGGCACCGCCGGCAATGGCGAAGATCAACGTCCCCCACAGGATCACCGGCTTGCGACCAATGCTGTCCGACATCGGCCCGTAGAACAACTGCCCCAGGGCAAAGCCGAGCATATAGGCGCTGAGCGTCATCTGCACGCTGCCCGACTCGACGCCGAACTGTTTGGCAATCACCGGCATACTGGGCAGGTACATGTCGATAGCCAGCGGCATCAGCATGGAAAGCAGACCCAGAATAAAAATCAAACCGAGGTGAGATGACCGGTTCTGTAACACGTTCGACGACTCCTTCATCAGCCGTAGTCTTGTAATGAATTAATCTTGCAGGTGCGGGGCACCGACGCTGGCGATTTCTTCTTCAGTCAGCGGACGATATTCGCCCTCTGCCAGATCCTCATCCATCACGATGGCACCAATACGTTCGCGATGCAGTTCGAGAACCCGGTTGCCGACCGCGGCGAACATGCGTTTCACCTGGTGATAACGCCCTTCGCTGATGGTCAGGCGCACCAGCTTGTCTTCAATTTGTTCCAGTTGCGCAGGCCGGGTCAGATCTTTTTCGTTATGCAACTGCACGCCTTCGGCAAATTGCTGCGCGGTATCTTCCGCCAGCGGATGCTCCAGCGTCACCAGATAGGTTTTCTCACAGTGATGTTTCGGTGAAGTGATGCGGTGCGACCATTGGCCGTCGTCAGTCATCAGCACCAGCCCGGTGGTATCGATATCCAGGCGACCGGCGGCGTGCAGCTTGTAGGCCACCGGCTCATCGAGGAAATACAGCACCGTCGGATGATCGGGATCGTCCGTGGAACACACATAACCCTGCGGTTTGTTGAGCATAAAATAGCGCGGGCCGTTTTGGCGTTGCAGTGGGTTGCCGTCAAAGGTCACCTCCTGCTCCGGAGTCAGTTTCAGTGCCCCGCTCTTCACCACTTCACCGTCTACGGTGACGCGTTTTGCCCGAAGTTCACGCGCTACCAGCGCACGGCTAACACCTAACTGCTGAGATAAAAACTTGTCCAGTCGCATTGAATCTGCTTTGCCTGTCGTTGTTATGATCGCATTGATCGTATTGCTAAAATATGACACCCACCGTTACACCAGGTGCAACAGGGCAGGTTCGAAGAGGGGGAAACAGCGATTACTGTCACACAAGTATAGCGGTGGAAACGGCCCCCTGACAGAGGTAATTTCCACGCTTCTCGCACCATCAGTGCTCAGAAGGCATAATAATAGAAATTTTTTAGCCATCAGGGGAGTAAAATGTCACGGATTTTGTGGGATCAGATGTTACAAAACCTGTTCCCGACGGCCCTTCTCAACCCACGGCGTTAATTTATGGCCTTTACTCTACGCCCCTACCAACTGGAAGCGGTCGAAGCCACCATCAAACATTTTCGTCAGCACCCACAACCGGCGCTGATCGTGCTGCCGACTGGGGCCGGTAAAAGCCTGGTGATCGCCGAACTGGCGAAGCGCGCGCGTGGCCGGGTATTGGTGTTGGCCCATGTGAAAGAACTGGTGGCACAAAACCACGCCAAATACCGCGCCTATGGACTGGAAGCCGATATCTTTGCCGCCGGACTGCAGCAAAAAGACAGCGCCGGCAAGGTGGTGTTTGGCAGCGTACAGTCGGTGGCGCGTAATCTGCCGCTGTTTGACGAGGCGTTTTCGCTGCTGATTATCGATGAATGCCATCGCATCAGCGACGATGACGACAGCCAGTACCAACAGATTATTCAGCATCTGCAAAAAACCAACCCGCAGTTGCGGCTGCTGGGCCTGACCGCCACGCCCTACCGGCTGGGCAAAGGCTGGATTTATCAGTATCACTATCACGGTTTTACCCGTGGCGATGCCAACAGTCTGTTTCGTGACTGCATTTATGAACTGCCGTTGCGCTACATGATCAAAAATGGCTTTCTGGTACCGCCGGAAAGGCTGGATATGCCGATTGTGCAGTATGATTTCAGCCGTCTGGAGGCCAGAAGCAACGGCCTGTTCAGTGAAGTCGATCTGAACCGTGAGCTGAAGCAGCAAAATCGCATTACACCACACATCATCAGCCAGATCGTCGAATATGCCGAAACGCGTAAGGGGGTGATGATTTTCGCCTCCACCGTTGAGCATGCACGAGAGATCCACGGCCTGCTTCCTCCCGGTGAAGCCGCACTGGTCAGCGCCGAAACACCGGCCAGCGAGCGTGATGCGCTGATAGAGGCCTTCAAACAACAGCAATTGCGCTATCTGGTCAACGTGGCAGTACTGACCACCGGCTTTGATGCGCCGCATGTCGATCTGATCGCTATTCTACGGCCAACCGAATCCGTCAGCCTGTATCAGCAAATCGTCGGACGTGGGCTGCGGCTGGCCCCCGGCAAGGAAGATTGCCTGATCCTCGACTACGCCGGCAATCCGCACGACCTGTTTACCCCGGAAGTCGGGGTCAGCAAACCCCACCGCGACAGCCAGCCGGTACAGGTGTTTTGCCCTGGCTGCGGCTTCGCCAATCTGTTCTGGGGCAAGTGCACCGAGAACGGCGATATCATCGAACACTACGGCCGCCGTTGTCAGGGCTGGCTGGAAGATGATGAAGGCCATCGCGAACAGTGCGACTACCGCTTCCGCTTCAAAATTTGCCCGCATTGCGGCGCGGAGAATGACATTGCCGCCCGCCGCTGCCACCAGTGTCAGGAAGTCCTGGTCGACCCTGACGACATGCTAAAGGCGGCGCTGAAGTTGAAAGACGCTTTGGTATTACGCTGTGGCGGCATGGAACTGCAAAGCGGCCGTGATGAAAAAGGCGAGTGGCTAAAAGCCACCTATTACGACGAAGACGGCACCAGCACCAGTGAACGTTTCCGGTTACAGACCCCAGCGCAGCGCAAAGCCTTCGAAATGCTGTTCCTGCGCCCGCATCAGCGTGCGCCAGGGGTCTCTTTTGCCTGGCAAACCGCTGCCGACGTGCTGGCCCAACAAGCGGCCTTGCGCCATCCGGATTTTGTGGTGGCACGCAAACGCGGGCAGTTCTGGCAAATACGGGAAAAAGTGTTCGATTATCAAGGCCGCTTCCGCCGTGCCAACGAGCTGTCTTGATCTTGACGACCGGCAAATCGGGCAGGTTTCCATTGCCCTGCGGACGGCTTTCCGTTAAACTGCCGCCCGCTTTGCCTGGGTTCGCCCGGTGCTAAAGCAGGTTATCGAACTTGCTACTGGGTCGCCTGTAGCAGGGTAAATTTTCTTTTAAGAGAAAAAACAATGTTCACTATCAATGTAGAAGTACGTAAAGACCAGGGTAAGGGTGCGAGCCGCCGCCTGCGTATTGCCAACAAATTCCCAGCTATCGTTTACGGTGGCGAAGAAGCTCCAGTTTCCATCGAACTGGACCATGATTCTGTTAAGAACATGGAATCCAAACCAGAATTCTACAGCGAAGCAGTAACTCTGGTTATCGACGGTAAAGAAACCAAAGTGAAAGTTCAGGCTGTACAGCGTCACCCGTTCAAGCCGAAACTGGCTCACATCGACTTCCGTCGCGTTTAATCGCAACGAAATCGAACCTTTCGGGACGCCGAAGTAGAAAACGCCGCAATTGCGGCGTTTTTTATTGTCTGCGATCCGGTGAAATTACTTATTGCCGCTGTTCAAACGACGTTGCAACTGGTCGCGCAGGTTTGGCGGAGTCCCTCTGATGGTTAGCGTATCGGTAGCCGCATCCCAGAAAATTCGTTCCCCCAACAGCATCGCATCAAAGTTCATGCTGATGCCACCACCGCTGCCGGCAAACTTGGTCAACTGACGCAGCGTGCCACGATCGGCCGGGAAGCTGTCTTCCAGTTGATAACCCTGCTCGCTGGAAAACTGCAAAAAATCTTTCTCGCCCACGGGCGCGATCTCTTTCGACAATTCCTGCAGTTCAATTTCTTCGCCGGCCTGCAGCTGTTCGTTGCAATAGCTGTAAACCTGCTGACGTACCGACTGGCGCTCATTTTTGTCCAGTTGGGCATCGGCGCAGTAATCGTCAACCGCCTGCAGCAAGCCCCGGTTTTGTGCCTTGGTATCCAGCCCTTCGGCCGCCGCCAGGAAATCCATAAAGAAATCGGACACCTTACGGCCCACCCGCCCTTTCAGGAACGTCAGGTAACGGGTCGACTCCGGATTGGTTTCCCACTCGGTCAGATCGATGCGCGCCACGATATCGGCGTGGTTGATATCCAGATAATGGGTGGTGTTGATATCCAGCTCTTCGTTAACGCGCGAACTGTTGCGGCTATTGAGCACCGCAATCAGCAAATACTCCACCGCCAGGTAGCGGTACTGACCAAACAGCACCACGCCGCCTTCGGCAAAGGGGTACTTGGCCAGCTCATCGCGCAGGCGACCGGTCGCCGCACGGCTGAAGGCCAGAAAGTCCTTATCTTCCTTACGGCAGGTACGCAACGCATCCGCCAGCTCACTGCCTTCATTGAACAGGCCGTAAGCCTTACTCTTGGCGCTATAGACACGATGCAGCTCTTCCATCATCTCTTCCACCGCGGCATTGGTGGGCAGCAGTGAATCGCGCAGCACCACGTCCAACGTTTGCTCATCGCGTTTGACCAACTGGTGCAGAGCGATCTGGTCGATATCCAGACTCATGGTAAATCCTCCTGTTCTTTGAGCGCGTATTCAATCACTGAAGGCCCCAGCCTGCAACTTTAAAGCAGCGCTTACATCACCAGAGATCTATAAATTTCCAGCTCCCATATACTGTGTAAATAGTTGGAAGAACCGATGGATTTCAGGCAAGGTGCCGGGAGCTGCACGTACAACCCGCTACGCTGCGGTTTGAAAGACAAAGGGAATCGATAAAAGAGCGGAAAATCACTGTCCTATACGGTAAGATATGGGACTTTGTCAGGCTTTGAGCGCAATTTTTATGCCACAATCATCCCGTTACAGTGACGAACACGTTGAACAGCTGCTCTCCGAGCTGGTTAATGTTCTGGAAAAACACCATACTCCCACCGATCTTTCTCTGATGGTGCTGGGCAACATGGTAACTAATCTGATCAATACCAGTGTGGCTCCCGCGCAGCGGAAAACATTGGCAAAATCGTTTGCAGAAGCTCTGCAAGCTTCTATTCGTGAAGATAAAGCGCATTAATAATTAATTATGGTGACAAACCGTCAGCGTTATCGTGAAAAAGTCTCCCAGATGATTAGCTGGGGGCACTGGTTCGCCTTATTCAATATCCTGCTTGCCCTCGGGCTGGGTAGCCGCTACCTGTTTGTCACCGACTGGCCCTCTTCCCTGTTGGGCCGGGTTTATGCGCTGGTCAGCCTGTTGGGGCATTTCAGCTTTATCGTTTTCGCCGGCTATCTGTTGGTGATTTTCCCGCTCACCTTTGTGGTGATGTCACAGCGGCTGTTGCGATTTATTTCCGCCGCCCTGGCCACCGCCGGGCTAACGCTATTGCTGGTAGACAGTGAAGTGTTCACGCATTTCCACCTTCACCTTAACCCGGTGGTGTGGGAACTGGTGATCAACCCGGATCAAAGCGAGCTGGCGCGCGACTGGCAGTTGATGTTCATCTGCGTGCCGGTTATCTTCCTGGTGGAAATGCTGTTTGGTACCTGGAGCTGGCAAAAGCTGCGCAGTCTGAACCGTCAACGGTTCGGTAAGCCGCTGGCCGCCCTGTTTATCAGTGCCTTTTTCGCCTCGCACCTGATTTATATCTGGGCCGACGCCAACTTCTACCGCCCGATCACCATGCAGCGGGCCAACCTGCCGTTGTCGTACCCGATGACCGCACGTAAATTCCTTGAGAAACACGGCCTGCTCGATTCTCAGGAATATGAACGCCGTCTGGTGCAGCAAGGTAACCCGGAAGCCGTTGCGGTGGAATACCCGTTGAACGATCTTAGCTACAGCGACAAAGGCAGCGGCTATAACCTGCTGATGATCGTGGTGGACGGCGTTCGCGAGCAGGATATGAAACAGGATATGCCTGCCCTGACCCGTTTCGCGCAGGAAAATGTTCGCTTCAGCGATCACTACAGCTCCGGTAATCATGCGGATACCGGCCTGTTTGGCCTGTTCTATGGCATTTCACCTACTTATCTGGACAGCGTTCTCGCCGCGCGCAAACCTTCTGCTCTGGTCAGTGCGCTCAGCGCCCAGGGTTATCAGTTTGGTTTGTTCTCGTCTGACGGCTTTAACGCCAGCCTGTATCGCCAGGCGCTGTTGACCGACTTCACACTGCCGGCAGCAAAACAGCAAAATGATGCGGCGACCACGCAACAATGGCAACGCTGGTTGGCTGACCAAAACAGTAACGCCCCGTGGTTCTCCTATATCAATTTCCGTGGCGCTGAACCTGCGGCCAATGAGAAAACACCAGCCCCGAGCGATTTTATTCAGCGCTACCGCGCTGGTGCGCAGGATGTGGATGCGCAAATTGCTCAGGTGCTCAGCACGCTGAAAGAACGTGGTGTTCTGGATAAAACCGTAGTGGTGATAACCGCAGAACACGGCGTTGAATTTAATGATACCGGCAAAGGCTACTGGGGAGCGGGTACCAGCTTTAACCAGCAACAGCTGCAGGTACCGCTGGTTATCCACTGGCCGGGTACTCCGGCGCAGACCATCAATAAACTGACCGGTCATAACGACGTGATGCGTACGCTGATGCAGCGTTTATTGCACGTGAAAACCAACCCTAATGATTATTCACAAGGTGAAGACCTGTTTACCGCCCAGCGCAGGAATAACTGGGTCGCTACCGGCGACAACAGCCTGTTAGTGATCACCACTCCTACGCAAACCCTGGTGTTGGATAGCGGCGGTAACTACCGTGCGTACGATAAGAACGACAAAGAGATCAAAGACGAGAAGCCACAGCTGGCCCTGCTGTTGCAGGTATTGACCGATGTGAAACGCTTTATCGCCAACTAACTGCTTAAAATACAACCAGTCAGTTAGGGGAGCTCTTGATTTGAGATTGAGAACGGGTAGTATAATTTGCTATAGCATCGGCATGTAGCGCAGCTTGGTAGCGCACCGTCATGGGGTGTCGGGGGTCGGAGGTTCAAATCCTCTCATGCCGACCAAAAATCCTTAGAGAAACCAACCCTTTGCGGTTGGTTTTTTTATGCCTTAAACTCGACATTCACCCGTGATTGAGTTTTTCCCCTGGGGGCAAATGTCGGAACTTTGCGGAATAACACCCAAGATTGACCCCAAAGAGCCTGTACATCCAGATAGGGTTAAAATAACCAAAAGAAACAATACCCTTTTCATCCAACACTCCTTATCTTTTCGCTATCTGGTTATATCTCATTCAGCACTCACTGTCTTGCAACAAACTGGCAGTTTTCGTGAAAATGTCGGCAGACATGGGCATGATTATCTTTGCTAAAGGTTTGCAAGATAACCTCATATCGATAAAATTATAAAGACCTACTTTTTACAGGTTTTAGGCATGTAAACGAATTAAACACGTCCGCCCCTAAAAGCACCTCAAACCAGTACCATAATCAATCCCACATTCAGATTTTACCCTAGTAACCATTCTAAATTGGCCTGCTATACTGAAAAACTAACAAAAAATTCACCTGCATAGGGATAAATGTTAATGAAACACTGTTCTGAGGGGCTTATCAATGCAACCTGTTAAAAAGTGGTCGCAGGAGTTGGAGGGGCTACGTGGTCTGGCTTCTCTTTGGGTTGTTTTAGGTCATATCTGTATTTTAACCAGTTTTCATTTTCCGATCCTTTCCGACCCGGCAATCGGCGTTGATTTGTTCATTTTGCTTTCTGGCTACCTGATGGCAAAAAACTATGTAGAGCGAAAAGAGAAGGAGCCCTGGACTGACGGCGCAACCTTTAAGAAGTTTTGGCTACGCCGCTTCTTCCGAATTGCACCGCTTTATTATGTCCTCCTGATCTTGGCCATTGGATTTGGCAGCTACTTCGGTGAGGCACGCAGCGTCATTGGTCACTTCTACAGTGAAACTCAAACCAACAGTTCGCGTTACAGTGATTCTTCATTATTAAACGTCTTTACTCACCTAACCTTTATGTTTGGTTTCCTGCCAAGCTTCTCATTTAATACCGTGTTGCCTGACTGGAGCATCGGCCTGGAAATGCAGTTTTATTTTCTGTTTCCCTTCATTATGCTAGCCGTGATGAGGCTGGGTTTTGCCCGCGCCTGCTTCGCAGTGCTTCTACTGTGTGTCATTGCCAAACAACTGTTGCCAAAATACTTCTCGTCATTCCCCATGCCCTCAATGATCCTGATAAAACTGCATTTGTTCATCGCCGGCATGTTTATTTCTGAAGCCATACGCAGCAAGACCCTCAGATACGCGGCTTTTGCTTTAACTTCGGCTTTCATCAGCATTTACATGCAAGACAGTTTCAACAAAATCCGTTTCCTTGCTGAGATTGGTATGATTGTAATGATGGTGGTGATCCTCTGGCCACAGGTTGAAGGAGGTCTCTGGATCAAGATGTTGCGTTTTCCACGTTGGATACTAACGAACAAGATCAGTGTTCTGATGGGTGATGTTTCTTACTCCGTGTATTTACTCCATCTGTTAATCGTACTTCCCGTCATCGCATTTCTGCTGTCAAATACCCAATTTGCAGAGCTGTCCGCTGTAATGCGATTTATCGCTGCATCTGCCATCATTCTCCCTATCACTTACGGGATCGCAGCGTTGCTGTATAAATTTATCGAAAAACCCGGGATTCAGTTGGGTAAACATCTGATCAATCGCGGCGAGGCAAAAAAATCCAGCCCTGCCGTTATGGACTAGCTTGGGAATATAAGTCTGTATCCTTTATCAACCCGGCATTTCTCGCCGGGTTTTTTAATGACGCAAATTCAGCCCTGCCCATCAAGCTACAGCAATCAACCTCAAGCGCTTATCGCTCCAGCCATTCGACGGCCAGTATACGTGCCTCATCCAGACTGACATCCCTGCCTTCTCTGGTGATTGCCGTTTTCAACACATCAATGATATCGGCCTTTTCCGTGCTGCGTTCTTCATTAATTAACACCAAAACCGCATCACCTATCACCGTACATATGCCGATATACAAAGCTTTTGAATCTTCGAAGCCGCTGCCCATAACTACCTCCGGTTGCAATTTATGCAGATTAACATCTTGCGCCTGACAATGCCCTTACAAGGCCCGGTCGGCGCGGGCGGAAAACGAAAAACCCCAGCGATCGTTAAGATTGCTGGGGTTCGTAGACGGGATTAAGCGTCTGTACAACTCTATATGGTGCCGGCTACCGGAGTCGAACTGGTGACCTACTGATTACAAGTCAGTTGCTCTACCTACTGAGCTAAGCCGGCTAAATTTGGCGGAAGGACAGAGATTCGAACTCTGGGAGCTGTTACACTCGACGGTTTTCAAGACCGTTGCCTTAAACCACTCGGCCATCCTTCCAATGGGCGCAGATATTAGCGCTACCGTTATGAAATGTCTATCGTTTCATGCAAAAAAAAGCAGGAAAAAGTGCGTTTGGTTAAACTTCATGCCACTAGCGGTTAAAAAATGAAAAACCCCGCCAAAGCGGGGCTGAATTGTTTGCGTAACAGCCGTTATTTAGGCTGAGAGTCGTAGTCTGAACAGGTCTGATAACCTTTGTTCATTACATGACCCGTGTCGTTGTAGCTGACAAAATAGGTTTGTACTTTCCCGTCACGTGGCGCCACCGCGTAGGTGTCGCAGGTACCCTGCGCATGAACCAGAGTAGCTGTAGTTGACGGTGGTCCGGCAATTGCCCGTACCTGCTGTTTGGTCATCCCCACTTTTACGTCACTGACCACAGGCTCATCTACGTAACTGGCGGCCCGGTCATAAGCCGTACAACCAGCAAGAAGGGTGAAAGTCGCTGCGGTGCAAATAGCTAAAACCAACTTGTTCGTCATGGTTTGTCCTCTTGGAGTACGTTTGTTGTACTCTAAGTCTAGAAGAGCGAAGGCTTTTCTACAAATTTCACTTTGTCGATAGATGCGCTTCACGTCGCCTTACCACCAGACACCAAAACCAATCGCACAGTAAAAATGCCAACAAACTGACGCCCATCATCGGCAAACAGAACCCCAGCAGCAATGTGAGGCTGACAATCAGTAGCAGTGGCCCTTTGGGTGTTTTACGCAGCAACATACAGGGTGACCGCAGCGGTTTGCGCCCCCCTCGCGTTGTGCGGCCACGCCACCACATCAGGTATCCCATGACGACCATCGATACCAGGCCGGCGGCAAAGACCACCAGCACCAGTTCATTGGCCAGGCCAAACAGCACCCCCATATGCAGATCAATGCCCCAACGGGTCAATTTTGCCGCCAGCGGGTAGTGTTCGAAGCTAACGCGACTGACGATCGCCATGGTCGCAGGGTTGATGGCCACGGCGTCAACCTGTGTCGGCCAACGGCGATCAATTTCCATCACTGCCCAGGCCTGCCCCGCCGTCGCTGGCTGCTTGATTTCAACCTTCGCGGCATCGATACCGGCCTGTCGTGTTTCAGCCAGTACCTTGTCATATATCGCGGCATCCTGAGGAGGTTCCGCCATGGCCATCGGCATCCTATGCCCTTGATGTTCCGCATGTTCGCCCACGGGCAGTGCGTCCTGTTTACCCAATGCCGTCGACAGCGAAGGGGTCGCCCACGGGCAGTGCGTCCTGTTTACCCAATGCCGTCGACAGCGAAGGGGTCGCCCAGCCCAACTGCTGGCGCAACACGCTGATATTCTCACCGGCCCACTGTGACCAGGTCAGCCCGGTGGCGGAAAAAAACAGCAGACCAATGAACAACAGCACGCCGCTCTTCTCATGCAGCCAACGCAAACTGCCACGAACTCCTGTCACCTGCTTGCGCTTGCGAGCCCCCCAGAGGATTAACCCGCCAAGCGCCGCAACCCACAGCCAGGACGCAGCCAGTTCACTGTAGTTGCGCCCGATGTCCCCCAACAACAGGCTGCGGTGGAATTGATCCAGCCAGGTTCGCAACGGCAATACACCGCTGGTACCATAAACCACCATGGCACCGTGCGTTTGCGCCGTTACCGGATCGACAAACACCGCGACACGTTCTGAATCCTGCAGCCCGGAAACGTTAAATAACACCCGGGTATTTTCGCCTTCGGCTGCGGACGGCCGCACCGCCGAAAGTCTGGCTTTTAACGGGGCAACCGCCTGAGCGGCAATGATTTGCTGCTTTAATGGCAGTGCCGGCCCGGTGCTGCCGTTATACAACTGCTGAGCATACAGGCGAGATTCAATTTGCGGTGTCAGGGCATAAAATATGCCGCTCAATGCTGCAACAAGTAAAAACGGCCCGACAAACAGTCCAATATAAAAATGAATCCGCATCATCAACGGAATAAACCAGCTGCGGGTAGTGACCTGCTGATTAATATTCTGCGCAGCGGCAGGCAGCACAGAAATGCGTTCTGACATAATATGTCATCCGTGGTCAAAAGGAATATCTGCGGAATTTACCCGATTTATATTCATTTAACAAACAGATTTCTTCTCTGTTTAGCTTAATTCTCATTAATGTTACAATAGCGGTACAATCGCCGACATTATCATTCCTTTACTCCCTGACTTTGGAAGACGCCCGCTGGTGAAACTGTCAATTCAACATATGCGTACACTCGCCTGGCTGGGCCTGTTCGCTATGCTGATGATTTTCATCGCACCGCCCATCTCTACACGGCTCGAAATAAATAATATTAATAACAAAGAGATGATGGCGAACATGCCAATGGGCGAGGAGCACGCCGGACCTATGGTGACAATGCACCCTGTGGCAGAAAATACCACGCCTGCAGGCCATAACATGGCAGATATGGCGGCAGGCGCCTGTTTTGATTTTTGCGGTTACTGTGGCCTGTTTAACCATACCCCGCCGTTAGTCGAGTTACCGGCAGTTGCAGTAACACACGATCTTCAACGTGCTCCTACACTTATTTCTGTCATTTATAAAGTTATTTCCTTCCCCCTATTTCCACCTTATCAAACTCGAGCCCCACCCTTACTTTACTTCTTTGTTAAGCAGCTCTAATTTTTATGCCTTATTTATTTTGGCAGGATTAATTACGCCTAAAGTAAATAACCGGGATGATTTTAATTACCTTGTTTTATTAACTGATCCTCAAATATTTGTTGTGATTGTGCCACATAGCGCTGTAATCCCTGACGATCAACAAAAGCATCCAGATCGCCTGCTTGTAGCCGTGCCATTTTATTTTCCAGCCCAAAGCGTGTTCCCTTGTTGGCGATAAAAATATCCGCCCGCTGCTGCGCCAGGCGGAGGAAGCTGCCGCGCATATCCTCGACCAGATTTGGGTAGTTCTTGTTATCAATCAGGTAGTAATCCGGCGTTGCCAGACTGTCTGCGTACACCAGCCGGTAGCTTTGCCCCCCCTGATGCAGCGTCGTCAGCCATGAAGTGGCTCCCGGCAAATGGCCCGGCGTCATCAGGGCCGTTAACTTTAGCCCGCCCAGAGTAATGCTGTCCCCCTCTCCAACAATAATGTCGGCCTTCACTGGCGGGAAGCTCAATGCATCTCCCAGAGCGAAATCCTGCTTACCCCCCAATGCCAGTTGCTTTGCATTGGCAGCACTGGCGACAACCTTTGCCCCACTCCAGGCTTTGATGCGTGCAATCCCCCCCGCCTGATCAAGACGTGCATGACTGTTGAGGATATAGCGCAGATCCTTGATGTTGAAACCCAATGCTTCAATGTGTGCTCTTATTGTCGGAGCGCTGGCATCCAACGCGGCATCGATCAGAATCAAGCCTTCCGGCGTACTCAGCAGCACAGATGAAAGGTTACGGGTACCAACGTAATAAACATGCGGGAACATTTGGAATGGTGCGACCGGCTGCGCCCACTGTTCAAACAATGAATACGGCGGCGCGCTGGATAACGGTTGTGCCGGGTTAAGCTGTGCCTGAGCGTTGAAACACAGTCCAAGCGTCATAGCCGCCAGATAACCAATATTTTTCTTCATAATCCAATTCTATGGAGGTAAACGGGGGC
Source organism: Serratia proteamaculans (assembly GCF_004684015.1). Classification (GTDB taxonomy): domain Bacteria; phylum Pseudomonadota; class Gammaproteobacteria; order Enterobacterales; family Enterobacteriaceae; genus Serratia; species Serratia proteamaculans_F. Next base: position 198,409 of record NZ_SRIA01000019.1, read on the forward strand.
TGAAGTATACTCAGCGTAATATTGAAAGGTATTCAATTAAAAAGGTCATAAATGAATATTTTGCAAATGGACATGAATCTGCTGAAAGTGCTCTACCTGTTGACCAGTACCGGTTCCAGTCAGAAAACGGCTGACAGGCTGGGTATCAGCACCTCGGCAGTCAGCCATGCGTTGGCTCGCCTGCGTGAAGTACTGGATGAGCCTTTATTTCGCCGTGAAGGGCATCGCCAGGTACCTACTCTGTTTGCCTTGTCGCTTAAAGAAAAACTGACGCCGTTGTTCTCTTCGCTGGACAGTGAATTGTTTGGCCACGTGCAAAATGCACCGCGCTATTTCACGCTGGTCGCACCGCCGGCACTACATCCCATCCTGGTGCCATTGCTGGCACAAAAAAGCACTCTTGCCAATGCAGATATCCGATGCCTGAACTTTGAGCGCCGCTCCTGGCGTAATGAACTGCTGGAAGGAAGTATTGATATGGTGATCGCGGTCGGCGACCATCAACAGCGCACCAGCGCACTGCGCTATGAACTCATTGGCAGTACTCGCCTGGTTGCGGTATTCGGGCTGCCACTGCACCAGGCGTTGCAGCACAAGAATGGGTTGACCTTCCGCGAACTGGCAGAGTATGCGCACTATTACTGTCACCCCTGGCCACAGGCGGAAAATGAGCTTGATCGCCAGTTGGAGCGTCAGGGGTTACAGCGCAGGATCCAGCTCAGCTGCGCTGATTATGCCCAGCTGCCGTCAGCGTTACGGGCAGCTCCTCTGATGGCTGTCGTTCCGCTCCCCTGGTTCAGCGCACAACCAGATAAACAGGGGTTATACACCCTGCCCATCCTGGACAATCTGGCGATTGGCCATCTGTTTTCGCACTATCGACAGGGAGAAGTAGAGTGGAAAAAACGGTTGATCTCCACGCTTCATGCACAACTGCGGCCCTATTATCAGTAACGACCATTAGAAGCCGAATTCACTCAGCGCCGCAATATCATCCGGGCGGCGGCCAAGCGGCCAGTGGAATTTCCGGTCCTGTTCACGGATCGGCATGTCGTTGATGCAGGCGTGCCGGTTAATCATCAGACCGTCCGGGTTAAACTCCCAATTCTCGTTGCCAAAACTACGGTACCAGTTGCCCGAGTCATCACGCCATTCATAGGCAAAACGCACCGCGATACGCGCCCCATCAAACGCCCATGACTCTTTAATCAGCCGGTACTCCAGTTCTTTAGCCCATTTACGCTGCAAGAATGCGCATACGGCCTCACGACCATCAACAAACTCAGCCCGATTACGCCAGTGGGTATCCACGGAATAGACCTGCGAGACTCGTTCTGGATCGCGGCTGTTCCAGGCATCTTCCGCCAGACGGACTTTCTCAATCGCCGACTCACGGGTAAATGGTGGGAGTGGGGGTTTAATACTCATAGATCACCTCTGCTGGGTTATAATCAAGTAGACAGATTTGTCTACATAATTAAGCTAGCGCATGTAGACAGAGTTGTCTACAATCATTCCAGACGATATTTCAGGAGATGTTTTGATGACTGTTGCCGCCAACACTCTGCCGCCACGGCAGCGCATCCTGCTGACAGCCCACGATTTATTTTACCGCGATGGCATACGCGCGACCGGCATCGATCGCATCATCAGCGAATCAGGCGTAGCCAAGGTCACGTTTTATCGTCATTTCCCCAGTAAAAATGAACTGATAGAAGCGTTTCTGGCCTACCGCCACGATCGGTGGCTGAGCTGGTTCAGCCGTTCTCTGGAGCAGCATGTCGCACAGTCAGGGGATGCTATGCTCGCTTTGGTGCCCTGCCTTGAGGAGTGGTTCAGCAGTCCGCATTTTCGCGGCTGTGCTTTTATCAATACGGTGGTGGAGCTGGCGGATATGTTGCCCGAGAGCCTAATAATCGCGTGCCGGCATAAGGAGCAGATGGCCGAAGTTATTGCCAGCCACCTGCCTGCGAGCCCTGAACGTGTACAGCGGGCGGAGATGCTGTCGATGCTGATCGACGGAGCCATCGTCAAGGTACAAATTGAACAGCAAGCCCAGAATACGCTGCTGCTGCTGAGTGAAATGCTAAAAACTTTGGCTGCCGCCTGGAAACATCAGTAATTAGCCCAGATCCCCGGCGTCACCAGCTCGAGCAAATGATGGTCGGGATCGCGGAAATAAATACTCTCGCCACCGTGATCCCAGCTCATGCGCCCTTCTATCTCTATGCCATGTGCCACCAGCTGTTGTTCCCAATGAGGCAGTTGTTCTTTGGCAACTGCCAGCCCAATATGCAGCGGACCGCTGCCGTCGTGCGGAGGGATATAACCTTCCGGATACTGTGCCCCTTTGACCGAGTCGCCTTCAATAAACAGCAGTAATACGCTTTGCTGGCCCACGTCATAGGCGCGAAAACGCTCGTTGGCCACCATCACCGGCAGCTTTAATACCTGCTGATAAAAAGCCGCAGCCCGCTCGATATCCTTGACGTACAGTACCGTTTCAATCACCCGATCTATCTTGAGTTCCATATTAACCTCCTGATTTCTCTCTACGGCGCAAGTTTAGGTAAAGCTCAGTACACCAGAATGGCAATCCGTGCCGCGAAAATGCCAATTTGTGCCAAACCGCAGGCAAAAAAAAACGCGGCCCGAAGGCCGCGCGATCGCGTTCACACTCTGTTGCTTAGAACTGGTAAACCAGGCCCACGGCAACCACGTTGTCGGTGTTGATACCGGCAGACTTGGTGAAGTCGTTTTCGTCCAGCAGGTTGATTTTGTAGTCAACGTAGGTAGACATGTTTTTGTTGAAGTAGTAGGTTGCGCCCACATCAACATACTTCATCAGATCCTGATCGCCGTAACCGCGTTCGATGTCTTTGCCTTTGGACTGCAGGTAAGCCACGGAAGGACGCAGACCGAAGTCGAACTGGTACTGCGCGACGATTTCCATGTTTTGCGCTTTGTTGGCGTAACCGTAAGTGCTGCTGTTGCTGCTGCCGAAGCGGGTTGCGTTGTAAGACTGAGTATACATCGCTGCCAGGTAGACGTTGTTGGCGTCATATTTCAGACCGCCGCTGTAGGCCTCTGCCTTGTCACCACGGCCCAGAATGCCGGCGTTGTTATTGCCGTTCTGATCGTTGGTACGGTCGGAAGAGAAGTAAGCCGCAGCAGCGCTGATGCCATAGCCCAGATCGTAAGACGCGGACATGCCGTAACCGTCACCGTTCTGCGCCAACACGTCACGACCGTTGTTGGATTCGGTAGCGCTGTCGTTTTTGCCTTGGTATTGCAGAGCAAAGTTAAGGCCGTCAACCAGACCAAAGAAGTCTGAGTTACGGTAAGTCAGTACACCGTTGGTACGCTGGAACATGAAGTTGTCCGCACCGTAGGTATCGCCACCGAACTCTGGCAGTACGTCAGTCCATGCGCCGATGTCGTACAGCACGCCGTAGTTACGGCCGTAATCCAATGAACCGTAATCGCCGAATTTCAGACCTGCAAAGCCAACACGGGTGAAGTTTTTGTTGTCATCACTTTCTGCGTGGTTGAGGTTTGCCTGATATTCCCACTCACCGTAGCCGGTCAGTTGGTCACTGATTTGCGTTTCGCCGCGCAGGCCAAAACGCATATAAGACATGTCACCATCGGAACCTTTATCATCGGAGAAATAGTGAAGACCATCGATTTTACCGAACAAATCCAGTTTATTACCGTCTTTGTTGTAGATTTCCGCCGCGCCTGCTGTGCCTGCAACCAGCAGTGCGGGTACCATCAAAGCGAGTACTCGAAGTTTCATCGTTATTATCCTCGTTAATTATGTCGAGCTATGGCCACTGCCCTTTTGAGCATTATTAGCACGACTGTGCATTACCATTCTGGTAACAAGGGTTATATTAATCCAGAAAGAAAATGATACCAAGTATCCGATAGTGTTTCACCATGATTAATAAAGGTTTCAAAATGTAAATTTGCGCGAACTTCCACAAAACATTACAGACAGCCAAAATAAGGCACACAATGACAAAAAATACATTTATAGATATAAAATCATGCAGTTATACAAATCTTTAAGAAAAAAAAGACAGCCATACAAAAGTCATACTCAATAAGCACATTGTGCCAAAATATTCTCATAACGCTGACGTTATAATAATCCCGCTATCATCATTATTTTCATTATTACCTTCATTATCTGTAAGATAATTTTTGTACACTTCGACCGGCTTATGGCCGGTTTTTTATTGCCTGAAACCCTTCCCACAATTCACCATAATGCGCACTTTTTGCCAAAAAATAATCACGCAAAGATATTATCCCCACAATTAACTTTCGCACTAATTGCTAATTTACTAACCTATATCAGGCTACGGATTAATCGTTTTAATTAGAAAATGGTTTTATTGCTAAAGTGCCTGCGACTTGGGCCGGCATTCTGTTCTATGCCACAATATTGGTCGCCCCCTCTATTTTGATAGTCTGGGCAAATATCCATAATCCCTTACTCAAGTCATTACCTTGTGACCAGAACCGCGGGCGAGCGCAAATCCTTTCGACCCGGATCGCAGATTGTGATAAAAACACTCCATAACTTTCAGTCCGCATTTCCACAATAGATCCTGATGCCCACATGACATCCACCTTGTGTAATGAACAGCAGAAACCCGGCGTCCCGGCACAGGTCGCCACGCGTTTGGCCTTTTTTGTCGCCGGCTTCAGCATGGCCGCCTGGGCTCCCCTGGTCCCCTTCGCCAAAGCGCGTATTGGTATTGACGACGGCTCCTTGGGTCTGCTGTTGCTGTGCATTGGCGCAGGTTCGATGTTGGCGATGCCGCTTACCGGCTTCCTGACCGGCAGGTTGGGCTGTCGCCCGGTGATCCTGCTTGCCGGGCTGGCACTGTGTATTGATTTACCCCTGCTGGTCCTGATGGACAGCACCACCGGTATGGCACTGGCGCTACTGCTGTTTGGCGCGGCAATCGGCATGATCGATGTGTCGATGAACATACAGGCGGTAGTGGTCGAGCGCGCCAGCGGCAAGGCAATGATGTCCGGCTTTCACGGTTTCTTCAGCGTTGGCGGCATTGCCGGTGCCGGTGGCGTTAGTGTGATGCTGTGGCTGGGGCTGTCACCTTTGCTGGCAACATGGGTCGCCGTACTGACCATTGCCGCACTATTGATGCTGGCCAGTCGCAACTTGCTGCGTGAAAGCGGCGGTGAAGAAGGTGGGCCGATGTTTGTGCTGCCACGCGGTTGGGTGATGTTCATTGGCATCCTGTGCTTCATCATGTTCCTGGCAGAAGGTTCGATGCTCGACTGGAGTGCCCTGTTTCTCACCACTCTGCGAGGCGTCGACCACAGCCAGGCCGGATTAGGCTACGCGCTGTTCTCCATCACCATGACCCTGGGTCGACTGAACGGCGATCGGGTGGTGAATACGCTGGGCAGATATAAGGTGTTGCTGCTGGGCAGCCTGTGCGCGGCCATTGGCCTGAGCCTGGCCATTATCTTCAACAACGCCATGGTTTCACTGATTGGTTTTATGCTGGTGGGTCTCGGCGCTTCCAACGTGGTACCGATCCTGTTCAGTGCCGCTGGCAATCAGCATGATATGCCGGCTAACCTGGCCATCGCTTCAGTGACTACCGTAGGCTACGCCGGCATTCTCGCCGGACCGGCGCTAATTGGCTTTATCGCCCAGTTCTCCAGCCTGACGGCGGCTTTTGCCTGCGTTGCAGTATTACTTCTGGCAGTCACCGCCAGCGCCCGGGCGATAACCCGTTGATTCAGGAATGCGCAGTCAACTATGCAAAATAAACAACTGACCATCAGCTCAAGCAATATTACCCGCTGCTTCCTGCTATTTTCCGTGCTGCTGACGATTGCCATCGGCCTGTACGGCTACAACTATACCAACGCCTGGCTGGCGGAAAAAAAATACGCCCTGAACGGCATCGCCAACGGCCTGCAAAAGCGCATCGACAACTACCGTTACGTCACCTATCAGATTTATGACAAATTCGGCAACGCGCCTTCATTGAATGTCGATCCCAGCCTGCAGGAAACCCGGTTGCGCCCGGACGTTTATTACCTGGAGAAACCGCATAAAAAAACCGACGCGGTTATTTTTGGCAGTCATGAAGAAGGCACCCTGGCGATGATCGCCAATATTTCAGACTATCTGGATACCCGCTGGGGGGCCAAGACTGAAAATTACGCCATGTATTACCTCAACGGTCAGGATAACAGCCTGAGCCTAATCACCACCCAGCCGCTAAAAGAGCTGGCCTCCCGTTTCAAGGAAAGCTATCTGACGACCTCGGCAGAGGATCGCCGGGCGGAAATGCTGCAACAGGCCAATATGCTCGACGAGCGTGAAAGTTTCTCTGCCTTACGCAAACAGCGCTTCCAGAACACCTATTCGTTTTCAATCCGCACCACCTTTAACCAACCGGGGCATTTGGCCACGGTGATCGCCTTCGATCTGCCGATTAACGACATCATCCCCATTAATATGGCGCGGTCCAACTTTATGCTGCTGCCTGACGATAGCAGCATGGACGACGGTACCCTGCCGTTGGATACCGCGACCAGCACTGGCATCTCGATGAGCGGTAGTTGGGTGGAGTTCAGCGCCCCTCTGCCTAACGCGCCACTGAAAGTGGTTTATCGTGTTTCTGCTATCAGCCTGGCGATTGACCTGCTGCGGAACAATATCTGGCTGATCGCCATCAATCTGTTGCTGTTGGCGCTGTCATTGGTGGGCATTTACTTTATCCGTCGCCAATATATCCGCCCAAGCGAGAACATGGCGGTTGAGCTGGAAGCCGAACGTGCGCTAAATCAGGAAATCATCGCCAGCCTGCCTTCAGGCCTGCTGGTGTACAACTTCGCCAGCAATACGGTCATCGCCAGTAATAAGATCGCTCAGCATCTGCTGCCGCATCTCAGCCTGCAAAAAATAGCCCATATGGCCGAACAGCATCACGGCGTGATTCAGGCGACGGTAAACAACGAAGTGTATGAGATCCGCATCTTCCGCAGCCAACTGTCGCCGGAAACCTACCTGTTCCTGCTCAACGATCAGGACAAGGAAGTGATGGTAAATAAACGTTTGCAGCAGGCACAGCGCGAGTACGACAAGAACGTGCAGGCACGCAAACTGATGCTGCATAATCTGGGCATTGAGCTGAACCAACCAGTTCGCCAAATGCACGATCTGGTCGATCGTCTGCGCACGCAAGCGGACGAAGAACAACAGCAAGCGCTGCAAAAACAACTGGCGGTTCAATCGTCAACGGTGCTGGGGCTGATTGAAAATATCACCCTGCTCACCCGGTTGGAAACCCAGGATTGGCAGCCTTCGCGTCACCCCTTCAGCCCATCGGCCCTGATAGATGAATTACTGCAGGAAGCCCTGCCGTCCATCAATCAAAAAGGCCTGTCGTTGTTCAACCATTTTCATCTTGACGTTGAACAGCAATATATCGGCGATGCCAACGCACTGCGCAAGGTGATCTCGCTGCTGGTGCATTACGCCATTATCACTACCGCCTGCGGAAAGATTTCGCTGGTGATCGATCATGAGACCGATCACCCCGATCGCCTGGTATTCCATATCAATGACACCGGTTCAGGCATTTCCAACGAAGAAATCAGCAACCTGAATTACCCGTTCCTCAGCCAAACGCTGGTGGACCGCTTTGATCATGGCTCCGGCCTCACCTTCTTCCTGTGTAATCAACTGTGCAAAAAACTCAATGGCCAGTTGGATATCCGCAGCAAGATAGATATCGGCACCCGCTACACCATCCGCGTCCCTATGGAGATGGAGAAAAAAGAGACGGAAGCGCAGGAAAAACTGCTCGACGATGTGACCGCCTTGCTGGACATTACTTCTGAGGAAATACGGAGCATTGTCACCCGCCTGCTGCATGCCTATGGCGCGAGTTGCATCGTTGCTGACGAACGTCAGATTAATCGCGACTACGACGTCTTGTTGACCGATAACCCGCAAAGAGCAGATGATTACACCCTGCTGCTGACCAGCGATGAGGCTGGATGGCAACAGCTTGAAAAACGGTATATTCGGGTAAACTATAACCTGAGTGGTGCGATGATCGACGCCGTATTGATGCTGATTGAGCAGCAAATGGCCGCATTGGAACAGCAGGAAAGTGCATTATCACTGACCGCAGATGACATCCAACTCTATGAAAAACAATTGAAATCAAGTGATTACTATGGCCTATTTATTGATACAGTACCCGACGATGTCAAAAAACTGTATACTGAGGCGGGCAGCAGTGATTTCCATGCTCTGTCACAGACAGCACACCGCCTGAAAGGCGTGTTTGCCATGTTAAATCTGCTTCCCGGCAAGCAACTGTGTGAATCGTTAGAACAGCACATCGCAGACGGTGATGCGCTCAAGATCGAGAATAACATCAGTCAGATTGATTTTTTCGTCAGTAGACTGCTGCAGCAAGGTAGCCAACAACATGAATAACCTGAACGTAATTATTGCTGATGACCATCCTATCGTACTGTTTGGCATCCGGAAGTCACTTGAGCAAATTGAATGGGTGAATGTCGTTGGGGAGTTTGAAGACTCAACAGCACTGATCAACAATCTGTCCAAACTGGATGCAAACGTCCTGATCACCGACCTTTCGATGCCAGGTGATAAGTATGGCGACGGCATTACGCTGATCAAATACATCAAACGCCATTATCCGCAGTTGTCGATCATCGTTCTGACCATGAACAACAATCCGGCCATTCTTAGCGCCGTGTTGGATCTGGATATCGAAGGCATAGTGTTGAAACAGGGTGCGCCGACCGACCTGCCGAAAGCGCTGGCCGCATTGCAGAAAGGCAAAAAGTTCACGCCGGAAAGCGTCTCCAAACTGTTGGAGAGGATCAGCGCCAGTGGTTACGGTGACAAGCGTCTGTCACCAAAAGAGAGCGAAGTACTGCGCCTGTTCGCCGAGGGTTTCCTGGTGACAGAGATCGCCAAGAAGCTCAACCGCAGCATCAAAACCATCAGTAGCCAGAAGAAATCGGCGATGATGAAGTTGGGTGTTGAGAACGATATTGCACTGCTTAACTACCTCTCTTCTGTCAGCATGGCACCGCTGGACAAAGAATAAAATCCCCGGTAGTTAACAGAGGGCGCGGCATTATGCCGCGCCCTTTTGCTTTCAGACGTCTTCAGACTCAGCACGCATGCGACGAACCTGTTGGCTGTAATAGCCTAATGTCTGTTCCAACGTTTCCAGGGTCACCGGCTTCGACAGGCAGTTATCCATCCCGGCCTCAATACAGCGCTGTTTTTCTTCCGCCAGGGCATTCGCCGTCACGCCGATTACCGGCGCGGTAAAATGCAACTGGCGCAGGCGCTGGGTCAAACGGTAGCCATCCATATTAGGCATGTTGACGTCGGTCAGCACGATATCGACGGTATTGCGATTCAATACGTCGAGCGCATCAACCCCATCATTGGCCGTCACCACCTGATAGCCCAGTGAGCCAAGCTGGTCGGACAACAACCGGCGGTTAATCGGATGGTCATCCACCACCAGCAAATGAATGTCCCCGTTGTCTACCCTGTTGGCCTTGGCCGGCAACGGCAATTGCATCAGAGCATTACCGCTTTCATCACGGGTACCAAACAAGCGGTTGAGCAGCGCCAGGGTTTCACGCGGCGTCGAGGTACTGTGCATCCAATAGCCCGGCCGGGTTTCCTGTGACGGGCCAATATGTTCGATAGAGAACTGGATCTGCGCCAGCAGCGGTGTATTAACCATCAGCGGGTGATCGCTTAGCATCACATCCCCTGCTGCGGTATCCTGCCCCTGATGACGCAGTACCGTAGCGCCATAGCCGCCAAGGATCTCCATCAGATAACTTTCCAACCGCTGGTTGCGGATATCCAGCCACAGAGTTTTACCTTGCCAGGTATCACTGGGCTGCGGGATCGGAAATTGAGCGTTAAACAACGGAATGCGAATGGTGAACAGACTGCCTAATCCCGGCTCGGACTCAACGGCAATATCGCCGTCCATCATGTTGATCAGCTTTTCACAAATCGCCAACCCCAACCCGGTGCCCTGGAAATGGCGTTGCACGCCGCTGCCTACCTGGAAAAACGGATCGAACAGGCGGGTAATTTCTTTCTCCGGGATGCCGACCCCAGTATCACGAACGCTGAACTCCAGATAGCTGCCGCGCGTACACACCTGCAAAATGATGCAGCCGGTATCGGTGAACTTAATCGCGTTGTTCAACAAATTGGACAGTACCTGCTGCAACCGTACCGGATCGCCGGAAATGCGCTCCGGAACATTCTGTTCGATAAAGCAGTACAACCCTAACCGCTTCTTCACCACCAGCGGCAAATAGTTGCCGGCAATGTGGGTGATGACTTCCAGGCAGGAGAACTCGCGCGGTTCAATCTTCAGTTGCTCGGATTCGATTTTAGAGAAGTCCAGAATGTCGCTGATGATCTTCAGCAACAGTCCGGACGAGTTGTTCATCGCATTGACCAGTCGATCAACGCCCTGCGGTAACGCCTTGGTCTGCAATAAATCGAGGTTACCAATGATGCCATACAGCGGCGTACGCAACTCATGGCTGACGGTCGCCAGGAACATCGATTTGGATTGGCTGGCCTGCTCCGCCGCCGCCGCCATCTCTTGTAACGACTCTTCCATTTTTACGCGGGCACTGACGTCAACCAACACACAGATCGCCACGTCCTCGTTACGGTAACGGGAATGAACAAAGCTGATTTGCAGGTTATTGTTATTACTGGTCATCACATCGACAAAGTTCACCTGCTGCTCGCAGATGATGCGTGTAATGCGGTCACGATCTTCATGGGTCAACAGGTTAATGTAGTTGTGCGCCAGCTCGTTACTCAGAATGTTGGTACCGTCGCTGATGCGCAGAATACAAATACCCACCGGTGCCGAGGCGACAATTTTGCGGTTGAACTGTTCATGCTCCTCCAGCCGGAAGGCGTTATCCTCTGCCGGCAGGAACATTTTGCGCTCAAACAGCCAGGCCAGGCTGAACAACACTATGGCGGACAACATATTCAGCAGCACCGCATTGAGGATCAGCATCCTGAAGCGTTCAACCACCGTTTTCACCGGCACAGAATAAACAATACTGAGCGATGACGGCGGCAGCGCTTTTTTCATGATCAGGTCGCGGTAATTATCAACATAGCCAAAGTAAGCCGGCTCGTCCGGATAGCTGTTGGGGGCGTGTACATCTCGCTCATCATCTGCCAGCCTCAGTATCGGTTGGTTATTCTCATCCAACAGGGTTACGCCGGTCGGCAAGCTGCCTGCGGTGACAAAGTCCTCCAGACGGATGGTTTGTTCAATACCCAGCAACGCCTCCAGCTTGTTACCAATATAGATTGGCGTCAGTACATACAGATAACCGACATCCGGACGCTGCTGACTTGGGCTGATCCAGTACAGATTATTGTCTTTGTCCTGATTCTTGGCATTACGGTATTTGAGGATGCGTTCATGCAGAGTTTTCAGCGCGTCGGCCCGATTGGCTACACCGCTGCTACTGCTGCCAAACTCCGCCATGCACAGACTATCGCCGTCGATGAAAAACACCCGATTGAGATCGTAGGCCGCGACGAAGTTCTCTTTCCAATACTGGATCAACCCACTCAAAGAATTGAGCGAGCTGCGGTAGGTGGTATTCAGTGAGCAACTGGACTCTGGATACAGCGGTACAAACTCCAGCGGACTGTTCTTGCCGGGAAAGATACCGCTAAACATGTCCATGCTGCTGACTGAGCCGTTAAGGCGGTTTTCCGCCATGTATTTGATATCACGCATGATATCGGCCGAATGACGGATATAACCCTGCGCCTGATCGAAATTCAGATTGTAGTCCTGCCGGATTTCAGACTCTTTCTGGTGCAGGATATTCAGGATATAGAAGGTGGTGAGCAACGCCCCCAACGACCACAACATGATCGCCAGCACCCGGAACAAATAGCGGGATATCTTTAACGTGGTGCGAAAAGAAGCTAAATATTTCAATCGGATACCATACGAATGTCAGTGGCGACCAGCGCGTTCATGTCAGAGCCGGGATCTCTGGCTTGGGTCCGGCAATTAAACCATAGAACTGAAAAAGGGCCTAGCATCGCTGCCAGGCCCTTATTACCTCAGTGCGATAGGGGCATGTGCCAGCCCCTATGGCTTAGGCGTTGTCTTCTTCCGCGTCGTCTGGCGCTTCGGAATCATCGCCTTCGTCCAGCGGTGCAGAGTCTTCTTCTGCAACTTCAACTTCCGCACCTGGTTCGAGGCTGTCCAGCTCTTCGTCTTCCACCGGCTCGGCAACACGCTGCAGACCGACGACGTTCTCATCTTCCGCAGTACGGATCAGCGTAACACCCTGGGTATTACGACCCACCACGCTGACTTCCGATACGCGGGTACGCACCAGCGTGCCAGCATCGGTAATCATCATGATCTGATCGGTGGTATCCACCTGAACCGCACCCACTACCTGACCATTACGCTCGCTCACCTTAATGGAGATAACCCCCTGGGTAGCGCGTGACTTGGTCGGATACTCGGTGACTGCAGTACGTTTACCGTAGCCGTTCTGGGTGACGGTCAGAATATCGCCTTCACCACGTGGCACAATCAGGGAAATAACGCTGTCGCCTTCACCCAGGTTGATACCGCGTACGCCGGTGGCAGTACGACCCATAGAACGCACCTGCGTTTCCGGGAAGCGCACAACTTTACCGTTGGCAGAGAACAGCATGACTTCATTACTGCCGTCGGTCAGGTCAACACCAATCAGCTCGTCACCCTCATTGAGGTTAACGGCGATGATGCCGGCGCTACGTGGGCGGCTAAAATCGGTCAGTGCGGTTTTCTTCACGGTGCCGCTGGCGGTAGCCATAAACACGTGACGCCCTTCTTCATACTCGCGTACCGGCAGAATGGCGGTAATACGCTCATTGGCTTCCAACGGCAACAAGTTGACGATTGGACGGCCGCGCGCGCCACGGCTGGCTTCAGGCAGTTGGTACACCTTCATCCAGTACAGGCGGCCACGGCTGGAGAAGCACAGGATCGTATCGTGGGTGTTGGCCACCAACAGACGATCAATAAAGTCTTCTTCTTTAATCCGTGCCGCTGACTTGCCTTTACCACCACGGCGTTGCGCTTCATAGTCGGTCAGTGGCTGATACTTCACATAGCCCTGGTGCGACAGCGTAACAACCACGTCTTCCTGGTTGATCAGGTCTTCGATATTGATATCTGAAGTATTGGCGGTGATCTCGGTGCGGCGACCATCGTTGTACTGCTCTTTGATTGCCACCAACTCTTCGCGGATCACTTCCATCAGACGGTCTGGGTTTTCCAGAATAAAGATCAGCGCGGCAATCGCCGTCAGCAGCTCTTTATATTCGTCCAACAGCTTTTCATGCTCCAGGCCGGTCAGTTTCTGCAGACGCAGATCCAGAATTGCCTGTGCCTGCTGCTCGGTCAGATGGTATTTACCGTCGCGGATACCGAACTCCGGCTCCAGCCACTCAGGGCGAGCGGCGTCGTCACCGGCGCGCTCCAGCATCGCAGCCACATTACCCAGATCCCAGGCTTGAGCCACCAACGCGGCTTTCGCTTCCGCAGGGGTTGGCGCACGGCGGATCATTTCGATAATCGGATCGATATTCGCCAATGCGATGGCCAGCGCTTCCAGGATATGGGCGCGATCGCGGGCTTTACGCAGTTCGAAGATGGTACGGCGAGTCACCACTTCACGACGGTGACGAACAAACGCCTGCAGAATGTCTTTCAGGTTCAGCAGCTTCGGCTGGCCCTGATGCAATGCCACCATGTTGATGCCGAAAGTAACCTGCAGTTGAGTCAACGAATACAGGTTGTTCAGTACCACTTCGCCGACCGCGTCGCGTTTGATTTCAATCACGATGCGCATACCGTCTTTGTCGGACTCGTCACGCAGCGCGCTGATGCCTTCCACGCGTTTTTCTTTGACCAGCTCGGCGATCTTCTCGATCAACCGCGCCTTGTTCACCTGATACGGGATCTCGTGAACAATAATGGTTTCGCGACCGGTTTTGGCATCGGCTTCTACTTCAGCGCGTGCGCGTAAATAGATTTTGCCGCGTCCGGTGCGGTAAGCCTCTTCAATGCCGCGACGGCCGTTGATGATCGCCGCAGTCGGGAAGTCCGGCCCCGGGATGTGTTCCATCAGGCCTTCGATGCTGATGTTTTCATCATCGATATAGGCCAGGCAGCCGTTGATAACCTCTGACAGGTTATGCGGCGGAATGTTGGTGGCCATACCCACGGCGATACCCGACGAACCGTTTACCAGCAGGTTCGGGATCTTGGTTGGCATGACGGCTGGGATCTGCTCGGTGCCATCGTAGTTAGGTACGAAGTCGACGGTTTCTTTTTCCAGATCCGCCAGCAGTTCGTGAGCAATTTTGGACATGCGCACTTCGGTATAACGCATCGCCGCGGCGGAGTCGCCATCGACAGAACCGAAATTACCCTGACCGTCCACCAGCATATAACGCAGTGAAAACGGTTGAGCCATACGCACGATGGTGTCGTAAACCGCGCTGTCACCGTGTGGGTGATATTTACCGATTACGTCCCCAACGACACGGGCCGATTTCTTGTATGGTTTATTCCAGTCGTTACCCAATACACTCATCGCGAACAAAACGCGACGGTGCACCGGCTTCAGTCCATCACGAACATCTGGCAGCGCACGTCCGACAATTACGGACATCGCGTAGTCCAGATACGAGTTTTTCAACTCGTCTTCGATGTTTACCGGTGTGATTTCTCTGGCAAGGTCGCTCATGGAGCTGCTATCCCTCTACTAATGATTCATCTGCCCGCTGCCATAGTGGCAAAGGTGTAAAACTATATCACAAAGCACGCTTTACGGGAAAATAACCGCCGCTGTTTAACTTAAATTGTGCATATATGTGCGGTAAAAATGCATCGACGCAGACGGTGCCGCGCCGGAACATGTATAATCCGCGCAACGAGAACCAGGAGCCAAAAACGCCCATGAATGCAGAATCATCCAGCCAAGCGCAAAACGTAGACCATCATGAAATCGCCAAGTTCGAGGCTGTGGCCTCACGCTGGTGGGATTTGGAAGGTGAATTCAAGCCGCTGCACCGTATCAACCCGCTGCGTCTGAACTACATCCTGCAGCGTGCCGGCGGCATTTTTGACAAGACCGTACTCGACGTTGGCTGCGGCGGCGGCATTTTGGCGGAAAGCATGGCGCGCGAAGGCGCACAGGTCACCGGGCTGGACATGGGTGCCGAACCGCTGCAGGTTGCCCGGTTGCACGCACTGGAAACCGGCGTGAATGTGACTTACATCCAGGAAACGGTAGAAAGCCATGCGCAGGCCAACCCGCAACGCTATGACGTAGTGACCTGCATGGAAATGCTGGAGCACGTTCCCGATCCGGCCTCGGTGGTACGCGCCTGCGCTCACCTGGTCAAACCGGGTGGGCACGTGTTTTTCTCCACCATTAACCGTAATACCAAAGCCTGGCTGATGGCGGTGGTCGGTGCGGAATATATTCTGAAGATGGTGCCACAGGGCACCCATGACCATAAGAAGTTCATCCGCCCTTCTGAGCTGATCGGTTGGGTTGACGGCACGCCACTGCGCGAAAAGCATATGATTGGCCTGCATTACAACCCAATCACCGACCATTTCAAGCTTGGCCGCAACGTTGATGTGAACTATATGGTACATACCCAGCACGAAGGCTGAGCCTGCCAAACCACGCCGGGACTGGCTTGCCAGTTCCGGTACGCCGATAACATTAAGATAAATACCCAATTTTTCCGCTTTCGATCAAAATCGTCGTTGTAAACAGTTTTTAAGAATATTAAATCAGATCAATATGCCGTTTTTTTCTAACGTTTAATAAAGCGGCAAACGATCACGTTTTTCTGATTCTAGGGAAATTCTTATCCCACTTATTGACAAGCTTGTCGCGCCAGTCACAGCGCGCACTGCGAAAGACAAGTCACATTTCACCCCCAAGTTATCCACAAATTAGGCCACTTTTGTTCACTTGCAAACGCCCTGTTTTCTCACTATCTTGTTACCTCACCGACATACAACCCCTATATATAGTGTTTACATACTGAGCAGAGCTACTACACTTCTGCTTAGGGGCACCATACGGACAGGTAAAACACCACATGAACCAAAGTCTGCTTGTAACTAAACGCGATGGCCGTAAAGAGCGCATCAACCTCGACAAAATCCACCGTGTCATCGACTGGGCCGCGGAAGGGTTAAACAACGTCTCGGTTTCTCAAGTAGAGTTGCGTTCTCATATTCAGTTTTATGACGGCATCAAAACTGCTGATATTCATGAAACCATTATCAAAGCTGCAGCCGATCTGATCTCGCGCGATGCGCCTGACTACCAGTATCTGGCAGCACGCCTGGCCATCTTCCACCTGCGTAAAAAAGCTTACGGCCAATTCGAGCCGCCGAAGTTGCTCGCTCACGTAACGCGCATGGTAGAAATGGGCAAGTACGATAAGCATCTGCTGGAAGACTACAGCTCTGAAGAGTTCGAGCAGATGGACTCCTTTATCGATCACTGGCGTGATATGAACTTCTCCTACGCAGCCGTTAAACAGCTCGAAGGGAAGTATCTGGTGCAGAACCGCGTCAGCGGCGAGATCTACGAGAGCGCTCAGTTCCTGTATATCCTGGTAGCCGCGTGCCTGTTCTCCAACTACCCGCGTGATACCCGTCTGGACTACGTTAAACGTTTCTACGACGCGATCTCCACCTTCAAGATTTCTCTGCCTACGCCAATCATGTCCGGCGTGCGCACCCCAACCCGCCAGTTCAGCTCTTGCGTGCTGATCGAGTGCGGCGACAGCCTGGACTCCATCAACGCCACCTCCAGCGCCATTGTGAAATACGTTTCGCAACGTGCCGGCATCGGTATCAACGCCGGCCGCATCCGTGCGCTGGGCAGCCCGATCCGTGGCGGTGAAGCTTTCCATACCGGTTGTATCCCGTTCTACAAGCATTTCCAGACCGCGGTGAAGTCCTGTTCGCAGGGCGGCGTGCGCGGCGGCGCGGCCACTCTGTTCTACCCAATGTGGCATCTGGAAGTTGAAAGCCTGCTGGTACTGAAAAACAACCGCGGCGTTGAAGGCAACCGCGTGCGCCACATGGACTACGGCGTGCAGTTGAACCGCCTGATGTACCAGCGCCTGATCAAGGGTCAGGACATCACCCTGTTCAGCCCGTCTGACGTCCCGGGCCTGTATGACGCGTTCTTCGCCGATCAGGACGAATTCGAACGCCTGTACACCCAGTACGAACAAGACGACAGCATTCGCCAGAAACGCGTGAAAGCGGTTGAGCTGTTCTCACTGATGATGCAGGAACGCGCCTCTACCGGCCGCATCTACATCCAGAACGTTGACCACTGCAACACCCACAGCCCGTTTGATCCGCAGATCGCACCGGTACGCCAGTCCAACCTGTGTCTGGAAATCGCCCTGCCGACCAAGCCACTCGATGACGTCAACGACGAAAACGGTGAAATCGCCCTGTGTACGCTGTCCGCCTTCAACCTGGGCGCCATCGAGAGCCTGGACGATCTGGAAGAGCTGGCTACCCTGGCGGTACGTGCGCTGGATGCCCTGCTGGATTATCAGGACTACCCAATCAAAGCCGCTCATCGTGGTGCCATGGGGCGTCGCACCCTGGGTATCGGCGTGATCAACTACGCTTATTACCTGGCGAAGAACGGTGTGCGCTATTCCGATGGCAGCGCCAATGCCCTGACCCACAAGACTTTCGAAGCCATCCAGTATTACCTGCTGAAGGCCTCGAACCGTCTGGCTCAGGAACAGGGCGCCTGCCCGTGGTTCAATGAAACCACTTATTCACAGGGCATCCTGCCGATCGACACCTACAAGAAAGATCTGGATGTCATCTGCCAGGAACCTCTGCACTACGACTGGGAAACCCTGCGTAAAGAGATCAAGGAAACCGGTCTGCGCAACTCGACCCTGTCGGCGCTGATGCCTTCGGAAACCTCTTCGCAGATTTCCAATGCTACCAACGGCATTGAGCCACCACGTGGCCACATCAGTATCAAAGCGTCGAAAGACGGCATTCTGCGCCAGGTGGTGCCAGAGTATGAACGTCTGAAAAACGACTACGAACTGCTGTGGGAAATGCCGAACAACGACGGTTACCTGCAACTGGTCGGTCTGATGCAGAAGTTTATCGACCAGTCGATCTCGGCCAACACCAACTATGACCCAACCCGTTTCACCGGCGGCAAGGTGCCAATGAAGCAGTTGTTGAAAGACCTGCTCACCACCTACAAGTTTGGTGTCAAGACGCTGTACTATCAGAACACCCGCGACGGTGCCGATGATATTCAGGAAGACTTGCTGCCGGCCAAAGGCGGCGATGATGACTGCGAAAGCGGCGCCTGCAAGATCTAAAGTTTGACACAGCGGGCCGGAACTCTTCCGGCCCCTTCATTTAGCCACGTTACGATGGACTCAGGCTTATGGCTTACACCACATTTTCTCAAAATAAAAACAACCAGTTGCTGGAGCCGATGTTCTTCGGTCAGTCGGTTAACGTTGCACGTTTCGATCAGCAAAAACATGAAATTTTCGAAAAACTGATTGAGAAGCAACTGTCCTTCTTCTGGCGTCCGGAAGAAGTGGACGTTTCCCGCGACCGTATCGACTACCAGGCGCTGCCGGAACATGAAAAACACATTTTCATCAGCAACCTGAAATATCAGACGCTGCTCGACTCGATCCAGGGCCGCAGCCCGAACGTCGCCCTGCTGCCGCTGATCTCGATCCCGGAGTTGGAAACCTGGATAGAAACCTGGTCCTTCTCTGAGACCATCCACTCCCGTTCTTATACCCATATCATCCGTAACATCGTCAACGATCCGGCGCTGGTGTTTGACGACATCGTCACCAACGAAGAGATCCTCAAGCGCGCGAAAGACATCTCCGGCTACTACGACGATCTGATCGAGATGACCGGCTACTATCATCTGCTGGGTGAAGGCACCCATCAGGTCAACGGCAAGACAGTGACCGTTACCCTGCGTGCCCTGAAGAAACAGCTCTATCTGTGCCTGATGAGCGTTAACGCCCTGGAAGCCATCCGCTTCTACGTCAGCTTTGCCTGTTCATTTGCCTTCGCAGAACGTGAACTGATGGAAGGCAATGCCAAGATCATCAAGCTGATTGCCCGTGACGAAGCGCTGCACCTGACCGGCACCCAGCATATGCTGAACCTGATGCGTTCCGGCGCAGATGACCCGGAGATGGCGGAAATCGCCGTTGAGTGTCAGCAGCAGTGCTATGACCTGTTTGTGCTGGCAGCCGAGCAGGAAAAAGAGTGGGCGGAATACCTATTCCGTGACGGCTCGATGATCGGCCTGAACAAAGACATTCTGTGCCAGTATGTGGAATACATCACCAATATCCGCATGCAGGCAGTGGGTCTCGGCCTGCCGTTCGCCACCCGCTCCAACCCGATCCCATGGATCAACGCCTGGTTAGTGTCAGACAACGTTCAGGTGGCGCCGCAGGAAGTAGAAGTCAGCTCCTACCTGGTCGGCCAGATCGACTCGGAAGTGCATGCCGACGACCTGAGCGACTTCGAACTCTAAGCGATGGCATCATCAATCGTCACGCTGCGTGCCACCGGCACGCAGCTATCCTGCCCCAAAAGTGAAGGCTGCCTGCTAGACGTGTTGGAATTGCATGACGTTGAAGTGGAATACCAGTGCCGTTCCGGCTATTGCGGTGCCTGCCGCCTGAAATTGGTGAAAGGTAATGTGGTTTACCATCAGCAGCCACTGGCATTTATCAACGACGGCGAAATTCTGCCTTGCTGCTGCATGCCACTGACCGATATCGAACTGGAACTGTAAAAAGTTGGGTGCCTGAAACTGCGCCTGAAGACCAGAAGGCGGGGTTTCCCCCGCCCTATGATTACCGCTTCACATACAGGTTAACGTCATCAGGATAGTGATATCTTTCTGGTAGATTTCTAATCCGCAAAAGCGATCTTTAATCATCCAGATGAATACCAAAACCGTAATACATACAACAGTTAACGCGTATAGCGCATGCTTTTTATACATGGCTTGCCTCCTTGCTGTGAAGGGGCTACCATAACGGTGTCTAGGCGTTAGGGCAGCCCCATTCTGATTGAGAGTCAGTTTGGGGCTTTCATCTATCCGCCTTGCCACACAATGCCCAAGACGAATAGTCTCAAGCACCCGCAGCGATTGTAACAGCCTGTCCTCAAAACGATAACCCCTTATAATATTATGATTAATAAGGGATATATCACTACCATCAAGCATTTTCTACTCAATAATATCGACGAGCAAGATCCTGCCTTGTTGTGGTATAGCGTAGAGTGAATCAAACAGGAAATCTGAAGAAGTTGGGTGCCTGAAACCACGCCTGGAGACCAGAAGGCGGGGTTTCCCCCGCCCTATGATTACCGCTTCACATCACAAGCCAACCTGATCAAAATAGTGATACTTTCCTGATAGATTGCCAGCTCACACAGTGAGCCTCTTATCATCCAGATAAATACCAAAATCGTAATACATACAACAGTTAACGAGTGAAACACATGCTTTAACCGCATGCTTGCCTCCTTGCTGTGAAGGGGCTACCATACCGGTGTCTAGGCGGTATGTGCAGCCCCATTCTGATTGAGAGTCAGTTTGGGGCTTTCATCTATCCGCCTTGCCACACAATGCCCAAGACGAATAGTCTCAAGCACCCGCAGCGACTGTAACAGCCTGTCCTCAACGCGATAACCCCTTATAATATTATGATTAGTAAGGGATATATCACTACCATCAAGCATTCTCTACTCGATAATCTCGACGATCTCCAGCCAGCCGTTTTTCCCACACACTGGCCCACCGTTCAGCCAACGCCGCAGCATGTCCAAAGCCAGCATCGCTACCGACTCTTGTCGCAGCCGTAAGCCATGTCGTGCAGCCTGGTAACGTACCGTCTGCCCAATACCGCCTTTCGGCGTGTGCAGCGCCACGCTCACCTGGTTGCCGTTCATGGCACTGACCGCCAGTGCCAGTTGCGCCCCGGTCAGTTCCGCCAGTGAACGCGCACGGGCCAGCGTGGTTTCCAGCGTTTCCACACAGTGCGACGGCAGCAACTCGCCACCGGCCAGCGGTGCGCCTTCGGTCTGCAACTGCAGATTGATCAATCCGGCGCTGAACTGTTCGCTCAACGCCAGCTTCAACCCCTGCTGGTTCAAGCGTTGCGTCAGTGCTGCCGGTAAACCGATAGTGCCCTCAAACAGAGTGTTGTCACCCGCCACCTGGCGTACCCGCTCCCAGGCCTGCTCCATCGCCGCACGCTGGCTGACCGGGCCGGTCAGCTTCAGCTCGATGATAGGGCTGGAAGAGCGGTAACCGAGCACCACTTCCGGCGGCAGCGGCATGCCATCGAGTTCGGCGGCCAGATCGCTTTCGGAAGTACCAAAGGTGGTTAAACGCAAACACAGCGGCGGTGACGGCAAGGTAAAGCGCTCGCGCAGGCGCGGTACAATTTGCTGTTCGACCATCACTTTGAATTCAGAAGGGACACCGGGGGTGAAGAACATCGTGCACCGGTTCAGTTTCAACGCAAAACCACAGGCGGTACCCACCGGGTTATCGAGCATCTCGGCGTTTGCCGGGATCTGCGCCTGTTTACGGTTTGAAGCCGCCATCGGTCGACCACGCTCGGCAAAATAAGCCTCCATACGCGCCAACCATTGGGCATGTTCCACCAGCTCAACACCGCAAGCGCTAGCCGCCGCCTGCGCGCTGAGATCGTCACTGGTCGGCCCCAGGCCTCCGTTCACGATCAACACATCGGCGATGTGGCTACGTTCCAGCAATGTTTCAATCAAAGAGGAGAGGCTGTCCCCCACCGTTTCACGGCCGCTCATCGGCATACCCTGCTGGAACAGATAGTCTGCCAGCCAGGCGGCGTTGGTATCTATAATTTGCCCGTGCAGCACCTCATCACCGGTGCTAAGCATCTCCACCCTTAACATTGATCTCTCCCACATTTTCTGATCATTCCACTATAGAAGCCTGTAAATAAGTTTTCACTACGCATTGCCGGTTAATTTGTGTCGAAGGCATTTTTTTGCGACATCACGTGGATCGCCAACATGTAAACATAATATTACACAAACCGTAACGCCTGTTTGACACAAAATAATCCATCATCTATCCTGCCGCACTTAGAATGAGTTACCTATAATTTTCCAAAATCTTTGGCTGGTAGAGAAAAACGTGAAGAATCGCACGCTTGGCAGTGTTTTTATCGTGGCTGGGACCACCATTGGCGCAGGGATGTTGGCGATGCCACTGGCGGCGGCCGGTGTCGGCTTTGGCGTCACGCTGGGTCTGTTGGTCGGCCTGTGGCTGTTGATGTGTTATACCGCGCTGCTGCTGGTTGAGGTTTATCAGCATGAACAGGCGGATACCGGCCTCGGTACTCTGGCAAAGCGCTATCTTGGCGGCGGCGGGCAATGGCTGACCAGTTTTAGCATGATGTTCCTGATGTATGCCCTGACTGCGGCCTATATCAGCGGTGCCGGTGAATTACTGGCGGCCAGCATCAGCCAATGGACCTCGCAGGATTTCCCTACCACGCTCGGTGTGCTGCTGTTTACTCTGGTAGCGGGCGGCGTCGTCTGCATCGGTACCCATTCGGTCGACTTATTTAACCGCATCCTGTTCAGCGCCAAAGTAGTTTTCCTGATCGTCATGCTGGGCCTGATGTTGCCAAATATCCATCAAACCAACCTGATGACCCTGCCACTGGAGCAAGGGCTGGCGCTATCGGCCATTCCGGTGATTTTCACTTCTTTCGGCTTCCACGGCAGCGTACCCAGTATTGTTAACTACATGGGCGGCAATATCCGTAAACTGCGTTGGGTGTTCATTATCGGCAGCGCCATTCCACTGGTGGCTTATATTTTCTGGCAGTTGGCGACCCTCGGCAGCATCAGCTCCACCACTTTCGTCGGCATTTTAGCGCAGCAAGCCGGTCTGAACGGTCTGTTGCAGGCGGTACGTGACGTCGTGGCGTCCCCCCATGTCGAACTGGCAGTGCACCTGTTTGCCGATCTGGCGTTGGCTACCTCGTTCCTTGGGGTTGCGCTCGGGCTATTTGATTTTCTGGCCGACCTGTTTAAGCGCCAGGACAACGTGCGGGGGCGTTTGCAGACCGGTGCCATCACTTTCTTGCCGCCGTTGGCTTTCGCCCTGTTCTATCCGCGTGGCTTTGTGTTGGCTCTGGGTTTTGCCGCCATTGCGCTGGCGGTGCTGGCGCTGTTGCTGCCGTCGTTGCTGGTGTGGAAAACGCGTCAGCAGCATCAGGCGAAATACCGCGTCTGGGGTGGCACACCGGCACTGGCACTGGTGTTTGTTTGCGGGATAACGGTGATTGCCATTCAGTTGGGCATTGCCAGCGGCATTCTGCCGGCGGTAGGGTAATAGAGAGAACCATAAAATAAAGGGGCCGCTTGGCCCCTTTGTGCTTTGTATCAGAAGCTCAGACCGACACCAATATACGGGCCATCGGCCAAGGTGTTGTCACGACGTCCGTCCTTCCCTTCCATCTTGATATAGCGATAACCTACATCGACGCTGAGTGGGCGGAAAACATTCCAACGCAGGCCACCGCTGGCTTCGTTATAGGCCTTCACGCCGCTGGTCAGCGACTCCGGGGCAAAATAGCCTTCGCCATGCAGGCTGAAGTAACGGTTGATAGCCCAGTCCAGGCCACCGCCCAACGCCAGTGCGCCACCGTTATCACCGTCTTTCGGGCTCAAAAACAGCGCTTTGCCACCTACTGTGGCGGTCAACGGCCCCAGCGGGACACCGAAATTCAACCCCAGGCTGCCGACGTTGCCGTCATGATCGCTGCGCGCCCAGTTACCTGTTATTCCCAAGCCGGAAGTGCCGGTATCCTGGCCGAAACCCAGGTTGGTGTAATGCTCCCCAGCTTCGCCCGACAGGCTGAGTGCACTCGCTGCACCGGTCACAAACAGCATACTTGCTGCGCAGGCGACCAAAGTCTTTTTCATCATCTATCCCTCTTGCTGCTTCATCCATTACGAATGATATGAATTAACCCGTAATAATACCGTCACAAGTCTATACCAAAGCGCAACCGGTCTTTAAGGGATAAATCCTTAATTAATCAAAGAAATGTAAAGTTCTGCAAGCAAAAGCCTCATTCCCTGTGGTAATGGCAACGATAACTCAGACCTATTTGCCGCAGGCGTTCAATAGGTCTACAACTAGTAGTGGCATTGACCCAAGTCAGGGTAACAACGCCCTGCCAGATTATGATGATGAACGCTTAATTCGCCCGAGTCTTCACTCGATTGCAATACGCTAAGGAGTAAGTGATGAGCAAGAAAGGATTAACTACCGCCGCCGGTGCCCCGGTTGTCGATAATAATAACGTGATCACCGCAGGCAAACGTGGTCCGATGCTGCTGCAGGACGTCTGGTTCCTGGAAAAGCTGGCCCATTTCGACCGTGAAGTGATCCCCGAGCGTCGCATGCACGCCAAGGGCTCCGGCGCCTACGGCACTTTCACCGTTACCCACGATATTACCCAGTACACCCGCGCAAAAATCTTTTCTGAGATCGGCAAGCAAACCGACATGTTCATCCGCTTCTCCACCGTAGCCGGTGAGCGTGGGGCTGCCGACGCCGAGCGTGACATTCGTGGTTTCGCCATGAAGTTTTATACCGAGGAAGGCAATTGGGATCTGGTGGGCAACGACACGCCGGTATTCTATCTGCGCGATCCGCTGAAATTCCCCGATCTCAACCACGTAGTCAAACGCGATCCGCGCACCAACCTGCGTAATCCAACCTACAAATGGGATTTCTTCTCGCTGTCACCAGAAAGCCTGCATCAGCTGACCATCGACTTCAGCGACCGGGGTATTCCTAAATCCTATCGCCATATGCACGGCTTCGGCAGCCACACCTTCAGCTTTATCAATGCCAACAACGAACGCTTCTGGGTGAAGTTCCACTTCCGCTGCGAGCAAGGCATTGAAAACCTGATGGATGATGAAGCGGAAGCGATTATCGCCAAAGACCGTGAAAGCTCACAGCGCGATCTGTATGAAGCCATCGAACGGGGTGACTACCCACGCTGGAAACTGCAGATTCAGATCATGCCGGAACACGAAGCCTCTCAGACTCCCTATAACCCGTTCGATCTGACCAAGGTATGGCCGCATGGCGACTATCCGCTGATCGACGTTGGCTTCTTCGAACTGCACCGCAACCCGGACAACTACTTCTCGGAAGTGGAACAGGTGGCGGTGAACCCGGCCAACGTGGTGCCTGGTATCAGCTTCTCGCCGGACAAAATGCTGCAGGGGCGCCTGTTCTCTTACGGGGATGCGCACCGTTACCGTCTGGGGGTAAACCACCATCAGATCCCGGTTAACAGCCCGAAATGCCCGTTCCACAACTATCACCGTGACGGGGCGATGCGTGTGGATGGCAACAGCGGCAATGGAGCCACCTACGAGCCGAACAGCTTCGGTCTGTTCCAGGAGCAACCGGACTTCAGTGAACCCCCGCTGAGCATTGAAGGTGCCGCTGACCACTGGAATCACCGTGAAGACGATGATTACTACAGCCAGCCGCGCGCGTTGTTCAACCTGCTGAGTGCCGAAGAGCACCAACGCATGTTCACCCGCATCGCCGGTGAACTGTCGCAGGTACCGGAGCAAATTCAGCGCCGTCAGGTTGAATTGTTTACCAAAGTGCACCCGAATTACGGTGCCGGCGTAGCCAAGGCGTTAGGCCTGAAATAAACTCCGTTTCAACGGTCAGGCCGCCTCGTCTTCTGGCGGCCTTTTTTATTGAGCCGAGAGCTGCTCCGCCGCCCATTGCTGCAACTGACGGCGCGAGATCTTGATACCCCCAGCTTTCAACTCATTCGGCATCACCAACAGCGCCATTGGCCGCTGGAAGTTCACCAGCCGATCCTGCGACCAGGCCAGTAGTTCGCCCAATTCGATTGGTTCTTCACTGTCGATCACCGCCACCGGCCGTTGGCCAAACTCGGCGTCATCGACTGGCACCACCACCACCTGTGAAATCTGCGGATGGGCCGCCAATACGCGCTCAATATCTTCTGGCTGAACGCCTTCTCCGCCGCTGAAAAACAGGTTGTCCAACCGGCCGATAATTCGCAGTTCGCCCTGATCCAGGACGCCACGATCGCGGGTATGGAACCAGCCCTGATCATCGACGATCGGCAACAAGCGGCCCTGCAGCCAATATCCCAGCGCCAGACTCCGCCCGCGGATCCACACCTCTTCATTCACCAGTTTAATTTCCCGCCCTGCCAGCGGCAGCCCAACGCCTGGCCGTGCATCGGCACGCTTGGCACATACCGTGGAAGCCAGTTCAGTCAGGCCATAGCCACACCAGCAGCGGATCCCTGCAGCCTCTGCCTGTTTGGTCAGTTCTACCGGGATCATCGCGCCCCCCAGCAGCACTTTTTTCAGCGTCAGAGCCGCCAGCGGTTGTGCCAGCAAACGCCAAAGCTGCGTCGGCACCAAGGATGCATGAGTACAGCCCGCCAGAGCATCGGCCAACGGATGCATATCACGCACCACCAGCGTGGCCCCCGCCAGCAGCCAGCGCCAGACAATGCCTTGTCCGGAAACGTGAAACAAAGGTAATGACAGCAACCAGCGATCCTGCGCCTGGAAATCCATCAACTGCAGTACGCCTTCGGCACTGGCCAAATGACCGGCGTAACTGTGCGCGGCCGCTTTTGGTCTGCCACTGGAGCCGGAGGTCAGGGTCAGGGTCGCCAACCGCTGCGGATCCCAGCGCGGCGGATTCAGCCAGCGGGATTCGGTAGACGGGGGATTTAAACGGATGATCCTGGTTGGCAAGGTCGGCAGTTGATCCGGGCTGAAGGCAAAATCGATATCCAACTCGGGCAACAGCGTCGCCAACAGAGAAACGGGTAACGCCGGATTCAGCGGCAGCAACCGCGCACCGCACTGCAACAGTGCCAGATAGGCCAGTAACAAGGGATAACTGTTCTTACCGAACAACGCAACGCCGCAGCCGGGCTCCACCCCCTGGTGCTGAAAATCCGCCGCCAGCTTGTCCACCTGACGCCGTAACACCAGCCAACTCACCGGCTGATGGCCGACAATCAGCGCCGCCGCCTGCGGACGTCGCTGCGCCCAATGTCGCCACGGCCATTCATTCAACTGCGCCATAAACACTCCAGCGCTTGCTGACTCAGTAACGGCAGCTTGCTGCCCGGCCAGTTCCGCAGCAATTGAGCCTGCATCAGATCCAGCGTATCGAGTCCAGGCACCGTGCTCGGCGTCAGCCAATGCGCAATGCGCGCCAACTGCGTCAGCCCCAGGCTGGATTCAATGCTCGAGCTGATCACCGCCGTCAACCCCACCGCATGGGCCTGCTCCACCAGCGATCGACAACGGGTCAGGCTGCCGACCAGCGTCGGCTTAATCACTATCGCGGCCACGCCCGGTTCCGCCTGCACCACAAAATCCGCCTCACGCACGCTTTCGTCCCAGGCAATGGCAATGCCCGTCGCCTGAGCGAAATCCCGCGATTCATCACGGGTTTTGCAAGGTTCTTCAAGGAAAGCAATGCGCTCACGCAGCGCTGGGTTGACGTATTTGGCAAACCCGTCAGCTTTGGCGCGCGTCCAACTGCGGTTGGCATCCAGCCGCAGCCTGAGATCCGGCAGAGCCTCGAGCAGCACGTTGACTATCATGCCGTCACGCACCGCTTCATACAGCCCAACCTTCACCTTGGCGACCTTCTCACCTGGCAAAGCGGTCAATACTTCGAACAGCTCATCAGGGTCACCGGTGCACAGCGGCGCTTTACGGTAATCAGCCTGCTGCGGCAGTTGGTGTTCCAACTCCGCCAATGCGCAGCTGGTACCGAACGCCACTGAAGGCAACGGGCTTTCGGGAGGTAATTCCCCACTTTGCCAGCTCTGCAACCAGCTCAGCACCGCCTGTTCGGCCTGCGCCAGCGTTTCCTGGCTGAACTCCGGCAGCGGCGCGACCTCGCCCCAGCCTTCTTGCTCACCCTGCTGCAGATGGATCAGCAAACCATCGCGAGTTTTTAACCGCTGATTACGCAGCACCACGCCGACGTCCATAGGCAGGCTGTAACGGTAAAGGGTCGCGTTACGAGGGCTGGTGTTCATTACGGATTACGCTTGAATTTGCTGAAGTCCGGCTGGCGCTTTTCGTTAAACGCGTTGCGCCCTTCCTGACCTTCGTCGGTCATGTAAAACAGCATAGTGGCATTACCCGCCAATTCCTGCAGGCCAGCCTGACCGTCGCAGTCGGCGTTCAGGGCCGCTTTCAGGCAGCGCAGCGCCATTGGGCTGTTCTGCAGCATTTCGCGGCACCAGCGCACGGTTTCTTTCTCCAAATCGGCCAAAGGCACCACGGTATTGACCAGGCCCATGTCCAGGGCCGCAGCGGCATCATACTGACGACACAGGAACCAGATTTCGCGAGCCTTCTTTTGCCCCACGATGCGCGCCATGTAAGAAGCGCCCCAGCCGCCGTCAAACGAACCGACTTTCGGGCCGGTCTGGCCGAAAATGGCGTTGTCCGCCGCGATGGTCAGGTCACACATCATATGCAGCACGTGGCCGCCACCGATTGAATAACCGGCCACCATCGCCACTATCGGCTTCGGACAGGTACGGATCTGGCGCTGAAAGTCGAGCACGTTCAGGTGATGTACACCGCTGTCGTCCTGATAGCCGCCGTAGTCGCCGCGGACTTTCTGATCGCCGCCGGAGCAGAAGGCTTTGTCACCGGCGCCGGTGAGGATAATGGTGCCAATACCGTCGTCGTAACGGGCATTGGACAGCGCTTCAATCATCTCTTTTACCGTGTGCGGGCGGAAGGCATTACGTACCTGTGGACGGTTGATGGTGATTTTAGCGATACCGTCGCTGGACTTGTGATACAGAATATCTTCGAAATCACCGGAGCAATCCTGCCATTCGATGGCGGCATACAGTTGTTCTTCATTTGGATAGAGCATATTCGGTTCCTTTAACCAGGGTTATCGAGAAAATTGCGCAGCTCGGCGGCGAAGTCCTGCGGATTGGCCAGGTGCGAGTTATGTCCGGCCTGCGGCACGATGCGTAACGGCAGCCCGGCGTCGCGCGCCAGCTGTTGAAATTTGTGGTCATCAGCGCCGCATAGCACCACCAGCGGCACCGCCAGTTGTTGCAACTGCGGGGCCAGATAAGCCTGTTTGCCCAGCGAAGTGGCTTCCAGCATGTCCGCCACGGCCGCGCCGCTGTTGTCAGAGCGGGCGTCGATCAGCGCTTCACGGTGCACCGCGCTGAGATTGGCAAACACCGGTTGTTGATACCAGTCGGCCAGCACCTCGGTGAGGGGTTCCCGGCGAAAACGTTCGGCCCAGGCCACATCATGCGCCAGCCGCTGCTCGCGCAGTGCTGCGTCGGCCAACCCCGGGTTGCCGCCTTCAATAATCACCCCCTGCAGGCCACGGGTTTCGCCGTAGCAGGCGTGATACATGGCAATGCGTCCCCCGAGCGAATAGCCCACCAGCCAATAGCGTTCGATACCGTGCATCTGCAATGTCGCGCTGATCTGCGCACTGATATCGTCGAAGTGGGTACAGGTGACTGCAACGGAATCACCGTGACCGGGCAGGTCAATCGCCAACGACGGCCATTCAGCACAGCGTGAAGCAATCACTCGCCATTCATTATTGTTGCCCAACAGGCCGTGCAACCAGATTAGCCACGGTCGATCAGCCTCCCCCTGTTGCAATACTTTAGTCGCCAGCATCATTGCTCCGCCATCTGTTGCACCAGATGCTGCAGCGTCTGCGCGCCATCACTCGGCGGCACCTGCAGCTCAATCAACGTGGCGCCACTGTGGCGCCAGCCCTGTTCCACCGCCTGCTGCAACTGTCCCCAATTTTCCGGGCAAGCGTAAGCCAGCTTGAACATCGCTGCCGCATGGCTGAACTCCACGTCCTGCGGCATGCAGTAGAACCGTTGCCGGTCTTCTTCCGGCGTTGGCAACAGTGAAAAAATCTGGCCGCCGTTGTTATTAACCACAATCAGCACCGTCGGCGCTGAACATTGGCGTAGCAGCGCCAGCGCGTTCAGGTCATACAGTGCCGATAAATCCCCCACCACCGCCAACGTCGGTTTGGCGGTCGCCCGCTGGACGCCTGCGGCAGTGGAAATCAGGCCGTCGATGCCGCTGGCACCGCGGTTGCTGAATACCGGATAACCGGCCGGCAAGCGGGTCAACGCATCAATCAAGCGTACGATAAGGCTATTGCCGAGAAACAGTTGGCCGTTTTCCGGCAGCAGTTCCGGCAATCGGTGCGCCAACTGCGCCTCACCAAAGCGGTTAACCAAATAGCCGGAGACGGCATCCAGTGCGTTGCCCGCCAGCGTCGTCAACTCATCGGCCCACGGGGTACGCGGTTGTGCCGGGTGCAGTTCAAGCCACTGCGCCACGCTGGCACGGATCCGGCGCCCGCGGTGGTGCGCCGGATCTAGTCGCCCCGGTAATTCATCGATTAGCCAATACTCTTGCGGCCGGCACTGTTCCTGCCACTGCAGCAGGCGCTTGCCGGTCAGGCTGCTGCCGAACTGCACCACCAATTGCGCATCGGCCAGCAGTTTTTGCGCCTGCGGCTGGGCCAGCCATAAGTCGGCGCAGGGCAGCGGCTGCCCGGTCTGAGACAGCACATCGCCTATCAGCGGCCAACCGAGCATCTCGGCCCATTGCGCCAGTTGCTCGCCCTCTTGTGCACTCATACGCCCCGCGACCACTACGCCGCGCTTTTGCCGCCAGAAGAACCAGTCAGGTTGCTTAAGCACAGCTTGCAGGCTCTCTTCCCGCAGCCAGGGTTGGTTACCCTGCCACCAGTCGCCGAGCGTCGCCGACCAGTCGGCATACTGTTGTTCATCACCGCCGTACAAGGGTTCGGCAAACGGGCAGTTAATATGCAAGGCCCCATGCTGCAGGCGCGCCATTGCGCTGTCGAGGGTAGATACCAGCCAACTGGCGGGGATATCCGTCGTCGGGCGTGGCAGATCAATACTCAACGTCGGGTGACTGGCATAAAGACCGTTTTGGCGGATCGCCTGATTGGCACCGCAGTCGATCAGTTCAGGCGGTCGGTCGGCAGTAAGAAACACCAGCCGTTCACCGGTCAGCCCGGCTTCGATCAGGGAAGGGTAAAGATTGGCGGCGGCGGTGCCGGAAGTGACGATCACCGCCACCGGCTCGCGCGATGTCTTCGCCAGGCCTAGCGCCAAATGGCCCAGCCCGCGCTCATCAAAATGGGTATGGCAGATAAAAGACTTGTTAGCCGCCGCAGCCAGCGTCAACGGCGTAGAACGCGATCCCGGAGCGATACAGACATGCCGTACTCCATGGCGAGCCAGCGCTTCCAACAGCAACGCCGCCCACCGACGATTAAAAACACTTGTCGACATAATTCGCTCACAAGTCGGTTAACAGAATCTGCCTCTGGCGCCCGCCAGGCAGCGGCACGCCGAGAGTGATGTTCTGCATTATATGAGTAGTTATCTTTACGACTTTTGCGCCAGCGCAAAAACGCCGTATATCCCGGTGACTTTATGGTAGACAATTAATTGATTTAGAACAAAAAATAAACATAAAAATCACAAGCAGTTTACACTCACTGCGTCATTCGCTCAATAAATCCGGAGTATAAGCAGGGAAATTCAGCGTAACGGCTCTGGCAGCAGTAAAGTCAGCAGCCCGGCGGCCTTGTTTTCGATTTCCAGCCACTCTGCCGCAGCGTCAGAACCGGCCACAATACCGGCACCGGCATACAGTCGTAATTCCTGGTCTTCAATCTGCGCACAGCGCAGCGCGACGCAAAACTCACTGCGGGAGGAGGACAGATAACCGGCAGACCCGGCATACCAGCCACGGGGGAAAGGTTCATGTTGCAGGATAAACTCGCGAGCCGCCTGACGTGGCAACCCGGCCACCGCCGCCGTAGGCTGCAACCGTTGCAGGCAATCGGCATCATCGTTGTCATTGAGCCGGCCTTCAATACGCCGCCGCAAATGCTGCACCTTACGTAAGCGCACCACTTCAGGCGGCAACACATCCACCGCATCGGCACCGCCTTGCAGACGCTGGCAGATATCATCCACCACCAGCAGATTCTCATGCTGATTCTTGCCGTCCTGCAGTAACCATTGCGCCAGCGCATGGGCTTGCTGTCGATCGGGATGATTGGCGACGGTGCCCGCCAGCGCTTCGGTCAGCAGACGACGGTCATTTCGCAGATACAGTCTTTCCGGGCTGGAGCCGAGGAATGCGCTGTGCGCATCAAAGCGCAGCATATAGTGATAACAGCGGTGATTGACCCGGCGGCTGGCATCCATCATCGCCGGGGCAGACAGTGGGCCATCGAGCGTCAGTAAGGTACGGCGCGCCAGCACTACCTTTTCCATCTGCCGCCCGCTGATGGCCTTTAAGGCCTCACACAGCATGGCTTCCCATCCGGCGCGGTCCGGCTGATGCTGCATCCGGCTCACCTGCGCCTTTAATGGTGCGATCGGTTGGGCCGTCGACAATTGATCCAGCCAGCGGTCGGCCAAGGCCGCATCGTCGCGCAGCGAACTTTCGGAAAACAGATTAAGCGTTAATTGTGTTTCACCGTCGCGGGTCAGGATTTCCAGCCGCGGTAAAAATAGATACGCCGCGCCATCAAAAGCGTTCAGCCCCCAAACCCGTGCGCCCTGATACGCCCTGAGAAAGGTCTGCGCTTGCCGTGGCTGGGTAAACTGCCGCAGTGCGCCGCACACCGCGGCCTCCTCATGCCCATCGCGGTGATGCCAATAAAATTGTGGGAATGCCGGTTGCACCGCCAGCCATTCCAGCAAGTTGGCGGCCAGCGATGCCGGAACGGGAAGTGAAATCTGGCGGAAACCACCCTCAGAGGGCAAATGTTGCTCAAGCTGCCGGCGTAAGCGCCTCAGCAATGCCGAAAGTTGTTCCACGACCACCTCAATAACCAAACTTAATGTGAGGAATTATACGGTAAATCAAAACGCAGCGGCGGAAAAATAGCGTCGGTAATCAACGCCTCTGGCGACAAATAGTTTATTAAATCTAAACAATTAGTTCAAAAAGCGTCCGATAAAGCATTGTGCGGCTATACTGAAAAGGCATGTTCCTGCCTGCTAAAAACCCACGCCAGATCTACCCGGCGCAAAAAACAGGATATTCACGATCTCCCAGCGGTTACACCGGCTGCCCTTTGGGTCAGATGTAAGGAGCCTTTGTGTGAAAGAAATATTAATCAATTGGTTAAAAAAGAAACGCAAAACAACCAAAGTAAATTCGTTGCCTGTCCGGCGTGCCAAAGGCGAGCCGGAACCGACAGGTGGCACCATCAAGGCCGAACTGTTTTCTGTCGACCAAATGGAGCGTTATGGCCACCGCCTGGCGCGCTCACACAAGCTGGCGACACGCAAAACTCCCTACTATTTGCTGAAGCGGCTGGATGATAATGAACGCGTTCTGGCAGAAAGCTGTCACCAACTCAGCAATGGCAAGAAAGCCAGCATGACCCCGGCCGGCGAATGGCTGCTGGACAACTACTACCTGATCGAAGAACAAATCCGCGTTGTACGCCACCATCTGCCTAAAACCTTCGGCCGTGGTCTGCCCCAACTGGGCGCGCCGCATAACTGCCCGCGCATCTATGACATTGCCGCCGAAGCCATAGCCCATGGAGATGGCCGCTGGGACGCCGAAAGCCTTACTCGCTATATCGCCGCCTATCAAAAAGAAGCCAATTTGACGCTGGGCGAGCTTTGGGCACTGCCCGGCATGCTACGCCTGGCGTTGATTGAAAACCTGCGGCGCGTCAGCATTGAGGTGGCTCAGGCCCAGCAGGAGCGTAACCTGGCCGACAGCTGGGTGACTAAAATGCTGGAATCTGCGGAGAACGATCCGGCCAACCTGATCGTGGTAATCGCCGATATGGCGCGCTCCAATCCCCCACGCACCAGCGCTTTTGTCGCCGAGCTGGTTCGTCGCCTGCATGGCCACGGCACCATGCTGGCGCTGCCGCTCACCTGGGTAGAGCAACGTCTGGCAGAAGTCAGCCTGACGTCGGATGAATTGATCCACCGTTTTAACCAACAGCTGGCTGTCAGCCAACTGTCGGTCAGCAACAGTATTTCCGGCCTGCGCCAGCTCAGCGAAATGGACTGGGCCGAATTTGTCGAAACCATGAGCCAGGTGGAACAAACCCTACGTCAGGATCCGGCCGGGGTTTACCCGTTGATGCACTTTACCACCCGCGACAACTACCGCCACGTGATTGAGATGCTGGCGCGGCACTGCCCGTACAATGAGGTGCAGGTCGCCCAACAGGTACTGAATATGGCGCGCGTGGCGGCAGAAATTCCGTCCAGCGATCCCCGCTGCAACCACATCGGTTACTACCTGATTGACGATGGCCGCCCGGAATTGGAGCAACAGCTTGACGTACGCCTGGGCCGTATTACCCGGCTGCGTCATGCGTTAAGTCAGGCCCCCCTGCTCTCCTGGCTCGGCAGCCTGAGCCTGATTACTACCGCCTGCTGTGCAGAACTGCTGCGCCACGCTTACAGCACCGGCATCAGTTGGGGACTGGCTCTGTTGTTTTTCCCGATGGCGATTGTCATCAGTCAATTCGTGCTTAACCTGCTCAGCGAGGTCACAACCCGCAGCCGCACGCCGCAGCCGTTGCCCAGGCTCGACTTCTCCTGTGGTATTCCCGCCGAATTCCGGACTCTGGTGGCAATACCGACGTTAATCGACAGCAAAAGCGGCATTGATAAGTTGATCAATGCCCTTGAGGTTTGTTACCTGGGCAACGCGATGAAACACCTGCACTTTGCCCTGCTTACCGACTTTATCGATGCGCCCCATCAGCAGCAGGCCGATGACGTTGCCTTGCTCGATTATGCCAGCCAACAGATGACGGCACTGAACGCACGCTACCCCTGCCAAGGCCCAAGCCACTTCTTCCTGTTTCATCGCAATCGCGAATGGAATGAAAAACAGGGCGTGTGGATGGGGCTGGAGCGTAAACGCGGCAAACTGAACGCGCTGAACGACTGGCTGCGTAACCGCGGTAACGCCTTCTGTACCCAGATTGGCGACGGGCTGGAGGTGCTTAAAAACGTCAAGTACGTCATCACGCTGGACAGCGATACCGTCTTGCCGCGTGAAAGCGCTCACCAGTTAATCGCCGCTATGGCGCATCCGCTTAATCAGCCGCAGTATGACGCCCGTCAGCAACGGGTAGTAGAAGGCTATGCCATCCTGCAACCGCGCATGGCCGAAGAGATCCCGAGTTATGGGCAAGGCCGCTATGCCGCACTGTGCAGCAGCACGCCAGGCAATGATCCCTATACCCTGATGGCCTCGGATATCTATCAGGATTTATTTGGCGAAGGCTCGTTTATTGGCAAGGGCATCTACGACGTGGATGTGTTCTCGCACAGCATGAAGGGCACCTGCCCGGCAAACCTGGTGTTGAGCCACGACCTGCTCGAAGGTTGCTACGCCCGCTCAGGCCTGTTGAGTGACGTCCTGTTGTACGAACAGTATCCCAGCAACTATCTGGTGGATGTCGCACGCCGTTCCCGCTGGATCCGTGGGGACTGGCAACTGCTCAACTGGCTGCTGCCACGGGTGAAAACCGCCGACGGCACCCGCACCGCCAACCCACTGAGCACCCTGTCGCGCTGGAAACTGTTCGATAACCTGCGCCGCAGCCTGACGGCATCCAGCCTGTTACTGTTGCTGTTTTGCGGTTTCGTCTGGCTGCCAAATACCCGCTATTGGCTGGCGGTGTTCGCCATTATCCTGCTGCTCCCCACCCTGCTGGCGCTGCTGCAAGATATTGTGCGTAAACCCCCGCGCAGACCTTTCCTGCAGCACCTGCGGTTAGCACTGAGCGGCTCGCTGCACCGCTTGGCTCAGGTTGGGCTACGGCTGGCGACGCTGCCGCATGAAACGCTGTACAGCCTGAAAGCGATTATGGTCACCCTCTGGCGGCTACTGGTCACTAAACGCAATCTGCAAGAGTGGACCAGCTACGATCAATCCAAAGCCCGCCAGCAGGTCACGCTGCAAAACTTCTACCGCGCCATGTGGATTAACCCGGTGACGGGCCTGGCGTTACTGTTTTTCACCGTACTGCATAACCCGATGGCACTGGTTATTACGCTCCCCCTTGCCGCTCTGTGGATCCTGGCTCCCTTGCTGCTGTACTACCTCAGCCACGAACCGCAGCGCAGTCAAACCGCACTTAACGACGAACAGCGGCGCTTCCTGCGCCATACCAGCCGCCAGACCTGGGACTTCTTCAATACCTTCGTCAATCAACAGGAGAACTGGCTGCCGCCGGATAACTATCAGGAGGTACCGGAACCGGTGGTGGCGCACCGGACGTCACCAACCAATATCGGGCTGTCGCTGCTGGCCAATCTCACCGCCTATGACTTCGGCTATCTGACGCTCAGTGAAGCGCTGCGGCGCATCGGGTTGACACTCAATACCCTGGATCGCATGGAACATTATCGCGGCCACTTGTACAACTGGTACGACACCCGCACGCTGGAGCCGCTGAACCCGCGTTATATCTCCAGCGTCGACAGCGGCAACCTGGCCGGCCATCTGCTGACGCTCAGCGCCGGCCTGCCGGCGCTGGTCCATAAACCGGTCATTGACCCGCAACGGATACTGGCCGGGCTGGGCGACAGCCTGCAATTGCTGGAGCAACACTGGGGTGACGCCGCACCGAAGAACCTGCCGAAACTGCGTAACCACTGGGAGCAGGCGCACCACTGCCATCCCGTCGCGCTGCTGGCGGAGCTGAATGCCATGCGCAATTACAGTAATGGGCTGCAGGAACCGGCGCTGAATCACGATGAGGAAACCCGGCGCTGGGCCGGTGCGCTGCATCAACAGCTCAACGAACTTTGTAGCGAATGGACACAGTGGTTTGGCTGGCTGAGCGATGGGCAGTCAGCGCTGGAGCAGGTACCCAGTCTGCACTGGTTGGCGAATCCACCGGCTTCGTTGGCCCTGCCGGCCGATCAACAAGGCAAGCTTGACGCAGCGACTGCACTGGCACAGGAACGACTGGCGCAGTTACACAGCCTGCAGCAACGGCTGGAAAAAATGGCGCAAATGGACTTCCACTTCCTGTATGACGAATCGACCCATTTGCTGACCGTCGGCTTTAACTGCGATCAAAACCGCATGGACGGCAGCAAGTACGATTTGCTGGCCTCGGAAATCCGCCTGACCAACTATGTCGCCATAGCGACCAACCAAATACCGCAACGCAGTTGGTTTGCGCTCGGCCGCCTGTTCACCCTGATCGACCATAAAGCGGCATTGATGTCGTGGAGCGGGTCGATGTTTGAATATCTGATGCCGCAGTTGGTGATGCCCGCCTACCCTGACTCACTGCTGGTGCAAATGTGCCGGGCGGCAGTGGAACGACAGATTGCCTGGGGCAAGGAGCGCGGCGTGCCCTGGGGCATCTCCGAATCCGGCTACTTTGGCTTCGATGCCGATCAGAACTATCAATACCACGCCTTTGGCGTGCCGGGACTGGGCCTGAGGCGCGGCTTGGGTGACGATATGGTGGTCGCCCCTTACGCCACGGTGATGGCGTTGATTGTTGACCCGGAAGCCGCCTGCAATAACCTGGTCACGCTGGAACAAAATGGCGCCAAAGGCCGTTACGGTTTCTACGAGGCGCTGGATTACACCACCGCACGCCTCAGCCGTGGCCAGCTGTACGTGATTATCCGCTCTTATATGGCACACCATCAGGGCATGAGCTTCCTGGCCCTGTCGCACCTGCTGCTGGATGCACCCATGGTCTCGCGCTTTGCCGACTATCCAGCGTTCCAGTCGGCACGTTTGCTACTGCAGGAACGGGTGCCGGATGCGGTTGAGCTGTACAGCGCTCGCCGCCATTTCGAAACGCACGAAGGCACCATTACCCCGGCCAGCTTCGCCGCACGCGAATTTAACCGGGTGGACACGCCGATCCCGGAAGTGCAGCTACTGTCCAACGTCAATTATCACCTGATGTTGACCCAGGCCGGCGGCAGCTACAGCCGCTGGCAAGACCTGGCGCTGACCCGCTGGCGCGAAGATGCTACCTGCGATAACTGGGGAGCATTCTGCTACCTGCGCGATCCGCAAACCGGCGAGGTATGGAGTAATACCTGGCAACCGATCGGGGGGGCTGCCAAGGGCTACAGCGCCGTGTTCAATGATGCCGGTGCCGAGTTCCAGAATCAGCAGGGGTCGCTGTCGGTCAAAACGCAGATCGTGGTCTCACCGGAAGACGATATCGAGCTGCGTCGGGTGACGTTGCTCAATCGCGGTAAACAGCCGCGTACCCTCGAAATTACCAGCTATGCGGAAGTGGTGCTGGCCCCGGCGGGTAACGATCTGGCTCATCCGGCGTTCAGCAATCTGTTTGTACAAACCGAACTGCTGCCGGATCAGGACGCCATTTTATGCCACCGCCGTCCACGTGAACCCAAGGAAAAATGCCCGTGGTTACTGCATATGATGACGGTACAGGGGCGTTCCAGCCAAACGTCGTTTGAAACCGATCGCGCCAGGTTTATCGGCCGTGGCCGCACCCCGGCCAACCCGCAGGCGCTGTATCAAAACACGCCGCTCAGCAACAGCGCCGGGCCGGTCATTGACCCTATCATCGCTATCCGCCAGCGCGTGGTGCTGGAGCCGAATGTCCCGCTGACACTGGATATCTTCTACGGCGTCAGTGACGATCGCGCCAGCGGCCTGGCGATGCTGGAAAAATACCGCGACCGTCATCTGGCGGATCGCGTGTTTGAACTGGCCTGGTCACACAGCCAGGTGGTACTGCGCCAACTGAACGCCAATGAGGAAGACGCCAACCTGTTCAACCGCCTGGCCAGCGCGGTGGTGTTCCCGGCACAGGAAATGCGCGCCGCCAGCAGCGAAATCATTCAAAACCGTCGCGGCCAGTCAGGGCTGTGGGGACACTCGATCTCCGGCGATCTGCCGATTGTGTTGCTGACCGTCACCGACGGCGAAAATATCGAGCTGGTTCAACAGCTGATCCAGGCACACAACTACTGGCGGCTGAAAGGCCTGCAGGTCGATTTGGTGATCCTCAACGAAGACGTCGGCGGCTACCGCCAGGAATTGCAGAACCAGATAATGGGCCTGATCGCCGCTGGCATGGAATCCACCCAAACCGACAAACCCGGCGGTATCTTCGTACGCACCAGCGAGCATATGTCACCGGAAGATCACCGGTTGCTGCTCAGCGTGGCACGAATTTATCTCGACGATCGGCGCGGCGGCCTGACCGAACAGCTCAACCAACGCCTGCAACTGCCGCAGGTTCTGCAGCAACCGCTGTCGCCGGTCACCGCCTCGTCGAAACTGGCAACGGTGGATAATCTGCCGCGTAACCTGCATTCGCCGCAGTTGCCCGCCATCGACGCCCTGCAGTTCTATAACGGCCTTGGCGGTTTCTCGGAAGATGGCCGTGAATACGTGATTGCGATGAACGAAAGCAAGATCACCCCGGCCCCCTGGTCAAACGTGATAGCCAACCCGATGTTCGGCTCGGTGATTTCGGAAAGCGGCCAGGCGTACACCTGGTATGAAAACGCCCATGAGTACCGACTGACCCCCTGGGATAACGATCCTGTCTGTGACCGCAGCGGGGAAGCCTTTTATTTGCGTGACGAAGAGAACGGTCACTTCTGGTCACCGACACCGCTGCCCGCCCGTGGTCGCGGCCACTACCTGACCCGTCACGGTTTCGGTTATAGCGTGTTCGATCACCGCGAGAACGGCATCGACAGCCAGCTCAAGGTGCTGGTGGCCAAGGAGGCACCGGTAAAACTGTTCCTGCTGACGCTGACCAATACCTCCGGACGCACGCGCAAGCTGTCGGTCACCGGCTATGTGGAATTTATCCTCGGCGATCTGCGGCAAAAATCAGCCATGCACATCGTCACCCAGCCGGCTACGCTCGATAGCGGCTGCGGCATCCTGGCCACCAATCACTACGGCAGCAGCGGATCGGAAAGAACGGCTTTCTTCGGCGTAACCGGTGTGCACTGTTCTGTCAGTGGCGATCGACGTGAATTCATCGGTCGCAACGGATCGCTAGCCAGTCCGGCGGTGCTGAAGCTGCGAAGGCTGTCCGGCAAGACCGGCGCAAGCATGGATCCTTGCGGTGCAGTCCAGTCGGCCATCAGCCTGATCGACGGCGATCAGCGCAGCTTTGTCTTCGCTCTGGGCCTTGGACAAAACGCCGATGAGGCCGAAGCGCTGCTGCATAAATACCTGCGCGAAGACAGCCTGCAGGATGAACTGCAGCAGGTCGCGGCCCATTGGGACGCTATTCTCAACAAGGTGCAAATAACCACGCCACAGCCGGCCGTCAACCTGCTGGCCAACGGCTGGTTGCTGTACCAGACCCTCTCCTGCCGCATTCAGGCACGCAGCGGTTACTATCAATCCGGCGGGGCCTTTGGTTTCCGCGATCAGTTGCAGGATACGCTGGCGCTGACCCATGCCGCCCCCGAACGCCTGCGGGAACAGATCCTGCTGTGCGCTTCACGCCAGTTTATCGAAGGCGACGTGCAGCACTGGTGGCATCCTCCGCAGGGCAACGGCGTGCGCACGCGCTGTTCGGATGACTATTTGTGGTTGCCGCTGGCGATTTGCCACTATCTGGACGCCACCGACGATCAAGCCATTCTGGAAGAACTGGTGGGCTATCTGGAAGCGCGCAAACTGGCACCTGGCGAGGAGTCCTCTTACGAACAACCGGCGCCCAGTGCGATACAGGAGACGCTGTACCAACATGGCGTGCGGGCATTGAAACACGGGCTGACCTTTGGTGAGCATGGCCTGCCGCTGATGGGGGCCGGTGACTGGAACGACGGCATGAACATGGTCGGTCTGGAGGGCCGCGGTGAGAGCGTGTGGCTGGGGTTCTTCCTGTTCCATATTCTGCAGCGCTACGGCGAACTGGCACAGCGTCGCAACGATACCGGGCTGGCCACACAGTGCCACCAACAGGCCGCCACCCTGCGCGAAAACCTGCGCAATCACGCCTGGGATGGCGAGTGGTATCGCCGGGGCTATTTCGACAGTGGGGAACCGCTGGGTTCCCATGAATCGACAGAGTGCCGCATTGATGCCATCGCCCAGAGTTGGTCGGTGCTGTCCGGAGCCGGTGATGAGCCACGCAGTCTGCAGGCGATGCAATCGCTGGATAAACATCTGGTCGACGATCAGGCCGGACTGATCAAACTGCTGACGCCGCCGTTTGACGGCAACGGCCCGAATCCGGGCTATATCCGTGGCTATCTGCCCGGCGTGCGGGAGAACGGCGGCCAGTATACCCACGGCGCGGTTTGGGCGGTGATGGCCTTTGCCGAGATGGGCAATATTGAACGCGCCTGGG
Organism: Serratia proteamaculans; assembly: GCF_004684015.1. Taxonomy (GTDB): domain Bacteria; phylum Pseudomonadota; class Gammaproteobacteria; order Enterobacterales; family Enterobacteriaceae; genus Serratia; species Serratia proteamaculans_F. The sequence goes on from NZ_SRIA01000019.1 coordinate 240,166, forward strand.
AGTTGATGGCACTGATCAACCCGATCAACCACAGCCTGGACAGCACCGCCGCCGAACGCTACAAGGTCGAGCCTTACGTGGTTACCGCCGATATTTACGCGGTGGCGCCCCATGTTGGCCGTGGCGGCTGGAGTTGGTATACCGGCTCCGCCGGCTGGATGTACCGGCTGATCGTCGAGTCACTGCTGGGGCTGAAACGCCATGGCAGCCGACTGACCGTCAACACCCGTCTGCCGGCGGACTGGCCGCAGGTGACACTGAATTATCGGGAAGGCGGCAGCGAGTATCAATTGACCGTCCGTCAGGGGCAGGGAGCGGCCCAGGTGACTATCGACGGTGAAATACAGCCGGAGGCAGTGATAACGCTGGTAGACGATGGCAAAACCCATCAGGTGGAGGTGACGCTGGGGCAATAAACATCGGGGCGCGGCGGTGGCCGCGCCCAACTTCCAGGGAGCTTATTTACGTGACAGCAGCAAGCCCAGCACCAGGCCGACCGTCGCGCCAATACCGACGCTGTGCCATGGGTTTTCGCGCACGTAGCCGTCGGTGCGGCACACCGCGTCCTTGGCCCGCGCATAGTAGGACTCGGTAGTATCAGCCAGCCGCGACTTGACCTCGCTCAATGCCTCTTCGGCATGTGACTTGATGTCGATATAGGCCTGATCGGCGCGATCGCCGGAGTACCTCAACACTTCTTCCAGCGTGTCGCTCAGCATTCTCAGATCGTCATCGAGCGTGGTTTGATCCCTATCCGTATTTCTCGCCATGTTAAGTTCTCCGTGATTAAAAATGATACGGTCCTTAACTATAGACAAGGATCGCCGATCTTCGCCATCAGACTATTGGGTGACTGCTCCCCGCCCGAGGGGGCGAGGGTTTACGGGGCAAATGCTAAAATCAGAACACCAGTTGCACTTTGGCCGCCTGACTCTTGTCACCGGCAAAGGCCAACGCCTGTGCCAATTGCTGGTTATCAAACTCGGCAGACAGCAGCGGCAGTGGATTGACTGTCCCTTCGGCCAACCAGGCCACCGCCAAATCAAATTCTTCAACAAAACGGAACGAACCCAGCAAGTTCAACTCTTTGGCGATCAGTAACATCAACGGGAAATCCGGGAAACTGCCCCCCATCCCGACCTGCACGACAGTACCCCTGGCACGGGTGACTTCCAGACAGCGCTGCAACGACGACGGGTGGCCGGAGACTTCAAAAACGATATCAAAGTACCCCTTTTCCTGCTGATAAACGCTAAAGTCGTCATTACCGGCATGCAGACAACGGGTTGCCCCCATTTTCTGGGCAATATCCAGGCAACGTGGGCTGAGATCGGCACAGACAATTTCGCCGGCACCCAGCGCCTTCAATGCCGCCACCAGCAGGCAGCCAATCGGGCCAACGCCGGAAACAAACACCTTTTTCCCTGTCACTGCGCCGGGCTGCTTCGCCGCATGTATCGCCACCGCCAGTGGTTCGGCAAACACCATCACCTTTTCATCACGATCGGCGTCAAAGGCAATACACTGCGCGCTATCGACCACCTTGTACTGGGTGAAGGCACCGTCAACATGCGGGAAATACATCGCGCTACCGAAGAAACGCATCTGGGTACACTGGTTTTGCTGGCTTGCCAGACAATACTTGCACTGGCCGCAGGGTTTACTGGGGTTTAACGCCACTTTCTGCCCCACAGGCAATCGGGCAGTATCACTGGCCACCACTTCACCGATCACCTCATGGCCGAGCACCATCGGCTGGCGCACCTGGAAACTGCCAACTTTGCCTTCCTGGTAATAATGCAGGTCGGAACCGCAGATGCCGCCACGGGTGATTTTCACCAGTGTACCGATCCCCTGATAATCCACTTCCTGCTCCACCACCGCCACGTCATATTTGCCGTTCACTACGCAGGATTGGGTTTGAATTTTCATCATGATTTTCTCCTGAGCAGGTGGCTATACCGCAGCGGACATGCCGCCATCGACAAACAACAGTTGACCATTAACAAAATCGGAGGCTTGGGACGACAGGAACACCGCCGCGCCAATCAGCTCTTGCGGGTCGCCCCAGCGGGCGGCCGGGGTGCGCTTGGTCAGCCAGGCGGTAAACTCCGGATTGTCCGCCAGCACCTGAGTCATTTCGGTTTTGAAATAGCCCGGCGCGATGCCATTGACCTGAATGTTGTAACGCGCCAGCTCAACGCACATGCCCCGTGTCAGCATTTTTACCGCGCCCTTGGAGGCGGCATACGGGGTAATAGTGTCGCGGCCCAGCTCGCTTTGCATCGAACCAATATTGATAATTTTGCCGCTTTGGCGTTGTACCATATGGCGAGCTACGGTTTGCGACACTATAAATACCGCCTTCTGGTTAACGGCGATAATGTCATCCCAGTCTTTTTCCGGGAACTCGGTAAAGGGGTGACGCCGCTGGATCCCGGCGTTATTGATCAGCACGTCAATACCGCCGCTTTCCGCCTCAATCCGTTCAATGGCGGCATGGATAGCCTGTGAGTCGGTGACGTCAAAAGCCGCAGCATCGGCGCGGAAACCTTCGCGCCGCAGTGTTTCAACAGCACGCTGTGCATTCTCCTGGGTGGTCGCATTAACCAGAATATGGGCGCCATACTGTGCCAACCCACGGGCCAGCAGAAAACCAATGCCCCGAGAAGCGCCGGTAATCAGTATTTTTTTGTTATCCAGTGAAAATAAGTTGTTCATAACGTTCCCCGGCGATGTCATTTGGATAGGACTGACGCCTATCTCAGCGGATCATCGCCGGTAAAAACGTGATAAAGATCACTTAAAATCGTGTTACTAAAAGCTGTTACCTTTAACGTGAAGCCACGCATTCCAGTACAATCAATAATTAATTCATTTCATTGAAAAATAGGAACTTTATACTTTATGACGTCGATTGTTATCACCAGATCGATTTGTTAACATGGCAGAATTCGCGATCTCTTCGCCCCCTGTTAAGGCCCATGAATGAAGAACCAACGCGTCACGCTGCAGGACATTGCACTGCTCGCCGGTGTGACCAAAATGACCGTCAGCCGCTATCTGCGCACGCCGGACAAGGTGGCGGCCGAAACCGCGGCGAAAATTGCCCAGGTGATGAAAGAAGTTAACTTCACCGACAGCGATGAGGCACGCTCATCCCAAAAGCCGCGTATTGGCGTGCTGATCCCCTCTTTCAACAACCAGATTTTTGCCGATCTGTTGGCCGGTATCGAATCCATCGCGCTGGAGAACGGCTATCAAACTCTGGTGGTTAACTATGACTACAGCCGGCAACGGGAAGAAGAACACATTATCCAACTGCTGGCCTACCCGATCGCCGGGTTGATCCTCACCGATTCCGAGCACACCCTGCGGGCGGAAAAATATCTGGCAGCGGCCAAAATCCCGGTGGCGCAGGTGATGGATCTTGAAGGGCCCGAGGGGCGGATCGCCGTGGGGTTTGATAACTATCAGGCGGGTTTTGACATGACCGAAGCGTTGCTCGCCAGCGGTAAACGCCAGGTGGTTTACTTTGGTGCCATGTCCGACGCACGCGACACCAAACGTTTCCAGGGCTATTGCCGGGCGATGGAAAATCAGGGGCTGACACCACGGCAAATCACGCCGCATCGGGTCTCGTCGGTCTCGGTCGGCTCCGACATGCTGGCGATGGCGCGGCAGCTCTACCCCGATTTGGACGGCATCTTGTGCACCAATGACGATCTGGCGGTGGGCGTGTTACAGGCGTGTCTGCGGCTCGGCTTGAAGGTGCCACAGGACATTGCCCTGTCGGGTTTTCACGGTCTGGATATTGGCAAGGCCACCACGCCGGGCATCGCCAGCGTGATCACCCCAAGGTTTGATATGGGCAAAGTCGCCACAGAGATTTTACTCAAACGGATTAAAGGGGTGCCGTGCATCGAGCGCGTTGACCTGCACTACCGCATTTCACTCGGCGGCACCATTTAAATCAGCGGTTAACATGCTCGGTAACAGCGCCCGTTTGTTTGGGTTTCTCATTGCGTGCCGCCAGCCAAAGACCGCTGTTTTTCATCGCGTAGCCGAACACCAATCCCACCACCAGGGACAAGGTCACCAGCGGCCAGTCGCCGCCACCGGCGAAGGTGGCACAGGCGCCAATAAAGGTGCCGGGCACAAACCCCAACCACTGCTGTTTCGCCTGAATGCACATCAGGAAAGCCACGGCGCCGGTCAGCAGGTAACCGAGGATGCTCAAGCCTGGGGCCAACTCGCTGCCGTGAATAATCACCATTGCCCAAAATACCCCGCTGCCGCAGGTTAGCGTGCTTATCAACAACCCTTTCAACCCACCCTGCGGGCAAGCAAAATAGGCCGTACAGCCGAGGAAACCCGCCCAGCTAATCAGCCCCAGGCTGACGGCCACCCAGCCCCAAACGCCGGAGAGGATCCCGGTTGTCACAGCAATGGCAAAGATAACGTTCATAAACCGACCCGCAGCAGAGAAAGCGCGCAGTTTACTCGAAAATCGGCATTTTTATGTGATGAATTTCACATAAAATATGTAATGAGAAACGTGAAAATTACATTAATGTGGAATTTGTCACAAAAAAAACCAGCGTGGCAAGCACGCTGGAAATGACACACAACAACACCAGGGAAATCGGCTCGCCACATTGCGCAGCGAGAACATATTTATTTCAAGTTTCAGTCAGCAAGACCTCAGCTTAAAAGAGCAAGAATATTTCAGCGCGGGAAGCCCGCACGGGTCACCATAAAGCTCAAAATCAAGCACACCACGGCACTGACCATAAATAACAGGTTGACCGCCAGATGCAGGCTGGCATGGTCGATCACTACCCCCAACAGGATAGGTACCCAGTTGGCAATATAAGCAATAACATAAAACAACGAAATCAGTCTTGCATGGCTAGCCTTCGGCGAAATCAGGTTCACCAACGTGGCGCTACCGACAAAAATTGCCCCGTAGGCGTACCCTGCAATCACCATACCGGCACTGGCCAGAGCCAACGAGTGAATTTGAATCGCTTCGGCGAACACCACTACCGACAACGCCTGCGCCAGACAGCCAAACATCAGCGAATGACGGGCATTAACGCGACGACTCAGGATTTGGCTGATACCGGCAATAACCAGGTAAACTGCAATCACGTAACCATAAACGCCGCGGCTATGCATGCCCAACAGCTTTTCCGACACGCTCGGGCCAATCGCCAAAATGCTGGCGGCCACCGCCCAACAGATAAACAATGCCCCGGCACACAGGTAGAACTTGCCACCCGTCGCACGCAGGCCGTCAGCCAATGAACTTTTTTCCGCTGCGCCATCAACCGTCGTCGTCCCGCTTAACGGCGCGACCACAACTTCAACCGGCCATTTCAGCATCACGCCCAGCGCGGCCACTGCCGCCACCGCCATAATGATAATGAACGGCAGTGACGTGGTATGGAACCCGGTTTGCAGCGCCACACCGCTGAAAATCGGCCCCAACGCCAGACCGGTGGTAAACGACAGCGTGGCAATCAGCGCCGCATTTTTACCGCCGTCTTTCGGCCCAAAGCGTACCAGCGCAATATTGGCCGCACCGGTTAATGCCCCGGTGCCGATCCCGGCCAGCAAACGCGCCATAAACATCATCAGAAACGAATCGGCCATCGAGAACAGCAAAGCCCCGGCCAGCACCACCAGCAACGCCGGTACAATCATGCTGCGCAAGTCTTTGACCTTGCCGGCCATGTTGCCCACGCCGAACAATGAGATCAGTACGCCGGCGGCATAGGCGCCATAAATGACCGTCAGGCTGACCGAGCTTAACGCCAACTCATGTTGATAAAGCGGATAAAGCGGCGTCGGCGCACTGCTGTTGAGCAGTGCAGACATTAATGCCAGCGCTAAAAACAGCAGAATGGCAAAATGCGACGTGCCCGAATTCGCTTTAGCCGCTTCATCAACAGCCACACCTTCAGACATTTTTCTCTCCCGAAACAATCTGGATAAACGCTAGCCCTGAAACCAAACACATCAGGAAACGCGGTTATCATACCTTTCGGGTATAACCGTCAAAATAGCCAAGAATGCATCATAGTGATTCATTAATGCATTCTGTTGAATGCAAAATTACACGGCCTCAGCCTTGGCGACCTTCGCAGGAGCGCGTTTCAAAATAGCCAGCGCGCCGGAAAGAATAATCAGCGCCATGCCGCCCGCGGCAATATAAGACAGTTTCTCGCCAAACAGCAGATAACCGAGCAGCGTGGAGAAAATGATGGTGCTGTAGGACAGAATGCTGACTATCACCGCATTGCCGCTGCCATAGGCACGGGTCATGGTGATTTGCCCCAGGCTGCCGAATACGCCGATGGCGCAGACGCACAGTATCATCGCGCTATCAAGCGTAGTGAACCCCACCACCGTGGTCATCACAGCGCCTACCAACGTACCCACCAGCGAGAAGTAAAACACCACCCGCAGCTCCGGCTCGCCCGTGCGTACCAGCTTGCCAACGTTAAAATAGGCCAGCGCCGTCAGCAGGCCGGAAAGCAGACCAATCAGCGTGGCGACATATTCACCGTTCGGCGTATCCGGCCGCAGTAACACCAGAATGCCAATAAACCCCAGCAGAACCGAGAACAGCAGCTTGCCAGTCAACTGGCCTTTGGAGGTGACAAAGGCGATCGCCGACTGAAAGATAGGGTTGGTGTAGCCCAGCGTGGTGGCAGTGGCGATCGGCAGATGGATCAGCGAGTAAAAGCCACAGTACATCGCCGCATTGCCGATGGCGGCACGCTTCATATGCAGGCCCAGATGCCGGGTGCGAAAACCGAGGTTTTTAACCTGAATTAACGCGGCGACGATCAGCACGTTAATCACAGAACGGTAAAAAATGATGTCGAAAAAGCCGACCTTGGCCGAAGCCAGTTTGATGCTGGCCCCCATCAGCGCAAAAAAACCGCTGGCGACAACCATCCACAAAGCAACCATGATTTCCTCGGAGTGCCGCCGCAACGGGCGACAAAAATAAAACGGGGCGAATCTATTCGCCCCCACGGCAACAGCACCGCCCCGTGAAAGACGACGGGCGATTATTCGGCAGCTTTCACCGTCAAGGGCTGGTTATCGGCACAGGCGAAGAACACCAGCATTTCGGCCCCCTTATCGCCGGAGACGCCCTGATGCACAATATCTACCGTATCGGTAAAGGAATCGCCCTGTTTAAAGGTGTGCTTCACACCGGTTTTCTTTACCGTCAGCGAAACGCTACCGCCGGTCATATACACCGCGCTGATGCACGGATGGGTATGCCAGGCCAGCACCTTGTTCGGCTCCACGGTAACTTTCAGCATGGTGATCTGCGGGGCACCGGCCGGATAGTGCTGGTACGGCGTCCCCTCCCACGAGGTCTCGGTTTTCAGCAGGGTTTCTTTGGTAATGCCTTCGCCGTGATCGTCAGCGGCCTGTGCATAGCCCTGAAATGCCATCATTAATGCCAGAAGTGTCAGTTTATACATCGTTATCGCTCCATGACTACTGTGAGTAAAATAGAATGGCGTGATACAAAGGATAATAATGACGACTCCCGCAATAACAGGGCTCCGCCCTTACAAGCCTTTGATACGCTGCTCGTATTCTACGATGCTCTCGGCATAGTAGCGATTAGGCGCCACATGATTTCCCACCAACACTTCTATCAGGAACGGGCCTTCGTGCTCAGCCGCCGCGACCAGTGCTTCGTCCAGTTCTTCCAGCGTCGCCGCTTTGGCGGAGGAAACCCCCAGACTGTTGGCGAAGGCCTTCCAGTCGTGGTTTGGCAATGCCGTGTAGTCCGCCGATACCCCACGGTTCTGCAAGGTATCTATGTGCATCGCACCGTGCGCGCAGTTGTTCATCACCACAAAGGTCATTTTGACCTGATAACGGGCGGCGGTCTGGATCTCCATGCCGTGCATCAGCATGCAACCGTCACCGGTGACCACCACGCAGTCGCGGTGCGGTGCTGCCAGCTTGATGCCAATACCGGCACAAATTGCCCAGCCCATAGGTGCCAGGGAGCTTGAGGTATGGTAATCACCGCGCCCGCTGGCCAGCCAATGGTGCGCCATAAAGATACGGTGCGCACCGGAGTCGACCACCACGTTGGTGTCCGGGCCCATCCGGCTGCGAATGCGTTTGATGGCGTCACCGGGATACATATTGGCTTCACCCAGGGCCAGACGCGCCTGCAAATCGGGCTGCTGTTGCTCCAACGGCAGTTGGCGCACCTGTTCAAGCCAGCCATTGCGCAGGCTCTTGATGGCAACCAGATGCGCGTCATCGTCGCTGACCGCATCCAGCAGGTGCCGCAGCGTATCGGTCAGGCTGGAGAAGATTTGCATGTCTGGTTGATAATGCGAACTGACCTTGTCGAAATCCTCATCGATCACCACCAGCGTTTTGGTGCCATGCAGCCGTGAATTCCAGTTCAGGCTGTCGCGCTGGCTGAGGTCACAGCCCAGAACCAGCAGCACATCAACCTCGTCGCCATTGATGGTTTCCACCGCACGGGTGTGACCGGCGAAACCATACAGCCCCAACGCCAGCTCATGCCCTTCGGGAAAAGCGCCCTTGCCGGACAGCGTGGTGGCAACCGGCAAACGGTATTTTTCCGCCAGGCGCAGCAGCAGTGCAGCATCCAACGGATTATTCATGCGGTTGCCCACCAGGCAGGCAACGTTCAGCCCACGCAGCAGATAATCATCCAACACCTGCTCCAGCGCCTGCTGGTCAATCGCCGCTTCACGGCACTGTGGCGTACGCTGTGGGCTGGCTTCATAATTGCCGGCCACCGCTTTTTTTTGCATATCGACCGGCACGCTTAAATAAGCCCGGCCTTTACGCTGGGTGTTCAGGCAGGACAAACCGCGCCGCAGCTCGTGCTGCAACGTAAGATTATTTTTCACTTCTATCGCGGCGGACAGCAGCGGTTTGACGATAGTCAGCTCATCGATACCGCTATTGCTGCCGTCCTGGAAAGCGCCCTGCGCTTCATGATAAGTGGCAATACCGCCGGCCAGATAAAGCACCGGGATTTTATCGGCCTGTGCCGCCGCCATCGCCGGCAGGAAATTCATGGTGCCGGGGCCGGAAATGCCCAGACAAACGCCAAATTTGCGGCTGGCACGGGCGTAGCCGTCGGCCATAAAGCCGCAGGCGGTTTCATGAGCGCCGACGATGCCGCTAATGGCGGAATGTTCAATGGATTTAATCAGTGGGTACACCAGCTTGCCGGGTACCAGGAATATGTGCTGAATGCCGCGTGCTTCAAGACCCTGGATAATCACATCAGCGTTCGTTTGCTCCGCCGCTTTCGTACCGGGCGTGGCAATAACCCTGACACCGTCCGCAGTTGCCAGTGCTACGGGGGTGTATAACTTCTCTGCGTGAGACTCCATTTTTAATGTCCAGTCGTGGTTGGCCAACCTGATTCAGAGTCGATCCCACCAGGCGGTTAGCCAACAGAGACAGGCTCTCATGCGCATCTGCTTTCGCGTTTAAGGTAACATTGGCACAAAACGTGCGCCAGATCACAGCATAAACGTTGATAAGGATAAAGATTGTCGGGTAAAAATAAAGATGCAAAATTGCTTCACGTTAATGCATTTATTCATATCCTGAAACATAATAAATAATTATGATACCAGCCCTGACTTGTCGCCCGAACCTGTGCCCGTAAGGTTGCGCAAGAATAAACACCGACAAGGCCGATAAGCCTGCATAAAGGAAATGGCATGATGAATTGGGATGACGCACGCTTCTTCCTGGCAGTAGCCCGCTGCGGCACTTTACGAAAGGCCGCCAATGAACTACACGTCGACCAGGCCACCGTCGGACGGCGCATTACCGCTTTTGAAGAGAGCCTGGGGTCCAAGCTGTTTATCCGCACGCCGAAATCATTCTCCCTCAGCCCTTTGGGTGAGGAAATGCTGGCGGACGTGATGAATATGGAAAATGCCGTGCAGGCGATTGGCCGCAAAGCCACCAGCGGCGACGACAGCCTGTGCGGTAACGTGCGCATCGCCACCACTGACACCATGGCCGAGGCCTTTGTCATTCCGGCGTTGAAAGCGCTGCGGGAGCAACACCCGCTAATCACCGTCACTATGCTGACCGCGGTGAATATCTCTGATATTTCTTACCGCGGGGCAGATTTAGCGATCCGGGGTGCACGGCCCGAGTCCGATGAGCTGATTATCAAACGTATGGCCACCATCGAAATGGGGCTGTACGCCACGCAGGACTACCTCGATAAACACGGCATGCCGACCAAGGGTGACCATCTGCGCGGTCACGATCTGCTGATGTTCCCACGTGAGTTGGTGCCTCGCCACTGGAACGACTTTTGTGGCGAAGCGCTGATCGACCCCAACGTAGTTTTACAATGCAATTCACAGTTGCTGTTGCGCTCGGCAACGCGTAACGGATTGGGCATCGGCCTGCTGTCCTCCTTCCTGGCGGACAAGGATCCTGATCTGGTACGCATTTTCCCGGAAAACAAAGACTGGGTAGATATCTGGCTGGTGCTACACCCCGATCTGCAGCGTGCCGCGCGGGTACGCGCCGTCGTACAGGCACTGGAAACCTCGTTTCAAAACAATCCCGGTTGATCGTTCCAGTACTACATCACGTCCCCCGCCCCATAAAAAAAGGTCGCCGAAGCGACCTTTTTTACTGCCTTGATGCCAATCAGAACATCGGCTGTGCCATCTGTACCAGCGTAATCAGCGGCTGCGGATAAACACCCAACAGCAACACCAACGCGGCGGAGATCAACACCACCACACCGCCTGCGGTCAACGCCCAGTTGTTCGGGGTATCGCGCTGCAGCGCTTCCGGCGCGCTGAGGAACAGGCTGACGGTCACGCGCAGGTAGTAGTACAAACCGATGGCGCTGCCCAGCACCACTGCGCCGGTCAACCACCACAGGTGAGCACTGACGCCCATCGCGATCACAAAGAACTTACCGATAAAGCCCAGTGTCATCGGGATACCGGCCAGTGACAGCATCATCACCGTCATTACCGCGGACAGAATTGGCTTATGCCAGAACAGACCACGGTAAGAGAACAGTGAATCAGCGTCCGGGCCACGGTACGGGCTGGACATCAGGCTGACTACGCCAAACGCGCCCAGGCTGCTGAACAGGTAACCGGCCAGGTAAACCCCGGCGGTTTCCAACGACAGCTGATGGGTTTGCACCGCAATCAATGCCACCAGCAGATAACCCAGGTGGGCGATCGACGAGTAACCCAGCAGACGCTTGATATTGGTTTGGCTGATGGCCATCAGGTTGCCGAACAAAATTGAGCAGACGGCAATGATTGACAGCACCATACGCAGCGCTTCGTTGTCGGCGGCCGGTGCATACAGGAACAAACGCATCACCACGGCGAAGATCGCAATCTTGCTGGCGGTCGCCAGGAAGGTTGAAACCGGCGCAGGCGCCCCCTGATACACATCCGGTGTCCACAGTTGGAACGGCACCAGCGACAGCTTGAAGCCCAGACCGACAATCATCATGCCCATACCCGCCAGGACCAGCGGCTGGTGCATCATGTTTTCTTGCAGGCTTTTGCCCAGGCCGGCCAGTGACAGGTCACCGGACTCAGCATACAGCAGCGCCATACCGAACAGCAGGAACGACGACGCGGCAGCGGACAGCAACATGTACTTGATGGCCGCTTCCAACGGACGCTTCTGGCGGTAGGCATAGCCCACCAGGCCGAACAGCGGCAGCGAGATCAGTTCAATACCGAGGAACAGCGACGCCAGATGGTTGGCGCTCGCCAGCAGAATGCCACCCATGGTCGCAATCAGCACCAGCAGGTAGAACTCTTCGCGGTTGTCCGGGTAACCGACCAGCCAAGGATAGGCAAAGGTACAGGTCGCCAGACTCGCCAGTATCACCAGCCCGGTATAGAACATCGAGTAGCCATCCACCCGCACCAGCGGGGTGACGTCCATTGGGCCTACCTGGCCAACAAAGTACAGTGAAAGCAGCGCCAGGTTGAGACCGATCACGGTCAGGGTGGCGTTGATAAAGTGGTCGCGTCGCCACGCAATGCCTAGCATCACAACCACCACCGTCAATCCGACGATCAACAGTGGTAACAATGCGATCAGTTGTTGAGGAGTTATTGTCATGGCGAATTACGGCCTTGTTGTTGAAATTGCTGAAACTGACGAACCAAACCAGTGTTGCACGTTGCTCATCGCCGCATTGGAAGTATCCAGAATCGGCTGCGGGTAAACCCCCAGCAGAACCAGCAACACCACCAGCAGCAGAATGATAAACAGCTCACGCGCGGTCATGCCCGGTAACGGTTGGTCAGACTTGGCTTTGCCGTAATAGGCGCGCTGCATCATGATCAACGAATAAACCGAAGCAAACACCAGACCGAAGGTAGAAATCACGGTGATCACCGGCACAACCTGATAGCTGCCGAACAGGATCATGAATTCACCGACGAAGTTACCGGTACCCGGCATCCCCAGGGTCGCCACTGCGAAGAACAACGACAGCGCAGGGATGTATTTGATACGTCCCCACAGGCCGCCCATTTCACGCATGTCACGGGTATGCAGACGTTCGTACAGCTGGCCACAGATGATGAACATACCGGCCGCAGACAGACCGTGTGCAATCATCTGGATCACCGCGCCCTGGTAAGCCAGTTGGCTGCCGGTGTAGATGGCAATCAGCACGAAGCCCATATGGGAAACCGAGGTATAAGCAATCAGACGCTTGATATCAGTCTGCGCAAACGCCATCCAGGCGCCGTAGAAGATACCGACCACGCCCAGCCACATGGCGATTGGCGCAAACTCGTGCGACGCTTCCGGGAACAGCGGCAGGCTGAAACGCAACATGCCGTAGGCCGCCGTCTTCAGCAAGATCCCCGCCAGGTCAACAGAACCTGCGGTTGGTGCCTGGCTATGCGCATCAGGCAACCAGCCATGCAATGGCACCACCGGCATTTTCACCGCAAAGGCGATGAAGAAGCCCAGCATCAACAGGTATTGCACGTTATGGGACATTGGCGTCTGCAGCAGATCTTCGTAATCGAAGGTCCACACGCCGGTCGCGTTATAGTGCACGAACACCAGGCCCATAATGGCAATCAACATCACCAGACCACTGGCCTGGGTATAGATGAAGAACTTGGTGGCCGCAGTAATACGGGTTTTCCCGTCCGACGCCTTGTGACCCCAGAGTGCAATCAGGAAGTACATCGGCACCAACATCATTTCCCAGAAGAAGAAGAACAGGAACATGTCGATGGCGAGGAACACGCCGATTACCCCACCCAGGATCCACAGCAGGTTCAGGTGGAAGAAGCCCTGGTATTTCTGGATTTCACGCCAGGAACAGAGAATAGCCAGCACGCCCAGCAGGCCGGTCAGCACCACCATCAGCAGTGACAGACCGTCCAGCGCCAGGTGGATGGAAATCCCAAAGCGAGGGATCCACGGCAGCAGGAATTCAGACTGCCACTGCGGAATGCCTTTCGGCGTAGTCAATGTGTAGCCACCCTGCATCCACAGATACAGAGAAAGCGCCAATGTCAGCCCCATTGCGATCAACGCAATCCAGCGCGGCACCTTAGTACCGAAGCGCTCAAACTGCCAGCACAGCAGACCGCCAATAAAGGGGATAAGAATTAGCCAAGGTAATAGCATGGCGTTTTGTGTCCCTTATACGAATAATTTCAAACTTTGTACGTAGCGCCCTGCAGGGCGCTACGCCCGAAAAATGCGTCTGTTTAAATTATTCAATTAAACCAGAATCAACAGAGCCAATACGACCACTGCACCCACACCCATAGACGCTATATACCAACGCACCTGACCGTTCTCGCTCACTGTCAGACCTCGGTTCCCCCAGCGGGAGAAGATGGCCGGCAGGTTCATCATCGAGTTCAGCGGATCACGTTGCAGCAACTTCGCAATACCCAGGTACGGCTTGACGAAGACTTTGTCGTACAGCCAGTCGAAGCCCCAGGCATGGAACCACCAGGTCGAGAAGAAACGCCCCGGTGCGCTATTGGCAATGCGGGTCACCAGGCTACGTTTGCCCAGCCACAGCGCCGCCGCCAGCAGGATGCCGACAATAGCCACTACGCCGGAGGTAATCTCCAGTTGCAGCACGCTACCGTGCGCCAGCTCGGTGGTATCTGGCAGTACGCCCTGCAATGGCGGAACGATCATCGCGCCAACGAAGGTGGACAGCACCAACAGCACCAACAGCGGCAGGTGGTGAGTGATGCCTTTACCGGCATGCGCTTTGATTTTCTCTTCGCCATGGAACACGATGAAAATCATACGGAAGGTGTACAGCGAGGTCATGAATGCACCGACCAGACCGGCAATCATCAGGTTGATGTGACCGTTGGCCATCGCACCGGCCAGGATCTCATCCTTACTGAAGAAGCCTGCGGTGATCAGCGGCAGTGCCGACAGCGCAGCGCCACCCACCAGGAAGCAGACGTAAACCAGCGGGATACTCTTGCGCAGGCCGCCCATCTTGAAGATGTTCTGCTCGTGATGGCAGGCCAGGATCACCGAACCGGAGGAGAGGAACAGCAGCGCCTTGAAGAACGCATGGGTCATCAGGTGGAAGATAGCAGCATCCCACGCCTGCACGCCCAACGCCAGGAACATGTAACCAATCTGGCTCATGGTGGAGTAGGCAAGCACGCGCTTGATATCGGTCTGCACCAGCGCGGCAAAGCCGGCCAGCACCAGGGTCACTGCCCCGATAATGCCCACCAGATGCAGCACTTCCGGCGCCATCAGGAACAGGCCGTGAGTACGGGCAATCAGGTAAACGCCCGCGGTTACCATGGTTGCAGCGTGGATCAGTGCTGAAACCGGGGTTGGACCCGCCATCGCATCTGCCAGCCAGGTCTGCAACGGCAACTGCGCCGATTTACCGACCGCACCACCCAGCAACATCAACGTAGCCCAGGTGATCGCCGTATCGCCAATCGCCAGTTTTTGCGGTGCCAGGATCATCAGTTCGCGGATGTTCAGCGTGCCCAGCTCGTTGTAGAGGATGAACAGCGCAAATGCCAGGAACACGTCACCGACGCGAGTCACGATGAAGGCTTTCATCGCCGCCGCACCGTTGGCCGGATCCTTGTAATAGAAGCCGATCAACAGGTAGCTGCACAGGCCCACGCCTTCCCAACCCAGGTACAGCAGCAACAGGTTGTCTGCCAGTACCAATACCACCATGCTGGCGATAAACAGGTTGGTGTAAGCGAAGAAGCGGGAGTAGCCCTCTTCACCGCGCATGTACCAGGAAGCGAACATGTGGATGAAGAAGCCCACGCCGGTCACCACTGACAGCATGGTCAGCGACAGGCCGTCCAGCGTCAGGGTCACACCGATATTGAAATTACCGACGCTCATCCAGTTCCACAGGCTTTGCTCAAACAGCTGCACGCCAGTGGCTTTCTGGGCGAAGAAATCCATACCCACATGGACCGTGACCAGAGCAGCCAGGCCGATAGAGCCTACGCCGACGATTGCCGAGGTGTTCTCAGACCAGCGGCCTCGGGAGAAGGCCAACAGCAGGAACCCGATCAGCGGTAGCAGAATAGTTAAATATAATAGGTTCATCCGCGCATCTCACTGACAGTATCAATATTCAGGGTATGACGACGACGGTAAAGCTGCAGCAGCAATGCCAGACCAATACTGGCCTCGGCGGCTGCCAGGCTGATCGCCAGGATATACATCACCTGCCCGTCCGGTTGGCCCCAATAGCTGCCCGCCACGATAAACGCCAGTGCCGCGGCGTTGATCATCACTTCCAGACTGATCAGCATAAACAGCAGATTGCGACGCACCAGCAACCCGGTCAGACCCAGGACGAACAGAATTGCCGCCAGGATCAGGCCATGTTGAAGAGGGATCATGCTTGCTCCTCCGATTTTCTTCTCGCCATTTCGCTACTGGCCGGGGCGTTGCTCAACACCTCACCCGGTTTGTGCTCACGACCAATGTGGAAGGCAACAACCAGACCTGCCAACAGCAGCATTGAAGCCAGCTCAACCGCCAGAACGTAAGGACCAAACAGGCTGATCCCCACCGCTTTAGCGTCAACCATCTCACCGCTGATGCCCTGATCGGACACGCTGCGGATAGCGAAAATCAGCACCACCAACAGCGCCAGCGACAAGATGCCAGGGCCGATCCACACCGACGGTTTGAGCCAATCGCGCTCTTGTTGCTGCACCGCGTTGCCGAGGTTCAACATCATCACCACGAACACGAACAGCACCATGATGGCACCGGCGTAGACGATGATTTCCAATGCCGCGGCGAAGTAGGCACCGAGTGAGAAAAAGACTGCAGAGATCGCCAGTAACGAGACGATCAGATACAGCAACGCATGCACAGGATTGGTATGCGAGATCACGCGAATTGTCGCGATCACCGCAATAAAACCTGCCAGATAAAAGGCAATTTCCATGCTTGCTGGCTCCTTAAGGCAACAGACCTTTGACGTCGATCGGTTTGGCTTCGTTTTCGGCTTCGCCCTTGGCTTTGCCGTCAATCGCCATACCGGCCATCCGGTAGAAGTTATATTCCGGATATTTACCCGGCCCCGAGATCAACAGATCTTCTTTTTCGTACACCAGATCCTGGCGCTTGAATTCACCCATTTCGAAATCCGGCGTCAGCTGGATGGCGGTAGTTGGGCAAGCTTCTTCGCACAGGCCGCAGAAAATGCAGCGCGAGAAGTTGATGCGGAAAAACTCCGGATACCAACGGCCATCTTTCTGTTCTGCTTTTTGCAGCGAGATACAGCCCACCGGGCAGGCAACCGCACACAGGTTACAAGCCACGCAGCGCTCTTCGCCGTCCGGATCGCGCGTCAGCACGATGCGGCCACGGTAGCGCGGAGGCAGGTAAACCGGTTCTTCCGGATACATCTGGGTTTCGCGCTTGGCGAAGGCATGCAGGCCTATCATCCAAATGCTGCGCACCTGGGTGCCGAAACCAACCAATAACTCTTTCAATGTCATGGTTTATTCACCCCTTATTGAGCGTTGTACAAAATGACTGCGGCAGTCGCCAGCAGGTTCAGTAGCGTCAACGGCAGACAGACTTTCCAGCCGAAGGACATCACCTGGTCATAGCGCGGACGTGGCAGAGCAGCACGAATCAGAATGAACATCATCATGAAGAAAGCCGTTTTCAGCGCGAACCAGACGAATGGCGGTAGGAAAGGCCCCTGCCAGCCACCGAAGAACAACGTCACAATCAGGGCAGAAACGGTGACGATACCTATGTATTCACCCACAAAGAACAGCCCGAACTTCATGCCGGAATATTCAATGTGGTAACCGTCAGCCAGTTCCTGCTCGGCTTCCGGTTGGTCAAACGGGTGACGGTGACACACCGCCACGCCGGCAATTGCAAAGGTAATGAAACCAAAGAATTGCGGGATGACGTTCCACATATGCGCCTGAGATTCAACGATCGCCTGCATGTTGAAGGAGTCCGCCTGTGCCACCACACCCATCAGCGACAGGCCGATGAACACTTCGTAGCTCAGGGTTTGCGCAGAAGCACGCATTGCCCCCAACAGCGAGTATTTGTTGTTGCTCGACCAGCCGGCGAACAGCACGGCGTATACCGCCAGGCCGGCCATCATCAGGAAGAACAAAATACCGATGTTGAGGTCGGACACCGCCCAGGTCGGACTGACCGGGACGATGGCAAATGCCAGCAACAGGGAAGTAAAGGCGATCATCGGCGCCAGGGTAAAGATCACCCGGTCGGAGAATTTCGGTACCCAGTCTTCCTTGAAGAACATTTTGATCATGTCGGCGACCAGCTGCAGCGAGCCACCCCAGCCGACACGGTTTGGTCCATAACGGTTCTGGAACAGACCGAGCAAACGGCGTTCGCCGAAGCTCATGAATGCCCCACAGGTGACTACGACCAGCAGGATCACTACCGCTTTAAGAATGGAGATCAGAATGTCGATCACCTCAGGGGTAAACCAGCTCATCGTGTCGCCTCCCGCAGATTTTCAACCGTTGCACCCACCAGTACCGGCGGGATCCCTGGCAAGCCGAGCGGTAAGCCCACCTGGCCCTGGGTCAGGGTTTCACTCAGACGCACCGGCAGACGCAAGGTCTGGCCCGCACAGCTGAACTCCACCAGCGCACCGGCATTGACGCCCAGCGCAGCAGCATCGGTCGGATTGACCATCACATAGGCATCCGGCATGCGCTGCTGAATTACCCCGGAACGCTGTGACATTTCATCACTGCCGAACAGGTGGTAATACGGCGCGACACGCCAGCCTTGCTGCTGACCAAAGGCGGCAGGCACTTGGGTGAAGTACCCCAGCTTGCCCTCCCCCGCTTCGATCAAGCGCACACCCGGATCGCCATGACGCAGCTTGCCGCCCACTTCGGCCTGGAATTTGTTCCAGGCTTGCGGTGAGTTCCAGCCTGGTGCCCAGGCGAATGGGATCTGCTGGCGGTCGGCCAGCGGGCTGTTGTTCCCTTCCATTGAGAAGGCGAACATGGTGTCTTTATCCTGCGGCTGACGCGGTTCGTGCACGCTGATATTGGCGCGCATCGCCGTACGGCCACTGGAGCGAATCGGAGAACGCGCCAGTTTCTGACCACGGATACGGAAGCTCGCATCCGGAGCAGCATCGACGATACCCTGCAACTGCGGCAACGCGGTGACACAAGCTTCGATCACATGATCAAGCTGCGTCCAATCCACGTGGCGGCTGGTATAAGTGGAATGCAGCGAGTGCATCCAACGCCAGCTTTCCAGCATCACGGTGTGAACGTCTTTTTTCGCATCGTCGTAGTACGCCGGATCGTAAACCTGGAAGAAACGCTGTGCGCGGCCTTCCTGATTGACCAGAGTCCCGTCGCTTTCCGCGAAGCTGGCCGCCGACAGGATCAGGTTGGCTTTATCCATGATGGCGGTACGCTGATGATCGGCCACGATCAGGTTGCTGACCTTGGCCAGGGCAGCGTCCACTTTCGCCGCCGGCGCATGCCGGTAGAGATCGTTTTCCATCACGATGGCCGTGTCGGCTTCGCCGTTTTCCAACAGGGTCAACGCCTGATCGAGCGAACCGCCGCCGATCATCGACAAACCGATGCTGTTGGCAGCGCTGGCGACGAAGGTGATGCCGACGTCAGAACCGCGATCCTTCAGCGCCTTGGCGATGTTGGCCGCCGCTTCGATGATGGCTTCGCTACCGGCGTTGCTGCCGGTGATAATCAGCGGTTTACGCGCGTCAGTCAGCGCCTGCACGATGATGTCGACTTTCTTGTTCAGGCCGTCAGCCAAATCGTTGACTGCCGGTGCCGCGTTGTCCAGCGCATGGGCGATAGCGAAGCCGAAGCGCGCCTGCTCATCCACCGGTGCGCGGTAGTTCCATGCCGCGATATCGTCCAGACGGGTGTTATCCACGTTGGTGACAAACAGCGGGTGTTTAGCGTGCTGGCCGATGTTCTGCACCGCAGCAATCTGCCAGTCGGCAACGCGTTGGGCCGCAGCCATGGCGCGAGCCTTGCCCTTCACCGCCTGACGTACCGACAGGGCAATACGTGCGCCGGTCTGGGTCAAGTCTTCACCCAACACCAACACCGCGTCGTAACCTTCGATTTCGCGCAGCGCAGGGGTGTGAACGCCGCTGTTTTGCAGCACGTTCAGCATCAGGTCCAGACGGCCCTGCTCGGCCTGCGAGATACCGGTATAGAAGTTCTCGGCACCGACCAAATCACGCAGTGCGAAGTTACTTTCCAGGCTGGCGCGTGGTGAGCCAATGCCGATGGTTTTCTTCGCCTGACGCAGGATGTCCGCCGCGCCCTGCATCGCCTGCTCGGCGTTCAGGGTGATCCAGTCGTTGCCACGCAGTTGTTGTGGCTGACGCGGACGATCTTTCTGGTTTACGTAGCCATAACCGAAGCGGCCGCGGTCACACAGGAAGTAATGGTTCACGCTGCCGTTATAACGGTTTTCGATACGACGCAGTTCGCCATAGCGCTCGCCCGGGCTGGTGTTACAGCCGATGCTGCACTGCTGGCAGATGCTTGGCGCAAACTGCATGTCCCACTTACGGTTATAACGCTCGGAGTGGGTTTTGTCGGTGAACACACCGGTCGGGCACACTTCCACCAGGTTACCGGAGAACTCGCTTTCCAGCGTGCCGCTCTCGGTACGACCGAAGTAGACGTTGTCGTGCGCGCCGTAAACACCGAAGTCGGTGCCGTCCGCATAGTCCTTGTAGTAGCGCACACAGCGGTAACAGGCGATACAGCGGTTCATCTCATGCGAGATAAACGGCCCCAGCTCCTGGTTGTTGTGAGTACGCTTACTGAAACGGTATTTACGGAAGCTGTGGCCGGTCATTACTGTCATATCCTGCAGGTGACAGTTACCGCCTTCTTCACATACCGGACAGTCGTGCGGGTGGTTGGTCATCAACCACTCAACCACGCTTTCACGGAACTGTTTGGCTTCGCCATCGTCGATGGAAATAAAGGTTCCATCGGATGCCGGTGTCATACAAGACATCACCAAACGGCCACGCGTATCTTCCGCGTTTTGGTATTGCTTTACCGCACATTGGCGGCAAGCGCCGACGCTTCCCAGCGCCGGATGCCAGCAAAAGTAAGGAATATCGAGCCCGAGGGAGAGACAAGCCTGCAGCAGGTTGTCGGCCCCATCTACGTCGTATTCTTTGCCGTCTACATGAATCGTAGCCATAGTCAGCATGCTTCCAAGTGGCCTGCCTTGCGGCAGGCGTTAATCAAAAATTCTGGCCGTGTCGTCGGGGCGAGTCGGCTTACCAGCGTTGCTTCAGCAGATTATTGGCCTGAATACCGCCAATCGCATGCGCGTTGCTGAAGTGCTTCACTTTGATGCCCGCTTCGAACTCTTCACGGAAATATTTAATTGCGCTTTGCAGTGGCTCTACGGCACCTGGCGCGTGGGCACAGAAGGTTTTGCCCGGGCCGAGAGAACGGCACAGCTGCTCAAGGGTTTCGATATCCCCCGGCTGCCCTTCGCCATTTTCCAGCGCACGCAGGATCTTCACGCTCCACGGCAGACCGTCACGGCATGGCGTACACCAGCCGCAGGATTCGCGAGAGAAAAATTCTTCCAGGTTGCGCACCAGCGGAACCATGCCAATCTCGTGGTCTACTGCCATCGCCAGCGCGGTACCGAGACGGCTACCGGCTTTACCGATGCTCTCGAAGTCCATCGGCAGATCGAGGTGATCGGCGGTCAGGAAGTCGGTGCCCGCGCCGCCTGGCTGCCAGGCTTTGAAACGCAGACCGTCACGCATGCCACCGGCGTAATCTTCCAGAATTTCACGTGCGGTGGTGCCAAACGGCAGCTCCCAAACGCCTGGGTTTTTCACCCGGCCGGAGAAGCCCATCAGTTTGGTACCGGCGTCGTTACTCTTGCCGGCGGAGATCCCCTTGTACCAGTCAACGCCGCCTTCAAGGATCGCCGGAACGTTACACAGGGTTTCTACGTTATTGACGCAGGTCGGTTTGCCCCAGACGCCGGAGGAAGCCGGGAATGGTGGCTTGGAACGCGGGTTGGCACGGCGGCCTTCCAGCGAGTTGATCAAGGCGGTTTCTTCGCCACAGATGTAGCGACCGGCACCGGTATGAACAATCAGCTCGAAGTCGAAGCCGCTGCCCATGATGTTCTTACCCAAATAACCGGCTTCGGTAGCTTCGGCGATCGCCCGGCGCAAATGCACCGCAGCTTCGATGTACTCACCGCGCAGGAAGATGTAACCGCGATAGGCCTTCAGCGCGAACGCCGAGATCAACATGCCTTCCACCAACAGGTGCGGCAGTTGTTCCATCAGCAAGCGGTCTTTATAGGTGCCCGGCTCCATTTCATCGGCGTTACACAGCAGGTAACGGATGTTCATGGATTCGTCTTTCGGCATCAGGCTCCACTTCAGACCGGTGGAGAAACCTGCACCGCCGCGGCCTTTCAGCCCGGCGTCTTTCACCAGGGAGACGATCTCGTCCGGAGCCATGCCCTTGATGGCCTTTTCGGCACCGGCATAGCCGTTTTTGCTGCGGTATTCATCCAGCCAGACCGGCTGTTTGTCATCGCGCAGCCGCCAGGTCAGCGGGTGCATTTCGGGAGTGCGTACAATGTCTTTAATCATTGATACTGCTCCAGTAGCGTCTCGATATCTTCAGGCTTCAGCTGACTGTGAGTGTCCTCATCAATCATCATGGTTGGCCCTTTATCGCAGTTGCCCAGGCAGCAGGTTGGCAGCAGAGTGAAACGGCCATCAAAGGTGGTTTGACCCGGTTTGATGCTCAGCTTCTTCTCAATGGCGGCCTGAATGCCCTGGTAACCGGTGATGTGACAAACAACGCTGTCACAATAACGGATCACGTGGCGCCCTACTGGCTGACGGAAAATCTGGCTGTAGAACGTGGCCACGCCTTCTACGTCGCTGGCAGGAATGCCCAGCAGCTCCGCGATGGCATGAATCGCCCCATCCGGAACCCAGCCGCGCTGCTTCTGCACAATTTTCAGTGCTTCAATGGAGGCGGCGCGTGGATCCTCGTAATGGTGCTTTTCGTGCTCGATCGCATCACGTTCTTCCGCACTCAGCTCAAATGCATCAACGCCGCTCTGGGGAGCGGCCGCATTGATAGGTTCAAGCGCTTGGTTATTCGCGTGATTGTCTTTTTGATCATGCATAGTTAGCGGTCCACATCTGACATTACAAAATCGATACTACCCAGATAGACGATCAGGTCGGAGACCAGGCTGCCACGGATTACCGCTGGGATTTGCTGCAGGTGCGCAAAGCTTGGCGTACGTACCCGGGTGCGGTAGCTCATGGTGCTGCCGTCACTGGTCAGGTAGTAGCTGTTGATCCCTTTAGTGGCTTCAATCATCTGGAATGATTCGTTGGCTGGCATCACCGGGCCCCAGGAAACCTGCAGGAAGTGGGTGATCAGCGTTTCAATGTGCTGCAGCGTGCGCTCTTTCGGCGGCGGCGTGGTCAGCGGGTGATCGGCCTTGAACGGGCCTTCCGGCATGTTGTTCAGGCACTGTTCGAGAATGCGCAGACTCTGACGCAGCTCTTCCACCTTCAGCATCACGCGGGTGTAGCAGTCGCTGTTGCCGTCACCGACCGGAACTTCGAAGTCGAAATTCTCATAGCCGGAATACGGACGCCATTTGCGCACATCAAATTCGATACCGGTGGCACGCAGACCCGCGCCAGTGACGCCCCACTCCAACGCTTCTTTAGCGTTGTAGGATGCCACGCCAACGGAACGGCCCTTCAGGATGCTGTTCTTCAACGCAGCCTTGACGTAGGAATCCAGACGTTTTGGCATCCACTCAAGGAACTCGCGCAGCAGACGATCCCAACCGCGCGGCAGGTCGTGTGCGACACCGCCAATACGGAACCAGGCCGGGTGCATACGGAAACCGGTGATCGCTTCAACCAGATCGTAGATTTTCTGACGGTCGGTAAAGGCGAAGAACACCGGGGTCATGGCGCCGACGTCCTGAATGAAGGTACTGATGTACAGCAGGTGGCTGTTGATACGGAACAGTTCGGACAGCATCACGCGGATAGTATCAACGCGATCCGGCACCTTGATACCGGCCAGTTTCTCAACCGCCAGCACGTAAGGCATTTCGTTCACGCAGCCGCCGAGGTACTCGATACGGTCAGTGTACGGAATGTAGCTGTGCCAGGACTGACGCTCGCCCATCTTCTCGGCGCCACGGTGGTGGTAACCGATATCCGGTACGCAGTCGACAATCTCTTCGCCATCCAACTGCAGAATGATACGGAATGCACCGTGCGCAGACGGGTGGTTCGGGCCGAGGTTAAGGAACATGAAGTCCTCGTTCTCGGTGCCGCGCTTCATGCCCCAGTCTTCAGGTTTGAAGGTCAGCGCTTCCATTTCCAGATCTTCTTTCTGTTTGGTCAACACAAAGGGATCGAACTCGGTGGCGCGCGCCGGGTAGTCTTTACGCAGCGGGTGGCCTTCCCAGGTTTGCGGCATCATGATGCGCGACAGGTGCGGGTGGCCGTCGAAGGTAATACCGAACATTTCCCAGGTTTCACGCTCATACCAGTTGGCATTCGGGAAAACCTTGGTCGCTGTGGGCACGTGCAGGTCTTTTTCAGACAGCGCCACTTTCAGCATGATGTCGCGGTTGCGTTCGATAGAAATCAGATGATAGAAAACAGAAAAATCCGCAGCCGGTAAACCGTCGCGGTGGGTGCGAAGACGCTCGTCCACGCCATGCAGATCGAACAGCATGACATAAGGCTTCGGCTGCTTTCTCAAAAACGTCATTACTTCCAGTAACTGGTCAGGTTTGACCCATACCACGGGCATTCCGGTACGGGTGGGCTGAACAGTAAAGGCTTCCGGCCCAAAACGGTTGCGCAGTTCGCCAATCACCGGATCGTCAAGGTGATCTCTGGTTTGCCAGGCCGGCAATGCGTCGTGCGTCGTTGAATCTGTCATAATTTTTTTCACCACACTGAAGGGTTATTTCGCCGCAAGTTCACTTTTCGCTGTGTTAACCAATAGCGCACTAAGATGGACGTTAAATGAACGTCTTAAATCTCGTCAGGCGTCCGAAGATTGGTCACTGCGATACGCTCGCCGTGTTTACGCTCTCTTTCAGACTGCATGTTGGCACGGTAAACACCCTGATCGCCGACAACCCAGGACAGCGGACGGCGTTCTTTGCCAATAGACTCCTGCAACAGCATCAGTGCCTGCATGTAAGCTTCCGGACGCGGTGGACAGCCAGGAATGTACACGTCGACCGGCAGGAACTTGTCCACGCCCTGTACCACGGAATAAATATCGTACATGCCGCCGGAGTTGGCACAGGCACCCATGGAGATCACCCATTTTGGCTCCAGCATCTGTTCGTACAGACGTTGAATAACCGGGGCCATTTTGGTGAAGCAGGTACCGGCCACCACCATCAGGTCAGCCTGACGTGGCGATGCACGCAGAACTTCAGCGCCAAAACGGGCCACGTCGTGAACGGCGGTAAACGAAGTCACCATCTCCACGTAGCAGCACGAAAGACCGAAGTTATACGGCCAAATAGAGTTTTTACGCCCCCAGTTCACCATGTCATGCAATGCATGTTCGAGTTTACCCATGTAAACCGTGCGGTGAACCTGTTGATCCAGGGGATCGGCGACGACCTCCTGTTTTTGCAGGGGGTAACGGTCGTTCTCACCGTTCGGGTCTATGCGGGTGAGCGTATAGTCCATCTTAATGCCTCGTTTTTAACCGACTACTGCGGGTGACTGTTGGTGGCGTTTTTGATTGTGCCTGGCTTGCTCTGGCGCCTGGAGCGCACCGGAGTCCAATCCAATGCGCCAATACGCACCAGATAAACCAGCCCAGCCAATAACACCAAAATGAAAATGGCGGCTTCGATAAAGCCTACCCAACCGCTCTCACGTATGGAGACCGACCAGGCATAAAGGTACAAGGCTTCAACATCGAAAATAACGAAGAACATGGCGACCAGGTAGAACTTGGCGGACAGACGCATACGCGCCGTACCGACCGAGTCGATACCAGATTCAAACGGGGTATGTTTGGCGCGCGCACGGGCTCTCCCGCCCAGGAAGAACGCGCCCATCAGCATTAAACAGCAAAGCCCGATTGCCACGACAAAAAATACGGCGAACGCCCAGTGATGAGCGATAACTTCAGTGGTTGTTGACATACTCTATGCTTACTCATCAAAAGTGGCGTCGATCGCTCTGCTCTTGTTTCTGGCAGTTAGTGCACCACATCGATTTAAGGGAAGGATAAATAAACCACACAAACAAACTGCTATTACAGCAAGTTAGCCAGCGTTTTACTGTGGGCTTTTTACTCCTTTCTATAACCTTTTGTCAACTTTGACAAAAGTATCTACACACTAGTTTACATACTCATCATTTAATTAACATTTGATGCGACCGGCTTAGGCTAAATCGTGTCAGTTAATTGATGTGTAGAAACAGATAGATATAAACCAACATGCTCATTTCAGTTTTACTATACCATTGTCTCAGGAATCTCCTGTTCTTCCACTCACTACCTAGGGGTATTTTTTTGATCCAGGACACGTTTTCAGCATAAACCCTCAAAAAAAGTGTGGCCCTTTAATAATTTTTGTCAATCCCGCCGGTCAAATTGGCCCGCCACAAACTACCAAAATAACCATATTGTTTCCAGGCCTTTACCTTTATAATTATTCGTTCAAAAAATCACCGAAAGACTATTTTTTCGTCTGATAACTGTTCTCATCAACCATCTTTAATCCAAACAAATAATAATTTCGATTTAAAAATCAATCGAAACACTCATAAGTTCAACTTTCATCGAATTCAGGGCAAAAAAAACCTCCGCCGAAGCAGAGGTTTTTATTACCCGGTTTAACGCTTTTGGGCGTTATTCCTCATCGTCAACCAGACAGGTGTCATCTTGCAGTGAGCTACTCGCCCCACTGAAGCTGTAGTTGTCGTTGCCGTTCTGCATGGTGCTAAAAATCGCCATCGCCAGCTCATTACCGCACTGGGTATCCTGGCACAGGCTATATTGAGTATCTGGCAGTGCCGGTAGCCCTTCCATTGCACCGAGCACCCGCAGATCCGGGCTCATCATTTCAATCGGCCGAACGGTGATGCCCAATCCTGCCTTACAGGCGGCGCGGACGGCGGACAACGTCGAAGCCACATAAGCAATTCGCCATGGGATCCCGGCGTTATCCAGATGTTCGATCGCCATCGAGCGGAACGGACTGGGTTCGTCCATCACCACCAACGGGATCGGCTCACCGGCCTGGAAATGGTAATCCGCCGCGCAATACCACAGGGTTGGCGAAGTACGCAGCACAATGTGCGGGCGATCTGCGGTAGCCATAGTGGTAATCGCCAGATCGACTTCACCGTTTTCCAGCATGTCGATCATGAACGAGCTGGGTTTCACCCGGACATCAATCGCCAGTTTTGGGTACACCGAAGTGACGCGGTTAAGCAGGAAAGGCAGGATGGTATCGGCGGTATCATCAGAAGCGCCAATAGTCAGAACACCTTTAATATTGTTGTACATCAGAGAAGTACAGGCTTCGTCGTTGAAGCGCAGGATTTTCCTGGCGTAGCCGAGAAGCTGAATACCGTGTTCGGTCAATAATTTGTTGCGCCCATGACGGGCAAACAACTCTTTGCCAACCAGTTGCTCTAACCGCTGCATTTGTTGGCTGACGGCTGATTGAGTACGACAAACGGCGACTGCCGCCGCCGCAAAAGTATTCAAATCAGCAACAGCTACAAAGGTTCTTAGCAGATCGAGGTCGAGATTGAGTATCGGACGATTTGCAGTTGTCATAGTGTTTTCTTCACTTTTTAAATTCTATATTTACAAACTACCCTGGTGTGTTTCTAAGACATCGTTTAAAAGGGACGATGCCAGACATGACAGTACCCCACTCATTAGTGGAGGGCAAAAAATTACTTTTATTTCGTTACCTCTATCGCCTTTTAAAATGTGATCTATCGGGAATGCTTATACAACGCCTGACGTTATAAGTGGTGCAAGTGTTTCATTTTTACCGAACAAAATATTTTACTCACTCAGATAGCAGGATTACCACACCAATTGTGCTGCACAACCTCCGCAGCCAGACTGGCTTGGGCGTCTTCCTATACGTGAAAGAGTAAGAGGTTTCTCTTGTTACAGCCGGTACATTTTTTAATGATTTTAATAAATTCAATCAGTAACATTTATCCCGTGAATAACTAGGGAATAACTACTTAAACGTGGCTTAACAGAGAAACTAAAATAGTACTAATGTGAATTTTCTTATGATTCAGTTTGGTTCGCCGGTGGGCAAACTGCCATCAGACGACTCTGGCATTATCATTTCTTTACATTTTAGCTCCGTTAAATCCCCTCTGTGGCTTAACAGTAAAGCCCCTTTTGTTAGCACAGCGTTGATCAACTGGACCTTTATAGGTCTGCACACACCCATCAAATCAGATTTAAAAACTTAAAACCAAACAAATTAAAGAACTAAACACCAACAAAACACTTTAATCTTGTTTATAATCCCTGAAATCTTCCTCTGGGCCCTTCGTTTGCACCAAAGGCGTGCACAACCCTTCAAAAGCGTCAGCGCCAGGAGTACATTGGGCAGGTTGCGGTGTTCCACGGTAGGAACGCCCCCATCCCAGCAAAAGGCTCAACTTTCTATGTCCCCCATTGAGAAATCCAGCAAACTGGACAACGTCTGTTATGACATTCGCGGCCCGGTGCTCAAAGAAGCTAAACGTCTTGAAGAAGAAGGTAACAAAGTCCTCAAACTGAACATCGGTAACCCTGCCCCGTTTGGTTTTGACGCCCCTGACGAAATCCTGGTCGACGTGATCCGCAATCTGCCCACGGCGCAAGGCTATTCCGACTCCAAAGGGCTCTTCTCGGCACGTAAAGCGATCATGCAGCACTACCAGGCGCGCAACATACGTGACGTAACCGTTGAGGATATCTACATCGGTAATGGGGTTTCCGAGCTGATCGTGCAATCCATGCAGGCACTGCTCAACAGCGGCGACGAAATGCTGGTACCGGCGCCGGATTACCCGCTGTGGACCGCGGCAGTTTCGCTGTCCGGCGGCAAAGCCGTGCACTACCTGTGTGATGAAGAGGCCGGCTGGTTCCCAGACCTGGATGATATCATCAGCAAGATCACCCCACGCACCCGTGGCATTGTGATCATCAACCCGAACAACCCGACCGGCGCGGTCTATAGCAAAGAGCTGCTGGAGCAGATTGTTGAGATAGCCCGTCAGCACAACCTGATCATCTTCTCCGATGAGATCTACGACAAGATCCTGTATGACGAAGCCGAACACCATTCGATCGCTGCGCTGGCGCCGGATCTGCTGACCGTCACCTTCAACGGGCTGTCCAAAACTTACCGTGTGGCCGGTTTCCGTCAGGGGTGGATGGTACTGAACGGGCCGAAGAAGCACGCCAAGGGCTATATCGAAGGGCTGGAAATGCTGGCGTCGATGCGCCTGTGCGCCAACGTGCCGATGCAGCACGCGATCCAAACGGCGTTGGGCGGTTACCAGAGTATCAACGAATTTATTCAACCCGGCGGCCGTCTGTATGAACAGCGCAACCGCACCTGGGAGTTGTTGAATCAGATCCCGGGCGTTTCCTGCGTGAAGCCTCAGGGCGCGCTGTATATGTTCCCGCGCATCGATGCCAAACGCTTTAATATTCACGATGATCAGAAATTGGTGCTGGATCTGCTGCTGCAGGAAAAAGTGCTGCTGGTGCAGGGCAGCGCCTTCAACTGGCCGTACCCGGACCACGTGCGCATCGTGACGCTGCCACGAGTAGATGAACTGGAAATGGCGGTGGGCAAACTGGGTCGTTTCCTGGAAGGCTATCGTCAGTAATTTCAGCGGGGGCAGCCTGCTGCCCCCCATTCCCCCCAAACCTTAACCGCACGGCCCGAGTTGCATAACCCGCCATCACTGCTCACAATGGAGCCCTCACTTGCCGTTGTAAAAGAGAGCACCATGAGCCAGAGCCACTTTTTTGCCCATCTGTCCCGCTTGAAACTGATTAATCGCTGGCCGCTGATGCGCAATGTCCGCACCGAGAACGTTTCCGAGCACAGCCTGCAGGTGGCATTTGTTGCCCATGCGCTGGCGGTGATCAAAAACCGCAAGTTCAATGGCAACCTGAGCGCCGATCGCGTCGCCCTGCTGGCGATGTACCACGATGCCAGCGAAGTGATTACCGGCGATATGCCGACGCCAATCAAATACTACAACCCGCAGATCGCCCACGAGTACAAGAAGATCGAAAAGATCGCCCAACAGAAACTGCTGGATATGATCCCGGAAGAATTGCGTAACGATTTCCGCTCGATCCTCGACGAACACTATTACACCGAAGACGAAAAATTGGTGGTGAAACAGGCCGATGCGCTGTGCGCCTACCTGAAATGTCTGGAGGAGCTGTCCGCCGGCAATAACGAATTCAAGCTGGCGAAAGCGCGGCTGGAAAAAACCCTGCAGCAACGCAGCAGCCCGGAGATGGATTATTTCATGAAGGTGTTTATTCCCAGCTTCAGCCTGTCGCTGGATGAAATCAGCCTGGACTCTTCCCTGTAATTTTCATGGCGCAGCACGCTGCGCCTTCAATCAAAATGCATATAGCCAGGGCACAATAATCACGCTGACCAGCATCACCAACAGCGTGAACGGCACGCCAATACGCACGAAATCCCCGAACTTATAATTCCCCGGCCCCAGCACCAGCGTGTTCACCGGCGAAGAAACCGGCGTCATAAACGCAGCCGAAGCGGCAATGGCAATAATCATGGCGAAGGGATACGGCGAAACGCCCATTTCTCGTGCAGCGGCAATGGCGATCGGTGCCATCAATACCGCGGTGGCGGTATTGGAGATAAACAGGCCAATAGTGGCACACAGCGCAAACAGGCATACCAGCATCACCCGCGGCCCGGCATCACCGGCGACGTCCATTAACCCACGCACGATCAAATCGACCCCGCCGGTTTTTTGCAATGCCTGGGCAAACGGCATCATGCCGACAATCAAGATAATGCTCGGCCAGTGAATCGATTTATAGGCGC
Organism: Serratia proteamaculans; assembly: GCF_004684015.1. Classification (GTDB taxonomy): domain Bacteria; phylum Pseudomonadota; class Gammaproteobacteria; order Enterobacterales; family Enterobacteriaceae; genus Serratia; species Serratia proteamaculans_F. The sequence goes on from NZ_SRIA01000019.1 coordinate 270,913, forward strand.
TTTCCATGTCGATACAGCGGAACTTGCCCATCAGCAGGCAGGCAATCAGCGCGGCGATCGGGTTGGGGATTTCATCGGTCAGCATCATCGCCACCATCAGCGCCAGACAGAACAAGGCGTGCGGTGCCTGGGTGATGGCCGGTGCCACTTCGTCAACTTCGGCCGGCAGATTGAGCACGATAAAATCATGGGTTTTCGCCTGCAACTGGCGGATCGCCTTCCAGTCGCCGATCACCAACAGAATATCGCCCAACGCCAGAGGCTCATCCACCAGCTTGCCTGCCAGGGTTTCGCCATTGCGGCGAATACCGACCACGTTCAAATCATAACGACTACGGAAAGTGGATTCACGCAGGCTTTTGCCCAACAACGTTGAATCGGGGATCAGCGAGACTTCCGCCATGCCGACGTTACGCGACTGCTCAGAGAAATAATCGCCGCGCAGAACCATCGGCTCCAGCTGCTGCTCGCTGCAGAACTCGCGCAAATCGACCTGGCTGTCCGACATGTCGAGCAGCAGCACATCCCCTTCCCGCAGTTCGGTGCTGCCGGACGCGCTAACCATCACCCGCCGGAAGCGCTTCCAACGTTCAATCCCCACCACGTTGGCGCCGTAACGGGCACGCAGATGCAACTCATCGAGTGAATGACCGACCAGCGGCGAGCCGCTGCGCAGCGCCAGTCGACGGGCACGACCGGTCAGCTTATAGTCACGGATCAGATCGCGGAAGGTACGGCGCTGCCAGGTTTCACGCGTTTTATCACCATCTTCATTGCCCAGCCAGCGCCGGGCCACCAGCATATAACCCACGCCCAGCACCAGCACCGCCAAGCCGACCGGCGTCACGGCAAAGAAGCCAAAGCCGCCAATGCCCTCGCGCACCAGTTCACTGTTCACCACCATGTTCGGCGGCGTCGCCACCAGCGTCATCATGCCGCTAATTAAACCGGCAAAACTCAGCGGCATCATCAACCTGCCCGGGGGGATTTTCATCCGCGCCGCCACGCTGAGCACCACCGGAATAAAGATCGCCACCACGCCGGTCGAACTCATAAAAGCTCCCAGGCCGGCCACGGTGACCATCAGCAACATCAGCATTCTGGTTTCGCTGCTGCCGGCCACCTTCACCAGCCAGTCGCCCACCTGGTAAGCCACGCCGGTGCGCACCAACCCTTCACCAATCACGAACAGCGCGGCGATCAGGATCACGTTGGGATCGCTGAAGCCCACCGTGGCCTCCGACAGGGTCAACGTACCGCTCAGCACAAAGGCGATGATCACCAGCAACGCCACTACGTCCATACGCAGTTTGTTGGTGGTGAACAGCACGATGGCAATCAACAGTAAACTCAGCACCCACAGTAATTCGCTGTTCAAAACGGCCTCATCCGGCAAAGATATCCAAGGGCTTAAAAATTAGCATAAAAAAACCCCGCCGATGCGGGGTCTAATCAATTCGGGTGAAGATAGGGCCGTTACGCCACCAGGCTAATCGTCGCGCCCTGCTCGGTTTTACTTACCGCAATCTGTTCAAGCGACGACAGTAACAGGTCGACTTGATCCAGCTTGGGCGCATCGGCCGGTGCGTTGACCGCAATCACCTGGCAGCCCGCGGCCAGCCCGGAAAGAATACCTGCGGCGGCGTCTTCCACCACCACACAATCCTGTGGTGCCAGCCCCAGGCGCTCAGCCCCCAGCAAATAGGCATCAGGCTGTGGCTTGCCATGCTTCACCTGCTCGGCGGTAATAAACACCTCCGGCTGCGGCAAACCACCGGCATTACGGCGGGCGCTGGCAACCGGGATCGAGCCTGAGGTCACGATCGCCCATGGGATGTCGAGACGATTGAGGCAATCGAGCAAGGCAGCAGCCCCCGGTAATGCCGTGACGCCGTCGGTGTCCTGCGCTTCCACCTGCTCCAGCAGCAGAAATTCCTGCTGAATGGCCGCCTCACTTTCACCCGGCATAAAGTGACGCAACGAGGTAATGGCCTGTTTACCGTGAATAAAATCCAGTACGTCCTGCGGATTAATGCCGCGGCGTTTGGCCCAGTTAATCCAGGCGCGCTCTACCGCCGGCAGTGAATCAACCAACGTCCCATCAAGATCGAACAGAAAACCCTTACACTCCACAGGAAACCTCTTTTAATCAGGCATTGATAATTTGCGCTATCTCTACGGCGCTCAAGTGATATTGGCGTGGGCATGACAGCCAGATAGCCAGCATCCGCTGGTACTTATCCCACATTTTGGTTTGGGCGTTAAAGCCGTGGCTGCCGGAATCGAAATGAGTATAGCGTCCCTCGGTGGTCACAAGGAAACGCACATAGCTCAGATAACGCGCTTCCGTTGCGGCATCAAAGCCGAGAAACGCCAGGCGGCGGGCCTCAATACCCTGTTTTTCTTTCAGATTGTCCCAGGAAACCTGCAGCGCATGGTGCATTTCCATCACATTGATAATGGTGCGGCACACGTCTTCGCTCATTTCGCCAAAATCCCGATCCAGCTCGCGCATTTGCAGGCCAAAACCGCGTTCGATAATAGTTTGCAGGCGGCGATAACGCTCGGCGTTATCCGGATCCAGCAGGGTCATCATTTTGTATTGGTTCGACAGGATCAGCCGTTGGGCGTGGGTCATTTCCATCATCATTTCCTCGATAAATTGCTTATGGCGGAAGCATCGCACAGCGCAATATCGCAGGAAATCACAACTCGCCGGTTCTTTGATTTAAACCGGGGTTATTGGCCGGAACAGGTAACAAGGCCGCAATCAATGCGGCCATGCTTGAGATTACAGGTCATCCAGAAAGGTTTTATCCAACTGCTTGAAGGCGCGTTTCAGCAGATCCGCCAACGCCTGATAGGTCGGTGTGCCTTCTACCGGCGCGACCGCCTGGCCGGCTTCGGTCAGCTTGTTACGGACTTCGTGGAACCATTGCAGCAGCGTTGGCGGCAACGGAGTAACCGAACGGCGGCCCAACCACCACAATCCCTGCATCGGCATGCTGCAGGCGAACAGTGCAGTGGCGATGGCCGGGCCTAGTTGACCGCCCATGGCTATCTGCCAGGTCAGGGTAAACACCGCCAGCGGCGGCATAAAGCGGACGGCAAAACGGGTGGCACTCGCAACGCGATTCTCCGGAAAGACCGGAGCCAGACGTTTGTCTGACGGCCAGGTTTTCATATAATGCTGCCCGCGCTGGAAGACCTGAAACCAGCTTACGGAACCGGACGGTTTGCTCGTCATTGCGTACCTCAACGTCACAAAGAAAATAAGGACACAGCCAACACAATACTAAAAAAGTTGAAGCTTTAAATTTATTTTGTGTTTGCCTCAGGCTATCGGTATCCTAGGCCGGCCTTTTGGCCGGTAGAAGATGACAAGAATTCTGTCAACTTTTAGCCCTATAAAAATCAAGATTATTTAAACCGCAGAGAAATCATCGGTTTTTTCATCGTCATGTGCTTTGTTCAATTCACATGATGTTAATCATAAATGTCAACGGCATTATGCGCTACGCTTGTTGTCTGATTGACGATTAATTCACCACGTGTTTTGGTCTTTCCTTTAACAACACGAACTATTTAAGTAGGTACTTCCATGTCGAGTAAGCTAGTACTGGTCCTGAACTGCGGCAGTTCTTCCCTGAAGTTCGCTATCATCGATGCTGTCAACGGTGAAGAACACCTCTCCGGCCTGGCCGAATGTTTCCACCTGCCTGAGGCTCGCCTCAAATGGAAGATGGACGGCGCCAAACACGAAGCGGCTCTGGGTGCCGGCGCTGCGCACAGCGAAGCACTGAACTACATTGTTAATACTATTCTGGCACAAAAACCGGAGCTTTCTGCCCAGCTGACCGCTATCGGTCACCGCATTGTGCACGGCGGCGAGAAGTTTACCGCTTCTGCCGTGATCAACGACGATGTATTGCAGGGTATCAAAGATGCGGTACCATTTGCACCACTGCATAACCCAGCACACCTGATCGGTATCGCTGAGGCATTGAAATCCTTCCCTAAACTGGCGGATAAAAACGTTGCCGTGTTCGACACCGCATTCCACCAGACCATGCCGGAAGAGTCCTACCTGTACGCCCTGCCGTACAGCCTGTACCGCGACCACAGCGTTCGTCGCTATGGCGCACACGGCACCAGCCACTTCTACGTAACTCAGGAAGCAGCCAAGGCACTTAACAAGCCGGTTGAAGAAGTCAACCTGATCACCTGTCATCTGGGCAACGGCGGTTCCGTTACCGCAGTGCGCAACGGCAAATGCGTTGACACCTCCATGGGTCTGACCCCACTGGAAGGCCTGGTGATGGGCACCCGCAGCGGTGACATCGATCCGGCCATCATCTTCCACCTGCACGACTCCCTGGGCATGAGCGTTGATCAAATCAACAAAATGCTGACCAAAGAGTCTGGCCTGCTGGGCCTGACCGAAGTCACCAGCGACTGCCGTTATGTTGAAGACAACTACGAAAGCAAAGCCGACGCCAAGCGTGCGATGGACGTATTCTGCCACCGCCTGGCCAAATACATCGGTGCCTACAGCGCACTGATGGACGGCCGTCTGGACGCAGTGATCTTCACCGGCGGCATCGGTGAAAACGCCGGTATGGTGCGTGAACTGACCCTGAACAAACTGGGCCTGCTGGGCTTCGAGATTGACCACGAGCGCAACATGGCTGCTCGCTTCGGTAAATCCGGTGCCATCACCAAAGACGGTAGCCGCCTGGCGCTGGTTATCCCGACCAACGAAGAGTTGGTCATCGCGCAAGACGCATCCCGTCTGACCGCGTAACGCTCTCCGACACCGTCAGCCCAGGCTGACGGTGCTGTTTTAGCCTCATGTTAAATCGTGAAGAGGACTATTCTGTGTCACGTACTATTATGTTGATCCCCACTGGCACCAGCGTCGGCCTGACCAGCGTCAGCCTGGGTGTCATTCGCTCCATGGAGCAAAAAGGCGTTAGCCTGAGCGTGTTCAAACCTATCGCACAGCCACGTACTGGCGGCGACTCGCTCGATCAGACCACCACTATCATCCGCAGCAGCAACTCCACCATCACGGCGGCCGAACCGCTGCGCATGAGCTATGTTGAGGGCCTGTTAAGCTCCAACCAGCAAGACGTGCTGATGGAAGAGATCGTGGCTCGCTACCACGAAAACACCAAAGACGCAGAAGTGGTGCTGATTGAAGGCCTGGTGCCGACCCGCAAGCATCAGTTCGCCAACGCGCTGAACTATGAAATCGCCAAAACGCTGAATGCAGAAATCGTCTTTGTACTGGCGCTGGGCAACGATTCCCCGGCACAGTTGAAAGAGCGCATCGAACTGGCGCGCAGCAGCTTCGGCGGCAGCAAAAACAAAAACATCACCGGCGTGATCATCAACAAACTGAACGCTCCGGTTGACGAGCAGGGCCGCACCCGTCCTGATCTGTCCGAGATCTTCGACGATTCCACCAAGGCCAGCGTGACCAACGTTGACCCGGCGCAACTGTTTGCCAACAGCCCGTTGCCAGTACTGGGCTGCGTGCCGTGGAGCTTCGATCTGATCGCCACCCGCGCTATCGACATGGCCCGTCACCTGAAGGCCTCTGTGGTCAATGAAGGCGACATCATGACCCGCCGCGTGAAGTCCGTGACCTTCTGTGCGCGCAGCATCCCGCACATGCTGGAACACTTCCGTCCAGGCTCACTGCTGGTAACTTCGGCAGACCGTCCTGACGTGCTGGTTTCAGCCTGTCTGGCAGCGATGAATGGCGTAGAGATCGGCGCCATCCTGCTGACCGGTGGCTACGCCATCGACGAACCTATCAGAAAGCTGTGTGAACGTGCCTTCCAGACCGGCCTGCCGGTATTTATGGTCGACACCAACACCTGGCAGACCTCGCTCAGCCTGCAAAGCTTCAACCTCGAAGTGCCGGCGGATGACCACCAGCGCATCGAGAAAGTGCAGAACTACGTGGCCAGCCACATCAACGCCGAGTGGATCGAGTCGCTGACCGCCACCTCCGAGCGTTCACGTCGTCTGTCTCCACCGGCGTTCCGTTACGAACTGACCGAACTGGCACGTAAAGCCGGCAAGCGCATCGTACTGCCTGAAGGCGACGAACCACGTACCGTGAAAGCGGCGGCTATCTGTGCCGAACGGGGTATCGCAGAATGCGTGCTGTTGGGTAATCCGGAAGAGATCCAGCGCGTTGCGGCCGCTCAGGGCGTTGAACTGGGCAAAGGCATCGAGATTGTTGATCCGGTCGCCGTCCGCGAACAGTATGTGCCGCGTCTGGTTGAGCTGCGCAAGAGCAAGGGCATGACCGAAGTGGTTGCGCGCGAGCAACTGGAAGACAACGTGGTTCTCGGCACCCTGATGCTGGAGAAAGGCGAAGTTGACGGGCTGGTTTCCGGCGCGGTTCACACCACCGCCAACACCATTCGTCCACCGCTGCAGCTGATCAAAACCGCACCGGGCAGCTCGCTGGTATCCTCCGTGTTCTTCATGCTGCTGCCTGACCAGGTTCTGGTGTACGGCGACTGTGCAATCAACCCGGATCCAACCGCCGAGCAACTGTCTGAGATCGCCATTCAGTCAGCCGACTCTGCTGCCGCCTTCGGTATCGAACCACGCGTAGCGATGATCTCCTACTCCACCGGTAACTCAGGTGCGGGCAGCGACGTTGAGAAAGTGCGTGAAGCAACCCGTCTGGCGCAGGAAAAACGTCCTGACCTGATCATCGACGGTCCGCTGCAGTATGACGCCGCGATCATGGCTGACGTAGCCAAGTCCAAGGCACCTAACTCGCCGGTTGCAGGCCAGGCTACCGTGTTCATCTTCCCGGATCTGAACACCGGTAACACCACCTACAAAGCGGTACAGCGTTCTGCTGACCTGGTGTCCATCGGGCCAATGCTGCAAGGCATGCGCAAGCCGGTGAACGACCTGTCACGTGGCGCACTGGTAGACGATATCGTTTACACCGTGGCGCTGACCGCCATTCAGTCTTCTCAGGCTGATGCCAAGGCCTGATCGGCCGGATTGATTAATATCGTTCATAGGTTAAACCAGAACGAAAATTGATACAGGCTATAAAGCACCGCACGAATCTCTCGGCGGTGCTTTTCTTTTTAGAATAAAAATAATATTTTCATTCAGTTACCCGGGCGCATCAGCGCCCTGCCATCCTGCGCCTTGTACACCAATGCCGATTAGCCAAACCCTTTCTTTTGTGATTACCTTAACGTAACACGTGAATAATCAACTAATTACAATACCATTCCCCCTTCGCTCATGGCTAGGAATAATCCCAATATCAATCCAACCCATTCCAATCCCACGATCTTGTGCTAGATCCTATTAACATTCATAAAATATTCTGAAGGTTAATCCCCTATGCCATCCACAGGGCAATCCGTTGAAAAAATCGCTAAAACTCTCATTAACAATGCTATCAATTACGATTCCTACCTATGGAAGATCGACCGACTCGGCCCAACAACGAACAGAATGCTGGCGCTGGCTTTTTCTCTCACAAGGGGAAAAAGTAATGTGGCAGGGTTAACCAAGTTCGTCGGCCATAGCGCGGGCATTAATCATGACGCCTCCGTATTTGACCATTACATTGAACAGCTGCAGGCCCGCGAAAAAGAGACCAAGCGTCTGATACTGCCGTGGAGCGGAAAAACGGAAGTTGAAGCGAGGCCGTTCAGCGCCTGCGCCGAGGCGCATGTGTGGCTTGAACTGTATGCCCGAAACTTACACCCACGCCATTACTACTGCGTTGCATTCAACGGGGACGGAAGAATTGCGCCTTGTTGCAATAACTGCAAAATGTGGGTACATAGCGCGTTCTTTGGCGTTGTCACCCCCAATACCGAATACAACAACAGGCACACATATTCACCTCGTTAAGCGTGGAGCGGCATATCGTCTGCCGATGCCGGGCATAAAAAAGCCGGTCAATTGACCGGCTTTTTCATTTTTGAAAACACATCAGGCATTTTCATCGCTATCGCGTAGCGGTTTGCCATAGGCCTGTTCGTTATTGCGCGTCAGCCACAGCGACAGCGCTTTTAGCGAATCCGGCGTGAATTCGTCGCAGCGTGCGGTGATTTCTTCCGGCGTCAGCCAGCTCACCTCAACCACTTCTTCTTCCTGCAGGGCAAACGGGCCGTGAGAGACGCAACTGAACAATGCGCCCCACACCCGGCACTGATCTTCTTCGAAGTAGAACAGGCCGTGTTCGGCGAAAGGCACACCGGCAATGCCCAGTTCCTCTTCCGCTTCGCGGCGGGCGGAGTCCAGCACGTTCTCTCCGCTCTGCACCACACCACCCGCAGTGGCGTCCAGCCAGCCCGGATAGAAATCTTTAATATCGGTGCGACGCTGCACCAGAATTTTTCCCATCCCATCATGCACCACAATATAGGTAGCACGATGACGCAGCCGTTGGGCACGCATCTGTTGGCGACTGGATTGAGCAATCACTTCGTTTTGCTCGTTGACGATATCAACCCACTCGGTATCTGCAGCCTGATCCTGTTCCGCCATCCTCTAAAACCTTCTATTTTGGCGCGATGCATCCCGCGCACTGGTTAATCAATGAGTGTTTTTCAAAGATTTTTATTGTGTGTGTATAAATTAGTGCGTTAATGCCACCTCTGCAACAGCCTTGCCGCCGAGCAAAGTGACCACACTTAAAACGCCGTCCTCCAGTATGCCATAGCTGGCAGGAAAGCCCCCTTTCGGAATGCTGACCGAGCCTGGATTAAAGCAGTAAATATCCCCCTGCCGTTCCGCCTGTGGCAAATGGCTGTGTCCATAGACCAACACATCACCGACAGATAACGGCGGCAGTGCCGAGGGATGATAAAGGTGACCGTGGGTTAAAAACAATCGTCTTTTTTGTAATAGCACCTGCTGCCAAGACGCGGTGATAGGGAAAGACAGTAGCATCTGATCGACTTCACTGTCGCAGTTGCCGCGAACGGCGATGATCTTGTCGCTATAGCGATTCAATTGTTCGGCAACCTGCGCCGGCTGATAGCCCGCCGGCAGGGCATTGCGCGGCCCATGATTCAGCAAATCACCCAGCAGGATCAGCCAGTCGGCACCGCTTTGCTCAAACCGCGCCAGTACGCTTTCAGTGGCGGGGAGTGAACCATGTATATCCGAGGCAAATATCAGTTTCATAACCTTGTCCCTGATAAGGAAATAAGCCCTATTTTAGCGCGCCGTCACTGCGTGGCAAACCGCAGATACGCGCGCAGAGAATTGTGATGTATCTTGTGGAGATAGCATCAGACGAATCTCACATAGCCTGCTATTCTTAGCTGCTATTGTTGGTACCCTATACAAAGATCTCTGATATACCTTTGTGCGCGGCGAAGACCGCAACAACGTGTAATGACTTACAGATCACCTTACCGCAGGAGGCAACATGATTGACCTGTCAATTGCAACGTTTTCCTCCCAAATATGAACTCCACAAAAAGGAGCCTTCAGGCTCCTTTGTCGAATTACTTAGTATCTTTTGGTGGGTTTGGGTCGTGTCCATGTGAATCAGAATTGGCAATTTTCCCATCCCGATTATGGATCACTAACTCACTTTCTTGCTTACGGGCAATTGCCCTACCGGCATCAATGGCTTCCTTCTTTGTACCAGTAACAATCGTAGCACGCTTGTTACCTTCACCTTTTACTTGCCATCCATCAGCATGGGGTGTTACGTGTTGATCTTTACCTTTTGCCATGTGTAAGTCCTCTTGATGGGATATCAAATTCAGATTACACATCTTGAAACAAAATGTACAATTTGCAATCAGATGGATTGTCACTCCCCTATTCATCCCCTAAGATGTCTATGGTTACTCACCTACTGGGAATGATGTAATGACAGATGAACAATTTGAAGAAAATTACCCGAAAGACAAGTTCGAGTACGTTCAAACCAACATGAGAGTTAAAGGAACGATGGGACAGACCGAAATCGAGTCCTTTAACATCATCGATCGTGATACAGGTCAGGTAGTACTACAACCAACCAGAACTGAACATACGAACTTACGCGGGTTGAACACTACGGTGAATTGGAATTGGTAAGCTCAATGAAAAAGCTGGCTCTAATTTGCCTTCCGTTGATTTTGGTAGGATGTGCTCAAGTGCAGTACAACGATGGAAAGACCGTAAGCATTCAGTCAGACGGATGGTACGGACTTGATAGCCTACAGAAAACGGCCAACGCAGCTTGCCAACAGTACGGCAGGACAAAGGCTACATACACTCATAGTGCTAACATGAACCCTCACCTACCTGCCGGATCTGGTGTACAGAATACAATTTGGAAGTGTGAATAATATCCAACGTTATTAATAGGACTCGCGGACAAACCCTATATATTCTGAAAAACACCCGCATTACTTTTAAAACGGGTGTTTATTGGGTGAGCATAACCAGCAGCCGCATAATCAAGGCATCAAGTCTGGAATATCATCAGTCAAATCAGTTTACCTAAATAACATTCGACCATAAAAAATGAACGTGTGGCATTCGTTTTTTTATAGTAATATGTACTATCGATATTGAATGAAAAATTGAAGATTCAACATAATGATAGAATTAAAAGAAATATTTAAAAAGAAAAAACAGCATACAAAAAATCAACATTTTATCCCCCAGACATATATCAAACAATTTTATAATGATGAAAAAAAAGTGTGGCGATGCCATGTGGCATATAAAAAAACAAAAGAGTTCACATCAGCCCAAATATTTTACGGTATAAAACAGTATGATTTAACGTATAAAAACGAGGTGTTTAGAGGCATCGAGAATAACTATTCAGATTTAGAAAACAACTTAGCAAAAATCTATGAATCAATGAAAGTAACAAACTATATTAAAGTGATGAATGAAAACAAAGAAACCAATCAAGAAATGTTTTTCATTTTCAAGGTTGCGATCATTTTTCAATATTTTAGAAACATACACCACGATTACAAAAATTTCATAGGGCATTGTTCAAACCTGACAGGTTTGTATGAAGATAGAAGAGACTATTTCACTAAACACTTCCCATTCATTGATATGAAAGATTTAAAATATCTACAGAGAAAAGTACGAAACGCCATAAAAAAAGATAAAGAAGCACTAGAAGCACTTGTTAAAGGCGTGCAGTATATAATGCTACCAATTTTGCTTACTGACTTTTATAGTGAAAGACTGAGAATAAAAAAATTCAGTGATAAGTGCTTAATTTCAAGTGATCAGCCAGTTGTATGCAAAAACAAAGATGACATATGTCAATTTAAAAACTTCGTATATCCATTAACATCAGACACAATAATATATTCATTAGGTGAAGATGTCACAGAGGATATGATTAATGATCATAATAAAATAAATGAATTTATATTGGAAGGCTCAGTTGAATATGTAATAGCTCACGATAAGAAAATAATAGAGCAATACATATAACAAAAAAGCCCCACGTGGGGCTTTTAGTTACCAAGCAACAGTAACAGTACTTTAAATATATCACTCATCGGTATTTGAAAAACCACGATTCCGAAATAATCTAAAATAGGCACTATCACATTGACCTGCCCCCAGGATTAGATACAAGGCTCAGTTAGTAATGTCGGATCCTTCACTCTCAGCATTACCCTTTCTCCAGCTCGCTGCAAATTCAGACGGCGTCTGATAATTCAGCGTGGAGTGCGGGCGACATTCGTTATAATCCTGACGCCATTCGCTGATGGTTTTCCTGGCATGATTGACGTCGCTGAACCAGTGTTCATTCAGGCACTCATCGCGAAAGCGTCCGTTAAAACTCTCAATAAATCCGTTCTGTGTCGGCTTGCCGGGCTGGATAAGTCGCAGCTCCACTCCATGCTCAAAGGCCCACTGATCGAGCGCGCGGCAGGTAAACTCCGGTCCCTGATCGGTTCTTATCGTAGCCGGATAGCCGCGAAACAGCGCAATGCTGTCCAGAATACGCGTGACCTGCACGCCTGAAATCCCGAAGGCAACAGTGACAGTCAGGCATTCCTTTGTGAAGTCATCGACGCAGGTAAGGCACTTGATCCTGCGACCGGTAGCCAGCGCATCCATGACGAAATCCATCGACCAGGTCATGTTGGGCGCCGCCGGGCGGAGCAGCGGCAGACGTTCTGTTGCAAGCCCTTTACGACGACGTCTGCGTTTAACGCCCAGCCCGTTCAGATGATAAAGGCGGTACACGCGCTTGTGATTAACCCGAAGCCCTTCACGGCGCAGTAACTGCCATATGCGGCGGTAGCCAAAACGCCTGCGCTCCAGTGCCAGTTCAGTAATGCGCCCTGATAAATGGGCATCAGCAGCTGGACGCTGAGCGTCATAGCGGCAGGTCGACAGGGACAAACCTGTCAGCCTGCAGGCACGACGTTGCGACAGACCGGTCGCATCACACATCAACACCACGACTTCGCGCTTCTGGTCTGTCGTCAGTACTTTCGCCCAAGAGCCACCTGAAGCGCCTCCTTATCCAGCATGGCCTCGGCGAGCAGCTTCTTGAGTCTGGCGTTCTCTTCCTCAAGCGACTTCAGGCGCTTAACCTCAGGCACCTCCATGCCGCCATATTTCTTACGCCAGGTATAAAACGTGGCGTCGGAAATGGCGTGCTTACGGCAGAGCTCACGGGCAGAAACTCCGGCTTCAGCCTCGCGGAGAATACTGATGATCTGTTCGTCGGAAAAACGCTTCTTCATGGGGATGTCCTCATGTGGCTTATGAAGACATTACTAACATCGCGGTGTATTAATCAACGGGGAGCAGGTCAAAACAGCTGTTTAAACATACACCACACTGAGTGAAATAGCAACACCTAGTACTAGATAATGTGTTTGAGATAAAAATCACTACTAGTGGTAGTACATACCGATTTTTGCATCCCTGGGTCGTATCGCCAACGTCGTGGCCTTAGTGTAGAATCAGTACTTGTATCCCCCCTCCCACAGTACAGAGCCTGTATGACCAAACAAGATTGGATAATGCAACTTCGCCGTTGTATTAGTATTGAAACACTCGAGAAAGTCATTGATAAGAATAAGTATGAACTTTCTAATGATGAGTTAGAAACCTTCTATGCAGCTTCTGACCATCGCCTGGCAGAAATTACAATGGGTAAGTTGTACGACAAAATCCCCGCTACTGTATGGAAGCACGTTAGATGAAATGGACGAATAGAGTAATCACTGGACTTGTTATAGTACTGTTCATTTTTTTAGCACTACTATTGATGATTGCAATATATTATAACTCGGATAAGAAAATGGATTTAGCCAACTCAATTATTGCCATTTCAAATGCTATAATGGCATTATCTGCTAGTTATGCTACTTACAAAGCGAAAGACTGGTTGAAAGCACAAACGAAAACTAAAGGACTAGAGGCTGCTATTGAAAAGATTTCTAAACTTGATGAACAGTATAGTGATGCAATTGATAGTAAAGAGCGTATAACTAAGTTTTCCTCTGATATGGATGAACTAAAAAACTCTAGTAGTTTTGAAAATCCAATACTTGATCTCTATATTGAACAAGCAAAAATTGAAGTTGGGAAATTAAAACAAGCAAAAGCCTTAGCCATTAGATTGCAAAGAGAAATTCTTTCTATCGAGAGACTAGGGATTAATATTGCCGAAAGAAATAAAATTAAAGTAATATGTAATTGCCTCATTGATTTTTATAAAATTTCAGAAACCTTTGTCCTTACAACACAATATTGCCTACAAGCCAAGCATTCTGAACCCAAGTACCTGCTATATAAAATTAAATTTTCAGAACTAGATTTTTTCTCCAATGAAAAAAAACCAATTTTAAAAGAGCTGCATTCCAATAAAGACAAGATTTATCAAGATTTAGATTCATATTACGATGAGCTTATGACGGTAAAAGTACACGAAATTTTTAGATAGTAACTTCATCCAACCACTAAAGAGGTATATTATGAGCAATACCGTGTTTCAAACTTATCCGAGCAACATTATTCATGATGTCTATGTACGTAACTCAGTTGGCGATTTTTTCAATATCATTATATCTGAAATGGCAAATGGTACTTGTAACGTTGACGTGATATCTCGTAGACCTCAACATAATATCTCATCAATCAATAATTTTAACAACCAAAAATCATATACTGGTGCCTTTGATACTGCTATCGAATTTATAAAAAATCGCTTTAACGGAACCATCACTGATATTGATAATCCATGTAACGCACCCTTTATCAGTAAAACAGATCAAGACGCAATATTAATCAGTAAAGATATCGATGTTACTGTTACCGTGAACGGCAAGTAACTATTTTGGAGAGGTCAATTTAACCTCTCCATTTTCACCATCATAGGGCAGTTCAATTAAATCGGGTTAGTAATGCCTGTCGGCTACTTTGGGTAGTTTCATTTAAGGGCTTAAACAGCCCGATTCCCGACAAGGGCTTGTCCCGCGTCAGTGACTAACAAGGCCGTTAAAATACCTATTAACTACTTAAAAAAGTAATGCCTTTGTTCGCAAGTAAACGCAGCGGAGCAAGTGCAACTAAGAACAACAGGCCGACTATTGCGAACTTGTGAGCAATGGGCGTAATTAATAGTGTTATTACTTGATAAATGCAATTGCAAGCAACCGCATTATTTCGTTTCCCTGCGTATTTTGTCGTGCTCGAGCACTCCAAATCCACTTGCTCAACTCATTTCATAATTGAATGTCCATAAAATACCTTAAGCTCTATAGGTAAAAAATGGACACCCTTATGTTAGTGATTTGTACATAACTTTTCCAGTTAGGGGGGAAATACCTTAAGCCCTATAGGTAAAATACCCCCTATATTTTAGCGGGGTTACGTTGGTGATTACCCCCTAACACGATTATATTTCTGATAAAATTTATCACGTTGCAAATCATTCAAATGAGAATTTACAGTACTATTCATCCACCTATCAAATGATTCCTGATCCGGAAAACGTTTGATAGTAACCTTACCCAACCTTTTATAATCTGCATCTGATAGTTTTGCAGGAACAAACTTCACTACTTCTTTATCAATACCAACATCAATGTATTCAATATTGTCGCTTAGGAACTGTGCTTGTTCTTTGTCGAACACATACACTACTACCTGTTCAGTACTGTCATACTTTCTTAGACTACTACGATTACAGAACTGATAGAGATTCTCTAGTTCACGAGCGTAAGTAATTTCTTCCCCAGTGATTTTAAACATCAATTCTAACTGCTTTGCTTCGACTGGTGACGGCTTCATTGATGCAAGCCATACGCAAGTACTGTAATCTTGAAATGAGTTCATACCACGACTTACAGGCTTGATATGAACACCATTTAGTACTTTGCCAGTACGGGTATTAGTAGTGTAGTAGTACGGCTGTTTTACATTAGCATTTATGTAATCATATACCTCTTGTAACTTTTCGCCGTGAGAGTCCCTGAATGACTTTGTGAGCCGATGGTTTTCAGAGAAGTAGTAAACCTTCAAACGTTCCCGTACTGGCTTCACACGCTCGCGTAAGCCCTCTAAATCAACTTTATCGAATAGTTCCTTGTTGCCTTTGTAGATTAGTGTTTCTTCGAATAGATTCGACATAAAAGTAACATCAAGATCCTTGTACTTGGAGATATTCACCCAAGCTAAGGTTGTTAGTTGCTTACAATCATTAGAGTACACATCAACGTTACCCGCCTTTCCAATCTTATCGAAGAAATTACGGTTCATTACGAAATGATCATAGGTTCCAACAAAGTCGAATAAGTTAGACATATGATTTAGAAGATCATCACTGAATTCAAGTACTGGTTTAGCTGTTAAGTACTGAGAAGATACTTCTTCAAAGTCCCTAAATAACTCATTCTCAACTTCGTACTTTTTCTCAGTGTTGATTATGTTATAAGCATGAAAGTTGACTACATCATCAAGGTAGATTTTCCAATTTTTTAGTAATGATATATCACTTATTCCAAGAAATGCTTTTTCCGATAGTACTAGTACTCTTGAAGTTGGATTCATTAAAAATTCCATTGTGGAATTTATAACATTGCTGTGTTCAGAAGAAGTAATCACGGTACAAATATTACTTAATCCCTTGGACGTTTGATCTATCAACTGCAAAGTACTTTGTACAATAATGAACTTCTCATTTGACCGTTTTGTCATTTCAATAAGTGAATGAGTTTTCCCACTGCCGCAATCGGCTTGAATATATTTTAGCATTTGTTGCTCCATAAATAGATTGTAATTGATTGGGCATACTTTCCGTGTATGCCCTTCTTTATTATAAAATAGATTTCAGTACTGGATACTTAATAGCCAACTCATGCAATCGTTCAGTACGAGCATTTAGGTAAGCCGCATGTGCCTTCTCTATTGTATCAAAAGTACCCAGCTTCTTGATTTTGCCATCAACCGAAATCTGTGATTGATAACCTCGTGTGTTTGACACAACGCCTTTCATAAATTGCGTCTTCGCATCACGGAACAACATATTTACTTCTACGGGAACAAATACGCAGGTATCTGGGGAGTACTTATGACATCCTGAGATGTCCTTATCAATATGCCATCCATCAACTACATGTTCTTCATACCAACTATAAAAGTTACTGTAGGTGTACCATTCATCACATATAGTCACACTATAATATGATGGATCATTTCTCACCCTACGGTGCATGTTGTGCCATGCATTCAAAGCTTTTTTATGATGTTTTGTTTTTTGTCCTTTTAGATCATTATATTTTTCCATTTTAACCATCCATGATTACAAAGTGACATCCTGTCACCACCGTACTTTTCTAGTGTGAAAGTACAAAAACCATTACTTGCCTAAAATTCTCGCCGTGTTAATCATAATTTGTATTGCCTCACTTCTATTTTTTGCCTTACCTTGATTCACCTGATCGTCTAAGTACTTAACTTGTTCATCATTCAACCTAATACCGAATGATGTATTTTTCTTTTCTTTCATCTTGTGCACCTTTTATTATTTTTCCATGCAAAAAAGTACCCGAATGTCACTACGGGTAACTTTGTCTTGGGAGATTTGTTGTTGTATTATTTATCAGATAAAGTAAAAAGTACTGCCATATGCAATTCCAAGCTTTTCATCGCGAATCACAAAGGCTATTGTACTATCAGTATCAGCACTACTATTTAGTAGTTTGCAGTCATATAAACTGAATAACACAGGCCAGAACACCGAGTTAAATTCGTCTAGATCATTTTCATCGAGTACTAAATCATGTTCTCGGCAGTAGCCAATCATTTTATTAACCAGTAATAAATGTTCTGGTAGCTCGAATGCTAGTTTTAATATTCCACATGCATTTATGATGTTAAGTTTCCTCATGTTCACCTCTCAGTGCCCATACAAGAAGAACGAACCAGATTATGACTATTGGATGTGCTAGTGTCAGTACTGCGAGTACAATACCAGTACCGAATATGATTGTGTCTTTTAAGAGTTGTTTCAACTGGGGATCTCCAATAATATTTTACTATCACTATTTAGTGGAGATGCCTTAATTATACCACAAAACGGATACCTGTTTCACAGACGGCCGAAAAAAGCGACCACCTATATTATAGCCAGAATTATTCATTCTCTCATTTTTGTTAACCTTCTTGTTGCAACACTGCATTTAGATGAAGGTTCAAGAAATCCTTTACCTCTGAATCCACAAAGTCAACGATGTTCATCAAAAATAGATAATCATTCAATACCACTTCGCTTATGTTACAATCCAGTGAGAATACACTACCTTCATCCTTAATGATTTTAACGCTTCGACTTTCATATGTAGTACTCTCACCATTTCTTCTTATAACAACATCACCAGTCACATCACCAGTTTTGTTATTTACTATTAGTACATGTTTTAACACATCCGTGAAATATTCAATATCAATAATGACATAGCCATCATACTTATTAAAAACAATCGACTTAATGTTTTTTTTCAGTTGTATGTTGCACTTCTGACGTAACTCTATATTATTCTGATTAATTATGTCATCAATATTAAAATCAAAATTTACCTCATATTCAGACGATATCATAGAAGATATTTCACCTTCTAACTTTTCAATCTGCTCTTCTGTATTAATCAATGTTCGTAACACAGCCGTAGGTGGTCTTTCTGTTGATTTTAATATTTCCTCTATCTCTAACTTATAGCTTAACAACTCTGTTAATTCTAACCTTAACTCTTCTGACCGATCATTACCTCGTTCACCTTCAAGATAAACCTTATCCCACTCTATATTTTTTATATGCTGTAAAATCGCAAGCTCCACATATGCATATACGAAGCCTGATAAATCACATTCTTTTGTGCCACGTTTTTTCCAACACCAATAATACAACTTATTATGTCCATTGACGCTAACGCACATGGCAGCACCACATTTACCACAACGGGCTATTGAGTTAAAAATAGATCTCTGTGCTCCATTTATTTTTTGTTTATTAAGAAAAACCTTGGAATTTTTTATTTCTTTTGCCCTTTTAAAAACTTCTTCATCCACTAACTCTGGATAAACCTTCATCCCGCTTTTCCAACCAATCAATCTCTCATCAGAGTACATTTTCGTCAAAGCGGCAGTACTCCACGAAAGATCATCTATCTTCATATCGTTATTATTAAGGTGCTTTACTATATAAGCAGTACCATACCCTTCTGTGTATAATTTGAATATTGTATTAACAGCATCAGAATATTTTTTATCAATAACATATTCGCTATTAACTATTTTCAACCACTTTGGGGTACGTGCAGGTAATGGTTTTCCTGTAGCAAGTACTGTTTCTCTACGGGCTTTCCATACCTTTTTTGCAATAGATGATTTTCGTTCACTTTCTCCCCACGCTCTTTCGATCGAGTGGGCCAATTTAGAAAGTGTATTGGGGATTTTTTTACTGTAAACAATACCTGTTTCAACCTCATGGATATCAATCCCGCCAAGAATCAAATCATTGAATTCTCTGATAGCTTCATGCTCGGGAAGGCGACTGAATCTATCCACGTTCTCAATGATCAATGCCCCCTCTTTAATCTCCCGGCTCAATACCTTCAGTTTGAACTCACCTAACGCCCCTTTGGTGAAGTTGTAGCCATGATATGCCGACTTTCCAAGATCTGGATCAAGCATCTCATGATCGTCTAAGCTGAGCTGATACCCTAATTTTGGATCAGGATTATAACCATTGATGTACTCTATAACGGTAGCTTCTTGCCTTGTGATCCCAGTACCACCTTGTTGTTTTGTTTGATGTTTAGAACTAACACGGCAATATAAGAAAGCTCTCATGGTTCCCTCGACGCTAAATGTTCATGCTTCATTTTATCATGATGTTTTACAAGGAGTATTATAATATGATTGACCTGTATTACGCGCCTACTCCCAATGGTCACAAAATTACCCTGTTTCTGGAGGAGGTTGGCTTACCCTACCGTATCCACCGCGTAAATATCAGCGCCGGCGATCAGTTCAAGCCGGATTTTCTGAGCATTTCACCCAACAACAAAATTCCGGCCATCGTCGACCAGCAGCCAGTTGATGGCGGTGCGCCAATCAGCCTGTTCGAATCCGGCGAAATTCTGCTGTATCTGGCGGAGAAAACCGGCAAGCTGCTGAGCAAAGGCCTGCGCGAGCGCGCTGCCACGCTACAGTGGCTGTTCTGGCAGGTGGCGGGTTTTGGGCCGATGCTAGGGCAAAACCACCACTTCAACCACTACGCACCGCAACCGGTGCCCTACGCCATCGAACGTTACCACCTGGAAACCAAACGTCTGTATGCGGTGCTGGAAGCCGAGCTGCAAAAGCATCCGTATCTGGGCGGTGACAACTACAGCATTGCCGATATCGCCACCTATCCCTGGGTGGTGTCACACCCGCGTCAGCGCATCGATCTGGCGGATTATCCGGCGATACGCAACTGGTTCGAACGCATCAGCAACCGCCCGGCAACCGAGCGTGCCTACAAGCTGGCTGAGCAGGGTTAATTTTCCGGCTCCCCGGCCTCCGGGGAGTTTCCCCCGGCTCGTTATCATTTCCCTACTTTCCGTGTATTCTGAGCACCAATAATCAGACCTGTGGAGATTCTCTGATGTCATTCAGTCAACCCGACGCCATTATTCGTATAAAAAATCTGCGGTTGCGTACGTTCATCGGTATCAAGGAAGAAGAAATCAACAACCGTCAGGACATCCTGATTAACGTAGTGATCCACTACCCGGCGGATAAGGCGCGCGACAGCGAAAACATCGACGACGCGCTCAACTACCGCACCATCACCAAGGCCATCATTCGTCACGTGGAAGATAACCGCTTCGCCCTGCTGGAAAAATTAACTCAGGATGTGCTCGATATCGTGAAACAACACGCCTGGGTAACCTATGCTGAAGTGGAGATAGATAAACTATTGGCCCTGCGCTACGCCGATTCGGTTTCGATGACCATGAGCTATCGCCGGGCCTGAAAACCACCGTTTCAGGGAGAATCGACCATGCGGATCCTGATCACCGGCGCCACAGGATTGATAGGGAGCAGCCTGACGCAACGGCTGCTGGGCCTTTCTCATCAAATTACGGTGCTGAGCCGCAACGTGCAACGCGCACGGGATCGCTTTGGCGAGCAGGTCAGCTATTGGTCAACGCTGCAGGACCAGCCCTCGCTGGACGGTTTTGACGCCGTCATCAACCTGGCCGGTGAGCCTATCGCCGACAAGCGCTGGAGCAAAGCGCAGAAAGAACGCCTGTGCCACAGCCGCTGGGATCTGACCGAACAGTTGGCCAAGCTGATTAACGCCGGCAGCACACCGCCCGGCGTACTGATTTCCGGTTCGGCGATTGGCTACTATGGCGATCAGGGCCAGGCGGTGGTCACCGAAGACGAAGCCCCGCACGACGAATTCACCCATCAGCTTTGTCAACGCTGGGAGTCTCTGGCACTGCAAGCGCAAAGCGAGGCCACCCGCGTCTGTCTGCTTCGTACCGGCGTGGTGCTGGCGGCCAAAGGCGGCGCGTTGGCGAAAATGTTACCGCCATTCCGCCTTGGGCTCGGCGGCCCCATAGGCGACGGCCGCCAATATCTGCCGTGGATCCACCTGGAAGACATGGTTGATGGCATCGTCTATTTACTGGATCACCAAACCCTGCAAGGGCCGTTCAATATGGTTGCCCCCTACCCGGTTCACAACGAACAGTTTGCCGCTCAGCTCGCCAACGTGCTCGACCGGCCGGCGTTTTTACGCGTGCCGGCCTTTGCCCTGCGTTTATTGATGGGTGAAGCAGCGGTATTGGTGCTGGGTGGGCAACGAGCGGTACCGAAAAGGCTGGAAGAAGCCGGTTTCAGCTTCCGCTTTTTGGAGTTGGAACAGGCGTTGGATGATGTGATTAATCAGCGGGACCAGGCCCGCTGAAGAGCCTTTTGGGGCCAGGAAGATCTGGCCCCAAAAATCCGCTATTTTAACGCGCCGGAAAGGAACTGCTGCAGGCGAGGACTTTTCGGATTGCCAAACAGTTCAGCCGGTGGCCCCTGCTCTTCGATCAGCCCTTTGTGCAGGAAGATCACGTGGCTGGAAACATGGCGTGCAAACTCCATTTCATGCGTCACCACCACCATGGTTTTACCTTCTTCCGCCAGCTTCTGCATGATACGCAACACTTCGCCAACCAATTCCGGATCCAGTGCCGAGGTCGGTTCATCGAACAGTAAAACCTCTGGCTCCATCGCCAAAGCGCGCGCAATAGACACACGCTGTTGCTGGCCGCCAGACAGGTGCACCGGGTATTTTCCACGGGCACGCTCGTCGATCCCCACCTTATCCAGATAACGTATCGCGCGCTCACGCGCTTCGGTCTTGCTCAGCCCCAGTACCTGCACCGGTGCCTCCATCACGTTCTCCAGCACCGTCATGTGGCTCCACAGGTTAAAATGCTGGAACACCATGGTCAGGCGAGTGCGCAGCAGCTGCAGTTGCTTCTTGTCGAAAACCTTCAACTGACCGTCCTTGTCGCGCACCATGCGGATATCTTCATTGTTCAGACTGATGGCGCCTTCACTTGGCTTTTCCAGGAAGTTAATACAGCGCAAAAAGGTACTTTTACCGGAGCCGGAAGACCCGATGATGCTAATCACATCCCCTGCGTTGGCCGCCAGCGAGACGCCTTTCAGCACTTCGTGTTCGCCATAGCGTTTATGCAGTTCGGTGACGGCTAATTTATTCTCAGACATAGTAGGTTCCCGTCATTATCAGTGATTAACGTGTGCCATCCAGCGCTTTTCCGCCTTGCGGAACAGGCTGATTAACCCGTAAGAGATGATCAGATACAGCACCGCGGCAATGCCAAAGGCATAGAACGGCTGGTAGGTCGCCGCATTGATATCTCGCGCTATCTTCAGCAGGTCCGGCACGGTGGCGGTAAACGCCAGCGCGGTCGAGTGCAGCATCAGGATCACTTCATTGCTGTAAGCCGGCAGCGCGGTACGAAGCGCAGAAGGCAAAATGATACAGCGGTACATTTTGAAGCGTGAGAAGCCGTAAGCATTGGCCGCTTCGATTTCACCGTGTGACACCGAGCGGATCGCCCCGGCGAAGATTTCGGTGGTGTAGGCACAGGTGTTCAGTGTTAGCGCCAAAATGGTGCAATTGAGCCCGCTGCGGAAGAAGGCATTGAGGAAGTCCGTCCCGCGGACGATTTCCAGGCTGTACATACCGGAGTAAAACACCAACAACTGCACATACAGCGGTGTACCGCGGAATATATAGGTGTAGAGCCAGACCGGGAAACGCACCCAGGTGATGGAGGAAACGCGTGCCACCGCCATCGGGATTGCCAGCAAACCGCCCATCACCACCGAGGAAATCAGTAGCCACAGCGTGACGGCGACCCCGGTGAAACGGTAGCCGTCGCTCCACAGCAACGATTGCCAGTACTGTTGTAAAATTTCGATCATAGCTCAGCCCTCCGGACGCCCAGGGAATAACGCCGTTCAAGCCACAGCAGCACACCATTGGAAACGGTAGTGAAAATCAGATAAACCACACCGGCCACGATCGCAAAGAAGAACGGCTGATAGGTGCCTTTACCGGCCAATTGAGTGGCTTTCACCACGTCATTGAGGCCCAGAATAGACACCAGCGCCGTGGCCTTCAGGATCACCTGCCAGTTGTTGCCAATGCCCGGCAGGGCAAAACGCATCATCGCAGGGAACAGAATGCGACGGAAAATTTGTGAACCGGTGAAGCCGTAGGCGGTTGCCGCTTCGATCTGCCCTTTCGACACCGCCATATAGGCACCGCGAAAGGTTTCAGTGAAATAGGCGCCATAAATAAACCCGAGGGTGATAATGCCCGCACTGAGCGGATCAATATCGATTTGCGAGAAGCCAAGCAGTTCGGTGAGGTGGTTGAGCGCAATTTGCAGGCCGTAGAAAATCAGCAGCATCAGCACCAGATCGGGTACGCCACGGATCAGCGTGGTATAAGCGCCAAATACGGTAGAAAGCAGGCGATTATGGGAAAGTTTGCCACCGGCACCGATCAAACCGATGACCAGCGCCAGCAGTACGGAACTGAGGGCCAGCTCCAGCGTCACCAGAGCACCCTCAAATATCAATTGGGAATAGCCTTGCAGCATTTACTTCACCCTGTCGTCATTGGATCCCGAACCATCGGGGCCGGCAGGCCAGCCCCGAAGTCACAATCTGGAACGGTGTACGGCATTAGCCGCCGTAGACGTCAAAGTCGAAGTATTTCTTCGCGTACTTGTCGTAAGTGCCGTCTTTGCGCATTTCGGCAAAGGCTTTATCCAGCGCCGCCTTCAGCTCGGTCTCATTCTTGCGCAAGCCCATGCCGGTCCCCACGCCGAAGAATTTGTCATCCTTCACCGATTCACCGGCAAAAGCATAATCCTTGCCTGGAGGCTGTTTCAGGAAGCCATCGCTGCCTGCCACTTCGTCCTGGAAGGCGGCATCGATACGGCCGGATGCCAGGTCGGCGTACACCAGATCCTGGTTCTGATAAGGCACCACGGTGATGCCCTTAGGCTGCCACATGGCGTTGGCATAGGCTTCCTGGGTAGTGCCCTGCAGCACCCCGACGCTCTTGCCTTTCAGCGCATCGATGGTCGGCAGCAGCTTGGAACCTTTCGGGGCGATGAGGCGGGCGTTGGCGGCATACAGCTTGTCGGTGAAGGCAATTTCCTGCTGGCGTTTTTCGGTGATCGACAGAGAAGAGATGATGGCGTCAATTTTCTTCGCCTTCAGGGACGGGATCAGCGCGTCAAAATCGCTTTCCACAAAGGTACATTTGGTATTTATGCGTTTGCACAGCTCTTTGGCCAGATCGATATCAAAACCGACCAACTCGCCTTTGGCATTTTTGGATTCAAAGGGTGCATAGGTCGGATCGGTGCCGATCTTCAGCGTTGATGGTACTGCGGCAAATGCGCTGCTTGCCGCGCTTAAAGCCAAGACTAAAGGAAGAACCTTAACCAGCTTTTTCATAAATCACCCTCAAATTGATTTTTTGATGCCACTGCGGGCATTACTTTTCCACCAAATCAATTTGCAGTAATCGTGCCACATTTATTGCTGTAGGCGGAGGGAACGACTCCGGCCTTCACAAAACTGTTTCCTGGGACGATAACCGCAAAATTAAATCGGCCAGTGTTGGCCGCGTCACGGGCAATGGATAAATACCAGAGCCTTGAAACAGTGAGCGTGATGAAGTGGGATCATTATGGTGCATGCGCCGCCCTAATTCAGTGCGGTGTTGCACAAATGTGCCAAATTAGGGAGGAATTTGTTAATTAGCACCTTGCCAGCGGGCAAATAAATCTTGCGGTAATTCAATGTCAAACTGATCGACTACCCGGTTTACCGTTTGATCGATGATGTCTTCCACGCTGGCAGGCCGATGATAAAAAGCCGGCACTGGCGGCATAATCACCGCGCCCATTTCCGCCGCCTGGGTCATCAGACGCAAATGGCCAAGATGCAACGGGGTTTCACGTACGCACAGCACCAGTCGGCGGCGTTCTTTCAGCACCACGTCGGCAGCACGCGTCAGCAGGCCGTCACTGTAGCTATTGGCAATACCGGATAAGGTTTTGATTGAACAAGGCAAAATCACCATGCCGGCCGTTTTGAACGAGCCGGAAGAAATACTGGCGCCGATATCGCGCGAGTCATGCACCACATCGGCCAGCGCCTGTACTTCACGCAGGCTGAGATCGGTTTCCAGCGAAAGCGTCTGTCGTGCCGCATTACTCATCACCAAATGGGTTTCCACCTCTGCGACGTCGCGCAATACCTGCAACAGGCGCACGCCATAGATTGCGCCGCTGGCGCCGGAAATACCGATGATGAGTCGTTTCATAAAGCTGGCCTCTGCCAAGGAAAAAATAGGATCAGGCAGACTTTGCCGCAATGGGGCTACATAAGCAAGTCAGGGAGGGATAATGCACCGCAGCGAACGCCGCGGTGCACTGTTTTGGTCAACGGCGAGACTTAACCTTCGTTGTGCATTTCCAGATTTTCCGCTTCGGTCTGACCACGCATTTCTTTGGCGTCGTCATTGCGCAGCGATTCCAGATACTCGAGGTAGCTCTGGTCGACGTCTTTGGTGACGTAGATACCGTTGAATACCGAGCATTCGAACTGAGTGATGTCCGGGTTCTCTTCACGTACCGCTTCAATCAGATCGTCCAGGTCCTGGAAGATCAGACCGTCGGCACCGATGATCTGGCGGATTTCATCCACTTCACGGCCGTGGGCAATCAGTTCATTGGCGCTCGGCATGTCGATGCCGTAGACGTTAGGGAAGCGAATTTCCGGCGCAGCGGAAGCCAGGTAAACTCGTTTCGCCCCGGCGTCACGCGCCATCTCCACGATCTGCTCGGAAGTGGTGCCGCGCACGATGGAATCGTCCACCAACAGCACATTCTTGTCGCGGAACTCGGCACGGTTGGCGTTCAGCTTGCGGCGTACCGACTTACGGCGTGCCTGCTGGCCCGGCATAATAAAGGTACGGCCGACATAGCGGTTCTTCACAAACCCCTGACGGTACGGTTTATCCAGGATACGCGCGATTTCCAACGCGATATCACAGGAGGTTTCCGGGATGGGGATCACCACGTCGATGTCCAAATCTTCCCACTCGCGGGCAATCTTCTCACCCAACTTCTGCCCCATGCGCACGCGTGCGCTGTAGACCGAAATCTTGTCCATAAAGGAGTCCGGGCGGGCGAAATAGACGTATTCGAACAGGCACGGGTTGGTTTTCGGGTTCTCTGCACACTGGCGAGTGAACAGTTGGCCCTTTTCGGTGATATACACCGCTTCGCCCGGCGCCACATCGCGCAGGAATTCGAAGCCCAGCGTATCGAGTGCCACGCTCTCGGAAGCCACCATATATTCATTGCGGCCATCTTCAAGCTGACGCTTGCCGATCACCAGCGGGCGGATACCATTAGGATCACGGAACGCCAGCAGACCGTGACCGATGATCATCGCTACACAGGCGTAAGCGCCGCGCAGTTGCTGATGCATGGCGGCAACGGCGGTGAAAATGTTGTCGGATTCCAGCGGATAATGTTGGAAACGGTCCAGCTCACTGGCCAGTACGTTCAGCAGGATCTCGGAATCGGAGGTGGTGTTGATATGGCGGCGGCCGCTTTCAAACAGCTTTTGGCGCAGCTCATGGGCGTTGGTCAGGTTGCCGTTGTGTGCCAGCGTCAGACCGAACGGCGAGTTTACATAGAAGGGTTGAGCCTCTGAAGCACTGGAGCTGCCAGCCGTTGGGTAGCGCACATGGCCAATACCCATGTTGCCCTGCAAGCGCTGCATATGACGTGCCTCAAACACATCCTTCACCAGACCGTTGGCCTTACGCAGACGGAACCCATTGTGGGCATCTATGGTGACGATGCCTGCGGCATCCTGGCCACGGTGCTGAAGCACCATCAACGCATCATAAATCGACTGGTTTACCGGCATAAAACCGGCGATACCGACAATACCGCACATGTTGTCTTTTCCTCATCAGCGCTACCGCCCCGGTAAATGGGTCGGCAAGAAACTCGACGTGCTCTGCAGGTAGTCAAAGAACCACCTGATGATGTAACTGAACTGGGGGATCAGCTGCGACTGTTTCCAGTCGGTACTTTGTGAGAAACCGGTAAAGGTATCCAGGAAAAACAGTATCGCCGAAACGATCAACACGCCGCGCAGTGCGCCGAAACAGACGCCCAGCACCCGGTCGGT
Organism: Serratia proteamaculans; assembly: GCF_004684015.1. GTDB lineage: Bacteria > Pseudomonadota > Gammaproteobacteria > Enterobacterales > Enterobacteriaceae > Serratia > Serratia proteamaculans_F. The sequence goes on from NZ_SRIA01000019.1 coordinate 298,240, forward strand.
ACCTGATAACCCGGTTTTCTCTACCAGTGAACTAATCACATAGTTAACAATAGCGCCTACGATCAGGGTCGCGATAAACAAGATGGCAATCGCGATGCCGTTTCGCACCAGTTCATCTTCAAAACGAGTGAAGTAGACTGCAAGGTAAGAGTAGAAATGGCTGGCAACAAAAAACGCACATCCCCATGTCACAAGTGACAATGCTTCGCGAACAAACCCTCGGATCAGGCTCACCAGAGCCGAAAATCCAATCACCGCTATAATGACGTAATCAATCCAGACCATGAACTATTCCAATGATGAATCGCCCCTGCATCCATTTCGCGGCGAATTCTAACAGAAAACGTAAACGTTTGCGTAGGGGTTTTCCTGCCCCGCTACAAATAAAAAACGGCGATAACAAAATTCTCAATCGCCGCGCCTACATAGGCCATTTCAGCTACGAAAGGCACATTATTTTTAATGATTATATCGGCATGACTCGATTATGGGGCACAGCATGCTGCCCCCCATAAACTTAACGTACGCCGTACGGCTTCACCTGACCGCTCAAACCACTGATCGAGTTCAACGCGGACAGAGAAGACTGCAGCTTCTGTTTTGAGGCATCCGGGCCGACGTAGATCCGGGTGATCTGGCCCTGTACCGGCGTTGACGGCACGGTAAAGGCACGGTAACCGGACAGCCTGAGCGATGCCACCACCTCGTTCACCTTGGCGGCGTTCTTCAGCGCACCGAGCTGCACTACATAAGCCTGCCCTGCCGGCGCTTTCTCTTCCGTCGGTTTCTGCACGGGTGCAGGCTCAGGCTTGGGTACTGGCGTTGGCTCAGGTTTCACCACCGGCTTCACCTCTACCGGTTTCGGTACCGGTTTTGGCTTCACTTCTACCGGTTTGGTTTCTACCGGTTTCGGTTTTGGCTGTGGCGTCGGCTGCGGCGTCGGTTGTGGACGGCTTTCGACCGGCGGCGTAACCAACGTAGGTTGCTGCGCCGGTTGACGAACGGCCTGCTGCGCTGCGGCCTCATTGGCCGCCTGCTGTTCAACCAGTGCGCCCGCTCCTTCCGGCGGCTGTGCCGGCAGCGGTTGGCTTACCGGCGGCACCACGTCGTTTTCTTCCACATCACCGGCCTTCGGCACCAATGGGATGGCGGCGAATTCGTCCTCATAATGTTTCTTTTTACCGTCCAGCAGCCCTGGCAGAATAATCACCCCCAGCGCGACCAAAATCACGGTACCGACCAATCGGTTTTGAAATTTACTTGCCACTCACACTCCCCGCTCGTCTAACGCCGCCATAACCTGTGCAACGGTGTGGAACGATCCACAGACGATCACAATATCCTGAATATCTGCGTCCTGCATAGCCTGACGCCAGGCAGTTTCGACATCGGCAAACTGCCGCGGTTCCGTCAAATATTGCGCCAACAGTTCAACGCTGGCCCCGCGCGGCCCGTCCAGCGGCGCGCAATACCACTCATCGACCTGCTCACTCAGACAGGCCAGGGTACCGGCGATGTCTTTATCCGACAACATCCCCACCACCGCACGCACCTTGCCGCCATTGCGCGGTAAGGTCGCCAGACGCCCGGCCAGGTAACCTGCCGCGTGGGGGTTATGCGCCACGTCGAGGATCAGCATCGGTTCGCGTCGCACAATCTGGAATCGTCCTGGCAATGTCGCCTGCTGCAAGCCGGTGAAAATCGCCCGCTCATCAATTTCCAACGCAGAAAAATGCAGCGCAGCCAGTGCCGTCGCCGCATTGGCTAACGGCACGTTGGGCATCGGCAAATCGGTCAGCAAAGTGCCACCGCCCTGCCACTGCCAGCGTTCGCCCTGTTCGCTGAAAGTCCAGGCATCGCCACGGCGATACAATTGGGCACCCAGCGTTTGTGCGACCTGCTCAATGGTAGCCGGCATATCCGGTTCCCCCACCACCGCCGGTTTACCGCTACGGAAGATCCCGGCTTTTTCACGGCCAATGCTTTCGCGATCGTTGCCCAGCCAGTCGGTATGATCCAACGCGATGCTGGTCACTACCGCCACGCTCGGATCGACGATATTGGTCGCATCCAGGCGGCCGCCGAGCCCGACTTCCAGGATCACCACGTCAAGCTTAGCCTGTTTGAACAGCTGCAGCGCCGACAAGGTGCCGAATTCGAAATAGGTCAGCGAAGTTTCACCCCGGCCCGCTTCAATAGCGGCGAACGAGCGGCAATGTTCGGCCTCACTCAGTTCATCGCCCTGAATACGGACCCGCTCGGTATAATGCACCAGGTGCGGCGAGCTGTAGACGCCAACGCGCAAACCGGCCGCCATCAGGATGGTTTCCAGGGTGCGACAGGTGGTGCCTTTACCATTGGTACCGGCTACGGTAAATACCGTCGGTGCAGGAGAGAGTAAATCAAGATGCGCCGCAACGCGCTGTACGCGTTCCAGGCCGAGTTCGATCGCCTGGCTGTGCAGACGTTCCAGATAGAAAAGCCACGAGCTCAATGGCGACGTGGCTTGGGGAATTTGGTGGTTTTGCATGAGTCCCGTCACTGAACTTGGGTTCATTAATCCATCAGGGCACCACCCTCACCGCGGTAAAGGCGATGCTCTCCGTTATCAGCCGTCATTTAGCCACAAAATGGCGGCTGATCCCCGCGCCGATGGCTACCGGCGCGGGGACCTATTGATCTCAGGCGTCGGCCTGATTTTCCTGCTCGGACAACGGCGCGGCTTCATCGAAATGCGGCTGCGGCTGGTTGGTCAGCTTGGAAAGGATACTCGCCAGAGTCTGACGCATTTCCGGACGGCGTACGATCATGTCGATCGCGCCTTTTTCAATCAGGAACTCACTGCGCTGGAAGCCCGGCGGCAGCTTTTCACGCACCGTCTGCTCGATAACGCGTGGGCCGGCAAAGCCGATCAGCGCTTTCGGCTCGGCGATATTGATATCACCCAGCATCGCCAGACTGGCGGAAACGCCACCCATGGTCGGGTCGGTCAGTACCGAAATGTACGGCAGACCACGTTCCTGCAATTTGGCCAGCGCTGCACTGGTTTTCGCCATCTGCATCAGCGACATCAGCGCTTCCTGCATACGGGCACCGCCACTGGCTGAGAAACACACCAGCGGACAGTTGTCTTCCAGCGCCTGCTCAACCGCACGTACAAAACGCGCGCCGACCACGGACGACATGGAACCGCCGATAAAGGCGAATTCGAACGAAGCGGCGACAATCGGCATGCCGTACAGCGTGCCCTTCATCACGACCAGCGCGTCTTTTTCACCGGTCGCTTTCTGTGCGGCAACCAGGCGGTCTTTATACTTTTTGGAATCCTTGAACTTCAGAACGTCTTTCGGCTCCAGTTCGCTGCCCAGCTCCACTTCACTGCCTTCATCGAGCAGGGTATGCAGACGCATACGCGCAGTCATGCGCATGTGGTGGTCGCATTTCGGGCACACTTCCAGATTACGCTCCAGCTCGGCGCGGTAGAGAACCTGACCGCAGCTATCGCATTTGGTCCACACCCCTTCAGGAATACTCGCCTTACGGGTTTGGGTGATATTGCTCTTGTTAAGAATTCGTTCAATCCAGCTCATCGATGACCTTTCTGTTTGAACCTGGCAGACGCCAGTCCGCTGTTCATGCTTTAACAATCCCCCCGAGAACACCAATGAAAAAATGCCTGAGCAAAACGCGGCATGCGCGCAAGCAAGGCACAGGTTTCAAGGTTGTTAACAGGAACAGACCATAAATGTCGCTCATTAAACCATATCGGCCCGACTCTGTGGACAAAAAACTGGTCGAACCGACAGGTTAAGCGATGTTTTTACTGTTTTTGCTGGCGGGCAGCCGCACGCTTATGGCGCCAAATTTCAATGACACCCGGCAGAATTGAAACAATGATGATACCCACGATCAACAGTTTCAGGTTTTCCTGCACGATCGGCAGATCGCCGAAGAGGTAGCCAGCATAAGTGAAGAGCAGCACCCAAACCAGTGCACCAATCACGTTGTAGGCGGCGAAATGGCGATAGGACATATGCCCCATACCGGCGACGAACGGCGCAAAAGTACGCACGATCGGCACAAATCGCGCCAGAATAATCGTTTTTCCACCGTGTTTTTCATAAAACTGGTGGGTTTTATCCAGATAGCTGCGGCGGAAAATTTTCGAATTCGGGTTACTGAACAGCTTATCCCCGAACAACCGGCCAATGGTGTAGTTCACCGCATCACCCAGTATCGCCGCGCCGATCATCAACGCGACCATGGTATGTACATTCAGATCGTTGGTCGGCAATGCCGCCAGCGCACCGGCAACAAACAACAGAGAATCACCCGGCAGGAAAGGTGTCACCACCAGTCCGGTTTCGCAAAACAGGATCAGGAACAAAATGGCGTACACCCACATACCGTATTGCGCGACCAGTTCGGCCAGATGCACGTCAATATGCAGAATAAAATCAATTACAAACTTGATGATGTCCATAGGTTCTCTCTTTTACCGGGTGTCTCACCCACCCGGCAGGTACACAAGGGAACAACGCGTCAGGCGCGCCGGCGTTTAATCGTCGGGTAAAAACAGTGGCCCCATTGGCGGCCGGGGTAGGGCAAAGTGCTCAGGGTAATCAACGCTAACCAGGTATAACCCGTCGGCCCGCGCCGTCGCCGCAGCCAGATTACGATCCTTCAGTGCCAGTAACTCGGCCATCCAGTTCTCATCCTGATTGCCGCAGCCAATTTCCATCAGGCTACCGACAATATTGCGAACCATATGATGTACAAAGGCATTCGCCTTGATATCTACCACAATATACTCACCGTAGCGCGTAACTTTAACGTGCTTTACGTTACGCCACGGCGTGCGCGACTGGCATTGCACGGCGCGGAACGAAGTAAAGTCGTTCTCGCCCAACAGCGCCTGCGCCGCCCTTTCCATCCGTTCGGCATCCAGCGGGTGATAAAAATGGGTCATCCCCTGCTGCAATACCGCCGGGCGGTAGCGGTGGTTATAAATAATGTAGCGGTAACGGCGCGCAGTCGCGCTGAAACGCGCATGAAAATCTTCACTCACGCCAGTCACCCACCGCACAGCAATATCCGGCGGCAAATGAGTATTGACGCCCATCGTCCAGGCCGCGTCCTTGCGTTGCGCGGTGGTTTCAAAATGCACCACCTGACCGGTGGCATGCACCCCGGCGTCGGTACGCCCGGCGCACAATACGTTGATCGGCGCATCCGCTACCTTGCTCAACGCCTGTTCCAGACAGGCCTGCACGCTGGCAACTTCCTGTTGACGCTGCCAGCCGTAATACTGGCTGCCGTCATATTCAATCCCCAGCGCGATTTTCAAAGTCGGCTGGGTGGGTAAGACAACTTCAGACATCAGTACATCTGCTCCTGCACCAGACGCTCTGCGGTTTCGATCGCCATCAGCGCGCCGCCGAAACGCACGTTGTCGGCCACCGACCAGAACTGCAGGACTTCCGGAATACCGTAGTCATTACGCAAACAGCCGACGCTCAACGCATCGCTGCCAGAGGCTTCCGTCACCTGAGTCGGGTAGTCGTCTTCTTCGCTCAGTTGGATATCATCCATCTGTTCCAGCTCGCTGCGCGCTTCTTCTGCTGACATCGGGCGCAACGCTTCCAGGTGAACCACCTGCGCATGGCCGTAGAATACTGGCGACTGCACACAGCTGACAGAAATCGGCAGTCCTTCGTCCTGCAGCACTTTACGTACCTGATCGACAATCAAACGCTCTTCACGCACGCTGCCCTGTTCGTCGGCCAGCAACGGCAACAGGTTGAACGCCAACTGCTTGGCGAAAACGCCCGCTTCAGCCGGAATGCCATTCAGCAGGCGCGCACTTTGGCCAGCCAAATCGTCGACCGCCACTTTGCCGCGTGCCGATACCGACATCAGGGTGGTGACATGCAAACGGGAAAGCCCGGCCTGTTCGGTCAGCGGTTTGATGGCGGTCAGCAGTTGGCTGACCATGCTGTCGGCCACGGCAACGATATTGCGGTTACGGTAATCCGCCAGCACCTGGGGGTTCACCCCAGGCACCACCAACGGCACGTCCGGTTCCAGCGCAAACAGGCCGCTGGTGTCGATCACCAGGCAGCCCATGTTGCCAGCTTCTTCCGCGTAGCGGGCCGAGGCTTCGGTACCGGCGACGAAGAAAGCCAACTGCGCCTGTGACCAGTCAAATTCTTCCGCGTTTTGCACCAGTACCGATTTGCCGTTGAAGCGCACCGTGGCACCGGCGCTACGAACACTTGCCAATGGATAGAGTTCGCCCACCGGGAACTGGCGTTCCTGTAATAATTCCAGCAACGCTTCACCTACCGCGCCAGTGGCGCCAAGCAGAGCGATATTCCAGCCGTCAGACATTGGGTTTCTCCAGAGTTTATTCAAATGCAGATGGGCGGCAATCCGCCGCCCTGATAACAAAATTAGTCGCTGTGGCTTAAGAAAGCCTTATGCCGTCAGGAAACCCAGCTTGTGCAACAGCTCCGCACTGGCGCTGTCATCGCACTGGACGCGTAATGAAGACCATTCGCGGCGTTCCTGGTAATGCTTGCGCAGACGATCAAACTCGCCCGGTTGCCCGGCCACTTTGCGCAGCGGCGCATCATCGCGGCGCACATCATACACCAAGTGCATCAATCGTTTTAATTTGCCTTCGTCCAGCGGCCCATTGAGTTGGATCTGGCTGAATTCGGGCACAGGCAACAGCGAGGCCAGTTCGATTTGCTGTGGCTGGCCCAGGTGACGGCTGAAGGCCTCGAACACCTGAGTGGTCCCCCGCGCCTTGCCTTCCAGCGTGTAACCGGCAATATGCGCGGTACCGATATCCACCCGCGCCAGCAACGGCAGGGAAAGCTCCGGTTCCGGTTCCCAGACGTCCAGCACGGTACTCAGCTTTTTGCCTTTTTCCAGCGCCTGCAACAGCGCAGCATTGTCCACCACCGCACCACGGCAGGCGTTGATCAGAATTCGATTGTCCGGCAGCGCCGCCAGCAGTTCAGCGTCCACCAGATGCAGCGAGTTATAAGAGCCGGATTTATTCAATGGCGTATGGAAAGTAAGCACGTCGGCTTCCGCCACCAGCTTTTCCAACGGCCAGAACTCGCCGGCATCACCGCGTTCAGCACGCGGCGGATCGCACAATAAAGTCCGTACCCCCAGGGCCTTCAGGCGGGCATCCAGACGCGAACCCACGTTACCGACACCGATAATGCCGACGGTTTTATCGCGCAGTTGGAAACCGTCGCGTTCGGCCAGCAGCATCAGTGCGGAGAACACATATTCCACTACCGCGATGGCGTTGCAGCCCGGTGCCGCAGAAAAACCGATGCCCTGCTGTTGCAGCCAGACGTCATCTACGTGGTCGGTACCGGCAGTTGCTGTGCCGACAAAACCAATACGGGTGCCGGCCAGCAGCGCTTCATTCACTTTAGTCACCGAACGCACCATCAGCGCATCGGCATCGGCCAGCGCAGCACTTGGGATCGGGCGGCCAGGTACCGCCTGTACATTCCCCAAACGACTGAACAACTCAGTCGCGTACGGCATATTTTCATCAACCAGGATTTTCACTTATTGCTCCGACGGTTTACGGCTATTTCGCTGGGAAATAGTGTGCCACTGAATCAGGCCCGGCGAAAGCGCTCGGGGGTGGTACCGGCGATTTGCTGGAACATGACAATAAACGCCGAGGCCGAGCTGTACCCTACCTCCAGCGCCACTTCCTGCACGGTTTTGCCCTGTTCCAGCAAGGATACGGCATGCAGGAAACGCAAACGCTGGCGCCATTCGCTAAATGACATGCCCAGATCCTGCTGGCAACGGCGCGACAGCGTACGTTCGGTGGTATAGACCCGGGCGGCCCAGGCGGCGAGCGACGTATTGTCCGAAGGACAGTGTTCCAGCGCCTCCAGCACCGGTGCCAGGAATTTGTCTTCGGATGACGGCAGGTAGGTTTGTTGAACCGGCGACAGATGCAGTTGGTCGATCAGCGCCCGACACAGGCGCAGGTCCTGTTTGCTCTGCGGGATATATTGTTTGCGTGCATAAAAATCTTCGGCAATGGCGCGGAAAATAGGCGTCACGCTGACCAGGCAAGGGTCGACCGGCATCCCGGCGCACAACGGCAAGGCAATATCGACCATGCGGCACTGCGCCAGCCGCTGGTTATAACAAGAGTGTTCAATTTCCGCAGGCGCCCACAGCACAAACTCCGGCGGCGCCAGAAAACGTTGACCGCCAATGCGCAGCACCATAACACCGGCCTTGACCCACATCAGTTGCCCCCAGCTGTGCCGGTGCGGCTGAAACTCCGTGCGAGCATTGAATTCCTCGCAGCGGAACTGCACCGGTCGTGGCGCCGGGATCAGTGCTTCGGGGTAATGACGGATTTCTGGCATGGTTTCGTCCCGTGACTTGTCTTGTTTAGGGCAAATGTTGTCTGGATATCGCTATATATAATAAACCGGACACGGGTAAACTAGCCAGTATGTCCGTCGTTAATGAGAATAATTATCATGAATATGCTGTTCCCTCTGCTGGCGGTGTTGATTTGGTCAATCAATGCCGTGGTCAGTAAGCTCTCCGCTACCGCCATCGATCCGGCCGCTATCTCCTTCTACCGCTGGCTGCTGGCGCTGATCACGCTGACGCCTTTCGTCCTGCCTGGGGTGATCCGCCACTGGGTGGCAATACGCGCCAACTGGTGGAAGTTGCTGGTCCTCGGCATGCTGGGGATGGTGCTGTATCAAAGCCTGGCCTACTACGCGGCGCACAGCGTCAGCGCGCTGTTTATGGGCATTATTGTTTCCCTGATCCCGCTACTGACCATTTTGATCAGTATTGTGTTATTGCGGGTAGCACCGACGGTGGGCATCGCGATCGGCAGCCTGTTGTCGCTGGCCGGTTTGATTTGGCTGGTGAGCGCCGGTAACCCGGCCGAATTGCTGCAACATGGCATCGGCAAAGGCGAGTTGATGATGTTTGCCGCCACCGCTGCCTATGCGCTGTACGGCGTACTGACCAAGCGCTGGGCGATTGCGCTGCCGAACTGGCAATCATTGTATGTACAGATAGTCTTCGGCGTGGTGTTACTGCTGCCTAATTTCCTGATGGCGCAGGACGTCGCGCTGACCAGTCAGAACATCCCATTGGTACTGTTCGCCGGTATCCCGGCGTCAATCATCGCGCCTTACTTGTGGATCCATGGCGTGATGCGTCTGGGCGCCAATACCGCGTCGATCTTTATGAATCTGGCTCCGGTATTTACCGCCATCATTGCGGTAGTGTTCCTGCATGAACATCTGCACAGCTACCACTTGATCGGCGGCGGCATCACTCTGTTGGGGGTGATCCTGTCGCAACGTCTGCGCACACCGTTGGGCCGTAAGGCACCAGTCCCTGCCCCCACAGTAGCACCGTGCAAAAAGTGATGCTCAGCCGCACCGCCGGAATTCTCCGTGCTTACGCTTGAATTCCGGGAAACGGGCACACTCCTTTAAAAGGTTGTCTATGTAGGACAATAACTGTCCATCAACCAAGGAAGGTGCCCATGAGTTTTCAACTGCCAATAGAAGAAGATATTCGCCTGGATGAATCAGGGTTTCGGCGCAAAAGATTTACCTACGATAGGCGAGTCCATCATAGTTACATTTTTATCGCTGGCGGTAAGCTTTACACTGTAGTTTTTGGCAGCTTGAAGGAACTGCAGAAATTTACGGACATTGGCTACACGATGCCGTTAAATATCCCTTTTCCACAAAATGGTATGTCTGAAGTTTACTTTGACCTCTGGACAGATAGAGAGTCTTTTGGTGACTTCCGGCATGTCAAATTTAAAGGCCTTGCTGGCGGTGTTGTGTTAGAGCAGGTTGCATTGGCTATGCTCCAGCACTATCAAACCTTTACCATAGGTGGTTTTGTATTTCAGGCGGCGGGTGGTGCCATTGCCGATTTTGGAAGAAGTATATCGCTCGAAGAGACGTACGATTATATTCCTGGGTTAAAAGACGAACAGCGATACAATAAAAAAAACAGGTTTACCAAAAGGGAAACCCAGAAAGCTACTGCCAGATTACTTGAAAGCTTTCAAAAACGATTCGACCGGGAGGGCTTATTATGTCGTTACGCCGTAAAACCATGTACTTGCAAGCAGAAAATGACGAGAAACGATTGCTGCAAGGACTTGCTGCGACCGTCTCTGCTGATGTTCTGTCTACTGTTAGTATTCAAGGGGCAAGCGATGTCTTCCGTCATGACTTTCAGGATAGGCAGAAAAAATCCTCTGCCACGTTGCTACGCCGAAAGTTGAATCAGACAACTCTCGAACGAGAGCTCCAGGAAATCTAAAAAAGCCCCGAAAGGGGCTTTTTTGCATCGATTAACCCCAAACTTATCCTTCTTTCAGCGTAGTGAAATTATCTTTCCTGGCTCGACATCTATTTGGCCGAGAGTTTGTGGCTTTAGTGTTAAGGCAGCAGTTGAAAACGCACCCGTACCAGCAGGCCCCCCAGGGAGGCCGAGGTCAACAGCTCCGGGCGGGTGCCGTGATAACGGGTGATGTCGCTGACCAGCGCCAGCCCCAAACCGGCACCGGGCTGATTGCCCACGTTATCCAGCCGATGAAACGGCTGCAGCGCCTGTGCCGTATCCTGTTCGGCAATCCCCGGGCCGCTGTCTTCAATTTCCAGCACGCACTCTCCAGCCAACTTATCCAGGGTTAGTCGTGCCGTGACCGTGCCCTGATTCGGGGTGTATTTCAGCGCATTATCCAGCAGATTGGCGCACAGTTCGGTCAGCAGCAACGCCTCCCCGCCGACCCAACATACGGATTCTCCCTCATACCCCAGATCAATGCGCTTACTGCGCGCCTGCGGCAGCCGTGAAAAACAGGCATCGCGCAGCACCTGCGCCAGATTCACCGGCTGTAACTGGTGATCGGCATGGTGTTCATGGGCTTTGAGTCTGGAAAGGTAAAGCAGACGATCGGTCAGCGCCACGGTGTTATCCAGTGTAGCGCTCATCGCTATCAGGCTTTCCCGCCACTGCTGCGGTTGATCGCTGGCCAGCGCTACCCCCACCTGAGTTTTCAGTACGGTTAACGGCGTGCGAAGTTGGTGCGAAGCGTCGGCACTGAAACGTTCCTGACGCGCTACCATCAGCCGCAGCCGTTCAATATAACGGTTGAATGCCAGCAACAGCGGCTGCATTTCCGACCAGGGCAACACCATCGGCAACGGCGTCAGTTCACCCGGGTCACGCCGTAACATAATGCCGGAAAGTTTGCGCATCGGTTTCAGCACCCGCTTGAGTAGCGCGAAGGCCAGGATCATGGTCAAAACCACCACCGTTCCCTGGCTGAGCAAGGCGGAAAGCATCATTTGCCGCGCCAGATAACGGCGCGATTCCAGCGTTTCCGCGACCAGAATGGTCGCCATGCCCATTACGCCGGATTCGTTGATCGGCTGAAACAGCGCAGCCACGCGAATCGGTCGGCCGCGATATTGGGCATCATAAAAATGCACCAGAGCCGGATACAGACTGGAACGCAGGATATGAGGCGGCATCGGCGGCAGGTCGTTATAGCCTGAAATACTGTCGCCCTGCGGGGAGATCACTTCGTAATAAAGCTGATCGTTCATGTTGCGCTCGAAGCTGTCGAGCACGATATAGGGCACGTCCGCCTCCAGCCGGCCATTGCGTACCACCAGCCGTTCCGCCACGGTACGTGCCGACGCCAGCAGCGTGCGATCGTAGGCCAACGTAGCGGCATTCATCGCGCTGAAATAGTGGGTATATATCGAGATGCTGCCCAGCACCAACAGGGGTAAGCCAAAGAACAACAACAGTTGATAAAACAGTGAGCGTGGCGCGTTAAACCACCTCATTGCAAAGCTCCAGGCTGTAGCCCAGACCACGCAGGGTGATGATCGCTACATTACTGCCCTGCAGTTTTTTCCGCAGCCGATGAACGTACAGCTCGATGCTTTCCGGGTTGGCCTCATCAGACAGGGTAAATACCTGCTCAAACAGCTGCTGTTTGGCAACCGGGCGGCCACGCCGGTGGATCAAGGCGGTCAGCACCGCCAATTCTCGGGGCGTCAACTGCAGCGGTTTGTCATCGAGTTGGAAATAACCTTCATCGTGATAGGTCAGCGCACCATACTGCAGCGCCTGTTGGGTGACGCCGACGCTGCGGCGCAGCAATGCCCGAATGCGCGCTTCCAGCTCATCGAGCTCAAACGGCTTGGTCAGGTAGTCGTCGGCCCCCAGATTCAGCCCTTTAACGCGATCGGCAACGTCGGTTCTGGCCGTCAGCAACAGCACCGGCAAATCCTGCCCGCGCTTACGCAGCCGGGCCAGCAGTTCCAGGCCATTAAGCCGCGGCAGCGCTACATCCAGCACCACCAGCGCATAGGTCTCGTTTAACAACAGGTGGTCGGCCGCCAACCCGTCCGGCGCAACGTCAACGGCAAAACCGACGCCGGTCAGCGCCTTTTGCAGCCAGTGGGATAGCTCGGGATGGTCTTCAACCAATAACAGACGCATGTTTCCATTCCATTGATTTATCTATACCTGCAGACCGAATACTGCGTGATGGTGCCCAGATCCGGCCTGTTGTGAATTAACATTTTGATAACCGAAGGATGGCACGGAAGACAGGGGGATAGAAGCGTTATGCCGGGCCAGTTTTGGGAGCTGGGGCACAATTGTGACACTGAATAAACTCTGGCCGCCGGCGCAGCCGTCTATTCAGTGGGCAGGCTATTATTTTTCTCTGTCGGCCAGGGCGATATCCAACACCGGCTGCAATTTGGCTGGCGTGAACGGAGGAGAAACCAATACCGAGCGATTATTGGCGGCAAAAACAAGATCAATACCGGTAATACAGGCCGTCATAGGGCAAACGTACTTATCACCTTTTGCTGTAGCGAAATGCAGTTCAAAAACGCCGATGTCCGGGCGCAGGCGTTTCAGCCGACACTCACCTTCCTCCCCGGAAAGGTCGGCATATGCCGACGGCAACATTTTGATAGCTTTGACTTTATCGCTGTCCCTGCCACCAAATAACTTCCCTAATGAAAACATAACCCTGCACCTGTAATAATTTTAATTTTGGCTATTTTATCTCAAGCCGCAGACGACAAAACTGATATTACGCAGGCTTTAAGCAAGGTTTATGGGCTGTTATTACCCAAGAGTATGTGCTAGCGCGGCAGCCAATTTGGCCAGCGATCGTGGTGCTATTGGCGCTAACAGGAGATGCATATCACATCCCTGAAACTTTTCCGCCGGTTGAAAGGTAAATGAAAGGTTGTTGATTTAACAATTCAGCAACCCGTATCGGCGGGGATCGACACCGACTGAAAAAAACCTTGGGGAAAGCAATGAAAAAAATAATCACCCGCACTCTGACCGCTACCGCCCTGCTGCTGGCAGCCAATCAGGCCTTTGCCGTGGAAGCACCGAAACGCACCGAATGTATCGCCCCTGCCAAGCCCGGCGGTGGGTTTGACCTGACCTGCAAGCTGATTCAGGTCTCGCTGCAGGAAACCAAAGCCATCGATAAACCGATGCGTGTTACCTACATGCCCGGCGGTGTTGGCGCCGTTGCCTACAATGCCATCGTTGCCCAACGTCCGGCAGAGTTCGGCACGGTGGTCGCCTTCTCCGGCGGCTCGTTGCTGAACCTGTCACAAGGGAAGTTCGGCCGCTACAACGTGGACGACGTGAAATGGCTGGCCGCCGTCGGTACCGACTACGGCATGATTGCCGTCCGTGCCGACTCACCATACAAAACCCTGAAAGACCTGATGGATGCCTTCAAGAAAGATCCAAACAGCGTGGTATTCGGTGCCGGTGCCTCTATCGGCAGCCAGGACTGGATGAAAACCGCCCTGCTGGCCCGTGAAGTCGGGATCGACCCTCACAAGATGCGTTACGTAGCCTTTGAAGGCGGCGGCGAGCCGGTTACCGCGCTGCTCGGCAATCACATTCAGGCTGTTTCTGGCGATCTGAGCGAAATGGTGCCTTACCTGCAAGGCGACAAAATCCGCGTGCTGGCGGTATATGCCGATCAACGCCTGCCTGGCCAGTTAGCCAATGTACCCACCGCCAAAGAACAAGGCTTCAATCTGGTATGGCCGATTATCCGCGGTTTCTACGTTGGCCCGAAGGTCAGCGAAGAGGAGTACCAGTGGTGGCTCGACACCTTCAAGAAAATGATGGCGACCGACGAGTTCAAAAAGCAGCGCGATCTGCGTGGTCTGTTTGAATTTAACCTGAGCGGCAAGGAACTGGATGCCTACGTGAAAAACCAGGTCAATCAGTACCGCGAACAGGCCAAAGTTTTCGGCCTGGCCAAGTAACCGGGGGCAACCATGAGCGATCGCATTTTCGCCGGTTTTTGGCTGCTGCTGTGTATCGGTGGCCTGTTTATCGGCTGGGGCATTCAGAGCGAATACAGCTACGAACCACTGGGGCCTCGCCCCTTCCCGCTGGCGATTCTCAGCCTGATGGCACTGTGTGCAGCGTTACTGCTGCTCAACAAGCCTCAGGTGGTTGAATGGCCGCATAACAAGGTAATGCAACGCCTGCTGGTGCTGGTGATTACGCTGGTGCTGTACGCCTGGGGCTTCGAGTGGCTGGGCTTCCCGCTGGCGACGACATTACTGACCTTCAGCATTGGCCTGCTGTTCCATGCCAGCCTGAAAGCGGCATTGGTGTCCGGCGTGGTGATGGGTGTAGCGCTGTATTACGCCTTTGATCGCTTACTTGATGTGACATTGCCACTCGGCGTTTGGCTGAGCTAACGGGGGCGAAAATGGAAACCTGGATGTATTTGTCTCAAGGGTTTGAGGTGGCGTTAGTGCCACAGAACCTGATTATCGCCCTGATCGGCTGCTTCGTTGGCACCATTGTCGGCCTGCTGCCGGGGTTGGGGCCGATCAACGGCGTGGCTATTTTGCTGCCACTGGCATTCGCTCTCAAACTGCCGGCCGAGTCTGCGCTGATCCTGCTGGCAACGGTGTATATCGGTTGCGAGTACGGCGGTCGTATCTCCTCGATACTGCTCAACGTGCCGGGTGACGCAGCGGCTATCATGACGGCGCTGGACGGCTATCCGATGGCGCAGCAGGGCCGTGCCGGTGTGGCGCTGTCAATCTCGGCGGTCAGCTCGTTCACCGGTTCGATCATTGCCATCGGGGGCATTATTCTGTTCGCCCCACTGCTGGCACGCTGGTCACTGGCATTCGGCCCGGCGGAATATTTTGCCCTGATGGTGTTCGCCATCGCCTGCCTGGGCAGCATGATGAGCCAGAACCCACTGAAGTCGCTGCTGGCGGCGCTGATTGGTTTGGGGCTGGCAACGGTCGGGGTCGATGCCAACACCGGCGTGTACCGCTTCACCTTCGACAGTGTGCACCTCTCCGACGGCGTACAGTTTATCGTGGTGGTGATCGGCCTGTTCTCAGTCAGTGAAATCCTGTTGATGCTGGAAAGCACCAGCGGCGGACAAAAATTGGTGCGCAAAACTGGCCGCCTGCTGTTCAACCGTAAGGAAGCCGCTCAGTGCGTTGGCCCAACGCTGCGTTCCTCGGTGGTAGGTTTCTTCGTCGGCATTCTGCCGGGCGCGGGTGCCACTATCGCCAGTGCGCTGACCTATATGACCGAAAAGAAAATCAGCGGCAACAGCGACACCTTCGGTAAAGGTGATATCCGTGGCGTAGCGGCCCCAGAGGCGGCCAATAACGCCTCGGCCTGCGGCTCGTTCATTCCGATGCTGACGCTGGGCGTGCCGGGTTCCGGTACCACGGCGGTGATGATGGGCGCACTGACGCTGTACAACATCACACCTGGCCCGGCGATGTTCACCGAACAGCCGGATATTGTCTGGGGGCTGATCGCCGCACTGCTGATTGCCAACGTAATTCTGTTGATCATGAACCTGCCGCTGGTGGGTCTGTTCACCCGCATGCTGACCATTCCGCTGTGGTTCCTGGTACCGGCGATTGCCGCGGTGTCTGCGGTTGGCGTTTATGCGGTGCACAGCACCACCTTTGATCTGCTGTTAATGGTCGGACTGGGGGTGTTTGGCTATATCCTGAGAAAAATGCACTTCCCGATGTCGCCACTGATTTTGGGCTTCGTGTTGGGAGAGATGCTGGAGCAGAACCTGCGTCGCGCGCTGTCAATCAGCAACGGGGAGTTTGGCATTCTGTGGAGCAGCAGCATCGCGCAAACCTTACTGGTGCTGGCGGTGGCCGTTCTGGTACTGCCGCTGGTGCTGCGCATTGTACGCAAACGTCGCCAAACGGCAGAAGCGGCCAAGGCCGAGTAAATTCAAGGGCGGGGTGATCCCCGCCCTTTTTATTTAACGCTTAATTTCAGCTACCGCCCGCTCGAGGGCCGCAATATCATCATCGGACAGCAAAGGCTGCACGCGGGTAAAATCCTCCGCCGACAAATCATAAATACGCAAAGCCAGTAACCGGGCGATGGTCTGCGGGCTAAACCGCCGCTTGATTGGCCGCGCCGGATTACCGCCGACGATAGTGTAAGGTTCAACATCCGCCGTCACAATGCTGCCTGCAGCCACTATCACCCCTTCCCCAACGGTCACGCCCGGCATCAGCATCGCCCGCATTCCTATCCAGCAACCGTCCCCGAGACGGGTATCTCCTTTCGGC
Source organism: Serratia proteamaculans (assembly GCF_004684015.1). Taxonomy (GTDB): domain Bacteria; phylum Pseudomonadota; class Gammaproteobacteria; order Enterobacterales; family Enterobacteriaceae; genus Serratia; species Serratia proteamaculans_F. The sequence goes on from NZ_SRIA01000019.1 coordinate 314,955, forward strand.
TGATAAGCCGCCTCGATGCTTGCCATAAACGGATACAGACACAGCCAGTCGATTCGATGAGTATGATTGCCGCCCATCAGGATCACCGCCTCGGCACCGATACAGACGTAATCACCGATCAGCAATTGGTCTATCAAACCCAGCGCAGGCCACTGTTGGCTGATCGCATCGCCCTGCAAGTAGCGCACCACCGAGCGTTCAAAGCCGTGATCCCAACAGTCGCTGTAATAGCTATGGGTTCCCTTGACGATAATATTGGGATTGGTCACCGTTTGGTGCAGTAACTCTGTTTTTGACCAGTGTTTTTCAGTCATGGCAGTTTCTCTTTTATCTATTGCAAGAGCCACAGCCTAAAGTCTGTGGCAGTGTTTTTTGGTCGCAAAACACTGCCGAATTAAGCGATTAACGCCCGTTTTAATCTTGGGTTATGGGTCATTGTCGCCTCCAAATTTTGGCGCCATAAGGGTAACAAATCACGCCTCAGCCGTCTTGTTCTTCAACATCAGCACCCCGCCCAGCACCAGCGCACTGCCCAGCAGCTGCAACTGGTTCATGTTTTCCCCCAGCAGGAAATAGGCGATAACCGCCGTAAACACCAACTCCAGCGACAAAATCAGGTTCGCCACCGCCAGCGGCAAGGTTTTCAGACTGATGTTGTACAGACCAAAGCCCAACAGCGTCGGGCCGGCGGCCAGCGTCAGCAACAACAACCAACCGCGCCACTCGATGCCCTGAACGCCCTCGGAAAGGAACCACAAAGAACCGGTCATGCCATGAAAAGCCGCCAGCGGGTAAAACGTCAACGCAGCGTTGAACAGCCACTGGTAAACGGCCGAAAAACCGAACACGTACAAAATGGTATTCCACACCGGATAATGGCGTTCAGTCGCCACCCGCCCGCCCAGCGTGTAGAGGGTATAGCCAATACCGGACAGCATACCGACCAACAGCCCCAGCAGGTTAAAATGGCTGTTGCCCATGCTGTCACCGTTGCTGACCAGAAAACAGCCGCCCAGGCTGACCACAATCACCAGCAGCTGGCGCAGGTTCAGGCGTTCGCTGTAGATCATCCAGCCGAGAAAAACGGTAAAGCCCACCGAGCAGTATGTCAGGATCGTCGCCACCGACGCGCCGTTCAGCGCCACCGACAACGTCCACAAGCTGTTGAACACCGCCAGCAGCAGGCCATAACAGGCATAAAACGGGATCTGGGAACGCCGTAAACGTGCCCACTCAGGCTTGAACAGCAACAATGCCGGCAAGAGGACCAGGGCCACCAGCGCCGCTCGCCAAAAAGCCAGCACAAAGGTCGGCAGGTGATAATACTCCGTCAGCACGCGGATAATAATGGCGGTAAAAGCCAGCAACATGGCGCTGATAATAGCAATCACATAGCCCTGACTGCTGCCCTGTAAAATGCGCGCGCCGGGGAAAATCGGCCTGGCTGAAACACCCGATGGTAATGACATGACACCCTCAAAAAAACGGCGGTAATAGACTCAGGCAGAGATTCTAACGCCGCGCAATTTTGCCGCCAGAGCCACTTTTCCCCGATGTTGGGCAGGCCACTTTTATCCGCTTGAAGGCTTGTTGCTATGGGGTATAGTAAAAATCCCCAACGCTAACCGAGCCAATTACGCATGCATATTCCGTTAGACCGCCAACAGGATGTTCCACTGTATCTGCAAATTGAGGAGGCGTTGCGGCGGGCAATCCTGAGCGGCGCATTTGTCGATGGCGATAAACTGCCCTCCACACGCCAGTTGGCAGGCGAACTGGCCGTTAGCCGACTAACGGTGGATAACGCCTATGCCGAACTGGCAGCCAAAGGCTTTTTACGCCAGCGGCGCGGCAGCGGTGCCTATGTCCAGCACCCGCTGGCACAGCCCGCACAACCACAACCGGCAACCGATGCCCCTTTCCCGGCGGAACGTTTTACCACCCTGACCTCACGGCTGGATGGTTACCCCGATATCCCGCTGCCGGACAACATCATCAACTTTGCTGCCGGTGTCGGCAGTCCGAAAGTTTTCCCGCAGGAAGAGTTCCGCAAGATCTTGCTGTCAGTGCTCAGCCGCCATGCGGAAGAGGCCTTCAGCTATGGTGAATACTGCGGTTACTACCCGTTGCGCGATACGTTGGGAAGGATCCTCACCGCGCAGGGCATCCCGACCCATGCGGAACAGGTGCTGATCACCAATGGTTCACAACACGCCATCAGCCTGATTGTGCAAAGCCTGCTGGAGCCGGGCGATACGGTGATCGTTGAACAGCCGACCTACGCCGAAGCCCTGGGGCTGCTACGTCTGCACCGCATCAATATCGTCACCATTCCCAGCGATCGGCACGGCATGCTGGTTGAACAACTGCCCGCATTGCTGGAAAAACACCGGCCGAAGCTGATTTACACCATTCCCAATTTCCATAACCCCACCGGGCGCTGCATGAGTGAAGCCCGGCGGCGTCGCCTGTTGGCACTGGCTCAGCATGCCGGAGTGGTGATCCTCGAGGACGATTTTGTCGGTGATTTGCGCTACAACGGCAAGCAATTGCCCTCGCTGCGGGCGCTGGCGCAGCCGGGGGCGGTGATTTATGTCAGCACCTTTTCCAAAATGCTGTTGCCCAGCATGCGCATTGGCTATCTGGTGGCGGACAGCGAACACTATCAACGCATCGCCCGACTGAAACACGTCGACAGTTTTACCAGTTCCAATTTGATCCAGCGTGCGTTGGACGCCTTCGTCACCATCGGTCGCTACGACAAGCAACTGCGGCGTGCCGGGCGGATCTATCGCCAGCACCGGGATGTGATGGTCACCGCATTGCAGCAACAACTGCCACCAGGCTGCCGGTTTGAAACCCCGGAGGGCGGGCTGTTTATCTGGCTGATGCTGCCTGCCGCCGTCAGCACCGAAGCACTGATGCCGGTAGCCTGGCGAGAAGGCGTAACTTTTGCACGCGGAGAGTGTTTTTATGCCGAGGAACAGCGTGGCGCACACGGCCTGCGATTGAATTTCGCCGCCAACACGCCGCCGCTGATTGAAGAAGGTATCGCCCGGCTGTGCCGGGCGATTAGTCAGGTGATAGCGGTCGAATAAACCGGTGATTACAGCCCGGCCCACCACAGCCGCAGCTTCATGCCCCAATAGCTGGTCCAGCCGGTGGTGCTCTGTACTACCTGGCCTTTGGAAATGATCACCAGCGTTGGGGTCACGCCGATTTGCCACTGCGCCGACAGTGCGCCGCGCGGATCGTTAACCACCGGCAAAGTCACCCTTTTAGCGGCCAGCCACTGCGCCACCTGAGCATCATCGCCGGAGCGCAGCGCCACGCTGAGCACGTTATCGCCCTCGCCCACCAGCCTGGCGACATAGGGCGTAGTGAAGCGGCAAACTCCGCACCAACTGGCCCAGAAATAAACCAGCAAGGGTTTGTCCTGACTGAGCTGCGCCAGTGACACCTGCTCACCGTTCAGCGTCGTCAGGACTTGCGAATCGAAGGCTGCCGGAGCCTTTGGGGCGCGCAGCCAGTCCATGCCAAACGCAGCCACCAGGACGATCAGCAACAGGACCAGCAGTTCCCGCGCCCAACGCCGTAATCTAGCCATTTTTAACCTTCGCCAATTGCTGTTTCACCATCGCTTCCAGCTCCTCGTAAGACACCGCCCCTGGCAGCATCTGATCGCCGATCAGCGTCGCCGGTGTCCCCTGCACACCCAATTTTTCTGCCAACTCCATATTGGTGCGCAACGTAGTCATGCTCAGCTCACTCGGTGCCACTTCTTTCACCCCGGTTTTCTGCTGTGCCGCGCTAATGCTGGCAGTGTCATGGAAACCTTTTTTCGCCATCAGCCGCTGGTGCAACGCCCAAAACTGGTCCGGATGCTGCTGCCAGGCAGTCAATGCCACCCGCGCCGAACTGACCGAGCTTTCGCCTTTGAACGGCAACAGTTTCACCACCAACGCCACATCCGGGTTCTCTTTAACGATTTTTTCCAGCATTGGATCAAAACGTTTGCAGTACGGACAGTTGTAATCGGTAAAGGTCACCAGCGTCAGTTTGGCGTTAGCCGCCCCCAGACGCGGGCTGGCCGGGTCTTCATACAGGGCTTTGGCATTTTGCTTGATTGCCTGGCTGATTTGCTGGCTGGAGGTTTGCTGCTGCCAGGCATCCACCGCCTGCGCCAGAATATCCGGGTTCGACACCAGCGTTTCGCGGATCAGCTCTTTAATGCGCACTTCCTGCTCCGGGGTAAAGGGAGCGGCGGCCCAGACAGGGGTAACGATCAACATCAGTAAAATCATTAATTTTTTCATTGTGAATTTCCTTTGGCGGCGGACAGGGTTTGCAATACGGCATCGCGGGTTAACAGTGGGGACAACACCACGCCGTCGCGGCTGCCGGGGCCATAAATTTGGTTAAAAGGCACGGCGACGCTGCCGCGTTGTTGCAGGAAGGCGCTAATTTCTGCCGATGGGCGGCTCCAGTCTCCCCGCAGGGCGACAACGTCCTCAGCGCTCAGCGCTTTTTGCACGTCATCGCGCAGCAGTACATTGAATTTGTTGGCTTTACAGGTGACGCACCAGTCAGCGGTGACGTCGACAAACACCCGTTTGTTCTGGGCCAGCGCCTGAGTGATCGCCTCCTCGCTCAGCGGTTGCCAGGCCACATTGTCATGCAGTGGCTGACGCCACAGCCCGGCAGTCAGCGAACCGGCCAATAGCACCACCCCAACCAGCACCAGGGTACCGGCTGCCAGCTTGGCCGCCAGGCGAACCCCATGTTGCCAACCGACCGCCAGCAACAGGGCCAGCAGCGCGATAGCCCCCACCACCAGCGTCGGGACGTCACCGATATGGTTAGCCATCAGGCTTAGCAACCACAACGAAGAAGCCAGCATCAGCAGCCCCATCACCAGCCGCAGGCTGTTCATCCAGCGCCCCGGACGAGGTAAGCGCAGTGCCAGCGCCGGCCAGGCGGCAATCAACAGCCAGGGCAGACTCATGCCAATGCCCAGCGCGACAAACATGCCCCACAGCACCGGCAGTGGTGCCGCCAGAGCAAAGGCCACCGCGGTACCCAGGAAAGGTGCGGAGCATGGCGTCGCCAGCAAGGTAGCGAAAGCGCCCTGCCAGAAATGCCCACTCAGGCCACGACCGTTATGGGTCGCCAGTTTGGTGTTCAGCGAAGAGGAAAGCTGCAGATGGAACAGACCGAACAGGTTAGCGCTGAATAACAGCGTCACCAGCACCATAAAACCGATAAACCACGGGTTTTGGAACTGAATGCCCCAGCCCAGCGCCTGATTGCTCAGTCGCAGCAGCGTCATCAGCAACGCCAGCGCCATAAACGACGCCACAATGCCCAGCGACGAGGCCAGGAACTGCAGCCGAATACTGTGCCGGTCACGCTGTTCGACCTGCAAAATCGAGCCCAGTTTGATACCCAATACCGGCAGCACGCACGGCATCAGGTTGAGGATAAAGCCACCGGCCAGCGCCATCAGCACCGCCTGCAACAACGAGAAACTCGCCGCAACCGGTGAAGCCAGTGGCCCTTCAATAGGTAACGTCACCTGTTGCGCCACGCCGCCGTCACCGATCACCAACGTCAAGGTTTTGCCACGCAGATCCGGCGCGCTATCACCCCAGCCATCACTGACCGGCACCCGCGCGAACATCCGGGTTCCGTCACTGCTGACCTTCGGCTTGCCGAGATCAGCATCCTCCAGCGTATCGAAGAACAGCTCAGGCTGCTGCCAACCGGCGGCTCGCTCGGCGCTGATCTGCAGTTCCCCGTTCTGATAACCGGCTTTAATGCTCTCCACCAGCCCATCGGCAATAGGTACCTGCCCCATGGCCTGGGCAAAGTCATGGGTAAACTGCGCGTCGGACGGCGCATCCAGATCCAGACTGAACGGGTAGTCGGTCAAAATGCAGACGTTACTGCAGGTAGACAGCGTCAGCGTACCCGCCAGCTGACGTGGTACTGCGCCTTTGATCACCATCGGTAGCTCAACCCGGTCGTGATAACCCTGGGTGGAAATACCGGCAACGTCAAAACGCTGCGGCGTTGGCCAGTACCAGGTTGCCGGCGGTGGATTACCCTGCCAGGCGATGGTCGGCGCAATCCCGCCTTCCCCCGGTGAACGCCAGTAGGTTTTCCAGCCTTTTTGCAGCTCTATGCCCAGCAGCAAACGGGTTTCCCCACTGTGCGAGGTATCGGCGCGCAGCCGCACCTTGGCGTGATCGTTAGTCGGACTTTGTAGCCAGCCGCTGTCCGCCGCCTGCAAAGCAGGTAGCCACAGCAGTAACAGGCAGGCTAATGCCGACCTGATGATATTCAACATGTTTATTCTCCATAAATGAATCAATCAACCAAAACAGACGGGTGATGAACTCATTCACGGAACACGCATAATCGCAGATGTACCCTGAGGGTGGTGGGGGAAATAACTCTGGGAGGGGGAATTCGCAGACGCGCGGCCACCGTGGGGGCCAATAACACCAGTAACAGGCCAAGACCGAACAACAGGGTTTCGAACATCACCGGCGGCGAGGCCAACAAGGATTTGGCACTCAGTTCGCAGGGCGTGGGTTGCAGTTCAGCGGCGTCATCGGTGGCAGAGGTGAGAGTGCTGGCGACAGGCAGGCCCATCACTTGCTGCAACGCATGCAGGCTCGCCATGCGCTGAGTCATGCAGGTCAATACGACCAGGCAAGCCAGGCATAAGAACCATTTCGCAATCCGCTGCTGTTTAACCATGCCACCCTCAATTCCAAGTCTGCGCTTATCTTAGCGGCGCAGACGCTTTTAGCAATGTTTTGCCTGTAAAGAAATGTCTGAGGACGGTATTGGTCGCGGCCGTTTACAGGTATCATAAGTACAATCCTGCGCTTTTCGCCGGGTACGACGATTATTCTACACAGCGAAGGACAGGTGATATGCAACCTTTGAGTGGACCGGGCACCCCGATCGCCAGCGATCGTTCCCCTAGCCCGGACAAAACCACAACCACTGACGGTAGCCCGCTCTCCCCGGCACAACGCACAACGCTGGAGAAACTGGTCGTCAAGATCATGGCGCTCAGCCCGGCCAAGTCCGCAGAGATTTGGGTCACGCTGCGCCATGACCTGCAAACAGACAACAACAGTGAGCTACTGGCACGCCATTTCCAACCGGCCGAGCAACTGTTGCAAAACCGTCTGGCGCAGGTGCAACAGAGCCATGCCAATCGCCAATTGTTGCAGCAACTCACCGATCTGTTGCCGCAGGGCAATAATCGCCAGGCCGTCAGCGACTTTATTCGCCAGCAGTTTGGCCATACGGTGCTGAGTCAATTGAGCCACCCACAGTTGCAGCAGGTACTGAACCTGTTGCAGACCGGCAGCCTGACCATCCCGCAGCCGCAACAAACCACCACCAGCGATCGTCCGCTGCTGCCTGCCGAACACCAGAGCCTGCAACTGCAGGTGACCAAGCTGAGCGCCGCCACCGGCGAATCACCGGTCAAAATTTGGCAGACGCTGTTTGATCTCAGCGGGGTCAAAACCAACGATCCGCTGCCGGCTCGCCATTTCCAACTGCTGAACCAGTTTTTGCAGGTGAAGGTAGCGCTGAGTCCACAAACCGCACCGACGCTGAACAACCTGTTGGCCGCACTTAAACACCCTGCGGATCCGCAGGAGCAGCAACAGTTGAATGACTACTGTCAGTCACGTTTTCACTGCAATGCCAGCGCACCGCTGACCCATCCGCAGATGAGCGACCTGATCAACCAGCTGTTTGCGCGCCGTCTGGAAAAAACCGGCCCGGCACAGCCGCTGTCCATCAGCCACGCCGAACCGCAGCCGTTGCTCAACCCACTGATTGCCGCCCTGCCCCAACCGCTGCAAAAAGCGCTGAGCAAACCGGCCGTGGCCTTTATCCTGTTTATTCTTGTGCTGGCCCTGGTATTGGTGCTGGTGTTTTAACCCCTCAGGCACAGCCGCAGTCTTCTCCAATAGCACTTCCCAACAGCGAGCCCGGCTGTTCACCGGTGGCCAATGGATGGCCATCGCGTAGCCAGAAGTCCAACCCGCCAATCAGCTCTTTCACCCGGAACCCCTGTTGCGCCAGTTTGTATGCGCCCTTGGTGGAGCCGTTACAGCCAATACCATCACAATAAGTGACATAGACTTTGTCGCGCGCCAGATGTGCCGTACCCGCCTCGTCCATCAGCCGATGCGGCAAACTGATAGCGCCAGGAATATGCCCGGCTGCGTACAGGGCTTCTGCACGTGTGTCGATCACCAGGATCTCACTGACGCCGTTGCGCAGGTCTTCCGCCACGTCCCATGCGTCTGCGTAATAACTCAACTTCGTGGCCAGATAATCCAGACTCTGCGCTGCCGTCCCCGGTGGAAAGGCCAAAACCGATGAAAGTACCGCCATAAAATTCACTCCTGTTGCTAAAGACTGATGACAATATTGCCTGATTTTGGTCTTATGATTGATACCCATTTTCACCCATTGACAAGTCCCATTATGGCCAACGCACTGCTCACCCTTTTTCACCTGCCGGAACATGCCGGCGGTACCTTGCGTGATCGCGTGTGCAGCACGCTGCGTCGAGCTATTCATGCCGGAACGTTGCGCTGCGGACAACGTTTACCCTCATCGCGCATATTGGCCGAAGATTTGGGTGTATCGCGGGTCACAGCCGAGGCGGCCTACGGTCAACTGGAGGCAGAGGGCTACCTGCAGCGTCGGGTGGGTCAGGGCACCTTTGTGGCGATACGCATAGGTAAATCACCTACTGTCAGCAAGGTTACCGGTCAGCCACGCCTGTCACTGCGTGGCCGACAAATAATTCAAACCGGGGGCTGTCGCGATCCACAACAACCGCTGCCCTTTGCCGCCGGCTCACCAGATTTGCGCGCCTTCCCGCTAAAGCTGTGGAAACAGCTCACCGCCCAGCAATTACGCCTGCGGGGAGAAGCCCTGATGCGCTATGGTGATCCACAAGGTTATCTGCCACTGCGCGAGGCGATTGCCGGCTATGTCAGCCAGAGCCGCGGCGTCAACTGTGATGAACAACAGGTAGTAGTGTTGACCAGCTCACAGCAGGCCTTGCAGTTGATCGCCACCCTGCTGTTGGATAACGGCGACAAGGTTTGGATGGAAGAACCCGGTTATCGCGGAGCCAGAAACGCCTTTAGCAGCGCCGGTGCCGAGCTGGTAGCGGTCAATGTTGACGAAGTTGGGATCCGGCCGGATGAACAACTGCCCGCACCGCGACTGATTTACCTGACACCATCACACCAATATCCCACCGGAGTGGCGCTCAGTCTGGCACGCAGGCTCGAATTGCTGGCTTTGGCTCAACGGCAGCGAGCCTGGATTATTGAAGATGATTACGACAGCGAGTTTCACTATGACGGCCAGCCCATGCCGGCGATGCAAGGGCTGGACCGACACGGTAACGTGCTCTATCTGGGCACCTTTTCCAAGGCGTTGTTTCCTTCGTTGCGACTGGCCTATTTGATCGTTCCCCCGATGCTGGTGGCTGCTTTTACCACTGCCCGTACGGTTTACGACGGCCACAACGCCCAATTGATGCAGGCGGTGACCGCCGAGTTTATTCAGCAGGGGCACTTTGCCGCCCATATCCGCTATATGCGCCAGTTATACCGTAGCCGCCGTGACCGGTTATTGGAGGAGGTGCAGGAAAAACTGGGGCATTTTGCCACCCCACAACCGGCAGGTGGCGGATTGCAACTCGGCGTTTGGTTGCCGTCAGGTCAGGAGGAGGCTCTCTCCCGTCAGGCGCAGCGTCTGGGCGTCGTGACGCCAGGGCTGGCAGCGCAGTATCTAACACCAGCCAGGCGGCGCGACGGTTGGCTGTTGGGTTTTTCGGCCCTGACACCAGGGGAAATCCGCGCCGCCGTCGAACGGCTGGCACGGATTGCCCCTGCTTAAGCTGACAATACTGCTTTTTATTAAATTACTGCTCGGTCAAGCGCAGCTCGGCAACTACCGGCAGGTGATCGCTAACCGCCGGCCAGTGAATGCCATTCCAGTCGCCGCTGGCGTTCGGTACCGTCAGGCTGTCCAGGTGCCAGCGCTGGGCATTGCCGCTAAAGATATAGTCGACCTTGATTTCGGCGTTTTCCGCTGGCCAGCTGCGGCCATCTTGCGCACTGGGCATGATGTCGTTCCAGTAACGGCTCAGTTCGGTCCAGGTGACACTGCCCGGGACGTCGTTCATGTCGCCAAACAACAGCTTGATACCGCGCATCTCGATGGTGCGATCGTTCAACTCGCGCACCTGATCCAAACGCATGGCCGGATCTTCTTTAGTGTCCAGATGGGTGTTGATCAGCGTAATCGGTGCCGGGAACTCGGGCACGTCGGTCTGGGCGCTGAAGGCAATGCGTTGTTCGCGCTGACCGGAAGGCAGCGGGTAAATCTTGCTGTCATGCAGCGGATATTTTGACAGGAACGCCAGACCATATTCACCGCCGTCAAAATCAATCGCGCGGCCAAAGACCACGTGCATACCGGTCAGCTTGGCCAGTTCTTCAGCCTGATCCAATTTGCCGCTGCGGCCGGTCAGCTTGTCCACTTCCTGCAGCGCCACCACGTCAACGTTCATGGCCTTGATAGCCTTAGCGATGGCCGTCATGTCACTGACCTTGCCGGCGGCAATATTGAAGCTGGCGACGCGGATCTTCGGTGCCTGCTCCAGGCTATAGGTTTTGTTCTTCAGGCCGCCAAGCGCGCTGGCCACTTCGCGACTGTTGGCGTTGCTGTTGGCATGGCCAGTGTCGCTAGAAGACCAGGCAGTCTGAGATATTCCCAGGGATAACAAAGTAATAAGCAAAGCATGACGTGAGCGCATGAATTCTCCTTTAGCGTTCAGATTTTTGTTGGGGCATCCGCACCCCAGAGCTAACAACGATTTTGCCGCAGTTACCCGCGACTATTTCCTAGTTGCCCTGCTATTTTTTTATTCTGCGCGGCGTCTCGCATTCCGACGGCGAAAACATTGCACCATTGGACAACCGGCTGATTTAGCTTTAAAACCGATAGACCGCTTACCGAGAGGAACCCGCATGACCAGCGCCATAGCCGAACAGCTCACCGAACGTTTCTTCCGCTATCTGGCGGTAACCAGCCAGAGCGATGCCGCCGCCACAACCCTGCCCAGCACGCCGGGCCAGCATGATATGGCCAAACTGCTGGCAGCCGAACTGCGCGAGTTGGGGATGACTGACGTGCAAATTGATGAGCACGCCACCGTAACCGCACGTAAACCCGGCAACCAGCCCGGCGCGCCGCGTATCGGTTTTATTACCCATATCGATACCGTTGATGTGGGTCTGGCGGCAGATATTCACCCGCAGCGCCTGCACTTTAGCGGCCAGGATCTGTGCCTGAACGCAGAGCATGACATCTGGCTACGCACCGCCGAGCACCCGGAGATCCTGGCCTACCCGAATGAAGAGATTATTTTCAGCGACGGGACCAGCGTACTCGGCGCCGATAACAAGGCGGCGGTGACGGTAGTGATGACCCTGCTGGCTAACCTGAGTGCCACCGACCGTCACGGCGATATCCTGGTGGCCTTTGTGCCGGATGAAGAAATTGGCCTGCGCGGTGCCAAGGCACTGGATCTGGCACGCTTTGACGCAGACTTCGCCTATACCATCGACTGCTGTGAACTGGGCGAAGTGGTGTATGAAAACTTCAACGCCGCGGCAGCGGAAATCCGCATTGAGGGGGTGACTGCGCACCCTATGTCGGCCAAGAATGTGCTGATCAACCCGATTCGCATCGCCAACGACATCATCAATCAGTTCGACAGCCGGGATACGCCGGAACATACCGAGGGACGTGAAGGCTACTTCTGGTTCAACGACCTGACGGCCAACGCCAACCTCGCCACGTTGAAAGTGTCAGTCCGTGATTTTGATTTGGCGAGTTTCAATGCGCGTAAAGAGCGCATTCAGGAAGTGGTGCAGCAGGTGGCGGCAAACTATCCGCGTGCCAAGGTCAGCTGCAGCGTCACGGATATCTACAGCAATATCAGCAACTCTATCGGCGAAGACCAACGCGCCATCGAACTGATTTTCGGCGCACTCGCCGCCCACGGTATTCCGCCAAAGGTAATCCCTATGCGCGGGGGTACCGACGGTGCGGCGTTATCCAGCCGCGGGCTGGTGACTCCCAACTACTTCACCGGTGCGCACAATTTCCATTCGCGCTTTGAATTTCTGCCGGTCAGCGCCTTTGTGAAGTCCTATCAGGTCACCCGCAGCATCTGTTTGCTGGCCGCACGCGGCTAACGGCTGCTCCAAAGGAGAGCGGTATTTCAAGTAGAAATATCGCTCTTAAGCCAGCAACCAGCCGAGCAAACCACTCCATGCCAGCAATGGCAGCGAGTAGTAATGGAATTTCAGCCAGATTTTTCGCTCGCCTGCCATCCGCAGTGCAATCAGGTTCGCTAATGAGCCTATCGCCAAGCCAAAGCCACCGGCGTTGACCGCATAGGCCAGCAGTTGGCTGGAAGGCACGTAGTTAAGCAGTAAAATGGTCGCCGGTACGTTGCTGATCACCTGCGACAGGCCGATCCCCAGGGCATAAATACCGCCCTCGCCCAGCCTGGCAATATCCGCGAACCAGGGCTGAACCGCCTCGAGGCGGGTGAATAACCCCACGTCGATAAACATGGCGATAAAGACAAAAATCAGGCTCCAGTCAATCTGCAACAACACCCGGCGTGCCAACAGTAAAAAACCGGCAAATACCGCCAACAGGCCATACAGTGGCAGATCGATATCCAGACACAGCAGAAAAATCATGTACAGTGCCACGCAGCTCAGCAACAGGCGTCGCTGATAAGGGTAGCCTTCGGTATGGGGGGCTTTAACGATCTCCCGCGCCGGGAAACTGAACCAGGTTAACAGTAGCAGGCTGGCCAGCATCGCTGCGCCAAAGGGCACCATCTGGGCAATGAAAGCCAGGAAAGACAGCGAGGATTTGCTCCACAGCAAAATGTTCTGCGGGTTACCAATTGGCGTCAGCAGCGAGCCGGCATTGACCGCCAGCGCCTGGAAGATAATTAACCGACTAATTGGCAGCGAAGAGAGTTTTTTTAGCGTGATCGTCAGCGGAATAACGATAAACAGCGCCACGTCGTTGGTCAGGAATGACGACAACAGAGCGGCAGCAAATACCAGAAACAGTGCCAGCCGCCGTTCACTGTGCAGCGTATTGACTATCTTGCGGCCAATAAAGTCAAAATAGCCGCTGACCTCAACCCCTTTGGTCAGCAGCATCAGTCCCAGCAGGGTAATTATGGTGCGCCAGTCGATAAAACCGCTGAGCGCAGGCAGTTGTTGCGGGTTGAAGGCGGCCATCGACACACCGGCCAGCAGCAGAATATGCAAAAAGCGATCTTTCAGAAACGGCTGGAACAGCCGGGCAACGGCATTTGAACTCATGTTGAGCGCTTCAAAAAACAACCAGGGATCAGGAGCCAGACGTTAGCCCAAGCGCGGCGGCAACGCCAGTAAAATGCTCTTTTACCCTTAACTGCTTTTCATTCGCTGCACTTTGCTTTATTTGTAACGCCTTTCCCCGTTTTGAAGGATTTTTTATGGCTAACGTTTTCGCCAAAGGGCTGTTACTGAGCATGACGCTCAGCTTGCTGACCGCCTGTAATGACCAGAATACCCGCCCGCAGATGGATATCGACGGCAAAACCATGGGCACCTTCTACAGCGTCAAGGTCAGCGGTGATGTGGCCATCAATAAACAGCAGTTACAGCAGCAGATCGACGCCGTGCTGGAACGCGCCAACGACGATATCTCCACCTACCGCAATGATTCGGTGCTGTCGCGCTTTAATCAGAGCCGGAGCGCTGACCCCCAATTGATCCCACGCGGCATGGCAGACATTATCCTGATGGCCCAACGCATCGGCCGCGATACTCAGGGTGCAATGAATATCACCGTCGGGCCGCTGGTCAATTTGTGGGGTTTTGGCCCGGATAAGCGGGTGGTCAAGGTACCGAGCCAGCAGCAAATAGAAGCAGCGCAAAAAAATGTCGGCCTGCAGCATCTCAAGTTAATCAGCGACAGCCGTGGTGAGTGGCTGCAAAAAGACCTGCCGGAGATGTATGTCGATCTCTCCACGCTGGGCGAAGGCTACGGCGCTGACCAGTTGGTACAGTTGATGGCACGCAACGGCATCACCAACTATCTGGTGTCGGTTGGCGGTGCGGTTTCTTCCCGCGGCGTTAACGGCCAGGGCAAGCCGTGGCGGGTGGCGATCCAAAAACCGACCGACCGCGAAAATGCGGTACAGGCTTTGGTGGATTTACAGGGCTATGGCATTAGCACCGCCGGTAGCTACCGCAACTATTTCGAACAGGATGGCCAGCGCTACTCACATGTGATCGATCCCACCACCGGTCGGCCGATTACCCATCGCCTGGTTTCCGCCACGGTAATTGCCCCGACCGCGCTGGAGGCCGATGGCTGGGATACCGGGCTGATGGTGCTGGGGACAGAAAAAGCCCTGAAACTGGCGGAAGAAAAAGGGTTGGCAGTGTATCTGATCAGTAAAACCGACGACGGCTTCAGCGCCGTGATGACGCCGCAGTTTAAAGCGTTTCTGGTGAAGTAATTTCTGGTTCGGTATTAAGGGGCGCAGTTCAATACCGCGCCCCGCTCCATCATCCTTTACGGTGCAACAATAAATACACTACCGGAACCACCAGCATCGACAGCAGCGGTGCACTGACCATGCCGCCAATCATCGGTGCCGCAATGCGCCGCATTACCTCAGAACCAGCCCCATCGCCCCACATAATGGGTAATAACCCGGCCATAATGGTCGCGACGGTCATCACTTTCGGCCGCACGCGCAGTACCGCGCCCTCGCTGATGGCCGCCATCAGCTGTTGTTGGGTTAACGGTTGCCCCGGCTGACGGTGTTTTTCCAGCGCATGGTTCAAATACAGCACCATGATCACGCCGAACTCCGCCGCCACGCCCGACAGAGCAATAAAACCGACGGCCCCGGCCACCGAAAGGTTGTAGTTCAGCAGGTACAGCAGCCACACGCCGCCGATCAGCGCAAAAGGCAACGTCGCCATGATCAACAGCGCATCGCGCACGCTGCTGAAGGTGACAAACAGCAGCACGAAAATGATCGCCAGCGTTACCGGCAACACGATTTTCAACTGGGCGCTGGCACGTTCCAGATATTCAAACTGTCCGGACCAGCTCAAAGAGACACCGGCCGGTAACCTGACCTGTTGCGCGACCGCCTGCTGCATTTCCTCCACCGCCGATTTGAGATCGCGTCCGCGCAGATCGACATAAATCCAATTGGAGAGCCGTGCGTTTTCACTTTTCAACATTGGCGGCCCTTCAGTGATCCGAATATCCGCCAACATCGACAACGGCACCTGACTCCCATTGGCCGTGAGTACCGGTAATGTCTGCAGTTGTTGCACCGAATCACGGATTTCGCGCGGGTAACGCACATTGATCGGATAACGCGCCCGCCCCTCAATGGTTTCGCCAATGTTTTCCCCCCCCACCAGCGTCGCCACCATCGAGTGCAGCTCCTTCACCGAAACGCCATAACGCGCAGCCCGCTGACGGTCGATATCAATATCCACATAGCGCCCCCCGGTGATGCGCTCTGCCAATGCCGAGGTGACACCCGGCACCCGCTTCACCACCTGCTCAATCTGCCCGGAAATCCGTTCGATATCGGCCATGTTATTGCCGTTGACCTTGATGCCGACCGGGCTTTTTATGCCGGTGGCCAACATATCCAGCCGATTGCGGATCGGTGGAACCCAAACGTTGGCGATGCCCGGCACCTTGACCACGCTATCGAGCTCCGCCACCAGTTTGTCCATGGTCATGCCTGGCCGCCATTGGTCACGCGGCTTGAAGCGAATGGTGGTTTCCAGCATGGTCAGCGGTGCCGGGTCGGTGGCGGTTTCCGCCCGCCCCGCCTTACCGAATACCGTCGCCACCTCCGGCACGGTTTTGATCAACCGGTCGGTCAATTGCAGCAGCCTGCCGGCCTCGCGCGCCGACATACCCGGCAATGACGATGGCATATACAACAGGTCACCTTCGTCAAGCTGCGGCATAAATTCGCTGCCCAATCGGCTAAGCGGATACAGGGTTAACAACAGCAGCAGCAACGAAACCCCAAGCGTGGTTTTCGGGCGCGCCAACACCGCCGCCAGCACCGGCTGATACAGACGGATCAGCCAGCGATTGATCGGGTTGGCATGCTCATCGGGAATGCGGCCCCGGATGAAGTAACCCATCAATACCGGCACCAACGTAATACCCAGCCCGGCAGCCACCGCCATGGCGTAGGTTTTGGTGTAGGCCAGCGGAGAGAACATCCGCCCTTCCTGCGCTTGCAGGGTGAACACCGGAATGAAGGACAGCGTGATAATCAGCAAACTGCAAAACAGCGCCGGCCCCACTTCCACCGCCGCCTGCTCCGAAATGCGCCAGTAATCCGTTGACGTTGGCTGCTGCCCTGGATGACGCTGTCGCCACTGTTCCAGCACCTTATGCATGTTCTCGATCATCACGATCGCCGCATCCACCATCGCGCCTATCGCAATGGCGATCCCACCCAGCGACATGATATTGGCGTTCACCCCCTGATAATGCATCACCACAAAGGCACCGAGAATACCCAGCGGCAGCGTGATCATCGCCACCAGTGCCGAACGGAAATGGAACAGGAACAAGGTACAGACCAGTGCTACTACGATAAACTCTTCCAGCAGCTTGTGGGACAGGGTTTCGATGGCGTGTTCAATCAGCTGAGAGCGGTCGTAAACCGTAACGATTTCGACTCCCGGCGGCAGCGTCCGCTGAATTTCATGCAGCTTCACCTTCAGCGCGTTAATGGTTTCCAGCGCATTTTTACCGTAGCGCATCACCACTATGCCGCCCGCCACTTCCCCTTCACCGTTCAGCTCTGCCACACCCCGGCGGATCTCCGGCCCTTCACGCAGCGTCGCCACCTGTGACAGCAAGATCGGCACGCCATCGCGCACGGTGATCACCACATTGGCAAAATCATTCAGTTTCTTCAGGTAACCCGAGGTACGCACCATGTACTCCGCCTCGCCCATTTCCAGCAGCGCACCGCCGCCTTCCTGGTTGGCGTCCTGAATCGCAGTCACCACCTGTTGATGGGTGATATTCAGCGCACGCAGGCTTTGCGAGTCCAGCACCACCTGATACTGACGAACCATACCGCCGACGCTGGCCACTTCCGCCACGTTGGGGACGGTTTTAAGCTCAAACTTCAACGTCCAGTCTTGTAGCGCGCGCAGGTCGGCCAGGCTGTGCTTGCCCGTTTTATCCACCAGGGCATATTCATAAACCCAACCCACGCCGGTGGCATCCGGCCCCAGCGCCACCTTCACCTGCTCAGGCAATGAGGATTGCACCTGACTCAGCGATTCCAGCACCCGTGAACGCGCCCAGTAAAGATCGGTGCCATCCTCAAACAACACGTAGACGTAGGCATCGCCAAACATGGAAAAACCACGCACCGTTTTGGCTCCCGGCACCGTCAACAAGGTGGTGGTCAGCGGATAGGTGACCTGATCTTCAATCACCTGCGGTGCCTTGCCAGGGTAAGTGGCACGGACGATGACCTGAACGTCAGACAAGTCCGGCAGCGCATCCAGCGGTGCTTTCTGCAGGGCCCAAACACCCCAGCCGGCCAACAATACCGAGGCCAATAACACCAGCAGCCGGTTGCGCAGCGACCAGCGGATCACGAATGCAATCATAAGTGGCCTCCGTGCCCGGCATTCATCGGCAGAACCTGGCTGATATGTGAACCGCTATCGTCAACGCTAAAGTGAATTTTCACCCGGTCGCCAGACTTGATACCTGCCGGTAATCCCCCCGGCGGCAGAGCAAAATCCATGGTCATCGCCGGCCACTGCAATTCAGGCACCGGCCCGTGGGACAACGTCATGGTGTCGCCATTGAGTGCCTCAATCACCCCTTCAGCCTGATACTGCTTAACTTCGGTTTGCGTCACCATCTGCGGCAAGGCACTGCGCATACTGGCCTCGGAGTCGATCAGGAACTGACCGGAGGTCACGACCTGTTGCCCGACGTTCAGGCCGCGTTTGATCTCCACCCAACCATCCTGTGCGCGCCCGGCCACCACCTCCACCGGAGAGAAATGGCCGTTACCCTCGGCAACCAATACCCGGTTACGATCGCCGTTATCTATCAGTGCCTCCTGCGGGATGGCCAGTACCGGTTTGCCGACGGCGTTCTGCAATAGCGTCAGTTGCAGGTACATGCCCGGCCGCAGCTTTTGCTGAGGATTTTTTAACAGGATCCGCGCCTTGAAGGTGCGGGTCAGCGGATCAACATTGGCCAGCAGCTCGCTCACCTCACCTTCAAACCTTTCCCCCGGCCAGCTGGCAGAGGCGGCCTGCACCTTGTCGCCCACCTTGAGTAACCCGGCTTGCGCCTGCGGATAATCGGCCACGATCCACACCGGATCCAGGCTGGCCAGCTCAAACAACCCCTGCGCCGCGGTCACCTGAGCGCCTTCAAGCACGCTTAGCTTGTTCACATAACCGCTCTCCGGCGCCACTATCTTGATACGTGGCTCGGGTTTGCCCGTGCGCTCCACCTGCCGTATCACCGCCTCGGGCATAAATAACAACTGCAACCGCTGACGGGCGGCGGCGGTCAATGCGCGGTCGCCCAGTTGACGTATCGCCAAATACTCCTGCTGTGCCGCGCTCCACTCCGGGATCCACAACTGTGCCAGCGCCTGGCCTTTTTTCACCTGCTGTTGACTGGCACGGACATAGAGTTTTTCCACCAGCCCATTGGCGCGGGCGGCAATGATCTGCACCCCACGTTCATCGATGGCTACGCTGCCGAAAGCGTCAAGCTGCTGATCCAACGGGCGCAACTGGGCGGTCTCGATACGTACCCCCAGATTCTGCTGCTGGCGTGCGCTGATGGTCACACCGCCCTGCGTTTCGGCTTCATCGGCATAGCGCGGCACCAGTTGCATATCCATAAAGGGCGATTTCCCCGGTTTATCAAAGCGCTGGGCAGGCATCATCGGATCGTACCAATACAGTACCTGTCGTTCAGTTTTGCCTGCCTGCGGCACGGTTTCACCCGACGCGCCAAACCAGTATCCGGCCAGCCCACCGCCGATTAACGCCGCTAACAGCGCCAGCTTAAATGGCATTTTCATTACATTGCCTCCTGAGGGGTGAGATAGCGGATGGCGGCCCAAAGCTGTGCCAGATCACGTGCGGCTTTACCTGCGCTGAGGCGGCTGTCGAGCAGCGCCCGCCGAGCCTCCAGCAACGCAGACAGATCACTTTTGCCACTGCGGTATTGCGCCAATAGCAAAGTCACCCGCTGTTGCTGCAGCGGGATCGCCTGTTGCTGCTGACGCTGCCATTGCTCCTGCGCCGCCTGATACTGTGCCAACAGCGTGTCGAGCTGGGCCTGATGATCGCGGATCAGTAACGTCAGTCGATCGTTAGCCTCCATGTTGCGGGATACGTCTGCGGCATAGTCCTTATCCTGCCGCTGCGAACGGAACAGCGGTAGATCGACGGTAAACATCACCCCAGCCAGATCCTCGTAGTCGTCGGCGCGCTTGCCGTAATACACCTCAACCCCCACGTCCGGTATGGCCGCCACCTCTGATTGTGCCGAACGCGCCTTGGCCACGTCGGCCTCACGACTGGCCTGCAGCACCTCAGGATGTTGTTTGATCGCCTGTCGCAAGACGTCGCTGTCGGCCGGTAAACGTTCAAAGCGTGGCATCGCCCCGGCAGTATCCGTGGTTGCCTGGCCGGTCAGTTGAGTCAGGCGTGCCTGCGCTACCGCAACGTCACGCTGTGCCTCACTGATGCGGTCCTGCATGGTCAGTAGCGTCAGTCTGGCGTCCAGCACGCCGCTGGCAGGAGTGCCGCCAGCGGCCACACCGGCATGCTGAGTGGCAATTTGCCGCTCACTCTCCGTAACCAGTGCGGTGGCGTCATGCAAGGTTTGCCGGCTCAGCGCCAGTTCCAGCCACGCCTGCGCGGTTTGCTGCTGCAAACGGGCACGAATAGTGGCACTGCCGGCATCCGTCTGGCTGGCTTCAGCACGTAGGGTCTCCGCCTTGCGCTGGCGTTTGGTGCTGCTGACGTAATCCTGCATGATGCCGACCCGCCCCATCGTCATGCCTTCGCGGGTGAAGCGCCGGGCGTTGCCCCCCTGAACCGGCACGTTTTCGATACCGAACTTCAACTTGGGATCGGGCAATTGCATCGCCGAATCCGCCATGTTTTCCAGGGCATTCACCTGATGCCGATTGGCCGAAAGCTCCGCCGAATAATGTTCTGCCGCCGTCAGCGATTGTTGCAGCGTCAGCTCCGCGGCCAGGGTGGCCGGTGCCCAACAGGCAAGCAGCAGCCAGCCCACCCGTAAAGGGTGAGAAAGGATAATGGTCATGACGCCTCCGTTATTGCCGAGCGGCTGCGATAGCCATCAGTCGGTAACCGCCATCGACCGGCAGGAAGCTGAAATCCACCGCCGTTCCCACTGGCAATGCAGTGAACGATGGCGATGAGGGAAGCTGGAAACTCATGGTCATCGGCGGCCAGTTGAGTGCCGGTATGGCCTGGTGCACGATGGACACCTTGCGCTCATCCCAGGCCTTGATGACGCCCTGGCTATGGATTTCGACGGTAGGTTTTACGGCAGAATGTTGCATCGCCATATCGGCGGCGCTGACGGCAGAGGAGAAAAACAGGGTGATCAAGACAACGGCAAATAAATTACGCATAACGGGTACTCCATTAAATAGTTAACAAACACGGGTGGCCGTCAGAGACGGCAAAGCGGTTGTCAGAGCTATTCACGGAACCGGCAGAAAACAATTTCTGTCGGCGGGCCTGTTATCGGTGGCGTTTGCCAGGTGTTAAGTGGGATAGAAAGTGACGGAGAAGGAGTAATAACGGCCAACTCGCTGCTGACCGGTAAGGCGGCTAACGTCAGGCTGGCATGATCCTGTTGGGCAGACTCAGGGACACAATGCTTCTCGCACAACGGCCCTTGGGTTTGCATCTGATCTGACGACGGCAGGCTGTTTTGCATATGCATCATATGCTGGGCCATCGGTGCTTCACCGCTGAACTGCAAATTGCAATTATGGCTGGCCAGCGCCAATTGGGTATTCAACAGCAACCAACTGACGACCAATAGCCATGCACAGGCCCGCTTTTTAGCGAAGCGCAAACGGTGCATGGATAAAGAGATGGACGCCAAAGCCGACATCAGGGGATTCCAGAGTGTGGGATAGCCGGAGTATATCGGCCAAGTGCTTGCGCAGGAATGGAATTTACACCCGCTGACAAAGTCGTCTTTGCCAGGCGCCTGGAAATAAAAATACTTTGATATCAATCAACCGGCGGTGTTTCAGCCAAAGAAAAAGCCCAGCGAAAGCTGGGCTTTATACGGGAAACTCACCGACGGAAGGTTATTTGGTTAACGCGATAATACCCAGCGTCAGACCGGCAACCGCAGCGGCACCACCGGCGATGGCGCCTGCGGTTTCCCAGTTATCCTGAGTGGTGCCTTTCATACAGGTGTTGGTGTGCACCAAACGACCCTGATCGTCATAGACCGGGACACAAGGTGATTCAGTCGCGCACCCAGCCAGAAATACCGACAGCAGCCCAACTGCAATTAACTTTTTCATACTATTGCCTCAATGTTCGATCACTCTGAAATGCTACGCCGAGTGATATTCGCGCTATTGAGCCATTGTATGCGCAAAAGGCTGAACGAAGCGTTAATGATCCGTCAGAAGATGTAATTTGGGATAACTCTGAACGGCCTTCCCGCAGGATCGACAGGCATTAAAAAGCCCGCGAAAACGCGGGCTTTATTCCAGAACCTTGAGGCCGGAATTACTTCTGCAGCTTACGCATCACCAGCGTGGCGTTGGTGCCGCCAAAACCGAAGCTGTTGGACATCACGGTAGTCAGCTCACGTTGAGTCGGCTGAGTCACGATGTTCATGCCTGCGGCTTTCTCATCCAGGTTTTCGATGTTGATGCTCGGCGCAATAAAGCCGTGCTCAACCATCAGCAGACTGTAGATCGCTTCCTGCACGCCGGCGGCGCCCAGTGAGTGACCGGTCATGGCCTTGGTGGAGGAGATGGCCGGGGTGTTGTCGCCAAACACTTCACGGATAGCGCCCAGTTCTTTCACATCGCCAACCGGCGTAGAAGTCCCGTGCACGTTCATGTAGTCGATTGGGGTGTCAACGCCCTGCATTGCCATCTTCATGCAACGCACTGCGCCTTCGCCTGATGGCGCAACCATATCGGCACCGTCGGAGGTCGCACCGTAGCCGATGATCTCAGCATAGATGTGTGCGCCACGCGCCAGAGCATGCTCCAGCTCTTCTACCACCACCATACCGCCGCCGCCGGCGATGACGAAACCGTCACGCGCTGCGTCATAGGTACGGGAAGCTTTTTCCGGGGTGTCGTTGTAGCTGGTGGACAGAGCGCCCATCGCATCGAACTCACAGGCCATTTCCCAGCACAGTTCTTCACCGCCGCCGGCAAAGACTACGTCCTGCTTGCCCAGTTGGATCAGTTCAACCGCGTGGCCAATGCAGTGTGCAGAGGTTGCGCAGGCAGAGCTGATGGAATAGTTAACGCCACGAATTTTGAACGGGGTTGCCAGGCAGGCGGAAACGCCTGAAGCCATAGCCTTGGTCACCATGTACGGGCCAACGCCGCGCAGGCCTTTGGCACGCATGCCGTCGGATCCGGCAACCTGGTTGCGCGGTGAGCCGCCACCTGAGCCAACTACCAGACCGGTGCGATCGTTGGAAACCTGATCGGCAGCCAGACCTGAGTCTTTGATGGCTTCTTCCATGGAAAGATAGGCATAAACGGACGCATCGCTCATAAAGCGCATCACTTTACGGTCGATCAGACCGGTGGTGTCCAGTTTAACATCGCCCCATACGTGACTACGCATGCCGGAATCTTTCAGCTCCTGGGAGAAAGTGATCCCAGAACGTCCTTCCTGCAGGCTCGCCAGGACCTCCTGCTGGTTGTTACCAATGCTGGAGACGATTCCCAGGCCAGTAATCACTGCACGTTTCATTCAGTACCTCTTCCACAATTTTACATTCGGGATTTTGCATCGCACTTTAGCGTACAGATGTACGCCGAACAAGTCCGATCAGCGTTTTTCAGCTTTATTCTTATCCAGTTTGCGCCATAGCGCCAGCGCCGTTAGAATCCCGTCACCCCTTGAGTTACGAGCAACCCACCGTGAGCCACGCCCCGATCCAAACCGCAGCGTTATCCTGGAATGAACAGGGTACACCTGTTTCGAAACAGTTTGATGACGTCTACTTTTCCAATCAGGATGGGCTGGAAGAAACCCGCTATGTGTTTCTCAAGGGCAACCGACTGCCGCTGCGTTTTGCCGAGCACCCTCGTCCGCTGTTTATCGTGGCGGAAACCGGCTTCGGCACCGGACTTAATTTTTTAACCCTGTGGCAGGCCCTTACCGCTTTTCATACCACCACGCCGGATGCCACGCTGCAGCGGCTGCACTTTATCAGCTTTGAAAAATTCCCGCTGCTGCAGGCCGATCTGGCGGCGGCACATGCCCGTTGGCCGGAGCTGGCACCCTATGCCGACGAGTTACGCGCCCAATGGCCGTTGCCGTTGCCGGGCTGCCACCGCCTGTTGCTGGCAGAAGGCCGCATTACGCTGGATCTGTGGTTCGGTGACGTGAACGAGTTGCTACCGCACTTCGACGCCAGCATGCACCGCCAAATCGACGCCTGGTTCCTCGACGGCTTCGCCCCGTCGAAAAATCCGGATATGTGGACCGAACAGCTGTTCGCCGCCATGGCGCGCTTTGCCCGGCCGGGGGGCAGCCTGGCCACCTTCACCGCCGCCGGTTTTGTACGGCGCGGGTTGCAGCAGGCCGGATTTGAAGTCATAAAAAGCAAAGGTTTCGGCCAGAAACGTGAAATGCTGATTGGCGAGTTGCCTGCCGATGCGCCAGCGGTTGCCCACCCCACGCCCTGGTTACTGCGCCCGGCAGCAGACAATACCGACGATATCGCTATCATCGGCGGCGGTGTTGCCAGCGCCTTGACCGCCCTCGCCCTGTTGCGCCGTGGTGCGAAAGTCACACTGTACTGTGCCGATCCGCAACCGGCCGAAGGGGCATCGGGCAACCGTCAGGGAGCGCTCTACCCGTTGTTAAACGGCCGCGGTGATGCACTGGAAAACTTCTTCAGCGCCGCTTTCCTTTTTGCCCGCCGCCAGTACGACGCGCTGGTCAAACAGGGCGTGGCGTTTGACCATCAGTGGTGTGGCGTCAGCCAACTGGCCTATGATGAAAAAAGTGCCGGGAAGATTGCCAACATGCTGGCGGTTGAATGGCCGCAGTCACTGGCCGTGGCGGCCGATCGCGCCACGCTCAGCGCCCTGTGCGGCATCGACAGCGGTTTTGGCGGCATCAACTACCCACAGGGTGGCTGGCTGTGCCCGGCCGAGCTGACGCGCAATGCGATTGCCCAGGCACAGCGTCAGGGGTTGAACTGTCACTATGAGGCAGACGTCAAGGCCCTGACCGCCACCGACAGCGGCTGGCAGCTCAGTCTCGGCCAGGATGAAACCCGACAGCATGCGACGGTGATCCTGGCCAACGGCCACCGGCTTGGTGAACTGGCGCCCAGTGAAGCGCTACCGGTTTATGCCGTGCGCGGGCAAGTCTCCCATATTCCCACCACCCCAGCGCTGAGCGAATTGAAGCAGGTACTGTGTTACGACGGCTACCTGACGCCGGTCAATGCCAACAACCAACAGCACTGTATCGGTGCCAGCTACCAGCGCGGCGAAACCTCCACCGAATACCGCGAGGAAGAACAGCAGGACAATCGTGCTCGCCTGCTGCGTTGCCTGCCGGACCAGGCCTGGCCACCCCAGGTTGATGTCAGTGGTCAGCAGGCCCGTTGCGGCGTGCGCAGCGCCACCCGCGATCACCTGCCGATGATTGGCGCGGTGCCAGACTATCAGGCTACGCTGACGCAATATCAGCATCTGCAACGCCAGCATCAACGCGGCGAGGCTATCGCCGATGCGCCAGGCTACCCAAATCTGTTTGTGATTGGCGCATTAGGTTCACGTGGGTTGTGCTCGGCACCACTGGCGGCAGAAATTTTGGCGGCGCAGCTGTTCGGCGAACCCTTGCCGGGCGACGCAGAAATGTTGGCGGCATTGAATCCGAACCGGATGTGGGTAAGAAAACTGCTGAAGGGACGTGCGGTTTAAGGCGAATGTAACCGGGCGCTGTTATGAACTGCGCCCGGTTAAACGGATCAGGCGGTCGGCAGTGCGGTTTGGTACAGGTTTTCCCACATGCCATACACCAACACCTGGTCTGGCGGCGACAGCTCACCGGCAGCAATGGCTTTATGCAGGCTATTTTCTACTTGTGCCTTCAACGCTTCAGCGGTGTGATCGCCCTGTTCTTCCACTTCGGCAACCGCCAGCGTCAGATGACCGCGCAGGTAGCCACCGGCAAACAGTTCATCATCGCTGGCGTGCTCTACCATGTCATCAATCAGCGCCAAAATGCGCGCTTCGAATTCTGCGATCATCAAATTTCCTCATTAAATAACAAACTGACGGTCAGTTGAGATCTTCCGGATAGGGGAAAAGCTCCGCCGTCAGCGGTGGCGTATTGTAAAACGATTGTAACGCCTGAATAAAGCGCGCAGGTCTTGTGGGTATTCCCTGTTCCAACAGTAACAGTACCCGTTCGCGCACCTTACGTTGGAAGGCAATGCGATCCGGTTCGCAGTCTCCGTTCAGGTTGTCACAGCTGACATTGAACGGGAAACCGGCCGCCACGCAGAACATCCACTCCAGCGACTGCGGTTTAATTTCCACCGCTTCGAATTCGCTTTGCGTCTGTGCGTCGCGCCCGTCCGGGCAGTACCAGTAACCGAAGTCGACCAGTTTGCGGCGCTGTTCACCGGCAATGCACCAGTGAGAAATCTCATGCATGCCGCTGGCGTAATAGCCGTGGGCAAAGACAATGCGGTGGTAAGGCAACTCGTCGTCGGCCGGCAAATAAATCGGCTCATCGTCGCCTTTAACCAGCCGGGTGTTGTAATCATCACTGAAGCACTGATTGAAGATATCAATCAGCTGTTCGTATTGATGGGTAGCCTGTGTGTCTGACATAAATAAATCCAATAACCACAAAAATAAAGCGGCAATTATTTCACTTTAGCGCTCGCTTGGCATGCTAAATATGCAATGCCAGCCACTGCTGAATTTCCGTACCGTGATTGTCGTACAACAGCTTGCAGCTCATCACCAGCGAAACGATGACGATCATCGGGCGGATCAGCTTTTGCCCACGGGTCATCACCATATGCGCCCCGAGACGTGCCCCCAGCACCTGCCCTACCAACATCACCAGACCGATGCTCCACACCACCTTGCCGCCGATGATAAACAACACCAGGCTGCCAAAATTGGAAGTGAAGTTCAGCACCTTGGCGTGGGCAGTGGATTTGGCCAGGTTAAAGCCACACAGCGTCACATAGGCCAGCGCATAGAAGGAACCGGCACCAGGGCCGAAGAAGCCGTCGTAAAAGCCCACGCAGCCCCCGGCCACCAACCCGAACGGCAAGGCGCCCAAACGGCGCTGTCGGTCACTTTCCCCCAGACGCGGAGTCAGTAGGAAGTACAGGCCGATGCCGATCACCAGTAACGGCAGCATTTGCCGCAGCAGATCGGCGCGCATGTGCTGCACCAGGATCGCCCCGGCGACAGAGCCGATCAGCGCCAGCAGGATAGTCAGTTTTTGATCGTTGAGATCAACAGCTCGTCGGCGGATGAAGTACAGGCTGGCGGATAAGGAACCGCCCACCGACTGCAGTTTATTGGTCGCCAGCGCCTGCGCCGGGGGAACCCCCACTGCCAGCAGCGCCGGTACGGTCAACAACCCGCCCCCACCGGCAATCGAGTCGATAAAGCCCGCCAACAATGCCACCGCAAACAAAACCCCGAGCATCTCGGGGCCAACGACGAACCAATCCATTTATTATTCCGCAGCGAAATGGTTATTCAGCAAAGCCTGACAGGTAGGCGGTAATGGCGGTGGCACCGGTTTACCCGGCTTGGCACTTGGCTGATGCGGGACGAACCAGCTTGCCAGTTCGGCACCGCAACCGTCACCCGGCGGTGGGGTATCCTGTTCTTTACATTCCAGGCTACCGGCCGGACAACGCAGGCGCACATGCATGTGCGCACGATGCCCAAACCACGGCCGCACCTTGTGTAACCAGTCACGATCGGCACCGGCATCCAGGCACAGGCGCTGCTTGATCGCCGGATTGACGAAGATACGCGTCACGTCCTGATCCTGCGCCGCCGCTTTAATCAAGGTTTCAATCTGTGGCTGCCACTGACGTGCAACCACCTGCTTGCCGTCACTGGAAACCAAATCGATCGGCTGCGGCTTCAGTAGTTGCTGCGCACTCCAGCGTTGACGCGGCAACTGTAGCCAGATATCGACATCCAGCCCGGATTGATGGCTGGCATGACCGCTGCTAAAACGCCCGCCGGCCGGCATCGCCATATCGCCGATCAATACCGTACCGAGGTTTTTTTGGCTCGCCTTGCTGCTCAGGCGCTGGATAAACGCCAGCAGATCCGGGTGACCGAAGTAGCGGCGTTGATCGGGACGCATCACCTGATAATCCGGCGAGTTCAGCGGCAGCGGCTGGGCACCGATAATGCAACCATTGGCAAAACCGCCCACCGCCTGCGGCGCACCGGCCACCGGACTCCCGATTTTCTGCCACGGCGTCAAGGCCATGGCGGAGCCAGAAGCCATCAGGGCAAGGATGCCCAACATCCAGTTTTTCATGGTGATTACCAGCGTGGAACGTTAGAAACCACATCACCGTTTTGCGCACGTTGGCGCAACAGGTGATCCATCAGCACAATCGCCATCATTGCTTCGGCAATCGGTACTGCACGGATGCCTACGCAAGGGTCATGGCGGCCACGGGTGACCATCTCCACCGCTTCGCCCTGGCGATTGATGGTTTTGCCCGGCACCATAATGCTGGAGGTCGGTTTCAGCGCCAGATGGGCGATCACCGCCTGCCCGCTGCTGATACCGCCGAGGATGCCGCCCGCATGGTTGCTCTGGAAGCCTTGCGGGGTGATTTCATCGCGGTTTTCGCTGCCGCGCTTGGTCACAACGCTAAAGCCGTCGCCAATTTCCACGCCTTTTACCGCATTGATGCTCATCAGCGCATGCGCCAAATCCGCGTCAAGGCGGTCAAACACCGGTTCGCCAAGGCCGACCGGCACGTTTTCTGCCACTACGCTGACCTTGGCGCCAATGGAGTCGCCCTCTTTCTTCAGCGCGCGCATCAATTCGTCCAGGGCTTCCAGCTTGTCTGGATCAGGACAGAAGAACGGGTTCTGTTCGACCTGCTCCCAGTCTTTCAACTCACAGACCACGTCGCCGATCTGCGCCAGGTAGCCACGCACCTGTACGCCAAATTTCTGCTGCAGGTATTTCTTGGCAATCGCCCCCGCCGCAACGCGCATGGCGGTTTCACGCGCCGAAGAACGGCCCCCGCCACGGTAGTCACGCACGCCGTATTTTTGTTCGTAGGTGTAATCTGCATGTCCCGGACGGAACACGTCTTTAATGGCACCGTAGTCCTGCGAGCGCTGGTCGGTGTTTTCGATTATCAGCCCGATGCTGGTACCGGTGGTCACGCCTTCAAACACGCCGGAAAGAATACGGACCTGATCCGGCTCGCGGCGCTGAGTGGTATAACGCGAGGTGCCCGGACGGCGGCGGTCCAGATCGTGTTGCAAATCAGCTTCGGTAAGCGGAATGCCCGGCGGCACACCGTCTACGATACAGCCCAGCGCCACGCCGTGAGATTCACCAAATGTGGTGACGCGGAAAATTTGCCCAATACTGTTTCCTGCCATCGCGGATCCTTACCCTTAATTATTATCTTTATTGGGCCCGCGAGGACAGGCCCGGAGAATGCTTAGCTGCGGTAGAGGCTGAAATGCTCTTTGCAATCTACCAGTTGCTGTTTGGTCAGCATGAACACCCCGTCACCGCCGTTTTCGAACTCCAGCCAGGTGAACGGAATATCCGGATACTGTTCCATCAGATGTACCATGCTGTTACCCACTTCACAAATCAGCACGCCATCGTCGCTCAGGTAATCCGGCGCGCAGGCCAGAATGCGACGCACCAGCTTCAGGCCATCGCTACCCGCCGCCAGACCCAGTTCAGGTTCAAAGCGGAACTCTTCCGGCAGATCGGACATGTCTTCTGCATCAACGTACGGTGGGTTGGTGACAATCAGATCGTACTGGATCGCGGGAACGTCGCGGAACAGATCGGAACGGATCGGGGTCACCTGCTGTTCAACACCCAGCGCCTGAATATTGCGCTCGGTCACCGCCAGCACGTCGGCGGAGATGTCTACCGCGTCCACTTCCGCTTCCGGGAAGGCGTAGCCGCAAGCAATGGCGATACAGCCGCTGCCGGTACACATGTCGAGAATATGGCTCGGCGGATGAGGGATCAATGCGCTGAAGCGATCGTTGATCAGTTCACCAATCGGGGAACGCGGTACCAGCACGCGTTCGTCGACATAAAACTCCAGGTCGCAGAACCAGGCTTTGTTGGTCAGGTAGGCGACCGGAATGCGCTCGTTGACGCGGCGGATCACGCGCTCAACAATGCGGTGGCGCTCGCTGGAGGTCAAACGTGCAGTGTGCATGTCCTCTGGAATATCCAGTGGCAGGAACAGGCTTGGCAGCACTAATTGCACCGCTTCGTCCCACGGATTATCTGTTCCGTGACCATAGTAGATATCGGCAGCGTTAAAACGGCTCACCGTCCAGCGCAGCATATCTTGAATGGTGTGCAGCTCATTCACTGCTTCCTCGACGAAAATTTTGTCCAATTTGCCCTCCGGCAGGCACTGTAATTCATGATTTAGCCGCATAGTTTGCCATGAAGCCCGCGACAAATCACGCTAACCCCTTGCGCTTTTCATTTTGGCGCGAATTTTGCGTCGACAGAGACCCGCGACAAGGTAAACTACCGCGAAAAATGATTTCCGGTGAATAAAAAATGAAGAACAAGCACCCGCTGAGCAAAGATGAATTGCAGCTCTTCAGAGAGTCGGTAGTAGACGCAAAAAAGCTGCGTCAGGACACCATTGTCCACCGTAAACCCAAACCAAAAACCAAGCAGATTGCGCCGCAGCGTCTGCTGCAGGAACAAGTCGACGCCAGTTATTATTTCTCGGATGAATACCAACCGCAGTTGGAAGAGGAAGGCCCGACGCGCTATGTCCGCCCCGGTTACAGTGCTTTTGAGCTGAAAAAACTGCGCCGCGGTGACTATTCACCGGAGCTGTTTCTCGATTTGCACGGCCTGACCCAAATGCAGGCCAAGCAGGAACTGGGCGCATTGATCGCCGCTTGTCGACGCGAACACGTACACTGCGCCTGTGTGATGCACGGTCACGGCAAGCATATCCTGAAACAGCAAACCCCGCTGTGGCTGGCACAACATCCCGACGTGCTGGTGTTCCATCAGGCCCCCAAGGAATGGGGCGGTACTGCGGCCATCTTGCTGCTGGTCGAACTGGCCGAGTAAACCGCAGAAATGACAAAAGGGCGATATTGAACATCGCCCTTTTGTTTTGGAACCGGCCCGCGGCCCCTACACTTTAGCCATCACCTGTGATGGGCTGACCTGCCATTCAAACTTACCGCAGCTGCCGTCTGCCGCCAAATCAACATTGGCGATTGCCGAGGTGGCAAACATCGGCGGACATTCACCCGGGCAAAGCTCAGCCACCAGGTAACCGACCAGCGGCAGGTGGGAGACGATCAGCACCGAGGCGATCCCCTGCTGCGCCAGCACCTGCAAATAACTGCCCACCAGGCTGGCATCCCCGCCCGGCGTCAGCTCAGGCAGCACTTCTTCGCTCGCCGGCAAGGTCAAGGCTTCACGCACCGTGGCCAACGTCTGCTCGGCCCGCAGATAAGGGCTGACCAGCACTCGTTCAATATCCACAGACTTGGTATTTAACCAGGCCGCCATCTGACGTGACTCATCACGGCCACAAACAGTAAGAGGTCTTACCGAATCGCTGGCCGCATCGAGTGCCGCCTCTCCGTGACGCATAATCAAAACTTGCATATTGCACCGCTGTTGTTGACAAAATAACGCTATACAGAAACGCCGAGCGTGCTGTATCGCCGAGTTTTACAACCCCAAAGCAAAAGCTTTGAAACGATAACGCGCCGTCTCTTTATGGCGGCCGGGCATTTTGCCTGAAAGTTCACGTAAAGAAAACGCTGTTTTTTACATCAACGGCGCCTCGACACGAATTCAATGCTCACATAACAACCAATTCAACGGGTTAAATTTTAACCTGTTCGTTATAAATTTTATTGATGGCGGCCAGATTTTCACCGCCATCGGACTACGTTACCTCGTCCCTATCCCCCTGTACAGAGGGTGGGATTGCCGGTAGTGCAAGGAGTGATAACGATCACAAAGCCCCTTGATCCTACTCTAGTACAAATCACGTCAACGCGCCGCTCAAGACCCCTGCGGATAGAAGCGCTCGCCCTGCTGGGCCATGCGCTGCAAACGTTCACAGGGCGCAAAAGATTCCCCGTGCTGGCGCTGTAGGTGCTCGAGTGTTTTAACGACCTTATCGGCACCAAGCTGATCCATATAGCGGAATGGCCCGCCAAGGAAAGGTGGGAAGCCAATACCGAACACGGCACCAATGTCACCGTCGCGTGCACTACGGATCACACCTTCATCCAGACAGCGCGCCGCTTCGTTCAGCATCATCATCACGCAACGCTGGGCGATAACCGCCTGCTGCAAATGCGACTTCGGTGTAATGCCAAGCAGAATATACACCGAGGTATCGGCACGTTTGTGCCGCTGACGTTGCTGGCCTTCGCTCGGATACAGGTAGAAGCCACGGCCGTTTTTGCGCCCTTTGCGTCCGTCTTTGAGCACCGCATCGAAAGCCGCCGGGGCAGCAAAGCGCGGCCCTAATTGTTCAACCAGCACCGGGATGATC
Organism: Serratia proteamaculans; assembly: GCF_004684015.1. GTDB lineage: Bacteria > Pseudomonadota > Gammaproteobacteria > Enterobacterales > Enterobacteriaceae > Serratia > Serratia proteamaculans_F. Next base: position 347,223 of record NZ_SRIA01000019.1, read on the forward strand.
TTGGTGCCAACATCAATGCCCACTTCATCAAGCAGGGTTATCGGCCCTACCGGGAAGCCGAAATCGACCAGTGCCTTGTCCAGCGCTTCGATCGGCTCACCTTCCAGCAAGCAACGTGCCGCTTCATTTATATAAGGAGCCAAAATGCGGTTAACGTAAAAACCGGCGCTGTCGGAGACCACAATCGCCGTCTTGCCCTGCTTGTGCGCCAACGCCACGGTGGTGGCAATGGTTTCTTCGCTGGTGGTGGCATGGGGGATCACCTCGACCAACGGCATTTTATCGACCGGGCTGAAATAATGCAGGCCAATCACCTGCTCCGGCCGCTGCGCCAGAGCGGCAATCTGACCAATCGGCAGCGATGAGGTATTGGAGGCAAAAATGGTGTGCGGGGCCGCGTGTTGCTCGATCTCGGCCACCATCTGCTGCTTGAGCGACAAATCTTCAAACACCGCCTCAATCACCACATCCACCTGATCAAAACCGGTGTAATCGGTCGAGCCGGAGATCAGCATCATCTGTTTTTGTCGCTCTGCCGGGCGCATGCGTTTACTGCGAACCCGTTTGCTGAGCACGTCCCAGCTGTATTTTAACGCGTGGTTAATGCCCGTTTCGTTAACGTCTTTAATTCGTACCGGCAGGCCGCCGCGCGTAGCGGTCACGCAGGCAATCCCACCGCCCATCAAGCCGCCACCGAGGATACCGATACGATGCAATGCATGAGGTTGCGCATTGCCACCGCGTTCTTTCTTCAACGCGGTAGAGGCAAAGAACAGGCTGCGTAACGCCGCCGACTGTGGCGTCATCGCCAGCTCGCCGAAGGCCTTGGCTTCGGCTTCATAACCGCTGGCGCTACCACTCTCCATACCGGTACGCACCACCTGAATAATGCGCTCCGCCGCCGGATAGTTGCCGTGCGTTTTTGCCAGCGTTTTCTTGCGTACAATACTGAACAGCAGGCTTTTACCCAGCGGGCCGTTGAGCAACCGCTCCTGCCACGGCAATTCACGTCGGCTCTGCCAGCCTTGTTTGACTCGTTCGATGGCGACCTGCAACAAAATGGACTGCGGCACCGCGTCGTCCACCAGCCCCATACGCAGCGCCTGACGCGCCCGAATGTGTTTGCCGGTCAGGATCATGTCCAGCGCCTTGCTGGCACCAATCAACCGCGGCAAGCGCTGAGTACCGCCGGAACCCGGCAACAACCCCAACTGAACTTCCGGCAGGCCGAGAGCGGTTTTGTCATCCAGCGAACAGACGCGGCCGTGGCAGGCCAAAGCCAGCTCCAACCCGCCGCCCAGACAGGCGCCGTGAATGGCAGCCACGACCGGAACCTGAAACGCGGCAATCTGCGCCAGGGTACTTTGGCCTTTTTTCGCCAGCGTTTCAGCTTCTTTGGCAGTGCTACAGGCGGCAATCATGGTGATATCCGCCCCGGCAATGAATGAGTCCGGCTTGCCGGAAATGATCACCAGGCCTTCCAGCGCCGGATGCTGCTGCGCGCGGATCAGGACGTCGTTGACCTGTTCGACAAATTCGGCCTTCAGCGTATTCACCTTCTCGCCGGGGACATCAATGGTGATCACGCCAATGTTGTCCGGCCGTATTGTCAGCTGAAAGGCTGAAGGTTTGGCTCGCTGTTCGTGCAATGCGTTTTCAAAGCTCATCATTCCACCTCTACGATCATTGCGGCCCCTAACCCCCCGGCCGCGCAGGCGGTGGTCAATCCCAGCCCGCCGCCACGGCGTTTCAGCTCGTGCAGCGTTTGGGTGATCATGCGCGCGCCGGTAGCGGCAAACGGGTGGCCATAGGCGATCGAGCCGCCCAATACGTTGAATTTATCCATATCCACTTCGCCAATCGCCCGGCTGCGACCCAATTTCTGTTGGGCAAACTCGTCGCTGGCAAACATCTTCAGGTTGGCCAGGGTTTGCGCGGCGAAAGCTTCATGCATGTCGATAAGTGTCAGGTCGGCCAGACCAATACCGGCCCGATCCAATGCCAGCGGGGTCGCGTAAGACGGCCCGAGTAACATGTCTTCCCACACGTCGATGGCGGAAAAAGCAAAGCTGCGCAGGTAGCCCAGCGGTTGCAACCCCAATTCTTTCGCCCGCGATTCACTCATCATCAGCACTGCCGCGGCACCGTCGGTCAGGGGTGTGCTGTTGGCTGCGGTAACGCTGCCATGCTTGCGGTCAAATGCCGGTTTCAGTTTCGCGTAGGAAGCCAGGCTGGAGTCTTTGCGGACGTTGTTGTCTTCGCTAATTTGGGTGCGATACGGCGGCACATAGGCAGTCATCACCTCATCGTGCAGCAGCCCCTGTTCCCAGGCTCTGGCCGCTAACTGATGCGAACGGTGCGCCAACGCATCCTGCTCTTCACGGGTGATGCCGTGGCTTTTCGCCATTTGTTCGGCAGTATCGCCCATACGCAGGCCCGTAGAGTATTCCGCCACCGCCGGGGGCACCGGCAACAGGTCGCGGAATTTCAGTCGGCTGAACAGCTTGAGGCGCTGTGACAGGGTTCGGGCCTTGTTGACGTCCACCAGCGTACGCGCCAGCGCTTTGCTGACGCCAATAGGCAATACGGAAGAAGAATCTGCTCCACCGGCAATACCGATACTAATGCTGCCGGCCATGATGCTTTCCGCCACGTTGGCAATCGCCTGGAAGCTGGTGGCGCAAGCACGTGACACGCTGTAGGCATCGGTGTGCACGCTCATGCCGGTACCGAGCACGATTTCACGCGCAATGTTCGGTGCTTCAGGCATTTGCACTACCTGGCCGAACACCAGTTGCTCGATCAGCGCCGGATCGATGCCACTGCGGGCCAACAGTTCACTTACCGCCGTTTTACCCAAATCTACCGCCGGAATACCGTGATAAGCGGTCGCCTGTTTGGCAAAGGGGGTGCGCAGTCCATTTACAATCGCAATACGGTCACCGTGACGGGTCACCAACGGCAGTGCCTTACTCATAAACGCTCCTGATAAAGAATAACGTCAGCGCAACGGCCAAAAAGAGGTCTGACCTGATGGGGTCATTGTTAACCAAATGTTTACATTTGGCAAACCGGCAGAAGTGAAAACTGAGAGCAGGAGCAACTTTCCAGAGAGGGATTATGGGGCAGGTGACGGTGCGGGTCAGCCCCGCACCCTTTTAAAGCAGCAATTAACGCAGGCCGAGCTGGAAAATAAAGGTTTCTGCCTGGCAGGCAAAGGTGAAATCAGCCACCAGTTCTACACCACCGTCAACCGGTTTAATGCTACTGCTGATGTCGCAAGGGTCGGATTCCACACCCCGGGCTTTTTCAGTCAACGCGGCCAACATTTTCTCTGCATCCTGCTGATTGGCAAACACCTGGCTGTAAGAAGCGGTGCAATCGGTGTTGTCCATTACGGTGCCAACGTCAACACAGCAACAGGCCGCAGTTTCCTGGGCGCTACATTTATTAAGTGAATTTGACATGGTTAATTCTCCTCAGGGACCGCCATTACGCGCATCCGAATTGCCATTTAGAGACTGGCGCAAAGATACAAGTTTCTGCGTCTATTTTACTCTGCGGCGAAACCGATCACTAGCACTTACTTTTTATGGGTGTTTTAAGTGATGGAAATCACAAATGAAAATCGTCGTCTGCTAAGGAATAGTAAGAATTTTGTTATATACCACTGGTTTTTTGTTAGCCAGATCTCCCTTTTGATATCAATTTGGAAATATTTCAAAAACAATGTTGCAACATTCTCACAGGTCGGACCTATAATTCAGCCACTGGTCTGATTTGTCTGAATGAGATCGGACCCTACAATCGCGCGCTTCCTTGTTACTTTATGTAACATGTTTAAATAATAAACACATAAAATGAGGTTTTGGTCATGAGCCAGAAAAACCTATTTACTAAATCAGCTCTCGCAGCTGCAGTGGCAATTATTTCTTCAAACGTGTCTGCCGCCGGATTCCAGCTGAATGAGTTCTCATCAGCTGGTTTGGGACGTTCGTATTCTGGCGAAGGCGCCATGGCAGACACTGCGGCTTCCGCCAGCCGCAACCCAGCCTTGTTGATGATGTATACCCGCCCGGAACTGTCTATCGGTGCGGTATTTATCGACCCGGACGTAGATATCACCGGCAAGTCACCTTCTGGCGCCAGCCTGGACTCCAAGAACATCGCTCCTACCGCCTGGGTGCCAAACCTGCACTATGTGCATCCGATTAACGATCAGTTCGCCGTGGGTGGCTCGGTCACCAGCAACTACGGTCTGGCTACCGAATTCAACGACGGCTATACCGCAGGCGCTTACGGCGGTAAAACCGACCTGACTACCGTGAACCTGAACCTGAGCGGGGCTTATCGCCTTAATCAACATTTCAGCTTCGGTCTGGGCTTTGATGCGGTTTATGCCAAAGCCAAACTTGAGCGTTATGCGGGTGAAAGCGGCGCCGCTCTCGGTATGCCGGCTGACACTCAAATCTCTCATTTGAAGGGCGATGAATGGGGTTATGGCTGGAACGCCGGTATTTTGTATGAAGTGGACGAAAACAACCGCTACGGCTTAACTTACCGTTCAGAGGTGAAAGTTGACTTCGACGGTGACTACAAAAGCAGCATTCCATCCCGTCTGAACCCGTTGCAGGGAAGAACCGGTCTGCCATGGGGTACTGATGGCAACACCATTCCTGGCTCTCTGACCCTGAACCTGCCGGAAATGTGGGAAATCTCAGGCTACAACAAGGTGGCACCACAGTGGGCTATCCACTACAGCATGGCCTACACCAGCTGGAGCCAGTTCCAGGAGCTGAAAGCCACCGGTAACAACGGCCAGACGCTGTTTGAGAAGCATGAAGGCTTCAAAGACGCTTACCGCATCGCACTGGGTACCACTTACTTCTACGACGACAACTGGACCTTCCGTACCGGTATCGCCTTCGATGACAGCCCGGTCCCTGCACAGAACCGTTCTATCTCGATCCCGGATCAGGACCGCTTCTGGTTGAGCGCCGGTACCAGCTACGCGTTCAACAAAGATGCCTCGGTTGACGTCGGTATTTCCTACATGCACGGCCAGAAAGTCACCATCAAAGAAGGCCCTTACACCTTCGAGTCTGAAGGCAAGGCCTGGCTGTACGGCGCCAACTTCAACTACCGCTTCTAATCCTTTCGATAATGAAGTCAGAGCGCCCCCAGGGGCGCTTTTTTATTGCCCAATATTTGCCGGGCGAAAAAAAACCCGCCAGCCGACGGGTTTGTTATTTTCGCTAACCGAGATTATTGCGAGTCGATCTCGTCCAGATCGCCCTGAATTGCCTGAGCGTTCGGGTTGATTTCCGGCTTCAGCGAGCCGCCGTTCGCCAGGAAATCGTTGCGCTGGAAGTAGGCTTCACGCACCATCAGGTACGGATCGGAAGAGTTGTGCAACAGACCGTCGGAATCGAGCAGTTCGGCACGAGTTTCAATCCCCTCAACCACCCATTTACCCGCCGACATCCAGAAAGTCAGGTAGCTCAGCACCGGATAGATGTTATCTGCCCAGTCACCGCCCTCTTCACGCAGGGTAAAGCTGCCATAGCCCGGCAACATTACATAAGGGCCATAGCCGACTCCGTAGTGCCCCAGGGTGCTGCCGAAACGGTTCGGCTCTTCACGCGCCAGTTTCGGGTTAGCCATGCCGGCCACGTCAATCAAACCGCCCATCCCCAACAGGGTATTGAGGAAGAAACGGTTAAAGTGAATCATCCCCTTGTACGGGTCACCTTTCAGGAAGGAGTTGACCATGCTGGCCGGCTCTTCCAGGTTGGAGGTGAAGTTGCTGATGCCATTACGCGCCGGCATCGGCAAATAGTCACGCCAGGCCACGGCCACCGGACGCAAGACATACGGATCCAGAACGTTATAGTTAAAGTTGAACATCGTCCGGTTGAATCCTTCCAGAGGATCGGATCGCCCTTGTGGTTCATCTTGTGGCGTGCTGGCACAGCCCACCAATAACACCGTTGTGAAAGCCAGCCCAGTCAGGCGAAAGTTCATATTCTTCTCCATGAAAACACGTTCGGTCTTTTTATTCAGGGGACCTGTTTGTTTATCTGAACGTCAATCTGCTCTTTACCGCTGAAATTCTGCAGCGCACTCTCACCGAACCAGTCAGCCGCCTGTGGCGTAGCCAGACCGTCCTGAGAAATCCGCACCCGCACCTTGACCTGATGCTGGGCCGAAAGCAGGCGTTCAGGCATCATGGCATTGCTGTCATCCAAAGAGAATGACAGCGGGAAACGGCTTAAAGGCAGTTGTTTCACCGCAACAGGCACCGGATTGGTCCCATCGGTCACCGAAATGACCAGCGTCCCTTGCTGCGGCAAAGCGTTAGTCGCCTGCGGCGATAACGTCACGTTAACGCCAAGTTTAACAGTTTCTCCGCTTACCTGCGTTTTTGCTTGTTCAATACTGCGCTTTATCACTTCAGCGCGTTGATCGTTAGCCGGCAACAGTTTCAGCATCACCTGCCAGGCACCGATTGCCTGCTTGAAATCACCCTGCTCGAAGGAATTAAACGCCAACAGGCTCAACACGCGCAGATTGGTATGATCTTCGGCGATCATCTTGCGCAGCATCTGAGTGGCCTGCTTGTTATCCTCTGGATCGTTAGAGCGCGTCAAGACTTCCGCATAACCGAGGCGCACTTCCAGATTATTCGGATCGAGTTGATAAGCATGAGCGAAGGCCTGAGTCGCGGTGGTGGCGTTATTGAGCGCCATACCGACCCGCCCCAGCATCATCCAGTCGTTGATGTTGCGGTCGTCCTGTTGCAGCGCAGTACGCAGCCCCAGGCCGAGACGGGCAATTTCTTCCATGCTCAGCGGTTGGGCACGTTCATTGGCCACCCGGGCACGCAGCTCCGGCATTTGAGCTTCCACCTGCTGCCAGTCCAGCACCTGTGCCAACCCACCGGTTTTCAGATAAAACCCCAGGGTGACCACCACCAGTAACGCTACGCCAGGCACCAGCGCCCAGAGGTTGATCGGCTTTGCCTGCGCGTCCTGCTGACCGGGAATATCATTCAACAGGTTTTGCTGCAGTTCCTTCACCATCTCCGGACGCTCGGCAACCACGCCCTGATCTTCGTCCTGCTCCAGTTCGTGCAGACGATCCTGATAAAACGCTTTATTCAGCGTATCGCGGCTAGCGGCAGTGCTTTTGTCGCTTTGTCGCATCGCCGGCACCACCAGCAACGCCGCAGCGCCAACCAGCAAGACAATAATAATCAGCCAAAAAGCCATTAGGGTTTCTTCCTGTCAGTCTCTTTCAGCAGCGCCGCCAGACGCTGTTGCTCCTGCTCGGAGAATTCATCGTTAGCGTTAGCAGCACCGACGCGGCGACGGCGAGTACGCAGTATCACTACCGCACCGCCGATCAGCACAAACAGCAACGGGCCGATCCACAGGATCAGCGTCGCCGGAGTCACCGGCGGCTCGTAGGTGACGAAATTACCGTAGCGCGCCACCATGTAATCGATGATCTGCGGCTTACTCTGCCCCTGCATCATCAGCTCATACACCTTGGTGCGCATGTCTGCCGCAATGATGGCGTTAGAGTCGGCAATGCTGTTGTTCTGGCATTTCGGGCAGCGCAGTTGCTCGGTCAGTTCACGGTATTGCTGTTCCTGCTCCACCGATTTGAACTGATAGGTATCAATAGCCGCAGCCGCGCTCCAGCTCAGCAGCATAGCGAAGACCAGGGTCAACAGCCTCATGCCTCACCCCCGTATTTTTTGTACAGCGGCAACACTTCCTGCTGCCAGACTCGCTCATTCATATCCCCGGCGTGGCGATAACGAATAATGCCTTGCCCGTCGATCAGGAAGGTTTCCGGTGCGCCATACACGCCCAGATCCAGCCCCAGCATGCCGTCGCCGTCATACAGGCTGAGCGCATACGGGTTACCCAGCGAGTTCAGCCAGGTCACCGCCTTGCTGCGATCGTCTTTATAGTTCAGCCCCACCACGCGGATACCGCGCGCGGCCAACGTATTGAGGTATTGATGTTCGGCACGGCAGGTCGGGCACCAGGTGGCCCAGACATTCAGCAGCATGGGTTTGCCATTGCGCAGCACCGCCTGATCGTAAGTCTTGCCGGGCTGATCGAGCGATTCCAGCTTGAAGGCCGGTACCGGTTTGCCGATCAACGCCGACTCCAGCATGGTCGGATCCTCACCACCGGCATTGCGCGTCAATTGCACCATAAACGCCGCCACCAGCAACAGGAACAGGATTAACGGGATAAACAGCAGCTTACGGTTCATGCCTGCTCCTCCAGCTTGCCTTCACGCTTGAGTTTTTTGCTCATCCGATAACGCGGGTCGAGAATACACAGGATGCCGCCGATCGCCATAAATACCCCACCGAACCAGATCCAGCGCACGAAGGGTTTATAGTACAACCGCACGGCCCAGGAACCGTCGTCCAGCTCTTCGCCCAGTGCCGCATACAGGTCACGGCTGAAGCCGCCGTCGATAGCCGCTTCGGTCATCATGCTACGCGCCACGCTGTAGTAGCGTTTTTCCGCGTGCAGCGTCGCTTCCGGCTTGCCGTTGCGCGTGACATCAATGATACCAACACCGCCAGTGTAGTTCGGCCCACGGATATCGTGCACATCACGGAACACAAAGTGATAGTTATGGATATCCACGCTGTCGCCAGCTTTCATGCGGACGTCGCGTTCCACGCTGTAGTTCTGGCTAAAGGCAATGCCGATGACCGTCACCGCGACGCCAAGGTGACCCAACACCATCCCCCAGTGACTGCGGGAAAGATGGCTCAGGCCACGCCAAAAACCGTGGCGATGAGTCGCGCGTTCGTGCAGTTCCATCAGCGTCAGGATAATGACCCAGACCGCCATAATCAGCCCCACCACCGTCATACCGGCAACGCTGTCTTGCAGCAGCCACGGCAGCAGGATAGACAGCACCAGCGTAATCACCAGCGCCACGCTCAGGCGACGCCACAGCTTGGTCGGTTCATCACGACGCCAGCGCACCAACGGGCCGATGCCCATCAGCAAGGCCATCGGGGCCATCAGCCAGGTAAACATGGTATTGAAGAACGGCTCGCCGATAGAAATACTGCCCAGGCCAAGCTGTTTATGCACCAGCGGCAACAGCGTCCCCAGCAACACCACCAGCATCGCGGCAATCAACAGCACGTTATTGCCCAACAGGAAGGTTTCACGCGAGAAGGTTTCATGCTGCACCCGGCTGCGCACCTGGCCGCCTTTGACCGCGTACAACAGCAAAGAACCGCCGATCACAATCACCAGATAGGCGAGGATAAACATGCCGCGCGCCGGATCGGAGGCAAAGGAGTGCACCGACACCAGCACGCCGGAACGCACCAGGAAGGTGCCCAGCAAGCACAGCGAGAAGGCGGTAATCGCCAGCAGCACCGTCCAGGCCTTGAAAGTCCCGCGTTTTTCGGTCACCGCCAGCGAGTGCATCAGCGCCGTCCCGACCAGCCACGGCATAAATGAAGCGTTCTCTACCGGATCCCAGAACCACCAGCCGCCCCAGCCCAGTTCGTAATAAGCCCAGGCAGAGCCCAGTACAATACCCATGGTGAGGAACACCCAGGCCGCCGTGGTCCAGGGACGCGACCAGCGTGCCCAGGCGGTATCCAGCCGACCGGCCATCAGTGAGGCAATAGCAAAAGCAAAGGCCACCGAGAAGCCGACATAGCCCATGTACAGCAACGGCGGATGGAAAATCAGGCCGATATCCTGCAGCAACGGGTTGAGGTCACTGCCGTCGATCGGGAAATTCGGCAAGGTGCGGGTGAACGGGTTGGAAGTCATGATAATGAACAGCAGGAAACCTGCGGTAATCATGCCCATCACCGACAGCACGCGCGCCACCGCATCTTGCGGCATCGCACGGCTGCACAACGCCACCGCCAGTGACCAACAGCTCAGCAGCAACACCCACAGCAGCAGTGACCCTTCATGGGCGCCCCAGGTAGCCGCGATACGGTAATACACCGGCAGTTGGGTGTTGGAGTTGGCGGCCACATAGGCCACGGTAAAATCATTGGTAATAAAGGCGTACACCAGGCAGATGAACGCCAGCGCGATAGCGGCAAACATGCCGTAGGTCAGTGGACGTGCCACCGCCATCATGCGGCGATCCTGACGCGCTGCGCCCCACTGCGGGTAAATGCTCAGCAGCAGCGAAATCGCCAGCGCCAGACACAGCAGAAAACTTCCCGTTTCCGGCATCATGATTTAGCGCCCTCGTTCTGCGGGGTGGTGTAAGCCGAAGCCGGCCCCTTATGGTTTTCTTTCATCGCGTCGGCCACCTCCGGCGGAGTGTATTTCTCATCGTGTTTCGCCAGCACTTCACGCGCATTGACCACGTTCCCTTCGCCCAATACGCCCTGCGCCACCACGCCCTGCCCTTCACGGAACAAGTCCGGCAGGATACCGGTGTAGGTGACGTCGATCGCACCGCGCGCATCGTAGACCTTGAAGCTGACCTGCAGCGTTTTCTGATCGCGTTTTACCGAACCGGGCATCACCATGCCGCCGATCCGCAGGCGTTGGCCCACTTCCGGCTTCTCATGATTTTCGCCCTTGCCCTGCAGAATTTCGCTTGGGGTATAAAACAGATCGATGTTGGAACGCAGCGCATACAGCATCAGGGTCGCGGTAAGCGCAACACCGATCAGCACTACGATCGCCAGATACAGGCGACTTTTACGACGTGGATTCACAATGATTTCTCCCGCGGGTTGGCGGATTTTTGTTTCGACTGCTGCGATTGACGAATGCGTCGTTCGCGCGCCTGACGGCGGCCGATCTCATCGAGCAATTGCCGGCGCTGCCAGAAAGTATGCGCCACCAGGCCCAGTAGCGAGAGCAGCGTAACGGCCACCGCCAGCCAGACGTAGAAGGCGTAGCCCCCCATGGCGAAAAACGCCTGCCAGGAAGTAAATGCGGCATTCATGGTTGGCGCTCCTTATTGACCAGCCCGGCGACCCACGGACGCTGACTTTCCTGAGACAAAATCAAATTACGCAGACGCATCAACGTGAGGGTAATGAAGAACAGCAGATAGCCGAGGATCGCCCAGCGCAGCGGGGTGCGCATGCTTGGCGCGATGCTCTGTTGCATATTGGTCGATCCCTGGTGCAACGTGTTCCACCATTCGACCGAGAAATGAATAATCGGGATGTTCACCACGCCCACCAGCACCAGAATACCGGCGGCGCGGCCCGCCAGGCGACGATCCTCAAAGGCGTTGTACAGCGCAATAATGCCGATATACAAGAACAGCAACACCAGTTCAGAAGTCAGGCGTGCGTCCCACACCCACCAGGTGCCCCACATCGGCTTGCCCCAGGCAGAACCGGTGACCAGGGCAATAAAGGTAAATACCGCGCCGACCGGCGCCATCGCTGCGACCACCGTATCGGACATTTTCATCTGCCACACCAGGCCGATAAATGCCGCTACTGCCATGGAGCCATAGATCCCCATCGACCACATGGCGGCCGGGACATGGATATACATGATGCGGAAGCTGTCGCCCTGCTGATAATCCTTGGGCGCAAAGCCAAAACCCCATACCCAACCCAGCAGCAGGCAGGCCGCCCCGGCCAACCCCAGCCAGGGGATAAAGCGGCCACAGACACGATACAGCCGTTCAGGCTGGGCAAACTGATGTAACCATTTCCACATTGTCGTCATTGCTCACGGTAAATTTATACGGTGGCCGCCCTGTTGACCAAGGCGACGAAAATTACAGGTGCGGCGGAACACGCTCTTAATGGCGTTAACCCGCATTTCAATACGTTAGCTAGTGCACGCTCACTCGCAGCGCCGCTGCGGTAGCAAAGGGTGCCAGCGTGATACTGCCCGCCAGCATGGCGCCCAGGATCGCCAGATACCCCTCTATTGGCATGCCCATAGAGGCGGCGTCGATGGCGGCCGTGGCAAATATCAACACGGGTATATACAGCGGCAGCACCAGCAGGCTAAGCAGCACGCCCCCCTTGCGCAGCCCAACGGTCAGCGCCACGCCGATAGCGCCGACCAGACTCAGCGTCGGCGTGCCCAGCAGCAGCGTAAACGCTACCGCCAGCCAGGTATTGATATCCAACGACAGCAGCAACGCCACCAGCGGCGACAGGATTAACAGGGGTAGGCCTGTTACCACCCAGTGAGCACACACTTTGCCTAACACCGTCATTGGCAGCGGTGTCGGCAGCAACAGCAGTTGCTCCAGCGAGCCATCAAGAAAATCATCGCGAAACAAACGCTCCAGCGACAACAACGCCGCCAGCAGCGCAGCGACCCAAATAATCCCCGGCGAAATACGCGCCAGTAACTGCGGCTCCGGCCCAATACCTAATGGAAACAGCGTGATAACAATCAGAAAAAACCACAGCGGATTAACGATTTCCGACCCTTTGCGAAAGGCAATCTTCAGTTCGCGGCGCAATACGGTCAAAAACATCAAAGTGTCTCCATGCGATTTTCCGTCAGGCTGATTTTACCTACCGCCTGCGTTACGCCGGCCAAATCCTGATGGGTGGTCAACAATACCATGCCGCCCTGCTGCGCATGTTGCTCAAAAAGGCTAATTAATTCAGCCACGCCCTGCTTGTCGATGGCCGTCAGCGGCTCATCGAGGATCCACAACGGGCTGTCGCTGAGCCACAAACGCGCCAGAGCTACCCGGCGTTGCTGCCCGGCGGAAAGCTGCGCCACCGGTAAATCCTCATAGCCCACTAACCCTACCTGCTCCAGCGCCTGCCAAATGGCCTGACTGTCGGGAACGCTACTCACCGCCTGGTAAAACTGCAGGTTCTCAAAGGGCGTTAACATGGTTTTAATCCCCGGCTGATGGCCAAGGAACAGCAAATCCTGATGGTAACGTTCACGATGGCGCAACGTATTTTGCCCATGCCAGTGGACTTCACCGCCCTCCGGCCGCGCCAGACCGGCCAAAATGCGCAGCAGACTGGTTTTGCCCGCGCCGTTTGGCCCTTCCACCTGAATAATATCGCCCGGTTTCACTGTAAAGCTTAACCCGCTAAACAGGGTGCGTTCATCGCGGACGCAGCTCAGATTTTTAGCTTCCAGCATCGGGAGAACTCATATTTTTCTTTGGGATAGCGATCATAGCATAAGCCATCTGCGGCACGTAGCCCGCCGCAGGCCACTCAGCTACTCCAATAGGGGTAATATTGCGCCCCAGATCAATAATGCGAAGAAAAAACCGACGGCGTTAAACTCTTGTTACTTTTTTCTGCAATTTGCGACCTGGCTTTCAGGCCAGCTATGCTTAATCCGTGACCCCGGCAGCAGTTTAAGGAGAGAGCAGATCATGAGCGACCCACAACAGCGCCCGAAGACGGATACCGATGAACATCTGCAGGTAGAGAGTAAAGAGCATGAACAGGGCAAGAGCGAAATCGAAGTAAAGGAACAGAACCTGCCCTCACGCGCGGCAGCGGTGCATGAGCAGATCCGCATGGAGGGTGAGAAAGAGCTGGAGCGTGACTGGCTGGCCTTGCTGTGGTCGGCAGTGGCCGCCGGGCTGTCGATGGGGGCTTCACTGATGGCAAAAGGGATTTTTCACGCCCGTTTGCCGGACGACCCCAGCCGCTTCTTTATTGAGAATATTGGCTACACCTTTGGCTTTATCATCGTGATTATGGCCCGCCAGCAGTTGTTTACCGAAAACACCGTGACCGCCGTGCTACCTATCATGCACAAACCGACACCGAGAAATTTCATCATCCTGTTTCGCCTGTGGGGTGTGGTGCTGCTGGGCAACCTGATTGGCACCGGGCTGGTATCGCTGGCGTTTATTCACATGCCGATTTTTGATGAAAGCACTCGCAGCGCTTTCGTTAGCCTGTCGGAAGAAGTGATGCAAAACTCACCGTCAGAAATGTTTGCCAACGGTATTTTGGCCGGCTGGATCATCGCCACCATGGTGTGGATGTTCCCTTCCGCCGGGGCCGCCAAGATTTGGGTGATCGTCCTGATGACCTATCTGGTGGCGATCTGCGACCTGACCCATATCGTGGTTGGATCGGTAGAGATCCTTTATCTGGTGTTTAGCGGTGTGATCCCCTGGCAAGATTTTTTCTATCCGTTCGCCATTCCAACGCTGGCCGGCAACATTATCGGCGGCACCTTTATTTTTGCGTTAATCAGCCATGCACAGATCCGCAATGATATGAGCGATAAAAACAAAGCGGCGCGGCTGGAGGCAGAAAAACAGACCGCCAGGGCGAGAAAACCGTGATCGCGGTCAGCGCAGCATGCGAAAATCAGCGCATATTGGCGATGGAATGAGCAAACGCACCGCTAAGCGCTTATTCTGCGGGTAAAAAAAGGTATACTGCCCCGGCAGCCTCAGGTTGCCTGCCCGCAGCGTCCCCGTAGTTAAACGGATATAACAAGCCCCTCCTAAGGGCTAGTTACTGGTTCGATTCCAGTCGGGGACACCATAAGCCTATCGACTCACCGCTATCAAAATCCGCAGAAACCGCGTCACACACAGCCTTAAGCCATTTTCGTCGCCTAAATACCGCCCTTGTTATCAGCATGATGCGTGAGCACTGCCCACAATCTGGCACAGCTTCCAGGATTAAAGGTATAATCGCAGATACTATTTACTCGATTTTAGAAACGAACATGACAAAACTAACATTACAAGAGCAGATGCTTAAAGCCGGATTGGTCAACAGTAAGAAACTGGCGAAAGTGCAAAAAACCGCTAAAAAATCACGCATTCAGGCTCGTGAGGCCAGAGAGGCGGTCGAGGTCAATAAAAAGGCACAAATCGAACGTGATAAACAGCTGAGTGAGCAACAAAAGCAAGCCGCTTTGTCTAAAGAGTATAAGGCCCAGGTAAAACAGCTCATTGAAATGAACAGGATCGTTATTTCAAAGGGAAGTATTAGCTATAACTTCACAGACAAAAATTTAATTAAAAATATCAATGTCGATAAAACCACTCAGGCTCAGTTAATTAATGGCCGTCTCGCCATTGCGCGTCTGGTTGCGGATAATGGGGTTGATAACGAATACGCTATTATACCTGCGGTCGTAGCCGATAAAATCGCGCAACGAGATGCGAGCAGTATTGTGTTAAATGCGGCTCTTAGTCAGGAGGCTCAAGACGAAGAAGATCCTTATGCCGACTTTGTTGTTCCTGATGATTTGATGTGGTAAAGAAAAAGAACGTATTGCTATCACACTCCTGCCGTATATCACGGCATATTATTTTAGGGCAATGGGCTGCGACCATTGCCCTACCTCAATAAAAATATCACCCCGGCCATCGAAGAATAAATTGCGTTTTAGTTTCATTGACTAAAATGTTATTATTGCTCCACCTCGCGCATGGAGTAATAGCATGTTCCCCAACAAGAAATATTCACAACGAGCCAATCCGTTAACCAGCTATCAATTTTCACGATTGCATACCTTTGAATGCGTCGCCCGTCATCTATCTTTTTCATTGGCGGCAGATGAACTGTCAATTACTCCCAGCGCCGTAAGCCACAGAATTAATCTACTTGAAAAAGAGTTGGGGTTTCTTTTATTCCAGCGTTTTCACCGCAGAATTACGCTCACGCCGGAAGGTGAGCGGATGCAATGGTCGTTAAGCAACTCCTTCGATGTACTGACGCAGGAAATTCTTGATATTAAAAACAGTGAACTGACGGGTACCCTGACCATTTATTCCCACCCCTCCATCGTTCAATGTTTGCTGATTCCGCGGATCGGCGAGTTTATTGCTCAATATCCCACCATTCATTTGAATATTCTCACCGGGCAGGAAAATATCAATCTGGCCAACCGGGGCGTTGATTTGGCGCTGTACTTTGGCCGTCTGCCGTCCGGCAAGCAGCTGGACGAAACCTTTATGTCTGAGTCCATGGTGCCGATCTGCACTGCGCAATACGCCAAAACGCATGACCTCCACAATGCTCCTGAAAACCTGGCGCACTGCACCCTGTTGCATGACCGCTATAACTCGGGCGAAGACGAATGGCTGACCTGGGCACAACATTTTGATTTAGAACTGGATACCGACAGCAAAAGCATGGAGTTTGATCGTTCTGATTTGGCGGTGCTGGCGGCGGCCCAGCATCTTGGCGTCGCCATGGGCCGACTCAATCTGGTGCAAGACTGGATCAAAAGCGGCGAGCTGATTATCCCCTTTACCAATATGATTTTGCCCTGCGAACACTGTTATTTTGTTTCGACCATATCCGAACGTCAGTGGCCGAAGATCATCGCATTCAAGCAGTGGATGATGAAAATAGAGCCTCTGGTCTGATAACCAGAGGCTTGGGCCGGTGGTTCAAAAATGATTACCACTTCTTTGGGCTATAAGAAAACTCAAGCGCGCAGCTGTACAACTGTCCATCTTTGGAATAATAAATATGTTTGCGGCTATTATCCCACACCACCGTAGCGTGATTAGCGAATTTTATTATCTCAACCGGAGTCTGGTTAGATAACCGCCCACGCTGGGTATTTTTCACCACGAAAAAATCGCCATTATCACTGAGTGTGATCAAAGGATAACCCCAGGCATATTTCGATATTTGCATGGTAATGGAAAATTGACTTTCACAGATTATTTGATAGGTATTAACATCTACATCCATAATTTATATTTTAGGTACAATCCCTCTGTTGAGATAAAATAAATAAGAACAACTCACGACAATCAAGCCTAAAACAATCAGGATAGAACCCAATACAAACTCAATCTGCAACGGTTCACCCAATATCACCACGCCGGCTAAAATACCAAAAATGGGCGTCATAAAGGTCAGAATGCCCAACGAGGACGCCTGATAATGACGCAGCAGAGAAAACCAGATTAAATAGCTGATAAAAGAAACCACCAGCGTTTGGAATATCAGGCTGGTCCAGGCCACTGTAGTCAGGTTGAAATGAACGCTCTCCGTGGTTATCGCCAGCAGAGATAACAGAATGCAGGCCCCCGAGAGCTGAAACAATAATGTTTGTTTTGATGAGCAATTTGCCAACCCGGTAGTACGAATGACGATGGTCGAGCCGCCCCATGACATTCCCGCCAACAGACCGTAAATATCGCCACGCAACGGATTCTCTGCGCCCTGACGGTCACTCATCCCGGAGATGGCGAACACCACGCCGCCAAAGGCGATGGCAATACCGACCCACTGTATCAACGACAATCGCTCATGCCGGATAACAAAATGCAGCCCGATGGCGGAAAATAAGGGGGCTGTATACAAAAAGACCGCCATATGCGATGCGCTGGTATAGCGCAACCCTTCGGAAACGAAAAAGAATTCCAGCGCGAATAAACAACCTACGCACAGACCTGCCAACAGCGTGGGGCGATCAAATACGAACTTTTCGCGGCGGTAACGCGCCAGGAGATAAACCGCCAAAGCGGCAATACCCGATCGAATGCCGATTTGCAGTACCGCAGAAATGTCCGGTTCGGCGGCCTTGATCGCCACCTGCTGCAGTCCCCAAATGGCGCATATCATCATCATGGCGGCGGCAGCTCTGCTATCTATGTTGTTTCTGGCACTCATCACGCCTCCCGCAAAGCGCTTAAATGAAAATACACTCTTCCCTCACCGCTAATAAAAGTAATGATCGATAAAACTGGAGAGAAATATATAGCTCTGGTTTTTCTTACGGATACTTCCGAGTTAATTATAAAAACATCTTTCGTCACGCTGAAATTACACGATATATACCCTTCACTGACAAGTGAAAAATATAAACCTTCGTGTTAGCTGAATTCATCCGAACATCATCGTCATTGCTGCGCCTTTACGTTAAGTTTTTCCACCTCCGGGCGGCATCTCGGCACTTCCCTGCTGACAGTTACAGAAAAAACCAATAATTAGCAGGAAAAGTAACTTTTTGTGGCGCGCATTGTGTTACATATGCGTTTCGCTTCACCCACGCTAAAAGCAATGAAAACGCTCAGAAAACTTCCTGAGCAAATCACTGATGCCAGAAGGTTCAGTGAGGTCGGCAAGTACACACAGGGATAAAAAATGACATACAAATTGCGCGCATTAACCCAGGCAATTGCTCTGGGATTGGTAGTTGGCAGTGCTTCTTTCGCCGCTCAGGCTGAAATTACCCTGCTAAAGCAGGATCCACAGGCGGGCGACCCGCTGAGCCGGCTTAATTTTACCGTCGGCGGCAGCATCCGTCCGCAGTTCAACAATATGACCGGCGATGGTGATAAAGGCTCTTACAAACGTAACGGTTTTGACGGCGGCACCCGCTTCCGCTTCGCCGCCGATTACTACCTGTTCGACGACATTAGCTGGATCAGCTACTACGAGCTGGGGGTGAATATCCCTGCACTGTTCAACTGGGATAACCACTATGCAGAGGGTGCCAACAACACCAGCCGCCGCATGCTGTACACCGGTTTGAAAAGCAAAACCTGGGGACAATTGACCTTTGGCCAACAAAACAGCGTGTACTACGACGTGGTGGGCGCCAAAACCGATATCTGGGATTACGACATGCTGGCCCAGGCTCCGGGGAACGGCATCAACGGGGATTACGACGGTTCTTACCGTTCACGTAAAATGCTGAAGTACAAAAATACCTTCGGCGATGCGGATGTGTATGCCTCTTACCTGTTCAGCGATAACGAATACCTGCCGGGGAATGGCCTGCGCTACAAGCGCGAGGGCGGCGGTTCATTGGGTATGGATTATCACCTGACGCCGGACCTGACCTGGGGTACCGCGTGGAACTATACCCGCGCCGAGATGCGTGATCCTGCCACCCACGCTACGAAAGATTATGACCAGAACATCCTGGGTACCGCGCTTAGCTGGAAACCGGATAACTGGACGCTGACCTTCGGCGGTGGCTGGTACAACAACTTCCTGACCACCAAAAAGGCCAACGTTAACGACTACTTCGCCGGTGACGCCTGGGGTATTGAGTATCTGGCCGGTTACACCGTGCCGGTTGGGCAATATGCGGTGAAATCCGTGATGCCGTACTTTATGGGCGACCGTTTGCAGTACGTCAGTGGCCGTGACTATCAGCGTATTGATAACGGTCTGGGTGTGACCGTGCAGTTTGATTACGGTTTCCGCGTTGATGTGGAACACGTGCTGACGTCAAGCACCGACAACCTGGGCGATATGACGCTGGTGCGTCTACGTTACGATTTCTAATTGCTAGCGACGTAAAAAAGGCCGCTTTAGCGGCCTTTTTCAGTTTTGGAACCCAATCAGAATCCGCCGCGCGCCGAGCGGCCCACCGCTTCGCCCAACTGCCACACTGCCATCGCATAATGGGTACTGTGGTTGTAGCGGGTAATGGTGTAGAAGTTGGGTAAACCGTACCAATACTGGTAGCTGGTTCCCATATCCAGGCGCAGCAGGCTGGCCTCCTGATTGCCACCAAGCGACCCTTGCGGCGTCAGCCCAGCTTCTGACAAACTGGCAACCGAATAGCGGGTTTTAAAGCCATTTTCCAGCCCCGGTGCCTGGCCGCTGGCCGGCACGGCCACAGGTTCACCCCTTGTCCAGCCGTGTGCTTTAAAGTAGTTGGCAACGCTGCCGATGGCATCCACCGGATCCCACAGGTTAACGTGGCCGTCACCGTTGAAATCAACCGCATAACTCTTGAACGAGGACGGCATAAACTGACCGTAACCCATAGCGCCGGCGAAGGAACCGCGCAGCTCCAGCGGGTCATCCCCTTCGGTACGTGACATCAACAGGAAGGTTTCCAGCTCACCGGCAAAGTAGTCGGCACGGCGCGGATAGTCGAACGCCAGGGTAGACAGCGCATCGATAATGCGGGTTTTGCCCATTACGCGGCCCCAACGGGTTTCAACACCGATAATGCCGACAATAATCTCTGGTGGCACACCGTAGACCTGATAAGCACGCTGCAGCGCATCCTGATACTGATTCCAGAACTGCACGCCATTTTGCACGTTATCCGGCGTAATAAACTTATTGCGGTAACGCAGCCAGGAACCATTAGGACCGGACGGTGCTTGGGTAGTCGGTGTCGGCGCCTGACGATCCATCAGCCGCAGTACAGAATCTAACCGCCTGGCCTGGGCCAGCACGTCATGCAACTGTTGACGATCGAAACCGTGTTCCTGCACCATTTTATCGATAAAACGAGCGGTGTTCGGGTTGTTGGCAAAATCGCCTCCCAGCGGCTGACCGGAATGCGCTGGTGTCAGCAGAAAACCGCCTTTCACGGTGTTGTCCTGAGGCGTGGCTGGGGTCGACTTCGGCCCGCTGCTACAGGCAGTGAGTAAGGTAAGCAGGGGGAGAAGAACAACTAAATGACGCATCGGATATCCATATAAGCCAGGCCAGTGATAAGTGTGGGTTATGTTAATCCATTGTCAGGTACGAACAAACTGGATTATGTCGCCGATCACACCGCCACGAGTCAAAACTCTATAAAACGTGATGAGAAGCACAGAAACAAAGAATGACTTAGGGTAAGTAGCTGCTCCAACGGCAATCAATACCTGATGCCAATGAGAACAACTATCATCTCACCCGGCGCAACACTGGCTATCTGTGGGCCAAGCGGTCACAATGCCGCACCATTCCCGGCCCAAACAGGAAATACCATGTCTTGCCACTATCCCGCCCACTACTCCTTTGATAACGAAAGCGACGCCTGGCAGATTCAGTTTCGTGATTTTCCTCAGCAGCAGGCCGCCTGCTATAAACGTGAAGACATCGAGCTGGAAGCACAGGAAAGCCTGCTGATTGCCATCGCGCTGGAAATGGAAGAAGGCCGCCCGGTACCTGTCCCTTCTCCTGCCCTGCCTGATGAGCTGGCGATCCACCTGCCGGTGCTGGTTAAACTCAAGCTCGAGTTGCATAACATTATGCTGGCCAGTACCACTTCGAAAGCCAGCCTGGCGCGCAAACTGGGCTTTAACGCCGGTCAAATGGACCGCCTGTTGGATGTGGCCTATGCCTCCAAGGTAGAAGCGCTGGAACAGGCCCTTTACCTCTTGGGATATGAGGTACAAACCTCGGTAATAGAAACGCTACATCACCAGACTAAATAAAAATTAAACTTTTTCCACCGCTGGCCGATGTGGTTGTTACTGGACAATATTCACCCCATCAAAGGCCCAACAATGCAGTGGAGTCGCCGTGATACCTGGATAGCCATGATGCTATCCAGTGCGCTGTTTTTGACCATTGTCGCAATTGGTATTGCTACTGCGCTCGAATAAACTCAAGCTGCTTTATGCATGAACCTATGTGGCTTTTCCCATGGCAGCCTAAACCTATTACGGCTGCCATGGATCATGCCAAAAACCTACCTAGCAAACCCTTTACACGTAAAATCAAGCAGGTTTTCTGTGTGCCCCGTATTATTTTTTACTCGTCCGGCTTCATCTGCCAATAATACAAAACCCGGCTGTTTATTTTCGAATGTCACAGGTACAACCACAACACCAAATTTCCTCATGTCATTGTTGTTTATGGCCAGTTGCCGGCCAACCTGCACAAAAGGATAAACACCTGTCAAACTGTTCTGCCGGATACGTTTGCCCAGATAATGTTGGCCCACCAAATTTTCAGACAACTCTGTCCAGTCATCACCGATGTCTGGAAGTTGCCTGTCGATACTGCGTCGAATATGCGATTTCAGACATGCAATATGAATATGCAATTGACCCTGCGTACGCCCACTCTGAGAGTTAATTGTCAGGGCAAAAGCATTACGCGGCAATGCCTTACCATAGACCTTATCCAATACGTGACGATTCTGCCAAGCTAGGGCAAAATAATTCACAGTCGCGGGTAAAAGCAATTCTGGGCTTTCAATACCTTTCAACTTCAAAGTAGGTACCAGCAAAAAGTGATAGCGAGTTTCCGGATCGCGAACTATCGCGTAACCTTTCTCTTTGCCCTCATTCAAATAGACTTTTTCGCAGGGCAAAGATGTACCAAGTGTTTGATAATTAAAAACACAGATATTATTAACCACCCGCCATAAAGCACTGCTGGCGAACGAAGGTAAAGCTGAAAACAGCAGTATCAATGCTAAAAAAAATCGTGACTTTGCCAATATCAACACGTTCCATTTCCTATCAGACTGCCTGCCTCAGAATATCACTGAGCCACAGTAAAACTGAATCGGATTATCAGAAATAAAAATCGTTTAAAAACAGTTAGTGCTGGTTAAAAAACCGTCAAAAAGTGTGATCAAAAACACAGTATTGTAATCAGGCTGATATTGGGAGTACATTAACGCCGATCCTGTCGTGGTTCATGTTTTACCTCACGGACTATGAAGCACGACAACCGGGTAATCTGTGGTCAAGGACGTTGTTCTTCCTATTGAAGGATCCGCCTCTCCACCACCGACTATCCACAAAATACTCAGCACAACAATCGGGATCATTGGCTTGCGAGGGACTCCAGACGGGAGTTGTTCAGTGAAATATTTCGTATTTGGCGTTTCATTCATGTTGGTTACATGGATTGGCACCTTTATGCTGATGGTTGCATAACCAAGGCATAACCGGGAACATAGATAAAGGGGCGCATTAGCGCCCCTTTGTTGTTTCTGAATTCGGGACTATTTGCCCGGCAGCATGCGGCGCAAGGTGTCATCCTTGCGCAGATAATGATGGTAGAGCGCCGCCAGCGTATGTGCGCCAATGATAAAATAGCCTATGTTGGCCAGCGTTTCGTGAGTCGTTTTGAGCAAACGCCGCATCACCGGATCCGGCGTTATCCACTGCGGTACCTGCCAGCCTAGCAACACCCAGGTTTTCCCGCCATAGGCCAGAGTCAGCATCCCCAATACCGGCAAGGTCAGGAATATCACATACAGCAGCCAATGAAAGATTTTTGCCCCCACATCCTGCCACTCTTCAAGCGGCGGGGTGGTGGCCGGCGTGCCATGTCGCCGACGCAATCCCAACCGAATGAACATCAGTAAAAAGACGGCCACGCCAAAGTTAAAATGCAGATTTTTTATCAATGGCGCTATGTC
The DNA here is from genome assembly GCF_004684015.1 of Serratia proteamaculans. GTDB lineage: Bacteria > Pseudomonadota > Gammaproteobacteria > Enterobacterales > Enterobacteriaceae > Serratia > Serratia proteamaculans_F. Next base: position 370,280 of record NZ_SRIA01000019.1, read on the forward strand.
ATCCGGCACCGAATCTTTCAGCAGCATCGCCGCGTAAGTCAGGATCACCATCAACAGCGTCAACCAATGCAACACAATTTGTGAGTTCGCGTAACGGTTCCCCATAAACTCCCCCGATAAATAAAGAAAATCTTATTAGAGAATAATGGGTGAATAATGAAGAAAACCTTGGGGCAAGAAAAAAACCGGCGTGAATACGCCGGCCTGAAGTGATTACTTGGTGGTTGCCGGGCTGCTCTTGGCCGGTTTGATCAGCCCATCAGCCCGGAACATGGCTTTGATGCCGCGAACTGCCTGACGGATGCGATCCTGATTTTCTATCAGCGCGAAACGCACGTGAGTATCACCATAGTCACCAAAGCCGATACCTGGCGATACGCACACCTTGGCTTCTGCCAACAGACGTTTGGCAAACTCCAGCGAACCGAGATGCGCATAAGGTTCGGGAATTTTGGCCCAGACGTACATCGCCGCTTTCGGGTTCTCCACCATCCAGCCCGCTTCATGCAAACCTTTCACCAGCACATTGCGGCGCTGACGGTACTGCTCCGCGATATCCCGCACGCACTGCTGATCGCCTTCCAACGCGGCGATGGCAGCCACCTGCAACGGGGTGAAGGTACCGTAGTCGTGGTAACTCTTAATCCGTGCCAGCGCGTTGACCAACTCCGGATTACCGACCATAAAGCCGATACGCCAGCCCGCCATATTGTAGCTTTTCGACAGGGTGAAAAACTCCACCGCAATGTCCTTGGCACCAGGCACCTGCATAATCGAGGGCGCCTTCCAGCCGTCATAAACGATATCGGCATAGGCCAGATCGTGAACGACCAGCACGTCGTACTGCTTGGCCAGCGCGACCACGCGCTCAAAGAAGTCCAGCTCTACACACTGGGCGGTCGGGTTTGACGGGAAGCCGAGGATCATCATTTTCGGACGTGGAATGGTTTCACGAATGGCGCGCTCCAGCTCACCAAAGAAATCCACTCCTTCCACCAGCGGCACCGAACGCACCTGAGCACCGGCAATCACCGCACCGTAAATGTGGATCGGGTAGCTCGGATTCGGCACCAATACGGTATCACCGTGATCGAGCGTCGCCAGCATCAGGTGTGCCAGCCCCTCTTTTGAACCTATGGTAACAATGGCTTCGCTTTCGGGATCGATCTCCACCTGGTAGCGATCGGCATACCAGCGTGAAATAGCACGGCGCAAACGCGGGATCCCCCGCGAAGTGGAGTAGCCATGGGTATCGTCGCGTTGGGCAACGGTACAAAGCTTTTCCACAATGTGCGGCGGGGTTGGCCCGTCAGGGTTGCCCATGCTGAAATCGATAATATCCTCGCCACGACGGCGCGCAGCCATCTTCAGTTCGGCGGTGATGTTGAATACGTAAGGGGGAAGACGTTCAATACGCGTGAAACGGCGTTGCGGACTATTATCAGCCATAGATACCTCGAAGAGACGTTAGCGCCCGGACCATCCGAGCGACGCTGGCCAACCTAAAGATTGACCGGATATTGAACATATCCCAGCCTCGGCAGGCTTGTCGATACCCAGTCCAACTTTTTTATTCCCCGGTCTTAAATTCCCTCGCCAGCAGCCCGAACTGCCAGTCATCACGCCACTGCCCCGCCAGCCGGTAGTTATCACGCAGCGTGCCTTCCAGCAGAAAGCCACAAGACTCCAGCAACCGGCGCGAAGCAATATTGCCTGCGGTCACCGTCGCAGTCAGCTTATGGAAATCGCAGGCGTTAAAACCAAAATCCAGCACCGCACGCAGTGATTCCTTGCCATAGCCCTTACCTTGCGCGGACGGCAGCAAGGCGTAGCCCACTTCCGCCTGTTGATGAGGCTGCCACATCGGACGAAAGCCGGTGATGCCAGCCACAGCTCCGCTGTCTTTCTCGCGCAACACCAGGCACAACCATTGATCCGAATGCTTGTCCCAGGTGGGCAGACGAGCCTCGAAACGACTGATGATGCCCTCCTCGCTGTACGGGTCGGAGATGTAACGGATCACATCAGGATCCTGATACAGGCTTAAAAACAGCGGCCAGTCGTCGGCTGTCAACGACTCCAGGGTCAAACGCTCAGTGAGCAACTTCATTGTTTCTGTCTCCTAAAAATGGGGATCTCCGAAAAACGAAAATGAGGAAGTTACGAATGAAAGATATCCCTTTATTTTCCTCTATTAAATCCAGATAATCATTAACGTCAAAACAACAAAACCATAACGCCTTACCCGCTCCCCTACAACCGTCTGTCGTTGCCCACCCGCAGCGCGAGGAGAACACCATGGCTTCCTTACAAATTGACGATATTCCAGGCGCAATTAAAACCGTCAAACAACAACTGCGCCAGGCATTACCGAATTACCGCGAAACCTTCCTGGCGCTGGAAGACAACATCCGTCAGCAGGTCGAACAAATCCGCCAGGCGCTGGCCGCCGGTCAAAACCCGGTGCCGCAAATCGATGCCGAGGATATTCTGCAACAACGCGTCAGCGAGCAGCAAAAAGCGCTGATCAAACAGCGCGGTGCCTGCGCCATCCGTGGTGTTTTCCCCCGCGCCAAGGCTGATGCCTGGAACCGGGAGATCGGCGACTATCTCGACCGCAACAACTTTGTCGAACGTCTGAAAGGGGCTGCCGAGGACAACTACTTCGGCAAGCTGGCCGCCAGCAAGCCACAAATCTACGGCATTTACTGGTCAAAACCGCAGGTGGAAGCCCGTCAGGACGCACGGATGCACGCGGTACAGGTGTTCCTTAACAGCCTGTGGGAAACCGAGAGCAACGGCAAACAGCATTTTGACCCGACCCGCGTAGCCACCTATGCCGATCGCACCCGTCGCCGCCCACCGAACTCCTCTTCACTGGGCCTGTCGCCACACGTAGACAGCGGCACCATTGAACGCTGGCTGGATGAGAACTTCCGTTACGTCTATCGTCACGTGTTCTCCGGCAACTGGCAGGATTACGATCCGTTCGCCGCCGACGGCCGCACCGAAGTGCGTGAAATCGCTTCACCGGCAGTGTGCTCGATGTTCCGTACCTTCCAGGGCTGGACGGCGCTGACGCCGCAGCGCACCAATGCCGGCACGCTGAACCTGGTGCCAGTGGCCAACGCCATGGCTTATGTGTTGTTGCGTGCGCTGCAGGATGACGTCGCCGATGATGATCTGTGTGATGCCGCTCCGGGTCGGGCACTTTCGATCTCCGAAAAATGGCATCCCCTTTTAATCAGTGGGATTTCCCCTATTCCCGATTTAGAGCCGGGCGACACGGTTTTCTGGCACTGTGACGTGATCCACGCGGTGGAAAATGAGCATAACGGCGAATTCGACAGCAACGTCATGTACATCGCTGCCGCGCCGGGCTGCGAGAAAAACGATGCCTACCTGCAACGTCAGCTGCCCAGCTTTATCGCCGGCAAAACCCCGCCGGATTTCGCCCCGGATGATTTCGAAGTGGACTTCGTCGGCCGGGCTACGGTTGACCTGCTGACCCCGCTCGGCAAGGAACAGTTGGGCATTCAATAATACGCTGCCCCGTGGCGCGCCGCCTGGCCATCACGGGGTTAATTCGCTGTGATATACTCCCCGTATCTTTCCGCCGCAGCGAGAGCCCGCCGTGCACCCCTTTTTTGAAATGCTGTTAGCGGTATTTGATCGCGCCGCGTTGATGTTGATCTGTCTGTTTTTCCTCACCCGCACCCGGTTGTTCCGTCAGCTGCTGCAAAAAGAAGACCATACGCCGCTGGAGCTGGCCATGGTCACCGCCATCTTCTCGCTGTTTGCCCTGTTCAGCACCTATTCCGGCGTTAACGTTGAAGGTTCACTGGTCAACGTTCGGGTGATCGCCATCATGGCCGGCGGCATTCTGTTCGGCCCCTGGGTGGGGATTATTACCGGCATCATTGCCGGGGTGCATCGCTACCTGATAGATATCGATGGCATAACCTCGGTTCCCTGCCTGATCACCAGTATCATTGCCGGGATCGGTGCCGGGTATATCAACCTGAAGGTGAAGAAAGAGCAGCGCTGGCGTGCCGGGATCATCGGCGGCATGCTGTGCGAATGCCTGACCATGCTGCTGATCGTCCTGTGGGCCAAACCTACCGAACTGGGGCTGGATATCGTCTCCAAAATTGCCCTGCCGATGATCCTCGGTACGGTATGTATTGGCCTGATCGTGCTGCTGGTGCAGAGCGTGGAAGACGAAAAAGAAGTGATCGCAGCCCGTCAGGCCAAACTGGCGCTGGATATTGCCCGCAAAACGCTGCCTTATTTTCGCAATATCAACAGTGAAACGCTGGCCACCATCTGCGACATTATCCGCCAGGATATTCAGGCCGATGCGGTAGCCATCACCGATACTCATCAGGTGCTGGCCTATGTCGGCGTGGGTGAAGAAGCCTATCCGATTGGCCGCGAAGGATTAAGCCGCGTGACCCGTGAAAGCATCCGGCACGGCAAGATCATTATCAAAAACAATCTGGAAAACCCGGCCACGCCGCAGATCCACTCGCAATTGGTGATCCCGCTGTGGGAGAAAGGCGAAGTGACCGGCGCGCTGAAAATTTATTACTGCCACGCCCATCAGATCACCAATACGCTGAAGGTGATGGCGGTCGGCCTGTCGCAGATTATCTCCACCCAAATGGAAGTCTCGCGCATTGAGCATCTGCGCCAGATGGCGGACAAAGCGGAAATGCGCGCCCTGCAAAGCAAGATCAACCCGCACTTCCTTTTCAACGCGCTTAACGCCATTTCGTCCTCGATCCGCACCAATCCGGACACCGCGCGCCAACTGATTATCAACCTGTCACGCTACCTGCGCTATAACCTGGAGCTGAATGACGAGTTAATCGACATCCGCAAAGAGTTGCATCAAATCCAGGATTATATTGCCATCGAACAGGCACGCTTCGGCGCCAAGCTGACGGTGATTTATGATATCGATGACGATATCTCGGTGCGCATCCCCAGCCTGCTGATCCAGCCGCTGGTGGAAAACGCCATCGTGCACGGCATCCAACCCTGTAAAGGCAAGGGCGTGGTGGTGATCGCGGTGAAAGATCAGGGTGACCGGGTCAAGATTTCGGTCAAAGATACCGGCCACGGTATCGACCCACAGGTCATCGAACGCGTGGCCCGCAATGAGATGCCAGGGCACAACATCGGTCTGCTGAACGTGCATCACCGGGTGTCTCTGCTGTACGGCGAAGGGCTACGCATCCGTCGTCTGGAGCCGGGCACCGAAATTGCCTTTTACATCAGCAAAAATGGCGGCAAACTGCCGGTAGAGAACAACACACTGCCGGTCGGGGAACTCTCATGAAAGCCATCATCGTTGAAGACGAATTCCTCGCGCAGGAAGAACTCAGCTATCTGATTAAAAAACACAGCAATATCGTGATCGAAGCCACCTTCGAGGACGGGCTGGACGTGCTGAAATACCTGCAAACCCATCAGGTTGACGCCATTTTTCTCGATATCAATATTCCATCGTTGGACGGGGTGCTGCTGGCGCAGAACATCAGCAAATTCGCGCACCGTCCTTCTATTGTTTTCATCACCGCCTATAAAGAGCACGCGGTGGAGGCATTCGAAATCGAAGCCTTTGACTATATCCTCAAGCCCTATCACGAAGCGCGCATCGTCACCATGCTGCAGAAATTGGAGGCGCTGCATAACCGCCCCGCCACGTTACCGGAGCAGGCCAGCGCACCGAATCGCAGCAGCCACAGCATTAACCTGATCAAAGACGAGCGGATTATCGTTACCGACATCAACGACATTTACTATGCCGCCGCCGATGAGAAAGTGACGCGGGTTTATACCCGGCGCGAAGAGTTTGTGATGCCGATGAACCTGACCGAGTTTTACGGTCGCCTGCCTGAAGAGCACTTCTTCCGCTGTCACCGTTCCTACTGCGTCAATCTGTCAAAAATCCGTGAAATCGTGCCCTGGTTCAACAACACTTATATTCTGCGGCTGAGCGATCTGGATTTTGAAGTGCCGGTCAGCCGCAGCAAGGTGAAAGAGTTTCGCAAACTGATGCGTTTATAATCGCCAGCCGTTACCAACGCGGCCCTGGGCGGTAGTAATAGCCCGGTGGTGGCGGTGGTGGCATGCGGTAATGCGGGCGTTCTCGCCATTCACGTCGTGGCGGGCCGTAATAAATCACCCGTGGCGGCGGACCATAGTAATATCCGCGCGGGCGTTCATAGCCCCGATATTCATAACCCCGATGTTCGGACCACCAGCGCGGATCGCGCCAGCGACCACCGTCCCAATAGTGACCACGATCATCGCGATCGCCAATGTGTAATGAAAGGCCCGGTACATTTACGCCAATCGATACGTCCGCGTGGCTCACCAATGGCAGTGACAGCAGCGCGGCCAATAACAACAGTATTTTTTTCATTTCAACTCCTGCAGAGCGGAACCTGTCCGTTCGCAGATAACATAGATCTGCACCGAACGCCGCTCTATAGGAACAATGCCCATTTACGCCTTTCACTCATATCCTTCACAATTTGAACACAATCACCGCCGCAAGATGGGCGAACAATCGCTAACATTCTTGATATAGATCACGTGGCGCCAGCTGCATTTCACCCCCTTTTAGGCCCTAAAACGGCAACTCATGCGCCCTCAGCGGCATTTCATTCCTTCCCTTGTGCAACTCATTCCAGATCCGCCGCCGGCTGGTACTACCAGCCATATAATATGCCCATACCGCGGGGTTCAAGACAGCGCCCGCAAATTTCAGCCAACGGCTAACGCCCGGCAATGCACACACAGGAAGGAGCCCGGCCATGAACACCAAACCGGCAAATCGCAGCTTAATCGTTCTGGGTACCATCATCTGCCAGATGGGTCTCGGTACTATCTATACCTGGAGTCTGTTCAACCAGCCGTTGGTCGACAAGTTCCACTGGGGCCTCGGCGACGTTGCCACCACCTTCTCCATCACCAGCTTCTTCCTGGCCTTCGCCACTTTATTTGCCGGCAAATTGCAGGAACGTTTCGGCATCCGCAACCTGACCCTGTGCTCCGGCATCCTGGTGGGGCTCGGCCTGATTGCCAGCGCCTACGTCAGCTCACTGGATATGATTTACCTGCTGGCCGGTGTGGTGGTTGGTTTCGCGGTCGGTATCGCTTATATCTCTACCCTGTCTAACCTGATCAAATGGTTCCCGGCCAACAAAGGGCTGATCTCCGGTATCTCGGTCGGGGCTTTCGGTAGCGGCAGCCTGCTGTTCAAATACGTTAACGCCGCATTGATTGCCGACGTTGGTGTGTCCTCTGCCTTCTTCTACTGGGGTGCCATTGTGATGGCGCTGATTGTGCTGGGCTCTCTGCTGTTGAAAGAGCCGGTACTGGTGAGCCAGTCTGCACAGCAAAATACAAGCGGCCTGGGCAATGACTTCAGCGTTCGCCAAATGCTGGCGACCAAAGAAGCTTACCTGTTGTTCATCATCTTCTTCGCGGCTTGTATGAGTGGTCTGTATCTGATTGGCATCGTGAAAGACATGGGCGTACAACTGGCCGGGATGGACCTGGCTACCGCCGCCAACACCGTTTCTGCCGTCGCCATCTTCAACACCGCGGGCCGCATCATTCTGGGGACGCTGTCCGATAAAGTGGGCCGCATGCGCGTCATCAGCTTCACCATGCTGGTTACCGTACTGGCGATTGTGGCGCTGAGCTTCCTGACCCTGAACCACACCTTATTCTTCATCTGCGTCGGTGCCGTCGCCTTCTGCTTCGGTGGCAACATCACCGTCTTCCCAGCCATTGTCGGTGACTTCTTCGGCCTGAAAAACCACAGCAAAAACTACGGCATCATCTATCAGGGCTTCGGTCTGGGCGCACTGGCCGGTTCGTTTGTCGCCAAATACTTCGGCGGTTTCCACGCAACCTTCATCGTGATTGGTGTGCTGTCCATTGCTTCCCTGGTTATCACCCTGTTCATCAAAGCACCGAAAGCGGTAGCCCAGGAAGAAGAACACTTCTCGCAGGCGGATCTGGCAAAAGCCTAACGCCTTAAACGCTAAAAGGGGCGCAACCTGTGGGTTGCGCCCCTTTTTTTATCGCTGCGATTATTACAGATGCATACCCAGAGTCTGGCGCAGGTGAGCGCCGGCACCCAGCAAACCGGGTTGCCCGTGGGTGATCATAAATACCGGAATGTCATGCACGTAATCCTTGAAGCGTCCTTTATCCTCGAACGCAGCACGGAAACCGGAGGCTTTGAAGAACTCCATAAAGCGCGGCACTATGCCACCGGCGATGTAAACGCCGCCAAAGGTGCCGAGGCTGAGCGCCAGGTTGCCACCAAAACGCCCTAAAATTACGCAGAACAGCGACAACGCGCGGCGGCAATCAATGCAGCTGTCGGCCAATGCGCGCTCGGTAATGTCCTTCGGCTCCAGCTTTTCCGGCAGACGGTTATCGGATTTGACGATAGCGCGGTAAAGATTGACCAACCCCGGCCCGGACAGCACGCGCTCGGCAGACACATGGCCCACTTCAGCGCGTAACACCTCCAGAATGATATCTTCCTCTTCACTGTTCGGTGCGAAATCAACGTGGCCGCCCTCGCCCGGCAGGCTCACCCAACGACGATTAACGTGCACCAGATGCGCCACCCCCAAACCGGTCCCGGCGCCATACACCGCAATCGGTTTGTCTTTCTGCGCGCTGCCACCGCCGAACTGCAATACGTCGTCTTGCGACAGCATCGGGATCGCCATCGAAACGGCGGTAAAGTCGTTGATCACTTCCAGATGGCTCAACCCCAGACTGGCCTTCATCTGTTTAATCGAAAACGCCCAGGTATGGTTGGTCATCGCCACCCAGTCTTCAGTCACCGGGCAGGCAATGGCGATACAGGCGTCCTGCACCTGGAGATCCTGCTCTTTCAAATATTGGCGGATGACCGCCTCCAGGCTGTCAAACTCCAGGCCGGAATAGGTTTTCGCCTGGGTAATTTCACCCGTCGCCACAGTGCACAACGCCAGGCGGGCATTAGTGCCGCCTACATCACCTACGAGGGCATAAGTCATCAGTATCTTCTCCGCGAAATGAATAATAGAAAGCTGCCCACACTGTAAAATCCCGCTGCAAAAACAACAATCACCATCCTCTGCGCAGCCATCCATTAGCGATCCGGATCACAAAAAACGTTTCAGCCAACCCTTTTCATCCCCATCTGAAACAAATTGCGGCAAAAAACGCGCCATGGTCACTGTTAACCGTCATGACAGAAAGGCACTATTAACCGGCTGCGGCCTTCACGCCCGGCCGGAAATATCATGCGTGCCAGCGTGCCAATTGTCTGGCAAGCTGTGGCCACAACCATCACCCGTTCGGCCTGCCATCCAGGGCCATTGATAAGGGATCCTTGCATGCTGCACCCGCGCGCCAATGCCATGTTGGCTTTCGCTCTGCCCGCTCTCGTTATCGGTTCGGCCTCAAGCCTGGTGCTTATTCTGGTGATGAAATTCGCCGATGCGCTGCAGCGGCTGCTGTGGGTGAATATTCCTGCGGCTATGAATATCGATACCCATTCGCCCTGGTGGCTGATCGGCATTCTGACGCTGACCGGTGTCGCCGTTGGGCTGATAATCCGCTATATGCCTGGCCATGCAGGGCCCGATCCGGCCACGGAATCCCTGATTGGTATGCCATTGCCGCTTTCGGCGCTGCCCGGTCTTGCACTGGCACTGCTCGTGGGCCTGGTCGGCGGCGTCAGCCTGGGGCCGGAAAACCCCATCACCGCCATCAATATTGCGTTGGTGGTGGCAATAGGTTCGCGCCTGCTACCGAAAGTCCCGCGCATGGACTGGATTATTCTGGCTGCGGCCGGCACCATCGGCGCACTTTTTGGTACCCCGGTTGCCGCCGCGCTGATCTTTTCGCAAACCCTGGCCGGTAATAATGACGTGCCGCTGTGGGATCGGCTATTTGCCCCGTTAATGGCGGCGGCGGCCGGTGCGGTCACTACACAGCTCTTTTTCACGCCGAACTTTGCCCTGCAGCTTGACCCCTACACCGTCACCCGGCTGTCGGATATTTTCAGTGGTTCCATCGTCGCCCTGATCGCCATCGCGCTGGGCATGGTGGCGCTATGGAGCTTTCCGCACGCCCACCGGCTGTTCCACTCGATAAAAAATCCGGTGCTGATGCTGGGGTTGGGCGGTTTTGTGCTTGGGTTGCTGGCGTTAATCGGTGGTGACATCACCCTGTTTAAAGGGCTCGATGAAATGAAGCGGCTGGCGATGGGCGAGAACTTTTCGGTCACGGAGCTGCTGCTGATTACACTGACCAAGCTGGCGGCGCTGGTGATTGCTGCCGCCAGCGGTTTTCGTGGCGGACGCATCTTCCCGGCCGTATTTATCGGGGTGGCGCTGGGGCTGATGCTGCATCAGCATGTTCCGGCAGTGCCGGCGGCCATTACCGTCTCCTGCGCCATCATGGGCCTGGTGCTGGTGGTCTCGCGCGACGGCTGGCTCAGCCTGTTTATGGCCGTGGCCGTGGTGCCGGAGATGCATCTGCTGCCGGTACTCTGTGTAGTGATGCTGCCCGCTTGGCTGGTGCTGGCGGGCAAACCGCTGATGCTGGTGGGCAAACGCCACTCTGCGCAGGACGATTAAGCAAGCGCGTATTCCGCTGCGGCGCGCGCATGGATAGCGGTGGTGTCGAAGACCGGCACTGATGCATCCTGCGCGCCGACCAGCAGGCCAATCTCGGTGCAGCCGAAAATGATGCCTTGCGCCCCCTGCTGTTCCAGGTTGCCGATAATACGGCGGTATTCATCGCGCGACGCATCGCGGATCTTCCCCAGGCACAGCTCTTCATAAATGATGCGGTGCACAATATCGCGATCGGCCGCCACCGGGGTCACCACTTCAATGCCGTATTTTTCCTGCAAGCGTCCACGGTAAAACTCCTGCTCCATGGTAAAACGCGTGCCGAGTAACCCGACGCGGCGAATGTCCTGCTGGCGCACCTGCAATGCCGTGGCATCGGCAATGTGGATCAACGGCAAACCGCTGGCCTGTTCAACCGCGTCCGCCACCTTGTGCATGGTGTTGGTACAAATGACGATGGCCTGCGCACCGGCGGCACGCAGCGAGGCCGCAGCCGCAGCCAACAAACGCCCCGCGCCGTCCCAGTCGCCCTGATGCTGCAGGCGTTCAACCTCGTGAAAATCGACGCTATAGAGCACAATTTTGGCCGAGTGCAGGCCACCGAGGCGCTCTTTAACCTGTTCATTGATCATGCGGTAATAAGGGATGGTTGATTCCCAACTCATGCCGCCCAGCAGGCCCAACACTTTCATCCTTTGCTCCTCCATCATTGCTGTAATTATCCGACATTACCTGAGAATCGCAGTGATGACGACGCCTTATTTAGCCGAGGAATTGACCGGCTGACGTGCCTCGAACCAACGCTGACGCAGGGTATCGTACGCCCAGTTATAGAACATGGTGTACGGCAGGAAGAACAGGAAGAAACCAAGTTCCAGCATAAACGCCTGCACAAAAGAGATGTTCAGCATCCAGGCGGCAATCGGCACGCCGATCAACACAAACCCGGCCTCAAAGCCCAGCGCATGAAACACCCGTACCTTAAGATTACGCACCACGCGGCCCACTGGCCACAGGCGGTCAAAAACGGTGTTATAAACCATGTTCCATACCATGGCGACGGTGGACAACATCACTGCCAACGCACCGACCTGTACCATCGAACGGTTTAGCAACCACGCGCCCAACGGGGCGCAGATCATCACTGCGATGGCTTCGAAACCGACGGCGTGGACGATACGTTCAATGAAAGACTTGTTTTGCAGTTGCATACATCACCTGTTTTATCCCTTATGAATTTGTAGGGGCGCTGCATGCCGCGCCCGCATAAATTGGAGCGAATATATTCGCCCCCTACTAAACTCAGGTGATTATCATCGATTTTTTGGGTAGATTAAAAATAGGTTCCATCGATAAAGTAGATACATCATGCGCTATTCCCCTGAAGCCCTACAGGCGTTTGTTGAGGCTGCCGCCCTCGGCTCCTTCTCTGCCGCCGCACGCAAGCTACGCAAAAGCCAGTCCACCGTCAGTACCGCGATCGCCAACCTGGAGGCCGACCTCGGGCTGACGCTGTTTGATCGTCAGGCGCGACAGCCGGTATTAACCGCCGCCGGCCATAAGGTGCTGGGTCATGTACAGGCGATCCTCACGGCCAGCGAACGTCTCGACGCACTGAGCATTCGGCTGGCGGGCAATATAGAACCCCGTCTGACCATCGTCTTTTCCGATACCTATCAGCCCACCCACCACGATCGCCTGATGCAGCACTTTGAACAACGCTATCAGGATATCGAGCTGGAGTGCATGATCGCCGAAGACGGCGACGTATTGGATCTCTTGCAAAGCGGCCGCGCGCATCTGGGTATGGTGGAGGTTCAGGCCAGCTATCCGCCGGACATCGGCTTTGCACGCCTGCCGGAACAAACGGAAATGGGGCTGTTCGTCACCCACTCGCACCCGCTGGCTCAGACACCCGCCCCGACGCCGGAGCAACTGGCCAGCACCCGCCAACTCTATCTGAACACCTACACCGGCAGCGGTGCCTCCCGTCCTCAGGGCCGGGTGTGGTCGGCCCCCAGTTACCTGATGCTGTTGGAAATGGCGGAGCAAGGGGTGGGTTGGGCCGCGTTACCCCACTGGCTGGTGAAACAATACGGCCATGACAAGTTGACCGAGCTCAAGCCCCGCGGCTGGCCTAAGCTGATTTCAGTGGATGCGGTATGGTCGAAACTGACCCCGCCAGGGCCGGCGGGGTATTGGTTGCTGGAACGCCTGCTGGAGAACGCGGCGGATCAGGCTGCCGCGTTACGCGAGTGAATGGCGCGTGAAACGCTATCGAGCAGTTCGGGAATGTCCATCTTCGGCAGCATCACTTCCACAAAGGCCAGTTGCGGGCTGTCGCCCACTTCTTTCAGCGCCTGGCGTAACTGTTCCGGGTCAGCGACCCGCAGCGTTTTCACCTGATGCTCGCCCGCCAACGCCTGCGGTAACTGCGTCCAGTTCCACTGGGCGATATCGTTGTAACGCTGTTGCGGGCCGTGAATCGCCCGTTCAACGGTATAACCGTCATTATTCAACAGGAAGATCACCGGCTTTTGCCCATCACGCAGCATCGATCCCAGTTCCTGCGCCGTGAGCTGAGCCGAACCATCGCCAATCAGCAATACCACCCGCCGATCCGGCTCCGCCGTCTGTGCACCGAACGCCGCCGGCAGGGTGTAACCGATAGAACCCCACAGCGACTGGACGATAAACCGGCAGCCTTGCGGCAGGCCAAGCGCCGCCGCACCAAAGCAGGCGGTGCCCTGTTCGGCGATCAAAATATCGCCTGGGCGCAGAAAGTCCTGTATCTGTTGCCAAAATCCGTGCTGATCCAGGCCACTGCCGCTCGAGTCCGGCAACGCCGGGCGTTTAATCGCCGGTAATGACCATTGTTTTGCCAACGACAACGTCAACTGGTGCAGTGCTATTACCGCGTTACGCAGCGGGATTTGGCTGAAGACCTGCTGCCCGACTCGCGCTTCAAACGGCTGAAGATCAATGCATTTTTCTGCCGGCAGATGATGGCTGAAGCCGGCGGTAATGGTATCGGTAAAGCGCACGCCGACGTTAATCACCACATCGGCCCCTTCAATCAGTTGCTTCACCTGTGGATCGCTGGCGGCACCGGCGTAGGTGCCGGTAAAGCAGGCATGGGTTTCATCCAATACGCTCTTGCCCAGCAGCATGGTTGAATGCGGTATCTCAACCTCATTCATCCACTGTTCCAACACTTTTTCCGCCCCAAAACGTTCCGCCAAAAAATCCGCCAGCAGCGAAACCCGCCTGGCCGGTAACAGCATTTCTCGCGCGGCAGCGATAAAGGCTTGCAGTGACGCCTGGGAAAGATGCGCCTGGCGTAGCACCAGCGGCGCAGGCCGGGAGGTTAAGGGGGCTTCCGCCACCTCACTGGGTAACACTATATAGACCGGACGGTGCTCAAACAGCGCGATGGTCAACAGACGATCGATTTCCGCCTCGGCGTTGTCGGGGGTAAGGCTGGCCTGCGCCACGGTCACCTCTTTCGCCATACGGGCAAAGTGGCCAAAGTCACCATCCCCCAGCGAATGGTGCAGCAAATCCCCGGCCCGCTGCGCGCGTAACGTTGGGGCACCCACCACGTGGATCACCGGCAGATATTCGGCGTAGCTACCGGCAATACCGTTGAGCGCGCTGAGTTCGCCTACGCCAAAGGTGGTCAGTAAAGCGGCGGCCGGTTTACAGCGTGCGTAACCATCTGCGGCATAGGCGGCATTGAGTTCATTCGCGCAGCCTACCCAGGTAATTTGCGGATGACTGATGACATGATCGAGAAACTGCAGGTTGTAGTCACCCGGTACGCCAAAGAAATGCCGAATGCCGATCTGAGCCAAACGATCGAGTAGGTAATCAGCCACTCTATAAGTCTTATTCATGATCATCACCTGCCAGCACCTGAGATTATTAGTATTAAGTATCGAAGGTGATGGACAAATTTCGAGCTTTATATCTAAAAAGCGCTTGGCAACCCAACGTTACACCCGTGCCCTATTGGCAGGCAGGAGAAAGACTTCATTAGTCATATTGATAACGCTGTGGCGATTAAGCGTGATCGGGGACTCTGACAACCCTTGTGAAAACGCATACACTAAAATTCATTTCACCTCTGCTGAAAAGGGTTCCTATGCTCTACCAGGCTGATTCTTCACGTTACCAAAATATGGAATATCGCCGCTGCGGCCGTAGCGGCCTGAAACTGCCGGCCATTTCACTCGGCCTATGGCATAACTTTGGCGACACCACGCTGTATGACAATGCGCGTAAATTGATCCATTGCGCATTCGACCGTGGGATCACTCATTTTGATCTGGCCAACAACTATGGCCCACCGCCCGGTTCCGCCGAGGAAAACTTCGGCCGTATTCTCAGCGCTGACCTGAAGCCCTGGCGCGATGAGCTGATCATCGCCTCGAAAGCCGGTTACACCATGTGGCCTGGCCCTTATGGCGACTGGGGATCGAAAAAATACCTGGTTGCCAGCCTGGATCAAAGCCTGCGGCGCATGGGGCTGGACTATGTGGACATCTTCTACCACCACCGCCCGGATCCGGATACGCCGCTGGAAGAAACCATGGCGGCGCTGGATTTGCTGGTGCGTCAGGGCAAGGCACTGTACGTCGGGCTGTCCAATTATCCGGCCGACCGTGCACGCCAGGCGTTTGATATTCTACAAAAACTTGGCACGCCGTGCGTGATCCACCAACCGAAATACTCGATGTTTGAACGTTGGGTTGAGCCAGAACTACTGGACACGCTGGAAGAGCACGGTGTTGGCTCCATCGCCTTCTCACCGCTGGCCGGTGGCCTGCTGACCGATCGCTATCTGCAGGGGATCCCGCAAGATTCACGCGCCGCCAGCAGCAGCCAATTCCTGCAACCTGGTCAACTTACCGATGATAAATTGGATAAAGTGCGCCGGCTCAATGCACTGGCGCAACAGCGCGGGCAGAAGCTGTCGCAAATGGCGCTGGCCTGGGTATTACGAGGCGACCGCGTCACTTCGGTACTGATTGGTGCCAGCAAGACCAGCCAGATAGAAGATGCTGTCGGCATGTTGGCTAATCGCAGCTTCAGCGATGACGAAATAGCTCAGATCGAACAGATATTAATGTAATCGCTTACAATTATCGCCGGTCTCCCCACCGGCGATACCCTCTTTACGCCAGACAAATCTTAAATCACTCGTCCCCGATCGTTTTTCAGATTCTCTCTAAGATTCAACCCTATCCGCACAGGCTAAGATGCCGCTATTGCAGGTAAAACTATAAGGCCATTTTATAAACTGATGAACGCGCTTCATTACTTATAAATCGGCCAAACCGCTGCGGCGGAAAGGAGAATTCATGTTTAAACCTCTGTTATTGGCCGCCCTGTTGGTGGCGTCGACACTGCCCGCCATGCAGCAAGCCCAGGCTGACGGCCTCAGTATCGATCTGATGCCGGGCGTTTCATTACGCATCGGTGAACAAGACAACCGTGGCCGTTACTGGGACGGTTATGACTGGCGCGACCGTGACTGGTGGCAGGGTCACCAGGGGCGCTATCTGGGCGACCGCAACCGCCGGGGCTATAACTGGGATGGTTATCGCTGGCGCGACAATGATTACTGGCGCAAAAATTATTACTATCATGATGGGCGTTATCGTAAATACGATAAGCACTACTACAAGCATCATGATAAGCATGACTGGAAAGATCGACGTCATGATGACCGCGATCATCGCCACCATGACCATGGCGACCACGACGACTGACCGCAAAAGGCCGGCATCATGCCGGCCTTTCATTTCATCCCCGCTCACAGCAGGCTACTGACCAGCAGATAACCGTTCAGCCCCACCACCACCACCACGATCAACTTTCCCAGCGTCTGTATGGTGCGACTGTTCACCATCTCGCCCATCAACTCACGATTACCGGTGAACGACAGCAACGGCACCAACGCCAGTGCAATACCGAAACTCAGCAATACCTGGCTCAGTACCAAAATGCGTGTGGCATCCATCCCCAACATAATGACGATAAACGACGGCAACATGGTGACCACGCGACGCACCCACAGCGGAATGTAAAAACGCACGAATCCCTGCATCACCACCTGCCCCGCCAGCGTGCCCACCACGGTAGAAGATAACCCGGCGGCCACCAGGCTCAGTCCAAAAATAGTGGCCGCCGCCTGCCCCAACAAGGGTTGCAGCGTCAGATAGGCCTGGTCGAGATCGGTAATACCGCTGTGACCATTAAAGTGAAAGGCAGCCGCGGCGGTGGCCATCATCGCCAGGTTAACAAACCCGGCAATGGTCATGGCAATGGCCACATCGACCTTGGTAGCAGCATACCTGTCGGCCTTGGAGTTTTCCCCGGCCGCCTGGGTTAACGACGAATGCAGATAAATCACGTGCGGCATAATAGTGGCGCCAAGCACCCCGGCGGCCAGAAACACCGCGTCACCGTTCGGCAAATCCGGCAGCGCCATGCCTTTTAACAGCGGGCCCAACTGTGGCTGGGAAAACACCAGTTCCACCATATAGGCCAAAGCGACAAACAGCAGCAGGCTGCCAATCACCCACTCTAAAGGTTTTTGCCCACGTTTTTGCAACATCAGGATCAGGAAGGTGGCGATACCGGTCAGGATCGCCCCCTCCAGCAACGTCACGCCCAACAGCAGTTTGAAACCGATAGCCGCGCCGATGAATTCGGCCAGATCTGTGGCCATGGCAATGATTTCTGCCTGTACCCAGTAAGCCCACACCGCCGGACGTGGGAAACGATCGCGAATATGCTCCGCCAGATTTTTTCCGGTAGCAATGCCCAGTTTGGCGGACAGCAGTTGGATCAGCATCGCCATCACATTGGCCCACACCACCACCCACAGCAGGGTATAACCAAAAGAGGCACCGGACTGGATATTGGTGGCGAAATTACCGGGGTCAATGTAGCCGATAGCCGCGATAAATGCGGGGCCCATCAGGGAAAGTTTGATTTTCCTGGATGAACTCGGAGTGGTCTCAACCACGCGACTGTTCAGCATGTTCTGAACCCTTACTTCTATTAAGCCTGGGGTCATTTTATGTAAATGATAATAATTATCAAGTGCATTTAGAGCGGTAATACTTATCTCTGCGATAGCTAAAAACCACGGGTTTAACGAAAGGTTTAGCGGGTAGATGAACATTTTCCGCACTCTTCCGGGCCGGATCCAGGGCATATTCCGTCTTATTATCAAATTACCCCAAGAATAGGAATTTCATATGACTTCATTAAGCTCTTGATTTTTTATGCTTTACCGTACTAGTTTAGGACGTTTCCCAGTATGAATTTCCATATTTGCTATAGACCTCTCGTTTTTAAACGTGGCGTTACATAAAATGACATCCGAAATTCAGCCTGCCTCAAGTTTGGAGCAAACATGTCCCATATTGCGCACTTTGCGTTAGCGTTGGTGGTGGTCGCGATCCTGGCACTTTTAGTGTGCCGCGATCGTAAAAGCATCCGCATTCGCTACGTTATTCAACTGTTGGTTATTGAAGTACTGCTGGCCTATTTTTTCCTGCATTCGGAAGCGGGTTTAGGCTTTGTAAAAGGATTCGCAGCGCTGTTTGACAAGCTGCTCGGGTTTGCTGGGCAAGGGACTGAGTTTGTATTCGGCGGTATGGGTGATAAAGGTTTGGCCTTCTTCTTCCTGAAGGTACTGTGCCCCATCGTCTTCATCTCCGCGCTGATCGGTATTCTGCAATACATTAAAGTACTGCCGTTTGTCATCCGCATCATTGGTACCGTGCTGTCAAAAGTCAACGGTATGGGCAAGCTGGAATCGTTCAACGCCGTCAGCTCGCTGATCCTGGGCCAGTCTGAAAACTTCATTGCCTATAAAGATATTCTGGGCAAGATGTCTGAAAAGCGCATGTACACCATGGCGGCGACCGCGATGTCTACGGTTTCCATGTCCATCGTCGGCGCTTACATGACCATGCTGGACGCCAAGTTTGTGGTAGCAGCGCTGGTACTGAACATGTTCAGCACCTTTATTGTGCTGTCATTGGTCAACCCGTATGACACCAGTAAAGAAGAAGAGCTGCATCTGGGCAATCTGCACGAAGGCCAGAGCTTCTTCGAAATGCTGGGTGAATACATTCTGGCTGGTTTTAAAGTCGCTATTATCGTTGCTGCGATGCTGATCGGCTTTATCGCCCTGATCGCCGCGCTCAACGGTCTGTTCAGCGCCATCTTCGGTCTGAGCTTCCAGGAAATTCTGGGCTACTTCTTCTATCCGTTCGCCTGGATTATGGGTATTCCTAAGCACGAAGCGTTGCAGGTGGGCAGCATCATGGCGACCAAACTGGTTTCCAACGAATTCGTGGCGATGATGGAACTGCAGAAAATCTCTGCGGAACTCTCTCCTCGCAGCATGGGTATTCTGTCGGTGTTCCTGGTTTCCTTCGCCAACTTCTCTTCCATCGGCATTGTTGCCGGTGCGATTAAAGGGCTGAACGAGCATCAGGGCAACGTGGTGTCCCGCTTTGGTCTGAAGCTGGTTTACGGTTCAACGCTGGTCAGCATCCTGTCTGCATCCATCGCAGGCCTGGTTCTGGGCTAAACCGAAACATCAGTCACACTCAATACCAAGGTCGCTTCGGCGGCCTTTTTTAATGCCTGCAATTCGGTATTCGGAAAGGAAAGACAGAAAGCAAAAAGCCGACCCTGAGGTCGGCTTTTTAAATGGTGGTGGAGCTAGACGGGATCGAACCGTCGACCTCTTGCATGCCATGCAAGCGCTCTCCCAGCTGAGCTATAGCCCCACAAAAGTGGTACGCTTTAACCGGCGTTACGGCATTCCCCAACCCTTCTGAGATAAAGGTTGGTGGAGCTAGACGGGATCGAACCGTCGACCTCTTGCATGCCATGCAAGCGCTCTCCCAGCTGAGCTATAGCCCCAATCCACAATCACAAAAACCTGTGAACGGGGCGCATAATATGAAACCCACTCTTAGCTGTCAACGGCTAAATTGCATTCCTGCTTCAAGCGCTGAAAAAGCCGCCAAATCAGCGCGTTTGCTGTTAAAAATTGAGCGTTATACCCCAAACTATGACCCCAGCGCGGCGCACCAGGAATTCGCCATCAAGTAACAGAGACAAAAAAGCCCCGGGATTGCTCCACGGGGCTTTGTCATTAACAGGCAGGGAAACTCTCAGCCTTAAGCTTCACGCCCGGCAATGTAAGCCAGCGCCAGGTCGATGCGCTGCAGAGAACGTTTCTGACCAATAGCATGAACGGTTACATCCATACCTGGTGACTGACCGGCACCGGTAACCGCTACGCGCAGCGGCATACCTACCTTGCCCATACCTACGCCCAGCTCATCTGCCGTGCCCTGAATGGCGTCATGCACGTTTTCCGGCGTCCAGGCAGTGATGGCGGCCAGTTTGGCGCGCACCGCTTCCAGTGGCTGACGAGCCACCGGACGCAGGTGCTTTTTGGCGGCGTCAGCGTCGAACTCGCTGAAGTCTTCGTAGAAGTAACGGCAAGACTCGGCCATTTCCTTAAGCGTTTTGCAGCGCTCGCCCAGCAGCTTAACGATATCTTTCAGCTCAGGGCCATTACGGGTTTCGATACCCAACTGCTCAACATGCCACGCCAGGTGCACTGCCACTTCTTCGGCCGGCATATGGTTAATGTAATGGTGGTTCAGCCACTGCAACTTCTCGGTATTGAAGGCACTGGCAGATTTGTTGATCGCTTCCAGGGTAAAGAACTCTTTCATCTCATCAATAGAGAAGATTTCCTGGTCGCCATGAGACCAGCCCAGACGCACCAGATAGTTCAGCAGTGCCTGCGGCAGGTAGCCGTCGTCACGGTACTGCATCACCCCTACCGCACCGTGGCGCTTCGACAGTTTTTTACCGTCGTCACCGAGGATCATTGAAACGTGTGCGTATTCCGGCACCGGCGCACCCAGCGCTTTCAGGATGTTGATCTGGCGCGGGGTGTTGTTGATGTGGTCTTCGCCGCGGATCACGTGACTGATTTCCATATCCCAGTCGTCTACCACTACGCAGAAGTTATAGGTTGGCGAACCGTCGGTGCGGCGGATGATCAGGTCATCGAGCTCCTGGTTGCTGAATTCGATCGGGCCGCGGATCTTGTCGTCGAAGATCACCGAGCCTTCCTGCGGGTTACGGAAACGCACCACGTGTGGCTCGTCATCGGTATGGCTGCACTGGCTGTCGCGGCAGTGGCCGTCGTAACGCGGTTTTTCACCGTTTTCCATCTGCTTTTCACGCAGCGCTTCCAGACGTTCCTTCGAGCAATAGCATTTATAGGCAGTACCCTGCACCAGCATGTCGTCAATCACCGCGTTATAGCGGTCAAAACGTTTGGTCTGGAAGTACGGGCCTTCGTTCCAATCCAGGTTTAACCAGTTCATGCCATCCATAATTGCGTCGATCGCGTCCTGGGTTGAACGTTCCAGATCGGTATCTTCGATACGCAGAACGAACTCACCACCCGCATGACGGGTGAACAACCAGGAGTAAAGCGCAGTACGGGCACCACCGACGTGAAGATAGCCGGTTGGGCTCGGTGCAAAACGGGTTTTGATTTTCATTGGGTTCACTGCCTTATTACGCAACGCGTGTCGGCGGTTGCCGACGATTGCTCGGAATTTAAAAAAGTGGGCAACATTGTACCACCACGCGCTAATTCCTCAACGCTGACACGATATTGCCATGGCTGATTTCATCATCTCTGCGGCGCTTTACGCATAACAATGTGCAAAGATTCGACATTGCAGGCGATAAATATCGCATCCTGTTTAAATTTGCGGCGAACGATTGAAATCATTTTAAAAACCGTTGACTCACTTTCAACTATCCCTATAATGCGACTCCAACAAGACGGGGCGATTAGCTCAGTTGGTAGAGCATCTCCTTTACACGGAGGGGGTCGGCGGTTCGAGCCCGTCATCGCCCACCATCTTGTTGAGCAGTAAAGCAGTAAGAAATGAGAAGAATGAGGGTGATTAGCTCAGTTGGTAGAGCATCTCCTTTACACGGAGGGGGTCGGCGGTTCGAGCCCGTCATCACCCACCACTCATTCTCTTGTTTGGCAGTACCCGGAAGTTCTGAAGTGGGTGATTAGCTCAGTTGGTAGAGCATCTCCTTTACACGGAGGGGGTCGGCGGTTCGAGCCCGTCATCACCCACCACTTCTGCGGGTCGTTAGCTCAGTTGGTAGAGCAGTTGACTTTTAATCAATTGGTCGCAGGTTCGAATCCCGCACGACCCACCAATACAGAAAAAAGCGCCTTTTGGCGCTTTTTTCGCATCTGTCGTCCGGAAGTCATCCAGATCGCTATAACTCCCCTTTACCTCATAATGTTGCCAACCAGCGTAGGCACTTAATTGGTAGGGGTCGAACATGTTCGACCCGATGTAACCTATTAATCATTCAATCGGGCGCAGCATGCGGCGCCCCTACTATTAGCCACAAGGTAAAACCTGATGATCAGGCCGCCAGCGTCGCCCCGCCGTCAATCACAATATCCTGCATGGTGATATGGCTGGCGCGATCGGAAGCCAGGAACAAAATGGCATCGGCGATTTCCTGTGGCTGAGCAATTTTACCCAGCGGAATGCCCAGTTTGAACTGTTCCGGGAAACCGTTAATGGTGTTCTGCTCGCCGGTTTCGTCCTGCCACATACCGCGCTGCATGGGCGTATTGGTCGATCCTGGCGAAACCAGGTTGCAACGTACGCCATAAGGGGCCATTTCCAGCCCTACGGTGTTGCACAGGCTGCGTAATGCCGCCTTGGAGGCACAATAAGCCGCCATACCTACGCGTGGCACATGCGCGGCGTTAGACGCCACGCTAACAATCGCACCGCGTCGTTGACGGCGGAATACCGGCAAGGCGTGACGGAACAGATTAAATGCCCCACCGGCATTGACCGCCAGGCAAGCCAGCCAGTCTGCGGTGCTGGTTTCGTCCGCCAGCCCCATGCGCAGAATACCGGCGCCGTTGACCAGCACGTCCAATTCACCCTGTTCCGCCAACAAACGCCCACAAACCCGGTCTACCGCGTCACTGTCGGCGATATCCAGCACTTCGGTGCGGAATGCGTATTCCGGCTCACCAAAATGTTTATCAAAGCCAATCACTTCGGCACCGGCCTGCACAAATGCCAGTGCCGTTGCCAGACCAATCCCGGCTCCAGCGCCAGTGACCCAGACTCGCTTACCGGCGAAATCGCCCCGTTGCTCCATCAGGCTTTTCCCTCCGACAACAACGCCCACCAGCCATCGATGGTCGGGTTCTTGGCCAGCGCGATAAAATCAATATCGCCACGAATTTTACGCCAGCGTGCCGCCAACTCCATGATACGCACCGAATCCAGACCGTAGTCGATCAGGTTTTCATCGTCGCCCATGTCTTCGCTGTCTTCATCGAGGAAAGGCATGATTTGCTGGCGCAGCGCAGCCTTGTTGGCAATGCCCGGCAACAGTTCGGCGGTGGTCACCACGCGGCCACAACGGCCGGCGGTATAATGCAGCGCCATCAAATGCTCTTCGCGGGAGAAATCGGCCAGGCCATCAGCCACCATAAACGGCTGAATATTACGCATGAAGGCGTCGATTGCCGTAGTCATGCAGCCGATATGGGCGTAGACGCCACAGATAATCAACTGATCGCGCCCCGACTCCTGCAGAATTTCCTGCAGCGGTGAGCGGTGGAAAGCACTGTAGCGCCACTTCACCAACACCGTATCGTCTTCTTCCGGTGCCAGAGCGGCGACCACCGCCTGCTGTTCCGGGTGCTTGTTCAGGCCAGGTCCCCACATATCATTCAACAAGGCACGATCCTCATCGCTCTGCTGATTAGGCTGCGCGGTGTAAAACACCGGAATACCCTGTGATTTGCAGTAACGACGCAGGTTGGCGATATTCTCCACCACCTGCTTGATCAACGGGCTGTCTTCACCCCAGAAATTCAGGAAATACTGCTGCATATCATGGATCAACAGTGCAGCGCGCTGCGGTTCCACCGTCCAGCTCACTTTGTTGGTCGGCAGTTCAGCCTGAGTCGGCAACGCGTAATCATTAAGTTTTGGAATGGCCATGACTTATTCTCCCTGGACCAGAGTCAGTTGTTGCGCCTCCAGGCGTTGGCGCAACAGTTTTTTATCCACTTTGCCAACCGGGGTGAGTGGCAGCGTATCAACCTGTATGAAGCGATCGGGTAATTTAAATTCGGCCACGCCCTCGCCGCGCAAATGGCGGCGCAACACCACCGGCTTCAACGCGCTGGTCGCGATGATATAGGCGCAGCTTTTTTCACCCATCAGCTCATCCGGCATCGACACCAACGCCGCATTGATCACTTCCGGGTGGCGCAATAACAGGTTTTCGATTTCTTCCGCCGCGATCTTTTCCCCACCGCGGTTAATCTGATCTTTCTGGCGCCCTTCAACCTTCACATAGCCATCTTCGGTCAGGCTGATCAAATCGCCGGAACAGTAGAAACCGTCCTGATCAAAGGCGGCAGCGTTGTGCTCCGGACTTTGGTAATAGCCACGGAAGGTATAAGGGCCACGGGTCATCAGACGCCCGGTTTCTCCCACCGGCAGCGGGTTGCCTTCATCATCGGCCACCCACAGCTCGTCATCTGGTGACATCGGGCAGCCCTGGGTAGTCAGGATATGCTGGTCGTCGTCGTCCAGGCGGGTGTAGTTCACCAGGCCTTCCGCCATGCCGAACACCTGCTGCAACTGGCAGCCGATCTCGGCCGGAATGCGTGCCGCCAGAGTTTCACTCAGCTTGGCGCCGCCCACCTGCAGCAGCTTAAGGCTGGCCAGTTGCTGGCAACCGCCCCACTCCTCAATCGCCTGCAGCCACAGCGTCACCGCCGGCGGCACCAGCGCCGTCACGTTAATCTGATGCTGCTCGATCAAACGGAAACATTGTCCGGCATCCGGATCGCTGGCAAACACCGCCAGCCCGGCGCCATAAAACACGCCAAGGATGCCCGGAGAACTCATCGGATAGTTGTGGGCTACCGGCAGCGCGCACAGATAGCGGGTATCGACATCAAAATGGCAAATTTCCACGCTACGGCGAATGCTGTAGTAGTAATCGTTGTGGGTACGTGGGATCAGCTTTGGCGTGCCGGTGCTGCCACCGGAAAGCTGGAAAAATGCTACCTGATCGGCCGGGCTTGGCGTCGCGACAAAATCACTGCTGTCCTCTTCCAGCCAGGCCGCCAGCGACTGCTCGCCCCCGTCCTGATTGCGCAGTGCCACCACGCGCAGTGAAGAATGCTCGGCGCGAAACGCCGTCAGGAACTCGTCGTTGCCAAACAGGCCATGCTGACGGTCGGCAATCAGCAACGCCGGTTTGATCTGCACGGCGTAGGCGTTCAGCTCGTTACGTTGATGGCTGAACAGCGCATTCACCGGCACCACGCCAATTTTCAACAACGCGAAAAAGGTCACATAGAACTCGACCACGTTGCCCAACTGCACCAGCGCAGTCTCTCCGCTTTGAATGCCACGCCGTTGCAGGGCAGCGGCCAGCCGATCGGAGAGCTGATTAAGCCGCCGATAGCTCAGGCTTTGCTCCGGGTCGATCAGCGCGATGGCGTCATTTTTGGCCTGGCGAGTGATGATGTCGGTCAGGGGCCGGTCGGTCCAATAGCCGCGTTCGCGATAACGATGGGCTAACGCCTCAGGCCAGGGGGTAAAAGCAATGGTCATCAGAATGTCTATCCTTGGTTCAGGCCAAACGCCCGCGAAATGGTACTGAGTTTGGTGCCGGTTTCATGCCATTCGGATTCCGGCGAAGAGTCTTGCACAATGCCGGCACCGGCAAACAGTCGCACCTGATTGCCCTGTACCGTGCCGCAACGGATGGTCACCACCCACTCTCCGTTGCCTTCGGCGTCACACCAGCCGACGATGCCGCCAAACAGGCCGCGATCAAACGGCTCCAACTGCTTGATCACCTGATGCGCCAACGCGGTCGGCGTACCGCACAGCGCCGGTGTCGGGTGCAGCAGGCAGGCCAGCGACAGCGCATTTTCAGCGCGGCTGGCGGCTTCCCCGTCGATAGGCGTGGACAGGTGCCACAGCGTGGTGGTGCTCAATAATTCAGGAACGGTAGGGATATTCAGATAACGGCAGCGATCGGCCAGCACCTGACGCATCCCTTCGGTGACAAACTGGTGCTCATAACGATCTTTTTCGGATACCAACAACTGCTGGCTGACTTCCAGATCCCGCTGCGGATCGGCATCACGACGGGCAGAACCGGCCAATGGATTGGAGAAGAACTGCGCGCCGGATTTACGTAGCAGTAATTCCGGGCTGGCTCCCAGTAATGCCCCCTGTTCCAGCGGGACATGGAAGTGGAAGCCATGAGGATTCTGGGCGATGATCCGTGCCATCAATGCCTGGCGGTCTACCGGCTCACGCGTTTCAATTTCCAGCAGGCGCGAAAGCACCACTTTATCCAACTGGTCACCACGGGTTGCCGCCACCGCATCCGCTACCATCTGCATAAAGGGCTGCTGGGCAGGCACTTCATTTTGGCGGATAATTTCCGGCAGCGCGTCTTGTGGTGAAGTGACGCCAGCCAAAAAGGCATCGCGCTCAAACCACTGTGTGTGTTGAGGAATAAACAGCGCGGAAGGCTGATGAGTGTCAAACGGGATAGCGCCGCACAGAACCGGGTTTTTAACCCCCGCCAGCCTGGCTTCGGCAAACGCATGTTGTACCGCCTGCTGGAATTCGCCGTTAAGCTGGTCCCCACCCTGGGCCGGCAGCGTGATTTTGGCAAAACAGCCTTGGGTGCTCAGGCTACGGAAAGGAGAGGTAAAGAAAAAGCCGGAGGTCGGCGACACATTTGCAGCAGCCTGTTCGCTATCCTTGCCTTGCGGCTTCTTCTGCCCGGTACTGTTTAGTGTAACGCTCATCGGTACTCCCTTTCGTATCATGAACAATAACCTGTATAATAATGATTATCATTTGTATTGAATCGCGTTAAATTACCCTCGTGAATATGCTATGTCAATAAATGTAAACAGTTCTTCCATTCATAATCGTGATATAAAACCAGCAGCTTTAATTATATAAATGATAAGTATTACTATTTAACTTCTAAGGAATGCATTGTGAAGAAGAACCCAATCTTCAGCCTGGTGCTGTTTGGCCTGATGCTGATTGGCACGGCCCATGCCGCAGACACCGGTTGGCCACGCAAAATTGAAACCTCACACGGCGTAGTGACCCTCGCGCAGCCCCCTGCCCGCATCGTTTCGACCAGCGTGACCGTTACCGGTACCCTGCTGGCGATTGATGCACCGGTGGTCGCCAGCGGCGCCACCACCCCCAACAACCGGGTGGCAGACTCACAAGGGTTCTTTCATCAATGGAGCGCTGTCGCGACGCAGCGTGGCGTTAAACGACTGTATATCGGCGAACCCAATGCGGAAGCTATCGCCGGCGTTGCGCCCGATCTGATTATCATCTCGGCTACCGGTGCCGATTCCGCCCTGCGGCTGTACGATCAACTTTCCGCCATTGCCCCGGTGCTGGTGGTCAATTACGACGACAAAAGCTGGCAGGCACTGGCACTTGAACTGGGCCAGGCCACCGGGCATGAAGCTCAGGCACAGAAAGTTGTCAGTGATTTCGATGCGCGTGAACAATCGCTGAAACAACGCATGAAATTGCCGGAACAGCCGGTTTCTGCCCTGGTCTTCAACGCCGATGGAAAATCCGCCAACCTGTGGACCGCCGCCTCTTCCCAGGGGCAAATGCTTAAGCAGTTGGGTTTCACGCTGGCGACGCTCCCGGCCAAGCTGAACAACAGCACCAGCCAGGGGATGCGCAAGGACATTATTCAACTGGGCGGTGAGAACCTGGCAGAAGGCCTGAACGGCCAGACGTTGTTGCTGTTCGCCAACAACGACAGCGATGTCCAGCGTCTGATGGCCAATCCTTTCCTGGCAGACCTGCCGGCGGTGCAGCACAAGCGGGTTTATGCGCTGGGGAGTGACACCTTCCGACTCGATTACTACAGCGCCAGCAACCTGCTGACGCTGTTGGAAAAACAGTTTACTTCTCAGTAGACTCCGCGGCGGGCTGGAGACTTTTTTCCTGCCCGCCATTGCCCACCTGACGCAAACCGCGCATCGCAAAAGCCAGCACCACGCCGAGCAGCGCCACGCCAAAACCAAAGCTGGTGGAAGTCATTGCCGGCAGCATAAACGCCCCCATTGCCCCTAACAGCAGCGCGCCCAGTGCGTCACCCACCACGTTTTGCGCCGTCCACAGGCCATTGATACGGCCGAGGAACGCATCCGGCGTCAGATTCTGGATCAACCCATATTGCAGCAGTGAATTCAGCGCGCTCAGGTAGCCGAAAACCACCAAGAAGAACAGTGCCAGGCCGTACCACGGCATCAGACCGAACAGGCCGATAGCGACGAAAGCGCCAATCGCCGTCATCAGCATCATCCAGCCCGGCCGCGCGACATGAGCCACCCGGCCGCTGGTAAAGGCACCAATGGCTGCGCCCAGGGGCACCGCGGAATACATAAAGCCCAGCTGAGCTGCACTGACCTGCCACATACCTGACATCGCCGGATACAGCACCCGCACCGCACTGGCCATGGTCAACAGCGCGCCGATCAGCGCCACCATGCCAATCACCCGGTTGCGGAACAGAAAACCAAAGCCACCTGCCAGCGCACGTAGCGGATGTTCACGCGGCTGCGGAGGCGGCAGCAACTGTGGCAGACGCAGTAACGGGATCAGCGTCAGCAAGGTGCCAAATGCGGCCAGACCGTAGTTCCATGCCACACCGGCGTTGGCAATCACCAGCCCGCCGATCGCCGGGGAGAGAATTGAACCAAAACGCACCGTCAGCATACTGATGGCCCCGGCCTGCACAATATTTTCACGCCCCACCAACGCCGGTGTCGCCGCCAGCAGCGCCGTGACGCCAACCGCACCGAAAAAGCCGTCCCAGACTGCCAGCAAGTAAATCAGCGTTAATGAAGGTGCGGGCAGTGCGGCGTTCA
The DNA here is from genome assembly GCF_004684015.1 of Serratia proteamaculans. Classification (GTDB taxonomy): domain Bacteria; phylum Pseudomonadota; class Gammaproteobacteria; order Enterobacterales; family Enterobacteriaceae; genus Serratia; species Serratia proteamaculans_F. The sequence goes on from NZ_SRIA01000019.1 coordinate 399,044, forward strand.
GGCACAGGCCGACAAAGCCAATGCCGCAGGTGGAGCGCGCGAACAATATCAGGCGACGGCGTTCGTAGCGGTCGGCCAGTACGCCCCCCATCAGCAAGCCGGCAAACATGCCGCTACCCACCAGCGTTACCGATAACCCGACCAGCAACGTCGACCCGGTCAAGGCCTGGATCTGCACCGGGATCGCAATGGCCATTAACCCCAACGCTAAAATCGAAATAAAGCGTGCGCAAAAAACGGCACGAAAAGCGCCATTGGTCTTAAGCAGGCCAAAATCAAGCAAAATAGAGGGCTTACTCATGAGCTTTCTCACCAAAACTAAAGAAAAAGGGGCAGCGTCTGGGCTGCAATAGCGAAGGGACTCATGGTACCATAGATGAAAGCAATCAATAATGATAATAAAACTCATTTATATTCAATTAAATAATGGATTGGTATGTTACGGATTACACGCCCAGGCACACAGCCCGTCCCCGCTCCCCAGGAGCGTCTTATTGGCGGCACTTCCCGTTCATTTCGTCGCAGGCTGTTAGGCCTGCTGATTGCCGTTGGTGCGCTACTGATCGTTATGCTCCTCAGCCTGTCACTCGGCGCTAAATCTATCCCCTTCGACACGGTTATCCAGGCGCTGAAAGGCCAGTGCAGCGGCGCGGACTGCACCATCATCACCCACGCCCGGCTGCCACGTACGCTGGTTGGTATTCTGGCCGGCATCGCGCTGGGCCTGTCCGGCGTGCTAATGCAAACCCTCACCCGCAACCCACTGGCCGATCCTGGCATTCTCGGGGTTAACGCCGGAGCAGGCTTTGCCGTGGTGCTGGGGATCACCTTTTTCGGTGCCATCGACGTCAGCCAATATTTGTGGTTCGCCTTTGCCGGCGCGATGTTTGCTGCACTGCTGGTGGCGCTGATCGGCGCTCTGGGTGGCAGCAGTCTCAACCCGGTGCGCCTGACGCTGGCCGGTGTCGCGCTGGCGGCGGTGCTGGAAGGCATGACCTCCGGGATTTCCCTGCTGAACCCACTGGTTTTCGACCAGCTCCGTTTTTGGCAGGCCGGTTCGCTGGATATTCAAAATATGCAGGTGGTGCGCACCGTCGCCCTGCCGATCCTGTTGGGTACGCTGATTACGCTGTGGATGAGCAAGTCGTTGAACAGCCTGAGCATGGGTAATGAATTGGCCACCGCGCTGGGTACCGGCATTGTCCGTACTCAGCTGCTGGGGCTGCTGGCAATTACCCTGCTGTGTGGTGGCGCGACCGCCGCCGTCGGCCCGATTGCCTTTGTTGGCCTGATGATGCCGCATATTGCCCGGCGGCTGGGCGGCTCCGAACTGCACTGGATGCTGCCATGGACGCTGGTACTGACCCCTATCCTGCTGCTGAGCGCCGATCTGATCGGCCGCTTCCTGGTGGCCGGTGAACTGCGCGTTTCCATCGTCACCGCCCTGATTGGTGCCCCGCTGCTGATCATGCTGGTGCGGCAACGCCATATGTTCAGGAGGCAGCGCTGATGTCGACCTCCGCTGCCCGTCTGATGGCCATTCACAAACTCCGCGCTCTGTCGCGTCCGGCGCTGACCGCCCTGCTGTTGTTGCTGGCGGCTTTGGCGCTGGCGATTTACGCCCTGGGTTCAGGTGCCTTGTCACTGACGGCTGCACAGGTGATTGACGCCTTGCGTGGCGAAGGCCCGGCCAATCTGGCGGTGATCGTCACCCAGTGGCGTTTGCCACGCGTGATCATGGCGTTGCTATTGGGGGCGGCACTGGGCCTCAGCGGGGCCATTTTCCAGTCGATACTGCGCAACCCGCTCGGCAGCCCGGACGTGATTGGCTTTAATACCGGTGCTTACAGCGGCGTGCTGGTGGCCATAGTGCTGTTTAACGGCGGCGTTATCGGTATCACCAGCGGGGCACTGGCCGGTGGCCTGTTAACCGCCGCGCTGATTTATCTGCTGGCATGGCGTAATGGCGTCGAGTCATTCCGGTTGATTATCGTCGGTATTGCGGTACGCGCCCTGCTGGTGGCCGGCAATACCTGGCTTATCATCAGCGCCTCACTGGAGTCCGCCATGACCGCCGGGCTGTGGAGCGCCGGTTCACTCAACGGCGTAAGCTGGGCGAAAAGCCTGCCGGTGTTGGCGGTGATTACCCTGTGCTGCCTGCTGTTGCTGACCCTGACCCACCGTATGCGGCTGCTGGAGATGGGTGACGATACCGCCTGCGCGCTGGGCGTGCCGGTGGAACGCTCGCGCATTATGCTGCTGTTGATCGGCGTAACGCTAACGGCCGCAGCCACCGCTGTGGCCGGGCCAATCTCCTTTATTGCGCTGGTGGCCCCGCAGATTGCGCGACGCCTGTGTGCCAACCGTAGCGTGCTGCTGCTGACCGCCCTGATCGGTGCCCTGCTGCTGCTGCTTGCCGATATCGCGGCACAGCGCCTGTTTATGCCTTATCAGTTGCCGGTCGGGGTGTTGACCGTCAGTCTGGGCGGCATTTATCTGATTTGGCTATTAATCCGTGAGTCACGAAAAAAATGAATGCTGAACCCCTGCAGTCCGCGCCGTTGCGCGCCGAACACCTGACGCTGGGCTACGACAAAAAGATTGTCGCCAGCGACCTGTCCGTCTCTATCCCGCACGGCGAACTGACGGTGATTATCGGGCCGAATGCCTGCGGTAAATCCACCCTGCTGCGTACTCTCAGCCGCCTGATGCAACCGCAGGCCGGGGCTGTCTGGCTGAACGGTAAACACATCAGCGAATACGCCACTAAAGAGGTGGCGCGCCAGTTGGGGCTGCTGCCGCAAAGCTCCACCGCGCCGGGTGATATCACCGTGTTTGATCTGGTGGCCCGCGGCCGCTATCCGCATCAGCGCCTGTTCAGTCGTTGGAGCGAAGAAGATCAGCAGGCCGTGGACCAGGCGATGCGCTCTACCGGCGTATTCGAGCTGGCCGAACAACCGGTCGATACCCTCTCCGGCGGACAACGTCAAAGAGTGTGGATTGCAATGGTGCTGGCGCAGCAAACACCGCTGCTGCTGCTCGATGAGCCAACCACCTGGCTGGATATCACCCATCAGATCGATCTGCTGGAGCTGATGCGTCAGCTAAACCGTGAAAACGGCCATACGCTGGTGGTGGTGCTGCACGACCTCAACCATGCCTGCCGTTACGCCACACATCTGATTGCCATGCGCGACGGTAAGGTAGTGGCCGAAGGGGCGCCGAAGGATATCGTGACTGCGGAACTGATCGAAGAGGTGTACGGCCTGCGCTGTATGATCATTGACGATCCGGTTTCGCATACGCCGCTGGTGGTGCCACTGGGTAAGTCATAGATGTTGTAGGGGCCCAGCATGCTGGGCCCTTGTTAATCGGGGCGAATCTATGCGCCCCCTACCCGTCACTGGGTATTATAGAGCGCGTAATATACGGTTCAGCAACGGTCCCAACACCTTGAACGACGCTGGGGACACAATATCGACGTGCGCGCAGTCCAGCTCATGCACCTGCAAGGCATCGACGTATTGCGACCAGGTCTGCTGCACGTCCATCCCTTCCTGCAAAGTCTGACGCGCGACAAACAGCGTCGCCTGCCCTTTGAAGTTCGCCGTATGGGTTGCTGAAAGCAGGCGCACTGAATCGGCATAGTTGGCTTCGATATTATCGAACATCGCCACCCGGGTTTCGCCCAATGCCGGATCAAGCGCATCCTCGGAAACCGCCAGGAACTGCTCGCGCTCGCGCTGGACTTCTTTCAGTACGTTGTCATCGAGCATCACGTCCCAGTTCTGGGTTTCCGGCGGATAGGTATCCAGCAGCCCCAGGAAGGCCACTTCTTCCCCTCGCGCCTGCAATCTGGCGGCGATGCCCTGCGCCAGAGTGCCACCCAGTGAGTAACCGATAAAGTGATACGGGCCCTGCGGCTGTACCTGCAATACCTGCTCCAGATGCGCGTCGCACACCTGATCCATATTCTCGCTGAGCGCCAGCGGGCCGTCGGGGCGCGGTGACTGAATACCCACCAGCGACCAATGCTGGTCGATATAGCGCGGCAGCACGCTGAACTGCCAGGAGAATCCGGAGGCCGGGTGCAGGCAGAACAGCGTTGGGCCTTCGGTGGTACGCAGCGGCAGTACGCTGTCGAAACCGGTCCGATCGGCCTCTTCCTGTGTGCGATCTTCCGCCAGTAGTTGCGCCAGCTGTTCCACGCGGGAAGCCACCATCACCTGCCCAACCGACACCGCTTTACCCAGTTCACGACGCAGTTCCGCCGCCAGGCGCATCGCCAGCAGCGAGTGACCACCAAGAGCAAAGAAATCATCATCGGCGAACACGGTTTCACGCTGCAGCAAACGGGCGAACACCGCCGCGATCGCCATCTCCAGCCCCGTTTCAGGTTCACGCCCTGCGGCTCTGACCCCGCTTTGCGGTTGCGGCAACGCTTTGCGATCCAGTTTGCCATTGGCACTCAGCGGCAGGAACTCCATCTCAACCAGCGCTACCGGTACCATATGTGGCGGCAGGCGATCGGCCAGTGCGGCTCGCAATACTTCCAGATCAAGGCGTACACCCGGCTGCGCGACCAAATAACCCACCAGTTGGCGGGCATCGCCACCGGCCGGATCTGTCGGCGTATTATCCAGCACCAGCGCATGAGTCACCGCCTGTTTGATGCCCGGCAGCGACAGCAACGCATGATCGATTTCACTCAGTTCTATGCGTTGACCACGAATTTTCAGTTGATCGTCACTGCGGCCGAGATACTCCACTTCGCCGCCCGGTAACCAGCGCGCGACGTCGCCCGTGCGATACATCCGCCCGCCGTCGCCAGCCGGGTCAGCCACAAAGCGGCTGGCGGTCAGTTCTGGTCGCCCCAGATAGCCGTGCGCCAGTTGTACGCCGGTGAGATACAAATCACCCGCGACACCCGGCGGCACCGGCCGCAAGCGTGCATCGAGAATGCGCAACCCGGTATTCCATACCGGCAGACCAATAGGCACGTTAGCCCCGGTGACGGCAGCCAACGCCTCGCCCCAGGCCGGATGCCAACTGACATCCACCGCCGCTTCGGTCGGGCCGTACAGGTTATGCAGCGGCACCCCGGTGCGGCTTTGCCACAGGCGGCACAGCTCGGCCGGCAGCGCTTCACCACTGCAGAACACCTGCCGCAACGGCGCACAGCACGCCACCGCCTGCCGAGTGTCCAGCGCACCGACAAACGCCGCCAGCATCGAAGGCACAAAGTGCATAGTGGTGACCCGATAGCGGTCAATCAGTTTCAGCAGCTGTTCCGGATCGCGATGAGCCTCCGGCGGTGCCATCACCAACCGGGCACCCACCATCAACGGCCAGAAGAACTCCCACACCGAGACGTCAAAACTGCAGGGGGTTTTCTGCAACACCACATCGCCCGCCGCCATCGGATACTGATGCTGCATCCACAACAAACGGTTGACGATCGCCTGATGGCCCACCAGCACGCCTTTCGGCCGTCCGGTCGAACCCGAGGTAAAGATAATGTAAGCCGGATGGTGCGGCGTGGGTCCGCTGAGCACCACCTCCGCCGCGCTGTCTAAAGTCAGCGGCGCGTCATACAGAAAAATTTCACCCTTGCCGGCAAAACGCGCCTGCTGGCCAGGTTCGGTGATAATCAGACGTGGTGCGGCGTCCTCCAGCATCATGCCGAGGCGCTCATCAGGGTAACCGGTATCCAGCGGTAAATAAGCTGCCCCGGCCTCGACAATGGCCATTAACGCCAGCGACAGAAACACCGAACGCGGCAGGGCAACGGCAACGATATCGCCGGGTTGCACGCCCTGAGCCACCAGTTGGCGCGCCAACGCGCTGACCTGTTCGCGGGTCTCGAGGTAGTTAAATTGATACTGCGCATCGGCCAGCGCCGGTGCATCGGGGGTTTTCTGTGCCTGCTGCGCCAGCAGGCCACTGAGGGTTTGCGGCGCCACCGGATAAGCGGTGTCGTTGACCCGAGCCAATAATTGGTGATCCTGCTCGGTAAGCAAATCGGCGTCACCGATCGGCATCTGCGGCTGCGCGGCAAACTGGCGCAGTAACAGCGGCAGGCGCTGCAGATGTGCCGCCAACTCATCCCGCTGATAACGCTCGGCATTGGCCAGCAGATCGACCTTCAGCGTACCGGCCTCATCGAGATACAGCGCAATTTCCAGGTCACGCACCGGGCCGGAGGCCAGCTCATGAGTAATGCCTTCGATATCGCCAAAGTCCAACTGGAAATCGAACATCTTAAAGTTGAAAACGGTGCCGTACAGCGGCTGGGCATCGCCAATCCGCCCCAGGTCGCGCTGCACCTGTTCCGCCTCGTAACGCTGATGGCGCCGGACGGTTTTCAGCTCACGGCCGATATTGCCGGCGACCTCGCTCAGCGTCGCCTGAGGATCGAGGTGCATTTCGATCGGCAGCACGTTAATCACCGGGCCGTTAGCGCATAACGCGGCCGAGCCGGTACGCCGCATAAAGATAAAGCCGGCGCTGAAGCTGGCGTGGCCGCTCAGGCGAGACACCCACAGCGCCACCAGGGCCAGCGCCATATCTGCCACGCTGAACTGCTGCTGACCGGCGTTCACCAGTTGGCTAAAGTCCTGCCGGTCGCACAGCTGTGATAACCGATGAATACGGGTGGTCGGCGTCTGGCCAGCCAATGGCTGCGGACAGAGCGTGGCTGGCGCAGGCAACTGCTTTGCCTTGTTCAGCCAAAAGGCCGCGTCACGCTGGCAAGTCGCCGATTGTGCGTAGCGTTGATATTCTTCAACCACTTCACTGAAGGCACTAAACGGCGTCGGGTCCGGCTGCTCATTGCGTGACATCCGGCTATAAATATGGGCAATCCTGCGGGCAATGGCAGTGAAACTGAAGCCATCCACCAGAATATGGTGATAGCGCTGATACCAGAACCAACGCTGATCCGACAGGCGGATCAACATATGACGATACAGCGCATTGCCGCTGCCGATGCGTAAGTCACCGGACATATCCAGTTGCATCAAGGCTCGCGCCGCCGCTGCGGCATCGGGGGAGCCACGCAGATCAATCAACTCAACCGGCAGGATCGCCAGTTGCAGGTCTCGCCACTGCATCGGCACCCCGTCACGCTCTTCAAAGCGGAACTGCAGAGTATCCACTTCGGACAGCCCCTGCGCGATCGCCTGCAACAGGCAATCCTGATCCAGCGGCCCGCAGAGCTCGATATAGTGGGAAACCGCATAGGCGTTGGCGTGCGGTGAAATTTGGTCGGCAACCCAGATCCCGGGCTGCGCGGCGACCAACGGCAACTCAGTGGCGAGTGGCTGTTCGATTGATAATAAAGTGCTGTCTGACAAGGGACTGACTCCTGTTCTCGGTATTATTGCCATCACGCCTTACGCAATGATGCGGGCCGCATATCCTGCCAATGTTGTTCCAGCCACAGCACGCACAGCGGCCGCGCCGCCGGGCCGAATACCGACGTCCACCCCGCCGGTACTGCGCTAAACTCAGGCCACAGGCTGTACTGCAGTTGGTCATTGCACACAATCAGGCAAATTTGTTGTTCGTCATCGAACGGGTTCTGAGTTTCCATCACGGACTCCCTGGACAGTGAAGGTGAGTTTGGCCGCAGAGGCAGGAAGACTATCCGCCCACAGCGCTTGCAGCCCGTCGATCAGACCGCCACGCCAGCACAGGTAGTCATGCCCGCCCGCCACGACCCGGTATTGCACCCGGTGACCGGCATCACACAGCAAATCCGCCATCCGGTCGTTTACCCGATGCGCCACTTTTTCGTGCACCCCGGCTTCCATAAACACCTTCAGTTGCCCTTGGCCGACGCCCTGCTCAACCTGATGCAGCAGCCAACCGGCATCGGCCGGTATGGCTTCGTGCTGATACATATCGCGACGCGGCCACCAGAATGAACCGGACTGGCTGATCACCCCGCCGAAGCACTGTGGCCAGTGCAACCCGGCATACAGCGACGACAGGCCGCCAAAACTCTGACCGCATACCAACGTCGTGGCCGGATCACGGCTGTGAGGTGCCCATTCGGCCACCTGCGGCAGCAGCTCTTCTTGCACCGCCAGCCAGAAATCCTCGTTGCAGGCCAGCTCCTGAGTGCGGTGCTTGAGACTGATAATGTCGATCAGCAGATAAACCGCTTCCGGCAATTGGCCTTCACGGGTCAACTGCATCAGCGGATCCCAGACCGGCATGTTGCTCGACCAGAACTGGCCGTCCAGCAATACCGCCAGTGGTCGCTGCGCCGGGTTGCTGTCGCCAGTGGTGTACACCCAGACGTCGCGGGTATTTCCCAACCGCTCACTGTGCCAACTGTGGCGCTGCAGCCGCGCAGGCGGCGCTGGCGTACAACGTCCACTGGCCACGGCGTAGCGATCAAAATCCTGCCAGGCCGGCTGCGCGGGAGCCTGCGGCATATGCAGCCCGGACAGCACGTGGCCGCCAACACCGGCCCAGGAACGATGAGGGTTAAGCAGATCCTGAGTGGCACCGGCAAACACCTGATGCCACCAGTGACGGATCGAATGCATATTGGCGTGCGCATCCTCATCACTGTGTTCCAGCGGTCGGTCATCCATACAGGGAATAAAGCAGTAGCTGCCACGCCAGTCGGCGCTCAGCTCGGTTTGCCAGTACCAGACGTCGGTCCCTTCCAGCCGTTGCAGGCTCTGTGGCGGCGATGACTGGTGGTGGTCGGTCAGACAATTGATGTGGATCCAGACACGTTGATAGGCTGAAGTGAGTTCACATCCCTGCGGATCGCGCCATAAAAATGTGACCTTCCCTCGCCCATCCCCTTGCAGCTCCACCAGCGGCGTACCGCGTTTGGCAATATTCAGCCACCATCCATGACGCCCGGCGTGCTTGCTCGATAATAATCTGCTGCTTTCTGACTCGGATTTTGTTTTCAAAACGCCTATTCACTATTTAGCTGGCAGCTTCAGGAAAGCCGGTAAATTCGCGGCGCGAGGCGCTGCCCAAGAAAACGGTAAACCGAATACTATTGATAATTATTTGCGTTTGCAATAGTGTGTGTAGGCTCGCAAACCGGGCAGGTATTCTTCAACAGGGATGGATACCGGGTTTTAGCGCTGAATCCAATGTCGGTGTCGGTGTTGTCGCGTCTCGACCGGTTGGATTTTTATTCCGAAAACACAAAAACTACAACCGCCCTTCTCACTGCCGGAGGCCAGCTTTCGGTGCCCCGGGAAAGGCAGCAAGGTAGGAACTCTCACATGAACCGCAAATTATCTCGTTATTCCTTAGCCACACTCATCGGGTTAGGATTAGGCGCGTCCGCCTTTGCGCACGCCGCACAGCAAACTGATACCACCGCAGAAACCGACTCGACGGCCAAAAACAAAAAACAAGCCGCCGAGGAGACCATTGTCGTCACCGCCGCCAAGCAGAACCTGCAAGCACCCGGCGTTTCCACCATCACCGCCGACGAAATCAAAAAACGCCCGCCGGCACGTGATATCAGCGAACTGATCCGCACCATGCCAGGCGTTAACCTGACCGGTAACTCCACCAGCGGCCAGCGCGGCAACAACCGCCAGATCGATATTCGCGGCATGGGCCCGGAAAATACCCTGATCCTGATCGACGGCAAACCGGCTACCAGCCGTAATTCGGTACGTCAGGGTTGGCGTGGCGAACGTGATACCCGTGGCGATACCGCCTGGGTACCGCCGGAGATGATTGAACGCATCGAAGTGCTGCGCGGCCCGGCAGCGGCACGCTACGGCAACGGTGCCGCCGGCGGCGTGGTCAATATCATCACCAAAAAGAACACCAAAGAGCTGCACGGCTCATTAAATGCCTTCTTCAACGTGCCGCAGCACAAGCAGGAAGGCTCGACCAAGCGCACCGATTTCAGCCTCTCTGGCCCGCTGACCGACGAATTAAGCTTCCGCCTGTTCGGCGGTTACAGCAAAACCCAGGCCGATGCCTGGGATATCAACGAATCGCATAAGTCCGAGCGCGTAGGCATTTATGCCAACAGTACGCCTTCCGGGCGTGAGGGCGTGGAAGACAAAAACATCGATGCCATGCTGCATTGGGATTTTGCGCACTTGCAGTCACTGGAGTTTGAGTATGCCTACGGTCGTCAGGGCAACCTGTATGCCGGTGATACTCAAAACACCAACTCCAACGCGCTGGTGCAAAGCAACTACGGCAAAGAGACCAACCGTATTTACCGTGAAACCTTCGGCCTCAACCACCGGGGTGCCTGGGATAGTGGCGTCAGCACCAACAACTATATTCAGTTCGAACGTACTCGTAATACCCGTCTGAACGAAGGTCTGGCCGGCGGTACCGAAGGCATCTTCGATACCAAAAACGAAGGGTTTGGCACCACCAAGCTGGACGATTTCCTGGCGCACAGCGAAATCAGCGTGCCGTTTGAACTGGGCGTGACGCAAACCGCCACGCTGGGCACCGAATGGAACCAGCAGAAGATGAAAGATGGCTCTTCCACCAGCCAAACCCTGATGGGCGGCACCATTCCTGGCCAGGCAACCGGCACCCGCAGCCCTTATGCCTCCGCGCATATTTTCTCGCTGTTTGCTGAAGACAACATGGAGCTGACCGACAGCACCATGCTGACGCCAGGTCTGCGTTACGACCTGCACTCCGAGGCCGGTAACAACTGGAGCCCATCGCTGAATCTGTCGCAGGAACTGGGTGACTTCTTCACCCTGAAGATGGGTATCGCGCGCGCCTACAAGGCACCGAACCTGTACCAGACCAACCCGAACTATTTGCTCTACAGCAAAGGGCAAGGTTGCTCGTCCAGCGATGTCAAAAATGGCTGTTACCTGTTGGGTAACGACGATCTGAAGGCGGAAACCAGCGTCAACAAAGAAGTGGGCCTGGAGTTCCATAATGACGGCTGGCTGGCCGGCGTGACCTACTTCCGCAATGACTACCACAACAAAATCGAAGCGGGTAACTCTCGCATCGGCACCAGCAGCACCGGTACCGCGATTTACCAGTGGGAGAACGTGCCTAAAGCAGTAGTGCAAGGATTGGAAGGTACATTGAACGTGCCGGTCAGCGAGACCGTTTCCTGGACCAACAACGCCACCTATATGATTGAAAACAAGAATAAGACTACCGGTGATTACCTGTCGATTATTCCTGAATTCACCATCAACTCGACCCTGAGCTGGCAGGCCACAGAGGAACTGTCGATGCAGTCGACCCTGACCTGGTACGGCCGTCAGAAGCCGAAGAAATACAACTATCAGGGCAAGCCGGTGAGCGGAACAGAAACCAAGGAAGTCAGCCCTTACGCCGTAGTGGGCGCCAGCGCCACCTATGATGTGACCAAGAACGTCAGCCTGACGGCCGGTATCGACAACCTGTTCGACAAACGCCAGTTCCGTGAAGGTAACTCGCAGAACGTGGGTGACCCGACCACCGGCGCAATTAACATTGCCGGTGCAGGTGCTGCCACCTACAACGAGCCGGGCCGGACTTACTATATGAGCGTGAATACCCATTTCTAAACGGCCAGCTTAATCGAGACTGCTAACCCCCCACTAAGGGGCTAAACCGGTAGGGGTCGAACATGTTCGACCCGATTTAACCCAGTGTTTATGCAACTGGGCGCAGCATGCAGCGCCCCTACCATTAAAAAGCAGAGCCGATTGCCAACGACCTCAGGGGCTGCCATGCAGCCCCTTTTTAATTATTTCTCCAGCGAAACCTGTTTGAAGATGTGCTTGCCGAACGGGTCAATCTCGTAGCCCTTCACTTCCTTGCGTACCGGCTCAAAAATGGTTGAGTGGGCAATCATCATCGCCGGCATTTGGTCATGCATCATCACCTGCGCCTGCTGATACATCGCCACCCGTTTGGCGTGATCGTTCTCTTCACGCGCCTGCTGGATCAGCTTGTCGAACGGCGGATAGCACCATTTGGCCGAGTTTGAACCGCCGTTGGCCGAAACACAGGTAAACAGCGGGCCGAAGAAGTTATCCGGATCGCCGTTGGCGGTGGTCCAGCCCATCAACGCAGCCTGATGTTCCCCGTTCTTTATCCGCTGCAAATACTCGCCCCACTCAAAGGTGACAATCCTGGCCTTCACGCCGATTTTCGCCCAGTCGGCCTGGATCATCTCCGCCATGCGTTTGGCATTCGGGTTGTATGGCCGCTGTACCGGCATCGCCCACAGATCGATGGCGAACCCCTGCCCCAGCCCGGCCTCCTGCAACAACTGTTTGGCTTTTTCCGGAGAGTACGGATAGTCCTCAATCTGGTTATTGCTCCCCCACTGGGTCGGCGGAAGCAGGTTCTTCGCCGGCTGGCCGGCACCGTGGAATACCGCTTCGAGGATCGCTGGTTTGTTTACCGCCAGCGCCAGCGCCTGCCGCACCTTGAGGTTATCCAGCGGTTTTTTCTGGGTATTGAACGCCAGGAAACCGATGTTCAGGCCGGATTTCTCCATCACCTGGATATTTTTGTCCTCGCGCATGCGCTTGAGATCCGTCGGGTTAGGGAACGGCATCACCTGGCATTCATTCTTTTGCAGTTTGGCAAAACGCACCGCCGCATCCGGGGTGATCGAGAACACCAGCCGGTCTATCTTCGGTTTCCCTTCCCAATACTGGTCGAATGCCTTGTAGAGGATCTTCGCATCCTTCTGGTACTGCACCAGTTGGAACGGCCCGGTGCCGACAGGATCGTTATCCACTCGCTGTGGCGTGCTGGCCTTGAGCATCGCATCGGCATATTCGGCCGAGAGAATAGTGGCGAAATACATGCCAAGATCGGCCACAAACGGCGCTTCGGCACGCGAAAGCTCAAAACGCACGGTGTTGTCGTCCACTTTGACAATGTTGTTGATCAGCGTGCCAAACTCCATCGACTCAAAGTTGGTGTAAGCGCCGTTGGAGACCTTGTGATAGGGATTATTGGGGTCTTTTTGCCGCATAAAGGAGAAGATAACGTCGTCGGCGTTGAAGTCGCGGGTGGGGGTAAAGTATTTATTGCTCTGGAATTTCACCCCTTTGCGCAGATGAAAAGTGTAATTCTTACCGTCTTCGCTCACCTGCCAGCTTTCCGCCAGGCTGGGTTGCAGCTCGACGGTACCGACTTTGAAGTCCACCAGCCGGTTGTAAATCGTCGCCGAACTGGCATCGACCGTCGGGCCAGAGGTAAACAACTGCGGATTAAACCCTTCCGGCGAGCTTTCGGAACAATAAACCAGCGTGCTGGCGCGTGCGCCGCCCATCACCGTCAGAGTCAATAGTCCCAACGTCATTGTTATTGCTTTTTTATTCATTGTTCCATCCCCAGAGTAGAAAACAGACTCGATGGATACCAATAAATCATGCAGTTAGGGATGTAAAGCACAAATTATGAGCATAAAAAACGGGGAGTGCTGCATGCGGCATTCCCCGTAGTTGTCCGGCTTGCTGAAATTAAATCATCTGGCTGAAGTTCATCTGCGCCATCAGTTTGTAGTTGTCGGCGTAATCCACCGGGATAGCGACCACCACCGGCCCCTGAATTTCCATGGCCTTGCGCAGCATCGGCCGCAAGTCTTCCACCGACTGCACGGCAAACCCGACCGCGCCGCAGGCTTCAGCATAGGCTTTAAAATCAATCGGGCCGAATTCCACCCCGGATTTACGCCGATATTTGTTCACCTCCTGCATTTCTACCATGTTGTAGGCGTTATCCACCCAAATGACATGCACGATGTTATTTTTCAGTCGTACTGCGGTTTCCAGCTCCATGCTCGACTGCATAAAACCGCCGTCACCGGAGATAGAGACCACTTTATCGCCCGGCCGCACCAGCGCCGCACCGATCGCCCACGGCAACGCCACCCCCATGGTCTGTTGGCCGTTGGAAATCAGTAGCTGGCGCGCGCGGAAGCTGTAAAGATAACGGGCAATCCAGATGTGGAAACTGCCCATATCCACGCACAGCGTTACGTCGTCGCTGACGATATCCTGCAACTCTTTCACGATACGCAATGGGTGAATTGGCATGCCGCCGCGCCGTGCAGCGCGTTCCGCCAGTTCATGGCGCTGGCGGCCCAGATCGCTGAGGATCAATTCCACCTCCGTCGGCACGCTCACCACGCCGCTAAAGGCTTCGGTCATCATGTCGAGGGTAGCGCTGATATTGCCCACCAGCTCAATGTCCGGGCGATAACAGGTGTCGATATCCGCCGGCAGCACGTCGATATGCACCAGTTTCAATCGGCCCTGGCTGTTCCACATGCAGGGATCGTATTCAATTGGGCCATAACCGACGCTGACCACCAGATCGGCCTTCTGCAATAGCTGGTCGGCGGGTTGGTTATTGAACAATCCAACGCGCCCGGCAAAGCGCGCAAAGTGGTTAACGTCGATCACCCCTGCCGCCTGATAGGTCCCCACCACCGGCATGTGGGTGCGATGCAGCAACTGACGTACCGACTCGCTGTTTTCCGGACGGCTGGCCTGCAAGCCCAACAGCAGCACAGGGCATTTCGCCTGCTGGATCAATTTGACCGCGGCGCGAATATCCTCGGCCGCCGCCGCCCCCATACGTGGCAGTCGGCAACCCGCCAACACCGGCGCGCTGACCGGCTCATTGACGATATCCATGGGCAGACTGATGAAAGAAGCCCCCGGACGGCCGAACTCGGCGTGGCGGAAGGCGTTGGCGATCACTTCTGAAATCGCCGAACCGGCATGCACCTCGGCACAATACTTGGTCACCGGCCGGAACATGCTGACGGTGTCCATGCTCTGGTGGGTCTGCTTGAGGTTATCGGCACGTTTCACCGCGCCGCCAAAAGCCACCACCGCATCCCCTTCCGAGGTGGCGGTCGCCAGCCCGGTGATCAGGTTGGAACTGCCCGGCCCGGAGGTCACCAGCGCCACCCCGGCCTTGCCGGTCAAGCGCCCGACCGCCGCTGCCATAAATGCCGCGTTGGCTTCGTGACGCACCACCACCGTTTCTATAGACGGCGCATCCTCCAGCGAATCAAATACCCGGTCTATCTTGGCTCCCGGAATACCGAATACGTGTTTGACGCCCTGCGCTTCCAGATTTTTCACCACCAAATCTGCGCCGCATGCCCAGTTATTGTCTGTTTTTGCCTTGTTCATGGAATACCTCCTGAAAACTAACCCAAGACTGTCGCGGAATTAACCCTCGGCAGAACGAATTGCGCGGTCCAAATCCTCTGGACAGAGGTCGGCGCGCAGAAAATCCGCGTCATGCGGCAACTGAAGATTGAGACGGATGATCACACCAAACTGCAGACGGCCGTGGTCGAGCTGGTAATCCAGCACGTGGCCACCGCCGTTGCGGTCTTCGGTGACAAAATGCTCGTGATAACCGGCCACACCAACGCCCTGCATATAATCGGGCGAGCGAAAACCGACCAGGGTGCCCTGGCAGTGATGGAAGGCAAAGGTAGGCTGCTCTTCAATCGCTTCCAGCATCGGGCGATAGGGGCGCTCCTGACGGGGCACAGTCCGGGTTTCCACGTGGCTGAACTCGCCGTCGACGCGCACCGCGCAGAACAGATTCGGCGAAGCCACCTGTTCATCAATGCATTGGTGCAGCTGCGCCTTGGTGATCGGACGATCGAAGTGTTGGGTAACGCTGGGTTGGAAAAAAGTGACGACGGCAAACGGGGTTTTCTGCTGCAGACTGGCTGGCCGCGCGCTACCGTCGGCACGCAACTGGTGAATTTCCTTGTCGAAGGCGATCAGTTCGCCGTCCAGGTGGTTGAAAGTCCCCAGGCCAAAATTGCCGTGCCTGAGCAACTCGCCAATGGTGACCTCCCCTTCGTAAACACCGCTGATTAACGCGCTCATCAGCGAAATTTGGTAGATCTCGCCCTCCCCAACGCTCAGCGACTGCCTGGCAAAGCCCTGCGCCAAATGCTGCGCACAGGCACACCCGTGATCTTCGTTCATAACCTACTCCTCCACCAGCACGGAGTGAAATGCCCCGCGCGTTCAAAATGCTCACCAGAAAGTGAGCAAAGATGTCGCCGGTAACCCGCTCGGTTGGAACGATTCAGCCATCGGCGACAAAAAAACCGGCACGGCAGGCCGGCGACGCCCAATGTCAACAACGGTTTAGTTTCACTAACCATTGTTGTTAAACAGGGCGTCAAATTGAACGGTTAATCTGGTGTTGAAGCAGCTATCAATACCGCAGGCATACAGTGATACCTGGGCAATACAAGTGTTCTAATATTCTAAAAACCGCGTGCTTTATGCATTTTCTCTCTGCGGTGGAATTCATGGCATACCCTTGCCCGCCATAAGCCCCAAAAAAGAGTAGCTGCAATACGGTAGACGGAGAACCTGGTATTCATAAGAAACGCTTTTGCATATAATGCAAAAATGAATGACGCCCGTTATGTTGAACATCTGCCGATATTTCTCGAGGTCGCCCTGCTGGGCAGCTTCTCCGCCGCCGCCCGCAAGCTCGGAATGGTGCCTTCGTCCCTGGTACGCCACATCGATGCGCTGGAAAATGCATTGGGCACCACGCTGTTTATCCGCTCAACGCGCGGCCTGATGCTGACAGATGCAGGGGAAATGTTGCAGGCGCGTGCCACCACGTTGCTGACAGACATCAGCGATATCCGCGCAGAACTGACTTCGTTGAACGACAGACCGCAAGGTACCTTGCGCATCAGTTGCCTGCCGACCTTTGGCAAAACCTATATCCTGCCGCTGTTGCCGACGCTGGCTGAACGCTATCCCCAACTGTTTGTTGAACTGGATTTGACCGAACGTCAGACCGATCCAACCCAGGAACTGCTGGATGCCGCCATTCGCATCGGCGAGCAGAAAGACAGTAGCCTGTACGCCAGTCGGATAGCTACCCAGCGCTGGGTCATGTGCGCCAGCCCTGATTATCTCGCTCGTTACGGCAGGCCTGCCGACCTGAACGCTTTGCCGCAGCATCGGCTGATTGCCCGCTACCATAAGCAACAGCCGGCCTGCTGGGCGCAGATCCTCAGTGCCTCTTTGATGGATCGCTGCAGTCTGGTACTGCGTTGCGATGACTTTACCGCTCAGCGCGAAGCCGCACTGCTGGGAATGGGGATCACCTTTTTACCCAACTGGGTGGTCGGGCCGGATATTCAGGCCGGTCGGTTGCTGCCGGTACTGGAGGATCCGCGCCAGGATCAACAGGGAATTTATCTGTTGCGGCCGGTAGCCAAGGTTTCAACCCGCTTGAATCTGTTCATCAGCTTACTCAAACAAAGTATCGGTCAGCCACCGAGCTGGGAATGAAGCGGTGTTATTCGCCCCTGCAACGCCGGGTTATCACTTTCATCTTTCAGCTCTATGCCGGTCAGTCGACGCTGAAAAGCCTGTTCCAGCAGCCACGCCAGTTTGAACGCCGCCTGCGGGTAGTCCAGCCCCTCCGGACGAACGTTGGAAATGCAATTGCGTTCCGACTCGCGCCGCTGGGTAGTCGGCCCCCAAGTGAGGTAGATCCCCAGGCTGTCCGGTGATGACAGGCCCGGCCGCTCACCAATCAGCATCGCCACAGCTCTGGCCCCTAAACATTCACCGATATCATCCCCCAGCGCCACCCGCGACTGGTGCGCCAGCACCACCGGTGCCAGCGAAAGGCCCAATAATTCGAGATAAGGCCGCAGCGCCTGCAACAACGGCAGTGCCTGACGATGTACCGCCTTGGAGGATAAACCGTCTGCCACTACCAGCAATAAATCCACCGGCTTGTCAGGCAAGCCCAACAACAGGCTACGGCTGTCCGCAGCCAACCGACGTCCCAAATCCGGCCGGCTGAGATAAGCGGTACGGTCGATGGCCTGGCTGTGCACCGTCAAGGTTTGCCAGCCCTGATCCTGCAACGCCCCGCCCAACGTATCGCTGTCGAACGGCTGATGCACCGCATCACGCGCCTGCGCATGCGCCAGGCCAAATTTAAGCAACTCCTGGGTCGGTAAACTGGATCCCGTACGCCCCAGCGCAATGCGCGCATCGGTAAAAGCTCGCAGCGCATCCCAACGGTTAACGTGAACTGGCTTGTTCATGGTTGCTCTCCCTGTAACGCCAGCAGCAACGGGTGATTGGCCGCGGTCTCGCGCAGTCGACCCAGATCGTCGGTGATATGCATTTTCGTCAGCCAGTCGGCAAACTCCGGCGCGTGCTTGAGCCCCAACAGTTCGCGGATATATAGCGCGTCGTGGAATGAAGTGCTTTGATAATTGAGCATGATGTCATCCGCTCCCGGTACGCCGATCAGGAAGGTCAGCCCAGCGGTAGCCAGCAGCGTCAGCAAGGTGTCCATATCGTCCTGATCCGCCTCTGCGTGATTGGTGTAACACACGTCGCAACCCAGCGGCAGGCCGAGCAGCTTGCCGCAGAAGTGATCCTCCAACCCGGCACGGATAATCTGCTTGCCGTCGTACAAATACTCCGGCCCGATAAACCCGACCACGGTGTTGATCAGTAACGGGGAGAAATGTCGTGCCACCGCGTAAGCGCGTGCTTCGCAGGTTTGCTGATCGACGCCATGGTGCGCATTGGACGACAAACAGCTGCCCTGCCCGGTTTCAAAGTACATGACGTTGTTGCCCAGAGTACCGCGATTGAGACTCAGCGCCGCCTGCTGTGCCTCCGCCAGCAGCGCCAGATTAATGCCAAAACCGGCGTTGGCCGCCTCGGTACCGGCGATCGACTGGAACACCAAATCCACCGGTGCACCGCGCTCGATCAGGCGTAGCGTATTGGTGACGTGCGTCAGCACGCAGGATTGGGTAGGAATAGCGAAACGCTGGATCACGTCGTCCAGCATGTGATTGAGTTTTTCCAGCAGCGGCAGGCTGTCGCTGGCCGGGTTGATCCCCACCACCGCATCACCACTGCCGTACAGCAAGCCGTCGAGCATGCTGGCCGCGATGCCCTGTAAGCTGTCGGTCGGATGGTTCGGTTGCAGCCGCACGCTGAGGTGGCCCGGCAGGCCAATAGTGTTACGAAAACGCGTGATCACCCGGCATTTCCTGGCCACCAGGATCAGATCCTGATTGCGCATCAACTTACTCACCGCCGCCGCCATTTCCGGCGTAATGCCGGTGGCCACCCGCGCCAACATCGCGCTGTCCGCCTGCTCACTCAGCAACCAGTCGCGAAAATCCCCCACCGTCAGGTGTGAAATTGGCGCAAAGGCCAATGTGTCGTGACTGTCGATAATCAGCCGGGTGACCTCGTCTTGTTCATAGGGCACCAGCAACTGCTGGAGAAACGTTTTCAGCGGCACCTCTGCCAGTGCTATGCGGGCCGCCATACGCTCCTCTGCGCTGTCCGCTGCCACCTCCGCCAGATAGTCGCCGGAACGGGCCGGTGATGCCTTGGCCATCAACTGGCGTAAATCGCTGAAACGATAGCTGCGCCGGCTAAGCGTTGCCTGATACATAGCGTCCCCTGTTTTGCCCTGAATGCTTACCTGAAGTTGCAAACCCTATACCAAGTGTAGTCAGTCGACCGGCGAATATATTCGCCTGCGGTTTCGCCCACGGCCACTTCAGGTTACAGTAGCCGCAACAAAGGAGAGGTAATGACTCAGCAACAAAAAATTATCCAATGGTTACAGCAAGATAGTGAAAGAATGACGATATTGCGCACCGCCCGTCGGCTCGGTCTGAATGACTGGTGCCTGGGTGCCGGCTTTGTGCGTAATCTGGTATGGGATCGGCTGCACGATTACGCCATGCCAACCCCGCTCAACGATATCGACGTGATCCATTTTGACGCACAGCGCCCGGAAGCGGAGCGTGACCAGATGCTGGAAGCACGGCTACAAGAATGGTTGCCGCAGCCCTGGTCAGTGAAAAATCAGGCGCGTATGCACCTGCGCAGCGGTCGGGCGCCCTACCTTAACAGCGAGGACGCCATCAGCTATTGGACCGAGGTGGAAACGGCGGTTGGCGTGCGGCTGAATGCGGACGACAGCCTACAGTTGGTGGCGCCATTCGGCCTCAACGGCCTGTTCGATGACACCATCACCTTCAATGCCAAAAACGGCGACCTCAACGCCTATGAACAGCGAGTGATCGCCAAAGGCTGGTTGCAACGCTGGCCGCGCCTGCGGCAAATCCGCGAGTAAAGTTTTGCCCCATTCTGCCGATACCCTGAGCAGCGGAATCAAAACTCAGGGAGAGTGTTATGTCGACCAGCATTACCATGATTGTCCCGGTGAAAAACACCGTACCCGGCATCAGCAACGTTTTTAGCGCCCCCGGTAACCAGGGCCAGTTGCTGATGGCCAAGCCGGTCAACCAGCAGCCGGAAGGCGGCAAGATGAAAGAAGCCAGGGAAACTGACGGTAACGATCAGGTGAAAGTGGCCGACAGCAGTGCTTCAGCGCGTATCAAGTCGCTGAACAAGCAAATCCAGGGGCTGCAACAGAAACTGGCCGACCTGAAAGACTCGGATGCCGATCCCAAAGAAATTGAAAAACAGAAACAGCTGATTCAGGCGCAGATCAAAATGCTGCAGGCCGAGATCGCGCGCATTCAGAAAGAAGAGATGGAAAAACAGCAGGCAGAGCAAATGGCTAAAGCTGCCGATAGTAGCGCCCCGACCAAAGGCGACGGCATCAACCGTCCAACCGCGCTTAACGCCGTGGATGTGTATATTTGAAATGTTCTTTCGGCAGGCGAATCATTGAATTGGGCCTGAGATATCAGGCTCTTCATCGGCATCAAGAAGTACCACGCCAAGCTGATCCGCCTCTTCGTCAATTGCGTCCAGCACCCTGTTCGAATCAATGATCACTTCCGATTCACTGATGACAGCCAACTGATCTGGGTGAACCCGGTCGCCAAACAGCATTAAAGCGCTATCGCCATGCTGCCTGGATGACCATTTCAACCCATGTGCTGCGGGGTGAGCCGCATGAATGGCGGTCGCATATTCCTGGGTATAGATATACTGATCGGCTGTCGAGTCCAGAAGCTGCGCTCTGTTGACCCCCATTTTTTTCATGGTTTTAGGGTTGAGATCGACCAGATTTAAATCCACTTTCGGCGCAATAACCGAATGAGCCATCCCTCGCAAATTCCCCATATCATAAGCGACTCCGTCAGTATGTTCCGGGAGATCATGAAATAGGGTCTCCATCACAGCAACGCCTGTGTTAATGCCGCCATAGAGTGTGGGTACTCGTTGCTTTCGGCTGTCATAGACAGGACTAAATCTGGCATTTCCCCGCGTTCCAGGATTGAACTGTATGGCGGTATAGCAAATGGAATGAATACGATAAATATTTTGCCCTGATGGCCAGGTGGAAAAGTTTACCTGCAGCTCGGTAACCGGCGTACGGATCCTCCGTTTAACGTCATTTTCATCCCTGCTGTCATCCATGAGTTCCCCTCAACGTTTCCTCTCTGGCCGCAAGCAGCACCTGTTCCGGCGCACTGACCAGCATGTCTTTGGGCTTACGCCCCCCCAACCAGCTATTATCGGCCCCAAACCAGGCGGCTAAACCCCATGGGGTTTTCCTTTCACCAAACATCAGGAGGATTTTTTTAATTATCGGCAGCGGACGAAACCCTTCATCCAGAGCATACTGTGGGTAAAAATCCTTTCCCTGCAACTGAATGGCAAAAATTTTACCTGAAGATTTCCAACGATGCGGGCCCGCGCTAGGATTTGCTGATGTAAAACCCGTTTTTTGCGACAAATCATGTGCCGTTAACCACACTGAATCTTCTATGATGGCGGCATTGTGCTTCGCCAAACGTTCTGCATGACGACGTTGACGTTCAGTTTTGTCATTTTGGTGGGTTCTTGCTTGAACAGTCGGCGTTTTATCTTTCGCTGATACCGTCAATTTGGCCGTTTTATCGGGACCCTTCACCTCTTTTTGTGGCTCTGCGCTAGGTAATATCATATCTGCATCACCAGAAAATGCCGTAGCCAAAGAAGTAATAGCCGCCTTCATCGCCGCTTTGATGGCGTCAGTAAAATGCGGAATATGTCCGGTTAAATCGCCAAGCTCTATCACCAAATACTCAGCATTAGATTTGGTTTCAAGCTTGTGAAGCTCAGCCCCGCTAATCGTCTGAATGTTCAACGACGTTTGTACTTCGTGACGTGTCCGCTGTTTAATGACCATATTACCGCCTGAATATCGTTATATCGCTTATATTCGTTATGGTACTCCGATTAGCCCGACCGTCAATACTGCTCAAAAAACAGGCTTCATCGTATTAAGACAGGGTAACCCAACCTTCCTTGTGCCGTGGATGTGGATATTTGACTCAGTAATCCGCCTGCCGCTGACGCTGTTGTTGCAGCAAGGCCGCCTGCTGTCCCACCACCTGCCAGATGACCTCTGCCGCTGGGGTCAGCGAGCGGTTTTTACGCCGCACCAACATCAGCGCACGGTTGATTTCCGGTACCAAGCGGCGAACCTTCAACTGGCCGCCTTCCGGCAAGGGTAATGCCAACGCCGGGAAAATACTGATACCGATACCCGCGGCCACCATAGGAAACAGCGTAGCCGGGTGGCCGATCTCCTGTACCACCGTCGCCTCCACCCCTTGTTGGCGCAGCGCGCTGTCAATCAGTGGCCGACTGCCTGAAGCATAATCCTGCAACACCAGGCGACTACCGCTGAGTGCCGACCAGTGCACTTCTGACAATTCGGCAAACGGATGATCGTTACGACACAACAACAGGAAAGGCTCGTGCAGGATCGGTTCGCAGTCCAGATCTACCGCCTGCACCGGATCGACCACAATGCCAAAATCGACCTCTGCATTGCGAATGCTGTGCAGCACCTGCTGCTGCGCCTGATCACGCAACATGATGCGGATATCCGGATACTGCCTTTCCCCGGCGGCAATGCACTGCGGCATCAGGTGCGCGGAGATGGTCTGGCTCGACGCCACCCGCACCGTACCGCTGCGTTGTACGCCAAAGCTGCGCGCATCCAACAATGACGACTGCAACTCATCCAGCAGACGCTCGACACGGTTGGCCAGCCGTTGCCCGGCGTCGGTCAGCAGCACTTCACGGGTAGTACGATCGAGCAGGCGAACGCCGATCTCCGCCTCCAGCTCTTTCACGCTGTGGCTAACCGCAGACTGCGTCAGGCCAATGGCCTCACCGGCCCGGCTGAAACTGCGGTGCCGGGCAATAGCGACAAAGACTTTGAGTTGTTTAATCGAGTAATTCATGTTTTTTATTCATATATGAATTAAATAAATCAATTTAATTATTATATCCGGTCGCGCGACAATGGGCGCATTGATTTTTCTTCGAGTACGCCGCCATGAGATTTTTGCCCGATCGCTTTACCCTGACGCTGATCGCCACCGTGCTGCTGGCTTCGTTCCTGCCTGCACGCGGCGAGTTCGTCGGCTGGCTGAATGCACTGACCATCGCCGCCATCGCCCTGCTGTTCTTTATGCACGGTGCCAAACTGTCGCGCGAAGCCATTCTGGCCGGCAGCAATAACTGGCGGCTGCACCTGTGGGTGATGTTCAGCACCTTTATTATTTTCCCGGCGCTCGGCGTGCTGTTTAAATGGTGGTCGCCGGTCAACGTCAGCCCCGAACTGTATTCCGGCTTTATCTACCTGTGCATTCTGCCCGCAACCGTACAGTCGGCCATCGCTTTTACCTCGCTGGCGGGCGGCAACGTGGCCGCTGCGGTGTGCAGCGCATCGGCTTCAAGTCTGCTGGGGATTTTCGTCTCGCCGCTGTTGGTCGGCTTGCTGATGAATGTGCACGGGGAAACCGGCAGCCTGCAACAGGTAGGCTCCATCGTGCTGCAACTGCTGGTGCCGTTTGTCGCCGGACATCTGTCACGGCCGCTGATCGGTAAATGGATTGAACGCAACCGCAAACTGATCGGCAAAACTGACCAGACTTCGATTCTGCTGGTGGTATATGCCGCCTTCAGCGAAGCGGTAACGCACGGCATCTGGCATCAGGTCGGCATCGGTTCGCTGGTATTTATTGTGGTGGGCAGCCTGGTGTTGTTGACGATTGTGCTGGTGGTGAACACTTATATGGCGCGCTGGCTGGGCTTTAGCAAAGCCGACGAAATCACCATCGTGTTCTGCGGCTCGAAGAAAAGCCTGGCGAACGGTATCCCGATGGCCAATATCCTGTTCCCGGCCTCAACCGTGGGCATTATGGTGCTGCCGCTGATGGTGTTCCATCAGGTGCAATTGATGACCTGTGCGGTGCTGGCTCGACGCTATCAGAAAAAACAGCAGGAACAACAGGCGACGCCCAACGGGCAAGCCGTGCGGGAATAAATAAATGGGTGCGGCGGATACCGCGCCCGGCAACTCAACTTTTCTTCAGCGGCTTGACCAGGTGGTCGAGCCCTTCAATTTTAATCGCCAACGTCATTTCCATCAGCATGCCGAGCTTGCCCTGGGGAAACTCTCCCTTTCGGGCAAACCACAACAGGTATTCTTCGGGCAGGTCAATCAGCACCCGCCCCTGATACTTGCCGAACGGCATTACCGTATTGGCAATCTCCAACAGATTCTCTTTTTCCATCAGGCACCCAGCAGGCGGATCATTTCCGCTTCGTCGATAACCTCAATACCCAGTTCCTGCGCCTTCACCAGTTTGGAACCGGCGGCTTCACCTGCAATCACCAGATCGGTTTTCTTCGAGACGCTGCCGCTGACCTTGGCACCCAGCGCCGTCAGGCGATCTTTGGCCTCATCGCGTGAAAGCTGGCTCAACGAGCCGGTCAACACCACGGTTTTACCGGCGAACGGGCTGTCGATCTCTTCCGCGACTATCACCACCGGGGCCGGCCAGTTAATACCGATTTCGTCGCTGACCAGTTCCTGGATTACCTGTTGGTTGAGCTCTTCGTCAAGGAAATGACGCGTGTGCTTCGCCACGATCTCACCGACCTCCGGCACTTCTTTCAACGCCTCGATATCGGCGGCTAACAGCTTATCCAACGTACCGAAGTGTGCAGCCAGATTGGCCGCCGTGGCTTCGCCGACTTCACGGATGCCAAGTGCATACAGGAAACGGGCAAAGGTGGTCTGCTTGGATTTTTCCAGCGCATTGACCAGATTCTGCGCCGATTTTGGCCCCATGCGATCCAGCCCGGTCAGAATACCGGCGGACAGGCGGAACAGATCGGCCGGGTTCTTCACATACTCTTTTTCCACCAACTGCTCGATGATTTTGTCGCCCATGCCATCGACGTCCAACGCCCGACGGGAAACAAAGTGCTTCAGCGCTTCTTTGCGTTGTGCCGCGCAGATCAGCCCGCCGGTGCATCGTGCTACCGCTTCGCCTTCCACTCTCTCAACGTCGGAACCGCATACCGGACAATGCTGCGGGAACAAAATTTCACGCGCGTCCGCTGGACGGCGATCGGCTATCACTCCCACCACCTGCGGGATCACGTCGCCGGCACGGCGCACAATCACCGTATCGCCGATGCGCAGGCCCAAACGTTCAATTTCATCGGCGTTATGCAACGTGGCATTGCTGACGATCACCCCGGCAACCAGCACTGGCTCCAGCCTTGCCACCGGCGTGATCGCACCGGTACGACCAACCTGGAACTCCACCTCGCGCACCTGGGTAATCTGTTCCTGCGCCGGGAATTTGAATGCTGTCGCCCAGCGCGGCGCACGCGCCACAAATCCCAGCGTTTCCTGCAGATCGATATCGTCAATTTTTACGACCACACCGTCGATATCAAACCCGAGTTGCGTGCGGTCCTGCTCCACCTGACGGTAGAACGCCAGCACTTCGTCACTGCCGGTGCAACGTTTGGCGCGATCGCTGACCGGTAAGCCCCAGTCTTTGAATTGCATCAGGCGCTGCCAGTGACTGCGCGGTAATTCGCCGCCTTCCAGCAGGCCAACGCCATAGCAGAAGAAAGTCAGTGGACGCTTGGCGGTAATGCGCGGGTCAAGCTGACGAATCGAGCCGGCGGCGGCGTTACGCGGGTTAGCGAAGATCTTGCCGTCCTTGCGACGCGCCTCTTCGTTCATCTGCTCGAAACCGGCCTGCGGCATAAACACTTCGCCACGCACTTCCAGCCGACGCGGGATATTGTCACCGGTCAGCCGCAGTGGAATGGCGCGGATGGTGCGCACGTTAGAGGTAATGTTTTCACCGGTAGTGCCGTCGCCGCGGGTGGCCGCGCGAACCAGTTCGCCATCTTCGTACAGCAGGCTGACCGCCAGACCGTCCAGCTTCAGCTCGCAGCAGAAGGTCAGCGGATCGCTGCTCTTCAGGCGATCCTGCACGCGTTTATAGAATGCCAGGAAGCTGTCTTCGTCGAAGACGTTGTCCAGTGACAACATCGGCACTTCATGACGAACCTGATCGAACGCTGCCAGCGGGGCGGCGCCCACACGCTGGGTCGGCGAATCAGCGGTGATCAACTCCGGGTGGGCGCTTTCCAGCGCACGCAGTTCACCCATCAGGCGATCGTATTCCGCATCCGGCACTTCCGGTGCGTCCAGCACATGGTATTGATATTCGTGATGGCGCAGTGAGGTTCGTAGTTGATTGATTTGTTGGATTATCGATTCCATGGCTCACCATCAAAGATAAAAAACCCCCGGCAAGCGGGGGCTTTGTTGTTACGGATGTTCAGTGCGCGTGGCCGTCGATCAGGCGTTGTTTTCCAACACTTCACGAAGGCGCGCTTTGTAGGTTTCCAGCTTCTGCGGGGTCATCATGCGGCGCTCATCGTCCAGCACCACACCGCCCACATCGTCGGCGATCCGCTGTGCCGACTGCAGCATCAGCTTGAAGTTCTGATTAGCGTCGCCATAAGACGGCACCATCATGAACATCGACACGCCCGGCGTAGAGAAATCAGACATCATCTCAGGATCAAAGGACCCTGGCTTAACCATATTCGCCAGGCTGAACAGCACAGGACCGCTGCCCGCTGGGCTGATATGGCGATGGAAGATGCCCATTTCACCAAACTGGAAGCCCGCCTGCAGCACGCTCTGCAGCAGGATTTCGCCGCCGATCACGCCACCCTGATGTGCGGTAACGTGCAGCACCAGTACGGTTTCTTTCAGTTTTGCCGGTTTGATGGCAGCTGGAGCAGGCTGAGGCTCGTGCGCCACCGCTGGCT
Source organism: Serratia proteamaculans (assembly GCF_004684015.1). Classification (GTDB taxonomy): domain Bacteria; phylum Pseudomonadota; class Gammaproteobacteria; order Enterobacterales; family Enterobacteriaceae; genus Serratia; species Serratia proteamaculans_F. The sequence goes on from NZ_SRIA01000019.1 coordinate 426,184, forward strand.
TCACTTCCGGCTGCGGCTGATGAGCAGGTTCGGCATGGAACGCCGGCTCTGCTGCAGGTGCCACAGGCGGGAGATCGTCAACGCGCGGTTCACGGCGCGGCGCAGGCTGCTGCGGCTCGTCGTCTTCGTCCTGCGCGTAGTTGTCCAACAGGATGTCATCATAATCCGGCCGCTGGGACAGCGGTGGCGGAGTCTGATGGGCAGCCGGTTGAACGGCACGCGGTGCTGGCTCAGCCGCCGGAGCAGGCTTGGGCGCAACCACGGGTTCTTCGCGAGCGGCATCAAAATGACCAAAGGACGGCTCGTCTTCCGGGTGAGCGGAGCGTACACGCACCTCCCCCACACCTTCATCGAGTTCGTCGATCGGGGATTGTTCACGTTCCTTTTTGGAACGTTTGGCTGGGCGATCGCGAAAAAGCGATGAGCGTTCCTTACGACTGGTCCAAAGACCGTGCAATAACAACGCTATTATGGCGATCGCGCCAACAACGATTAATATCAGACGCAAATCCTGCATCATTGCTATCTCTGTTGTTCCAATACATTGCCACCGCGGCAAACATTCACTCTTTAACTCTATTTGCCCGAGCACACAAGTGCAAGTCCGTGCTGAACTTTATGCCAATAAAGATGATTATACTGCCTTTTTTTGCTGTTTTTTCAGCCAATGTCACCCTAGCCAGTAGAAAATCATCCCGATATGATAGCTAAGCCTGTTCAGACAAAGAGATAACTTAAGATATGTCCTATACGCAGTCACCTTCTCACTCCACCAGCGGCCTGCATTATTTTGCCGAAGGCTGGCGCCTGATTTCACGCCCGGGGATTAAACGCTATGTAGTATTGCCATTGCTGGTCAACGTATTGCTGATGGGATCCGCCTTCTGGTGGCTGTTCAGTCAGCTCGGCGACTGGATCCCCAGCATGATGAGCCATGTTCCCACCTGGCTGCAGTGGCTGAGCTATTTACTGTGGCCGCTGGCGGTCATTTCGGTACTGCTGGTGTTCAGCTATCTGTTCAGCACCATCACCAACCTGATTGCCGCCCCCTTCTGCGGCCTGCTGGCCGAGCAGTTGGAAGGTAGCCTGACCGGCAAACCGCTGCCGGACACCGGTATCTTTGGCATTGTGAAAGATTTGCCGCGCATTATGGCGCGTGAATGGCGCAAGCTGGCCTACTACCTGCCACGCGCGCTGCTGCTGCTGATACTCTATTTCATTCCGGGCATTGGCCAGACGGTGGCACCGGTGTTGTGGTTCCTGTTCAGCGCCTGGATGCTGGCAATCCAGTATTGCGACTATCCGTTCGATAACCACAAGGTGAGCTTCGCCGATATGCGCCGCGCACTGCGCCAGCATAAGACCGACAATCTGCAGTTTGGCGCTATGGTCAGCCTGTTTACCATGATCCCAATCCTCAACCTGGTGATCCTGCCGGTCGCGGTTTGTGGTGCCACGGCGATGTGGGTTGATCGTTACCGTCCACAATTCGTTCGTTCCTGAGCCGTTTTATCGGCCACATTACGATTAATTCTTCGACAGGGCGCGCAATTTGCGCCCTTATCCTTGTGCTTAAAACTTATTTCCTAATAACATATAGATATACCAATTCTTTACTTCCCTGCCGGTACTGTTAGCGTATGCTTTCGACGTTCCCCACATTTTCATAGAGTTAAAGGACGGGCTATGAGCAAGATATATGAAGACAACTCATTAACAATCGGCCATACGCCGCTGGTTCGTCTGAACCGTATCGGCAACGGACGCATTCTGGCCAAGGTTGAATCACGCAACCCGAGCTTCAGCGTCAAATGCCGCATCGGTGCCAATATGATTTGGGACGCAGAAAAACGCGGTGTCCTGGTTGCCGGCAAAGAACTGGTGGAGCCAACCAGCGGCAACACCGGTATCGCACTGGCGTTCGTCGCCGCCGCACGCGGCTATAAGCTGACGCTGACCATGCCGGAAACCATGAGCATCGAACGCCGCAAACTGCTCAAGGCGCTGGGCGCCAACCTGGTGCTGACCGAAGGCGCTAAAGGCATGAAGGGCGCGATCGCCAAGGCGGAAGAAATTGTCGCCACCGATCCCAACCGTTACCTGATCCTGCAGCAGTTCAGCAACCCGGCCAACCCGGCGATCCACGAACAAACCACCGGCCCGGAAATCTGGGAAGATACCGATGGCGAAGTTGACGTTTTCATCTCTGGCGTCGGTACCGGCGGTACGCTGACCGGTGTCAGCCGCTATATCAAGAACACCAAAGGCAAGGCGATTACCACCGTGGCGGTAGAACCTACCGACTCACCGGTGATCACCCAGGCGCTGGCCGGTGAAGAAATCAAACCGGGCCCGCACAAAATTCAGGGTATCGGCGCAGGCTTTATCCCCGGCAACCTGGATCTCGATCTGGTTGATCGCGTTGAGCAAATCACCAACGACGAAGCCATCAGCATGGCGCGTCGCCTGATGGACGAAGAAGGCATTCTGGCCGGCATTTCCTCCGGTGCCGCCGTGGCCGCAGCGGTGAAACTGGCTGAAGAACCAGAGTTCGCCGATAAAACCATCGTGGTGATATTACCTTCCTCCGGCGAGCGCTATTTGAGCACCGCCTTGTTCGCCGATTTGTTCACCGAACAAGAATTGCAACAGTAGTGCCAGCCGCGCACTAATCGCTAAAAAAGCACCTTACGGGGTGCTTTTTTGTGGACTGGATCAAAGTTTATAGCAGTCGAAGATTGATTTTACCCGCCAGCTTTAGTATTTAACGGTGCATTATTTCGATGCGCGAAATTAATCACCCTCCATTCGTTGTTTAGGCTGAATCGATTTACTCGTTTGTCGCGGATGCGGTAAACACGGCATAATGGAGAGCGGATTTAAACGACGGCAGAAGCCGGTTTTTTTGATCTGAAGTGCCAAACTCGTCGTTTTCTGTTGCATCAATGCTCGCCCCTGTACCATAGTCAGGCGCTAACCAGACAAGCTAAAGTCATACCCTTGGGCTAAACTTTAGCTCCACAACACACCAATAAGTTGGGGAAACATCAATGTTCCAGCAAGAAGTTACTATTACCGCTCCGAATGGTCTGCACACTCGCCCTGCCGCTCAGTTCGTGAAAGAAGCCAAAGGCTTCACGTCTGACATCACCGTGACCTCTAACGGTAAAAGCGCCAGCGCCAAAAGCCTGTTCAAACTGCAAACTCTGGGGCTGACTCAAGGGACCGTAGTGACCATCTCCGCTGAAGGTGAAGACGAGCAGAAAGCCGTTGAACACTTGGTAAAACTGATGGCAGAGCTTGAGTAATCGGCCCGTCTTCTTAGTTAACACCAGTCAAGAGTAAGGTAGGGTTATGATTTCAGGCATTTTAGTATCACCGGGTATCGCTTTTGGTAAGGCTCTCCTACTGAAAGAAGATGAAATTGTCATCAACCGGAAGAAAATCTCTGCAGACGCTGTAGAGCAGGAAGTCCAACGTTTTCTTGATGGCCGCGCCAAGGCATCCGTGCAGTTGGAAGCGATCAAGACCAAAGCTGGCGAAACCTTCGGCGAAGAGAAAGAAGCTATCTTCGAAGGCCATATCATGCTGTTGGAAGACGAAGAGCTTGAGCAGGAAATCATAGCCCTAATCAAAGATGATCTGGCTTCTGCGGATGCGGCTGCCTACACCATCATCGAAGGCCAGGCGAAAGCGCTGGAAGAACTCGACGATGAGTATCTGAAAGAGCGTGCGGCCGACGTACGTGACATCGGTAAACGCCTGCTGCAGAACATTCTGGGCCTGGCTATCGTCGATCTGAGCTCAATTCAGGACGAAGTGATCCTGGTTGCTACCGATTTGACCCCGTCTGAGACCGCGCAGTTGAACCTGGACAAGGTTCTGGGCTTCATCACCGATCTCGGCGGCCGGACTTCACACACCTCCATCATGGCGCGCTCCCTGGAATTGCCGGCAATCGTGGGCACCAGCGACGTAACCAAGCAGGTGAAGAACGACGACTACCTGATTCTGGACGCGGTTAACAATAAAATTTACGTTAACCCAACCGCTGACGTTATCGATCAGCTGAAAGCCGAACAGAACCAGTACCTCACCGAGAAAAACGATCTGGCCAAGCTGAAAGACCTGCCGGCAATTACGCTGGACGGTCATCAGGTTGAAGTCTGTGCCAACATCGGCACCGTGCGCGACGTCGCAGGTGCAGAGCGCAACGGCTCTGAAGGTGTCGGCCTGTATCGTACCGAATTTCTGTTCATGGACCGCGACTCACTGCCAACCGAAGACGAGCAGTTCCAGGCTTATAAAGCCGTTGCGGAAGCCGTGGGCTCACAGGCCGTGATCGTACGCACCATGGATATCGGCGGCGACAAAGACCTGCCGTACATGAACCTGCCGAAAGAAGAGAACCCGTTCCTCGGCTGGCGCGCCATCCGTATCGCCATGGATCGCAGAGAAATCCTGCATGCCCAGCTGCGTGCCATCCTGCGCGCCTCCGCGTTCGGCAAGTTGCGCATCATGTTCCCGATGATCATTTCGGTGGAAGAAGTTCGCGATCTGAAAGGCGAAATCGAAACGCTGAAAGCGCAGCTGCGTGAAGAAGCCAAGGCGTTTGACGAAACAATTGAAGTGGGCGTGATGGTGGAAACACCGGCCGCGGCGGTGATTGCCCATCACCTGGCGAAAGAAGTCGACTTCTTTAGTATTGGGACAAACGATCTAACCCAGTATACTCTGGCAGTAGATCGCGGCAACGAGCTGATTTCTCATCTCTATAACCCGATGTCCCCATCAGTGCTTGGCCTGATCAAACAGGTTATTGATGCATCTCACGCAGAAGGCAAGTGGACCGGTATGTGCGGTGAACTGGCTGGCGATGAGCGTGCTACACTGTTGTTATTGGGCATGGGGCTGGATGAGTTCAGCATGAGTGCGATTTCAATCCCGCGCATCAAGAAAATTATACGTAATACTAATTTCGAAGATGTGAAGGCGTTGGCAGCGCAAGCCTTGGCACAGCCAACGGCGCAAGATCTGATGAATTGCGTGAATAAATTCATCGAAGAAAAAACGCTCTGCTAAACTTCCACGACACTGGAACGCCGCCCAATTTAATGCTTAGGAGAAGATCATGGGTTTGTTCGATAAGTTGAAATCTCTGGTTTCTGATGACAAGAAAGACACGGGCACTATCGAGATCGTAGCTCCACTTTCTGGCGAAATCGTTAATATCGAAGATGTACCTGACGTAGTATTCGCTGAAAAAATCGTTGGCGATGGTATTGCCATCAAACCAACAGGCAACAAAATGGTTGCTCCGGTTGACGGCACCATCGGTAAAATTTTCGAAACCAACCATGCTTTCTCTATCGAATCCGACAGCGGCATCGAGCTGTTTGTCCACTTCGGTATCGACACCGTTGAACTGAAAGGCGAAGGCTTCAAACGCATCGCTGAAGAAGGCCAGCGCGTCAAGAAAGGTGATGTGGTTATTGAGTTCAATCTGGCCCTGCTGGAAGAGAAAGCCAAGTCTATCCTGACGCCGGTGGTTATCTCCAACATGGACGAGATCAAAGAACTGATCAAACTGACCGGTAACGTCACCGTCGGTGAGACCCCGATCATCCGCATCAAGAAGTAATCGCGAATGAACGCAAGAACGGCGCCTTCGGCGCCGTTTTTTTATCTCTGCCATTCAAGCCAATCGTAACAGCGATTAACTCCAGCGTGGAATTCGCAGGGTAATCACCAGCCCTTCCTTTTCACCGTTGCGCGCCTCAACCTGGCCGCCGTGTGCCAATACCACCTTGCGGGTGATCGCCAGCCCCAGCCCGTAGCCCTTGCCTGACATCGCCGATTTCACCCTGACGAAGGGATCAAAAATGCTGGAAAGTTTCGACTCTTCCACACCCGGTCCCTGATCGCTGACCTCAATCTGGAACAGTTGCTCAATACGCGTCAGCACCACCGTCACCCGCTGCCCGTGGCTGGAGAAACGCAACGCATTACGCACGATATTATCCACCGCTCGCCGCATCAGTTCGGCATTACCCTTGACGGTGTAGTCCACGTCCGAACTGGCCTGCAGCACGATTTCTACCCCTGGGATCTGCGCTTCGTAGCGCGCATCGCTCACCACCGCGTCCACCAGCCCGTACAGGTCGAAATACTCTTCATCCGGCAGGCTGTTGCTCTCGGCACGCGACAGCGCCAACAGTTCGCCGATCATTTTATCCAACCGCCCCGCTTCGTGCTCAATGCGCTGCAGCGAGTTTTCTACGTTACCCTCATTCTGTCGCGCCAGGCCAATCGCCAATTGCAATCGGGCCAACGGTGAGCGCAGTTCGTGCGAAACGTCGTGCAGCAACTGCTCACGGGCACTGACCAACAGTTCCAGCCGTTCGGCCATGCTGTCAAAGTCACGCGCTACCTCAGAAAGCTCATCATGCCGTCGGCGCATTGCCGGGAACAGACGTACCGACAAGTCGCCCTGCGCTACGCGATCAAAACCGTCGCGCAGCTTGCGCATCGGCCGGGTCAGGTTCCAGGCTAGTACTGCGCTGAACAACAATCCTGCCAGCCCGCCCACCCAAAGCATCGGCGCAGGAATATTGAAGAAATGCGAACGCTTGTTCGGCCGATACTCGTCCCGCAGGCCACGCATGTCGTAACTCAGCCAATAGCCCTTGCCCCCCTCACCCTCTACCCAGGCGGTGATCGTTTTTGGCATCCGACGGCCCTCAAACACCGGTTCCTCAGCGGCCGGTGCAGGCGGCTTAGCCAGCGGGGTCACGGTCAATAAACGTCGGTCATCATCCGACCAGTCTTTCAGCATGGCATTGAGCGCAGGCATTCCACCGCTGCGCAATTGCGTAGCGGCAGAGGTCAACTGCAGCGTGACCACCCGCCGGGCCATGGCGTTTTCCGGTGGCTCGTAACGATCGCCATACAAGGAAAAAGCGACCCACAGCGCCTGAGTCATGATGATAAAGGTCAGCCAGAAACCGAGCAGGATTTTCCAGAACAGTCTTCCACGCATAGGCATTATCGGATGCGGTAGCCGATGCTGCGCACCGTCTCAATGCTGAGCGCGTTGTCCGTCAACGCCCCCAGCTTCTGGCGGATATTGCTGATGTGCACGTCAACGCTGCGGTCGTAGGCTTCCCGAGGGCGGCCTAAACCTTTTTCTGACAGCTCGTCTTTTGATACCACACGCTCCGGCGCGCGCAGCAGTAACTCCAACAGGTTGAATTCGGAAGCGGTCAGATCGAACGCCTTACCTCGCCATTCGCTGCTGCGGGTCGATGGGTTAAGGGTCAGCTCGCCGAAATTAATCGCAATCTCATCGTCAACCTCATCCGGGCGCTCGTCGAAGCGGCGCAGTACCGCACGCAGGCGCGCCACCAGTTCGCGGGGATAGCACGGCTTGGGCATATAGTCGTCGGCCCCCATTTCCAGGCCGATAACCCGGTCGATGTTATCGCCCTTGGCCGTCAGCATGATGATCGGCATGCGGCTCTTTTTACGCACGTCGCGCAGTACGTCGATGCCGCTCATGTCCGGTAGCATGATGTCGAGGATCATCGCGGTGTAATCACCCGACAACGCGCCTTCCACCCCGGCCTTGCCGGTCAGCACCAGCGTGGCGTTAAAGCCTTCGCCGGTCAGGTATTCGCTCAGCATGGTGCCGAGTTCGAGGTCATCATCGACCAATAAAATTTTCATGCCTTGCTCCTTCGCGGATTTTCGCCATTTTCACGTCTATTTGTCTGCTTCGCAGCCGGTTTTACTCAATCCTTACATATTCCTGAACGCCACTTAACCGCAGCCCGGCCGACGGCGCGTTAAATTAGTGCCAACAGATTTTTGCCGTGCTTTTATGCCAGGGAAGCTCACCGCCATGTCATCGTTTCAACGCTCAAAACGTTATCTGCTGCCCACCGTTATTGTGGCTGCTATCGCCTTATTTCTCTACTTCAGGTCGCAAGGCAGCGAAGAAACTCCCCGTTATATCACCGCCGTGGCGCAAACGCGCGACCTGGAACAAACGGTGTTGGCTGACGGCACCATTGAAGCGCAAAAGCAGGTCAGCGTCGGCGCCCAGGTCTCCGGCCAGATAAAGGCCCTGTACGTGGCGCTGGGCGATAAAGTACATAAAGGGCAACGGGTAGCCGAGATTGACGACTTAACCCAGCAGAACGCCCTGAGAGACGCAGAAGCGGCATTAAAAAACGTTCAGGCACAGCGCGCCTCCAAAATGGCGGCACTGCATAACAATCAGCTGGTTTATCAGCGCCAGCAGGCGATAGTGGCGCGCGGCGTCGGCGTACGAGCGGATTTGGACAACGCCCAGGCGACGCTGATTGCTACCAGGGCCGACATCAATGCGCTGGATGCACAAATCGTTCAGGCGCAGATCGCGGTCAACACCGCACAGGTCAATCTCGGTTACACCAAAATCACCTCACCGATCGACGGTACCATTGTCGCCCTCCCCGTGGAGGAAGGCCAAACGGTGAACGCAGTGCAAAGCGCACCCACCATCGTCAAAGTCGCCCAGTTGGCCACCATGACCATCGAGGCGCAAATCTCTGAAGCCGACGTAGTGAGGGTGAAATCCGGCATGCCGGTCTACTTCACCATCCTCGGCGAACCGGACAAGCGCTACCGCACGACCCTGCGGGCGATAGAACCCGCGCCGGACTCCATCAACGACACGACCACGTCGTCCAGTACCAGCAGCTCCAGCAGTTCCTCCAGCTCCAGCACCGCGATTTACTACAACGGTCTGTTTGACGTGGCCAACCCGGACGGTGCGCTACGCATATCAATGACCGCGCAAGTCTATATCGTGCTGGCGAAGGCAGAGAATGCTGTCGTGATCCCCGCGACGGCACTGCAAGGCAATTGGGTACAGGTGGTCGATAAACAAGGCAATATTGCCCGCCGCCCGGTCAAGGTCGGCATCAATAACAACGTCGATGCACAGATTATCAGCGGCGTGCTGGCTGGCGAGCAAGTGATTGTCAGCCAGACCACAGCCACGACTAAAAGCAGCACCCGACGCATGGGTCCGCCGCCGATGGGGATGTGATGATGAGCCAACAGTCTCTGCTGCAACTGCGCGGCATCAGCCGCCATTTTCGGGCCGGCGAGCAAAACGTGACGGTGCTGAACAATATCAATCTCACCATTGCTCAGGGCGAAATGGTGGCGATCGTGGGGGCTTCCGGCTCCGGTAAATCGACGCTGATGAACATTCTCGGCTGCCTTGACCGTCCCAGTGAAGGCGATTATCAGGTAGCCGGTCGCAGCACCGGGCAACTGGGTAGCGACAGCCTGGCCGAGCTGCGCCGCGAACACTTCGGTTTTATCTTCCAGCGTTATCATTTGCTGGGAGATCTCAGCGCGCAGGGCAATGTGGAAGTCCCGGCGGTGTATGCCGGCCATCAGCGCAGTGCACGCCGACAGCGCGCCGCCGATCTGCTACAGCGATTGGGCCTGGCACAACGGCTGGATTACCGTCCCAGCCAGCTCTCGGGTGGCCAGCAGCAACGCGTCAGTATCGCCCGGGCATTGATGAACGGCGGCGAAGTGATCCTGGCAGACGAACCGACCGGTGCGCTGGACAGCCACAGCGGGCAAGAAGTGATCGGTATCCTGAAAGACCTGCACGCACACGGCCACACGGTAGTGATCGTCACCCACGATATGCAGATCGCCGAACATGCCCAGCGCATCATTGAGCTCAGCGACGGCGAGATTGTCGCCGACCGGCAGAAAACCGCACAAACCGCCGCACGCCTGCCAAAGACACCGGATAACGCCGCCGGCCGTTGGCAATCACAACGCGACCGCCTGCATGAGGCGTTTAAAATGGCATTGCTGGCGATGGCCTCTCAACGCCTGCGCACTTTGCTGACCATGCTGGGCATTATCATCGGCATCGCCTCGGTGGTGTCGGTAGTGGCGCTGGGCAAAGGTTCTCAACAACAGGTGCTGGCGAACATTAATGCCATGGGTACCAGCACACTGGAGATTTATCCGGGCAAAGATTTCGGCGATATGCGCTCTGCCGCAGTACAAACGTTGCGCGCCACCGACGCCGACGCGCTGGCACAGCAGAACTACGTGCACAGCGTGACGCCAACCGTTTCCAGCAGCACCACTTTTCGCTACGGCAACCAATCAGTCAGCGGTACGGTCAATGGCGTCGGCGAACAGTATTTTCTGGTGCGCGGCTACAACATTGACAGCGGCATGGCGTTTAACCGCCAAAGCGTCGACCGTCTGATGCAGGAAGCGGTGATCGACGAAAATACCCGCGACAAGCTGTTTCCCCACGGCGTCAATCCGCTGGGCGAAGTGATCCTGCTCGGTTCGTTGCCGTGCCGCATTATCGGCGTCGCCGCCAAAAAACAAAGTGGCTTCGGCAGCGATGAAAACCTCAACGTCTGGATCCCCTACACCACCGCCATGAAACGCATGCTGGGCCAGAGCTACCTGAAAAGCATTACCGTGCGGGTTAACGACGATATCGATCTTGCCAGCGCCGAAGATGGCGTCACTCGTCTGCTGAGCCAGCGCCACGGCGGCAAGGACTTCTTTGTGATGAACACCGACAGCATTCGCCAGACCATTGAACAAACCACCGCCACCCTGACGCTACTGGTGTCGATGATCGCACTGATCTCACTGGTGGTCGGCGGTATTGGGGTAATGAATATCATGCTGGTCTCAGTCACCGAGCGCACGCGTGAAATCGGCGTACGTATGGCAGTTGGTGCTCGCGCCAGCGACATCATGCAACAGTTCCTGATTGAAGCGGTGCTGGTATGCTTGCTGGGTGGCACGCTGGGGGTGCTGTTGTCATTGGCGATCGGCGTGGTGTTCAGCCAATTCAGTGACAACTTCAGGATGATTTACTCCACCGAATCCATCGTCGCAGCGTTTATCTGTTCGACGCTGATCGGGGTTATTTTTGGCTTTTTCCCGGCGAAACGCGCCGCCGGGATGGATCCGATACATGCGTTGGAAAGGGAATAAACTCAGGCAAAAACGCCGGTAGAGAGATAACGATCGCCGCGATCGCAGATAATCGCCACAATCACGCTGCCCGGATTGGCTGCCGCAATCTGTAGCGCGCCGGCCACCGCACCGCCGGAACTGACACCGCAGAATATACCCTCGCGCTGCGCCAACTGGCGCATGGTCTGTTCGGCGTCGCTTTGTTCGATATCCAACACCTGATCCACCAGATCCGGACGGAATATGCCTGGCATATAAGCCGGTGCCCAGCGGCGAATACCGGGAATACTGCTGCCTTCTGCCGGCTGCAGGCCGATAATCTGCACCTGAGGGTTCTGGCTCTTCAGGTAGCCGCCCACACCGGTAATGGTGCCGGTGGTGCCCATACTGGAAACAAAATGAGTCACCCGCTGATGGCTCTGCTGCCAGATTTCCGGGCCGGTGGTGGTGAAGTGGGCGTATGGGTTGTCCAGATTATTGAACTGATCCAATACCTTGCCCTGCCCCTGATGCTGCATTTCCAGCGCCAGATCGCGTGCGCCTTCCATCCCCTGCTCGCGGCTGACCAGGATCAACTCTGCGCCATAGGCACGCATCGCCGCCTGACGTTCCTGGCTCATGTTTTCCGGCATCAGCAAGGTCATCGAATAGCCTTTCAGCGCCGCGATCATCGCCAGCGCAATACCGGTGTTACCGCTGGTAGCCTCGATCAAGCGATCGCCGGGTTTTATCTCGCCACGCAGTTCCGCCTGCTGGATCATCGCCAACGCGGCGCGATCTTTCACCGAACCGGCGGGGTTATTGCCTTCCAGTTTGAGCCAAACCTCACTGCCCAGGCCTGTAGCCAGACGTTGTAATTTTACCAGCGGGGTATTACCGATGCATTGTTCGAGCGTTGTCACGATCTTGGCCTGTGTGTTGAAGTACGAAAAGTAAAAGGCAACCCCGGGGTTGCCTTTAAAATTAACCTGGGGACTGAAAACTATCAGGCGCTTTTAGCTAACGCAACAGGTTGTAGCAGTTGGTCGCCGGCGTACAACCGCGCATTCAGGCTGCCAACGTAGTAACGGCCGCCGCGTACCGGCGGTTCATTGCCATCCGGCAGCACCACGCTGATCGGTTCCTGATGCCAACCAATCGGCTGTACGGTCATCTGCCAGAAATGGCCGCGCGGGCTGACTTCCAGCACCTGCACCGGCAGCGGGCAGCGGTCGCTGCTCTCGGTGCCGACTTCCATTTCCCACGGGCGCAGGAACAAGTCTACGCTGCCCTGATGCATTGGCTGGAACGACAGCGGCCACTGGTGCGCGCCGACGAACAGCTGCGAACCGCGGATCTCGCCGCTCAGGCGGTTCACTTCGCCCATAAACTCCAGCACGAAGCGGCTGGCCGGCTCACGTACAATCTCTTCCGGCGAACCGACCTGTTCAATATTGCCCTGACTCATCACCACAATACGATCGGCCACTTCCATTGCCTCTTCCTGATCGTGGGTGACGAATACGCTGGTGAATTTCAGCTCTTCATGCAGCTGACGCAGCCAACGGCGCAGTTCTTTACGCACCTGCGCATCCAGCGCACCGAAGGGTTCGTCCAGCAACAGAATTTGCGGTTCGACCGCCAGAGCACGCGCCAGTGCCACGCGCTGCTTCTGGCCCCCGGAAAGCTGTGACGGATAACGGTTAGCCAAATGGGCCAACTGCACCATTTCCAGCAGCTGGGTTACTTTTTGTTTGATCGCCGCGGCATTCGGACGCTCACGACGCGGCAGCACGGTCAGGCCAAAGGCGATGTTGTCGAACACCGTCATGTGACGGAACAGCGCGTAATGCTGAAACACGAAGCCCACCCGGCGATCGCGTGCATGCACGTGGCTGACGTCGGTGCCGTGGAAGCCCAGCTTCCCGCCGCTCTGGCTTTCCAGCCCGGCAATAATACGCAGCAGCGTGGTTTTACCGGAGCCGGACGGCCCCAGCAGCGCCACCATCTCACCGGAGGCAATATCGAGCGAGATATCGTTCAATACCTTGGTACGACCGAAGAACTTATTGATACCGCTAATCTCAATGCTCATGATTTTCCTCCCGCTCGAGACGTGCATTCTGACGTTCCAGACGCCATTGCAGGCCACTCTTCAAAAATAGGGTCACTATTGCCATCAGGGTCAGCAAGCCGGCGGCGGTAAAGGAGCCGACCGTGTTGTAATCCTGTTGCAATAACTCAACCTGCAGCGGCAGGCTGAAGGTCTCACCGCGAATAGAACCGGACACTACCGATACCGCGCCAAACTCGCCGATGGCGCGCGCGTTGGTCAGTACCACGCCGTACAACAGCGCCCAGCGAATGTTTGGCAGCGTCACCCGGCGGAACATCTGCCAACCGGAAGCGCCCAGTAAAATAGCGGCCTCGTCTTCCTGGCTGCCCTGGCTGAGCATCATCGGCACCAGCTCACGCACCACAAACGGACAGGTCACGAAAATGGTCACCAGCACCATGCCCGGCCAGGAGAACATCAGCTGGATATTATGCGCATCCAGCCAACCGCCCAGCAGGCCATTGCTGCCGTAAAACAGCAGATAAATCAGCCCCGCCACCACCGGCGAAACGGCGAACGGGATGTCGATCAGCGTCAGCAACAGCTGACGCCCCGGGAAGGTAAAACGCGTCACCAACCAGGCCAACAGCGTGCCGAAGATCAGGTTGAACGGCACGGTAATCAAAGCAATCAGCACCGTCAGCCAGATAGCGTGCAACATGTCGTGATCGACCAGGTTGCCCCACATCACACCAATGCCTTTGGAAAAGGCCTCGGCGAAAATCGAAATAATCGGCACCACCAGCAGCAATACCGAAAACAGCACGCCGATACCGATCAGCGTCCACTTGCCCCAGTTAACGCGTGGGCGTTCGACGCCGTTGAACTCAGAGATATCCGCCATCAGTGCCCCCCGATGCGTCGGCCAAAGCGGCTTTGCAGAACGTTAATGCTGAACAGCAACAGCAGCGAGGCCGCCAGGATCACCGAAGCAATCGCACTGGCCGCCGGATAATCAAATTCCTGCAAACGCACAAAAATCATCAGCGAGGTCACTTCCGTCTTCCAGGCGATGTTGCCGGCGATAAAAATCACCGCGCCAAACTCACCCAGGCTGCGGGTAAAGGAGATCGCCGTACCGGCCAACAGCGCCGGTGCCAACTCGGGGATAACCACACGGCGAAAGCTCTGCCAGCGTGTCGCGCCCAGGGTTTCGGCCGCCTCTTCATATTCCGGCCCCAGCTCTTCCAGCACCGGCTGCACGGTGCGCACCACGAACGGCAAGCTGGTAAAGGCCATCGCCACGGCAATGCCGAGCCAGGTAAAAGTCACTTTGATGTCAAAATGCGCCAGCCATTGGCCATACCAGCCGGTGGTGGAAAACAGCCCCGCCAGTGTCAGACCGGCGACGGCTGTCGGCAGTGCGAACGGCAGATCGATCAGGCCGTCCAGCAAGGTGCGACCAGGAAAACGATAGCGAGTCAGGATCCAGGCCATCAGCATGCCGAACACCGCGTTAAACAGGCTGGCAACGCCCGCCGCCAGCAGCGTGACTTTATAAGCCGCCACCACCTGTGGGTTGGAAATCACTTCCCAATACTGTGCCAGGCTCATCTGCGCCAACTGCATCACCAGCGCACTCAGTGGCAGCAACAGGATCAGGCAGGTGTAAAACAGGCTGCTTCCCAGACTGAGGCCGAAGCCAGGCAGAACCCGTTTGCTGGTCAACGACAACATTACTTATGCCCTGCTGCTAACAGTTGATCCAACTCGCCACCGGTGGCGAAATGGGTTTTCATCACCTGTGGCCAGCCGCCAAACTGATCTTCCACCCGAAACAGCTTGGTATCCGGGAACTGGCCTTTGGCTGCGGCCATCGCCTGCTTGTCGTAAACGCGGTAGTAGTAGCTGGTGATCACCTGCTGCGCTGCCGGGCTGTAGAGATAATTCAGGTAGTCTTTGGCCGCCTGTTCGGTGCCATTTCTTGCCACGTTTTTATCGACCCAGGCTACCGGGAACTCCGCCAGAATATCGACCGGCGGGACGATCACCTCGTATTTGTCTTCGCCATACTGCTTGCGAATATTGTTCACTTCCGACTCAAAGCTGATCAGCACGTCGCCCAGGCCACGTTCGACGAAGGTGGTGGTCGCGCCGCGGCCGCCGGTGTCAAACACCAGCACGTTTTTCAGGAAACGGGTCATAAAAGCGCGGGTTTTGGCCTGATCATTGCCATCCGCCTGGTTGGCGGCCCCCCAGGCGGCCAGATAGGTATAACGGCCGTTACCGGAAGTTTTCGGGTTCGGGAACACCAGCTTCACGTCATCACGCACCAAATCATTCCAGTTATGAATGCCTTTTGGATTGTCCTTGCGCACCAGGAAAGCCATGGTGGAATAGAAAGGAGAGCTGTTGTTCGGTAAGCGGGACTGCCAGTCAGCCGGGATTAATTGGCCACGATCGTGCAGGATCTGCACATCGGTCACCTGGTTGTAGGTCACGACATCGGCGCGCAAGCCCTGCAGGATCGCCAGCGCCTGCTTGGAGGAACCGGCATGGGATTGTTTGATGGTCAGCTTGTCGCCCGGATGCTGTTGGTTCCATTGCTGCACAAAGCCAGGATTCAACGCGGTAAACAATTCACGGGAAACGTCATAGGAGCTGTTCAGCAATTCAGTTGCCGAGACGGTGCCGCTGGCTAACAGCGCCGCCGCCAGCCATCCTTTCAGTACGATATTTTTAACCCGAGTTTGTTTCATTGCGCACCTTATTACTGAGTCATTCCGTCGGGCTTTCGCCCTGATGTTGACCAGTGTATTTATAACTAGGTGCGGAGCTGTAACGCTTTTATATACCGTTTAGTGATTTTCAAGCATCAAACGCTATAAGGCAGGAACGGAGCGGCATGGCAGAGGGGGGAAGTAAAACCGGAGCAGGCGTCGCCAGCCCCGGTAGAGGTGTTACAGCGACAGCAGGCGCGTCAGTGATGGCGCAAAGTAATAACTACCGGTCACCGCGCGGCTGAAACGCAGCATCGCGTCGCGTTTGCCGTCCAGATCGCCGAACATGCTCAGCAGCTGCTTTTCGATGTTGTGCAGGCGCGCGCAGTAGGCGATGAAATACAGCCCATGCTTGCCGCTGGCGGTGCCGTAAGGCAGGCTTTGACGCAGGATCTTCAGGCCCTTGCCCTCTTCTTTCAGATCGACCCGGCTGACGTGTGAGGTGTCCGGACGTTGCTCCGGCGGCAGTTCTTCGCTGTCATGCTTGGTACGGCCGATAATCTGCTCCTGCTGTTCGGTGGTGAAACGCTGCCACTGACGCAGGTTGTGTTCGTAACGTTGCACCAGCACGTAGCTACCGCCTGCGTCTTCTTCGCCTTCGGCAATCACCGCCACTTCCGGTCGCTTGTCGCCCTGCGGGTTTTCCGTGCCGTCGATAAAGCCGCTCAGGTCACGCTCTTCCACCCAGCGGAAACCGTGGGTTTCTTCTTCAATTTTGATGGCGTTGCCGAACGCCGCCAGCGCGGCCTGGGCCAGCGTGAAGTTGACATCATGACGCAGGGATTGAATATGGACAAGCAGGTCGCGCTGGGTGGCCGGTGCCAGCCCTTTGCCGAGCGGGGTGAATGGCTTCAGCTCTTTGGCGCCCTGACCGCTGGACAGGTCGTGCCAAACGTCATAGCCAAAGGCAACCACCGCACCCAAATGCGCATCGGGGAACTGCTGTTGCAGCTCGGTCAACGTCTGGCAAAACTGCTTGCAGCCCTGACGGAGTTCGGCAAATTCGCCCTGAACGGTGGCTTCCATAAAAATGGCGAAACGGCAGTGTTCCAGCAAAATGCCGCTCTGAACCTGTGTCATTGTCGTTATCCTCAATAGCAGAATCGGGTAACAGTAGCCTGTTACGAATGCGCAGCATCATACCGCAAGCAAGGGTAATTGCCTTGCCCGAACGCAAAGAAAATAAGGATATCCGTCATGATGAAGGATGCTGGGGCGCCGCAAATCGGGCGCCCAAAAAGAAAGGCTTACTGAGGTTTGGCGTGCCAGATAATCTTGCTGATCGTCCAGCTTTTCAGCGTGTCATCCGGTGGGATGATGTCCTGCTGGCCGGCCCACTTGCCGCTGAAGATGTAGGTCACGTACTTGCTCTGCTCCGCCACACACTCCACCTTGCCGGCATCGTCGCCGTCGGCCGGTTTACAGGCACCGAACGCCTTGCTGTACAGGTCGCTGAACGGCGTGCCAAGTTTGCTGCCCCACTCGGTCGCCACCTTGCTGTCCATCACGTCCACCCGTTGCACGTGGCCCTTGGGTTCACCGGTGATCACCAGTTTCACGTCATCGCCGTCCATCGCCTGATAGTAAGAAACTATCTGGCCCTGGCTGGTAGCCATGCCGCCGCGCAGGCGGTAATCGCCTTTCAAGCCGTCGTTGATGGCGCTTTCCGACATCGGAGTACCGGCGTTCAAATCGCCAACGCCCTTGGCGCTGACCTCAAGGCTGCTGCCAAACCAGTTAAGTGGCGACAGGCTCGACCAGGAGAAGTTCGACATCGTCGAACAGCCAGTCAGTAACAGCGGGAGTCCTAACAGCAGTGGGCGAATATTCATCTCTAGCTCCTTAACATCAAAGGCATGGGCCCGGCGTTTTGCTGCGTGCCAGCCTCTCACAACTGCCCACGCTTCGCCATCGGTTGCGAGCTTGGAGTGCAGAAAATAGGAAAAGTGCCGCCGCAGGCGCTAATTACCCGGCTTCGTTCTGTACGGTAAAACAGGCTTTCAACCGCGGGTTCAGCAACAAATAGGCCAGGGCCAATGCATCAAGCAGTATCAGGACAGCATCCAGCGGTGGCTGATTGTCGGCCTGTTGCCACAGGTTGAACACCGAACCGCCCAGTGCCGCCAGTAGCGAGAGGCAAAGCACCCAACGCCAGGCACGCCACAATCGCGGCCATTGGTGACGCCGTGGAGCCAACAGAAATGCCAGCGCCGCCGGCAGCCCCAGCATGATGCCGTACCAGAACCTTTGGGTGTCAGGGTAAAACAGCTGCAGCAGCCCTTCTCCCTGCTGGCGTGAAGCACCGGCCATCACGAACAAAATCCAGGTCCGGGCCTGTAAAACCAGCACGCCCCAAAACCACAGCGGCAAACGCAGCGCGCCATGATGATCATAATCGTCGGGGGAAAAATGGTGTGGGAGTGGCTTCAACGTCGGTTCCTTGCCAATTGCATTATTATTACTCCTTCAAATGGGAGTCCTGTTTAGCGTTTTCAATGTGCTCGCTTAAGAACCCCTTAAGATTTTCATGCTTTACTTAACTCCATCAAACCAGCAGTCCTGATTGGCAGGGCTTTGACTCTCGATTGAGATAAGGAAGCTTCAAATGAAAAAATATACCCTGGCCGCATTAATCGCTCTGTGCAGCGCACCGGTTCTGGCACAGCAAGGCGGGTTCCTCGATCCAGCCGCGCCGCAGACACAAACGCAAAATACCCAGCAGGGCGGCTTCTCCGGCCCAAGCGCGGCGCTGACCACGGTAGACAAGGTGAAGTCGATGAGCGATGACACCTGGGTGATGCTGCAGGGCAATATTTTGCAGCGCGTCGGTGACGACACCTATACCTTCCGCGACGCCAGCGGCACCCTGACGGTGGAGATCGACAAAAAACGCTGGAACGGCCAGACCATCACCCCGAAAGATAAAGTGCAGTTGGAAGGGAAAGTGGATAAAGACTGGAGCAGTGTGGAAGTGGATGTGAAGAACATCAAAAAACTGCCTTAACACGCAGCAACGGGCGGTGAAATTTCACCGCCCGAATGACCACTCAATATTCCTGATCTTCGATCAGTCGTTTGCCCAGGTTGGTCACGTTCTGGATCTCGTAACCGAGTTTTTCGTACATCTCGATCACCGTGTCGTTGTCTTCACGCACCACCAGCTGGATCTTCGGACATCCACGCGCGATCAGCTTCTTCTCCAGACGGTTAATTAACGCATTGGCAATACCGCGCCCGCGATAATCCGGATGTACCCCCAAATAATACGCCGAACCGCGATGGCCATCGTAACCGCCCATCACTGAGCCCACGACTTCTCCGCCCACTTCGGCGACCAGAAACAGGTCCGGATCGTGATTCAGTTTACGTTCAATATCCATCTCAGGATCGTTCCACGGTCGCAGCAGATCGCAGCGCTCCCACAGGGTAATGACTTCTTCAAAGTCGTCTTGTCGAAATACGCGAATTTCCATCGATGTTCGCCGCTGTTAATTAAGATGTTTATCTGATTATCGCGTGATTATTCACTTACGCAATATCAAACTGCGATTTACCCCAGCAATTATCCAGAAATAGTCGGTAACCCGCGTAATAAATGGACATAGTTATCAGGTCGATTAATGATTATCAATACGATATAACGTCGCAAAATAGAATTTGTCGATGGAGCGTAGCATTATGAAAAAGCAGGTTAAACAATTCCTCAATTTTAAGCCGCTCTCCGTTTCCCCCACGCGACGTCAATTACTGCTCTCCGGCCTGGCGTTGGTACTGCTCGGCAGCAAAAGCCAAAGCGCCGAAGCCGAGTCCGGTGGCATGCTGCGCAACCAACATCCCAAACCGACAAGCAAGCCGGCACCCAAACCGTCCGGCAGCAAAAGGCTGGTGATGATCGACCCTGGTCACGGCGGTATCGACTCCGGCGCGGTCGGCAGCGAAGGCTCACAGGAAAAGCACGTCGTGTTGGAGATTGCCAACCACGTCCGTCGCATCCTGCACGAACAGGAACACGTCGAAGTCCGTCTGACGCGGGAAGAAGACGAATTTATCCCCTTGTTCCAACGGGTGGAGATTGCCCACCAGCATCAGGCCGACCTGTTTATCTCCATTCACGCCGACGGTTTTACCAGCCCGGAAGCCTCGGGCGCTTCGGTGTTTGCCCTGTCCAATCGCGGTGCCAGCAGCGCCATGGCGCGTTACCTGTCCAACCGTGAAAATGCCGCCGATGACGTGGCCGGTGGCAAGTACAAAAACCAAGACAACTATCTGCAACAGGTGCTGTTTGATCTGGTGCAGACCGATACCATCAACAACAGCCTGACGCTCGGTCGCCACGTGCTCGGCCAGATCCGTCCGGTACACCACCTGCACAGCAACAGTACGGAACAGGCGGCATTTGCGGTGCTGAAATCCCCGTCTATCCCGTCGGTGCTGGTCGAAACCTCGTTCATTACCAACCCGGCAGAAGAGCGCCTGCTCGGCACCACCGCGTTCCGCGAGAAAATCGCCCGCGCCATTGCCGATGGGGTGATCAGTTTCTTCAGCTATTACGATACGCACCAACGAAAACCCGGCTGATACTGCCAGCCGCGGTGAATAAAGGTATACTCTGCGCCTTGTTCAGTCAGACGCTGTGAATTATTCCGTATGAGTTTATCGACCATCGCAGAAGTAAAATCCTTCCTGCTGGCGCTGCAGGACCGCATCTGCAGCCAGTTGGCCCAGGCCGACGGCAGCGCCGTTTTCAACGAAGACCGCTGGACGCGTGAAGAAGGCGGCGGTGGCCGCAGCCGGGTGTTGACCGACGGTGCGGTGTTCGAACAGGCGGGCGTCAACTTTTCACACGTCTCCGGCGCTACCCTGCCCGCTTCCGCTAGCGCGCATCGCCCCGAACTGGCCGGACGCAGCTTCCAGGCGATGGGCGTCTCGCTGGTGATCCATCCGCGCAGCCCCTACATTCCTACCAGCCACGCCAACGTGCGCTTTTTCATTGCGGAAAAACCGGGTGAAGAACCGGTGTGGTGGTTTGGCGGGGGCTTTGACCTGACGCCGTTTTATGGCTTCGAAGAAGACGCCGTTCACTGGCACCGCACCGCCGAGCGGCTGTGCGCGCCCTTCGGTGAGCAGGTTTATCCCAAATACAAAAAGTGGTGCGACGACTATTTCTTTATCAAGCACCGCAACGAGGCTCGCGGCATCGGGGGCCTGTTCTTTGATGACCTGAACACCCCGGACTTCGCCACCTGCTTCGCCTTTACCCAGGCGGTGGGCGAAGGCTTCCTGGATGCTTACCTGCCGATCGTAGAGAAACGCAAAACACTGAGCTGGGGCGATCACGAGCGCCAGTTCCAGCTGTATCGCCGTGGCCGTTACGTGGAATTCAATTTGGTCTGGGACCGGGGCACGCTGTTCGGCCTGCAAACCGGCGGTCGTACCGAATCCATCCTGATGTCGATGCCGCCGCTGGTGCGCTGGGAATACAATTATCAACCGGCGGAAGACAGTCCGGAAGCGGCGCTGTACCGTGATTTCCTGCCGGTACGCGATTGGCTGAAGGAGCCGGAATGATGCAGATTTGGGTTGATGCGGACGCCTGTCCCAACGTAATCAAAGAAGTGCTGTTTCGGGCGGCAGAGCGCACCGCGATGTCGGTGACGCTGGTAGCGAACCAGCCGCTGAGAACGCCGCCGTCAAAACACATCCACACCCTGCAGGTAGCGGCCGGTTTTGACGTGGCGGATAACGAAATCGTGCGCCGCTGTGAGAAAGGCGATCTGGTGATCACCGCCGATATCCCGCTGGCAGCAGAAGTGATAGATAAAGGGGCGGTGGCGCTGAATCCACGCGGTGAACGTTACACCCCGGACACCATTCGTGAGCGCCTGAACATGCGTGACTTTATGGACACTTTGCGCTCCAGCGGCATCCAGACCGGCGGCCCGAATACGCTGAATCAGCGTGACCGTCAGCAGTTCGCCAACGAGCTGGACAAGTGGTTGCAGCAGGCAAAACGGGCGCAGTAATTGCGCCCGCATTTCGCTTAGAATCGCACCTCGCCGCCGAAGATATAGGTTCGGCCGCGGGCGGTGTTGGTCGGTGAGAAATCCTGAGACTGTGACGGCATGGCGTTCATCTTGTTCAATGCATCGGAATAGTCTTTGTTCATCAGGTTCTGCACGCTGAATTTCAACAGCAGATTGCGGTTGAATTGATAGGTACTGTACAGATCGATAACGGTCGGAATATGCGGCGCAGGCTCTTTCAGCACTTGCTCGTTCTCGTCGCGCTCCGAACTTGGCGAAAGGCGAACCGCCTTGCCGGTGTATTTCACCAGCCCGCCCAGCGTCAATTTCTCATCCAGCAAACGCACACCCGTATCCAGCGTGAAGTACAACTCCGGTAACTCGCTAATGTCACCGGCACCGAACTCATTGCTGGCCTGATTGGTCGGCTGGCTGGTGTGCTCCTTGCTCAAAGACAGCTTGCTGTAGGCAAAACCGGCATCGTACATTGCCTCTACTTCCACCCCACGCGACCTGACTGGCTCGTAAGAGTTGCTGTACATGGTCATTAAGACATTCACATCGGCGTTATCCCACTCTTCCTGAGTCGCCTGGGAACGATTGCATTTCTGACGGTTACTGCACACCATGTAAGTCTGACTGGAAATGTAGTTTTTGATTTTAGACTCAAAATACACCGCCTTGAGCTGGAAACTGTCCTGTTTAAACAGCAGGTCATGCGCATTGGCGTTAAAACCCGCCTGATAGGTTTCTGCCGTTTCCCCCTTAAGGAAAGGGTTCATCGACTGCCCGCCGCTGTTGGCGAAGAACACTTCCTGAATATTCGGCCCACGCATCGATTTGTTGTAGCTGACGAACGGCTGCAGCCACGGTGTTACCTGTGCGGACAACATCACCGCCGGGTTAAAGCCGTGCTCTTTCAAATTGATGTTGCTGGCCCCCTGCGGGAAACATTGCACCCGATCGTCACAGGCCGGTTTATAGCCGGAGATATCATAGGCGCTGTAGTTCAGGTCAAAGTTACCCTGCCAGATGCCGTAATTAAGCTGCAGCCCGCTGTAAAGGCTGGCAATGTTTTGTTTGCCTGCAATACCCACCGGCGAGCTTTCCGCCTGCCCCTCATCTGTCACCAGCCCGGAAGCGCGCTTCTTGTATTCATTGCGGATCAGTTTGCCGCCGTAGCTAAAGGCAAAATCGACCTCCTGCAGGCTGAAACGGCTGGTATTGTTCACATCCAGCGCGTCGGAGATATTTTTTGCGGTGCTGTCGCTGAATCCCGCCATATTATCGGACATAAACTGCTGTTCGCCCCGGCTAGTGCTGGCGGTCAGATTAAAATCAATCAGCTCTGAAAACGGGGCGTAATGATATTTAATATAAAAGTCATTGCTGTCGATATGGCGGCGGGTGATCTTGTTCTGATAAGTTCGGGCCGACAGTTCAATGCTATTGAACGCATCCGGTTTAATATCCACTTTAAATAACTGAGATTTGGGATTCTGGCGATAAGTTTTATCGACATTAAACTCTTCACTGTCAAACCCTGCGCCATTCTTATAATTAGAGGTGATCGAACTGCCGCTGATAGCGGCCATGGCACCGAGGCTACCACCGTCGCCGAATGCATCCGTTTTCCCCCCCACTGCGATCATACCGCTACGGCCAATACCGTTATTGCCAACGGAAAACTTGGTGCGCACGCCAAAAGGGTTATCCGAAAACACCACGTCATCCACGCCAATGGTGCGGAAGTTAGCGCTGCCTGCCAATGCATTAACACCGGCGGAACCCGTCGCATTACCGCGCGCTACGTCAACGCCGACGATAAAGTTGGGATCGATCAGCGCACCAAACTGACTGGTGGGCAAACCGCCATGCGCCGCGTCGCTCGGTGAACTGCCATAATAGTTCTGAGTAATACCATCGACCATGGTATTAACACGGCCAAAGCCGCTCATGCCGCGAATATTGACGCTGACCGAACCCTGGCCTGGATCGATCTGGGTATAGGTACCCGGCATGCTGCGCAGAATGCTGTCTACCGACTCCAGATTCTTATTTTCCCCGCGTGAGCTGAAAGCGCCGGGCTTTTCCAGCGCTTCTTTTTCACTGCTACTGTTAGCGTTTTCTGCCGCCGAAACATTCAATGGGCTGAAAACGACCTTGCCCTTTCCCTCTTCAACCCCGTTCTGCGCAGCCGTCGCCATCCCGCTCAGCGCGATTCCCGCGCCGATCAGGCTTACTATTAATTTAATTTTCATATATCCCCAGAAATTGCCAAAAAGATTTGATGGCCGACAATGCCCAGCAAAAAGCCCGCCGAAATAGACGGTAAATTAATTTTTTATAGTTTTAATAAACCGCCGGGTTTATTACCCGACGGTGATAGTGGTTATTTCTGTGTTTTCTGATCCATCGCCATAATAAAGCTGTATTCCAGCGCGTTATTTTCCAGCCGCGTCAGACGGCCCGATTTTCCGCCGTGGCCGGCCGTCATATCGGTCGCCAGCAGTAACACTGAATCGCCCTGTTTAAAACGACGCAGTTTGGCGACCCATTTGGCCGGTTCCCAATATTGCACCTGCGAATCGTACAGGCCGCTGGTGACCAGCAGGTTCGGATAGGCCTGTTTACGTATGTTGTCATACGGGCTATAGGACTTGATCAACGCATAAGCCTGCGCTTGATTCGGGTTGCCCCACTCTTCGTATTCACCGACCGTCAGCGGAATACTGTCGTCCAGCATGGTGGTCAGCACATCCACGAAAGGCACCTGTGCCACTACTGCGTTATATAACTGCGGTGCCTGATTGATTACCGCCCCCATCAGCAGCCCACCCGCACTGCCGCCCATGGCGTAAATGCGGCCCGGCTGGCCATAACCCTGTTGGATTAATGCCTGGGTGGCATCGATAAAGTCGCTGAAGGTGTTTGGCTTATGGGTCAACTTGCCCTGCTGGTACCAGTCCTGCCCCAGCTCACCGCCACCGCGCACGTGGATTAGCGCATAAACGAAACCGCGATCCAGCAAGCTAATGCGATTGGCGCTAAAGGCCGGATCCATACTCATGCCATAGGCACCATAGCCGTACACCAGTAGCGGGCTGTGCCCCGGTTTGAACATGGCTTTGTTGTAGACCAGCGAGACCGGCACCTTCACACCGTCGCGCGCGTTAATCCACACCCGCTCGCTGTGGTACAAGCTGGGATCCACCCCTTTCACTTCCTGCTGTTTCAGCAGGGTACGCACGCCTTTATCAAGATCCCATTGGTAGGTGCGGGTTGGAGTCGTCATCGCCGAATAGCCATAGCGCAGTTGCTGGTTGTCCGGATCCGGGTTATAGCCCAGCCAGGCCATATAACTGGCATCATCGAACGGAATACTGCGCTGGGTCTTGCCGTCCCAACTGATTTGTCGCAGTTGTACCAAGCCATCAGCACGTTCCTTCACCACCAGCCAGTCGCGGAACACCGTGAAACCTTCCACCTCGCGTTTTTCCTGCGGTGCTATCAGCGTCTGCCATGGCTTGCCGACTGCCGCAGTCTGGTACAGGCCAAAATGCGGGCTTTGGTGGTTGGAACGCAGGTAGAACTCACCACGATAGTGATCTAAATAATACTCGAGGCCGTTCTTGCGTGCAGCGAACAGCACCGGGGCGCTCAGCGGTTGATTAGCGTCAATCAGCCGCGCCTCGGAAGTGGTATTGCCGCTGATGGTAATAATCACGTAGTCACGCGATGAAGAACGGCTCAGACTCAGATAAAACCCGCCATCATTTTCCTGATACACCAGCTTGTCGTCCGCTACCGGCGTGCCGGTCTGATGGCGATAAACCTGATACGGCAACAGAGTCTGCGGATGGTTACGGATATAAAATAGCGTCTTGCCGTCGTTGGCCCACGCCATATCACCGGAGGTATTTTCAATCACTTCCGGCGCCCATTTCCCGCTATCTATTTCACTCAGCGAGATGCGGTACTGCCTGCGCCCTTGCAGATCTTCAGCGATCGCCATCTGCTGGTTATCCTGACTTATCTCCATCCCACCCAGACGATAATAATCCTGTCCCACCGCGCGTTGATTGGCATCCAGCAAGGTTTTCCAAGGCGCATCGGCAGTCAGGGCCTGGCGCTGATACAGAGCAAAATCTTTGCCTGCCGCATAGCTTTCCTGATAGCGATACCCGTTCAGTTGATAAGGCACCGAGCGATCTTCCGGGCTGATGCGGCCCAGCATTTCCTGATACAGCGTGTCGCGCAGTTTTTTATACGGCTGCATCATCTGCTCGGTATAACGGTTTTCCGCCGTCAGATAATTCAGCACCTTTTTATTCTGCCGGCTGTCATCTCGCAGCCAATAATAATCGTCCACCCGAGTCTCCCCCTGGGCAATTAATTGATGCGGGATAATCTCAGCGCTGGGTGCCAGCGGCTCCGCCCAGGCAGCCTGGCCCAATAAGCTCAATGAAATCACGGCATAGATGACCGTTCGGCCCGACAGAAGTGGATGTTTCATAATCCCTCACGATGGTTTGACATCAGCAGCCCTGCCCTTTGATTAGGTAAATAAAAAGCCGCTGCTCACGGAATACATTATTGGCCGGCGCTCAATGCCGCCAGATTAAAATCGATGGGCATCGTCACCAGAACCTTGCCTTGCCGCAGCATTTCGACCGGCGGTGGCGGCAGCGGCTGCGCCCGCATAACCACGGCCAACGCTTCCCGATCCAGCGAAGCAGTGCCCGACGGGGTATGCAAGGTCAGATCGAAAACCCGCCCCTGCGCATCAACAGAAAAAGACACCTGCGGCATGCCGGTCCGGCGACGACGCTGGGCATCCGCCGGGTAGCGTTTGATACGGTTTAGGGTCCCTTTCACCAGGCTCTCCCACGATAGTTTGGCCTGCTCGCTGCTAGCAGAATCGCTGTTCAGCGGCGCGGCCGTCTGCCGGGCTATGTTCAAGGCTTTCGGTGCGGCAGCGCTGGAAGCTGCGGCGCGTTTAACCTCTTTAACCTGTTCTTCCGGCTTTGGCGGGGCTTTCTGTGGCGGCCGATGTTCGGTCCGCTTTTTCTCGGCCACGCTAATTTTGGTCTTGTCGGCCCGCGCCAACCTGGGTAAATCGGGCTGCTCCTGCGGCTCGGCCGGTTGCGCTGCAGATGACTCGGCCTGTTGCACGCCCAACGGCAGCGGCTTCGGGCTTTCCGGTGCTTCAACCTGCGCCGCCCAGCTCATCATCACCGCCGGTGGTGGTAACTGCATCGGCGGCAACGATGTGGACGGCCAATAAAACAGCAGTACCAGCGCCAGATGTGCCGCTAGCGCACATAAAAATCCGCGCGCCCAGCGCGGCTGTGGCATTGAAGCGAGCGGATAAGTTAAAGCCTGAGTTAGCATAGGGATAGTAGATTACTTAATTACGAATGATTTCAGATCTCATTTGCCAATGATAATCATTTGTAATTTGTATTAACAGTTCTTTTCACAGTCTTAACCTAATCATTTAACCTCAGTGGTAACCGCTGGGGTAATCCACAGGTAATCCGCCACCAGTTTATCGACCTGTACACCGGGCTCTGCCAGCATTAACACGGTCGGCAACGCGGTCGGTTGCAGATCCTGCACGTGCAGCGGCACCCCCACCGATTTGGAAGCATGGTAGCCACCGGCAATCAGCAACGTCGGTGTCGGGGCGGCCAGTAAACGTTCGGCCATACGCCGGTCACGTTGCTGCTGGATCGCCAGCATGGCGTGCAGCTGTTGAGGTTCAATTTTCCCACCGTGTGAAGTACGGATAGTTTCTTCCAGCGCCTTCTGCACCGCTGGGCGCACCGACAGTTGGCCCTGCGGGAAACTGGGCTGCTGATAAAACGCCATAATTTCATCGCGATCCAGGTTGGCCGACCAAAGTGGGTATGGCGCGCGTATCGCTGCCATCGTCAGGTCACCGTACAGCGACCATTTCCAGCCCGGCTGCCAGTCGATCAATTCCGCCACACGGCTGTCACGCACCGCCGGATTACCTTGTAGCCACTGTTTCACCTGACTCACTTTGGCCTGTTGATTCGGGTTAATCATCTCCATCAGTACGCTGCCCTGCGGCCGCT
This sequence comes from Serratia proteamaculans, assembly GCF_004684015.1. Classification (GTDB taxonomy): domain Bacteria; phylum Pseudomonadota; class Gammaproteobacteria; order Enterobacterales; family Enterobacteriaceae; genus Serratia; species Serratia proteamaculans_F. The sequence goes on from NZ_SRIA01000019.1 coordinate 454,154, forward strand.
GTTGCGGCAGGTTTTCCACCAGCCACAATTCAATCTGGTGGTGGTACGGGTTGTCATGTTTTTCCCCGACGATGACCCGTGGCTGAGCGGCCAATCGGCTCAGCAATTGCTCAGGTGACAAGCTTTCGCCGCTGCGCAAGTCGGTAATTTTCCCCAGGTTATCGGGGGTATTTTTCGGCGACGGAACCGGGGCCTGACTGCAGGCGCCCAGTGCCAGCGCGGCCAATAAAATCAAAAATCTCATGATGTTGCCCTGTGATAAAAAGTGACGACATTATAGATAATAATTATCATTTGCATATAGGCGACAACCTGTCCTGAAACACTGATAACTATATTTTTACTTTGTGGTTTCTGCTCACGCATTGATTTCATGAAATATTGCGAGTATAAACGATAGCCATTTAGCTGTTTAGACGTCTACACGGATAGAATATTATGCACTCAGCCGTTCCCGCCGAAGGGCAGTTCAAACGCACCATGAAAGCCCGACATCTGGTGATGCTGTCACTGGGCGGCGTGATTGGTACCGGGCTGTTCTTCAACACCGGCTATATCATTTCCACTACCGGTGCTCTCGGTACCCTGCTGGCCTATCTGATCGGCGCGCTGGTGGTCTATTTGGTGATGCTGTGCCTGGGCGAACTGTCGGTGGCGATGCCCGAAACCGGCGCCTTCCACGTCTACGCATCACGCTATCTTGGCCCGGCCACCGGTTACACCGTCGCCTGGCTGTACTGGCTGACCTGGACGGTAGCACTGGGCTCCAGCCTGACCGCCGCCGGTTTCTGCATGCAATATTGGTTCCCGCAATCGCCGGTGTGGCTGTGGTGTTTGATCTTCTGCGCGGCGATTTTCCTGCTTAACGTGGTCACCACCCGCTTCTTTGCCGAGAGCGAGTTCTGGTTCTCGTTGATCAAGGTCGTGACCATTCTGGCGTTTATCATCCTCGGCGGTGCGGCGATGTTCGGCCTGCTGCCGATGAAAGACGGCACGCCAGCGCCCTTCCTGCATAACCTGACTGCCTCCGGCTGGCTGCCAAACGGCACACTGCCGATCCTGATGACCATGGTGGCCGTGAATTTCGCGTTCTCCGGCACTGAGCTTATCGGCATTGCCGCCGGCGAAACCGAGAATCCGGAAAAGGTGGTGCCCTGGGCGATACGGACCACGGTGATCCGCCTGATGCTGTTCTTTATCGGTACGGTATTTATTCTGGCCGCGTTGATCCCGATGGATCAGGCCGGGATTGTCAAAAGCCCGTTTGTGTTGGTGTTTGAACGCATCGGCGTGCCCTATGCCGCCGATATCTTTAATTTCGTGATCCTCACCGCCATCCTGTCGGCGGCCAACTCGGGCCTGTACGCTTCGGGGCGCATGCTGTGGTCGCTGGCTAACCAGCGTACCCTGCCGGCCTATTTCTCCCGCGTGAATAAACGCGGCATCCCGATCAACGCGCTAACCTTCAGCATGCTCGGCGGTGTACTGGCATTGCTGACCAGCGTGATCGCCCCGGACACGGTGTTCGTGGCGCTGTCAGCGATTTCCGGCTTTGCGGTGGTGGTGGTCTGGTTGAGTATCTGTGCCTCGCATTTCGCTTTCCGCCGTCATTATGTCCGCAGCGGCCAGCCCATCTCCGGCCTGAAATACCGTGCGCCGGGTTACCCGCTAACGCCGATCGTCGGTTTCACCCTGTGCCTGCTGGCCTGTGTCGGGCTGGCGTTCGATCCAGAGCAACGCATCGCGCTTTACTGCGGGCTGCCTTTTGTCGCCCTGTGCTACATCGCCTATTATCTGACCCGCCGTGCCGGGCAAAAAACCTCTCTGGGAGAAAATCATGTCGGTTAACAACCCTGTCGCCACACTTTTGAGCGCCCAGCCTACGCTGATTTTAGACGGCGCATTGGCTACCGAACTGGAAGCCCGCGGCTGTGATTTGGGCGACCCGTTGTGGTCGGCGAAAGTGCTGATTGAAAACCCTGAGCTGATTTATCAGGTGCATCTCGACTATTTCAACGCCGGGGCGCAGTGCGCCATCACCGCCAGTTATCAGGCCACGCCACAAGGCTTTTTGCGCCGGGGCCTGAGTCAAGCGCAGTCACTGGCGCTGATTGCCAAAAGCGTGCAACTGGCGCAGCAGGCACGCCGCGACTATCTGGCGCAGCACCCGCAAGCTGCTCCCTTGTTGGTTGCCGGCTCGGTGGGGCCGTATGGCGCTTATCTGGCCGACGGATCTGAATATCGCGGCGATTACTCACTGCCGCAGGAAGAGATGATCGCCTTCCACCGCCCGCGTATCCAGGCGTTAGCCGAAGCCGGGGTGGATTTACTGGCTTGCGAAACCCTGCCGTCCTTCAGCGAACTGCAGGCGTTGCTGACGTTGTTGGAAGAGTTCCCCACCCTGGGTGCCTGGTTCGCTTTCACCCTGCGCGACAGTCAACACCTCAGCGACGGGACACCGCTGACCGAGGTCATGGCTCTGCTGCACGCCAATCCCCAGGTGCTGGCGATAGGCATTAACTGCATTGCGCTGGAAAATGTGGCCCCGGCGCTGCAACAGTTTGCCGCACTGGCTGACAAGCCGCTGCTGGTCTATCCGAACTCGGGTGAACACTACGACGCGGTAAGCAAAACCTGGCATGCCTGTGGTGGCGCACACGGCAGTCTGCTTGATCAAATTGGCGAATGGCAACGCATCGGCGCCCGGCTGATTGGTGGCTGTTGCCGCACGACACCGCAGGATATCCGCCAGATCGCCGCACGCTGCAAGGCATAAAAAAAGCCTCCGGCGCCGAAACGCAGGAGGCTGGTAGTCACTCAAGGCTTATAACGGCGTGGTCTGCGCTTCTACCACGGCCAGCGCGACCATGTTGACGATGCGGCGTACCGAGGCGATTGGCGTCAGGATGTGTACCGGTTTCGATACCCCCATCAGCACCGGCCCGACGGTAACCCCTTCGGAAGAGGATACGCGCAACAGGTTGTAGCTGATGCGTGCCGCTTCCATATTCGGCATGATCAACACGTTGGCCGAGCCTTTCAACGGACTGTCCGGCATCAGATCATTACGGATGCTTTCCACCAGCGCGGCGTCACCGTGCATCTCACCGTCAATCTCCAGCTCCGGCGCCATCTTGTTCACCAGCTCCAGCGTTTTACGCATCTTGCAAGCCGCCGGGTTATCGGAAGAACCAAAGCTGGAATGGGACAATAGCGCGACCTTCGGCTCGATACCGAAACGACGCACGGTTTCCGCCGCCATCAGGGTGATTTCCGCCAGTTGCTCCGGCGTCGGATCGTCATTGACATAGGTGTCGGCAATAAAGGTGTTGCCGCTTGGCAGCAGCAGCGCATTCATCGCCCCGGCGACGTGTGCCCCTTCGCGGAAGCCGAACACTTTCTCGACCACGTCGTAATGCTCGTGATAGCTACCGATGGTGCCGCAGATCATCGCATCCGCCTCGCCGCGATGCAGCATGATCGCCGCAATCAGCGTTGGGTTACCAATCACCGCACGCCGTGCCTGTTCCTGCGATACGCCGCGACGCTTCATGATCTGGTAATATTCGCCCCAGTATTCGTTGAAACGCGGGTCGGACTCGTTGTTCACCACTTCAAAGTCTTTACCCGGCGTCAGTTGCAGGCCAAGTTTTTTCAGCCGCATTTCAATCACGCTCGGACGACCGACCAGGATCGGATAAGCCAACCCCTGCGACACCATTTCCTGAGTCGCATGCAGCACCCTTTCCTCTTCCCCTTCCGCCATCACCACGCGCTTCATCTCTTTTTTAGCCTGGGCGAAGATAGGTTTCATGAACAGGTTGGTTTTGTAGACAAACTCGGACAGTTTTTCGACGTAGGCGTCAAAGTCTTCGATCGGACGCGTCGCCACGCCGGACTCCATCGCCGCCTTGGCGACCGCCGGAGCGATTTTAACAATCAGGCGCGGGTCGAAAGGTTTTGGAATGATGTATTCAGGGCCAAATGACAGGTCCTGATCGCCATAGGCCGAAGCCACCACGTCGCTCTGCTCCGCCAATGCCAGATCGGCAATTGCGTGCACGCAGGCCAGTTTCATCTCTTCGTTGATGGTGGTGGCACCCACGTCCAGCGCGCCGCGGAAGATGAACGGGAAGCAAAGAACGTTGTTCACCTGGTTCGGGTAGTCGGAACGGCCGGTACAGATAATGGCGTCCGGACGCACGGCTTTCGCCAGCGGCGGCAGGATCTCCGGTTCCGGGTTGGCCAGCGCCATGATCAATGGATCCCTGGCCATGGTTTTCACCATGTCCTGGGTCAATACGCCCGGGCCGGAGCAGCCGAGGAAGATATCGGCATCCGGGATAGCATCCCCCAGCGTCCGCTGGCCGTTGTCTTCAATGGCGTAGGCCGCCTTGGTCTGCTCCATGTTGGCGTCGCGCCCTTTGAAGATCACCCCTTTGGAGTCGCAGACGGTAATGTTCTGCTGACGCAGCCCCAGCGCCACCAACAGGTTCAAACAGGCAATCGACGCGGCGCCGGCACCGGAAACCACCAGTCGCACGTCGGAAATATTCTTTTTCACTACCCGCAGGCCGTTCAGCACTGCAGCGGTGGTGATAATGGCGGTGCCGTGCTGATCGTCATGGAACACCGGGATCTTCATGCGCTCACGCAGTTTCTGCTCGATGTAGAAACACTCCGGCGCTTTGATGTCTTCCAGGTTGATGCCGCCAAAGGTCGGCTCCAGCGCAGCGATGATGTCGATCAGCTTGTCAGGGTTTAGCTCATCGACTTCGATATCAAACACGTCGATACCGGAAAATTTCTTGAACAGCACGCCTTTCCCTTCCATTACCGGCTTACCGGCCAAGGCACCGATATTACCCAGCCCTAAAACCGCCGTACCGTTGGAAATCACCGCCACCAGGTTGCCGCGTGCGGTGTATTTGTAGGCCGCGAGAGGATCGGCCGCAATTTCCAGGCAAGGGGCAGCAACGCCCGGCGAGTAGGCCAGCGCCAGGTCGCGTTGCGTTGCCAGCGGTTTGGTTGGAGATACCTGGATCTTCCCTGGGGTCGGATACTGGTGAAAATCAAGCGCACTCTGTTTGAGCTGTTCGTCCATTATGGGTTCCTATGCTTTTTGCTTTTATGTTGAGGTAAGACTTGTAAGGCTAGACCAGTATAGTGAGAGAAACGTCACAAACTTTGAACCGGGCCATAACCTTGATCGAAATAGTTTTTTAAAAGTAAAAAAAGAAGTACCACAGGACGGAAAAGAAAAACACTGCCGTCAGTGCGACGGCTGCCAGGCAAAAACAATGCTCGTTATTAGGGAGAGCGTGCCGAAGGGGTCGTAGCGGCCTTGGCCGCCGGAGCGCCCCTCGGTGCGCTAGGCCCGGGTATCTCAGGCTTAACATCAAACTCATTTCGTCAGTGCGACGGCAGTTGGGCTCGCCAGGCATTGAGCGTCGTCACCCGGCCTGCGCAAATTTGTAACGAGGTTTGTAGTGCCAGCGTATAACTCAGCGCATCGCCCCAGGTGTTACCCAGCAGCTGCGGCTGCTCGCACGGGGTAAACACCGACTCAGGGGGCAACAGCACCACCGGTGCTGCCGCCTCCGGCGGTTGGGCGCAGGAGCTCAATAACAGCGCCAGGCATAGGCTGCCCAGCACAGGCGTCATTTTTAATCGCATCACGGTATTTCCTCTGGTAAACGTCGCTTTGCTGGCGCAACTGCTGTTCCTGCTGCTGTTGAGCCGCCATCAGCGCCCGGTTCTGTGCATCCTGGGTTTGCAGCGTGGCAATCAACCCTGCCTGCTGCGCCAGAGTCTTTTGCTGTTCGCTCGCCTGCTGTCGCGCCAGATCCAGCCGGTGCGACAACAGCGAGCTATAAGCGGCCAGGCAGATGGCGGCCAACAGCAGCAGCAACAATCCCCCCTGCGCCAACCGGCTTATCCAGGCGCTCATGCCGGGTAATCCCTGAAGGAAAGCTGGAAGTGTGGCCCGTCCTTCAGCGTTTTCCATTCGCCTCCCCACTCAACGTTAACCGCGCATTCGCGTGCCGCACGGCGCACCGCTACCGCGATTTGCGCGTAATAGTCCCATTCCCACGACACCACACCCGCCGGCATGGCCACCACGTCCACCGCGTGGCCGGTTAAATGGCGACTTTTCAGCGTCTGACTTTGGCCACCCCGCACCAGATCGCGTTGACGCGCCATGGTACGCAGCCCCTCGGTGATGGAAAACGGCACCAGCGAGTACTGCAACGCCAGCCGTATCACCCGCACCAGATCCGGATGAACCCCCACCAAATTCGCCTCACTGCGTGCGGTAAACCGAATATCTTCAATTTCATTTATCATTTTTAAGCCCCGTTTTTTTTCCTATGATTTTTTTAATTAATGCGCTGATATAATCGGTACCAAGAAAACCGATCAATACACTGGCAAGATTCGCCCACTTTAATTCCAGCCCGGCCAGCGCTAATGCATCACGCACCGTCCAGGCCAATAACGCACACATACCGGCATTTAATAGTCGGCGCCGCATGCCTACGTTTCTATAGGCACCATGCAATAACGCCATGATGCCGGCCAAAATGGCATTCATCACCGGCTGAAGATATTCACATGCTCGCTGGATAATTAAGCCAACAGCGTCTGGCTCTAAATTAGACATAGCTGAACTCCTGTTTTATTTTAATTGACTGCCAATCACGGCCGGTGGGATATCGGTACCTTCAGAATCTAGTTAAGGATGCTATAACAAAGCAAATGAATAAATACAGCCTCTAAGTTCAAATTGATTCATGCTCAGCCATGGCACAACAAGTCCTGACAAATAACGTCACCTAAGGATAAAAAATTCATCTTTACTGTGATTTATTTCGACTTCTCTTTATCAGGAAAATAAACATTAATAGCGGCGAGAGAATGGCTCTCAATAACAACAAACCTCAACCCTGGAGAAATACCATGTCCGAACGTAAAGCCGTTATTGGTTATTATTTCATTCCAACCAACCAAATTAATAACTATACCGAGTCTGATACTTCAATCGTGCCCTTCCCGGTATCCAACATCACACCGGCCAAAGCCAAACAGCTGACCCACATTAATTTCTCGTTCCTCGACATTAACAGCAATCTGGAGTGCGCCTGGGATCCCGCCACTAATGATGTCAAGGCGCGTGACGTGGTCAGCCGGTTAACCGCGCTGAAGGCACACAACCCCAGCCTGCGGATCATGTTCTCCATCGGCGGCTGGTATTACTCCAACGATCTGGGGGTTTCCCATGCCAACTACGTCAACGCGGTGAAAACCCCGGCGGCGCGGACCAAATTCGCGCAATCTTGCGTGCGCATCATGAAAGACTATGGCTTTGACGGCGTGGATATTGACTGGGAGTACCCGCAGAGCAGCGAAGTGGACGGTTTTGTCGCCGCGCTGCAGGAGATCCGTACTCTGTTGAACCAGCAAACCCTGGCTGACGGCCGTCAGACGCTGCCGTACCAGTTGACCATTGCCGGTGCCGGCGGCGCTTTCTTCCTGTCGCGTTACTACAGCAAGCTGCCGCAGATCGTCGCCTCACTCGATTACATCAACCTGATGACCTACGATCTGGCCGGCCCATGGGAAAAAATCACCAACCACCAGGCGGGACTGTTCGGCGACAGCGCCGGGCCAACCTTCTATAACGCGCTACGCGAAGCCAACCTGGGCTGGAGCTGGGAAGAACTGACCCGCGCCTTCCCAAGCCCGTTCAGCCTGACGGTCGATGCGGCAGTCCAGCAGCATCTGATGCTGGAAGGCGTGCCGAGCAACAAGATCGTCATGGGCGTGCCGTTTTATGGCCGTGCGTTCAAGGGCGTCAGCAGCAGCAATGGCGGCCAGTACAGCAGCCATAGTACGCCGGGGGAAGATCCGTTCCCGGGCACCGATTACTGGCTGGTGGGTTGCGAAGAATGTGTCCGCGACAAGGATCCGCGCATCGCCTCCTACCGCCAACTGGAGCAAATGCTATTGGGCAACTACGGCTATCAGCGCCTGTGGAACGACAAGACCAAAACCCCGTACCTGTATCACGCGGCCAACGGCCTGTTCGTTACCTATGACGACGTCGAAAGCTTCAAGTACAAGGCGAAGTACATCAAGCAGCAGCAACTGGGCGGCGTGATGTTCTGGCACCTGGGCCAGGATAACCGTAACGGTGACCTGCTGGCGTCGCTGGACCGCTATTTCAACGCGGCGGACTACGATGACAGTCAACTGGATATGGGCACCGGTCTGCGTTATACCGGCGTTGGGCCGGGTAATTTGCCAATCATGAGCGCCCCGGCCTACGTTGCCGGTACCACCTATAACCAGGGGGCGCTGGTGTCTTATCTTGGCTACGTCTGGCAGACCAAGTGGGGCTACATCACCTCCGTACCTGGCTCGGACAGCGCCTGGCTGAAAGTGGGCCGCGTGGCATAACGGCAGGTTGCCGCATTAAAAAACCCCGGGGCCAATGGCAACGGGGTTTTTACTGTATTAAAGGTTTAATTTTCGCATCCCTTCGTGGTCAATTCCCTCAGTTGTTACACCAAGGGTAACCCCCATCACGTATCACTTCGCGCCCCAGCAGGCTAAAGACGTCGCTCTTGCGCGTCAGCCGTTCGTGCCACCAGCTAAACCCGGCGCCCTTGCTGGCCGGGTGCCAGGCCAGCCAAATCATTTCGTCACCTTTTTGCATATCGACCGGTACCGTTACCAGCTCACCACTCGCCAGCTCTTTTTCTATCAGCGCCGGTGGCAGAAAGCCGTGACCAATGCCGCGCTTGAGGAGCCCCAGCTTGCTTTCGACGTCGCACACCACCAGTTGGCGCTGCAACGGCATGGTACCGTGATTGCGCTTGGGCAACTCGTGGCTGCTGTCGGCTATCACCACCACGATATCGTTCAGTCGCTGGTTTTTGTCCACCGGCTTTTTCTGCGCCGCAAAAGGGTGCGAAGGTGAAACGCACAGCACAAAATTCAGCTTGCCGAGCATCAGCGTCTTGGCCTGCACGCTGTCCGGGATTTGGCCGATGGCGATAATCAAATCCGCCCGGTTGTTCTTCAGAGCATCCCAGGTCCCATTCAGCGCTTCACGCTGTACCGCAATGTTGGCATTCGGGCTGTGCTGGATATAGTCACGGATATCCTGGGTGATAGTTTCCAGTGGAAAGAAATTATCGACGACGATGCGGATATTATTGTCGAGTTTTGGGATGTTTCTCACCCTGCTCTCAAGATCCTGCACCGCATTTAAAATCCAACTGCCTTCCTGCAGCAGGAATTCCCCTTCATCTGTCAGGGTAATCATCGGGCCATTACGATGAAAAAGTTTCACGCAGAGTTTACTTTCAATATTGGATACCCGATAGGATATCGCCGAAGGCGTTTTATGCAATGCCTCCGCCGCCATTGAGAAAGAGCCGGTACTTTTTATGGTGCTGATTATTTTAATCGCATCCAGGGATAATCTAGTCATACAAATTCCTCTTTGAAATAAAATAAGAAAAAATTGACACTAAATTCCCAAGTGGTTGGCGCGTAAAAGTCGTTCAAGTCACACAAGAGTAAGTAAAACCACAAGCAATATACTCCATATCGGAGAACGTCATCTGAAAGACTATTCATCAATCCTTTAAATAAAATTCATCATGACGCCGCTTTTTTAGACAGCAGTGTTTAAATAAATTCAACCAGGAAACGAAAGAGAATCATCATAATAATTTTAGTTAATAGCCTATAAAACATTCCAACCTGACGACCAAGACTAAGAGTAAAAATAAAACAAGCCGCCAAGAATGATGTTTTTAATTTCGTTAATAACCTCTCATTTCACCGGTGAAATAAATCCGACTTACAATACAACTTCAGTCAGGAGTGACTTATGAACAATACTTCCCGTACCCTCATGTCCCTCGGCCTGCTGAGCGCCGCACTGTTCGGCGTATCGCAACAGGCTGCCGCCCACGGCTATGTCGAAACCCCGGCCAGCCGTTCCTACCAGTGCAAACTGCAACTCAATACCCAGTGCGGTAGCGTGCAATACGAACCGCAAAGCGTTGAAGGGTTGAAAGGCTTCCCACAGGCCGGTCCGGCAGATGGGCATATCGCCAGCGCCGACAAATCCACCTTCTTCGAGCTGGATCAGCAAACCCCGACCCGCTGGAACAAAATCAACCTGCACACCGGTGCCAACTCCTTCACCTGGACGCTAACGGCTCGCCATAGCACCACCAGCTGGCGTTATTTCATTACCAAGCCGAACTGGGATGCCTCCCAGCCGTTGACCCGTGCGTCGTTTGACCTGACGCCGTTCTGCCAACAGAACGACGGCGGCGCGATCCCTGCCGCGCAAGTCACCCACCACTGCAACATACCGGCAGACCGTAGTGGTTCGCACGTGATCCTCGCCGTGTGGGATGTGGCAGATACGGCCAATGCCTTCTATCAGGCAATTGACGTTAATTTGACTAAATAATAAGGAGGGGGAATACCACAGGGTTCAGCCGGGTGCTGAACCCTTTTTTTATTGCCTGTTACCGCTTATAAGCCTGATTTTTCTCATCAAGCCCCGCTTTCTTGACAGCCTACAACAGCCATAAAGCCGCAGTCTGCCTGGCTTTGGAGGGGATCCATCGTTCTTATCCATTGCAACAATCAGAAAAAGCGCATTTTAATCGGCAGGCATCTGATGCAGTGTGTGCAGCCTATGATGGAAAACGTTCTCATTTCCCTACATTGACGTTTGGTCAAGGAGCTTATAAATGAATCAACTGGATGCACTCAAGCAGCTTACTACGGTGGTAGCCGACAGCGGCGATATCGAATCTATTCGCCAGTTCGAACCGCAAGACGCCACCACCAACCCTTCCCTGATCCTGAAGGCCGCTGCACTGCCTCAATATAAGCCACTGATCCTCGAAGCCCTCAGCTATGCCCGCCAGCAAGGCGGCAGCAAAGAAACCCAATTGATCAATGCCTGCGACAAACTGGCGGTCAACATCGGCGTCGAAATCCTGAAAAGCGTACCGGGCCGTATTTCCACCGAAGTGGATGCCCGCCTGTCCTTCGACCGCGGTATGTGCGTGGCCAAGGCGCGCAAACTGATCGCGCTGTATCAGCAACAGGGCATTGATAAGTCACGTATTCTGATCAAGCTGGCTTCTACCTGGGAAGGCATCAAAGCCGCCGAGGAGCTGGAAAAAGAAGGCATCAATACCAATCTGACGCTGCTGTTCTCTTTCGCCCAGGCCCGCGCCTGCGCCGAAGCCGGCGTGTTCCTGATTTCACCTTTCGTTGGCCGTATCTATGACTGGTATCAGGCTAAACAGCCTGCGGCTGACTACGACGCCGAGCAGGATCCTGGCGTGAAATCGGTACGCAGCATTTATGAATACTATAAACAGCACCGTTATCAGACGGTGATCATGGGGGCCAGCTTCCGCAAGGTAGAGCAAATTCTGGCCCTGGCCGGTTGCGATCGCCTGACCATCGCACCAAACCTGCTGGAACAACTCAAGCAAAGCCAGCAACCGGTCGAGCGTAAATTGACGCCATCCACCGAAGGTTTCCATCAGCCTGCCCCACTGGCAGAATCTGAATTCCGTTGGCAGCACAATCAGGACGCCATGGCGGTTGAAAAACTGGCCGAAGGTATCCGTCTGTTCGCCGTTGACCAGCAGAAGCTGGAAGACATGCTGGCCGCCGAACTGTAATCACACTGGAGTAAAACATGTCCTCTCGTAAAGAGCTTGCCAACGCCATCCGCGCACTCAGCATGGACGCCGTACAAAAAGCAAATTCCGGCCACCCGGGTGCACCTATGGGCATGGCGGACATCGCCGAAGTCCTGTGGCGTGACTACCTGAACCACAACCCGACCAACCCGCACTGGGCTGACCGTGACCGCTTCGTCCTCTCCAACGGCCATGGCTCCATGCTGATTTACAGCCTGTTGCACCTCACCGGCTACGACCTGCCGATGAGCGAGCTGGAAAACTTCCGCCAGCTGCACTCCAAAACCCCGGGCCACCCGGAATACGGCTACACCCCTGGCGTCGAAACCACCACCGGCCCACTGGGTCAGGGTATCGCCAACGCCGTCGGTTTCGCCATTGCCGAACGCACCCTGGGCGCGCAGTTCAACCGCCCGGGTCATGACATCGTTGACCACCACACCTACGCCTTTATGGGCGACGGCTGCATGATGGAAGGTATCTCCCACGAAGTCTGCTCGCTGGCCGGTACCCTCAAGCTCGGCAAACTGACCGCGTTCTACGATGACAACGGCATCTCCATCGACGGTCATGTGGAAGGCTGGTTCACCGACAACACCGCCGAGCGCTTTGAAGCCTACGGCTGGCACGTGGTGCGTCACGTTGACGGTCACAACCCGGACGCCATCAAGGCCGCGATTGAAGAAGCCCGCAAGGTCACCGACAAGCCGTCCCTGCTGATGTGCAAAACCGTGATTGGTTTTGGCTCCCCGAACAAGGCCGGGACCCACGACGTGCACGGTGCGGCGCTGGGCGCCGCCGAAGTGGCCGCCACCCGCGAAGCCCTGGGCTGGAAATACGCCGCCTTCGAAATCCCGCAGGACATCTATGCCCAGTGGGACGCCAAGGAAGCCGGCAAGGCCAAGGAAGCGGCCTGGAACGACAAGTTCGCCGCTTACGCCAAGGCCTTCCCGGAGCTGGCTGCCGAGTTCAAACGCCGTGTGAACGGTGAACTGCCGGCCAACTGGAAAGCCGAAGCCAAAGCCTTCGTGGAAAAACTGCAGGCCAACCCGGCCAATATCGCCAGCCGCAAGGCCTCGCAGAACGCGCTGGAAACCTTCGGCAAGGTGCTGCCGGAATTTCTCGGCGGCTCCGCTGACCTGGCACCGAGCAACCTGACGATGTGGTCCGGCTCCAAACCGCTGAACGTTGACCTGGCGGGTAACTACATCCACTACGGCGTGCGCGAGTTCGGCATGACCGCCATCACCAACGGCATCGCGCTGCACGGCGGCTTCCTGCCGTACTCGGCGACCTTCCTGATGTTCGTGGAATACGCCCGTAATGCGGTGCGTATGGCGGCGCTGATGAAAATCCGCAACGTGTTCGTCTACACCCACGACTCCATCGGTCTGGGCGAAGACGGCCCGACGCACCAGCCGGTTGAGCAAATGGCCAGCCTGCGCGTGACCCCGAACATGAGCACCTGGCGCCCGTGTGACCAGGTGGAGTCGGCGGTGGCCTGGCAGTACGGCATTGAGCGCAACGACGGCCCGACCACGCTGATTTTCTCGCGTCAGAACCTGACCCAGCAGCCGCGTACTGCAGAGCAGCTGGCCAACGTCTACCGTGGCGGTTATGTGCTGAAGGACTGCGCCGGTACGCCGGACGTGATCCTGATTGCCACCGGGTCGGAAGTGGGTATCACCGTGGAAGCGGCAGACCAGCTGACCGCCGCGGGCCGTAAGGTGCGTGTGGTCTCCATGCCGTCCACCGATGCATTCGACAAGCAGGATGCGGCCTACCGTGAATCCGTGCTGCCGGCGGCCGTGACGGCGCGTGTGGCGGTAGAAGCGGGTATCGCGGACTACTGGTACAAGTACGTGGGCCTGAACGGCGCCATCGTCGGCATGACCACCTTTGGTGAGTCAGCCCCGGCAGAGCAGCTGTTCAAAGAGTTTGGCTTCACCGTGGACAACGTGGTGGCCAAGGCGCAGGCACTGCTGAAATAGTTCCCTCTCCTTTGGGAGAGGGTTTAGGGTGAGGGGAAACAGGCAGAACAGAGGCTAAAGCCCCTCACCCCGGCCCTCTCCCCCTGGAGAGGGTGACTGAATATATTGCTCTCATCAGCCCGGCATGCAGCGATGCCGGGTTTTTTTATTCCATAATGCGGTGAATTTGCAGGTACTGCAGCAGCATAATGGTCTTGCCGTCTTTCATGCGCCCGTCGGCGATCATCGCCACCGCCTCGGTGAACGGCAGTTCCACCACTTCAATATCTTCGTCTTCGATACCGCCACCGGCCGCATGACGTTCATCGTCATGGTATTCGGCAATAAAGAAATAAATAATTTCGGTCACGCCGCCCGGCGACATATAGGCTTCGAAAACCTTCTTCACCTCACCGACCTGAAAACCGGTTTCTTCCACCGCCTCACGTCGCGCACATTGTTCCGGTGAATCGGCATCCAGCAGGCCCGCACAGGCCTCCAGCAGCATGCCGCTCTCATTGCCGTTAACATAGGTCGGCATACGGAATTGATTGGTCAGCACTACCGTGCCCTTGGCGCGGTTATACAACAAAATGGTCGCACCGTTACCGCGATCGTAGACTTCGCGCATCTGCTGAACGGAACCGCCATCCTTGCGCTTGAGATCAAAAGTATATTTGTGCAGCACATACCAGTTATCCGACAACAGCTCTTTTTTCACATTCTCAATTTTCGCTGACATGAACCCTTCTCTTTTCCGTTAGCTGAAACGCAAAAAGGATACCGCGATTAAGCGCCGAAGTGACAACGGATTTGCAACAAAAAACCCCGCAGCTCATACAGAACCACGGGGTTTTTACCCTCAACGATATTTAGAAACCGTTAGGGACGTCGCGCATATCCGGCAGCTTATGGGCGATACCCTTGTGGCAATCGATACAGGTTTTGCCTTCGGTTATCGCCTTGTCGTGCATCTTCGCCGCCACGGTTTTTTGCGCGCTAAAGTCCATATATTCAAAGTTATGGCAGTTGCGGCACTCTTGCGAGTCATTGGCCTTCATGCGTGCCCATTCATTGCTCGCCATCGCTAACCGATGCTGATCAAATTTCTGTGGCGTGTCGATCAGCCCGAACGCCTTGGCGTACAACTCCTTGCTGGCCTTAATCTTACGCAACATTTTCGGCCCCCACTCATGGGGCACGTGGCAATCCGGACAGGTGGCGCGCACGCCGCTGCGGTTGTTGTAATGCACCGTGCCCATGTATTCCTCATAGACGTTTTCGCGCATTTCATGGCAGCCGATACAGAACTGTTCGGTATTGGCTGCCTCCATGCCGGTATTAAAACCGCCCCAGAAGATGATGCCGGCGCCAAAGCCGAGCAACAGCAGCGTCCCCAGCGCCAGGCGGCTTGGCCTGCGCCACCAGCGCCATAATCGCAACAGGCGGCCGGGCTTTTTTTCAGTGGTGGTGTGTTTGTCTTCGCTCATAGCTCCCCCGCTTAATGCCCAAAGCCCGGCATGGGCTGGAAATCATTGCCGACAATCGGCGCCGCGTCGGTTTGCGGTACGTGGCACTGCAGACAGAAATAGCGACGCGGCGCGACTTCGCTCAGCACCTTGCCGTCCCGATCCATAAAATGCGTCGGGCTGATACGCGGCGCACCGGTGGTGCGGTAATGTTCCACGCCGTGGCACTGCAGGCAGCGGTTGGTGTTCTTGCTGATCTGATAACCATCCACGCTATGCGGGATCATCGGCGGCTGATTGACGTAGTTCAGCGCCATCCGCTCCTGCTGCTTTGGCATCGAGATCGGCCCGCTGGCAGTCGCGGACACTTCCGGAGACTTACTGAGATCGACATCACTGGCAGCAAACGCCAGGCCGGCAAAGGCCAGCGACAACAAGGTCACCCACAGGGCAAGCGTCTTTTTCACAACAGGGCTTTTCATTTTTATTTGGCTCCCGGGTCATTAAATGGGGTGTTCATCGCGCAATGCATCAACCTCACACCTTCTCCAACTTCACCGCGCATTTTTTGAAGTCGACTTCTTTGGAAAGCGGATCGGTGGCGTCCAGTGTCAGGTTGTTGACCAGCTGCGCCGCATCAAAGAACGGCATATACACCAGTCCCCTTGGCGGACGGTTGCGGCCGCGAGTTTCGACCGTGCTGATCAATTCGCCACGGCGCGACAGCACCCTGACCTTCTCGCCACGGCGCAGGTTGCGGCTTTTGGCGTCCAGCGGGTGGATAAACACCACCGCCTGCGGGAAGGCACGGTGCAGCTCAGGTACCCGGCGGGTCATCGAACCGGTATGCCAATGTTCCAGCACCCGACCGGTGGATAACCAAAGGTCATATTCTTTATCGGGGCTTTCCGCCGCCGGTTCGAACGGCAGCGCGAAGATCACCGCCTTGCCGTCCGGCTTGCCGTAGAAACGCACTTCTTCTCCGGCTTTAACGTACGGGTCAGTCCCTTCGCGGTAGCGCCACAGCGTCTCTTTGCCCTCCACCACCGGCCAGCGCAGACCGCGAGCCTGATGGTAGCTATCGAACGGCGCCAGATCGTGGCCATGACCGCGACCAAAACCGGCATATTCCTCAAACAGCCCTTTTTGCAAATAGAAGCCGAAGTCACGCGCTTCATCGTTAAGCTGATCCGCCGGGATCTCCGTCAGCGGGTATTTATTGACCTCGCCGTTGGCAAACAGCACGTCGTACAGCGTTTTGCCGCGATATTCCGGCTTCTGTGCCAGTAATTCGGCCGGCCACACTTCTTCCACCGTAAAGCGTTTGGAGAACTCCACCAGTTGCCACAGATCGGATTTGGCCTCGCCCGGCGCTTTCACCTGCTGGCGCCAGAACTGAGTGCGGCGCTCCGCATTACCGTAGGCCCCCTCTTTTTCCACCCACATGGCGGTCGGCAGGATCAGGTCGGCTGCCAGGGCGCTGACGGTCGGGTAAGGATCCGACACCACCACAAAGTTGCGTGGATCGCGCCAGCCCGGCATGCGGTCTTGATTGATATTTGGCCCGGCCTGCATGTTGTTGTTACACATCACCCAGTAGGCGTTCAGTGTGCCGTCTTTCAGCGCACGATCCTGCGCGACCGCATGCAACCCGACTTTGGCCGGGATGGTGCCGGCAGGCAGTTGCCACTTATGCTCGGCCGTCTGCCGATGTTTTTCGTTGGTGACCACCATGTCGGCCGGCAGACGGTGAGCAAAGGTGCCCACCTCACGCGCGGTGCCGCAGGCGGAAGGCTGGCCGGTCAGCGAGAACGGCCCACAGCCCGGTTTGGAGATTTTGCCGGTCAACAGATGCAGGTTGTAGCACAGGTTATTGGCCCACACGCCGCGCGTATGTTGGTTAAAGCCCATGGTCCAGTACGACACCACCTTGATGTTCGGATCGGCATACAACTTCGCCAGCGCTTCCAGTTGGTCTTCCGGCACGCCGCTCATTTTGGCCGTTTTTTCCAGCGTGTAGTCCGCTACGAAGGTTTTGTACTCCTCGAAACTCATCGGGTCCGAAGCGTCACTGCCCGGATTTTTCGCCGCTTTTTCCAGTGGGTCGGTTGGACGCAGGCCGTAACCGATATCCGTCGCCCCACGGCGGAAGTTGACGTGCCGATTCAGGAAGTCCTGATCGACCGCGTTGTTTTGAATGATGTAATTGGCGATGTAGTTCATGATCGCCAGGTCGGTCTGTGGCGTGAATACCATGCCGTTGTCCGCCAGTTCGAAGCTGCGGTGTTCAAAGGTCGACAACACCGACACGTTGACCTTCTCATTGCTCAGGCGACGGTCGGTGATGCGCGACCACAGGATCGGGTGCATCTCCGCCATGTTGGAACCCCACAGCACGAAGGCATCGGCCTGCTCGATATCGTCATAGCAGCCCATAGGCTCGTCCATGCCGAAGGTGCGCATAAAGCCCACTACCGCTGACGCCATACAGTGACGGGCGTTCGGATCCAGGTTATTGGAGCGCAGACCGGCTTTGAGCAGTTTGGCGGCGGCATAGCCTTCCCACACCGTCCACTGGCCGGAACCGAACATGCCCACCGCCTCCGGGCCTTTCTCTTTCAGGGCCTGCTTGAACTTTTCGGCCATAATATCGAAAGCCTGCTGCCAACTGACCGGCGTGAACTCGCCTTCCTTGTGGTACTGACCGTCCTTCATGCGCAGTAGCGGCTGAGTCAGACGATCTTTGCCGTACATGATCTTTGGCAGGAAATAGCCTTTGATACAGCTCAACCCACGGTTGACCGCCGCTTCCGGATCGCCTTGTGAGGCAACAATGCGGCCGTTCTGGGTACCGACCAGCACGCCACAACCTGTGCCGCAGAAACGACAAGGGGCTTTGTCCCATTTGATAGCGTCTGCACTACCTGCCACCGCCTGCGCCACCGTGGGAATAGTCAGTCCGGCGGCTGCCGCAGCGGCGACCGCGGCGTTTGCTTTCATGAAGTCTCGACGACTGAGTTTCATGGCGTTACCTCACCTTGAGTGTCCTGCTGGTGATAAACCAGCGATACTGCCAGCACGCCATCCAAATTGCGTACCGACTCAATTTTTTCCAGCAGCTGATGGGAACAAGCTGCCTGCATCACCACCACCAGCTTGCCGTGCTGCGGGTCCTGGGCCGGGATTTCCGTGTCCGCTATCGCCAGCAAATCGGCGACCAGCCGTGGCATTTTTTCCGGCCGCGCCTGCACCACCAGCCCGCTGACGTGCCATTCGTTATTCATCATTATTTTCGCTCTGGGTTAGGGTGACGGCACCGGCCGGACAACCGGCGACACAGGCACCACAGCCGGTGCAGGCCGTGGCATCCAGCAGCGGTTGAGCCATTTCGCCCAGACGGGGCCGAAAGCGGATCGCCTGGGTCTCGCAGCTATCCTGGCAACTGCGGCATTCCACGCCCCGCTGCGCCAGGCAGCCGGTATCGAATACCGCATGTTGTCGCCAGGGGGTTTCTGCCAACGGGCGAAATAGCGGTTCTTCGCAGGCCTGCACGCAGCGCCCGCAGAAAGTGCATTCTGCTCGTTGAAAATCAATTTCGGGAAAACCGCCGCTGCCGCTAATCAGCACACCGGTTTCGCAGGCGCGAACGCAGGCCTGGCAGCGAGTGCAGCCGGTAATAAAAAGGGATCCTTGCAGCGACCACGGGGGGCGGATCGCTGCGACTGGCTGACGCCATTGTCCACCGAGCAGGTTACGCCGTGACAATACGGTCATGCTGTTATCCTCGACATTGCAAACACGCCACCGCGTGAAATAGAACCTGTTTTTGTATTGTTATTGTAGTTATTGCCAAGGAATTTCCCGTTGCCGTCATGACGTGAAAAACGGCAGGCATAAACCTTGATAAAGACGTGGGTAAGATAAGAGGAGTGCGAGGGGTATATAATTACCCTAAAGGGGTAAATGCGGGGGTAGCTTGCGCCAGATCAATCTATTCGAGTCGTTAGCCGCAAGATCCCCTGCCAGTCGCTATCTAGCTGATTATACAGCGTCGACCTTTTATGAAGATGGCAGCCAATTTAATGCAAAACGCTACGCATTTTAGTTGCAAAACTTATAATTTTGCTTTCGAATGAAACCCGTCGATGCTCATCGCCCGTGAGAAAAGGATGCATGATTGCTTGTTAAACGTTCAGTGACCAGCAGCCTGGCCAAGGCGCTGTTTTGCATTGTGATTTTGTCCGTGCTCTCCACCGGGCTGGCGCTGACCACCGTGGCTGACAGCCTGCGCGACGCCGAAGCGGTCAACATTGCCGGTTCGTTGCGCATGCAGAGCTACCGGCTGGCCTACGATCTCACTCGCCCGGCTCCGGAGCTGGAACAGCATCTGTTGCAGTATCAGCAATCGCTGCAGGCCCCGGCGTTGCAGAAGCTGGATCGTTTTTACGTGCCTGCGGAGGTGCGGGAAAAGTACCTGTCGTTGCAGCATGCCTGGCAACCCCTGGCACAGCAGATCCGGGCCGGACAGTCGGCCGACTATCAGGCCAATATCGCCGGCTATGTTAACCAGATTGACCATTTTGTGTTGGCGCTACAGCGCTATTCAGAACTGAAACTGACCATCGTGGCGGCCATCAGCGTATTGGGCTTTATCGCCATCATCGGCCTGGTGCTGTTTTGCATCCGTTTTATGCGCCGTCAGGTGGTCGCGCCGCTAAAGCACCTGGTGGATGCCAGCCAGCGCGTGCAACAGCGGGACTTTAACCATCCGCCACTGGATATCGCCCTGCCGAATGAGCTGGGCGTTTTGTCACAGGCCTTTACCGCCATGTCGGGCGACCTGGCCAAATTATATCAATCGCTGGAGCAGAAAGTTCGGGAGAAAACCCAGCGTCTGCAGCAGGCAAACAAAACGCTGGAAGTGCTGTATACCTGCTCGCAAGCCCTGAGCGTGCGGCAGATAGACCAACAGGCATTCGAACAAATCCTGCATATTGTGCGCCAAAGCGAAGATTTGCACTGTATCCGGCTAAAGGTGGCAGACAATCTCAGCGAATGGCACTTGCACAGCGGCAGCCCTTCGGCAACGCTGGATTGGCAATCGCTGACCATCGTCCAGGGCGACAAACCCCTGGGTGAACTGAGCTGGCAGCAAAAAGAACAGCCACCCCACCCGCACCTGATGCAGAGCGTGGCCAATATGCTGAGCCGGGGGATTTATTTTAACCGCGCGCAAAAACAGCATATGCAATTTTTGCTAATGGAAGAACGCGCCACCATCGCCCGCGAGCTGCATGATTCTCTGGCACAGGCACTGTCGTTTTTGCGTATTCAGCTAACCCTGCTCAAGCGTACGCTGGCGGACAGCCCCCCTGAAGCACAAGAGATTATTAGCGATTTTGACCAGGCACTGGCCGATGCCTATCGCCAACTGCGTGAGCTGCTGACCACCTTCCGCCTGAACATTCAGGAGGCCGATTTGAACACCGCGCTGCACCAATTGCTGGCGCCATTAAAGGTTCTTACCGGCGCGCGGATTCAGTTACACTGTCGGCTTTCTTCCCAGGCGCTCAATGCCCAGCAGCAGGTGCATGCGCTACAGATTGTGCGCGAAGCGGTGCTTAACGCCATCAAACATGCCGAAGCACAGGAAATCGTGATTCGCTGCGAAATGACGACCGAGGGTGATAACAGCATCAGCATCGCTGACGACGGTTGCGGCATCGCCAGCCTGAATGAACCTGAAGGCCACTATGGTTTGACCATCATGAGCGAGCGCGCTGCGCGACTGGGAGGAACGCTGCGCATCCAGCGGGGTGAGCCGGACGGCACGGAAGTCCGCCTGACATTCCCGTCATAAAATCAGGACTGTTCACCCTTCGTTACGGTTTAGCGAAGTCTAACGGTCATTTCAGGATGTTTGTGGCGTCAATTGCCACTATTTTATAAGAGTCTGTCCCACTGTGAAGCGTGCTGCACGGCGCGTTTGAGTGGCTTTACTCGCTACAGGGAGCATATTTCATGGTGATGAAGAATTACCGAGTGATGATCGTCGACGACCACCCGCTGATGCGCCGCGGCATCAAACAATTGTTGGGGCTGGATCCGCTGTTTAGCGTGCTGGCCGAAGCCAGCAGCGGCAACGAAGCCATTGCACTCGCACTGCAGCACACACCGGACGTGATCCTGCTCGATCTGAATATGAAAGGGTTGTCCGGTCTGGACACGCTGAAAGCGCTGCGCAATGAAGGCGTGGACGCCCGTATTATCGTGCTGACGGTATCGGATTCACGCAACGACGTGTACGCGTTGATCGACGCCGGCGCCGACGGCTACCTGCTCAAAGACAGTGAACCGGAACAATTGCTGGAGCACATTCGCGCGGCGGCGGAAGGACAGAACGTGATCAGCGACGCGGTAGCGGACTATCTGTCATCCCGTAGTGAACAACACGACCCCTTTGCCGAACTGACCGAACGCGAGCTGGACGTGCTGCAGGAAGTGGCGCGTGGCCTGTCCAACAAGCAGGTAGCGACACAGCTGCACATTTCTGAAGAGACAGTGAAAGTGCACATCCGCAATATGCTGCGCAAGCTGGACGTACGTTCACGCGTGGCGGCAACGGTGATGTATCTGGAGCACAAGAGTCATTAATCCTTCCCCGGCGTGCCGGGGAGGCTTTATTCGATAGCGGCGAGCAGCGCCTGATGATGCTGGTGAACCCAGCCCTTGTTGATAGGTCCCCAGTTTTCCAACTGGTAAAAACCGTCGTTATTGCGTACACCCTGCTGAACAAACTGCAACTCCACCCCCAGGCCAGGCAAGGCTTTCAACACGTCTTGCAGGGTACGGCGCGGCCAGCCGGTCAGCTCCATCAGACGCGGGACGTTTGGCCGTTCGCTGTGGCTGATCAGCCAGCACAGATAGAGACGGCGGGCAAATACCGGGTTAATTTCCATGCCTTGCTCCTGCATTAAAGTGAGTCCTGATTATTTTTTGAGAAACCCGAGTGGCCAGGTCCTTGATTGTCATTAAATTGTCTTAATCGCGGTGTTAATGGCAATGACGGCGTGATTAGGGGTTTCTCCTACCGTTATTTACATTATCTCCTTTTTTTCTCCACGCTTTATTCCCCCTTCACGCGTAAAGTGCATTAGTGCCGGAATCCTTCCCAGCCGCTGAGAAACGCAATTCCGATGCGTCTTAAAGATAGAACAAGTCATAACGAGGTTCGCGCTGCATGGCCAATTTTTTTATTGATCGCCCGATTTTCGCCTGGGTTCTGGCAATTATTCTTTGCCTGACAGGCGCTTTGGCGATTTCTTCCTTACCGGTGGAACAATACCCGAACCTGGCCCCGCCGAACGTTCGCATTAGCGCCACCTACCCCGGCGCTTCGGCACAAACGCTGGAAAACACCGTCACCCAGATTATCGAACAAAACATGACGGGCCTGGACAACATGATGTATATGTCGTCGCAGAGCACCAATACCGGACGAGCCACGGTAACGCTGACCTTTGAGGCCGGTACCGACCCTAACGAGGCAATGCAGCAGGTACAAAACCAACTGCAGGCGGCGATTAAGCGGCTACCGCAGGCGGTGCAGACCCAGGGCGTGACGGTGTCGAAATCCGGTGATACCACGCTGATGATGGTGGCCTTTGTCTCCACCGACGGCAGCATGGACAAGCAGGACATTGCCGATTACATCGTCTCCAACCTGCAGGATCCGCTCAGCCGCATCAACGGCGTGGGCAGCATGGACGTTTACGGCTCGCAATACGCGATGCGCATCTGGCTTGATCCCAACAAGCTCAATAGTTACCAACTCACCACCCAGGACGTCGTCACCGCAATCAAGTCGCAGAATGCTCAGGTGGCGGTCGGCCAGCTCGGCGGTACGCCCTCCGTCGATAAACAGGCGCTTAACGCCACCATTAACGCACAGTCTCAGTTGCAAACGCCGGAACAGTTCAAACAAATCACCTTGCGGGTCAACCAGGACGGTTCACTGGTGACATTGGGTGATGTTTCCACCATCGAGCTGGGCGGCGAGAACTATGACTATCTCAGCCGCTATAACGGCATGCAGGCCGCCGGCATGAACATCAAGCTGGCCTCCGGTGCCAACGAGCTGCAAACCGACCAGTTGGTGAAAGACAAAATCGCCCAGTTGTCGCAGTATTTCCCGCACGGGCTGGAGGCGAAGGTCGCCTATGAAACTACCCCGTTCGTTAAAGCCTCAATCAAAGACGTGGTAAAAACCCTGCTGGAAGCCATTTTGCTGGTATTCCTGGTGATGTACCTGTTCTTGCAGAACTTCCGCGCCACGCTGATCCCAACCATCGCCGTGCCGGTGGTACTGATGGGCACCTTCGCTATTCTTTCGGCCTGCGGATTCAGTATCAACACCCTGACCATGTTCGCCATGGTGCTGGCCATTGGGCTATTGGTGGATGACGCCATCGTGGTGGTGGAAAACGTCGAACGCGTGATGAGCGAAGAAGGCCTGTCGCCCAGGGATGCCACTCGCAAATCCATGGGGCAGATCCAGAGTGCGCTGGTCGGCATCGCCATGGTGTTGTCGGCGGTGTTTATCCCGATGGCGTTCTTCGGCGGTACCACCGGGGCGATTTACCGCCAGTTCTCGATCACCATCGTTTCTGCCATGGTGCTGTCGGTGTTGGTGGCGATGATCCTGACCCCTGCCCTGTGCGCCACGTTGCTCAAACCGATTGCCAAAGGCCATCATCACGGTAAACGTGGCTTCTTCGGCTGGTTCAACCGCATGTTCAACCGCAACGCCGACCGCTACCAGCGCGGCGTGGCACGGGTGCTGCACTCAAGCATCCGCTATATGGTGATTTACCTGTTGCTGCTTGGCGGTATGGCATTACTGTTTATCAAGCTGCCGACCTCGTTCCTGCCGCAGGAAGACCGTGGGGTATTCACCGTGCAGGTGCAGTTGCCGCCGGGATCGACCCTGCAGCAGACCACCAAAGTGGTGGAAAAGGTTGAGCAATACTTCCTGACTCAAGAGAAGCAGGACGTGTTGTCGGTGTTCTCCACCATCGGCGCGGGGCCGGGGGGGAATGGACAAAACGTGGCACGTATGTTTATTCGTTTGAAAGATTGGGAACTGCGTACCTCCGGTGCCAACAGCTCTTTCGATATCATCGACCGTGCCACCAAGGCCTTCAGCAAAATTAACGAGGCGCGGGTGATTGCCAGCAGTCCACCGGCGATCACCGGTCTGGGCAACTCCTCCGGTTTCGATATGGAATTGGAAGACCACGCCGGGCTGGGTCACGAAAAACTGATGGCGGCGCGCGATCAACTGCTGCAACTGGCCGCCGCTAACCCGCTGCTGTCCCGCGTGCGCCACAATGGCCTGGATGACAGCCCGCAGTTGCAGATTGATATTGACCAGCGCAAGGCACAGGCCCTTGGCGTGTCTATCGATGACATCAACAACACGCTGTCAACCGCCTGGGGGTCAACCTACGTTAACGACTTCCTCGACCGCGGTCGGGTGAAAAAAGTCTATGTGCAGGCGGCCGCACCGTTCCGCATGCTGCCTGGCGACATTGATAAATGGTTCGTGCGCAACAGCGCGGGCGGCATGGTGCCGTTCACCGCCTTTGCCACCTCCCATTGGGAATATGGCTCTCCACGTCTGGAACGCTATAACGGCAGCTCGGCGCTGGAAATTGTTGGCGAAGCGGCGAGTGGCGTCAGTAGCGGTACCGCCATGGCCGAAATGGAGAAGATCGTCAGCCAGTTACCGACCGGTTTCGGGCTGGAATGGACCGCCATGTCTTACCAGGAGCGTCTGTCCGGCTCGCAGGCTCCGGCGCTGTATGCCATTTCGCTGTTGGTGGTGTTCCTGTGTCTGGCGGCGCTGTATGAGAGCTGGTCGATTCCATTCTCGGTGATGCTGGTGGTGCCACTGGGCCTGATTGGTGCCGTTGCCGCCACCTGGCTACGCGGGCTGGAAAATGACGTTTACTTCCAGGTCGGGATGCTGACCATCATCGGATTGTCGGCGAAAAACGCTATTCTGATCGTCGAATTCGCCAACGAGCTAAATCATAAAGGTCAGGATTTGATGTCGGCCACCCTGGAAGCCTCACGTATGCGTCTGCGGCCAATCCTGATGACCTCACTGGCCTTTATCTTCGGCGTACTGCCGATGACCATCAGCAGTGGGGCCGGTTCAGGCAGCCAGCATGCGGTGGGTACCGGGGTGATGGGCGGTATGATTTCCGCCACCCTGCTGGCGATTTTCTTCGTACCGTTGTTCTTTGTGCTGGTGCGCCGCCGCTTCCCTGGTAAGGCAGCAGCCACCACCAAAGCGCAAGACAGCGC
Source organism: Serratia proteamaculans (assembly GCF_004684015.1). Classification (GTDB taxonomy): domain Bacteria; phylum Pseudomonadota; class Gammaproteobacteria; order Enterobacterales; family Enterobacteriaceae; genus Serratia; species Serratia proteamaculans_F. The sequence goes on from NZ_SRIA01000019.1 coordinate 479,720, forward strand.
GCAATAGCAGGCAAAAAAAAGCAGCGTCGGGAAACCGATGCTGCTTTATCTCGAACGAGCGTCTCGTTCCCAGGGTGCTTTAATCACGAACAAATAAACCAACCTTGTTATCAACCTCAACGCAGTGTCAGTTACCTAACATCTCTTCGATGAAGTCTTTCCAGTTTCCCAACTCACGATCAACCATAATAATTTACAACCTCAATTAATAGACGAAGCGAATTCTACGCCTGTTTTTTGAGCAAGTGAAGAGGTTCGGGAACGATGCCACCCGCGAAAACCGGGGATAGTGCACATTTTCGTATTTATCTTATCAATGGTTAATCCCGACTATTCTCTTCCGTTATTAATCCATCAAACAACGCACCTAAAAGATCTAAATCTGCCGCGGTGGGCCATTCCCCTGGCAGCCAACCGCTCAGCCAAGGTCGACATCAATAACTTCATATGATTACAAAATGATATTGATATTAATTATCAATATCATTACGATTCTCAAATCGTAAATTGATGTAAAGGAATGTATATGAAGTTGCACCTGTTCACCCCAGGCAAAAGTTTCTCTTTCAGCACCCTGACTTCCGCCATGCTGCTGCTGTCTTGCTCAACGCTGGCCGCTGAGCTGCCAGAAAGCCATTTCCAAACCCAACCGGTGGGATACGGCCTGTATGAGCTGGCATTTGATGGCCAAAACAACACCCTGTTTGCCGCCTCTTCCCCTTCATTCGCCAAAGACAAGAACAGCGGCATTGTCTACCGTATCAATCCGGCCACGCTGGCCACCGAGGGGAAGATCGTTACCCAACGCCGCGCCTTCGCCACCGCGCTGGATGAAGAACGCCACGTTCTGTACATCGGCAATACCGTCGACGGTTCCGTAACCCTGATTGATACCCAGAGCGGTAAAGAACTCGCCACCATCCAACTCAGCGAAAGCATGAAAGAGGACCAGTTCACCCCAACGCGTGAAATGGTGCTTGATAAGAAAAATCAGCGTTTGTATGTCTCTGGCACTGCGAAGCAAGGCGTGCTGTGGGTGATCGACACCGCCAAACGGGAAAAGATTGCCACCATCAGCAACGTCGGCGAATACCCCACCGGTCTTGCTCTGGACACCGAACGTGGCCATATCTACTGCGTTAATGGCGGCGGTGAACTCATTACCCTGGACATCAGCAGCCACAAAATCCTCAAACGCCTGGTAGTGGAGCCCGCCAAGAAACACTTTTTCCTGAACATCAGCCTGGACAGCAAAACCGGCCGTGCCTTCATCACCGATCCTGACCTGCCGAAAGTGCTGGTTGTCGATATCAACAGCGGCAAAATCCTGCACCAGATTGAGGTGATCAACTCACTGGCGGTGCTGTTCAACCCGGCCCGCAGCGAAATCTACATCACGCACCGCGAGGCCAAACGCATCAGCATCGTGGACAGCAACAGCTATCAGGTCAAAAACAGCATCACCACCACCGCACTGCCCAACAGCCTGGCCCTTTCTGCGGACGGCAATACCCTCTTTGCCAGCATCAAGCAGTCCAAGGAAGAGATGGAGAAAAAGCAGGATTATCTGCTCAAGATTAACCTTGGCGGACTGTGAGGCAGGCAATGGCCAATTTTATGACTCGCCTTTCCAGTGGGGTACTGCTTTGCCTGCCGGTCATGGTAGCGCAGGCTGCGGGCACCGATCAGGCTCCCCGCCCACAGAAAGAAGAAACGCTGGAGGTAGTCGCTTCGCCACTGAGCGATGACGGCAGCACCGAAAACACCGGTTCTTACACCACCAGCCAAATGAGCACCGCGACCGGCTTGCCGCTGAGCATCAAAAATACGCCGCAGTCGGTTTCGGTCATCACTCGTCAGCAGATTGACGATATCAACGCTTACTCGCTGAAAGATATTCTGCGCTGGTCCACCGGCGTCAGCGAAAGTAACTACGATAGCGAACGCTCCTCGTTCAATTACCGCGGTTTTAGCGTCGATAATTATCAATATGACGGCGTTCCTACCTTCTTTGATTCCGGCTATTCCGGCGGTGAGTCAGAAATTGACTCGATCACCCTCGATCATGTCGAAATCGTCAGAGGTGCCGCCGGTTTGCTGAACGGCGTCGGTAATCCGGGGGCTGCCATCAACCTGGTGAGAAAGAAAGCCTCCAGCCTTTCGCCTTTTGCCCGCGTCGAACTCTCCGCCGGTTCCTGGGATCATTACCGCACCACGGTCGATGTCGGCACACCGCTCAATGACGAAGGTAGCGTCAGGGTGCGCATCGCGGCCGCCGGCGAGCGCAGCCACTCGTTTATGGACAGGCATCAGGAACGCAAAGGCACTCTCTATGGCACGCTGGAAGCCGATCTGACCCGCGATACCCTGCTGCGGCTGGGGGCCGATTATCAGCAGAACCGGCCTAAAGCCTCCACCTGGGGCGGTGCCCTGCCGACCGGCTGGTTCAGCGATGGCAGCGAGATCAATTGGGATCGCCACTACAGCGGCGCCTCTGACTGGTCAAGCTGGGATACCACGCTCAGCACCCAGTTCGCGACGCTGGAGCACCAGTTCGACAACGACTGGAAAGGCGTGGCCAACTACACTCATAGCCGTCAGGCTTTCGATGCCAAAATGGCGATGAGCCTGAGCGGACTGATCGATCACGATACCTGGGCGGTGAAACCTTCAAGCCCTTATGCCGGGCGTTATGAGGGTTACCGCGATCAGCATGCGGTAGACCTGAAACTGAACGGTGATTTCAGCCTGCTGGGCCGCAACCACAAATTTGTGGTGGGCAGTTCTTCCGCCTGGCAGCACAGTTACAGCACTTATCGTAGCGCCAGCGCCTCACAATTGTTTAGCGGCAGCTTACTGGACTGGAACGGTGGGCTGGGCGAACCCGAGTGGTCGGACAAAATGCCACAGATGGATTACCGTACGCGGCAAATCGGCTTCTACAGCAGCGCTGACTTTTCGCTAACCGACCGGCTGGATCTGGTGCTCGGCGCCCGCTTCAACAGCTTTAAAAACACCACTACCACCACCGCAAACAAGGTCACGCCATTCGTCGGTACGGTCTACAAATTAACCGAACAGGTCTCTGCCTATGCCAGTTACACCAATATCTTCAAAGATCAGAACCTGCTCGACAGCAGCGGTCACTACCTGGCACCGATTGAAGGGGTGAATAAGGAAGTGGGCATTAAAGCCGCCTTGCTCAATGACCGGCTCAATCTGTCACTGTCGGCATTCCGCATCACGCAGGACAAGCTGGGCGTGCTGGACGAAGACACCGCCAATCTGGACTGGCTGCAGCAGACCTATCATGAGAGCCAGGGGGCCACCAGCAAGGGCATCGAGTTCGAACTGAACGGCGAACTGGCCCAGGGCTGGAACGCGCAGTTTGGCATCACGCACTTCTCGCTGAAGGACAAGGATAAGGTCGATCTCAACACCGAGCAGCCACGCACGCGCATCAATCTGTTCACCACCTACCAACTGACGGGTGCTTTGCGCGACCTGACGCTGGGCGGTGGCGCACGCTGGCAGAGCAAGGTTTACGCCAACGTTAGTGGGGCCGATAACGGTGAAATGGTCAATCGTAAAGCCGAACAAGGATCTTACGTTCTGGTTGACGCGATGGCACGTTACAGGCTGACGCCGCAGACCTCGGTGCAACTTAACCTGAACAACGTTTTCGACCAGAAATACTACTCGCAGGTTAATTTCTACAGTACCCGTAACTATGGCGAACCGCGCAACTTCATGCTGACGCTCAAGCACGAGTTCTGATCGCCCGCAGTAAAACGGCCCCGGATCACGGGGCCAACCTTCCCGCTGTGATGCCTTACCCCTTGTGTGATGAATTCTTCCGTAGTAGCGTGCAAAAGAGACAAAAACCCTACTCACCCAAGGCCATGTAATGTCCCCTACGCTGACCATCGAACAATTGAAAGAGTTGGGCCGCTATCAGGAAGCGACCGAACTGGCGCAACAACAGTTGCTGCAACAGCCGGAAGCCGCCGGGCTGCACTACCAATTGGCTTGCCTGTATGACGTACAGGGGTTTGAGCAGCAGGCCATTCCCTGCTACCTCGCAGCGCTGGCGCGCACTTTGCCGGCAACACAACGGCAGGAAGCCTGGCTTGGCCTGGGCAGTACCTACCGGGCGCTCGGCCTGTACCAACAATCACTGGCCGCCTTCGACGACGGGTTGAGCGAGTTCCCGCAGGCCAAAGAGCTCACGCTGTTCCGCGCCATGACGCTGTATAACCTGGGCGAAACCAAACAGGCGGTCGCGGATTTACTGCTGCTGCTGGCGGAAACTTCCTCGCATAGTGACATCAGCAGCTACCAACGTGCGATCCGTCAATACGCCGCCGACTTGGATCGGATTGGCTAAGCGAGGCTGATATGGAAATAGTGACCGACCCAAACCGCTACGGCGTCGACTGGCTGCAGTTGGCCGGGCTACTGGAAACCGCCGGATTGGGCCAGCGCGATCCGCAGGTATTACAGCGCGTTTATCAGCACAGCCAATTTTGCTACTGGGGCTACCTGGAGGGTCGGCTGATCGCCACCGCCCACGCTATTAGCGACATGACTTCGGTTGCCTATCTGGCCGACGTCGCCCTGCATCCGGATTTTCAGGGCCGGGGATTGGGACGTCAATTGATGGATCGGGTGATGCAGGATCTGGCCCCGCTCGGCAAAGTGTTTATCTACTCGGTGCCCGACAAGCTGGAATTCTACAAAAAATACCACTTCCGTGAGCTGACCACCGGTATGGTCTACGCCGACAGCGCGGCATTGGCGCGCCTGCAGCAAAACGGCTATATCCGCTGAAAAAACCTTAAAGGAACCTTCCATTGCTCATTGAAAATCGGCTGTCTCCGCAGGACTGTGCGAACATGAATGATATTCGCGCTGAAATAGACATGATGGACGAGAACATCATTAAACTGATCGCCCAGCGCTTCGCCTACGTAAAGGCGGCGGCCAAATTCAAGACCAGCCCCGATGCGGTGCGAGCCAAAGAACGCTTTGAGGCCATGCTGCTGCAAAGACGAATCTGGGCCGATGAGCAAGGTTTAAGCCCGGAGGTGATAGAAAAAATGTATCGCGACCTGGTCAACTATTTTATCAGCGAAGAAATGAAACATTGGTCCCAGGATCAGGCCGGAAAGTGAATCCAACAAGGGAAGCTGCAAAATATGTCTGACTCATCCTGGCTGGTAGAAACCGAACTGAAAAGCGAAAGCATCAGCCTTATTCCGTTACGTAAAAAACATGCGCCACAGCTGGTTGAAGCGGCTACAGACGGGAGTCTCTGGGAACTTTGGTTTACTTCGGTACCCACTGAAGACAGCGTAGAAGACTATATCGACCTGGCTTTAAGTGAACAGGTTGCCGGGCGAGCATTGCCGTTCGCTGTAGTCCACAACGCCACGCAGAAAATCATCGGAACCACCCGGGTTTGTCATGCTGACGGGCAAAATCGTCGTGCTGAAATTGGCTACACCTGGTATGCCAAAAGCCATCAGAAAACTGCCGTCAACACCGAATGTAAACTGTTGCTACTCAGTTATCTGTTTGAATCTCTTGCGGTGATTGCCGTTGAGTTTCGTACCCATTGGCATAATCACGTTTCCAGAGCAGCTATCACGCGCCTGGGGGCCAAGCAAGACGGCGTACTGAGGAATCACCAGAAAAATGCGGACGGCAGCTATCGAGATACGGTGGTTTTTTCCATCATCGACCACGAATGGCCGATGGTGAAAAAAAGCCTGAGTTATAAACTACGTCAGGCCAGAGAATAATTTTCGGCCAGTCATCTACAGCGTTTTCATCATAAAGACTCGGCTGGTGCCTGCCGGCAGACAGGGCACCTCGCCAAAACGCGTCCAGCCGTTCAACTCATAAAACTTCGGCGCCTGAAAGCTGATGGTGTACAGCACGGCGGAAACGCAGCCCCTGCGTCGCCCTTCCAGCTCAAAACGGCGCAGCAACTCACTGCCCAACCCTGAGCCACGCAACGATTTTGGCAGATGAAACAGATCGACAAACAGCATGCCCAGCGATGAACGCCCGCTAATCCCGCCCAGCACCTCGCCGCTGTTCGGGTCTCTCACCACCACCGCCAACGGGCGGCGATCGTTGGTGCCGGTGACTTCATCGTTATATTGATTCAACCCTTCGGCGATCAGCTCCTCTATTTCATCAATGGCGCTTTCGGTGATTTCAATGCGGTAATTTTCCATGGTCTTCTTCTATGTGGGGTAACTGAGTAGCACATTGAGATTAGCAAAAAAGCACCGCAATAAACGCGAGCGGGATTTTTTCATCTTTCCCCGGTCTTTCAGACCATTGTACGGTGGAACTCCCCGCCATTTTTCGGCATGCTGGTCGCTGGCTTTCATTTCACCGCCACCGGCGGTTTACCACCGGCCCCACGCGCCGGTGTCAGGTTGCAGAGAAGGTTCTTACTCCATGACGTTGACCATGTACGGCATCAAAAATTGTGACACCATCAAAAAAGCGCGCCGCTGGCTGGAAGAACAGGGTGTGGCTTATCAATTTCATGACTACCGCGCCGACGGGCTGGACGAACAGCAACTGCGCGGTTTTGTCGAACGCCTCGGTTGGGAACCGCTGCTCAATACCCGCGGCACCACCTGGCGCAAGCTGGATGAAGCTCAGCGCACCGCCTGTGACAATGCCGATGCCGCCATCGCGCTGATGCTGGCGCAGCCGGCAATCATCAAACGCCCACTGCTGGACGACGGCAACGGACACGCCCTGCTCGGCTTCAGTGCCGAAGGTTATCAGCAATTCATTTCCGAGGTGGCAGCATGATTTGCCCGGTTATCGAACTGGCTCAACAGTTGATCAAACGCCCGTCGCTCAGCCCGCACGATGAAGGCTGTCAGGCACTGATGATCGAACGTCTGCAAGCCATTGGTTTTACCGTTGAACCAATGCCTTTCGGCGATACCCTGAATTTCTGGGCCTGGCGTGGCGAAGGCCAAACCCTGGCGTTTGCCGGCCACACCGACGTAGTGCCAACCGGCGACGAAAAACGCTGGGACAACCCACCGTTTGAGCCGACCATCCGCGACGGCATGCTGTATGGCCGTGGCGCGGCAGACATGAAAGGCTCGCTGGCGGCAATGGTGGTGGCGGCCGAACGTTTCGTCGCGGCCAACCCGCATCATCAGGGCCGTTTGGCCTTCCTGATCACCTCCGATGAAGAAGCCAGCGCGACCCATGGCACGGTGAAAGTGGTGGAAGCGCTGATGGCGCGCAATGAGCGCCTGGATTATTGCCTGGTCGGCGAGCCGTCCAGTACCGAACGCGTCGGCGACGTGGTGAAGAACGGGCGTCGCGGCTCAATCACCGCCAACCTGCACATTCACGGCATTCAGGGCCACGTGGCCTATCCGCATCTGGCGGATAATCCAGTGCACCGCGCCATGCCGGCCCTCAATGAGCTGGTGGCGATCGAGTGGGACCACGGCAATGAATTCTTCCCGCCAACCAGCATGCAAATTGCCAACGTGCAGGCCGGTACCGGCAGCAACAACGTGATCCCGGGCGAGATGTTCGTTCAGTTCAACTTCCGCTTTAGTACCGAATCGACCGACGCGACGATTAAACAGCGCGTAGAAGAACTGCTTGAGCGCCATCAGCTGAACTACAGCATCGAATGGCGTCTGTCGGGTCAACCCTTCCTGACCGCGCGCGGCGCACTGGTGGATGCGGTGGTTAACGCCGTCGAACACTACTCCGAACTGACGCCGCAGTTGCTGACCACCGGGGGCACCTCAGACGGCCGCTTTATCGCCCAGATGGGGGCGCAGGTGGTTGAGCTGGGGCCCGTCAACGCGACTATCCATAAGGTCAACGAATGCGTGCACGCGGCCGATTTGCAACTGCTGAGCCGTATGTACCAGCGCATCATGGAGCAACTGGTTGCATGATCACACCTGAAATGCTGACCGGGTGCTCAACCGACCATCTGGCACCGCTGAGCGGTAACCACCGGCTGCAGCCCGCCGCAGTGGCTGCGTTCCTCGCCATGCAGCAGGCGGCACTGGAGGCCGGGTTTGATCTGCAACCCGCCAGCACATTTCGTGATTTTGGCCGGCAACAGGCGATCTGGAATGGAAAATTCTGCGGCGAGCGCCCAGTATTAGATAAGGACAGTCAGCCAATCGACATCTCGCGGCTGTCCACCGGCGAAATTTGCGAAGCGATCCTGCGCTGGTCGGCCTTGCCGGGCGCCAGTCGCCATCACTGGGGCAGTGACCTGGATGTCTACGATCCTTCGCTCTTGCCTGCCGGGCAAAAGCTGCAACTGGAGCCCTGGGAATACGAGCAAGGCGGCTATTTTTATCCACTCAATCAGTGGATGACGGAACATATGGCCGAATTTGGTTTTTACCGTCCGTTTACCGAAGAGGGTGACGGCGTGGCGGTGGAGCCCTGGCATCTGAGCTACCGTCCGCTGGCGCTTGAAGCCGAGCAGTTGCTGACGCCGGAGCTGCTGCTGGCGGCCTGGAAAAATAAGGACGTTGCCGGTGCACAATGGCTTGAAGAGCATTTGCCATCGTTATTTTCGCGTTTTATACGCCCTGAAGGGAAGGAGTGAATATGGAATGGTTAGCAGATTATTGGTGGATTATCCTGCTGATTCTGGTCGGGATGATCATCAGCGGGATCAAAGAGCTGCGCCGTGTTGACGTCAAACGCTATCTGGCCGATAAGCCGGAGCTGCCACCGCACCGTGATAACAACGCCGAGTGGGACGCCGACGACGACTGGCCGAAGAAAAAATGATTTCAGGGCGCTTAATGCGCCCTGAAGTTTATTTAAAGGCGACCAAATCGCCGCGCTTGCCAAACATCGCTTCGTCCCAGTAGCGTTGCGGGACGTAGTAATGCAGCCGTTCGAGGGCATCATTCATCATGCCTTGATTAATGGCATGCCCCACGTCTTCTTCCACGTCCAGCGTGAAATCGACGCCGATAGCCTGCAGCCGCTCTGCCGCCGCTCTGGCATGTTGCACCCCGATCACCGCATCCTGTTCGCCGTGGATCAAATGCACCACGCTGTCACCGAACGCTTTATCAGGCAATCCGGCAAAACGCCCGCTGAAAGCCACGATGCGGCCGGCCAGCCTGGGTTCTACCTTCAGGGCTTCCAGCGCCATGATTGAGCCCTGAGAAAAACCGACCAGCGCGGTACCGGCATCTTTCACGCCGCTTTGTTGCTGCCAGTAACGCACGGTTTCGATAAACTTCGGCATCACTTCAGCAATACGCTCGGCACGGTTTTCTTCGGTCACGCCCTGCACTGAAAACCACTGGCGACCACCACCGTTACCGAAGGCAAAAGGGCCACCAATACTGACCACCAGTGCCTGCGGAAAGTCTTTGGCGAAATAGCTGCCAATCTCGCCCATCGCCACCGGGGTATCGCCAACACCGTGAAACAGCAGGATCAGCTGCGCAGCCGGGGTTGCCGGGCTCTGTACAACAAAATGCTCATGTTTCATCGGTGACTCCTCGTGTTGATCAAATTCTGCCCGGCGCCAGATGCCCCGGTTCCTGTCAGCTACTATACGCCGCTGAGAATTCAGGAAAATCGGGTTTTATTGAGCAACATCTTCAATTTATTGCAATGACTGCGACCAGTCGTGCCAGCGCAGGCAATGCTGCGCATCGAGCTGTTCAAGCGCCATTCCCGTCTCTTGCCGCCAGCGACGCAACAGGGCCTTCTGGCCGCTGAAGCCAAGTAGCTCCACGCAACCTGCCGCCGTCGTTTGCTGTTGCAGATGCAGCCGCAGTGCGGGCAGCGGCATAGGGCTGGCTAACAGTAAACGTTGCAGCGCCCCCAGACTGGCCTCCAACGGCCGGTGGGCGAAGGCAAACCCGGCCAGTTCACGCCAGTCGTCCTCGCCCAGCCGGGTGTCGCCGTCGTCACCGATGATTTCCAGTTGCAGATCGATGCGTGGCTGCAGCCAGCGCCAATCACGCGCCAGGTGCTTATGCGCCGCATGCCGCAGCGCCTCACCCTGCTCGCTCAATGGCAGGATGGCCATGACGCTGTAGCAACCGCTGCTGGCCTCTGGCTTGCTGCCGATGCGCGCCAGCTCAAAACCACAGGACTGCCAAAAGCGCCACAGCGGCTCGGTGTAACCAAAGCTGACCGAAAGATAATCCAACCCTTGTGCCTGCTGACGCTGCTGCTCGATCAGCCTGCGGGCGATGCCCTGCTGACGCAAGGCGGGTAATACCGCAATGCGGGTAATGCGTCTTGAACGCAGCGTTGGTGCCCACCACTGGCCACCGTGCGCCGCCAGCGATTGGGCCACCAGGTTGCCACGCGGTCGCCGCCTGCCGGCCCAGACTTCGTGCGCCAGTTCGGCACTCAGCCCGCCTTCTTCCACCAGCCACAACGCGCCAACGACCTCATCTTCAACCTGTGCCAGGCCAAAATGCATGCCGGGAGCGTCCATCAACCGCCGTAAATCAAGCGGCGAAGTCCGGTAATGGGCACTGCTCAACAGGGCATAAAAACGCACTAACCGCTGAGGATCGGCACACAGCGCCTTTTGTTCAGCCCCAGAGATACTGACGGGCTGATCCGTCGCCTGCCACAGCGGGAGTTCGTTGAACAGCAGCGCATTATCGATGACACGCTCCAGCGCATCACCCGGCGCCCAACGCATGGGCTGCTGTAACGCCAGAGGCTGAAACTCAGGCAACCCGGCGCAAAACTTAAGCAAGAAACCCCGGCCGGTGCCTTCATAGCCCTGTACCGTGGTGGTCAGCAGAATGCGGGGGAAATGGTTAACCAATTGCTGCAATAACGGGCCGGGGATCGCCGCCGCCTCGTCCACCAACAGCCAACCCACATCGCTGACATCGTGTTCGCGGCAATGGGCCAGCAGTGCATCCGGTGCCCAGAATTGCGCGCGGCCCTGCGCCCATTCATCAGCAACCTCGGTAGCCGCTCGGCTTGGCCCGGTGAGCCAGCAGGTGAGCGGCGTATTCGCCACCAGCATCCCCGCCAGCGTTGACTTGCCGCGCCCACGGGCGGCAGTCAGCACCCAAACGCCTGGCTCGGCGCCGAGTAATTGCGCCAGTAACGCTTGCTGCTCGCAAGTCGGTTGGCCATTGGGCGCTTGCCACTGCGGGCGGACTGGCAAGGGTGCCAACGTTAGCGGCTCATCCTGTCGCCAGACAGTGACTTCGCTGTCCGCCGCCAGGTGTTGCTGCAGATGGTGAATGAAATTCGGGGTAGTGATCGGCTGGGGGCAATCGCTCCAGCGCAGGCTGTCGCTATCCGGCTGTTGGTGCCAGGACTGCCAGGGTGGCGTTAACAGCAACAACCAACTGCCGGCTCGCAGCGTACCGGCCAGCGCGGCCAGCGCTTCAACATCCAAACCATCGGTCGCGTCATACACCGCATGTAATCGCTCCTGCCCCAGCAATGTCCGTACCGCACCACTGGCCAGCGCTTGCATGCCGCTGGGCGGATTTTCCCCCACCCAAGGCCAGTCGCCCGGCTGGGTGGTCACTAGCCGGTGTGCTTGCTGACGACACCATTGCGGCTCGCCACTGAGCACCAGCAGGCGTCTGATGCCCTGCTGCTGCATAAGTTGTTGCATTGCCTGTAACATCAGTATCCAGACCCAGAGCTGAAAAAATGCCGGAGTCAGGCTCCGGCATTATGTTAACGGGATGCGAAGGTATTGCAGGTGTTAGGGTCACCGCTGTCAAAGCCCTGTTTAAACCAGGTGTAACGCTGCTGTGAGGTCCCGTGGGTGAAGCTGTCCGGTACCACGCGCCCCTGCCCTTGTTGCTGCAAACGGTCGTCGCCGATCGCCTGCGCAGCGTTCAATGCCGCCTGCAGGTCGCCCTCTTCCAGCATTTGCTGCTTCTCGGCATATTTGCCCCACACGCCGGCAAAGCAGTCCGCCTGCAGTTCCATTTTCACCGACAGACGATTCACTTCTGCCTGGCTGGCACCCTGCTGCATTTGACGCACTTTGGACTCAATGCCCAACAGGTTCTGCACATGGTGGCCGACCTCGTGCGCCACCACATAGGCCTGGGCAAAGTCGCCGCCGGCACCCAGTTTGGTTTTCATATCCTGATAGAACGACAGGTCGATATACACCGTTTTGTCGCCCGGGCAATAGAATGGCCCCATCGCCGCCTGACCGGTACCGCAGCTGGTACGCGTTACGCCGCGATACATCACCAACTTGGGTGGTTGATAGGTTTTCCCCATGCGCTGGAAAACTTCTTTCCAGTTATCTTCGGTGGAGGCCAGCACCACCGAGGTAAATTTGGCCAGCTCATCGTCTTTTGGACTGATGCTGGCGCTCTGTTGCTGAGTTTGCGGGCTAACGTCCCCGCCGTTCAACAGTGGTGAAAGATCGACGCCGTAATAACCGGCCACCAACACTACCACCAGAATAACGATACCGCCTTTGCCGCGAGGCACGCGGAAACCGCCGCCACCGCCACCCAGACCTGAAGACTGCCCGCGACGATCCTCAACATTGTCACTTTCCCGACGCCCTTGCCAACGCATAAGTAAACTCCAGATTAGGTTTTTGTCATGTTACGTAGATCATTATAAATGCTCAGCGGCAAAGGAAATGTAGAATTTTTCTGGAAATGCAGGCAAACGAGAATAGACGGCGGGGAAAGTAAGGATAATGACGGGGCCGGAGAGACCCCGTATAGCAGGAAAACGCTTAGTCGAGTTTGACGCCGATGCGGCGAGCCACTTCTTCGTAGGCTTCGATCAGGCCACCCAGACTCTGGCGGAAACGGTCTTTGTCCATCTTGTCCAGGGTGTTTTTGTCCCACAGGCGGCTACCATCCGGCGAGAACTCATCGCCCAGCACCACTTCGCCGTTGAACAGGCCAAACTCCAGCTTGAAGTCGACCAGGATCAGGCCTGCGTCGTCAAACAGCTTGCTCAACACGTCGTTCGCCTGGTAGCTCAGCTCACGCATGCGTGCCAGGTGCTCTTTGTTCACCCAACCAAAGGTTTCGCAGTAGGATTCGTTGACCATGGGATCGTGCATTTCATCGTTTTTCAGGAACAGGTCAAACAGCGGTGGGTTCAGTACCAGGCCTTCTTCAATGCCCAGACGCTTCACCAGTGAACCGGCGGCACGGTTGCGGATCACACACTCTACCGGCACCATGTCCAACTTCTTCACCAGCACTTCGTTGTCTGACAGCAGGCGTTCCATTTGCGTCGGGATGCCGGCTTCTTCCAGTTTGCTCATGATGAAATGGTTGAACTTGTTGTTCACCATGCCTTTGCGATCAAACTGCTCAATGCGCTGACCATCCAGTGCTGACGTATCGTTGCGGAATTCCAACACCAACAGATCAGGATTTTCAGTGGTGTAGACGGTTTTTGCCTTTCCGCGATACAGCTCAGCTAGCTTTTGCATCTGACTTACTCCAATAAAAGAATTATTTAAAAACGCTGCAAGGATGATGGGTCTATTGTGCCAAACCCGCGACGCAAACGATACCGTATTAACAAAAGAAAAAGGGGCCGTAGCCCCTTTTCAGTTATTTAACGCTGGTTTTACTGAATGCTGACTGGAATGCCGCAACCAGGCCGTCGTTTTGCGACTGGGTTAATGGCTTCCCTTTAGGATCGATAAATTGCAGGCTGGTACGGTTGTTCAAATCACCCACCTGCAGTTTGTAATCGCCTTCTTTCAGCTCAGGATCCTTGACGCCCAACGCATCCCAGTCACTGCTGCTCAGGGATTTGTAGGTCACGGCAACGGTGCCCTGCGGACGGCTGCGGTCACCCACTTTCATCCCAAGTTTTTCCAATGCCGCTGGCAGGCGATCCCACACCACGGTGTAAGGACCACGCACTACCAACATTGGCAGACCGGTATCATCCGCGCCGCTCTGCACGTCAAGCGCACCGAAACGGTTGGCAGACTGATTGCTCGCCAGGGTGTCCTGCTTGTCCAGGCCTTCGACGAGGGTGTTCATCATCATGCCGTTGTAGCGCTGCACTTCGGATGGATCGGTCACCTGCTCGGTTTTACCCTGCTGCTGCAGACCGACGGTTTTCACCACCAGCGCCTGCTGGTAACCCTGCTGCTGTACGCTGATCTGGTAGCGGCCTTCGTACTGGTTGTCTTCATCCAGACGGTTCCACTTCACCCAGTCGGTGGTCAGAGTTTGAGTAGCGTCCTGACGTGAGGCGATTGCGATGTTCTTCGTTTGCAGCATGCTGGTAACGCGTGACCACAGGTTCTGGTTCTGCGGGCTGTTTTCCAACAGCAAAGTACCGCTGTCGCCAGCGTATTGCGCACGTGACCCGCTCAGCAATGCCAGTGGCTGTACTGGCGGACGAATATCCAGTTGCTTGCCGACGCCGCCCTTGAGCGTGGTGGCCGGGACATCATAATTACCGCTTTGTACCGGCAGGATCATACCTGCTGGTGCGTTCAGTGGCTTGAGCACCGACGCGTCGAGGTAAGACTCATCACCGCTAACCTGGCGTTTGTAACGTTGATCGGTAGTACAGCCCACCAGCATCATAACCAGTGAAATACCCACGACTTTTGCTACCGTCGACTTTTGCAATGAATAAACCATCAAATTTCCCTTAGAGTTACAGCAAACCGGCGCTTTTCAACGCGCGTTCAACGATCGGACGAGCAGCGTCGGTCAACGGCGTCATAGGCAGACGCATTGTATCGGTTGCCATCAATCCCAATGCCTTACAGGCCCATTTCACCGGAATTGGGTTTGCTTCTACAAACAAATCCTGATGCAACGGCATCAAGCGCTGATTTAAGCGGCGTGCTTCAGCAAAGTTGCCCTGTGCTGCCAGCGCGCAAAGTTGCGCCATTTCACGTGCAGCCACGTTGGCCGTCACGGAAATCACGCCCTTGCCACCCAGTTGCATGAAATCCAGACCGCTGGCGTCATCGCCGCTCAGCAAAATGAAATCTTCATCATCAACCAGCACTTGGATCTGACTTACACGACTTAAGTTCCCTGTTGCTTCTTTAACAGCAACAATATTCTTGATTTTTGCCAAGCGCGCAATCGTCGGCGGCAGCATGTCACACCCGGTGCGAGAAGGCACGTTATAGAGGATTTGTGGCAGTGCGGTGCTTTCGGCGATGGCCTTGAAGTGCTGATACAGCCCTTCCTGAGTCGGTTTATTGTAGTAAGGCGTGACCGTCAGGCAACCCACTACGCCGCTATTTTCGAAGCGCTGAGTCAACGAAATGGCTTCGGCGGTGGCGTTGGCGCCAGTACCGGCGATCACCGGAATACGGCCTGCGGCCAGTTCCAGCGTCTGCAATACCACGTCAACGTGCTCGTCATGGGCAAGCGTTGCGGACTCGCCGGTAGTCCCTACGGAAACGATGGCCGCAGTTCCACTGGCTACATGATAATCAATCAATTTTTTTAGGCTCGCGCGATCGACAGCACCTGTGTCGTCCATCGGCGTAACCAGTGCAACTATACTTCCCGTAAACATTGGCCGTCCCCTCCACAAACAAGTCACTCATGGTACTTTTGCTGCCTATCCAAAAGCAAGCAAACAACGGTGTTGTAAGCGCTTGGCAGGCGGTTTTTTTTATGTTTACCATGGTAACCCCATTGTGCACGACAGGAAGCTCCATTTTGCCTAAGCCAGATGAACACTATCTCGTGATTACCGCGCTCGGTACCGACCGCCCCGGGATCGTCAATGCCATCACCCGCCACGTCAGCAGTTGCGGATGCAATATCGAAGATAGCCGTCTGGCCATGCTGGGTGAGGAGTTCACTTTCATCATGCTGCTTTCCGGCAGCTGGAACGCCATTACCCTGATTGAATCTACCCTGCCGCAAAAAGGGGCGGAGCTGGAACTGCTGATTGTGATGAAGCGCACCAACTCGCACGAAAGGCCACCGATGCCGGCTACGGTGTGGGTGCAGGTTGAGGTGAAGGACTCCCCGCATATCATTGAGCGTTTTACCGATCTGTTCCACTCCAGCCAGATGAACATTGCCGAGCTGGTGTCGCGCACCCAACCGGCAGAAAGCGACCTGCCGCCCCAGCTTCATATCCAGATCACCGCACACAGCCCTGGCAATGCCGATGCATCAAATATTGAGCAAGCCTTTCATCGCCTATGTACAGAATTGAAAGCACAAGGCAGTATTAGCGTTGTGAACTATCCACAGCATGATGAGAAAGATGGAGAGTAGTGATGACCCCATTGAAAGCCGGTGACACAGCGCCAAACTTTAGTTTGCCTGACCAGGACGGTGAGGAAATTAATCTGGCCGACTTCCAGGGACAACGAGTACTGGTTTATTTTTATCCCAAGGCGATGACGCCGGGCTGTACCGTACAGGCCTGCGGTTTGCGGGATAACATGGATGAACTGAAAAAAGCAGGTGTCGAAGTTCTGGGCATCAGCACGGATAAACCAGAGAAGCTGTCGCGTTTTGCCGAGAAAGAGTTGTTAAACTTCACGTTGTTATCTGATGAGGATCATCAGGTAGCGCAGCAGTTCGGCGTTTGGGGTGAGAAAACCTTTATGGGCAAAACCTATGATGGTATTCACCGCATCAGCTTCCTGCTCGACGGCAAAGGCAAGGTTGAACATGTGTTTGATGATTTCAAAACCGCCAATCATCACGACATCGTTCTGAGCTATCTGCAGCAATAATTAAACCGAAGCGCAGCGACCTGATCCTGCTGCGCTTCGTTTTTCCCGCTTATTCCGCTTCCGTTTCCACTCGCAGTTCGTCCGGCCAGGCGTGGATCACCGCCTTCACCAAGGTCGCCAGCGGGATAGCGAAGAACACGCCCCAGAAACCCCACAATCCGCCGAAAATGATCACCGACAAAATAATCACCAGCGGATGCAGGTTAACCGCCTCAGAGAACAAAATGGGCACCAGCAGATTCCCATCCAGCCCCTGCACCACCAGATAGGCGACGATCAGCGTCCAGAAGTCAGCCCCGATACCCCATTGGAACATCGCCACCACCACCACCGGAATGGTCACCAGTACCGCACCGATATAGGGGATCAGCACCGAGACACCGACCAGCACCGCCAGCAGTAGCGAATAACGCATATCCAGAACAACGAACACCAGATAGGTCGCTACGCCGACGATCACCATCTCCAGCACCTTGCCGCGAATATAGTTGGTGATCTGCTGATTCATTTCGATCCACACCTGCCCGGCCAGCCCGCGATTACGCGGCAACACGCGGCGCACCGCGTTGAGCATCTGTTCTTTGTCCTTCAGCAGGAAGAACATCATCATCGGCACCAGGATCAGGTAAATCGCCAGCGTCAGCAGCCCGACCAGAGAGGCCAGTGAGAATTTCACTACCGACTCGCCCATACCCGACAGGCGTCCACGCAGGTTTTCCGCCATCATATCGATGATGCCGGCGTCCACCAGCGCCGGATAACGCTTCGGCAGCGTCGCGGCATAATTGTAGAACTGATTGAGCATACCCGGCAGATCGGTCATCAGGTTGATGCCCTGCTGCCAGGCGGTCGGCGCCACCACAAACACCAGCAGCATCGCGATGCCGGCAAACATGATCATCACCATGCTCGCCGCCCAGTTACGCGAACAACCAATGCGCTGCAGGCGCGCGGTCGGCCACTCCAGCAGGTACGCCAGCACTATCGCCACCAGCAGCGGGGTCAGAATGCCATGCAGAAAATAGAGGATGAGGAAGCCGGCAACCAGGATCACCAACAGCGCGATGGCCTGCGGATCGGTAAAACGACGACGGTACCACTGTAATAACATCTCCAGCATCAGAGAGTGCTCCTAGAGGTTTGACTGGCAGGCATTGCGTTGCGGTTCCTGTGGTGGGATATTTTTTAGCTTATTGCTCCCCCGATGCGAACCGGGGTTCAAGCGTATCGTTGTACCATGCCGGCCATTTGCCATCCAGCTATCACTGTCGAATCACTCTAAATATTCGCCCTCATTTGAGCGCCTGCTCAGCCAGCAGGGCAACGGCGATGAGGGTCATAGCAATACCGGAGATGCGGCTGACCACCCGCGCCGCCTGTGGGCGCGTCTGTAATACCGACTGCGAACCATAGCCCACCAGCAGATAAACCAGCCCACAACTGACCAGATGCAGCAGACCGAGTGCCAGGATCTGCGTCGGAATCGACCACAGGGCATGCGGATCGGTAAATTGTGGCAACAGGGCCAGAAATAACAGAAAGACCTTTGGATTCATACCACTGATGCAAACCCCTTTGCCCGCCCAGCGCATCCATGAATCTGAGCTCTGTTTCGCCGCAGCATCGGGAACCGGAGGATCCAACAGCAAATTGATACCGATCCACAGCAGATAGACTGCCCCCACGACGGTGAGCACCGTCAGGATCAGTGGGTTACCGGCAACCAACACGCCGACACCGGCCGCCACAATCACAATGGCCAGCAGGTGCCCCATCAACAGTCCGGCGACTGCCGGTACCACCACCCTGCCGCGTATGCCCGCCGATATCACGTATGCCCAATCCATGCCCGGCGTGATAACAAACAAAATAGAGACGGCCCAGAAGGCGGCAAAAATGGCCAGCGTCATGACAAATTGCTCCGCTGCCGAGGTTGCTCTGTTACGCGTATTTTCACCTGACTTTCCTCATCATAGGGGTCTGTAAACCGCGTTAAGCGCGATCGGCCCCGGCCACTTAATGATTGGAAAGAATATCTTTAGGGCGTTAAAATGTGTTGCCAATTACTTGCCTGAAAACTCCAAATTCGGGGAAATTTTTCTAAATGGACAAGATAGACCGCAAAATACTTGCTGAACTACAAACGGATGGGCGACTTTCTGTCACCGAACTGGCCGAACGTGTCGGGCTTAGCGTTTCGCCGTGCCATCGCCGGGTACGGGCTTTGGAAGAATCAGGGGTGATCAGGGGCTATCGCGCCCAGCTTGAGCCCACCAGCCTGGGGTATAACTTTTCCGCATTGGTTTTCGTCACCATGAGAGAAGGCGATCGCCACGCCGTGGCCGCCTTTGAGGATGCGATGGTCGATATTCCTCAGGTGGTGCAGGCACAAAGACTGTTCGGTGACCCCGATTATCTGCTGCATGTGATCTCCCGCGATCTGCCCGCTTTCCAGCAGCTGTACGACGAAAAGCTCTCCGCCCTGCCCGGCGTTCAGCGCCTCAGTTCTACACTGGTGATGAAAACCGTGGTGCCGGAGCGCTCCTTTTTACCGCTGGGGAAATAACAACGGGAGCGTCTCTGCTCCCGTTGGTGAGTTGTTGGTGAGTTAAGGCTTAAGGCACAATCACAAAATCTGGATTGGCGACGGCAAACAACGCATCGCGATCCGCTGCCGGTGGGTAAATCCACTGGGTGTTGATTTCCTGTTTGATCTTTTTGCCCTCTGCACGTGTGAATAGCACCTGGCGATCCCAACCTTCGGTGTAGAGCGCGCCCCAGGCACCGAGATCGAGGCAGGTCACGTACTTGGGTTGACTGTAAGGGTGCAGCGGCAGCCCCACCAGTTCCGCTGCGGCATTATGCCCGGCGACGCGCCCCAGGCTCATCGCATGTTGGCAGGTCATCAGGTTATGGTTGCCCAATTCGTCGCTCGCTGCCTTAACCGTATCCCCGGTAACGAAAACGCCAGCCGCCGCCGGCGCATGCAGGAAGGCGTCGCCAACGATGCGTCCGGAGCCATCACGCTCGCCCGGAATTTGCTCGACCAATGGATTTGCCCGTACACCGGCAGCCAATATCACCGTGTTGGCGGCAATACGCTCACCATTCGACAAAGTAACACTGTCGGCATCGATCGCCGTAACGCGCATCCCGGCCCGCGATTCAACACCACATTCTTCCAACGCCTGGCGGATCACGACGCCAGGTTCGGCACCCATACCCGCCCCCACTTCTGCCGCGGTATCGACAATCACCACGCGGATGTCCGCTTCACTGCCCAGAATCGCACGCAGGCGCGTTGGCATTTCGGACGCGCTTTCCAGCCCGGTGAGCCCGCCGCCAACCACAACTACAGTATTGCGCGCCGGGGTTTCCGGTTGTGTCGCCAATGCCTTTAAATGGGCATCCAGTCGTTGTGCGCTTTGCAACGTATCCACATTGAACCCGTGCTCGGCAAACCCGGCAACCGGAGGAATAAACAGCTGGCTACCGGTCGCCAACACCAGGCGGTCATAATCCAGTTGGTGCTTTTGCCCTGTAGCACCGGCAACAATCAGCGTCTGTTTCTCACTGTCTATCTGTTCAACCAAACCGGCCAGGTGACCAACGCCAATCGCGGCAAGCTGTGCCGAGATATCCGGACTCATGTTTTCCAGCAGCGCTTCATACAACCTTGGGCGAATGGTGACATTCGGTGTCGGCGAAACCATCGTCACTTCGATGTCCCCTTCCTTACCGGCCAACGCTATCGCTCGCATGGCAGAAACTGCAGCCCAAAAACCAGCAAAACCAGAACCGGCGATCACTATTTTTTGCGTCATGGAATAACTCCTTCCTACAGGTTTAATCAGATGCCTGTACTATTTTCCAGGCGAGTGGCGCCGTTCCGCCACCTGTCAAAAGGGTGCAGAAGGGCTACCGCCTGTGGCACACAGGCGGTAAAAAAGAATCAGAGAAACTGCTGAGACGTTATTTAGACTTGGTGCGGGCCGGTTTGCCGCTGCGGGTGGTACGCTCGCTCATGCGTTCATCCATCCACAGGTTGACCTCACCAAAGAATCCCTCTGGCGCCTTGCGCCCGAAACGCGTGGCGACGGCCCCCAGAGTTTGTACCGCCAGTGCATCGCGCATGGCCTTTTCGGCCTGCAGCATCACTGCATGGATCGCGCATTTGCCTGATACCGCCCAGTCTGGTGGGCTGTCGTCAAATACTGCGCAACGGCCGCGTACCTCCTGGCAATCGAACAACGGCTTGTGCCCTTCAATGGCATCAATGACCTCCAGGAAAGTGATCTCATCCGCCGGGCGGGCCAGCCGATAGCCACCGCGGATGCCTTCGCTCGCGGCGACAATCCCCGCTTTCTCCAGCTTGGGAAAGATTTTGGCAAGGAAACTCGGTGAGATCCCCTGCAGTTCGGCAAGTTCACGGCTGCTGAGCGCGCGCTGATTGTCGCCGACTAACCAAAGCAGACAGTGGATGCCATATTCAACGCTGGTAGTGATGTAAGCCATATTGGGTTTGAGGTGTATCTATGAATTCAATAACACAGACTATATGAGTCCACGTTTATTCTGTCAATTTAAAACGCGGACAAACTTTGTCTTTGTTTTATCTGGCAACCCCAATCGCAATATTGAGAAATGAAAAATAAAGCTTTTCTGTCTGATTATTGCCGAACAGAAGTTTCATTGTCGCTTCCGGCTGACTATGATGTTAACGACCAACAGAGCGCCACAACGCGTGCATTTTGTGAGCCAATACGCTTTCGCACTGATTGTTTTGGCAAGTCCGTTAGGGAACAAGAACTCTTAAGTGATGCTGACGTCTTAGAAATGACTCTTTAAGGGAAAGGCCTGACTATGACCACCCGGTTAACCAAAACAGCGATTGCAGTACTGTTGCTTGGCACACTCAACGCCACGGCAATGGCGCCGGTGCAGGCGGAAACTCAGGATCAACTGCCGGATATGGGCACCTCTGCGGGCGGCACCCTAAGCATTGGCCAGGAAATGGCCATGGGGGATTTCTACGTGCGTCAGCTTCGCGCCAGCGCACCGCTGATCAATGACCCGTTGCTGACTCAATATATTAACCAGTTGGGCAACCGGCTGGTGGCAAGCGCCTATTCGGTACGTACGCCCTTCCATTTCTATCTGGTGCGTAACGACGAAATCAACGCCTTCGCCTTCTTCGGTGGCAACGTGGTGCTGCACTCCGCACTGTTCCGCGAAACTGACAACGAAAGCCAGCTGGCTTCGGTGCTGGCGCATGAAATCTCGCACGTGACCCAGCGCCACCTGGCGCGGGCGATGGAAGACCAACAACGTAATGCCCCGCTGACCTGGGTCGGCGCCCTCGGTTCAATCCTGCTGGCGATGGCTAACCCAACGATGGGCATGGCGGCGCTAAGCGGCACCCTGGCCGGTACCCAACAGGGCATGATCAGTTTTACCCAATCAAACGAACAGGAAGCCGACCGCATCGGTATTCAGGTATTGCAACGTGCCGGATTTGATCCGGAAGCCATGCCTGATTTCTTGCAGAAACTGTCTGATCAGTCGCGCTACGCGTCAAAACCGCCGGAAATGCTGCTGACCCACCCATTACCTGACAGCCGTTTGTCTGACGCACGCAACCGCGCCAATCAGATGCCCAAGCATCTGGTGCAGTCCACCCAGGATTACCTGATGGCCAAAGTGCGTTCTCTGGGGATGTACAGCTCCGAAGGTTACGGGCTACGCGAAGAACTGCTTGATACCTACAGCAAAGGCAATATACGTGAACAGACCGCCGCCAAGTATGGCCGTGCCATTCTGTTCTATGAGGCGAAAAAATATGACGACGCCCGTAACATCATTCAGCCGCTGCTGACGCAAGATCCAAAAAACGTCTGGCTGCTCGACCTGATGACCGACATCGACCTTGGCCAGAAACGTGCGCCGCAGGCCATCGCCCGCCTGCAGGCCGCCAATGCTGCCCAAAGCAACAATCCGGTGCTGCAGCTTAACCTGGCTAACGCCTATGTTGAAGGCAACCAGCCGGCTCAGGCATCCAAAATTCTTAACCGTTATACCTTCGCCCACCCTGACGATCCCAATGCCTGGGATCTGCTGGCCCAGGCCAGCGCCGCTCAAGGGTTGCGCGATGAAGAGCTTTCCGCCCGTGCTGAAAGCCTGGCGTTAACCGGCCGTCTCGATCAGGCCATCGGTTTGCTCAGCAATGCCAGTTCGTTGCAAAAACTCGGCAGTCTGAAACAGGCGCGCTATGATGCGCGCATCGACCAGTTGCGCCAGTTGCAAGAGCGTTTCCGCCAGTACCAGCGCAGCTGATTTTGAAAAGGATGAGTTAAATGAAAAACGTCACTATTTACCACAACCCACGCTGCTCCAAGAGCCGCGAAACCCTGGCGCTGCTGGAACAGCATGGCGTAACGCCTGAAGTGGTGCTGTACCTGGAGACGCCACCGTCGGTGGAGCAGTTGAAAAAACTGCTGAAGGAGCTGGGTTTCACCTCGGCGCGCGAGCTGATGCGCAAGAAAGAAGATCTGTACAAGGAATTGAAGCTGGCGGATGAAAGCCTGAGCGAAGCCCAGTTGTTAACCGCCATGGTGGCGAATCCGAAGCTGATCGAACGCCCTATCGTGGTTAACGGCAACAAGGCACGTATCGGCCGACCGCCTGAGCAGGTGCTGGAGATTCTGTAAACGTGATAGTGGGCACTGATTATGGTGCCCCAAATGATAGAAATGAACCGCTTACAGCCCCAGGATCTCTTTCACAAACGGGATGGTCAGCTTGCGCTGGGCGGTGATGGAGGCATGATCAAGTTGATCCAACGTCATAAACAGCGTGCGCATTTCGCGATCCAACCGCTTCAACAGGAAACGCCCCACGTCCTCCGGCAATTCAAAACCACGCAGCTTGCCGCGTAGTTGCAGCGCCAGCAATTTCTCTTCATCCGACAGCGGCTGTAATTTGTAGATTTGCCCCCAATCCAGGCGTGAAGCCAGATCGGGCAAATGGAGATTTAATTGGCGCGGCGGACGATCGCCGGTAATAAACAGGCGTGTACGGCCGGTTTCCAGAATGCGGTTGTAGAGATTGAAGATGGCCATTTCCCACTCTTCGTCACCGGCAATGCATTCGATATTATCGATACACACCAGGGCCAGCTGCTCCATGCCATCCAATACTTCAGGCACGAAATAGGCTCGCTTATCCAGTGGCACATAGCCTACGGCCTCGCCACGCAATGAAAGCTCCGCGCAGGACGCATGCAACAGGTGGCTGCGCCCACCGCCTTCGCGTGACCAGAAATAGATATAACTGCCATGTTCCTGACGAACGGCAGACTGGATCGCGCTCAATAGGGATGGGTTCTCCCCCGGATAAAAACTGGCAAAAGTTTCATCATCGGGAAGATAAAGTGGCAGTGAAAGCTGTGCCGGCGTATTCAGAAAAGCACCTCAACCAAAACTGGCAGGAAAACGCGGTCAGTCTACCACAGAAAATAGGTGCTGTTGAACCGGCAGGATTTTATGCCGCAATAGTGAGCAAAAGCGCCATGAGAAGCCAAATGCCTCACGGACAGAGTGGGTGAAATTTGTCTTTTATCCAAGACTTATCCTAGTATAGAAAGGCGAAACGCAATCACCATAAACAAGGTTTCTACAAGGATATAGACGATGAAAGTATGGAATAAAGTGCTTTTGGCCTCACTCATTGGGCTAGTGCTTGCCGGCTGTGATGACTCATCCAAGGTCGACGCCAATCTTGAAAAAGCCAAAGACAGCGCAGAGCAGATGAAAGATGCCGCCCAGAAAAAAGCGGACGATCTGACCGACAAAGCCGCAGCTGTGGCCAAGGACATCAAGAAAGAGGCTACCACTCAGGCGGACCAGCTTAAAGACAAGGCCTCGGCGATTAAAGACGATGCCGGCAAGCAGGCGGATGCCATCACCAATGATGCCAAAGCCAAGGCCGATGCCATCAAAGAAGACGCCAGCAAACAAAGCCAGCAGTTGGTCGATCAGGCTAAAGCCATTAAGAACGACGCCATTAATGGTGCCAACGACCTGACCGAACAAGCCAAAGCGAAAACCGAAGCGATTAAAAACAGCGCAGAGAATAAAGCGGAAGAATTAAAAAGTGATGTCGATGCCGCAGGGACCAACAATACCCAGCCGACAACACAACAATAATGAGTGGATAGCAAACAAACGGGCAGCTCATGGGCTGCCCGTTTTTCATTCATTATTTCTGTTCAGCGGGTTCATCCGGCTCTTCGAGAACGACCTCTTCCTTGCGGTACAGGCTGATCACCTTAAACAGCAAGCTGAGACCGATGCCAACAATGGTCGCCAACGCCATGCCTTTCAGCTCGGCAGCACCGATATGCACCTTGGCACCGCTGACGCCGATAATCAGGATCACCGACGTCAGGATCAGGTTCTGCGCCTTGTTGTAATCCACCTTGGATTCAATCAGCACGCGAATACCGGACGCACCGATCACCCCGTACAGCAACAGGGATACGCCGCCCATAACCGGCACCGGCACCGCCTGAATGGCCGCCGCCAACTTGCCAACGCAGGACAGCAGGATCGCCAGAACCGCCGCGCCACCAATCACCCAGGTGCTGTAAACCTTGGTGATTGCCATCACGCCGATATTCTCACCGTAGGTGGTGTTGGGCGTTGAGCCGAAGAAACCGGAGATCACCGTCGAGATGCCGTTGGCAAACATGGAACGGTGCAAACCAGGGTCACGCAGCAAATCTTTTTTCACGATATTGGCCGTCACCACCAGATGACCGACGTGCTCGGCGATCACCACCAGTGCCGCGGGCAGAATGGTGAAGATGGCAAACCATTCAAAACGTGGCGTGTAGAAAGTCGGCAACGCAAACCAGTGCGCTTCACGGATCGGGGTTAAATCCACCACGCCCATAAAGAACGACAGCGCATAGCCCACCAACACGCCAATCAATATCGGGATTATTGCCAGAAAACCGCGAAACAGCACCGAACCGAGGATCGTCACGCCCAGCGTCACCAGCGAAATGGTTATGGTCGTGGTATCCGCGCTAACGCCGTCGGCCGGCAGCAGGCCCGCCATATTGGCCGCCACACCCGCCAATTCCAGACCTATAACCGCGACAATCGCCCCCATCGCCGCCGGCGGGAATATCACGTCCAGCCAGCCGGTTCCGGCTTTTTTGACCAGCAGCCCTACCAGGCAGAACAGCACCCCACACATGATGAAACCACCCAACGCCACTTCATAACCCAATGGCAGCAGCAACAGTACCGGAGAGATAAAGGCAAAGCTGGAACCGAGATAGGCCGGGATCTTGCCCTTGCAGATAAACAGATACAGCAGCGTGCCGATGCCGTTAAACAGCAACACCGTCGCCGGGTTGATCTTGAACAGGATAGGCACCAGCACGGTAGCACCAAACATGGCGAACAGATGCTGGAAGCTGAGCGGAATGGTCTGCAGTAGCGGCGGGCGTTCACTGACGCCGATGACGCGACGAGTCATGGGGTTTTTCCTCTAATTATTTTCCGGTCAAAAAAAAGCCGACTCACGTCGGCTTCAATTTTTATTTGGTACCAAATATCTTATCGCCCGCATCACCCAGGCCCGGCACGATGTAGCCCTTGTCATTCAGGCATTGATCGATAGAAGCGGTGTACAGTTCAACGTCCGGATGCGCTTTCTCCAGCGCAGCGATACCTTCCGGTGCCGCGACCAGTACCAGCACCTTGATGCTGTTGCAGCCGGCTTTCTTCAGCAGATCGATAGTGGCGATCATCGAGCCACCGGTCGCCAGCATCGGATCAACCACCAACGCCAGACGCTCTTCGATGTTGGACACCAGCTTTTGGAAATAAGGTACCGGCTCCAGGGTTTCTTCGTCACGGTAAACGCCAACTACGCTGATGCGCGCGCTAGGGACGTTTTCCAGTACCCCTTCCATCATGCCCAGACCGGCACGCAGGATAGGTACGACGGTAATTTTTTTCCCTTTAATCTGGTCAATTTCAACCGGACCACACCAGCCATCGATGGTCACTTTCTCTGTTTCCAGATCGGCGGTCGCTTCATAGGTCAGCAAACTACCCACTTCCGAAGCCAGCTCACGGAAGCGTTTGGTGCTGATGTCATTTTCACGCATCAGGCCAAGCTTGTGTTTCACCAGCGGGTGTTTCACCTCAACGATCTTCATCATTTTTCTCCTATTAAGGTGGTTGACGGCCAAAAAAATCGCCGGATTATACCTCCTTTTGCCGACTGCGCCACCCACAATAGCCCGATCAGGATCAACAAAAGATTGAATAACAGTATAGATGACGAAAAAGCGGAGCTGGTTCACAAGCCACTCGCAAACGTTTGCCTGCGCTGTTAGAATTGCCGCGCCTTAGTCCGGAATCAATGCCGGATGCACAGTTTTCAAACCGCAAACCGTCGTGGGGATCGCGCAGTGACCGACAAAACCTCTCTCAGCTATAAAGACGCAGGTGTCGATATCGATGCTGGCAATGCATTGGTAGACCGCATCAAAGGTGTAGTTAAACAGACCCGCCGCCCTGAAGTGATGGGTGGTCTGGGCGGTTTTGGCGCCCTGTGTGCGTTGCCGCAGAAATACCGCGAACCGATACTGGTTTCCGGTACCGACGGCGTAGGCACCAAGCTGCGTCTGGCGATGGACCTGAAACGACACGACACCATCGGCATCGATCTGGTTGCAATGTGTGTGAACGACTTGGTAGTACAGGGCGCTGAGCCTCTGTTCTTCCTGGATTACTTCGCAACCGGCAAACTGGACGTGGACACCGCGGCCAGCGTGATCACCGGTATCGCCGAGGGCTGCAAGCAGTCCGGTTGTGCGTTGGTAGGGGGTGAAACCGCCGAAATGCCGGGCATGTATCATGGCGAAGATTACGATGTGGCCGGCTTTTGCGTCGGCGTGGTCGAAAAATCCGAAATCATCGACGGCAGCAAGGTTCAATCCGGCGATGCCCTGATTGCTTTGGGCGCTTCTGGCCCGCACTCCAACGGCTACTCGCTGGTGCGTAAAATTCTGGAAGTCAGCAACACCGACCCAACCACTACCGATCTGGAAGGCAAAACGCTGGCTGACCACTTGCTGGCCCCGACCAAAATTTATGTGAAATCCGTGCTGGAGCTGATCGAGAAAATCGACGTGCACGCTATCGCTCACCTGACCGGTGGCGGCTTCTGGGAAAACATCCCGCGCGTACTGCCGGAAGGCATGCAGGCAGTGATCGACGAATCCAGCTGGCAGTGGCCGGCCGTCTTCAGCTGGCTGCAGCAGACCGGCAACGTCAGCCGTCATGAAATGTACCGCACCTTTAACTGTGGCGTGGGCATGGTGATCGCACTGCCGGAAGAATTGGTTGAGTCCGCCATCGCATTGTTGACCGCTGCCGGTGAAAAAGCGTGGAAGATCGGTAAACTGACCGCTTCTTCTGACGAACAACAAGTGGTCATCAACTGATGAAAAAGATCGTGGTGTTGGTCTCCGGCCAGGGGAGTAATCTCCAGGCGCTGATTGATGCCTGCCAGCAGGGCCGGATTGCCGCCGAAATTGTGGCGGTATTCAGCAACCGGGCGCAGGCTTATGGCCTGCAACGTGCGCAAGCGGCAGACATTGCCGCCCATGCGCTGGATGCCAAGGCCTATGCCGACCGTGCGGCGTTTGACGTCGCACTGGCAGAAGCCATTGACCAGTATCAACCGGATTTGGTGGTGCTGGCGGGTTATATGCGCATTCTCAGCCCGCAGTTCGTGCAGCATTTTGCCGGACGCATGCTGAACATCCACCCTTCCCTGTTACCGAAATATCCTGGCTTGCACACCCACCGGCAAGCCATCGACAACGGTGACAGCGAACACGGCACCTCGGTGCACTTCG
Source organism: Serratia proteamaculans (assembly GCF_004684015.1). Classification (GTDB taxonomy): domain Bacteria; phylum Pseudomonadota; class Gammaproteobacteria; order Enterobacterales; family Enterobacteriaceae; genus Serratia; species Serratia proteamaculans_F. The sequence goes on from NZ_SRIA01000019.1 coordinate 508,393, forward strand.
TGACCGAACAGCTCGACGGCGGCCCGGTGATTTTGCAAGCCAAGGTGCCAATCTTCCCCGGTGACGAGGAGGATGAGGTGGTTGAGCGAGTGCAAACACAGGAACACCTGATTTACCCGCTGGTGGTGAACTGGTTTGTCGAAGGTCGGTTGGCGATGCGTGATGGCGCGGCCTGGCTCGATGGCAAGCGCCTGCCCGAACAAGGGCATGCCGCTGACTAAAGTGTCTCTTGAGATTCTTCAAACCCTGGCTTTCAGCCGGGGTTTTTTATTCGGGGATATTCTCGTTTGGCATGAATAACACTCAGAACTTCTATATGTCCGATGATTCTATAAACAATCAGGTAGTTGGGATGGACGACAATTTCACGCGTATTATCTACCCTACCCAAACGGTGCATTAAGGGGTTTAACGGCAGGGAAGGTACCACAGCTTCGATTTCGTGCTGCAATTTTCGCACAGCCCGCGGGTTTCTGTCATCGATATAATCAATAATGCTCCATAGCTCTTCCTGAGCTTCACTGCTCCATTCTATCCGCATTGATCATCCCATTTTGCGCAATTTTTTCTTTGCCGCTAAACGAGTTTGCAGTTCAGTCATCACTTGTTCGTGCGGAATTCTTGGCTGCTCACTGTTAATGGCTGCCTCAATCTTGCCCCGGTACCACCGATCGTAGCTCTCTGTTTGCTCGGCCGAACCCAGCACCGGCAAGGTAGAAAGTGGAGGTTTTATCGCCATGGAATACGCCCTCTCTAAATTGTCTATATTTCAGGCAGTATAACGGCTTTGTTTACGAAAAAATACGCGACTCCGCCCCTTATCCTGACCATAATATATTGTCCGGTATTATCATTGGTACCCATCCACGACATAAGGAACCCCCATGTCCAGCCCTACCAACGTCAAGCTACGCCCACTGGAACGGGATGATTTGACGTTCGTCCACCAGATGGACAACAACGCCAGCGTGATGCGTTATTGGTTCGAAGAACCTTACGAAGCCTTTGTTGAGCTTTCCGACCTGTACGACAAGCACATCCACGATCAGAGCGAACGCCGCTTTATTATCGAACACCAGGGCGCCAAAGTCGGGCTGGTGGAACTGGTGGAGATCGACCACATCCACCGCCGCGCGGAATTCCAGATCATCATCGACCCGACCCATCAGGGTAAAGGCTACGCCACTATCGCCGCCAAGCTGGCGATGGAATACGGCTTCTCGGTGCTGAACCTGTATAAGCTGTATCTGATCGTCGACAAAGAGAACCCGAAGGCGATCCACATTTACAGCAAGCTGGGCTTCGAGGTAGAAGGTGAGCTGATCGATGAGTTCTTCGTTTACGGTGAATACCGCACCGTGCTGCGCATGTGTATTTTCCAGCCGCAGTACATGGCGAAGTTCAAAACCGCTGCCAGCGATAAACCCCTGGTGAAGTGAACAAAAAACCCGCGAAAGCGGGTTTTTAGCATCATCAATACCTGCGTTCACTGTCACCAACGGCAAGCCATCATGGCTGTTTAACCATAGCGCCCGGTAATGTAATCCTCGGTACGGCGCTGGCGCGGCGAGGTGAAAATGTCATCGGTATCGTTGTATTCCACCAATCGACCCTGGTGAATAAACGCCGTGTAATCGGATACCCGCGCCGCCTGCTGCATGTTGTGTGTCACCAACACCACGCTGTAGTGCTGCTTCAGCGCAGAAATCAGCTCTTCAATGGTTAGCGTGGAGATCGGATCCAGCGCCGAGGTCGGTTCGTCGAGCAGCAGCACTTCCGGTTCGATGGCGATCGCCCGCGCAATCACCAACCTCTGTTGCTGGCCGCTGGAAAGGCGAAACGCGTTCTCGCGCAGCCGGTCTTTTACCTCGTGCCACAACGCCGCGGCACGCAGCGAACGTTCCACCGCTTCATCAAGAATGCGCCTGTCACGCACGCCCTGCAGCCGCAGGCCGTAAACCACGTTTTCATAAATCGACTTCGGGAAGGGATTCGGGCGCTGGAACACCATACCGACCCGCCGTCTCAGCGCCGCAACGTCGATCTGCGTCCCGGATATACCCTGGCCGTTAAGTTGCAGTTCGCCCTCAATCCGGCAATTATCCACCAAATCATTCATGCGGTTGAAACAGCGCAGTAGCGTCGATTTACCGCAGCCGGAGGGGCCGATCAGCGCCGTCACCCGGTGTTTCGGGATACGCAGTGAAATATCGTGCAATACCTGCTTTTCACCATAGAACAGGTTGAGACTCTTTACCGCCAACGCGGTATCTTCATCATCAAGATGCTGGACATCCAGCCGGGGCAAACTGCCTGGCGTCATCAAACCCATTGGGCACTCTCCAGCAATAGCTTCATTGTTACTGCGACCATGCTTTGTACCGCTCCCTTAGCGAGTGTCGGATGCCCATCGCCGCCAGATTCAACCCCACCACAATCGCCACCAGCAGGAAGGCGGTGGCAAACACCAGCGGCCGGGCGGCTTCTACGCTCGGACTCTGGAAGGCCATATCGTAAATCTGGAAGCTCAGGTGCATAAACTTCCGCTCCAGATGCAGATACGGGAAAATATCATCTACCGGCAGCACCGGCACGGATTTCACCACGCCCACCAGCATCAGCGGCGCGGTCTCTCCCGCGGCGCGCGCTACCGCCAGGATCAAGCCTGTCATCATCGCGGGGGCTGCCATGGGTAAAACAATGCGCCACAGCGTTTCCGCCCGACTGGCCCCCAAAGCCAACGACCCCTGACGCAGAGAGGCAGGAATACGCGACAGCCCCTCTTCGGTGGCGACAATCACCACCGGCAGCGTCAGCAGCGCCAGCGTCAATGCCGCCCACAACACGCCCGGCGTGCCAAAGGTCGGGTTGGGCAGCGACTCCGGGAAGAACAGTTGATCGAGCGTGCCGCCAATCATATAAACAAAGAAGCCCAGACCAAACACCCCGTAGACAATCGAAGGTACGCCAGCCAGATTCACCACCGCAATGCGGATCAACCGCGTCAGCAAATTATTACCGGCGTACTCGTGCAGATAAACCGCGGCAATGACGCCAAACGGCATCACCACAATCGACATCAGGATCACCATCAGCACCGTGCCGAAAATGGCCGGGAATACGCCGCCTTCGGTATTGGCCTCACGTGGGCTGTCAGTAAGGAATTTCTTTACCTGCTCGCCCCAGTGCACCAGCTTCTGTGTGGTATTCATCGCGTTGGGATACCAGGCATCGCGCACCTGACTGAGCGCAATCGTATGAACCTGGCCGTGCATATCACGCAGCAGCAGCGCATCACGATGACGATCGCGGTTCAAGCCTTCCAGTCGGTCAGACAACAACCGATACTGACGTTGCAGCTCCAGTCTCTCAGCGTTGATGGACGCCTGCGCACGGGCGTCGAGCTTGTCGTCATGCAGCAGGCTTTTCTCCCGCAGGCGCAGCGCATCAAACCGTTGGTTGATACGCGCCATATCGCGGAACTGAATATCATGCGCCTGTCGCGAAAGCGCAGCAATTTGCGGCAAACGCTGCAACAGCGCCTGGCTGAGATTTCGCCCGGTCAACGGCTGGCCGTCCTCCAGCATGCCGGCCAGATACCCATAGGCGGTACCATTATTATTGCGCTCAAGTACCAGCAGATTACGCGGCGTGCTTTGGCTCAGAATGTCACCGGCCAACAGTGTGCGGAAGTCTTGCCCTTCGCTCTCACGGTTACCCACTTTGATCAGATAGCGCTCAAAACTCTGCGCATCTCCTGGCGGCAAGGCAACGCCGGACTCCAGCAATTGACGGCGCGGAATGCTCTGCTGTTGGTACAGTTCGCCAATCAGGGTCACCGAACCTGCGCCGCTCTGATTGAGTTCAAACTGGTAGACCGGGCTGGGCCAGAAATAGCGCATCCCCTGCCCGGCCAGCAACAGCATAATGCCAATCAACGCCAGCAGGCTGACGGCCACCGATCCGGCTGTCAGCCAGATCCACGGCGAGCCGCTCTTGGCCCAAAGCCTCATGGCGCCTCCTGATTCAGGGTATAGCGTTTACGCAGACGCAGACGGACAGCCTCCGCCAGCGTGTTGAAGACAAAGGTGAAAATAAACAGCACCAGTGCGGTCAGGAACAAGACCCGGTAGTGGCTGCTGTTGGCCACCGCCTCCGGCATTTCAATGGCGATATTGGCCGCCAGGGCGCGCAAGCCCTGGAACAGGCTGCCGTCGATCACCGGCGTGTTGCCGGTCGCCATCAGTACAATCATGGTTTCACCCACCGCTCTGCCAAAGCCGATCATCAGCGCCGAAAAAATACCGGCACTGGCCGAAGGCAACACCACCCGCATCACGGTTTGCCACTGGGTCGCGCCCAGCGCCAGCGATCCCTGGCTCAGGGTGGCCGGTACGCTGAACAAGGCGTCTTCCGCCAGTGAGAAGATGATCGGTACCAGTGCGAAACCCATTGCCACACCCACCACCAGTGCATTGCGCTGGTCGTAATCATCGCCCAGCCAGAAATGCAGCGGCTCGCCAAACAGTTTGACCTCCAGCCACGGCCCCACGCTGAACGCCAGCCAGACGGTCAGTATCATCAGCGGCAGCAGGATCAGCAGATCCATACCCGGCGGCAAGCGGCGCGGTGCCAGCTTGTTCACCAGAGCACCGCAGGCCAGCACCACCACCGCCAACAACAGCGGCAGTGAAAGCACCGCCAACAGATAATGTTCAATTACCGGCGCCAGCCAGATACCGGCCACCAGCCCAATCACCACCGTTGGCAGTGCGCCCATCACCTCGATCGCCGGCTTGATCACCCGCCGTAGTCCGGCCGACATGAAATAGGCGGTGTAAACGGCCCCGGCCAATGCCAGCGGAATGGCAAACAGCATGGCATAGGCCGCCGCCTTAAAGGTGCCAAAAATGACCGGCATCAGGCTGAACTTGGCCTGATAGCTGTCCTCACCGGAAGTGGATTGCCATACATAGGCCGGTTCGGGGTAATTCTCATACCACACCTTATGCCACAGTGAGCGCCAGGTGACGTCGGGATAAGGGTTATCGATCGGATAATGCTGCCAGCCCTGCGCCGTTTCCAGCAGTAGGCCGTCACCACGTGGAGCAAACGCCATTTGCTGTACGCCGGTGCTCAACCTGCCATTCAACAACGGCTGCGGCTGAATGCTGGAAAACAGCGAGAAGCCCCCGTCGGGTCTCAGGGTAGCGAACACCCGACGATAAGGTTCGGCCACCAGCAAATCCCGTGGCTCGGACTGATGGTCGAAATGCTGCACTGGCGTCAGTTGCCAGCGCCGATCTTTTTCAACATCAAACCATTCACGCAGGCTACCGTCAGCCGCTTCAATCAATAACGCACTGCCGCCGGGCAAGGCAGTCAGTTGATAGGGAGTGCGATCGCCGAGGATACGTGTTTCTTTAAGCTGTAATTGGGTGTCATTAATTTGATAGCGCGCCAGTCGGTTACCCGACAGCAGATACAACTGACGGCCGTCCGGCGTCAGCACCAACTGTTGCACCGCGCTCTCCAGCGGGCTTTCACTCAGCTGCGGCGCCTGGTCGCTGCCAAAACGGCCAAACACCAAACGCCGGTCTTCGGTCACCCCGGCCAGCAAATACTGACCGTGCCGCGCTTCAGACAGTGCCAACAATGCCAAGGGGCGCCCCTGTTTATCCAGCGCCAATGGCCGTTGCCCAAGCGGGAACAACCACTGTGGTGCAGAGGTGCTCGCAGCGGCGAAATCCGCACTGGCAACGATAAAGCGACCGTCGGCCTGCGCCAGGGCAAACAGGTCACGTTCCCCGGCCGCCTGGGTCAGCAACATCGGTTTGGTCAGCAATGGCTGCTGCGTCAGCGGTGATCCGGCCCCGGCGGAGCCCTGCGGCGTCAGACGGTAAAACTGCCCCAGCCCCTGCGCATCAATGCGATAGCCGATGCGCTGCTGCACATCCATACCCAGTGCCAGCGCAGGCGCGGTGGCGCTAATCGGTAACGGCTTTGCCTGCCCCATCGCCGCCGGTTTAAACAGCGGCAGCACCGCAAACAGCAGGTAAACGAAGATCAGCATTAACGTCATCAGCACCAGCAGCCCGCTGACGGTCACGGCCGCCTGCACGCTACGGTCGATGCGCGCACGCAGGCGATCCCGGGGATGTTGGTTTACCGTAGTTTGTGCCATGTCTCTCGCTGTCACTGAAGTAAGCAGGCTTGCGCCATAGAATAACCGGGCATCTTATGTCAGTTTTATGACGTTTGCATGACAAAGATGCTCATCTGGCGCATCGAATATTACGCTGCCAAGCGGCATTATGAGGTGGTTATATTGCTGAAAAATGATGATAAACCCGATCATATCTATAATTATAAAGCATGAAAGATGCCATTTTATGCCAACAGGAAATGACAAACCGCGCCAGGGCCGCAGAAAATATTTTTACGCCTTAAAAAGGCCTCGTATCAAGGTAATGGATATGTTGGACTTTCCTGTCAATCTCTCGCAATAATGATGAAGAATACTGAAGCGGCATCCGGGCTGCGTCCTGGATCCTTTTCTAAAATTGAACTGGAGTGGCAATGGGTCTGGAAAAGCTCTACATCGAAAAAGAACTAAGTTGGTTATCCTTTAATGAACGCGTATTGCAGGAAGCCGCAGATAAGAGCAATCCCCTGATTGAGCGCATGCGTTTTCTGGGCATTTATTCCAATAACCTTGATGAGTTTTATAAGGTCCGCTTTGCCGATCTCAAACGACGCATCCTGATCAGCGAAGAACAAGGCTCTGGCGGCGCTTCTCGCCATCTGCTGAAAAAGATCCAGGCCAAGGTATTAAAAACCGATCAAGAATTCGACAGCCTGTATAACGATTTGCTGCTGGAAATGGCACGTAATCAGATCTTCCTGATCAACGAACGTCAGGTGTCGGAGAACCAGCAAATCTGGCTACGACAATACTTCAAGCAGCATCTGCGTCAGCACATCACGCCCATCCTGATCAACCACGAAACCAACCTGGTGCAGTTCCTGAAAGACGATTACACCTATCTGGCGGTAGAGATTATCCGTGGCACGCATATCGAGTACGCGCTGCTGGAGATCCCGTCCGACAAGGTGCCACGCTTCGTCAACCTGCCGCCGGAAGCCCCGCGCCGTCGCAAACCGATGATCCTGCTGGACAACATTCTGCGCTACTGCCTGGACGATATTTTCAAGGGCTTTTTCGACTACGACGCGCTCAATGCCTATTCGATGAAAATGACCCGCGACGCGGAATACGATCTGGTCACCGAGATGGAATCGAGCCTGCTGGAACTGATGTCCTCCAGCCTGAAACAGCGCCTGACCGCTGAGCCGGTACGTTTTGTTTATCAGCGCGACATGCCGAATGAAATGGTGGAATTGCTGCGCGGCAAGCTGGGTATCTCCAACTACGACTCGGTGATCGCCGGTGGCCGCTACCATAATTTTAAAGACTTTATTGGTTTCCCGAACGTCGGCAAGGCCAATCTGGTCAATAAGCCGCTGCCACGCCTGCGCCATACCTGGTTCGAAAAGTTCCGCAACGGTTTTGATGCCATCCGCGAACAGGACGTGCTGCTTTACTACCCGTACCACACCTTTGAACACGTGCTAGAACTGGTGCGTCAGGCATCGTTTGACCCGAGTGTGCTGGCGATAAAAATCAATATTTACCGCGTGGCGAAAGACTCGCGCATTATCGAATCGATGATCCACGCCGCCCATAACGGCAAGAAAGTCACGGTGGTGGTGGAGCTGCAGGCCCGTTTTGATGAAGAGGCCAACATCCACTGGGCCAAGCGTCTGACGGAAGCCGGCGTGCACGTTATCTTCTCGGCTCCGGGTCTGAAAATTCACGCCAAGCTGTTCCTGATCTCACGCCGTGAAGGCGACGAGATTGTGCGCTATGCTCATATCGGTACCGGCAACTTTAACGAGAAAACCGCGCGTATTTATACCGACTATTCGTTGCTGACCGCCGACTCACGCATCACCAACGAAGTGCGTCGGGTGTTTAACTTTATCGAAAACCCGTACCGGCCGGTCACCTTCGACAACCTGATGGTGTCGCCGCAGAACTCGCGCCTGAAGCTGTATGAGCTGATCGACCGGGAAATTGCCAATGCCGAGGCCGGGCTTCCCGCCGGCATTATGCTGAAAATCAACAATCTGGTGGATAAAGGGCTGGTAGATCGGTTATATACCGCATCCGGCGCCGGTGTAAAAATCCGCCTGTTGGTGCGAGGTATGTGTTCTTTGATTCCCAACCTGCCGGGGATCAGTGACAATATTCAAGTAATCAGCATCGTCGACCGCTATCTGGAACACGACCGGGTTTACGTTTTCGAAAACAAAGGTGACAAACTGGTTTATCTGTCCTCCGCCGACTGGATGACCCGTAACATAGATTACCGCATCGAAGTCGCGGTCTCGCTGCTGGATCCAACGCTGAAACAACGGGTTCTGGATATTCTGGAAATCCTGTTCAGCGACACGGTCAAGGCACGTTACCTCGATAAAGAACTGAGCAACCAGTACGTACCACGCGGCAATCGCCGTAAAGTCCGTTCTCAGGTTGCCATTTACGAGTATTTAAAAGCTCTGGAACAACCAGGACAGTAGGCCAGCAACTATGCCGCTAAAAAGCACTGCAACAAACAAACCGCAGGAAATTGCTGCCATCGACCTCGGGTCGAACAGCTTCCATATGGTGATTGCCCGCGTCGTCAACGGCGCTTTACAGGTATTGGGCCGTTTAAAACAACGGGTTCACCTCGCCGATGGATTGGACAGCAACAATGTGCTCAGTGAAGAGGCAATAGAGCGTGGACTGGCCTGCCTGGCGCTGTTTGCCGAACGGCTGCAGGGTTTCCCGGCGGATAACGTCACCATCGTCGGTACTCACACCCTGCGTCAGGCCGTTAACGCGGAAGTGTTTCTCAAACGTGCAGCCAAAGTGATCCCCTACCCGATTGAAATCATCGCCGGGCAGGAAGAAGCACGTCTGATCTTTATGGGCGTGGAGCACACTCAGCCTGAAAAAGGCCGCAAGCTGGTGATCGATATCGGCGGTGGTTCTACCGAGCTGGTGATCGGCGAAGACTTTGAGCCGCTGCTGGCGGAAAGCCGCCGCATGGGCTGCGTCAGCTTTGCTCAGCAGTTTTTCCCAGGAGGGGAAATCAGCAAAAACAATTTCAAGCGTGCGCGCCTGGCAGCGGCACAAAAACTGGAAACCCTGGCCTGGCAGTACCGCATCCAGGGCTGGCAATACGCATTGGGTGCCTCCGGCACCATCAAGGCCGCACACGAAGTGCTGGTGGAGATGGGCGAAAAAGATGGCCTGATCACCCTGGAACGCCTGGAAATGCTGGCAGAACAGGTATTGCAGTTTAAAAGCTTCAGTTCGCTGAGCCTGCCGGGGCTGTCGGAAGACCGTCAGTCGGTGTTTGTACCGGGTCTGGCGATCCTGTGCGGCGTGTTCGACGCGCTGGCAATCCGCGATCTGCGTCTTTCCGACGGTGCACTGCGCGAAGGTGTGCTGTACGAGATGGAGGGCCGTTTCCGCCATCAGGACATCCGCAGCCGTACCGCCAAAAGCCTGGCCGATCACTACAATATCGATCGCGAACAGGCCAAGCGAGTGCTGGATACCACCGAGCTGTTGTACGCCCAGTGGATGGCGCAAAACACCAAGCTGGCAAATCCGCAGCTGGAAGCGCTGCTGAAATGGGCCGCCATGCTGCATGAGGTGGGGCTGAGCATCAACCACAGCGGCATGCATCGCCACTCGGCCTATATTTTGCAAAACACCAACCTGCCTGGCTTTAATCAGGAGCAGCAGTTGCTGCTGGCGGCGCTGGTGCGTTTCCACCGCAAGGGTATCAAGCTGGAAGAACTGCCGCGGCTGAACCTGTTCAAGAAAAAGCATTACCTGCCGCTGATCCAACTGCTGCGTTTGAGCACCCTGCTCAACAACCAGCGTCAGTCGACCACCACCCCCGAGACGCTGCGCCTGAGTACCGACGATAATCACTGGACGCTGCGTTTCCCGGCCGGCTATCTGGCGTTAAACAACCTGGTACAACTGGATCTCGAACGTGAACAGGCCTACTGGAATGACGTCGTCGGCTGGAAGCTGATTTGCGAAGAAGAAGATACCCAAAACGAGCAACGCTCTGCCTGAGTCTTTCGCCCCCTGCCTGCAGGGGGCAACGCTCAACGTGGTGTCGGTAACAGCGCCAGCAAGGGCTGTGGCTCGCCGATGAAGTAGCCCTGCATATAATCCACGCCGACCCCTTTCAGTGCGACCAACTGCTCCATGCTCTCCACATATTCCGCTACTATCGTCAACCGCTTCATACGCGCCACTTTACAGATAGACGTAATCACCTGGAAATCCACCGGATTGGCCAGCATGTCGCGCACGAAACTGCCGTCGATTTTCAACATGTCGACCGGCAGCATCTTCAGCCGGTCGTAGCTGGCATAGCCGGTACCAAAGTCATCCAGCGCAATACGACACCCCATCTCACGCAGTGCCTGTAAGTTGGCCCCGGCGTAGGCAGTATCTTGCAACAGATGCGATTCGGTCACTTCCAGCGTCAGTTGGTATGGCTCTATCTGGTACTGCTCCAGCAGGTTATTGACATCGTGGCACAGCATAGGTCGGCACAGCGAAGTAGGTGATAAATTAACCGCAAAGCGCGCACTGGGCAGTTCGACACGATGCTGATCCATAAATTTCAGTGTATTGCGCAGTACCCACAGGTCCAGGCGATAGGCCAGGCCGAATTCATGTGCCACCGGCAGGAAATCATTAGGCGATATAATTTCTCCACACGCGTCGCGCATGCGCAGCAGGATCTCATGATATCGGTCACCGCGCAGGCCCACGATCGGCTGCGCCATCAGAATAAACCCATCATTATCCAGCGAATGCTGTACGCCATGCAGTAGCGCGACTTTGCGTTTGATTTCCTCCTGCACCCATTGCCCGCCGTTTTGCACACTCTCCGGTTTGCCGCTGGTCAATGATACTTCGGCCAACGAGCTAAGTTCCCCCAGCAGAAGGTAGAGATGTTCGAAATCGGCATTCAGGCTGCAATAGCCTAAACCCAGCGGGGGATGGAGCGGCAACCCGTTCCATATCAGACGGAATTTCTCCAGCGCGCTGTAAATCTGCAAAACCTTTTCTTCGCTGTCTTCGCCATCCACCCGCAGCAACAAATCATAACCCGGCAGATGATAAACCCCCTCACCGGGGGCCAGTACCTGATGCAGCAGCGCCGCCAGCTGCTGTTTGAAACGAATGCGCAATTGCATACCGTAATTGCGGCTCAGCAAATCCAGCTCGCTAACACGCAGGAAACACAGCGTTGAGGGTAATGACTGAGCCAGATCGCGCTTGAGGGCACGCAGGTTAGGCAAGCCAATCACCGGATCTTGCAGCGCGGCGCTTTGCGCCCTGGCATGACTTAACCGCTGGCGGGTATTGAGCGCCGACATCAGGTAAATGCACAGGGTAAACACCACCATCATCGAAGAGATGACCGCCAGGTTATGCAATAAATTGTCACGCTGCGCATAGCCGGGATAATGGAAAAACAGCACCAGTAAAGTAGAAGACCAGATAATACAGTTGAATTGATAGCCAAAGCGCATCGCACCGTACAGCATCACCGGCAGCAACAATATCAGGCCATAGCCCCCCAGCAGCAAAGGGGGGGCATTTTTGGCGTAGTAAGACAGCAAGGCCACCATGCTGCCCAGCACCAGCAGCCACAGAGACAACTCTTTTCTATCGACAGTAGGTGCCATTTCACGGCCAAAACGCCGCCATAGCGTCAGTGCGAACCTGGGCTTGTTCAAGAGACGTAACATAAAGTAGAACAACGGCATAGCGGACAGACACCCCAACAGCAGCGCCTGAAAATTGACCAAAGCCAACAAATAGTCACTGTCACCGGGCATCATCCCCAGTTCGTCAGGCACTTGTGCCAGACCGACCAGCAGTTTCAGACCGAAAACAAACAGCAACGCCGGCAGCACCACCAACCAGATCAAGCGCGCTTTGACCAGGGCCGGTACGCCGGGGGCCGCGCACCAGCGACGCTGAGTCTGGCTGCGATACCCCAACCAGCACAGGATCAGACAAAGCAGGTACAGCGAGGTGACCAATATGCCGCTCTCCAGCCCCAGTCGGCTGGCGTATCGAAACATGATGGCCAGGGTAATGCCCGGCAGTGCCCGCCAGTCGTAGACCATCAGCAACGCAATGCAGGCGGCCAGTGGCAAATAGAGCAGATAGACTTTAGCCTCAGGCAGCATAATGCGCGGTGACAGCCAACCGGCGAACGGGATCAGCAACAAGCCCCAGATGAGGGGATAACCCCACCAGCGCTCGCGTAAATGCTTCCAGAATATTGGCTTGACCATAAAAATAACGAGTCCGTCAGGGCGCAATTCCATTCGCGCGTTCAGGTAATAAGGCAGGTTCCTTTACGTACCTCTATCCATTCATGAGGCAAAGTGAAAGTAACATATGCGACAGGAGAATGGAGTGGAATTTTATGCGCCAGGGTCAGAGAGGGTTTGACTGCGATCAAGCAAGAAGGAAAAGTTGGGTAAAAATGTGTAAGCCTATTTTTAGTATTATCTTAACCCCATGATCTTATAGATAAACCGAAACCTGGGATAAACATAAGTGAAATATCCGGTGAGACCAACTGGAAATAAATGGACAATATTTGTCATCGATAGCTAAAATTCCGTTTACAATTTATCGGCTTTCACCGTCGTTGAATGACACAGGAAACCGGCATGCCGGGTGATATATGCGTAAAAAAACCACCGGACAGATGACAAAAATAGTGTTGTTTGTCAGCTTTATCATTTTGGTTGGCCGTCTGCTGTATGCGGCGGTGGTCGCGGTACCCCATCATCAGGAAAAAAAGCTCGCCCCTTATCAAACTACCACCGAGGCCGGTGGCGAAAAACAGGACACCTCTCCCTGATTTCAAAGATCCAGGCTGCTCTGCAGGGCTTGCGAATAGTTAAGCAGCCTGCCGGCGTTTCGGCATGCCAGGCCCCTTACTTATTCCTCAGCTTCTGCTGCCATTTCATAAAAATGACGTCTGCATTCACTAAGCTCTCTGTTGTTCAGAGCTTGTCTGTAAGGACCCCTGAGTGCCAGTAAGGAATACCATGTCAGCTGCAACGCATAATGTTCAAAAAGTCGCTGAGCACCGCCAGCGCATTATTTCTCTGCTGTTAAATAACAAAGACCTGGTCGACGGTATTCTCGGCCGACCGGGGGACGAAAACGCCCTTAGCAAAAGCGAACTGCTCAACCAGACCGCTGAAATTACCGGCCTGCTGGACGGTATGCATGCCGCCGATTTGGCTGACTTGCTCGAAGCGCTGCCGCAGGACGAACGTCTGGCGTTGTGGCGGCTGGTGGGTAATGCCAAACGCGGCCAGGCACTGGTGGAAGTCGCCGAACCGGTGTGGGACAGCCTGATCGAAGAAATGAGCGATAAAGACCTGCTCAAAGCGATCAAAACGCTGGACGTGGATGAACAGGCCTATCTGGCGCAGTACCTGCCGCGCAACCTGATGGGCCGCCTGCTGACCTCGATGGAACCGGAGCAGCGCGCTCAGGTGCGCGAGATGATCCACTACGGCAAGGACACCGTCGGCTGGATGATGGATTTTGAACTGGTCACGGTGCGCCCGGACGTCACCCTCGGCGCGGTGCATCGCTTCCTGCGCCTGCGCAAAACCATACCGGCGGCCACCGATAAACTCTTTGTCACCGATCGTAAAAATACCCTGCTCGGCGAGTTGCCGCTCACCGCGGTGCTGCTCAATGATCCGGAAACACCGGTCCAGGCGGTGATGGACAGCGATCCCACCCGTTTTCTGCCGGAAGAGAAAGCCGAGGCTGCGGCCAGTGCGTTCGAACGTTATGACCTGATCAGTGCCCCGGTGGTCGATGCCAAAGGCAAACTGATGGGGCGTTTAACCATTGAAGAAATCGTTGACGTGGTGAATGAGGAAAGCGACAGCAACCTGCGCCGCATGGGCGGCTTAAGCCCGGAAGAAGACGTGTTTGCCCCGGTCAGCAAAGCGGTGAAAACCCGTTGGGCCTGGCTGGCGATCAACCTGTGTACCGCATTTATCGCGTCACGCGTTATCGGCCTGTTTGAACACACTATTTCGCAACTGGTGGCGTTGGCGGCATTGATGCCGATCGTCGCCGGTATCGGTGGCAACACCGGTAACCAGACCATCACCATGATCGTCCGCGCGCTGGCGCTGCACCAAATTGAAGTCGGTAATATCTCGCGCCTGATGTTCAGGGAACTGGGCGTCGCCATCATCAACGGCGTGGTCTGGGGCGGTATTATGGGCATAGTCACCTGGCTGTTGTATGGCGACTGGGCAATGGGCGGCGTAATGACGCTGGCGATGATCCTCAACCTGCTGGTAGCGGCGCTGATGGGGGTGGTGATCCCGATGACCATGCTAAAAATGGGACGCGATCCGGCGGTCGGTTCCAGCGTCCTGATCACCGCACTGACCGACACCGGTGGCTTCTTTATTTTCCTCGGTCTGGCCACCGTTTTCCTGCTCTAAATCCTGAAGGCCGGCGGCAACGCCGGCTTTTGCAACAACACCCTATCCAACCTAACTCCGTTGCCTTTCGGGCTACGGTGTCATTGCCCGCCTGCCCCGATCACGTTTTTTTTGCTTAGCCTGCCTGAGGTTAGTGGTATAACTAACGAGTTAAAGTTAATCGTTTGAACAATACTTCGATACGGAAATCAGCACGCGCGTTAATTTCCACCACCATCTATAAACGTGATTGCTCAGGGATAATGGCTATGAAAAACGAGTGGTTTGCCGCCAGAGAGCTTACCGGCATTGCAGGACTGCCCTCCTCGCCGCAGGGAATCAATTTGATGGCCCGCCGCGAAGGCTGGATCAGTCGCCGTCGAAAAGGCGTACAAGGCAAAGCGGTGGAATACCACATCAACAGCCTGCCGATCGGCGCGCGCAGCCTGTTGGTACTGCAAGAAGATCCCGCTGAATATCAGGTTGAACGCCAGGATCCGCTGGCGGTTTGGGTGGAGTATTACTATCACCTGAGCGAAAGCGAACGTGAGAAAGTCCTATCCTTCCTGATGCGTGAAGGGATCGACAGCCTGCTGGCGCTCATTGCCACCGAAGAATAACGCGGCTACCCGTCGCTGTCCGTTGACGGTGCCCAATCCGGGTTATGCCACAGATGCAGCGTGGCGTAGGAGCGCCAGGGCCGCCAGCGTTCAGCATAGTTTTCAATCTGGCGCGGCGTCATCCCAGGAAAGCGCTGTTTGATCAGATAATCCCCTGTCAGAAACACGTCCGGCCATGACCAGGCCCGCATGGCGATATAACTGGCCGTCCAACTGCCAATCCCCGGCAACGCGGTCAGTGCCTTGATCCCTTGCTCAATATCCAGCACGTTTTCCAACTGTAACCGCCCTTCGGTGACCGCCCGCGCGATGGCGATAATCGCCGCTGCGCGTTTCAGCTGCACTCCCAGTGGGCGCAGCTCTTCGGGTTGCAGTTGTGCAATTTGCTCAGCGTTGGGAAACACATGCGTAATGCCGGCGTAAGGCTGTTCCAGCGGCGTTCCCCAGCGTTCAGCCATCCGTCCGGCAAAGGTCGCCGCCATCTTGACGCTGACCAACTGCCCGAGCACCGCCCGGGTCGCCTGTTCAAAGCTGTTGACACAGCCGGGCAGCCGTAACCCCGGCGCATCCTCGGCCAGCGCGCCCAACGCCTGGGTGATCAGATCCGGTGCCGCGTCCAGATCAAACAGCTGGCGTATGCGACGCAGCACTTCCGTGGTCACTCGACTGAGCGCCGGAGCAATCTCTACCCGCACCCGATTATAGCTCTCTTCCGGCTGCACGCTGACCCAGCCGTGATAATCAATGCCCCCCTGAGTAATCGCGATCGCCCGCAGATACTGCTGCCCTTCAACTTTTTCCACCCCGCTCACCGCACGGGTTTGTAAAAAGCCCAACATACGCGGCCAGTCATAGGGCGGTCGGTAACCCAGATGAAACACCAGCCCGCTGGCTACGGCGCGTTCATTGCGGCCGCTGCTGCTGCGCAGCGCCGAGGGGATCAGCCGGTAGCGTGCCTTGAACAACTCGTTAAAGCGCCGCAGGCTGCCGAAACCGGCGGCAAATGCCACCTCACTCAGCGGCATATCGGTATCCGCCAGCAGCCGCTTGGCCTGTAACAACCGGTGCGACTGGGCGTAATCAATCGGCGATGCACCAAACTGATCGGCAAAGATACGCCGCAGGTGACGGTCGGAAATGCCCAACCGCGCCGCCAGTTGCTCGCAGCTGTGCTCCGACAGATAGCCCTGTTCAATCAGCTGTACCGCCACCTGGGCATAGCGATTGCCCAGATCAATCAACGCCAGCCCCGGCGCCAATTCCGGCCGGCACTTCAGACAGGGCCGAAACCCCGCCAGCTCTGCCGCCGCTGCGCTCGGGTAAAAGGTACAGTTCTCGATTTTCGGCGTACGGGCACTGCACACCGGGCGGCAATAAATGCCGGTCGAAGAAACGCCGACAAAGAAGCGGCCGTCGAATTTGCGATCGCGCGCACTCAGTGCCTGATACAGCGCCTGTTGTTGGTTTTTCATGGCAAGGCTCGGGGTCAGTTTTTTGTTCATTATGCGACTCGGCTGCTGCGCTGACGTGCGGGATTCGGACATTAAGTTAAGCACGCACTCTCGTTCACCGCGAAAATTTTCGTCTGTTATGCGCTAGCACGTTGCCCGAGGGGCAAGTCTCGGGTAAAGTCGCCCCCCTTCATCGGCATGGGGAGTGAGAAAAGACATGTTTATTGGATTCGATTACGGAACGGCCAACTGTTCCGTTGCAGTGATGCGTGATAACGGCCCCGAGCTGCTGACGTTGGAAAACAACGAACCCTATCTGCCGTCGATGCTGTGCGCACCGACGCGTGAAGCCGTGAGCGAGTGTTTGCACCGTCACTGGCAAGTCCCCACCGGCAGCGAAGAGAACCAGCAACTGCTGCGCCGGGCGATCAACTACAACCGTGAAGAAGATATCCCGGTCGCCAGCAACAGCGTACTGTTCGGCCTGCAAGCGCTGGCACACTACGTTGAAGATCCGGAAGAGGTGTATTTTGTTCGCTCACCGAAATCCTTCCTCGGTGCCAACGGCCTGAAGCCACAGCAGATCGCGCTGTTTGAAGATCTGGTGTGCGCCATGATGTTCCACATCAAGCGTCAGGCGGAAAACGTCCTGCAGGACAGCATCAGTCAGGCGGTCATCGGTCGCCCGATCAACTTCCAGGGCATGGGCGGTGAAGATGCCAACCAGCAGGCGCAGGGCATTTTGCAACGCGCTGCCGAGCGTGCCGGGTTCAAAGACATTGAATTCCAGTTCGAGCCGGTCGCGGCAGGCCTGGACTTTGAAGCCACCCTGACAGAAGAAAAAACCGTGCTGGTGGTCGACATCGGCGGCGGTACCACCGACTGCTCGGTGCTGCTGATGGGGCCACAATGGCGTGACCGCGCCGATCGCCAGCAAAGCCTGCTGGGGCACAGCGGTTGCCGCGTGGGCGGTAACGACCTGGATATCATGCTGGCATTCAAACAGCTGATGCCACTGTTCGGCATGGGTGGCGAAACCGGCAAGGGTATCGCCCTGCCTGCACTGCCTTACTGGAACGCGGTCGCCACCAATGACGTACCGGCGCAGAACGACTTTTACAGCGTCGCCAATGGCCGCATGCTGCGCGATCTGATCCGCGATGCTGCCGAGCCGGAAAAGGTCAAACGCCTGCTGAAAGTCCATCAGCAACGTCTGAGCTACCGTTTGGTGCGCACGGCGGAGGAGAGTAAAATCGCCCTGTCCGCGCAGCAAAACATCAGCGCACCGCTGGCTTTCGTCCAGACTGATTTGACGGAAACCATCAGCCAGGATCAGCTTGCCGAAGCTATTTCTCAGCCGCTGCTGCGCATTCAGGAACAGGTCAGCGCCGCGCTGGCCAGCAGCCAGACCGCACCACAGGTGATTTATCTCACCGGCGGCAGCGCACGTTCACCGTTGCTGCGCGCCGCGTTGCAACAGCAGTTGCCGGGCATTCCAATCGTCGGTGGCAACGACTTCGGCTCGGTCACCGCCGGGCTGGCACGCTGGGCACAAACGCTGTTCCGTTAATGGCTTTAGACTACAGGCAAACCCGCACAGGGCTATAAACGGTAGGGGTCGAACAGGTTCGACCCGATTTAACCCATTGATTATGCTATTGGGCGCAGCATGCAGCGCCCCTACCATGAAACCGCAAAGCACTTGGTTATTGGAGGAAAGTCGATGTGTGAAATATTTTCCCTCGAAAGCGACCGGTTGCTATTGCGCGCCTGGCGTGACGAAGATCTACCGGCATTTGCCGCCCTCAACGCCGATCCCCTGGTGATGCGTTATTTCCCTGCCCCGCTGACAGCCGAACAAAGCTACGCTCAAGCTGACAAAATTCGTCAGTTCATGCAGCAAAACGGCTGGGGTTTATGGGCGGTGGAAGAAAAAGATGGCGCGCCTTTTATCGGCTTTGTCGGGCTGGCTATCCCGGCGGAAGATCTGCCCTGCTCCCCCTGCGTAGAAATTGGCTGGCGGTTATCGGCGGCGCACTGGGGCAAAGGCTACGCCACTGAGGCCGCCCGCAGCGCATTATGCCACGCCTTCGAAGGGTTGAATTTGGCCGAAGTGGTGTCTTTTACCGCCGAGGCCAACCAGGCATCACGCCGGGTTATGGAACGTATTGACATGACGTGCCACGGCGAAAGTTTCCTGCACCCACGGCTGCCGCAGGGCCATCCGCTGCAAAAACATATTCTGTATCGGCTGACACAGCAAACCTGGCGGGAAAAACTCCACGGCTAACCCCGCCAGCCGCTGTTGATAAGATTACCAGGCGCTGGCCTGGTTCAGGGTACTGATATCTTCGGCATCCAACTGCAGACGGGTGGCGCTAACCAACTCATCCAACTGCTTTAGCGAAGTGGCGCTGACGATCGGTGCAGTGATGCTGGGCCGCGCTATCAACCAGGCCAATGAAACTTGTGCCGGTGAAGTGTGGTGCTTCGCCGCAATGCTATCCAACGCCGTCAGAATTTTTAAACCGCGCGGATTGAGATATTGCTCTATCACCCTGTCGCCACGCTGGCTCTTGCCGATATCTTGCTCACTGCGGTATTTACCGGTCAGGAAACCGCTGGCCAGCGAGAAAAAGTTAATCACGCCTAAACCATGGCGCTGCGCCACTGCTTCCAGCCCCTGCTCATAACCTTCACGCGCATACAGGTTATATTCCGGCTGCAGGGTTTCGTAACGCGCCAACCCTTCCCGCTCGCTGACGTTCAGTGCCTCTTCCAGACGATTGGCCTGGTAGTTGGAAGCACCTATCGCCCGCACCTTGCCGGCCTTGATCAACGCATCAAACGCCGCCAGGGTTTCCGCCAGCGGCGTGTCCCGGTCATCATCATGTGACTGATAAAGGTCGATATAATCGGTCTGCAAACGGCGCAGCGACTCCTCCACCGCCTGCTGGATATAGCGCGGCGACAGCCCCTGTTTGCCTTCGCCCATCGGCTTGCCGACCTTGGTGGCAATGATGACCTGCTCGCGCTTACCGCTTTTTTTCAGCCACTGGCCAATGGTCGTTTCGGACTCTCCGCCCTGGTTGCCCGGAGCCCAGCTGGAATACACGTCGGCGGTATCAATAAAATTGAGCTGATTCTCCACCAGCGCATCCAGCAGGCTGAATGAGGTTTCGCGATCGGCTGTCCAACCAAACACGTTACCGCCGAAGGTCAATGCCGGTACTTTGATGCCCGAACGGCCCAGTTCTCTGTTGCTCATTGTATGCTCCAAGGGGATTAATAATTTGCAGGATAATTATTAGCGCCAAACCAGAAAATACGCCAAAACGTATTGGCTATAAGCCGGATTAAGTCTCTTATAAGACGGGGATGCACAAATCTGCAACTTATTAGGACAATGCTGACGGTTACTCCATATTTCCTTCATTTTTATGCCGTCTTGGCTGGCTAAACTAGTATTCTGTAAGGAGTGTAACTTTTTTGGCAATGAGTGCCCGCACGCCTGCCTTTTGGAGAGATTTTCGCCACCATGAATGCAAAAAACCCACGTCGTTCACTGATACTGCGCCTGCTGGTGGTGGTTATTGTGGCTATTGCCGCCGTGCTGATTTGGCGTCACTTCAGCGCTTCGCAACCGGCGGCGGATGCCGAGCCGGGTGCCCGCCAAGCAACCAGTGGCAAGGCTGCCGGTGGCCGACGCGGGGCACCGATGTCACCAGTGCAGGCGGCCACCGTCACACAGCAAACGGTGCCACGCTATCTGTCCGGGCTAGGCACCGCGACCGCCGCCAACACCGTGACCGTTACCAGTCGGGTTGACGGCCAATTGATGGCTATCCACTTTACCGAAGGTCAACAGGTCAAGGCCGGCGATTTGCTGGTGGAAATCGACCCGCGCCCGTTTGAAGTACAACTGACCCAGGCATTGGGGCAACTGGCAAAAGACCAGGCCACGCTCGCTAATGCACGGCGCGACTTGGCCCGTTACCAACAGTTGGCCAAAACCAATCTGGTTTCACGGCAGGATCTGGACACCCAATTGTCATTGGTGCAACAAACTGAAGGGGCGATCAAAGCCGATCAGGGCACGGTCGACAGCGCCAGACTGCAAATCACCTACAGCCGCATCACCGCGCCGATCGACGGCCGCGTCGGCCTGAAACTGGTGGATGTTGGCAATTACATCACCAGCGGCAGCACAACCGGCATTGTGGTGATCACCCAGACTCACCCTATCGACGTGGTATTTACCCTGCCGGAAGCCAATATCAGCGACTTGATCAAAGCGCAAAAAGCCGGCCCGGTCAGCGTCGAAGCCTGGGATCGCACCAACCAAAATCAACTGGCTACCGGTGCATTGCTCAGTCTGGATAACCAGATCGACACCACCACCGGTACCATCAAACTCAAAGCGCGTTTCACCAACCAGGACGACGCCCTGTTTCCCAACCAGTTTGTTAATGCACGCCTGAAGGTGGCGACACTGCACGATGCCATGGTCATCCCAACTGCGGCGCTGCAAATGGGCAACGAAGGCAACTTCGTCTGGACCCTGAGTGAAGAGAACAAGGTCAGTAAGCACCTGGTGACTACCGGTATGCAGGACAGCCAACAGGTAGTGATCAACGCCGGTCTGAACGTCGGCGATCGGGTGGTGACCGACGGTATCGATCGCCTGACCGAGGGCATGCAGGTTGAGGTCGTCACGCCGCAAAAGACCCCGGCAGCGACCCAATCCGGCCACCCATCGCGTACTCAGGGGAAATCCTGATGCAGGTGATGCCACCTAACCCCGGCGGCGGTCCCTCCCGCCTGTTTATTCTGCGCCCGGTCGCGACCACGCTGTTGATGGTGGCGATCCTGCTGGCGGGGATTATCGGTTATCGCGCTCTGCCGGTTTCCGCCCTGCCGGAAGTCGACTACCCGACCATTCAGGTGGTCACGCTGTACCCCGGGGCCAGCCCGGACGTGGTCACTTCGGCCATCACCGCCCCGCTGGAACGCCAGTTTGGTCAGATGTCCGGTCTGAAACAGATGGCGTCGCAAAGCTCCGGCGGCGCCTCGGTGGTGACGCTGCAATTCCAGCTTGAACTGCCGCTCGACGTTGCCGAACAGGAAGTGCAGGCGGCGATCAACTCCGCCACCAACCTGTTACCGAGCGATCTGCCCTACCCGCCGATTTACAGCAAGGTTAACCCTGCCGATCCGCCGATCCTGACACTGGCCGTGACTTCATCCGCCATGCCGATGACCCAGGTAGAAGACATGGTGGAAACCCGCGTCGCGCAGAAAATATCGCAGGTCACCGGCGTCGGTTTGGTCACTATTTCCGGTGGTCAGCGGCCGGCGGTGCGCGTAAAACTTAATGCCGCGGCCGTTGCCGCCTACGGCCTGGACAGCGAAACCATCCGCACCGCCATCAGCAATGCCAACGTCAACTCCGCCAAAGGCAGCCTGGATGGCCCGACGCGCTCGGTCACGCTGTCGGCCAACGATCAGATGAAGTCCGCCGACGATTACCGCCAACTGATTGTTGCCTACCAAAACGGCGCGGCGATCCGTCTGCAAGATATCGCTACCATCGAACAAGGCGCAGAAAACACCCGGCTGGCGGCCTGGGCCAACAAGCAACCGGCCATTGTGCTGAACATTCAGCGCCAGCCGGGGGTGAACGTGATCACCACCGCCGACAGCATTCGCGAGATGCTGCCTACTCTGATTAAAAGCCTGCCGAAGTCGGTCGACGTCAAGGTACTGACCGATCGCACCACCACCATTCGTGCCTCAGTCAGCGACGTGCAGTTCGAACTGTTGCTGGCGGTGGCGCTGGTGGTAATGGTGATTTATGTGTTCCTGCGCAACGTGCCGGCCACCATTATTCCTAGCGTCGCAGTCCCGCTGTCGTTGATCGGTACCTTTGCCGCCATGTACTTCCTGGGCTTCTCCATTAACAACCTGACGCTGATGGCATTGACCATCGCCACCGGGTTTGTGGTCGATGACGCTATCGTGGTGATCGAGAACATCTCGCGCTATATCGAAAAGGGGGAGAAACCGCTCGATGCGGCGTTGAAAGGGGCCGGTGAAATCGGCTTCACCATCATTTCACTGACCTTCTCACTGGTGGCGGTGCTGATCCCGCTGCTGTTTATGGGCGATATCGTCGGCCGATTGTTCCGCGAATTTGCCGTGACGCTGGCGGTGGCGATTTTGATTTCCGCCGTGGTTTCGCTGACGCTGACGCCAATGATGTGCGCACGCATGCTGAGCCACGAATCCTTGCGTAAACAGAACCGTTTTTCCGCCGCCTCAGAGCGTTTCTTTGATCGGGTTATCGCCCGCTACGGTAAATGGCTGAAAACGGTGCTCAATCACCCGTGGCTGACGCTCGGCGTGGCATTCAGTACGCTGGTGCTCACCGTCTTGCTGTACCTGCTGATCCCGAAAGGCTTCTTCCCGGTGCAGGACAACGGCATCATTCAGGGCACGCTGGAAGCGCCGCAGTCGGTGTCATTCAGCAATATGGCCGAGCGGCAGCAACAGGTGGCGGCAGAGATTCTTAAAGATCCGGCGGTAGAAAGCCTGACGTCGTTTGTCGGTGTCGACGGCACCAACGCCACGCTCAACAGCGGCCGACTGCAGATTAACCTTAAGCCTTTAAGCGAACGCAGCGAGCGGATTCCGGCCATCATCACCCGCCTGCAACAGATGAGTACCCAATTCCCCGGTGTGAAGCTGTATCTGCAGCCGGTACAGGATCTGACTATCGATACTCAGGTCAGCCGCACCCAGTATCAGTTCACCCTGCAAGCGATGTCACTGGACGATCTCAGCCTGTGGGTGCCGCAGTTGATGGCGGAGCTGAAACAAACGCCGCAGTTGGCGGACGTGACCAGCAACTGGCAGGACCAAGGCCTGGTGGCCTATGTCAACGTCGATCGTGATTCGGCCTCTCGCCTCGGTATCAGCATGAGCGACGTGGATAATGCGCTGTACAACGCCTTTGGTCAGCGGTTGATCTCCACCATTTACACCCAGGCCAACCAGTACCGCGTGGTGCTGGAGCATGACGTCAGCACCACGCCAGGGCTGGCGGCGCTGAATGATATCCGTCTGACCAGCAGCAACGGCACCATAGTGCCACTGAGCACCATCGCCAAAATTGAACAGCGTTTCGGGCCGCTGTCGGTTAACCATCTGGATCAATTCCCGGCAGCCACCATCTCCTTTAACGTGGCGGGTAATTATTCACTCGGTGAAGCGGTCGATGCCATCACTCTGGCGGAAAAAAACCTCAACCTGCCGAAAGACATCACCACCCAGTTCCAGGGTGCGACGCTGGCGTTCCAGGCAGCACTGGGCGGCACCTTATGGCTGATCCTGGCGGCGGTCGTGGCGATGTATATCGTGTTGGGCGTGCTGTATGAGAGCTTTATTCACCCGGTAACTATTCTTTCCACCCTGCCCACCGCCGGGGTCGGTGCCTTGCTGGCGCTGATGATGGCCGGCAGCGAACTGGACGTGATCGCCATAATCGGCATCATTTTGCTGATCGGCATCGTGAAGAAAAACGCCATCATGATGATCGACTTTGCCCTGGCCGCTGAGCGTGAGCAGGGAATGACGCCGTATGACGCAATTTATCAGGCCTGCCTGCTGCGTTTCAGGCCGATCCTGATGACCACGCTGGCTGCGCTGTTGGGGGCATTGCCGCTGATGCTCAGCACCGGCGTCGGTGCGGAACTGCGACATCCGCTCGGGGTCTGTATGGTCGGTGGGCTGGTGATGAGCCAAATTCTGACGCTGTTCACCACGCCGGTTATCTACCTGCTGTTTGACAAGCTGGCGCGTAACACTCGTCACCAGCCGGATGTGCAGGAGCTGCCGTGAAATTCTTCGCCCTGTTTATCTATCGGCCGGTCGCCACTACGCTGCTGACATTGGCCATCGCCATCAGTGGCGTGATTAGCTTCAGCCTGCTGCCGGTTTCACCGTTGCCGCAGGTCGACTACCCGGTGATTTCGATCAGCGCTTCACTGCCGGGTGCCGATCCGGAAACCATGGCTTCGTCGGTCGCCACACCGCTGGAACGGGCGCTGGGCAGAATTGCCGGGGTCAATGAGATGACCTCGATGAGCTCGCTGGGCAGCACCAGAGTGATTCTGCAGTTCGATCTCGATCGTGATATCAACGGCGCCGCGCGTGACGTGCAGGCGGCAATTAACGCCGCACAAAGCCTGTTGCCCACCGGCATGCCAAGCCGCCCCAGTTACCGTAAGGTCAACCCGTCCGATGCGCCGATCATGATCCTGACGCTGACCTCGGATACCTATAGCCAGGGCCAGCTTTACGACTTTGCCTCTACCCAGTTGGCGCAGAAAATTGCCCAGACCGAAGGGGTGGGCGACGTCTCGGTTGGCGGTAGCTCACTGCCTGCGGTGCGGGTCGAACTCAACCCAAGCGCCCTGTTCAATCAGGGCATATCGCTTGATGCAGTGCGCCAGACCATCAGCAATGCCAACGTGCGCAGGCCTCAGGGCGCGGTGGAGGATCCGCAGCAGCGTTGGCAGCTCCAGGCCAACGACGAGTTAAAAACCGCCAATGCCTATCGGCCACTGATTATTCACTACAACAACGGCTCGGCGGTGCGCCTGAGCGACGTGGCCGAAGTCAACGACTCGGTACAGGACGTACGCAACGCCGGGATGACCAATGCCAAGCCGGCGATTATTCTGGCCATCAGCCGGGCACCGGATGCCAATATCATTGAAACCGTCGATCGGATCCGCGCCGAATTGCCTGCGCTGCAAGACAATATTCCGGCATCGATCCAATTGAATATCGCCCAGGACCGCTCACCGACCATCCGTGCCTCACTGGCCGAGGTGGAGCAGTCGCTGGTGATTGCCATCGGGCTGGTGATCCTGGTGGTGTTCATCTTCCTGCGTTCCGGCCGCGCTACGCTGATCCCGGCGGTAGCGGTTCCGGTCTCGCTGATCGGCTCCTTTACCGCCATGTATCTGTGCGGTTTTAGTCTGAATAACCTGTCGCTAATGGCGCTGACCATCGCCACCGGCTTCGTGGTCGATGACGCTATCGTGGTGCTGGAGAATATTTCTCGCCACATCGAGGCCGGCATGAAACCCATTAATGCAGCGCTGATCGGGGTGCGTGAAGTGGGCTTCACCGTGCTGTCGATGAGCGTGTCGCTGGTGGCGGTGTTTATTCCGCTGCTGCTGATGGAAGGCCTGCCCGGCCGCCTGTTCCGCGAGTTTGCCGTCACCCTGTCGGTATCGATCGGGCTGTCGCTGATTATCTCTCTAACGCTGACGCCGATGATGTGCGCCTACCTGCTGCGCCACCAGCCGCCGCGCGCGCAGCGGCGCATACGCGGCTTCGGTAAAATGCTACTGGCATTGCAGCAGGGCTACGCCCGTTCGCTGAATTGGGTGCTTGGCCACTCACGCTGGGTACTGGCAGTGTTTCTGGCCACCATCGCGCTCAACGTGTGGCTGTACGTCAGTATTCCGAAAACCTTCTTCCCCGAACAAGACACCGGCAGGCTGATGGGCTTTATTCAGGCTGACCAGAGCATTTCCTTCCAGGCGATGCGCGTTAAGCTGGAAGATTTCATGAAAATCGTGCGTGAAGATCCGGATGTGGAAAACGTCACCGGTTTCACCGGCGGCTCACGTACCAACAGCGGATCGATGTTTATCTCGCTGAAACCGCTGGCGGTGCGCAGCGATGACGCGCAGAAAGTGATCGCCCGCCTGCGCGCCAAATTGGCCAAAGAGCCGGGGGCCAGCCTGTTCCTGATGGCGGTGCAGGATATCCGCGTCGGTGGCAGGCAGGCTAATGCCAGCTACCAATACACGCTGCTGGCAGATGACCTCGCCGCACTCCGCGAGTGGGAACCGAAGATCCGCACCGCGCTGGCCGCCTTGCCGGAGCTGGCCGACGTCAACTCCGATCAGCAGGACAAAGGCTCGGAAATGGATCTGGTTTACGATCGCGAGACCATGGCCCGGCTGGGGATTTCAGTTTCGGACGCCAATAACCTGCTGAACAACGCCTTCGGTCAGCGCCAGATTTCGACCATCTACCAGCCGCTCAATCAGTACAAGGTGGTGATGGAAGTCGCACCGCCTTATACCCAGGACGTCAGTTCGCTGGACAAGATGTTTGTGATCAACAAGGACGGCAAGGCGATCCCGCTGTCCTATTTCGCCCGTTGGCGACCGGCCAATGCACCGCTGTCGGTCAACCATCAGGGGCTGTCGGCCGCCTCGACCATCTCGTTTAACCTGCCCGATGGTGGCAGCCTGTCGGATGCCACCGCTGCCGTGGAACGCACCATGACGGCGCTTGGCGTCCCCGCTACCGTTCGTGGCGCCTTTGCCGGTACCGCTCAGGTATTCCAGGAAACGCTGAAATCCCAGTTGCTGCTGATCGCCGCCGCCATTGCCACGGTGTATATCGTGCTCGGCATTCTCTATGAAAGCTATATTCACCCGCTGACCATTCTGTCCACCCTGCCCTCTGCCGGTGTCGGTGCGCTGCTGGCGCTGGAGCTGTTTGGTGCGCCATTCAGCCTGATTGCGCTGATTGGCATCATGCTGCTGATTGGCATAGTGAAGAAGAACGCCATCATGATGGTCGACTTTGCCCTGGATGCACAACGCAACGGCGGCATCAGCGCGCGTGACGCCATTTTCCAGGCGTGCCTGCTGCGTTTCAGGCCAATAATGATGACCACGCTGGCGGCGCTTTTTGGCGCACTGCCGTTGGTGTTGACACATGGCGACGGTGCCGAATTGCGTCAGCCGCTCGGCATTACTATCGCAGGGGGGCTGATCGTCAGCCAACTGCTGACGCTGTACACCACCCCGGTGGTTTACCTGTATTTTGACCGGCTGCAGATGAAGTTCCGTCGCGGCAAGAAACTGGATCCACTGCCCCAATAAGAATGACTGATTGATGCCCATAAAACACACCGCCTCAGTACAGTGGCAACTCTGGATTGTGGCGTTCGGCTTCTTTATGCAGACGCTGGACACCACCATCGTCAATACCGCCCTGCCGTCGATGGCCGTCAGCCTGGGGGAGAACCCGCTGCGCATGCAGTCGGTGATCGTCTCCTATGTGTTGACGGTGGCGGTGATGTTGCCTGCCAGCGGCTGGCTGGCGGATCGGGTTGGGGTGCAGCGGGTGTTCTTCAGCGCCATCGTGCTGTTCACTCTGGGCTCGATTCTCTGCGCCCGCTCGGAAACCCTGAACGAGCTGATCGCCTCGCGTGTGGTTCAGGGCATTGGCGGTGCCATGATGGTGCCGGTCGGCCGGTTGACGGTGATGAAAATTGTCCCGCGCGAGCAGTATATGGCGGCGATGACCTTCGTTACTCTGCCCGGCCAAATCGGCCCGCTGATGGGGCCGGCGCTAGGCGGTTTTTTGGTGCAATACGCCAGCTGGCACTGGATTTTCCTGATCAATATTCCGGTGGGAATTGCCGGGGCCATCGCCACTCTGCTGCTGATGCCCAACTACCGCATGCAGACCCGGCGTTTCGACCTCAGTGGGTTTATCATGCTGGCGATCGGCATGGCGACGCTGACGCTGGCGCTTGACGGCCATAAGGGCATGGGGCTGTCTGCCACCGCCATCGCCGGGTTGGTGGTGGCTGGCATAGCGGCGTTGGCGGGATACTGGTGGCATGCGCATGGCAACAGCCGGGCATTGTTCTCGCTGCGACTGTTCAGAACCCAGACCTATAAGGTTGGGCTGACGGCCAGCCTGCTGGGCCGTATCGGCAGCGGCATGTTGCCGTTTATGACGCCGCTGTTTATGCAGGTCGGTATGGGATTTTCCCCGTTC
The DNA here is from genome assembly GCF_004684015.1 of Serratia proteamaculans. GTDB lineage: Bacteria > Pseudomonadota > Gammaproteobacteria > Enterobacterales > Enterobacteriaceae > Serratia > Serratia proteamaculans_F. The sequence continues at coordinate 536,984 of NZ_SRIA01000019.1, forward strand.
CACGCCGGGCTGATGATGATCCCGATGATTATCGGTAGCATGGGGATGAAACGCATTGTGGTGCGAGTGGTTAACCGTTTCGGTTACCGTAACGTGCTGGTGGCCGCGACGCTGATGCTGGCGTTGGTCAGCCTGAGTTTCCCGCTGGTGGCCATGCTTGGCTGGATCTGGCTGCTGCCGGTGGTGTTGTTCTTCCAGGGCATGGTTAACTCACTGCGCTTCTCGGCGATGAATACCCTGACGCTGAAAGATTTGCCGGACCGGTTGGCCAGCAGCGGCAACAGCCTGCTGTCGATGGTGATGCAACTGTCGATGAGCCTGGGTGTCAGCATCGCCGGTATTTTGATTGGCAGCTTTGCCCACCACCAGGTGGTCGCCGACAGCCCGGCAATCCACAGCGCATTTATTTACAGCTACTGTTGCATGGCGTTAATCATTGCTCTACCCGCGTTGGCCTTCGCCCGCGTCCCGGCCGATACCGCGCCCAACCGTACACTGACCAAAGAGCCGGGCACAGGCTCCACGAGGTTGCAATAATGAAAATAGGCATTACCGGCAAACTGTTCATGGCGATTTTCGCCACCTGCATGTTGGTGTTAATCACCATGCACTGGGGTGTGCGTGTCAGCTTTGAACGCGGTTTTATCGACTACATCAAGAACAGCAACGAACAACGCATCAACATGCTGGGTGAAGCGCTGGAAGAACAGTACAGCCGCCACGGAAACTGGGTTTTTCTGCGCAATAACGACCAGGTGGTTTACCAGATCATGCGGTCGTTCGAACAAAACAGCGACAGCAGCCATAATCTGCCGCCCAAGGGCTGGCGTACCCAGTTCTGGGTGGTGGACAGCCAGTTTAACCGGTTGGTTGGGCATTCCGGCCCGGTGCCCAAAGAAGGCCCGCGTCACCCCATCCGCTACAACAATGAAATTGTCGGCTGGGTGATCACCACCCCGGTAGAGAGACTGACGCGCAATACCGACATCAACTTCGACCAACAACAAAGACGCACCAGTTGGATGATTGTCGCCCTCTCGACACTGTTGGCGGCCGGGGTCACCTGGCTGATGTCGCGCGGGCTACTGGCACCGGTGAAACGGCTGGTCGCTGGCACGCATCGGCTGGCGGCCGGTGATTTTAGCACTCGCGTCGCCGTCAGCAGCCAGGATGAACTGGGGCGGCTGGCCCAGGACTTCAACCAGCTAGCCACGTCGCTGGAAAAAAATGAGCAGATACGACGGGCCGTAATGGCCGACGTCTCACACGAACTACGCACCCCGCTGGCGATATTGCGCGGTGAACTTGAAGCCCTGCAAGATGGCGTACGCCAACCCACCCCGGCTTCGCTGAGCTCACTGCTGGCGGAAGTCGCCACCCTGACCAAGCTGGTGGATGACCTGCACCAATTGTCATTATCCGATCTCGGCGCGCTCGCCTACCGTAAATCGCCGGTCGATTGTGTGCACTTGCTGCAAATTGCAGTCGCCAGTTTCCGCGACCGCTTCCACGCTAAAGGGCTGGAGATAGTGACCCTGTTGCCGGAACAAGCCCCACTGTTTGGCGATCCTGACCGGCTTAATCAGCTGTTTAACAACCTGCTGGAAAACAGCCTGCGTTATACCGATGCCGGCGGTAAGCTGGAGATTGGAGCAGAATCGCTGCCGGGCCACCTGCAAATTTATTGGCAGGACAGCGCTCCGGGCGTCAATGACGAACAGTTGGCACGTATTTTCGAACGCTTCTACCGTACTGAAGGCTCGCGCAATCGCGCCAGCGGCGGCTCCGGGCTGGGGCTGTCGATCTGCCAAAACATTGTGGAAGCACACAACGGAACGATCTACGCGCAGCACTCGCCTTTGGGCGGCGTGCGGATTACAGTAGAATTCGCCACCCCGGTAATGAATAAGGCGTCTTGATGGAAACCCAGAATCAGCCGTTGCAAATTATGATTGTTGAAGATGAACCCAAGCTCGGCCAGCTGCTGGTGGACTACCTGCAGGCCGCGGGATACGCCACGCACTGGCTGACCAATGGCAATGAGGTGATTCCGGCGGTGCATGCACATGCCCCTGCCTTGATCCTGCTGGATCTGATGTTGCCGGGCAGTGACGGGTTGACGGTATGCCGTGAACTGCGGCGCTTTACCGATATCCCGGTGGTGATGGTGACGGCGAAAATTGAGGAGATCGACCGCCTGCTGGGGCTGGAGATCGGCGCAGATGATTATATCTGCAAGCCTTACAGCCCACGTGAAGTGGTCGCCAGGGTGAAAACCATTCTGCGTCGTTGCTACCGCCCCTTAGACAATTCGCAGGAAGAAACCCAGCTTCACATTGATGAACCGCGCTTCCAGGCCAGCTATCAGAGCCAAATGCTGGATCTTACCCCGGCCGAGTTTCGCCTGCTGAAAACGCTGGCCAGCCAGCCGGGTAATGTGTTCTCACGTGAGCAACTGCTGAATAACCTGTATGACGACTACCGGGTCGTCACCGACCGTACCATTGACAGCCATATCAAAAACCTGCGGCGCAAGCTGGAGCTGATCGACGGCGAAAAATCCTTTATCCGTTCGGTGTACGGCGTGGGCTATCGCTGGGAAGCCGAGCCTTGTCGGCTGGTGAATGGGCTTTAAGTCCAGTCTTCTACTGCCAGACCCGGCACCATGGCGAACGCCTGGTCATTAGTGACAATTGTCGCACCGCAGCTCTGCGCGTGTGCGGCAATAAGTTGATCCAATGCCCCCATCACCCGCCCGTTTCTCGCCATATCTGCCCGCATCGCGCCATAACAATGCGCGGCTTTGCTGTCCCAGGCATGCACCGTCACGGAATCAAGAAATGCCGCGACCGTCGCCTTCAGTGCCAGGCTCTGCCGTTTGGCGACACCATAGAGCAATTCCGCCTCGGTAATGCTGGAAATGCAGACCGCCGAAGGCGGGATCTTTTCCATTATGCCGAGCAAGCGAGGATGCCCGCGAAACAGCTGGCTGACCGTATTGGTATCAAACATATACATACTCACTCGTCCTCGGCGAAGGGATCGCGGCTGGCCATGCCCTGCTGACGATCCTCCGCGGTCAGGAAGTCCTGCGGCACCTGAGTTTGTGCGATCATTTGCAGTAACGGAGCCCAGCTGTCAGGTTTTGCCGGATATTTTGATAAAATCACGTTCCCCTCCCGATCGCGGCGGATATACACGCGATCTGTGTCGAATTCGAATTCCACGGGCAATCTCACCGCCTGATTTCTGCCGTTTTTAAACAGCTTCGCGATTCTTTCCATTTCCATCTCCTCTGTCAGGCATAGGCCTAAGCATATGCCTGTTGAGAGTCGATGCCAAGAGGCTGCGCTTGTTTTTTAACCACCGCTTGCGCAACCGCCTCACCTTAGCTCCCCATGACCCTCGGCGAAATACCCACCAGCCAAGAATGCGGCAAGCTGCGCAAACTTTCGGCATCACAATTCGCCATTAGCATCTCGTGCTACAGCACTTTTCGCTGGCTGAAACTCAACGCCAGCGCAAAAAAATTGCCTGTTTTTTGCGCTATGGTGCGCAAGTCAGGTTTATTAGCCACCCAATTTCAAGCTATTGGCTACACTTACAACACTTATCGGAACCCACAGGAGAGGAACCATGGCAATTGGTCACTATGAGCTGAAAAAAGCTAAGAATGGACAGTACCACTTCAACCTGAAAGCCAGTAATGGCGAAATCATTCTGGCCAGTGAGATGTACGCCAGCAAGGCCTCGGCGGAGAATGGCATTGCTTCAGTGCAAACCAATTCCCCTCACGAAGCGCAATACGAACTGAAACACAGCACCAGCAATCAGCCCTACTTTGTGCTGAAAGCCAAGAACCACCAGGTCATCGGCGTCAGCGAAATGTACAGCTCCGAAACTGCTGCAAAAAACGGTATTCAGTCGGTAATCAAAAACGGCCCAAACACCGACGTACGCGATTTAAGTGCATAACATCGTCTGGGCGACGCGCGGTGGTCGCCATCGCGCGTTTTTCTTATGACCAGGATCAATCTCCCTGTAATAATTCCGGTTACCTGCTGATTTCTTGCCGCGCTGCCGCTACAATCCCCCGCTTTTACTGCGCCATTTGGTGGTGCGGTACTGACCTGAAATCAGACCGAGACTCATTATGTTTACACCGGAACTCCTCTCCCCGGCCGGTACGCTGAAAAACATGCGTTACGCCTTTGCCTATGGCGCCGACGCCGTTTATGCCGGCCAACCGCGTTACAGCCTGCGGGTGCGCAACAACGAATTCAATCACGAGAACCTGGCGCAGGGGATTAACGAAGCCCACGCGCTGGGCAAGAAATTCTACGTCGTGGTGAATATCGCCCCGCATAACGCCAAGCTGAAAACCTTCCTGCGCGATCTTAAACCGGTGATCGACATGGGGCCGGACGCGCTGATCATGTCCGATCCCGGCCTGATCATGATGGTGCGCGAAGCCTTCCCGCAAATGGACATTCATTTGTCGGTACAGGCGAACGCGGTTAACTGGGCGACGGTGAAATTCTGGCAACAAATGGGGCTGACGCGAGTGATCCTGTCGCGCGAACTGTCGCTGGAGGAGATCGCCGAGATCCGCGCTCAGGTCCCTGAGATGGAACTGGAAATCTTCGTCCACGGCGCCCTGTGCATGGCCTACTCCGGCCGCTGCCTGTTGTCCGGTTATATCAACAAGCGCGATCCTAACCAGGGCACCTGCACCAATGCCTGCCGCTGGCAGTACAAAGCAGAAGAAGGCAAAGAGGACGAGACCGGCAATATCGTGCATATGCATGAACCTATCCCGGTGCAGACCGTTGAACCGACGTTGGGCATCGGCGCACCGACCGACAAAGTGTTTATGCTGTCCGAAGCGCAGAAACCTGATGAGTACATGAGCGCCTTTGAAGATGAACACGGCACCTACATCATGAACTCAAAGGATTTACGTGCCATCCAGCATGTGGAACGCCTGACTCAGCTCGGCGTGCATTCGCTGAAAATCGAAGGCCGCACCAAATCCTTTTACTACTGCGCACGCACCGCACAAGTCTACCGCCGTGCCATCGACGATGCCGTCGCGGGCAAGCCGTTCGATCCGACCCTGCTCACCACGCTCGAAGGCCTGGCCCATCGTGGGTATACCGAAGGTTTCCTGCGCCGCCATGTGCACGAAGCCCAGCAAAACTACGATTACGGCTCCTCCCTTTCTGAACGCCAGCAGTTTGTCGGTGAGTTCACCGGCGTTCGCCGTGATGGTTGGGCAGAAGTGGATGTAAAAAACAAGTTCATGGTCGGCGACAGTGTCGAGATGATGACCCCCGGCGGTAACGTCTTGTTTACCCTGGAGAGCATGCAAAATAAGAAAGGTGAAGCGATCGACGTGGCACCGGGCAATGGGCATATCGTTTATTTGCCCATCCCGTCAGATATCGATCTCAATTACGCGTTGCTGATCCGCAATTTGCCGGATACCAATAGTCCTGCGATGTAAAAATTCCGCCCACCATCTTTTAATGGCGGTTTTTGGCAAATATTAGAATTAGATCACATCAATTAGTGCGCAGCTTGGTTAACATCAGGCTGCTTAAAACTAAGAACGAAAAATATTTGCATAGCAATACTAGGAACCACCTCCTTAGCCGGTCCAATCTCCCTTGGACTGGCTTTTTCTTTGGTTTCAGATCACTACGCCTTATAGCCTCGCTAATATAGCGCTCCCTTATTCAAGTCGTCACATTTTCTATTTTTAATAACCCTTCGTTTCCCTGACGATATAAAATCAATGTTGCAGCAATTAATTAATCTATTAACAATAATCGCTAACTTATCTATCTCGCATATCTCAAATTAAGTCAATTATGCAGGAATAATCTCTGCCCAACAGCTTCTCCCCAGAATTAACTGAATATTCTGATGGCCTGTCGCTGGTGGGTAGTTTATCGTTGCTCATTATCTGTTTTACAGCCGGGAGATATCGGGAATGCATCCACCAGCACCAGCGCTGCTTATCATTAATGGCAAAGGCGCCGGCAACGAAGAGGTTCGCCTGGCGGTACAAAAATTGCGGGATGAGAACCAAACCCTGCACGTTCGTGTGACCTGGGAACAGGGTGATGCTGCGCGCTATGTTCAGGAAGCCTGCCAGCTTGGAGTGGTCACGCTGATTGCCGGTGGTGGTGATGGCACCATCAATGAGGTGGCTGCAGCCTTGGCCGCGTTACCGTCTAAAGGACGGCCGGTACTGGGCATTCTGCCGCTCGGTACCGCCAACGACTTCGCCATGGCCTGCAATATCCCGCTGATGCCGGAACAGGCGCTGCGGTTGGCGGTGAAAGGCCGTGCCGTCCCGATAGACCTGGCAAAGGTTAACGATCATCGCTATTTCATTAATATGGCGACCGGCGGTTTTGGTACCCGAATCACTACCGAAACACCGGAAAAACTGAAGGCAGCGTTGGGGGGCGTGTCCTACTTTATCCACGGCTTGCTACGCATGGACACGCTAAAAGCCGATCGCTGCGAGATCCGCGGTCCGGATTTCCATTGGTCCGGCGACGCGCTGGTGATTGGTATCGGCAATGGCAAGCAGGCCGGTGGCGGACAGCAATTATGCCCGGATGCCCTGATCAACGATGGCCTGCTGCAACTGCGGCTGTTGATTGCTGACGAACTGTTACCGGCACTGATCGCCAGCCTGTTTAACGATGAAGAAAACAAAAACGTGATCGGTGCTGCCCTGCCGTGGCTGGAAATCGATGCCCCACATGAAATGACCTTTAATCTCGACGGCGAACCGCTTAAAGGCAGGCACTTCCGCATTGAAGTACTGCCGAACGCCATCGAATGCCGTCTGCCGCCAAACTGTGCGCTACTTGGGCAAACACAAGCGTCCGTATAACCGCCGACACCGCTTGATATAAGGCTCGGCCTCTGTGCCGGGCCCCTCTGCAAGTCCCTGGTTCCCTGCCCTCTTTTTGCGCGACAAAATGTGATCCTCTCCGGCAAATTCTTTAAATCATACTTGTATGGTAGTTATGTCATGGCGTATTTTTCGTCCATTATGATGACCATGGGAACAGGATTCGACGTATGAAGATTATCAACGCAGAGGTTTTTGTGACCTGCCCTGGCAGGAATTTTGTCACGCTGAAGTTAACCACTGATGAAGGGATTACCGGCATTGGCGACGCTACCCTTAACGGCCGCGAGCTGCCAGTGGCGTCCTATTTGAAAGATCACGTTTGCCCGCAGTTGATTGGTCGTGATGCCCATCAGATTGAAGACATCTGGCAGTTCTTCTATAAGGGCGCTTACTGGCGGCGCGGCCCGGTGACCATGTCCGCGATTTCTGCCGTCGACATGGCACTGTGGGATATCAAGGGCAAGGCCGCCAACATGCCGCTGTATCAGCTGCTGGGCGGCGCATCGCGCACCGGCGTCATGGTTTACTGCCACACCACCGGTCACTCCATCGACGAAGTGCTCGACGACTACGCCAAACATAAAGAGATGGGCTTTAAAGCCATTCGCGCCCAGTGCGGCGTGCCGGGTATGAAAACCACCTACGGCATGGCCAAAGGCAAAGGGCTGGCTTACGAACCTGCCACCAAGGGCAACTGGCCGGAAGAGCAACTGTGGTCAACGGAAAAATACCTCGATTTCACCCCAAAATTGTTCGAAGCGGTGCGCAACCGCTTTGGTTTTGACGAGCACTTGCTGCACGACATGCACCACCGGCTGACGCCGATCGAGGCCGCGCGCTTTGGCAAAAGCATCGAGCAATACCGCCTGTTCTGGATGGAAGACCCAACGCCGGCAGAAAATCAGGAATGCTTCCGCCTGATCCGCCAGCATACCGTTACGCCAATCGCCGTCGGCGAGGTGTTCAACAGCATCTGGGACTGTAAACAGCTGATTGAAGAACAGCTGATCGACTATATCCGCACTACCCTGACCCACGCCGGCGGCATTACCGGCATGCGCCGTATCGCCGACTTTGCCTCGCTGTATCAGGTGCGTACCGGGTCACATGGGCCATCCGATCTGTCCCCTATTTGCATGGCCGCAGCCCTGCACTTTGATCTGTGGGTACCGAACTTCGGCGTACAGGAATACATGGGTTACTCCGAACAAATGCTCGAGGTATTCCCACATAGCTGGACCTTCAACGACGGCTACATGCACCCTGGCAACAAACCGGGGCTGGGCATCGAGTTCGACGAAAAACTGGCCGCCCGTTATCCGTACGAACCGGCTTATCTGCCGGTCGCACGCCTGGAGGATGGCACCTTATGGAACTGGTAACAGGAGAAACCGCCATGCACAGCGTGGTCATTGAACAACCCGGCCTGCTGGCTATCCAGCAGCGCCCTCTGCCACAGCCTGCCGCCAACGAAGTGCGGGTAAAGGTTAAATATGCCGGTATCTGTGGCTCTGACGTGCATATCTATCATGGTCACAACCCGTTCGCCCGCTACCCACGCGTCATCGGTCACGAGTTTTTTGGCGTGATTGACCAGGTGGGCAGCGATGTCAGTCCGCAACGTCTTGGCGAACGCGTTTCTGTCGATCCGGTCGTCAGTTGCGGCCATTGCTATCCTTGTTCCATCGGCCGTCCCAACGTCTGCACCGAATTGCAGGTGATTGGTGTGCATCGCGATGGCGGCTTCAGTGACTACGCCTGCGCCCCGGCACGCAACGCCTATCGCATTCCGGATAGCATCAGCGATCGCCACGCAGCCATGGTCGAACCCTTCACCATTGCCGCCAATATCACCGCTCATCTGCAGCCCAATGCCGATGACATTGCGCTGATCTACGGTGCCGGGCCAATGGGGCTGACGGTGATCCAAACGCTGAAAGGCGTCTACGGCGTGAAACAGGTGATCGTCACCGATCGCATCAGGGAGCGGCTGGTGATGGCCCAGGAAAACGGCGCCGACTGGACGTTCAACAATGCCGAAGCGTCATTGCCCGCCGAGCTGGAACGACGCGGCATCCGCCCGACGTTGATCGTCGACGCCGCCTGTCATCCGGCCATTTTGCAAGAGGCGATCAATCTGGCGTCCCCGGCAGCGCGCATCGGCATCATGGGGTTCTCCGGCGAGGCCTGCACCATTACTCAACAAAGCATCACCAGTAAAGAGCTGTCAATTTTCTCCTCGCGCCTCAACAGCGCACGCTTCCCACAGGTGATCGATTGGATGGCCAGCGGGAAAATCGACCCGCAGAAACTCATTACTCACTGCGTGCCGGCCAACGAGGTTGAACAGGCGATGCTGATGTTCGAAAAAGATCAGCGCACCTGCTGCAAGGTATTACTGCAATTTAGTTAATTTTTTCACCGGGGCATCGGGCGGCTTAGCGCCGCCTTTGCAGACAACAAAGCATCGCGATTAAAACAACATCAAGTGGAGTGCTTTTATGTTTAAAAACCTGCGTTGGACCATCGTATTCCTGCTGTTTATGGTTTACATGATCAACTACCTTGACCGCGTCGCGCTGTCGATTACCGTACCGATGATCGAGAAGGATCTGATGTTGAATGCCGAGCAGTTCGGCATCATCTTTGGCAGCTTCTTCTTCGGTTACGCCATCTTTAACTTTATCGGTGGGTTGGCAGTAGACAAATTCGGCCCGACGTTGGTACTCGGCATCGCCGTCGGCCTGTGGTCTATCTTCTGTGGCATGACGGCATTAGCCACCGGCTTCTATTCCATGCTGATCCTGCGCGTGCTGTTCGGCATGGCCGAAGGGCCGATCTGCGCCTCCGCCAATAAAATGATCAACGGCTGGTTCCCGAAGAAGCAGGCGGCGACCGCGATGGGCCTGCTCAGCGCCGGTTCCCCTTTGGGCGGTGCCGTGGCCGGGCCGATCGTCGGTTATCTGGCGTTGGCGTTCGGCTGGCGACCGGCGTTTATGATCATCTGCTCGATCGGCATCGTCTGGATGCTGGTGTGGTTCTTCGTGGTGGCGGATAACCCGGCGAAAAGCAAACGCGTCAGTGATAAAGAGTTGGCGCTGATTAACCAGTTGAAAGAAGAAACTCACAGCGCCGAAGAAGAGCTGAGCAATGCCGCGCACGGGCTGGGTTATTATCTGAAGCAGCCGATCATCCTGGTCACGGCATTCGCCTTCTTCTGCTACAACTACATCCTGTTCTTCTTCCTGAGCTGGTTCCCGTCGTACCTGGTGCAGGCGCACAACCTGAACATCAAGGAAATGAGCCTCACCACCATGATCCCATGGATTGTCGGCTTTGTCGGGTTGGCGCTCGGGGGCTATATCTCCGACAAGATTTTCAATATCACCGGCAAACTGCTGCTGTCGCGCAAGATTGTACTGGTCACCAGCCTGCTGGCGGCGGCTGTCTGCGTGGCACTGGCGGGTACCGTCAGCAGCGTGGTTCCGGCGGTCATGCTAATGTCGGTATCAATCTTCTTCCTGTACATCACCGGGGCGATTTACTGGGCAATTATCCAGGACGTGGTGCATAAATCCCGAGTCGGTGGCGCCAGCGGCTTTATCCATCTGGTCGGCAGCGTTTCCGGCATCATTGGCCCGGTGGTGACCGGCTACATTGTGCAAAACACCGGCAAGTTCGACAGCGCCTTTATGCTGGCGGGCGGCGTGGCCGCGCTCGGGGCGGTGCTGGTATTGCTGGTGATCAAAGCGCCACGCAATAGCGTGCAACCGCAAATTTCAAAACCCTAACGCATCCGGGGCGGCTAACGTCGCCCCCTTTTCTGCCCCCACTTTCAGGAATTCCAGCATGACACTTTCCAGCAACAGCGTGCTGCCGGCGGCAGTTGCGCAGCCGGGTTACCCTCGCGAACAGATTAAACCGCGCATCGTGCACCTGGGCTTTGGCGCGTTTTTTCGCTCGCATCAGGCGGTGTATGCCGAACAGCTGGCTAACGAGCACGCCAGCGACTGGGGTTACTGCATCATCAGCATGCACAACGGCCGGCAAAAAATCGCCGACCTGCAGCAGCAGAATTTACTGTATACGGTCGCCGAAATGGACAGCGATGGCTGGCAGGGTCAGGTGATCGGCGTTGTCAGGCAGGCGTTACATCTGCAGGTTGACGGACTGGAAGCCGTGCTCGAGGCCATGGCGCAGCCGGAGGTGGCCATCGTTTCGCTGACCATCAGTGAGAAAGGCTACTGTTACCAGCCTGCCAGCGGCCAGTTACTGACTGAACATCCGGATATTCAGCATGACATCGCCAACCCGCTGCACCCGCAATCCGCCCCCGGTCTGATCCTGGCTGCACTGCGGCGGCGTCGGCAACGGGGCCTGCCGGCGTTTGCCGTGATGTCCTGCGACAACATGCCGGCCAACGGTCAGGTAACCCGCAACGTACTCAGCCAGTTGGCACAGCGGCAGGATGCGGAACTGGCCACCTGGGTCGAACAACAGGTCGCGTTTCCATCAACCATGGTCGACCGCATTGTCCCGGCGGTCACGGCGGAAACACGGCAACACATCGAGGCTTTACTCGGCGGCATCGCCGATCCGGTTGCTGTCGCCTGCGAACCCTTCCGCCAATGGGTGATCGAAGATAACTTTCCGCAGGGACGCCCGGCGTGGGAAAAAGTCGGTGCCGAACTGGTCAGCGACGTGCTGCCCTACGAAGAGATGAAGCTGCAGATGCTCAACGGCAGCCATTCGTTTCTCGCTTATCTGGGCTATCTGGCCGGCTATACACATATCAGCGACTGCATGCAGGACGAGGATTTCGTTAAAGCGGCACGTCACCTGATGCTGGCCGAGCAGGCACCGACACTGCAGGTGCGTAATCTGAGCCTGACGCACTACGCCGACTCGCTACTGGCCCGTTACCGCAATCCCGCGCTAAAACACCGAACCTGGCAGATCGCCATGGACGGCACGCAAAAACTGCCGCAGCGCATGTTGGACGCCATTCGTTGGCATCTGGCGCACGGCAGCGATTTCAGCTGTCTGGCCTTAGGCGTCGCCGGTTGGATGCGCTACGTCGGTGGCCGGGACGAGCAAGGCCAGACAATCGAGATAAGCGATCCATTAAGTGAACGCCTGACAGAGCTGGTCGACAACAGCAATGAAGGCCCGCAGCGGGTGCTGGCGCTGCTGCAACTTGATACGGTCTTTGGCCGCGATCTTCCTGATAGCCCACGATTCGTCAGTGCCGTAACCGAGGCCTATCTGGGGCTGTTGGCGCAGGGTGCCAAAGAGAGTGTGGCCAGATTACTGCCCGTTTGATCTGGATAAAACGCTGAGTGAACCCACTCAGCGTTCGCCTGGCTGCATTAAGAATTATCCGCCGCGGCAGCAAGATAATCTGCTAGTATGGTGGCATCCGAATCCAAGCCAGATGACCGATCGTCACCATGTCTGAATCCTATAATCTCACCAACAGCCTTCCGGTTAATCAGCAAATCTACCGTTTCCTGCGTAAGGATATCGTCGACTGCACCATTCCCCCCGGCACCCTGTTGTCAGAGAAAGAGATTTCTACCCGCTTTAGCGTTTCACGCCAGCCGGTGCGCGAAGCCTTTATCAAGCTGGCGGAGGCCGGACTGGTGCAGATCTTGCCGCAGCGCGGGACTTTCGTGATGAAGATTTCGGCCAAACGGGTGGCCGACGGACGTTTTATCCGTCAGGCGGTGGAATGCGCGATCGTACGTCGCGCGGCGGAACGGATCACGCCGGAACAACTGATGACGCTGGAGCATAATTTGCACCGTCAGGAACTGGCGGCACAGAACAAGCAGACGCGTGAGTTCTTGATGCTCGACGATGAGTTTCACCAGTTACTCACCCATTTTGCCGACTGCCCATTAGCCTGGGAGACCATCGAAACCATCAAGGCCACCATGGACCGGGTGCGTTTTCTCAGCCTGAGCGAAGTCTCACCGCCGGAAAGTTTGCTCCAGCAACATTACCGCATTTTTGCTGCGCTGAAAGCACAGGATGCCGATGCCGCCGAGCGCGCCATCCATGAGCACCTGCAAGAGATCATCTATTCTATTACGCCCATCGCTTTGCAGAATACCGAGTGGTTCGACGCCGAATAGTCAAGCACTGACCTTCAAGGGGGCGATCGCCCCCCGCTATTTGGCTTTCCAAATGGCATTTCTTCTCAATCGCATCTATTGTTTCTCCTTGCCATCAGGATTTCATTACTATCGTTTTTACAGCTTTAATCACTGCTTTTTACTACGCCGGTGACCATACATACCTTACTGGTTTTTTCTGCCGGTGTATGAGGAAGCTAATCAGGAGTTAATCATGACTGATATTGCGCAGTTGTTAGGAAAGGAAGCGGAAGACCTGTTGCAACACCGCTGTACCACCATCCCTGCTGAAAATCTGTACCTGCCGGGCGCCGACTTCGTCGACCGGATCATGATAGATAACAACCGACCCAACACCGTCCTGCGTTCCATGCAAAGCCTGCTCAACCACGGCCGTCTGGCTGGTACCGGTTATCTGTCGATTCTGCCGGTTGACCAGGGGATTGAGCACTCCGCCGGCGCGTCTTTCGCCGCCAACCCGCTGTACTTTGATCCGAAAAATATTGTTGAACTGGCGATTGAGGCCGGTTGTAACTGCGTCGCCTCCACCTACGGCGTACTGGCATCGGTATCGCGCCGTTATGCCCACAAAATTCCGTTTCTGGTCAAACTGAACCATAACGAAACCCTGAGCTATCCGACGCAATACGACCAGACCCTGTATGCCAGCGTCGAACAGGCTTTCAATATGGGCGCAGTCGCGGTCGGAGCCACCATTTACTTTGGTTCCGAACAGTCACGCCGCCAGATTGAAGAAATTTCGAGCGCCTTTGAGCGCGCCCACGAACTGGGCATGGTTACCGTGCTGTGGGCCTATCTGCGTAACCCGGCATTTAACAAAGACGGGGTGGATTATCATTCCAGCGCCGATCTCACCGGCCAGGCCAACCATATTGCCGCCACCATCGGCGCCGATATCGTTAAGCAGAAAATGGCGGAAAACAACGGCGGTTACCGTGCGGTGAAATTCGGCTACACCGACGATCGCGTCTACAGCAAGCTGACCACCGACCACCCGATCGATCTGGTGCGTTACCAGTTGGCTAACTGCTATATGGGTCGCGCCGGGTTGATTAACTCTGGCGGTGCCGCTGGTGAAAACGATCTGCAGGAGTCCGTGCGCACTGCGGTCATCAACAAACGCGCAGGCGGCATGGGCCTGATTCTGGGGCGCAAGGCGTTCAAGAAATCGATGAAAGAAGGTGTCGCACTGATCAATGCCGTTCAGGACACCTATCTGGACAAGAAAGTCACCATCGCCTGATCCCGCCACTCGAGAAACCTGTTTCCCCCAGCCCGGTTCGCCGGGCTTTTTTCTGCCCTTAATCTGCTGCTCTCCTCCGTTTGGCCTGACGGCTATCGCGCTTTTATGTTATTTTTCTTTCATTATTAACTTTCACAATAAAATATTTATCTTTCAAATTGTGATCTATTTAAAACAAATGAATCCATAAAGTGATTAGTGTAAGGCCCATGGCGACAGAGCCGCCGTTCGCTCCAGGCCATACCTTCCATCACAGGAGAATAATAATGATTGAGCTAATCACCCACGGAGCCGAATGGTTTATCGGCCTGTTTCAGAAAGGCGGTGAAGTGTTTGTCGGCATGGTGACGGGCATTTTACCTTTGTTAATCAGCCTGTTGGTCATTATGAACGCGCTGATCAAGTTTGTAGGCCAGGAACGTATCGAACGCTTGGCGCAGCGCTGTGCGGGGAACCCGGTTTCTCGTTATCTGCTGCTGCCGCTGATCGGCACCTTTGTTTTTTGCAATCCGATGACCCTCAGCCTCGGGCGCTTTATGCCAGAGAAATACAAACCCAGCTATTACGCGGCAGCGTCCTACAGTTGCCACTCGATGAATGGCCTGTTCCCGCATATCAACCCCGGCGAACTCTTCGTTTATCTCGGCATTGCCAGCGGGTTGACCACCCTCGGCCTGCCACTGGGGCCGCTGGCGGTGAGCTATTTTCTGGTCGGGCTGTTCACCAACTTTTTCCGCGGTTGGGTAACCGATCTCACCACCAGCCTGTTCGAACGCAAGATGGGGATCCGCCTGGATCGCCAGGTGCAACTTTAATTCGTGGAGTTCAGCATGAGTGCTTTTATCCGTATTGAGAAAGGCGATAGCGGTTGGGGTGGCCCATTGCAGTTACCGATCGAGCCGGGAAAAAAAGTGGTGTACATCACTGCCGGTACCCGCCCATCGATCGTCGACCGGCTTAGCGAACTGACCGGCTGGCCGGCCGTCGATGGCTTTAAGGAAGGCGAACCACCGGCGGAAGAGATTGGCGTGATGGTCATTGACTGTGGCGGCACCCTGCGCTGCGGTCTGTACCCCAAACGTCGTATTCCGACGGTCAATATCCACGCCACCGGTCAATCCGGCCCGCTGGCGAAATTTATCCTCGAGGATATTTACGTCTCCGGGGTACGCGACAGCAACATCAGCCGGGTTGAATCGGCAACAGAGACGGCGCAAGCGGCCCCCGCCCCGCAACCCAAGGGGCGGGATTACGACACCAGCAAAAAAATCACTGAACAGAGCGACGGCCTGTTGGCGAAAGTCGGTATGGGCATGGGTTCGGTGGTGGCGGTGTTCTTCCAGGCCGGGCGCGACACCATCGACACGGTGCTGAAAACCATTCTGCCGTTTATGGCGTTCGTCTCGGCGCTGATCGGCATCATCATGGCCTCCGGCCTGGGGGATTTTATTGCCCACGGCCTGACGCCATTAGCCAACAGCCCGATTGGCCTGGTAACGCTGGCGCTGATTTGTTCCTTCCCGCTGCTGTCGCCGTTCCTCGGCCCTGGCGCGGTGATAGCTCAGGTGATCGGCGTGCTGGTCGGGGTTCAGATTGGCCTCGGCCATATTCCCCCCCAGTTGGCACTGCCCGCACTATTTGCGATTAACGCGCAGGCCGCCTGCGACTTTATCCCTGTGGGTCTGTCTCTGGCGGAAGCCAAACAGGACACGGTGCGGGTCGGCGTGCCTTCGGTATTGGTCGGGCGTTTCCTGACCGGCGCCCCTACGGTGCTGATCGCCTGGGCCGCCTCGGCCTTCATCTACCAATAACTTTTACTGCCAGGGGCTAGCTATGAACACCATTTTCCAAACCACCATCACCCAGATTGGCGACAGTGCTCGCGAGGCGCTGCTGGACGACATGCTGATCACCTTCCGTGAAGGCGCACCGGCAGACATCGAAGAGTTTTGCTTTATCCATCGGCACGGCAATACCCTCGGCGAACTGCAGACCGGCGGCTGGATGGAGCTGGCGGAGCAGCGTTATCCGATTACCGCCGTTGGCGACGTCGCCAGCCAAAATCTGCGTGAACTGGGCCACCTTACCGTGCGTTTCGACGGGGAAAATCAGGCCGAATTTCCCGGTTCGATCCACGTATCCGGCACCACGCCGGCGGATATCCCGCTGGGCAGCACGCTGAAATTTATCGCATAAGGAGTAAAACATGTCTGAAGTAGCTGTAGTGATTGGCGGTGGCCAAACGTTGGGTGCATTTCTGTGCCAGGGTTTGGCGCAGGCGGGTTATCGCGTGGCGGTCGCCGATTTAAACGCGGATAACGCCCGGCAGGTAGCACAACAGATTAACGACCAATACGGCGCGGGCTGCGCGCGTGGTTTTCAGGCCGACGCCACCGACGAACAAAGTGTGATTGCGCTGGCGGCAGCGGTTGACGATGAATTCGGCCCGGCCAATCTGCTGGTGTACAGCGCCGGTATCGCCAAAGCCGCACCGATCACCGATTTTCCATTAGGGGATTTTGATCGCTCGCTGCAGGTCAATCTGGTGGGCTATTTTCTCTGTGCCCGCGAGTTTTCTCGCCTGATGATCCGCGACGGCATTGCCGGACGCATCATTCAGATCAACTCTAAATCCGGCAAGGTCGGCAGCAAGCACAACTCGGGCTACAGCGCCGCCAAGTTCGGCGGCGTGGGGCTGACACAGTCGTTGGCGCTTGATCTGGCCGAATACGGCATTACCGTGCATTCCTTAATGCTGGGTAACCTGTTGAAGTCGCCGATGTTCCAGTCGCTGCTGCCGCAGTACGCACAAAAACTGGGGATCGCGTCGGATCAGGTTGAAAAGTATTACACCGACAAGGTGCCGCTGAAACGCGGATGTGACTATCAGGACGTGCTGAATACCCTGCTGTTTTACGCCAGCGATAAGGCTTCTTACTGCACCGGCCAGTCGATCAACATTACCGGCGGTCAGGTGATGTTCTGATCTCGTCAAAGCTCCCTCTCCTTCTGGAGAGGGAAAACAAACAGGAGGCTATATGACCCAGGCATTAATCACCTTCGCAGTTCTGGCCTGGCTACTGCAAATCGCCCTCGGCTGGTGGCAGATCCAACGTTTCAACCGTGCCTTCGACGGCCTGTGCCGGCTGGGTGCCGTCGGTGTCGGGCGTTCCGGCGGGCGCTTTCAACCCCGGGTGGTGCTGGCGCTGGCCTTTGATTCCGAGCGGCGGGTTTGCGGCAGCATGTTAATGCGTGGCCTGACCATCTTTGCCCAACCGAAACCTATCGCCCGGCTGCACGGCCTGCATCAGCGCGATCTTCGCCCGGATGTGATCTTCCCCGAGGATCGCGCATGCCAGACTGCACTATCGTTAGCGATTGCCCCTAAATCATGATATTTTCACATTAAAAGACATTACCTTTCATATTGAATTGTTAGCCGAAGGGAAATGCGCAACTCTTGTGAACAGGACGGGCTATGAAACCAAAGCAGCGGCAGGCCGCTATCCTTGAATATCTGCAGCGGCATGGCAAAACGGCAGTGGATGCCCTGGCGGCACATTTTGCCACCACCGGCACCACCATCCGCAAGGATCTCACCCTGCTGGAAGAGGAAGGTGAGGTGATCCGCACCTACGGCGGCGTCGTGCTCAGCCGCGACGATGGCGACCAGCCCATAGACCGAAAAACGCATATCAATACTGAAAAGAAACGCCAGATCGCCTACGCCGCCATTGGGCTTATCAACGACGGTGACTCGCTGATATTCGATGCCGGCAGTACGGTACTGCAAATGGTGCCGCATCTGGCGCAGTTCAATAACATCACGGTAATGACCAACAGCCTGCACATCGTCAATGCGCTGGTGGAGCTGGATAACGACCAAACCATCCTGATGCCTGGCGGCACCTATCGCAAAAAGTCGGCGTCCTTTCACGGCAGCCTGGCGGAATCGGCTTTCCAGCAGTTCAGCTTTGATAAGCTGTTTATCGGGGCGGACGGCGTGGACCTTAATGCCGGTGTTACCACCTTTAACGAAGTGCACAACGTCAGCAAGGCGATGTGCGAAGCCGCCAGCCGCATTATCCTGCTGGTGGACTCGTCAAAGTTCGGCCGCAAAAGCCCGAACGTGGTCTGCGACCTGAGCGCCGTGGATACCCTGATCACCGATAAAAACATCAATCCGGATTACCTCGCCGCATTGCAGGCGAAAGGGATCAATATCATTCTGGTAGGAGATTTTGATGAGTAACGCCGCTGCCCTGCTGGCCTTTGCCCGCGAAACGCTGGAAATTGAGCTGACTGAAGCACAACGCCTGCTGGCGCGACTGGACGATAATTTCGTCTGCGCCTGCGAACTGCTGCTGAACTGCCGGGGCAAGGCGGTGATTTCCGGCATCGGCAAATCCGGCCACATCGGTAAAAAAATTGCCGCCTCGCTGGCCAGTACCGGTACTCCGTCGTTCTTCGTGCACCCGGCAGAAGCACTGCATGGCGATCTCGGCATGATTGGCGCCGACGACGTGGTGGTGTTTATCTCTTATTCCGGCCGTGCCAAGGAGCTGGATCTGATCCTGCCGTTGCTGGCGGAAAATAGCATCCCGGTGATTGCCATCACCGGCGGCAAAGAGTCACCTCTGGCGTTGGCTGCGGCCTGCATGCTGGATATCAGCGTCGAACGCGAGGCTTGCCCGATGGGTTTGGCGCCGACCTCCAGCGCGGTCAATACGCTGATGATGGGCGACGCATTGGCAATGGCTTTAATGCGCCAGCGCGGTTTCAACGCCGAAGACTTTGCCCGTTCCCATCCGGGCGGCAGCCTGGGTGCGCGCTTGCTCAACCGGGTACATCATCTGATGCGCACCGGCGATCGTCTGCCGAAAGTCAGTGAAAGCGCCAACGTGATGGAAGCCATGCTCGAACTGAGCCGCACCGGGCTGGGGTTAGTCGCGGTGTGCGACGCACAGCAGAAAGTGGTGGGGGTATTTACCGATGGTGACCTGCGCCGCTGGCTGGTGAAGGGCAATAGCCTGCAGGATGCATTAAGCCCGGCGATCACTCGCCCCGGCTACCGCTTACCGGAACAATGGCGCGCCGGAGAAGCGCTGGAAGCTTTGCACGAACAGCATATCAGTGCCGCACCGGTGGTCAATCTGGACGGTGTGCTGGTCGGCGCGATCAACCTGCACGATTTGCATCAGGCCGGGATCGGCTAATTAAACTGAAGAAACCCGCAGCAATGCGGGTTCCTCCTTGCCTATTCATCTCGGGTATCAATTCGGTACAGCCTCGACGATCGACAAATAACAACCGGTATCGATAATCCGGTTCAGCTTCAGGTCGGCGCTGGCTAACAGCGCCTTCAGTTCTTCTTCGGTGCGCACCTGCCCACCGTCAAAACTGCCCATCAGAACCAAATCAAGCTCCCGGCAGCTGTCCCAGGCGGTGTTATTCGGCACTATTACAGGTTCAATAAGCAATAGCTTCGATTGCGGGTGCATCGCATTACGACAGGTGCGTAATATGCGACTGGCCGGCTCATCGGCCCAGTCCATGACGATAAATTTCAACAGATAAAAGTCTGCCGTCGGGCAGGCTTCAAAGAAACTGCCCGCGCAGGTTTCCCAACGTGAATCATCACCCAACTCACCAAGGCGGTTTCTTGGCAATACCTGCGGTTGGTCAAAAAGAATGCCTTTAACCGTCGGATTGGCGCGTAATACGCTCAGCAGTAATCCGCCAAATCCCCCAGCGATATCTACCACCGTAGAATGCTCGGGGAATTTATAACTACGCATCAAAATTTTATTTTCCAACGCCGACATCGATGCCATGCCGATATGGAAATCATTTTCCGCGTCAGGAATATCCTCTTGCGACCAATAATCATAGAATGGCATGCCGAATATTTGTTTAAATACCGGTTCGCCGCGTAACGTTGCTGCCAATTTTCCCAACGGACGCCACATTGTTTCATCCGTCAGCATCATTACACCGCCGCGCAGTGAATCCGGCAAGTCTGAACGTAAATATTGCGCTACTGGGTTAAGCGAGAAACGTCCGTCTTCGGAAACGGAAAAAATATTGCGCGATGCCAGAATACTCAAGACCCGATGCAGCATTCTGCTATTTACTTCCAGCTTCCTTGCCAGCTCCTGGGCCGTTTTGGGGCCGTCGATCAGATGATCGGCCACGCACAGCTCAGCCGCAGCCCGCAAGGCGGCCTGCACGGTGAATCCCATCGTTTGATCCAACAAATACAAAGAGGCTTTTTCATCTTCAGAAAGAGTGACGTGATTAGTTGCCATGATCATAATGCTCCGTTTGGATATTTAACCCCAGATACCATTGCAAAATTAACAATGATTATTTATTTCAGGTGAAATAAATTCGCCAAACAAGAGCATAGACACTAAATAAAATAAAACCATAAATACAACAAGGTTATCAGAAAAAAACAACCATAAATCATGCAACCAATTAAATGGCAAAGGAATATATATAACAGGAAAAACAAAATGATAAAGCATAGATACAATTAGATAATTAATTCATGATGAAGTAATATATTCCTAACTAGGATTTATTTTATATAAATTTCATTTAAATAATAGACACATACCTTAAAAATTCGGCTAAAGGCATCTGCATTCAGCCGAAAACTGATTATTTCCAGTCGGGATTATTCTCAAACTGTTGTTTCAGCAACGCCTTCATATCGTCGTTCGGTTTACCCAGCCATTGGTATTTGGCGTATTTCTTCGGATGGTCAACCGCTTCCGGCTTGTTTGCCACCTCGACGCGTACTGCCCAGGCCTGCGACTTATCTTCTTTAAATGCCACCATCATAAAGTTGTTGGCACAGTCGTGGGGTTTACAGATATTACCCACCAGATAGTTTTGCCCCTTCCAGCTCAGGCTTTGCGCCGGAGTCGAAGTCCCCACCCCTTTGCGTGCCCAGCCCGGTAGACGGGCCTGTCCCTTCACCATGTTCTGCCAACTGGTCTGATAGCCAGGCTGCTGGATCACGTCCGAGGTGGTGACGATCTGCTGGGCAAAGCCACCCACGCTAAAGCTGATCAACGCGCCGAAGATGGCACCGCGAAGTGCGTTTTGTCCTGTCATGGCCTTCTCCCTTGATAAAAATTTGATAGCGCCCGGCCAATGCCGGGCCTGGATCTAGTCAGACCACAAGGGTAGCAAAAAGTTGGCTCACCACCAGGCGTGAAAATGATGCACCGGCCCGATGCCGTGCCCCACTTCCAGCGTATCGGCCTGCTGCAAGGCTTTTTGCAGATAATCCTTGGCGGCAGCCACCGTGCCTGCCCAGTCGTCGTGACGCGGACGCAAAGCGGCCAATGCGGCAGACAGCGTGCAGCCGGTACCGTGCGTATTGCGGGTCATTACGCGCGGTGCAGTAAAGCGTTGTTCCAGCCCCGCACTGAACAGCCAGTCCGGGCTTTCGCTTTCGCTAAGATGGCCCCCCTTCATCAATACCGCCTGGCAACCCATCGCCAACAGTGCCCGCCCCTGTTCACGCATCTGGCGTTCATTTTCCGCCGGGGCACATTCCAGCAGGGCCGCCGCTTCCGGCAGGTTGGGCGTGATGATCGACACCAGCGGCAATAGCTCGCAGCGAATCGACTCCACCGCCGCAGGTGCCAGCAAAGGATCACCGCTTTTCGCCAGCATCACCGTATCGAGCACCACAAACGATGGCTGATAGTGACGTAAACGCTCCGCGACCGCCTGCACAATATCGGCGTTGGCCAACATGCCAATCTTGGTGCTGTCGATACGCAAATCGCTGAACACGGAATCAAGCTGGGCGGCAACAAAAGCCGGTTCGATGTGATACACCGACTGCACGCCGCGGGTATTTTGCGCCACCAGCGCGGTGATTACCGAGGTGCCATAGGCCCCCAGCGCGGAGAAAGCTTTCAGATCGGCCTGGATCCCGGCCCCCCCGCTCGGATCGGTGCCGGCGATGGTCAACGCGTTAATCCGTTTCATTGCAGATCCTCCGGGCGTAGTTGGTACAGAGCGTCAAGGAATGCCGGGGTAAAACTGCCCGGCCCGGCGGCGCGGTGCGTGGCCATCTCGCCGCAAAGTGACATCACCCGGCAGGCGGTCGCCACGTTGTCCAGCCGATCGCCCGGCAGGCTGCAAAATGCCGCCACTACGGCCGAAAGCGCGCAACCGGTGCCGACCACTCGCGTCATCAGCACGTCGCCACCGGCAACCGCCCAGTCACGCTGGCCGTCGGTGATGTAATCCACCACTCCCGTCACCGCTACCACCGCGCCACTGAGACGGGCCAGCTCTCGCGCAGCCGGTAACGCCGCCAGTGAATCGTCAGCGCTGTCGACGCCGCGCCCGCTCGCCTGCAGGCCGCTTAGCGCCATGATTTCAGAAGCGTTGCCGCGGATTGCCGCCGGCTTTTCGCCCAGTATACGTTGGGCAAAGGCAGAGCGATACACCAGCCCACCGACGGCGACCGGATCCAGCGTCCAGGGGGTGCCTGCCGCATTAGCGGCTTCTACTGCTGCCAGCATGGATTCGGCCCGCGCGGCATTGAGGGTGCCGATATTGACCAGCAAGGCATCCGCCAGTTGGCTGAACTGTGCCGCTTCGGTCGGCTCCACCACCATCGCCGGGGAAGCGCCGAGCGCCAGCAACACGTTAGCCGTCAGCTCCTGCACCACTTCGTTGGTCAGGCAGTGAATCAAGGGGGGTTGGCGTTTAAATTGGGTTAAACAGGCCGCGGCGCGGGCGCCGGGTAAAGCATCAGGTCGAGCGAGCATATTCCTCCCAACCGGCGTTCAAGAAGGCGGGTACCGGTTGGGGCACCGAGACTTCCCTACGCTGGCATAATCCAGATCAGGTAATACGGGTAAAATCTCAGCCCCTAGAGGCACCCCGAGTCAGACCGCCATTATTGGGGTTGCCGCCGATGAGGTCAATCGCGCTATAGTGGCAAAAAATAAAAAGGAGCCACCATGCGCATAAGAAAATACCAAGAAGCCGATCGCCCCTTCCTGCGCACCCTGTATCTGGCATCGCGCAAAGCGGCGTTCCCCTGGCGTGATACCGAAGATTACCGACTGGAGGATTTCGATCGCTCGACGTTGGGTGAGGACATTTGGGTGGCGGAAGAAAACGGCAAGCGGCTGGGGTTCGTCTCGATTTATCGTCAGGATAACTTTATTCACAATCTGTATGTCGACCCTCACTTGCCGCCGCTTGGCGTTGGCAGCGCCCTGTTGCAGGCAGCAGAGCAGACATTCACCGCCACCGGCTCGCTGAAATGCCTGGTGAAGAATGAGAAGGCGCTGGCGTTTTACCATAAACACGGCTGGCGGACGATCGCTCCCGGCAATGACGGTGGGGAAGATTATTACCTGCTGCACTCACCGACAAAGTAAGGGGACGGCGTACTACGCCGCCCCTCCATAAACCCAGGTCAGACGGCAGATACCGCCGGGGTCAATTTGCCGCGTGCGCGGATATTTCTGACCAGCAGCCCCGACACGATAATCCCGGCGCAGGCAAACATGCCCATCAGGCCAAAGACAATCTTGTAGCCGGTGAGCCCTGGGAAAGCATCGAGAATGTGGCCATACAGGCTGAAGCAAAACATCGCCGGGGCGTAGCCGATAAAGCTGCCTAACGCCATCGCCGCACCGGTGTGTTCTTCATCAATACCCGCCTCACCGATCGGGGCAAAGAACACCGCGCGTTGGGTAAAGACCACCGCACCAAATCCCAGCGTACAGGCCATGCCCAAATACACCGGCATTTGCTCATGCGGCAACAGGATCAATAAGGCCAGCGCAATGGCGCTGATAATAAAGGTGTAGAATAAATACTTGCTCGGGGACTTTAATACTTTATCCGCAATCAAACCACCAATCGGCCCACCCACCATTTTAAGGCAATACTGATTAATAATTCCATAGGCGCCCACCAGGGCAATCGGCAATGCATAGACATGGCTCAGGAAAGGAATAAAGAACGTCAGCCCGCAATAGACGGCATAAACACAGAAGACGCTGAAGGCAATCAGCCAAACCGTTTTGTTTTTTAATACACTGCTCATACCCGGTTTTTTATTGACTGGCGCTTCACTTTGCGATGAGGTTTTTTCCTCTGGGCTTTCTTTCATCACCAACAGAATAATGATGCCTACGATAATGGCGATCGCCGAATAAAACAGTATCCCGACCTTAAAGCCCAGATAACCGCTGCCAAACGCGGTAAACAATGCCAGCGCGGAAAATGCTACGACGGTATCCACCACGCCACGCCCGGTTTCGAAAAAGCCGAACAGCCGCCCTTGTTGAGTGTTGTCCCCCAGCATACTCACCGATTTGAGCAGCACCGGCCAGTTCAGCATGTCGCAGGTGACCCCAAATAATGCCCAGACAAACAGAATGCCCCAGTAACCCGGCATACTGGACAAATAAATACCCAGCAAACCGGTGGCGATCAGTGAAAACGACATGGTAAAGCGTCGCGGCAGGCGGTCGGAGAAATAAATCGATAAGAAGAAGCCAATGGTGGTGACAATCGAGTTGACCGACATGGCGTTACCAATTTCCCCGTTACTCAGGTGAAAGTATTCTTGCATCGGCACATAAAACGCATCTTTAAGCGAGGGCAATTTATATATTGTCCCGCCACATAAGACCAACAAGCTAAATAGTGCCCATCTTTTTTTAGTCAGCATAATCCCCTCACAGCCATTAGATAATAAGCGGTGTTGTTACCTCAGTGACGGGACGGGTGTTTATCCACATCATTGAGAATGTGTTAGTTATAAATTTATTTATTATATTATGCCGGGGTTAGCAGCTCCCGGGCTTGCTTTATCAAACGGTCAATAATGGTACGAACATGGTGAATTTGATTTAATGCATCCTGAGATTCTTTTTTTAGTCGTTCCTCCAGCCCTTGCTCCGGTAACGCGGTTTCACTCATTTCCCGCCATGGAATATGCGGGTTATCGCCCTCTCCATTGAACCGAAACGGTGGCGCGTAATAATCCACTTCTTCTTCCAGCCCATAAGCGGTGACCTGCGGCCACTCTTCGCCCAGACAAATTAGCCCCAACAGCAGTTCCCGGAAGGGTAAATCCCCCTGTCCGGAAATGCAGGCCCGGTGCCCCATGCCATTATTCTCACGCACAATCAGCGCATCCTTGATATGCACCTGGGTGATGTCCTCGGCCATTGTCGCCAAGGCTTGCAGCGGCTCTTCATTGGCGTTGATCATATTGGCAAAATCAAACAGCAGGGAAAGTTGCGGGAACTCTGCCGCCCGCACCAGGCTAACCAGTTCATGACTTTTAAGATCCTCGTGCTGCTCCAAAGTAAAGCTCAGACCGCTGTGCTGATAACGCTGCTTGATGTACTGAATATCTTCAGCAATGCGCGCCAGCACTTGCTGCAAGGCCCCCTGATAGCGCGGATAAAAACGCACCGAACTGGCGCCGGTTTTAAGGGCAATGTTCACCGCTTGATCTATAGTTTGCGCGTCGGAGGCGCTGGTTTCGATATGGATATCCAACCCATAACGCTGCGCCAGTTCAGCAAAGCTGCGCAAGCGCGCGTCATCGGCATGGCAAAGCGCCTGACTCTCGCCGTCCAACACATGCACCTTCACACCGCGCAACCGCTGCTGGTGGGCAATGGTCAGCAGATCCTCAGGCAAGATTTGCTCCATGCGCATGTTGAGATGATAAGCATAGGCATGCAGGTAAAGGGGCACGTTTGGTGCCCGTAAAAGGACTTTCTCCGCCGTTAAGCGATCCATGGTGTTCACCTATAAGTTAATGAAAAAGTCTACCGACTCGAAACGCCAGTATTCGATATCCACCTGCACGATACGGCGCTGGGCATCGGCACGATGCTTTTCTACCAGAATCGACGGCGTGCTGGCGTTGCCGCCCATCACCTTG
The DNA here is from genome assembly GCF_004684015.1 of Serratia proteamaculans. Classification (GTDB taxonomy): domain Bacteria; phylum Pseudomonadota; class Gammaproteobacteria; order Enterobacterales; family Enterobacteriaceae; genus Serratia; species Serratia proteamaculans_F. The sequence goes on from NZ_SRIA01000019.1 coordinate 563,281, forward strand.
CAGGCATCGCCGGATAATCGGGTCGGTTTAAAAGCCAGGTGGCGGGTGCGGGTGGGAGTGGCGTAGGCGTTTTCCCACACTTCGGCGAATGAGGACTCACCCAAGCGTTCAATATAGGCGGGGGCTACCTGCGGGCTGATAAAGGTTTCGTGATAAAACACGATGTGATTGTCCAGTGCCCCCCAGCCGCAGATTTTGTAGATCTCTGCCCCTTCGCTAACCTGCAGCACATCGCAAATAGCCGCCGGTGCCGTCAACACCCGCTCCTTGGTCATATAACCCCAGGAAGGAAAACGGCCCTGCTCAATAGCCGCCTGTTTGAAGCTGGTCGACGAATTGGGGTTGTAGTTAAAGCGTGGCAATGCCGCAAACCAGCCCCGACGATCCTTGCGGAATATCCGCGACTCGCTTTCCAGGAACAGCAGCGCCTGACGCAGTGTCATGCGCTTAATGTTCAGCAATTCCCCCAGTTCTCGCTCCGAAGGAAGCTTGTCGCCGGGGGCTATTGCGCCCTGACTCAGCCAGTCATTAAGCCTTTGCTTGGCCAGTTCAACGGTGGAGTTGTTTTCCATAGCTCACTCAATTGGTTTAAACCAGATTACCTAACAGTATCGCGGTGAATTATGACAAACAATGGGGGCACCGAATTTTATATGTGACTCCTGTCCCAGAACCGAGAGGATGCCCGCTAATGCGTCGCGCCTGAGGCTGGCATTGCACGCAGCGTCAGCCCCCAGAACAACAAGGCCGCCAGGCTGACGGCCGCCCCCAGCCAGCACACGCCAGACCAACCCGCCATGGCAAAGACGTGAGTACTGGCAAAGGCCCCCAGCCCGCTACCTGCCGCGTAGAACAACATGTAGCAGCCGACTAACCGGCTATGAGACTGCGGATGTGCTCTGAAAATCAGACTCTGATTCAGTACATGAATGGCCTGCCCGGCCAGATCGAGCAGCACAATGCCAAGAATCAACCACCCCAGACCGTATCCCAACAGGCCGAGCGGCAACCAGGCCAGCACCAACAACAACAGACAAACCCCGCTTGCCAACTGCCCCAGCCCGCGATCGGCCAGATGCCCGGCTCGCACCGCCGCCAGCGCCCCCACTGCCCCCACCAGACCAAAAGCCCCAATCACCGAATGTGAAAAATTAAACGGTGCCTGACTGAGTGGCAGAACCAGGGCACTCCAGAAAATGCTGAATGCCGCAAACATCAGCAGCGCCAGCATGCCGCGGATCTGCAGCGTGCGATCGCGCCACAGCAGCGTCAGCATAGATCTCAACAGCGCCGGATAACTGAGTGTTGAAGGCGCTGTGTGGAGGACGGGCAACAGACGCGCCAGCACCGGCAACAGGAGCAAGGTTACTGCCGCCGAGAAAAAGTAGACCGCTCGCCAGCCGCCGATGTCCGCCAGTGCACCGGAAAGCGTGCGCGCCAATAACAACCCGAGAACCACCCCGCCTTGCGCAGCACCCACGACCCGTCCCCGCTCATGCGGCGCTGCCAAAGTAGCGGCGAAGGCGACCAATCCCTGGGTCATGGCGGTCCCCAGTAACCCCACCAGCAGCATACCGACCAGTAATAACAGGCTGCTGCTCGCCCAACCGACCATGCACAGTGCGGCAATCAGCAGCAGTTGCTGAACCGCCAACAGCCGGTGGCGATCAACCCGATCGCCCAGCGGCACCACCAACAACAAGGCCAATGCGCAGCCTAATTGGGTAACAGTGATCACCATGCCCACCGACGCCAGGCTGATATGAAAATCCTGGGCAATGGCATCCAGCAAAGGTTGAGCGTAATACACATTCGCCACGCTAAAGGCGCTGGCCCCCGCCAGCAGCAATACCAGCGACGCAGGCAGACGGCTCAGCGCTCCGCCCTGCGAGGCACAAATAGGATCCAGCGTTTTATCACTCATCGTTCGCCTCTAAAGTGGTTTCATTATTAAACCCAATGAACTTTACGCACAGAGGTTTTATAATGCAACCAGATATCGCTACAGGAAGGGAAAACCATGAAACGTAAAAGTCTGGAAGATGCACAGTGCCCGGTGGCACGTACGCTGGATGTGATTGGTGACTGGTGGTCGCTGCTGATTGTGCGCGACGCCTTCGACGGTGTGCGCCGCTTCAGTGAATTTCAAAAGGGGCTGGGGATGGCGAAGAATATTCTTTCCACCCGGCTACGCACTCTGGTGGCGCACGGCATTCTGGAAATTGCCCCTGCCTCGGACGGCAGTGCCTATCAGGAATATATTCTCACCGACAAGGGACGCGCCCTGTTCCCGGTGATTGTCGGCCTGCGCCAGTGGGGTGAGGATTATCTGTTTGACGCACAAGAGGCAAGATCAACATTGGTCGAAAGCGACAGCGGCCAACCGATCCCGCGAATGACACCGACCGGCAGCGCCGGGCAGGTTCTTACGCCGCTGAATACTTTGGTGGTGAAGGTCGACGAGGCCTGACGGATCCCTGGACGGGTGCATGCTGGGCTATTAGTGGCCGAAAAGCAGCTCGGTGTATTTCCTGGAAACGGCTCCGGTGCGTTTACCGCCTTCGCCGTAGTAGCGATCCTCGCGGCACAGCCGCTCTTTGACATCGCAGAAAATGCCATTGGCAAAGGTGAACTCGGTCGGGTCGAAGTCACCTTGCGAATACAGTTTGCTGGCGGCTTTCTTGCCGAGATACTTTTCGGTCAATAGGCGGGAAACGCCATCGGTGCCATTCGCACAGGCATAACGGTCGCACAACACGCCTGATGCAGGTGACTTGAGGGATGAATTTTGCTTCGCCTGCACAGGCATCGCGGATGCGGCAAGCAGCAGAGTCAGTGAGAAAGAAAGTGCTATTTTATTCAATGAGTCAGCCTCTTTTAATGGCAGAGCGCCCGTTATTTTGAGCATCATACTGCCATAAAAAAAAGGGCTTTGACGATGTGCAATTTTAAGCAATCTTCGCAATGCCCCCCGGGTGCTGTATAGTCCGCGTTTTACGGGGACACCATGCCAATTCAATCTTCTATTCGCCTGAATAAATACATTAGCGACAGCGGCATCTGTTCCCGCCGTCAGGCCGATCGCTATATCAAATTGGGTAAGGTTTTTATCAACGATAGCCTGGCCGCAGTGGGTGCGCCGGTATTTATTGGGGATGTTGTCAGTGTTGACGGGCAGCAGATAGCGCCGCGTAATGATGAAGATCTGGTGCTGATCGCGCTGAATAAACCAGTGGGCATCATCACCAGCATGGGCAAACACGTGCCGAACAACATCGGGGATTTCGTTAACCACAGCCAGCGCACCTTCCCCGTCGGCCGTCTGGATAAAGATTCTCAGGGGCTGATTTTTCTGACCAACCGCGGTGAACTGGTCAATAAGATCCTGCGCACCGGCAACAATCACCAAAAAGAGTACCTTGTCACCGTCGACAAACCGCTGACCGATGAGTTTATTCGGGCCATGGGAGCGGGCGTGCCGATATTGGGCAAGGTGACCCATAAATGCCAGGTGGAGCAAGAAGCTCCGCAGGTGTTTCGCATTACGCTGGTGCAGGGGCTTAACCGCCAAATCCGCCGCATGTGCAAATACTTCGGCTATCAAGTCACCCGACTTGAGCGCGTGCGCATTATGAACATCAGTCTGGCAGGATTAGCGCTGGGCGAATGGCGGGACTTGAGTGAGGATGAACGGACCGAGTTATTCAAGCTGCTTGAGCACTCTTCGTCCGAGGACCTCGACCTGCCACAGGGAGCCGAGATACCGCCAGGCAACAATAACCTGCTGCCCAACGATACCCCGTTATAACTAAAACCAAATTTATCAAGAAATCAGAATGACCATCGGATGTTGGCATTAACGGCATTAACCTGGGTATCAGAACCGTATTGCCCCTGATAGCCAAGATCCAGGCTAGTGGATCGCGACAGCTTCACGCTCACCCCAACGTCTGCCACCATCAGGTTGTCATCAACCGCGGTGCCCTGCGTGGTAAACGCATCGCTGCCGGCAAAGGCCATACGCGAAGAGGTGGTTTTATCGCCGTAGGCATGCTGCCAACCCAATGAGCCGTAAAGACTGACGTTCTGCGGCAGTTCAACCGTACCGCGCACGCCCAACGTGGAATAGAAGGTATTCATCGTTTCATTACGCACGCTCAGCGCGGCGGCACCGCCACTTTCCTCAAAGTTATCCGTATGCAGACGGATGTAGCTCAGATTGACGAAGGGTTCAAGATTCGCGTCCGACTGCCCAAAACGGTAGCCCGCTTCGGTGAACGCCAGCAGCGAGTCAGCATCATAGTCTGCCTTAAGCCGATCCGAGTAATTGCCGAAGTTAACGTTGCGTTCATTTTCCAGCCGGTGCCAGGTGTAACCCAACGCGCCACGTAACGAGAAGGCACCCTGCTGCCCTGCGGCATACAGACCTAGGTGATAATTATCGCTGTCGGATTTGGAGCGACGACTGTCGATATCGTAGTCACCACGGCTATATCCAAAATATCCCCCAACGCGGATACTGTGGTCGGCTAATTTATGGTCCGCCCCCAACAGGAAACCGCTGGTGTTGCCATCGAGTTTTCCGACGTTGTCGTTACCCTTGTTTCTTGCCCATGAGCCAAACGTCTGCCCCCAAACACCACTGCTCTCAGCCTTGGCCGGTTGAACCAGCGTCATCGCTAAAGGTGGGATAGGCAACGCATCGTTATCGAACGCGCGCAGCATACGCTGATTGAGCACATTGAACAGCATGGTGCTGCCGGCAATCAGGTTAGATTGCATGGAAGGATAGACCTCACCAGAAAGTTGATTGAATGCCTCACGTGCTTCGGGCGCACTCAATAACAACAGTGAGTTGTACAGGGCCAATGAAGGGCCGCCTTGCGCCAGAGTCGAGAGCGCACCCGCGGTATTCCATTGGTTGTCGGTTTGTGCCACCGTCTGGAAAATACCGGGCTTGCCGCTGCCTTCTCCCGGATTCTCACCACCTGGGTTTTCGCCTCCCGGGTTTTCACCGCCCGGATTCTCGCCGCCTGGGTTTTCACCCCCCGGATTCTCACCGCCTGGGTTTTCCCCACCTGGATTTTCACCGCCTGGGTTCTCGCCGCCCCCTTTCTGCGCAATCGTCAGATCCACGGCGTTAGCATCGTGTTTGAGCGCCACGTCCAGGAACGCAGATTTTGAGACCGCTTCGGCGAACTGCCCGTCAATTCCCCCTTCCGAGGTTAAAATACGGTAGCTCTGGCCGGTCTTATAGCTGGTTTGCGGGTCCAGCGCGGTCACCTGCACCTTGGCCTGATCGCTGATGGTGGTTTTACCCGTAACCACCAGTTTGTCACTGCTGCCATCGCCGGCGATATCAACGTCGTAGAAAGATTCACCAATGAAATTCAGATAGCGTTTCAGCGTCAGAGTGCCAATATTCCCGTCGCCGGGAGAAATATGACCACCGGACTGAATTTCTGTCTGACCTAAAGTGCCATTGCCGCCCAACGTGCCGCCGGATTTGATCGACGCGGCACTGCTGTAACCCAGACCATTGCTGACGTCGGAGCCGGCGGTCGCATTAAGAATCAATGTACCGCCATTTTCGGCACTCAGGGTCTGCACGTCGAAAGGACTGTCTTCTGGCTGCGTATTGATATCGCTGTTAATGATGATTTTGCCACCACGGGCGGTTACGTTCGCCTTAAGCTGGGTAAGATCCCCGCTCAGCGTCGTCTGCCCGGCAGTGTTGATCACTTCACCTTCGCCAACCATCTTGTTGCGGAATTCGTAGTTGTCAGAGGTATGGTTAAAGTACACGTAGCTACCGAATAACCCACCGCGCAGATTGACCACCGTTTGGGCATCGAGAGTACCCGCACCGCCTGCTGCACCTAGCGTGGGTTCGGTCAGACCGGTGCCGGTATCCATATTGCCGCGGCTGCCGATGATTAGCGCGCCCCGGTTCGAACCGGAGCCGGTATCGCCCAACCGCAGCTCGTTAGCCCCGGCGGAGAATGTTCCGCCGTCCACCAGCGACAGCACACCGTTGCCATAGTCCCCCACGTTGACGCTGCCGGCACTGGTAAAGCGCGAGTTCTCACCGGCGATATAAAGTTCGGCAGTTTTGCGCGAGCCAGAAACGCCGGCAATTTCCGCGCTGCCGACGTTAACCACGCCGCCATTGAGCACGTCCACATCGCCGTTAGCCGTGAGCGTTTGGCCGATGTTCCACTGCGAGTTTTTGCCCGTCACCGTGGCTTTGGGGTTCAGCTTGTCGGCCTCATCGGGGATGAATCCGCTGTCTATTCTGGCGGCGGCCGTGGTGGTCACCACCCCGCCATCTTCAATCAACAGAGTGGAACGCGCGCCTTGCCCAAAGCCGATGCCAAGCCTGTCGCTGGTCACCCTGGAACCGGCACCTTTGACATTCAAATGGCTGTCGTAACCTCCAGTGGTGCCGACGATAATTTCTTTCGCACTGGCCAGCCCGCCATCTTCAACCCGCAGTGTCCCCTGGCCGAGGTTTAAACTGCCACGCAGAACATTTTGATCGTTGACGGCGCTCAATACCGCATCAGGTCCTCTGACCGTGACCAGGCTTTCATAAATTTTGCCGTCTGAACGGGTGCCGATGTTGATGTTATAGCCGCCGACCTGGCCATTATCGATCAACAGGCTTCCACTTTGATTGCGACCGACGTAGACATTCCCGCTGTAGGCTAAGGGTTCTGTCACTTTGGATTCACCATCGAAAATAACATCGTCGGCCCGAGCAATATCGGCAGATCCGATCAATATCAATGGCGCGGAAAAAAGTGCGAGGTAAATTTTGGAAAGCGGTTTTCTTACCGCTAAATGATGCGATATTTTATCTTTCATGTTTTCTCTCCGGCCTAATTAACTTAGTACCATCAAAATTATTATTTATATGAAAAATTCAATGTATTAGAGGGTGTAGAGTGCGTAATGCCGCAAACATAAACGGATTGCCATCGAGACGCCAGCTTATTGCCCCCCAGCGCTAATGCCCCGATGCCAAACTTATTGGGCTTGCGGATCAATACTGATTTCCCCTCGGCTCACGCCCACAGGAGATTATTTATGCGTGACAACCGGTGTACAGCTCGGGGCGGTCAGCGATGGCGCAGATCCTAAAAACCCAGGCATCATCATCGAAGAGCAGTCGAAAATCCGCCCTTTTTCAGTGGTGGCGCGGTAAGAGAGTTTTTGTCCACCCAGTGCGTCGGGCTGAGCGCCGTTAACATTGGTCACGGTAATTTCGTCTGATGATCCCAGACCCAGCATTTTAGCCGTTTCCGCCTGCAGCAAAGGTATTGCCTGATCGGTTTTCAACGTTGAACAACCGGCGACCAGTAAAGTCACGGCCAGAGCGATAAATGGTTTCTTCATAAATTATCCTTTTCAACCAAACAGATCCAAACGCTGAATGGCTCTATGTTTTATCTTATCCAAATCCCCGCATAATATATTTCTCTTTCCTAAACGAAAAAACCCTCCTAAAGTAGGGAGGGTGGATAATAAAAGATTATTGGAACCATCCGATACGTTTATACGAAGGAGATAGCTTTGGGACAGGAGTATGCACTGGTCGTTGATGACCATCCTTTGGTGGCAAGTGGCATCGCCAATTTTCTTAATACGCATTGTCGATTTAAACATGTCCACATGGCGACCAACGAAGATCATTGCTATCGCCACATTATGCTAAATGGCCCTCCTCGTTTAATGGTTATCGATTTTTGGTTATCCAATGGCACTGCTCTTAAATTACTCAAAGAGGTGAGTGAACGTTATTCGCAAATTCGCTTACTGGTAGTCAGTGGCGACGACAACAATGAAATAGGGCAAAAGGTTCGAGAAGCCGGCGGCCATGGTTTCGTGCTTAAAAATGAATCTCCTGAATTATTCGCCAAAGCCGTAGCCACACTCATAGACAATCGACTATGGTTTCCTCAGGATAGTGCGACGGGTGTAATTCCCGTTCAAAACCATCTGCAAAATTTAAATTTAACACCGCGACAGATTGAAGTGCTTGCCATGATGTTACGTGGTTTCCCTAATAAAAGAATAGCCTCACAACTTTCTATTTCAGAACCCACAGTGAAAGAGCACATCAGTAATATTCTGAAAAAGATAGGTGTGAATAGTCGGGTGGAAGCGATCACCCTGATCCACGGCAGATCGGGGCCGTTGCAATGAAGTTACTTCAATCTTTACAAGATGATGGTATTTCTCCCCGGGCGCAAATCCGTTTGCTGGACAATACCTTTATACGCCTGGTATTTAGCTTCAGCGCAGTACCCTTTGTTGGCATTCCTTTTGCTATTTGGATTTATTTACTGGGTGAAACCCTATGGCCGATTACTATCTGGATAGTCTTATATTTGTTCTGTGCCGTCGCCATCAGGTTATGGCATCGCAGCTATAAAAAAGAAACAGAGACAAAAGATGCAGAGGTTATTCTTCGCCGCTGGCTCCCCCATATCAATAAGGTTGCCTTTGTTCATGGGCTGGGTATTTCTTCCTTATATTTAATCACCCCACAGATAAATAACTTTGATTTCTTCCTGCTGTTAAATATCAGCATAGCGGCTATCGTCGCGGCCAATGCAACACACTTAACACCCGTCATTAGCACCTTTACCCTGTTTTTCTTCTCTTGTTGGGGCATGCTGAATATTGGCATCATCTGGCGATTAAACGATGTCATGCTCATTGTACTGATGCTTAACCTGCTTTATGGGTTCGCCATCTACCGCCACGCATTGAGTTCCCATAAATTCTTTATCCAGCAGGCCCGCCTCGAAGAGCAGAGTTCCCGTCTTGCGGAGCAATTCAGGCAGGCTAAAGAGGAAGCAGAACAGGCCTTATTGGATAAAAACCAATTTCTTACTACCGCCAGTCATGATTTGCGTCAACCGGTGCACGCCATGGGTTTTTTGATCGAAGCCATCATCCATAAAAACCGCGATGTCACGCTCATCCCCCAGCTATTGGATCTGCAGCAAAGTGTAAGATCCGTGCATCTTATGTTTAATTCCTTGCTCGATCTCAGCAAGATTGAATCCGGCAACGTCAGCACAGCAACGACCCATGTGGACATTGGAACGCTGCTCGACTCGGTAATTACCCTGTTTCGTGAAGAGGCGAATAGTCGGAAATTGTCATTGCGGACCTGGCGGCCCAAGCGACGAATTCTCGTGGTGGGCGATCAGCTACTCATCAGGCAGTCACTGATTAACCTGATACAAAATGCACTGCGTTACACACCCAAAGGCGGCGTATTGATCGCGATCCGCCCGCAAGGGAGTGAATGTCTGTTCGAGGTGTGGGATACCGGCGTTGGCATTGCCGACGAAGAAAAAGGTAAAGTCTTTTCCCCTTATTATCGTCCCGAACTGGCGTGGAAAATCGATAGTGCCGGTCATGGATTAGGGCTGGCGGTAGTGGCACGCTGCGCCAAGCTGATGAAGGTGAAATACGGCATGCACTCCGTTGAAGGCAAGGGTTCCCGTTTCTGGATGCGCTTTGCCCTTTACAACGGAGAGTGCGAGCTACCTGAAAGCGCAAACAGTTACTCAAATACCATTACTCCCATCCGCTATGCGCCGTTATACGGTTCCTGCCTAGTGGTGGACGATGACCCGCTGGTGACTTCCGCCTGGTCGAGTTTGATGAGCACCTGGGGCCTCACCGTACGTTGTGCGGCCTGTGCAGAGGAGGCGTTTGCGATTATCGATGAAGGCTTCAGCCCTTTTGCCGTGCTGTGCGATCAACGGCTCCGTTCTGGCGAGAGCGGGTTCGATATATTGAAAGCGCTGTTTGAACGCCTGCCGGATACCAGCGGTGCCATGGTCAGCGGGGAATTTAACTCCCCCACTTTGCAAGAGGCCGAGCAGGATGGTTATCTGGTACTGCGAAAACCGCTGGAACCCGCAAAGCTCTATGCATTGCTGTCGCAATGGGCATCCTCCTGTTAGCCAGGAGGCTTTATACCGGTGAACCCATGCCGGAATTTCGCTTCCGCATGGGTCCGACTTCAGAAGAAGCATCCCTTTAGATCTCAAGACCGCGCAGCAGGCCTTCAAGGTTTCGCTCGCCAGTCCGGGTCTGGGCACCTGCCTTAAGCCCACCGCGAATAAGTTTTTCTGCTGCGGGGCGTGCGAACAGCCCTGCCCAGGCATCGTGCTCACGATAAAAGCCTTCCCGCAAATCCGGTACAGGCATCGCCTGTTTGGCTGCTGCGATAACGCCCTCGGGCAATGCCGCGATATTGCGAGCCAGCCGATCGACGAAGTCATCGAGTTCAGCGGCAGGTAATGCACGATTGATCCATCCGTAACGTTCTGCCGTAGCCGCATCGGTCAAATCGGCACCCAGGATCACTTCAAGCGCACGACCACGCGTCATCCGGCTGGTCAGATATTGGGTAGCCCCACCGCCGGGCGTGATGCCCATCAAGGCCTCACACTGAGCCAGCCCCGCCAGCCCCTCGGCGGCAAACGCCATATCGGCCGCCGCGACAAACTCGGCACCACCGCCACGTGCCAGCCCGGCAAGTTTGACGATCGTGACCTGCGGCTGCTCCCGCAAAAGCTCGCCAAACGCCTGGAACGGATTAAGGCCTTCAGGCGCATGGCGTGCAAGCTCATCGAAAGCGTGCGGCTCATCGATTAAGGTCATGTCGACATGAGCAATAAAAAACTCGGGATTTGCGCTCTGGAATACCAACACTTTCACCTTGGGATCGTGGCGAACAGCCACAAGAAAGCGGCTGATCTCCGACATCAAGGACACATCAAGAACATTTACCGGGGGATTGTCGATCGTAATCGTCGATACGCCATGGTCATGGGAAATACTCAGCCTGCCGAAATCAGTATCAGTCATGTCAATTTCCTGGGTGGTTGGGAAGAAATGAGCACCGGGTTTGGGTGCTGTTCACCACATGGTATACTTTGCATACCTAGGGTCAATTACGCACTTTAAACATCCCAGGGATGCTGGAGGATACCGATGAACGAGACCGATCCTGTCTACCGGGCCGACTGCCCAAGCCGAATCATTCTCGACCAGATCGCAGATAAATGGTCGATGATGGTGCTGGAAGTGCTTCGTGAGCCACGGCGTTTCAACGCGATTAAGCGCCGCCTTGACGGCGTCACTCAGCGCGTACTGACCCAGACACTGCGCAAGCTTGAGCGCAACGGCATGGTGAAACGCAGAGTTCTGGATGGGCGGGTACTGGGCGTGGAGTATTCACTGACCCCACTCGGCCAATCGTTACAGGAGCCGTTTGCAATCCTGTTCAATTGGACGCTGGGGAATATGGAGACGATTCAGGACTGCCAGAGAAAATATGATGAGCAAAGCCAACAGGATGACAATTGAGGTTGGCAGCCTCAATTCCCCAGTGATAAATAGCCCCTCACATAATAAAAAAATCCCGCAGTTACGCGGGATTAGATGTGATTGCTGTTATTTAGCGCCAGCCTAGGCCGGCCACTAAATCATTCCCACTCAATGGTAGCCGGTGGCTTGCCACTGATGTCATAAACTACACGGGAAATACCGTTCACTTCGTTGATGATGCGGTTGGACACGCGGCCGAGGAAATCGTACGGCAGGTGCGCCCAATGCGCGGTCATAAAGTCGATGGTTTCCACTGCGCGCAGTGAAACAACCCAGTCGTATTTACGGCCATCGCCCATCACGCCCACCGAGCGTACCGGCAGGAACACGGTGAATGCCTGGCTGACCTTGTTATACAGATCGGCCTTGTGCAGTTCTTCGATAAAGATGGCATCGGCACGGCGCAGCAGGTCGCAATACTCTTTCTTCACTTCGCCCAGCACGCGCACGCCCAGACCTGGCCCCGGGAACGGGTGGCGGAACAGCATGTCGTACGGCAGGCCCAGTTCCAGACCAATTTTTCGCACTTCATCTTTGAACAATTCTTTCAGCGGTTCGACCAGACCCAGCTTCATCTCTTTCGGCAGGCCGCCCACGTTGTGGTGCGACTTGATCACGTGCGCTTTGCCGGTGGCAGAAGCGGCGGATTCGATCACGTCCGGGTAGATGGTGCCTTGCGCCAGCCATTTCACGTCGGCCTGTTTGCAGGCTTCTTCGTCAAACAGCTCAACGAACACGCGACCAATGATTTTGCGCTTGGCTTCCGGCTCGTCAACACCGGCCAGGGCGTTCAGGAAGCGATCTTCTGCCGCTACGTGAACGATGTTCAGGCCGAAGTGGTCGCCAAACATTTCCAGTACCTGGTCGGCTTCGTTCAGGCGCAGCAGGCCGTTGTCGACAAACACGCAGGTCAGGCGTTTGCCAATGGCGCGGTGCAGCAGCATGGCGGTAACGGAAGAGTCTACGCCACCGGACAGGCCGAGGATCACGTGGTCTTCACCCACCTGCTGACGAATGCGCTCTACCGCATCTTCAATGATGGTGGCCGGGGTCCACAGGGCTTCACACTGGCAGATATCCAGCACGAAACGCTCCAGCATGCGCTGGCCCTGACGGGTGTGGGTCACTTCCGGGTGGAACTGCACGCCGTAGAAGCGTTTTTCTTCGTTGGCCATAATGGCAAACGGGCAGGTATCGGTGCTGGCAACGGTCACAAAGTCAGCCGGGATAGCGGTCACTTTGTCGCCGTGGCTCATCCACACGTCCAGCAGTGGTTTGCCGGCCGGGCTCAGGGCGTCTTCGATGTCGCGCACCAAAGCGCTTTCGGTGGTGATTTCCACCTGGGCATAACCGAACTCACGCTCGTTGGAACCTTCTACCTGGCCACCCAACTGCATCGCCATGGTCTGCATGCCGTAGCATACGCCCAGCACCGGGACACCGGCAGTGAACACGTATTCTGGCGCGCGCGGACTGTTGGCCTCGGTGGTGCTTTCCGGGCCGCCGGACAGGATGATGCCGCTTGGATTGAATTCGCGGATTTGCTCTTCGCTAACGTCCCAGGCCCACAGCTCACAGTAAACGCCGATTTCGCGCACGCGGCGGGCTACCAGTTGAGTGTATTGCGAACCAAAATCCAGAATAAGGATGCGATGCTTATGGATATTTTTTGTCATGTGAGGCGAATTCCAGCAACAGAGAAAAAGAGCGAAAATAGTGTTTTCGGGGTGAAGCGTTACGCCCCACCCCGGCTTCTCCCGCAGGAGAAGTTAAAGCATTAACCCATGCGGTAGTTCGGTGACTCTTTGGTGATGGTCACGTCATGCACGTGGCTTTCCTGAATGCCGGCGCCGCTGATACGCACAAATTCAGCCTTGGTGCGCAGCTCGTCGATGGTGCCGCAACCGGTCAGGCCCATACAAGAGCGCAGACCGCCCATTTGCTGGTGAACGATGGCTTTCAGCATGCCTTTGTAAGCCACGCGGCCTTCGATACCTTCCGGCACCAGTTTGTCAGCGGCGTTATCGGTCTGGAAGTAACGGTCGGAAGAGCCTTTGGACATCGCCCCCAGTGAACCCATACCGCGATAGGATTTGAACGAACGCCCCTGATACAGCTCGATTTCGCCCGGAGATTCTTCGGTACCCGCCAGCATGGAGCCGACCATCACACAGGCTGCACCTGCCGCGATAGCTTTGGCGATGTCACCGGAGAAACGGATGCCGCCGTCGGCGATAACCGGGATACCGGTACCTTCCAGCGCTTCAACCGCGTCGGCGATAGCGGTGATCTGCGGGACACCAACGCCGGTAACGATACGAGTGGTACAGATAGAACCAGGGCCGATACCCACTTTCACTGCGCTAACGCCGGCATCAGCCAGTGCTTTGGCGCCTGAAGCGGTCGCGACGTTGCCACCAACGATCTGCAGGTCCGGGTATTTGGCGCGGGTTTCACGAATGCGCTGCAATACGCCTTCGGAATGGCCGTGGGAGGAGTCAATCAGCAGGACGTCAACACCGGCAGCGACCAGCGCATCAACACGCTCTTCGTTACCTGCACCAGCGCCAACCGCAGCACCAACGCGCAGACGGCCATGCTCGTCTTTACAGGCGTTTGGCTTGCGTTCCGCTTTTTGGAAGTCTTTGACGGTGATCATGCCCAGCAGATGGAACTGGTCGTCTACCACCAGCGCTTTCTCAACGCGTTTTTCGTGCATTCTCTGCAGCACGACTTCACGCGCTTCACCTTCTTTCACCGTGACCAGGCGCTCTTTCGGCGTCATCACGGCGGTAACAGGCTGGTTCAGATCGGTAACGAAGCGAACGTCACGGCCGGTAATGATGCCGACCAGCTCGTTTTCTTCGGTCACGACCGGGTAGCCGGCAAAGCCGTTACGCGCGGTCAGTTCTTTCACTTCTTTCAGGGTGGTGGTCGGCGTTACGGACTGTGGGTCAGTGACCACGCCGCTTTCATGTTTTTTCACGCGGCGGACTTCTTCAGCCTGACGCTCGATGGACATGTTTTTGTGGATGAAGCCTAAACCGCCTTCCTGCGCCAGCGCGATAGCCAGATTGGCTTCGGTAACGGTATCCATGGCTGCGGACAGCATAGGGATGTTCAGGTGGATGGTTTTGGTCAATTGGGTGCCGAGCTCAGCGGTATTAGGCAGAACCGTAGAGTGAGCTGGAACCAGGAGAACGTCGTCGAATGTCAGTGCTTCTTTTGCGATGCGTAGCATGGGCAATATCTCACCAGAGTGGGCTGTGAAAAAGATAAAATATTGCCGCGGCATTATACAGAGCGTAATCGGTTGCCTCCAGCACTTTCTCACAAAAACTCTTGATTACCTTTTTCAGCCATGTAGTATCGACCAATTAAGTGCTTGTTTTGAAATTTGATCTGGGTCACATGTCGCTACCTGTTTCGCCGTCTATTTTTACCGTAAGCCGCCTGAATCAGACGGTTCGACAGCTGCTGGAAATGGAAATGGGCCAGATTTGGCTCTCCGCAGAAATTTCCAACTTCTCCCAACCCTCTTCCGGCCACTGGTATTTCACGCTGAAAGACGATCGTGCGCAGGTCCGTTGCGCGATGTTCCGCAACACTAACCGCCGCACCACTTTCCGTCCGCAGAATGGCCAACAGGTCCTGGTTCGCGCCAGCATTACGCTGTATGAACCCCGCGGCGACTACCAGCTGATTGCCGAAAGCATGCAGCCTGCCGGTGACGGCCTGTTGCAACAGCAGTTCGACCAGTTGAAACAGCGCCTGAGCGCCGAAGGCCTGTTCGACCAACAGTTCAAACAACCCCTGCCCAGCCCGGCCAAACGCGTCGGGGTCATTACCTCCGCCAGCGGTGCGGCGCTGCACGATGTGTTGCAGGTGCTGCAACGGCGTGATCCTTCACTGCCTATCATTATTTATCCTACTTCGGTGCAGGGTGCAGAAGCGCCATTGCAGATTGTGCGCGCCATCGAAACGGCTAACCGCCGCGACGAGTGTGACGTGCTGATCGTCGGCCGTGGTGGCGGTTCGCTGGAAGATCTGTGGAGTTTTAATGACGAACGCGTGGCGCGGGCAATTTTCTCCAGCCGCATTCCGATCGTCAGCGCCGTCGGCCATGAAACCGACGTCACCATTGCCGACTTTGTCGCCGACCTGCGTGCGCCAACCCCTTCCGCCGCCGCCGAACTGGTCAGCCGCAATCAGCTGGAGCTGCTGCGCCAGTTGCAGTCCCAGCAGCAGCGGATGGAAATGGCGATGGATTACTATCTGGCCCAGCGTCAGCAACAGTTCACCCGCATCAACCACCGCTTGCAGCAACAGCATCCACACCTGCGCCTGGCGCGTCAGCAGACGCTGTTGTTCAAACTGCAGCGGCGGTTGGAAGATGGCATGCAGAACCAACTGCGGGTCTCTTCACGCCGCAGCGAGCGGGCGCAACAGCGCTTGGCGCAAATGCAGCCACAGGCACGCATTCATCGTTACCAGCAACGCGTACAGCAGCAGGAATACCGACTGCAGCAAGCGCTGGAACGGCAGCTCAATGCCTGGCGTCAGCGCTTTGGCGTAGCCTGCAGCCAGCTTGAGGCAGTCAGCCCACTGGCAACGCTGGCGCGTGGCTACAGCGTGACGCAAACCCCACGCGGCGAACTGCTCAAAACCACCAAACAGGCGCAGGTAGGTGAACTGCTGAAAACCCGTTTGCAGGATGGCTGGGTGGAAAGTGAAGTCAAAACCATCACCCTGGCCAAAAAGCCGCGCAAAAAGCGCGCGGCTGAATAATTCCGCTTATTCCAGCGTAAAACTGTCGCCGGGCGCGCCGTTGATCCACAACTCGCGGGCTTCTCCGGCAGGCAAGCTGAAGGTCAGGGTTCGCCATGCCGGTTTAAAGCGGCCCTCGGTGGTGATGTTCAGCGTGATGCGCTGATTGTCACTGAGCATCTCCCAGCGCAGCCACAGCGCGTCGCCCTGCTGCCAGCCATAACTTTCCCCGTCATCTTCGAATAACAGCCCAGAAGCGCTGCCACAGCCTTTTTGCGGGAACAACTTAAGCTCACGTCGATCATCTGCCATTACGTCAACATGCGCCAGGCGGGATGACAATGGCAATGCCGCACCGGCACGCACCAGCAGCGGCAAGCGCTCCAGCGGGGCTTCCAGCACCACCGTCTGGCCGCCACTGAACCACTGGCCGCTGTAGAAGCAATACCAGCCATCGCCGTTATCCGGCAGATACACCGGCCGCTGGCGTTGTCCCTGCTCCACTACGCTGGCCACCAGCAGATCGCGACCAATCATAAAATCATCGGTTTCTTTCAGAGTCTGCTCGTCATGCTCATGGTCGAGGAAGGTCGGGCGCAGCATTGGCTCGTCGTCGGCACTGGCCTGCCACAACAGGGTATAGAAATACGGCATCAGTCGGTAACGCAGGTTAATCGCCTCGCGTACCGCCGGGGTGGCGGCCGGATACATCCAGGGTTCGTTAACCGTGGCGTCGTCATTCCAGGAGTGAATGGTAAAACGCGGATGCATCACACCGTTTTGCACCCAGCGCACCAGGAGTTCGGCGTCCGGCTTGTCACCGGAAAAACCGCCGACGTCGTGCCCCAGGTTATACAAGCCGGACAGGCTCATGCCCAACCCCATGCGGATGTTGTAACGCAAAGTCTGCCAGTTGGTGCGGTTGTCACCGCTCCAGGTCTGCACATAACGCTGCATGCCGGCGCAACCGGAACGCGAGATCAGGTAAGGCCGCAGTTCGGGAGCAAAGCGTTGCTGAGCCTCCATTGAAGCGCGCATCATCAGTAGCGGCATCACCGGGCGAATGTGCTTGATGGCGATAGGTGTGCCAAAGCCGTGGCAACGCGCTTCTCCGTCCCAGACTTCGTATTCGTTATTGTCATTCCAGGTGGAATCGATGCCCATCTCCAGCAGCTGCTGCGTCACGCCCTGCTGCCACCATTGCACTGCCGCCGGATTGGTGAAGTCGAGGTGCGAGCCCTCGTCATCCCAAAAGCTGGAGCGTTCCGGCCGGTCGCTTTCGGAATCCCGGATAAACAGCCCCTGATCCGCCGCCTGCTGATACTGCGGATGATCCTGCAATAGGCACGGCTTGATGTTGGCCGCCAGCTTTAACCCGGCATCGTGAAACGCCTGACTCAGCTGTTTGGGCTGTGGCACCTTGTCGTAGTTCCAGTTGAACACGTAGCGCTTATTGCCGATAGAGGTATAACCCGATGACAGCTGGAAGGAGTCGCAGGGAATATCATGCTGGCGGCAGAGCTGAATAAACTGCTGTAGCTGCTGCTGCGCGTCCGGCGCATCGGTGTAATGCATGGTGGAGCCGCTGTAGCCCAGGCTCCATTTCGGTCCAAAGTGACTCTTGCCGGTCAGGCGCACAAACGCCTTGGTCACGTCCAGCACCTTGGGGCCGAGGAACAGGTAATAATCCAGATCCCCCGCTTCGGCCTGATAGCGGCGATAGGCCAGATGGTAGTTGTCGATCTCATTGCCCAGATCCAGCCAGCAACTGCTCAGGTTGTCGTAAAACAGCCCGAAACTGGCCTCTTCCCCGCGGGTAATAGTGAACGGAATGTGCTTGTACAACGGATCGGTGCTGGCGGCGTTGTAGCCCATGGCGTCCAGGTTGCGCATTTCAAAGCGACGACCGCTGCGCTCCAAATCACCGGCCTTCTCACCCAGGCCGTAATAACGCTCACTAGCCTGACGGCGCTGATAGTGGGCCACGCCGTCGCCATGCGGGTTCAACAGGTAAGCGCTGGTTGGCCGATCGGCGGCCAGCGGGCGCCATTCACCGGCGGCGTTGCAGTGCTCCCATTCCAGCCACAGCGGCTGATGCACGGTCACGCGCAGTGCAGACGTCGTCACCACCAGGCGATCGTCATGTTGCTGCAACTGATAACCCGGCAGGCCGAAGCCGGCCACGCTCAAGCGGTCACGCCCTTCCCAGGGCACATCCGTCTGCGGTGCGATGCTCCAGGTACGATCCAGCGCCAATTCGCCATTGCGTTTAATCAACACGCGGAACAGGTCGTTTTCCAGCACGTACAGGCAGAACAGGTGACGTTCGTCGACCAACAGCTCAATGCGATCGGCGTACTGACCGGTCAACATCCAGTTTTTTAAGGTTTTCATAGGTATCCAACTTAACTATTGAGTGTTTTTTTACCGCCGCGTTCGGCGATTAAGGCAATCAGGAATACGGCACCGATCAGGTCGAAGAAGCCCATGGCGATAAACAGCGGATTGAAACCGACGGTATCGGAGACCGCGCCGATCAGCAGCGTGAACAGGAAGCTGGCGATCCAGGCGCTGGAGCCGCGCATACCGTTGACCGTCGCTACCTGATTTTTATCGAAGGATTCCACCACCAGCGCGCTGAGCATGCAGGAGATCACCTGATGGCCGAAACCGCCGATCGAGATCAGAGCGATCGCCACGTAGGGATCTTTGGTGATCGCGACGAACGCCAGCGAGACCATCATGAATGCGCCGGTGACCGAGCTGGCCACCACCGAGTTGACGCGGCTGCAGCCAAACCATTTACGGTACAACGTGGTGAGATAGCCGCTGGCGACGCTGCCGATGTCCGCCGCCAAAAACGGTAGCCAGGCAAACATGGCGATGTGTTTTAAATCCATACCGCGTTCGGTAGCCAAATACAGCGGCACCCAGAAACTGAATACCGCCCAGGCCGGTTCGGCGAGAAAGGCCGGAATGGCAATGCCGTAAAACTTTTTGTTACGGCAAAGAATGGCCAACGACTTGAAGAAAGGCAGTCGGGGTAACTCCGGCTCGTTGTCTTCGCGGATCAGATCCAGCTCCTGCTGGCTCAGATTGGGGTGCTGCTGCGGCGAGTGGTAGAACCGCCACCACAGCACCACCCAGAGCAATGCCAGCGCACCGGAAAACAGGAAAGCGCCCTGCCAGCCAAAGGAGACGTGGGCAATGACGATGATCGGTGGTGCCAGCATGGCGCCGATAGAAAATCCGACGCCCGCCCAACCGGCGGCGATGGGCCGTTCCTTTTTCGGGAACCAGTCGGAAATCGCTTTGGCGTTGGCCGGCGTGGCCGCTGCTTCTGCCCCGCCCATAAAGAAGCGCAGGATCGCCAGCTGCACCCAGGTGCCGGCCCCGGCATGCATCATGCAAACCACCGCCCAGATGCTGGCGCAGATCAGGAACCCCATCTTCAGGCCAATCACATCAATCAGCCAGCCGCAGATCGGCTGAAATACCGTATAGGCCAATTGGAACGACGCCACCACCCAGGAATACTGCTCGGTGGTCATGTTGAGGCTGGTTTTCAGCTCCGGCGCCAGGATACCCAGCGAGTTGCGAGTGATGTAGTTAACCGTGACACCCAGCAGAAACAGCGCCAGCATCCACCAGCGCAGTGATTTAAATTTACGCCGGCCGCTGGCGACGACCGTCTGATTAATTTCCACACTCATCTGTCTTCTCTCCACGACGGCTGCCCGGTGACACAGCGCGTTTTTTGGTAGGGTACGTTTGGCTAGCGAAGGTATGGGGGGTATTAAATTGCATTGTGCTTCCCAGAAGCAGGCGCCTCACCTTCACAACCACATGATTTATTTTCATTTTATTTATAATTCAGTCCACTAATTGGACTGATAAATCTATAAAGTTGGCATACCAATTCAGACTAGCCAGCCGGAAGCGTGAGCGAAACGTGGTTTTTTGCAAAAGTTTTCATGCAAAGGATAAAAGCTCGCCATAATGGCGATCAAAGCCTGACAGTACGCTGAAAAAATGCAGTGAAAATATTTTCATCGCCAAATTTGAAGGAGATCACAGAATGAACGGAAAGCTGAAAATACAGGAAATTGCCCACCAAACCGGGTTGTCGATCAGCACCGTTTCACGCGTTTTAGCCGGCAAATCCAATACCAGTGCCGAAGCCCGCCAGAAGGTGCTGGCCTGCGCCCAACAGAAAGGGATCCTGCAGGGAATTTCCAGTGGCCGACTGATGCTGAACAGCGTGATGGTCTTCGCGCCACAACGCGCCTTTGACGTACGTACCGATATTTTTTACTACAAAGTGATCCAGGGCATTACCGCCGCGCTGGCGGAGCATGAAGTGCGTATTCGCTATTGCGGGCTTGAAGAACTGCACAGCGACGGCGCGCTGTTTCTGGAAAAGATGAGCGATCCGCAGACCCAGGCGGCGCTGATTATCGGTATCGATGACGAGCATATCCACCAGTTAGCCGCCGATCTGAATAAACCCTGCGTACTGATTAACTGCAGCGACCGGCAAATGCGGCTCGATAGCGTGTCACCCGACCATCAACTGATTGGCGAATTCTCCGCCAATTACCTGTTCCAGCAGGGCCACAGCCATATTCTGAACCTGCAGTGCCTGCGTCGGCACACTATGGAGCTGCGGCTGGCGGGCATTAAACAAGCCTATGCGCGGCACAATATCGCCTTCGACGAGGGCCGCCATCTGGTCACCACCTCCGGTTTCGGTAGTGAAGAGGCCGAGCAGGCACTCACCACCTTTATCAACCGGGTCAGTCAGCGCTCGCAACTGCCGACGGCCATTCTTGCCGGTGGCGACTATATGGCGGTCGGCGCGGTCAAGGCACTCAACAAATTGCAATTGAGCGTACCCGGTGATATTTCGGTAATGAGCACCGACGGTTTTAATCTGGCGGAAATTCATGATGTGCCGCTCACCTCGGTGCATGTGCCGCGCGATGAGCTGGGCTATGAGGCCATTCAACTCCTGCAGCGCCGCATGCTGCGTGCCGATGCGCCCCCGTGCAACCTGCTGCTGCACGGCAAGCTGGCGGTTCGCGCCTCGGTCAAACGCGTCAGCCCCCATAAAACCAACCCGGCGGTCAGCACTCATGATCACCGCCTTTACGATGTCTGAACTACACTTAGTGGCTGAATCCTTATAGATACCCTGTAGCTTGAAAGATGACGGGTAAAATTTTTTGCCTAAGGAGAGCCACTATGCCGACCCTAACCGCACGATCGGTCATCCCCCCTTATATGCTGCGCCGGATCATCGAGCACGGCAGCCTGCCGCAGCGCGACTGCGCATTACACACTCTAAACCACGTTCAAAGCCTGCTCGGCAACAAGCCACTGCGCGCCCCCGGAGCGAAAACCTCGACCGGTGGTGAAGTCATCCGCGATATTTTTGATGCCGAAAACGGCACCCAACTGCCGGGTAAGCAGGTGCGTAATGAGGGCCAGGCCAGTAATCATGACGTGGCGGTGGATGAAGCCTATGACTATCTCGGCGTCACCTACGATTTCTTCTGGCAGGCATTCAAACGCAACTCGCTGGACAACCGGGGCCTGCCGCTGACCGGCAGCGTGCATTACGGCAAGGAATACCAGAACGCCTTTTGGAACGGCCAGCAAATGGTCTTCGGCGACGGTGACGGCGAAATCTTTAACCGCTTTACCATCGCCATCGACGTAGTCGGCCACGAACTGGCGCACGGCGTGACCGAAAGCGAAGCCGGGCTAATTTACTTCCAGCAGGCCGGTGCGCTGAATGAGTCGCTGTCTGACGTCTTTGGTTCTTTGGTCAAGCAGTTCCATCTCAAGCAAACCGCGGATAAGGCTGACTGGCTGATTGGCGAAGGCCTGCTGGCGAAAGGCATCAACGGCAAGGGCCTGCGTTCGATGTCGGCGCCCGGTACCGCCTACGACGATCCGCTGTTGGGGAAAGATCCGCAACCAGCCGACATGAAACACTACATTCAGACCAAAGAGGATAACGGCGGCGTCCACCTCAACTCCGGCATTCCCAACCGCGCCTTCTATCTGGCGGCCACCGCTCTGGGCGGCTTTGCCTGGGAGAAAGCCGGTTACATCTGGTACGACACTCTTTGCGACAAGGCACTGCCGCAGGACGCTGACTTCGCTACCTTTGCCCGTACCACGGTGAAACATGCCAAGCAGCGCTTCGACAGTGCGGTGGCGGACAAGGTGCAGCAGGCCTGGCACCAGGTGGGGGTGGAGTAATGAAACCCTTGCCGGCACTCAATCAGGATACGGTCATTGAGCTGGCGCGTGAAGGCGGCTTCGCCTTTATTCCCAAACTGGCGGGCCAGCGGCGCATTGCGCTGGCCGACATTACGCCAGAGCAACGGCAGCGCCTGAATCAACTGTTGAACCAGGCGCTGCCCTACGCCCAGGAAGAGGGGCAACCGGACTCACCCGGCTGCGGTGACCAACGTTATTTTCGCGTGCAGATCAGCTACTACAGTCAGGCCCTGTGCAGTGAAATCGTACTGCTGATCCCGGAAACCAGCGCCCCGCAGGCGTTGGTCGACCTGTGGAAAACCGGTCAGGTAGATGAGTGAATGCTTACAACGGTTGATAACTGAATAACACCCGCTTTTTGGATATCAACCCATGGCCGTTCTGGCACAGGTAGTCCACCGCGCCGCAGGCCTTAAGCTCTTGTAACGGCTGCCCGCAATCCGGGCAGTGGGCCAACTGCTGATAATCACTGTTACAAGCGGCGCAATGGTAGTGACCATTCACCCACTCCATTGTTTGTTCGCATTGCGGACACTGCGCTTCCATAGTCACTCCCTGGTTAAATCACGCCCCATGAGCGTAAGAAATAGATGCCCAGCGCGGTAGTGAAAAAAGAGCCGACGGTGGTGATGGCGATAATATTCGCCGCCAGCGTGGCATTGCCCCCCATCGCACGCGTCATCACATAGCTGCCAGAAGCCGTAGGCGTAGCCGAGAACAGGAAGATAATCCCCAACGCCGCGCCGTGAAAACCGCACAGCCAGCCACTCAGCGTCATTATCACCGGCACGACAAACAACTTGGCCGAAGAGGACAGCGCTGCCACGTTGGACGAGCGAAACATGGCGCGCAGATCCAAACTGGCCCCGGTGCACAGCAATGCCAGCGGCAACGACAGTGCGGAGATATAGCTGCCCGTCTGCCTGATCACCTGAGGTATCCCCAGACCGGTCTGCGCATAAGCCAGCCCGCACACCAAGCCGATAATCAGCGGATTGGTGACGATACTGCGCAACAGCGACAGACGGCTGATCCGCTTGCCCTGTCCGCCCTGCAGGCTGCGCGTGAGGGTAATCACTGACAGTATGTTAAACAGGATCACCGTCACCGTCAGGTACAACGATCCTAACGCCACACCCTCACTGCCGTAAGCGGTCATGGCATAGGCCAGGCCGACAATGGCGGTATTGGCGCGGAAGCCCCCCTGCACAAAGACACCACGCTCACGCGGCTCTTTGACCAGCCAGACGGCAGCCACTTCCAGCAACAAAAAGGTGGCGAGAGTACCGATAGCGCCGAAGATCACCAGCGGCAGGTTATCCAGCAGCTGTGGGTGGTTGGTAGCGATGCTGAAAAACAACAGACAGGGCAGCGCCAGGTTAAACACCAGTTTGGTGGCGCCGTCGATAAAACGGTCGTCCATCAAGCGCCAATGGCGCAGCAATATGCCCAGCAACATCATTAACAGATTGGGTACGGTGACGTTGAATGCAAAACTCCAGGTTTCCCAGGACATGATGTTCCTTCAGGCTAACGGCGGTAATAGTCAGATAATAAAACGATTTCGATCCAATAAAAAAGGGCGCGGTAATCATACCGCGCCCCTAATACTGATTATTAGCCTTTTTTCAGGTGGCTCATCAGGCGTTTACGCTTACGCATCTGGTTCGGCGTCAGCAGGTTGCGCTTGCCGGCAAACGGGTTCTCACCCTCTTTGAACTGGATGCGGATTGGCGTACCCATTACCTTCAGAGAACGACGGAAGTAGTTCATCAGGTAGCGTTTGTACGAATCGGACAGATCGGTCACCTGGTTGCCGTGGATCACCACAATCGGTGGGTTATACCCACCGGCGTGCGCATATTTCAGCTTCACGCGGCGGCCACGTACCAACGGCGGTTGGTGATCGTCGGCAGCCATCTGCATGATTTTGGTCAGCATGGAGGTGTTTACGCGGCGGGTCGCACACTCGTAAGCTTCCAGTACCGAAACGAACAAGTTACCAACGCCGCTGCCATGCAGGGCAGAGATAAAGTGAATGCGGGCGAAATCGACAAAGCCCAGACGCAGATCGAGCATCTCTTTCACGTGATCGCGATCTTCCTCGCTCATGCCGTCCCACTTGTTGACGACAATCACCAGTGAGCGCCCACTATTGAGGATAAAGCCGAGCAGCGAGAGATCCTGATCGGAAATGCCTTCGCGTGCATCCACCACCAGCAACACCACGTTGGCGTCTTCGATCGCCTGCAGGGTTTTGATTACCGAGAACTTCTCTACGGTTTCCGTCACCTTGCCGCGCTTACGTACCCCGGCGGTGTCAATCAGCACGTATTCGCGCTCGTCGCGGACCATCGGGATATAGATGCTGTCACGGGTCGTGCCCGGCATGTCGTATACCACGACACGATCTTCGCCGAGGATGCGGTTAGTCAGTGTGGACTTACCTACGTTAGGACGACCCACAATAGCCAGTTTGATTGGCAGATCCTGCGGGTTGAAGTCGTCTTCCGGCTCTTCTTCTGCGCCTTCGAGGGTTTCACCTTCTTGCTCGGCCCAATAAGCGGCGTTAGCCTCTTCTTCGGTCAGCTCGACTTCTTCCGGCTTTTCACCAACGAACGGCACCAGTACGTGCTCGATCAACTGCGCTACGCCACGACCGTGGGAAGCCGCGATTGGATGCACGTCGCCCAGGCCCAGCGAATAGAAATCGGCGGCGGCCATGTCTGGATCCATACCGTCGGTTTTGTTGGCGACCAGGAAAGTGGCTTTCTGGCGGTTGCGCAGATGCTGGGCAATGCCCAGATCGGCCGGCATCAGACCGGCGCGAGCATCGACCATAAACAGCACAATGTCTGCTTCTTCGATCGCCAGCAGCGACTGACCGGCCATGCGTGTTTCAACGCCGTCTTCGGTGCCGTCAATGCCCCCGGTATCGACGATAATGAATTCATTACCCTCAACCTCAGCACGACCATACTTGCGGTCTCGCGTTAGCCCGGGGAAATCCGCCACCAGCGCATCGCGCGTATGGGTTAAACGGTTAAACAAGGTGGATTTACCCACATTCGGGCGCCCTACTAGCGCGACGACAGGTATCATTGTGAAGCCTCATTACTTAATAATCAATGCGTTACTACACTATGGATAGACACCAGAAGTGCAGCTTATAAAAATACGAAACGGCCCCTGAACATTCAGGAGCCGTTGGCAATCCGTGCGACGATCGGCGTTAGCGGGTGAAAGCGTAAACTTTTCCGCCCTTCGCCTGGATGACCAGCTTATCGCCTGCTACCACCGGCGCAGACAGGAAGCCGGAGCTATCCACTTCCTGCTGAGCAACAAAACGGCCGTCCGTGGTGTTAATCCAGTGCAGGTAACCTTCAGAGTCACCGGTCACCAGGAAACCATTGTACATCACCGGCGGAGTCAGGTTGCGGTGCAGCAAATCGCTCTGCGTCCATACGGTCACGCCACCTTCGGTGCTCAACGCCACCACGCGATCGTTCTGATCGATAAGGTAGATGCGACCTGCATCAACGATAAAGTCGTTCACCGAGCCCAGTTCACGCTTCCACATGACCTGGCCGGAACGCAGATCCAACGCCGTCAGGTTGCCATTGTAACCTAATGCGTAGACAACGCCCTCAACAATCACCGGCGTAGTGTCGACATCGTTCAAACGATCGATTTCGGTCGCGCCGCTCGGCTGGGAAATACGTTGCTGCCAAATCAGCTGACCTTGCTGCATCAGCACGGCATTTACGCGACCGTTATCACCGCCAACAATGGCTGCGCCAAAGGCAACGGCTGGTGCGGATTCACCGCGCAACGACAGTGAAGGCATGTCCAGGTTAACCGTCCACTTCACCGCGCCGTCAGATTCGTTCAACGCCTGCAGCAAACCGTTGGAGGTGTGGATCAGTACCATACCGTCGCTGATCACCGGACGTGAAATCGCTTCGCCGGCCACCTTGGTTTGCCAGGCTACAGTACCGTCTGAGGTATTGAGCGCGTAAACCACGGCTTTCTCACTGCCAACGTAAGCCTTGTCACCCGCTACCGCCATACCGCCCGACAGCAGTGCCGGCAGGTTGCTGGAGAAGAAGCCGGTTTTCTCAGAGAGATCAACCTTCCACTTTTCGTTACCGTTGTCGGCATCCAGTGCTTTCACGATGCCATGACGATCGGCGGCGTAAATAGTGTTGTCCTGGAAAGCAGGACGCAGGTGAGAATAGAACTCACCGACACCGTCACCGACCGAGGTACTCCACGCCTTGTTCGGCGTGAACTGATTTTCAACTTTCGGCAGCGGCGACATGGTAACCACGTCTTCTTCACTGTTGAACAGTGAGCAACCACTCAGCAAGGCAACGGAAACCAGTCCGACCAAGAGTGTTTTACGCAATTGCATGGGAATTCCCCTTAGCTGGACAAGTTATTCAATTTCATGCGCAGCAGAACCTGCAGCGCCTGAGAAGCGTTAGACTCAATGCCTTTACTGTAAGCTTCGCGTGCACCTTTGGCGTCACCTTTCGCCAACAGTACGTCGCCGCGCGTATCTTGCGCCATCGCCGCCCAGCCTTCGCCTTTCACGCCATCCAGCGTTTTCAGCGCGTCATCCAGCTTTTTCTCCTGCAACTGGACACGCGCCAGACGCAGGTTAATCATCGAAAGCATGTTTTCATCTTTGGTCTGGCCCTGCGCCAACACCAATTGTTTATCTGCCTTGGCAAAGTCATTCTGCTCAACAAAATGCTTCGCCAGCTCCAGAGAGGCCAGCACGCCGTAGCTGTTGCTGTTGGCCTGGGCAAACTTCTCCGCGGCGGCGACATCATCCGGCTTACCGACAGCCAGACGATCGCTGGCTTCCTGATAAGATTGGGACGCAGCCATCATGTTGGAGTTTTCGTGGCTCTGCCAGTAACGCCAGCCGACCAGGGCACCAATTCCGAGCACCACGCCCACTGCCAGCGCTTTGCCATTCTCGGCAAAGAACCGACGCACGGCGTCGACTTGTTCGTTTTCAGTGGTATAGACTTCCACGGTGTCCTTCTCCTTAACCTAACATCAGAGCCAGGCGCACTGCGACTTCGCTTTGCGCCAGCGTTTCTTGTTCACCACTGCGCAGGTCCTTAACCACCACCTGCTGGGCTGCGACTTCGTTCTCACCCAGGATCAGGGCGACGCGCGCGCCCCACTTATCCGCACGGGTGATCTGCTTCTTAAAGTTACCACCGCCGTAGTTGGTCATCAGTTTGAGCTGTGGCGCCGCATCACGCACGCGCTCCGCCAGCTGCATTGCTGCACTCTGAGTACCGGCACCGGAGGAAATCACGTACACGTCGATGGTCGCCGCGGCCTTGAACTCCGGGTTAACCGCCTGAACCAGCAGCACCAGGCGCTCCAGGCCCATGGCGAAACCGACCGCCGGCGTTGCACGCCCGCCCAGTTGCTCTACCAGGCCGTCATAACGACCGCCGGCACACACCGTCCCCTGAGCACCCAGACTGGTGGTTACCCATTCGAATACCGTGCGGTTGTAGTAGTCCAGACCGCGCACCAGGCGTTCATTGATGGTATATGGGATGCCTGCCTGCGCCAAAAGTTCACACAGACCTTCGAAGTGGGCTTTGGAATCTTCATCCAGATACTCGGACAGGCGGGGCGCGTCGTTCAACAGCGCCTGCACTTCCGGGTTTTTCGAGTCCAGGACGCGCAGCGGGTTGCTGTACATACGGCGTTTGCAATCTTCGTCCAGCTTCTCTTGATGCTGTTCCAGGAAGGCCACCAGAGCATCGCGGTAGTTGGCGCGCGCTTCCAGTGAACCGATGGAGTTCAGCTCCAGCTTGACGTGCTCGGAGATCCCCAGCGCTTTCCACCAGCGGGCGCTCAGCAGGATCAGCTCAGCGTCGATATCCGGGCCCTGCAGGCCAAACACTTCAGCCCCCAGTTGATGGAACTGGCGATAGCGGCCTTTTTGCGGGCGCTCGTAGCGGAACATCGGACCGACGTACCACAGACGCTGCTCCTGATTGTACAGCAGACCATGTTCGATGCCGGCGCGAACGCAACCAGCGGTGCCTTCCGGACGCAGCGTCAGGCTTTCGCCGTTGCGATCGTCGAAGGTATACATCTCTTTTTCCACGACGTCGGTCACTTCGCCGATCGCGCGTTTGAATAACGGGGTCTGCTCTACAATCGGCAAGCGGATTTCGCTGTAACCGTAGCCGCTAAGCACCTGCTTGAGGATGCCTTCAATACGCTGCCATAATGCCGTTTCTTCCGGCAGGTAGTCGTTCATGCCGCGAATGGCTTGAATGTTCTTTGCCACGTGAGTTCTCTGTCCGTTGTCTATAAAAATGAACCCGATTATAGGGACTTTGCCGCCCCGTATTCAACGCGAATACCGAGTTCTGCTCCCGGGTTCATAAACAAGCGGGCTAAAAAGCCCGCCGTATCGGTGTAATGCTTATTTTTCCAGCAGGTTGACCGCGATGCGATTGCTTTCATCCATCATCGACGCCTTGGCGCGGATCTTGGCTTCCAGCTGGTCAATCATCTGCTCGTTGTCGAAACGTTCTTTCTGGCGCACGCCGTCTTCGTAGAAACCGCTCTTTTTATGGCCACCGGTCACGCCCAGCGTGGAAACCAGCGCTTCGCCCGGCCCATTGACCACACAGCCGATAATCGAAATGTCCATCGGCGTGATGATGTCTTCCAGACGCTGTTCCAACGCGTTGACCGTGCCGATCACGTCAAACTCCTGACGTGAACAGGTCGGGCACGCGATAAAGTTAATGCCGCGGGCGCGGATGCGCAGCGATTTCAGAATGTCGAAACCGACCTTAACCTCTTCCACCGGATCGGCTGCCAATGAGATGCGCAGGGTATCGCCAATGCCTTCCGACAGCAGCAGCCCCAAACCAATCGCCGACTTCACTGAACCACTGCGTGCGCCACCGGCTTCGGTAATGCCCAGATGCAACGGCTGATCGATACGCGCAGCCAGCAGACGATAGGATTGCACCGCCAGGAACACATCGGATGCCTTGACGCTCACTTTGAACTGGTCGAAGTTGAGACGATCAAGGATATCAACGTGGCGCATGGCAGATTCGAGCAGCGCTTCCGGCGTAGGTTCACCGTATTTTTCCTGGATGTCTTTTTCCAGCGAACCACCATTCACCCCGATACGGATTGGGATGTTTTTATCGCGCGCGCAGTCTACGACCGAACGGATACGCGACTCGTTACCGATATTGCCCGGGTTGATGCGCAGGCAGTCTACGCCATACTCGGCAACCTGCAGCGCGATACGGTAATCGAAGTGGATATCGGCGACCAGCGGCACGTTAACCTGCTGCTTGATCAGTTTGAACGCCTCGGCGGCATCCATGGTGGGGACTGAAACGCGGACAATATCAACGCCCACGCGCTCCAGCGCTTTGATCTGATTAACCGTTGCTTCAACATCAGTGGTACGGGTGTTAGTCATCGACTGCACGGCAATCGGCGCACCATCACCAATAGGCACATTGCCGACGTAAATTCGCGTTGATTTTCGACGGATGATGGGCGATTGGTTATGCATTACTTACTCTCCATTGTTGCCCTGACTCAACGACAATGGCCGCGCAATTACTGCGCGGCAACGGTCAGACGAGCAACACGGTTTGACTTAACAAACCGGCTTAAATCAACCGGCTTACCTTGATATTGAATCTGTACTGCGGCCGGTGCGCCAATGGTCAGTTTGTACGGCGCGGTACCCGCCAGGCTCAGCTTGCCGCCGCTTTTCTGGCTACCGCTGTACAACGTTTTACCGCTGGCATCACTCACCTGCAGCCAACAGTCGGCGGAGAACTCCATGACCAGCGCGTTAGGATCAACCGCTGCTGCTGCCACGCCCGCATCAGCGGTTGGCAACGGCGCAGTGGGAGCCGCAGGCGTGGTCTCAGGCAGCGTTGTCTGGCTTGGTGAAACCACCGCAGGTTGCTGCGCGGTTGCACTGCCGGTCACGGCCGGAGTCTGGGACTGCTGTGGAGCAACGCCGGTATCAACCGGCGTGGAACCATTGTCAGCCAGAGGCGCACTGTTGTCGGCATTGCTGTCGGTCAACGGCACAGACTGGCCTTCATTGTTTTGTGAAAGCTGGGCAGAGGATTGATCGGCCATAGTGGCGATCTCTTCCTGCTGGGCCTTGTGGTTTTGCCACCACCAGGCGCCGGTCAGGCCAACCACCACGAAAACGATCAACCAGGTGAAGCTCATCAACCAGCCGTCGCGTTTTTTGCGGCGCTTGCCCAATGAGAAACTCTGCATTGGGGCAACTTTCGCTACCTTCAGCGGAGCCTGCTTGGCCAGCATCGGCAGCAGTTCATCCTCTGGCAAACGCACCAGCTTGGCATAGGAACGGATATAACCCCGCACGAAGGTTGAAGCCAAATCTGCGGACAGATTGTCTTCTTCGATATCGCGCACGGTAGACATTTTGAGGCACAGGCGTTCTGCAACGGCCTGTTGACTCAACCCGAGTTGTTCACGGGCCTGACGCAGACGTTCGCCTGTCGTCATTGATACAGTTTTATCTTGGGAGGCTTCAGTATTCATTAGCTAAGAACTGCTGGTACTGTTTGGATTGTGGAAAACTTCGCGATAACTGCTTGCCATAGCGTTGCACGCTATCCTGGCGCCCGGCTAACGCGGCGAAACGAATTTGTAACCATAAGCTGTCGGCGCTAGCCGGCAAAACATGCTGATAACTATCGAGTAAAAGTTGCGACTGCGCGCGCTTCCCTTCTCCAAATTGCTTTTCTGCCTCCACCAACAGTGGAGTGCCTTTGTCCGGATCGATCTTCATCGCACGCGTTAACAAGGTACGTGCTTCATCGTTCTGTCCGGCCTTGAGAAAACAGTAACCTGCGTTTTCCAGGCTGTCGGCAACCTGACCGTAATCCGGTGCTACTGCCGCAGCGCTAAACTGCTGTTGTGCCGGTACATACTGCCCTAAACTGCAAAGAAACGCACCGTAATTATTCAGCACGGTGCCATTGTTCGGCGCAAGTTTGAGCGCTTGCTGATAACGCTGTTCGGCCGCGCTATTTTCGCCCATCCGCTGCTCATAAAGCGCCATACCCAATTGGGTATGGTAATCCTGTGGGGCAGCGTCTGCCGCTTTCTCCAGATTCTGTCGCGCGGCGGGTAAATCGCCCTGCTTGAGATATTCCAGACCCAGTTGCAAACGCGTCTGGCCCGCTTGCGACTGTACGTCTTTTTCTTCCGGCGTTGAACCAGAACAGCCGGCCAGTAAGCCGGCCGCCAGCAACGTTCCCCACAGAGTCAGCTTCATGCCTGCATTCATTTCCTTGTCAGATGTTACCTAAGCGTCTGATTACATAACAGACTGTAAGATAACAAAAAAATCATGCTATAGGGTTCAGACCGCACGTACTGAGATAGGTTCCCCGGCCATTTTCTTTTTCAGGGTACGCTTGGTACGGTCGATCACTTCACCCGCCAGTTGCCCGCAGGCGGCATCGATATCATCACCACGGGTTTTACGAACAATAGTCGTAAAGCCGTATTCCATCAACACTTTGGAAAAACGATCCACCCGGCTATTGGAGCTGCGGCCGTAAGGTGCGCCCGGGAAGGGGTTCCATGGGATCAGGTTGATCTTGCATGGCGTGTCTTTGAGGACTTCTGCCAGCTGGTGCGCGTCGTCGGTGCTGTCGTTGATGTGGTCCAGCATCACGTACTCAACCGTTACCCGGCCCTGGTTGGCATTGGATTTTGCCAGGTAGCGACGTACCGCCGCCAGGAAGGTCTCGATATTGTATTTACGGTTGATCGGCACGATGTCGTCGCGGATCTTGTCGTTCGGCGCATGCAGCGAGATCGCCAGCGCAACGTCGATCATATCGCCCAACTTGTCCAGTGCCGGCACCACGCCGGAGGTAGACAGGGTCACGCGGCGCTTGGACAGGCCAAAACCGAAGTCGTCCAGCATGATTTCCATCGCCGGTACCACGTTGTTCAGGTTGAGCAACGGCTCACCCATCCCCATCATCACCACGTTGGTGATTGGGCGTTCGCCGGTCACTTTCAGTGCGCCGATAATTTTCGCCGCACGCCACACCTGACCGATGATTTCCGACACGCGCAGGTTGCGGTTAAAACCTTGCTGAGCGGTCGAACAGAATTTGCATTCCAGTGCACAACCCACCTGGGAGGAAACGCACAGGGTCGCACGGTCGCCGTCCGGGATATACACGGTTTCAACCTGCTGATCGCCCACTTTGATCGCCCATTTAATGGTGCCATCGGCTGAGCGTTGTTCTTCCGCCACTTCTGGCGCACGGATCTCGGCGACGCTCTGCAATTTATTGCGCAGGACCTTGTTAATGTCGGTCATCTGCTCAAAGTCATCGCAGCAATAGTGGTACATCCACTTCATGACCTGATCGGCACGGAAGGGTTTCTCGCCCATTTTGGCGAAAAACTCACGCAATTGCTGACGGTTCAAATCCAGCAGGTTAATTTTGGCCACAGCCGGTTGTTCCGCGTTAACGGATTGAGTAGTCAGCGAATTATTTTCAGACACGATGTGCTCGGACGTGATGGGTTCTAACATAATTGATCTCTGGCCTCGTTGTTACACGTTACGGCGCGAAAGAGTGGAAAGTAAGTGCGTCGTTCAACCCGCATCAATTGCGGTGACGGCGCTAAAAGCGCGCCCCTGACAAGAAGCCTCATCAGGGGCGCGGCATTGTACAAATTTTAGTAGCCGCTTTCCACGTCTGAAAGACATTCAGGGCATTTTTATTGTTTCAGCCGATGAATGAAATATTCGAGTAGGAGCGCTGCATACCAGGCCTGTGCCAATCGGGGCGAATATATCCGCCCCCTGGCGACGGGCAGATTAACGTGAGCAGATTTCGCTTTCGTTAAAGAAATACGCGATTTCGCGCTGTGCAGACTCTACTGCGTCAGAACCGTGTACGGCGTTGGCAGTGAAGCTGTCTGCGTAGTCAGCACGCAGGGTACCGGCCAGTGCGTTGTCCGGGTTGGTCGCGCCCATGATGTCACGGTTACGCTGTACTGCATTTTCCGCTTCCAGAACCTGAACCACGATCGGGCCAGAGGTCATGAATTCAACCAGGCCGTCGAAGAATGGACGACCTTTGTGCTCAGCGTAGAAGCCTTCGGCTTGTTCGCGAGTCAGACGCAGCATTTTGGATGCGATGATTTTGAAACCGGCACGCTCAAAGCGAGCATAGATAGCGCCGATGTCGTTGTTAGCTACAGCGTTTGGTTTAATGATGGAAAAGGTACGTTCTAGGGTCATGATGGCCTCTGTATAGCTTCCAAAACAGGCCGGTCTGTAAACAGGATGCCGGCCTTCTCAAGTGGCGCAGATTATATGTGCGCCGGAAACGCTTGCCTACGGGAAAATCAACATTTCATTAAAAAATCATTATCTTTATTCTTCACTTTGCGGCCCAGAGCACAGGTTGTGCAAACTCAGCCTAATCGAGGCTGAATTCGCGCAATGCCACCTGCCCACTCTCGTCCAGCACGCTAAGCTGGTAACGCCCCGGTTGGGTCAGCGTCTGCAACAGCGACTCCCCTTCCCCCACCAACTGGCCGTTGAGGAACCACCAGCGCTGCCCACCACCACCCTGGGCGCTGACCCGCAAATCAAGCGCATTGTTGCCCGGCAGGCGACGCAGTATCGCGCCGTCACGCACACCCAGCATTAACAACGGCGGGGCTTCTTGCTGCTGCAACGGCGGGCACTGCGGATCAATAGCCGGCATGCGCTGGGCACGACGCTCCGCCGGAGGCAACCAGGGCTCCAGCGGCGTTGGCCAAAGTGCCAGCCGACGTGGCGTCGCCCCCGGGCAATCCGCCGCCACCCGCAATCCTCGCGCATTCAGCCAGATGAGCGGCTGACTGCCCAGCACGCTTTCCTGCCCCGGCGCGGGCAGCGTCGGCGGGAGAGTCCCGTCGAGAGTCCAGCTCAGGCGTCGTTGGCGGCAATTGCTGTCACCGGCGGGGAGCGGCTGACCGCCCGGCCAGCAGATTACCGCACGGCTGACACTGGCAGGGCGCGGATCGGCCGGGATCCCTTCCCCACGCTGGCGTAAAGAGGTCAGCAGCAGATTATTGACCTGATTGAGCAGAGGCACCGCCGTAGCAAAGCCGAACTGCCCGGCCACCGGAGTTCCGTCCGGGCGCCCCACCCAAATACCTATCGTATAGCGCGCGTTAACGCCAATGGCCCAGGCATCGCGGTAGCCGTAACTGGTGCCGGTCTTCCACGCCAGCGGCACGCTGGCAGGTAACGCGTCATCCGGCAATGGACGTGCCTCTCCCGCCAGTATTCGCCGTACAATCCAGGCGGCACCTGGCGACATTAACTGACGATCGTAAATCCCTTGCTGAGGCGTAAAGCGCAGCGGCGCCACCCGGCCCTGCCGAGCCAGAGCACTAAAGCCGGAGACCAATTGATCCAGCCGCGCACCGGCCCCACCCAGGATCAGCGCCAGGCTCGGCTCGGCATGTGCCGGCAGCCGCAGTTCAACGCCGACGTTACGCAGATTGGCGGCAAAGCGCTTCGGCCCATAGGCCTCCAGCAGTTGTACCGCCGGTAAATTAAGCGAACGCGACAACGCTTCACTGGCGCTAACCGGGCCATGAAAACCGGTATCAAAATTGCCCGGCCGATAATCCCCGAAACGGCGCGGCACGTCCTGCAACAGCGATTCGGCGTGGATCAGGCCGTCGTCCAGCGCCAGGCCATACAAAAAAGGTTTTAGCGTCGAGCCCGGCGAACGCCAGGCAGCGACCATATCGACATGGCCAAAACGGCTGTTATCGTTCAAATCCAGCGAGCCCAGGTAGGCACGTACTTTCATATTGGTGTGATCAACCACCAATACGCCGACCGAGGTTTTTTCCGGCAGTTGGCTCTTCCAGCCGCGCGCCAGCTCTTCCAGCCGCCGTTGCAAAGTGGCGTCCAGCGTGGTGGTCACCACCTGGCTACGATTGCCCTGTGTCATCCGTCTCGCCAGTAACGGGGCCAACTGCGGCACCTGACGCGGGGCTAGCCACAACGCTTCCTGACGAATTTCAGCCACCTGTTGCGCCGGCCAAACCTGATAATACGCCAGCCGTTCCAGCACCTTGTCACGCGCGGCCTGCGCCCGTTCCGGGTAGCGATCCGGCCGCAAGCGGCTGGGAGCCTGCGGCAACACCGCCAGCAGCGCCGCTTCTCCACGCGTTAGCGCCGAAGGCGGTTTGCCCAGATAAGTCCAGCTGGCCGCACCAATCCCCTGTAGCGTGCCGCCGTAAGGTGCCCGGTTAAGGTAGATTTCGAGGATTTGATCCTTGGATAGATGCCATTCCAACTGGGCAGTACGCCATACCTGCCTCAGTTTGCCACCCAGCGTACGCGGATGGGGATCAATCAGGCGTGCCACCTGCATCGACAGCGTGCTGCCGCCGGAAACAATCTGCCCGTTGCGCAGATCTTGCCAGGCGGCACGGGCCAACGACAACGGGTTAATACCGGGATGCCGATAGAACCAGCGGTCTTCATAGGTCAGCAGCGCCTGCAAATAATAGGGCGAGACCTGCTGCAGACTGACCGGATAGCGCCATACGCCGTCGCTGTCGGCATAGCGCCACAGCGGAGTCCCGTCTTCCGCCACCACCACCCGCGCCATCTCGGCATCTTTCAGCGGTAACGGCCACAGCCGATCCGCCAGCCACAATAAAGCGGGCGGCAGCAAAATCGCCAGCAGCCAGAGAGCTGCACGGCGACGTAAATGGGTGAGAAGTCGATTCATCAGGAAGGCGTCACTCCCTTGCCCCGCCACCGGCTAAATCACCGGGGCGGAGCAAGGAGGATCATTTGGCGATTTCAAGCCGCTGTGGCGTCGCGCCCAGCGCCCGCCAGGCAGGCACATACATCGACTCAACCTGCGGTGCCGGAA
This sequence comes from Serratia proteamaculans, assembly GCF_004684015.1. Classification (GTDB taxonomy): domain Bacteria; phylum Pseudomonadota; class Gammaproteobacteria; order Enterobacterales; family Enterobacteriaceae; genus Serratia; species Serratia proteamaculans_F. Next base: position 599,763 of record NZ_SRIA01000019.1, read on the forward strand.
CCAGATAACTCCCCGGCGTCACGGCCCGTGCCAGATACAGCAGCGTGGTATGACGGTAGCCGTCGATATTCACCGCTGCCACATAGCGATCGTCACGGAACTCCTGATGTTTGATGTCGGCCTGCTGCATATCCTGCAGCAATTCGGTCACGCTGCTGGCACTTTCACCCAGGCTGGCACTGCTGTCCCCCAGATTTTGGTTCTCCAGCTCCAGCCCGGCCGGCAGCAGATCCACCACCAGCGCATCCGGCACCTGGTTATCGGCCCAGACATCCAGATGCACCAGGATCAGCTGACCGCTTTTCAGTTGGGTCAGATCCACCGGCTTACCGTCCAGCCCCAGGAATTCACGGCGGATGTTCAGCACGTTGTTCTGCGGTTGCGGTGCCTGCTGCGGATAACCGACCAAATCGACCCGGCTGTACAGCGTGCCGCTGCCGGTATTAGTGAGCTGTAACCCGGTAGCCAACTGCTCAGCGGACAGGTTTTGCGTCAGCGCCTGGCTGCCGGACAGCGTCTTGCCCTGCGCCGTTTGCGCCTGCCATGGCGTTTCTGCACTGCCAATCAGATTGCGCGCGGCCAGGAACAGAGCATTACTCTCCTGCGTAGACAGATACCGTTCGCCGTTGAGACGTTCAGACAAGGTCAGCAACCGCTGATCGCGCGCGGCCGGCAACAGGTTATTTTCGGTCAGCAGCGCCAGGATCATCGCGTCATCACGCAACGGGCTGCCGTAATCTTCCAGCCAGTAATCCTTGGCATTACGCTGCGTTGCCAGCCCTTGCTCAATAGCCTGATTGGCACGCGGCATATCGCCCATCAGCTTCAGCGCTACGCCAAGCTGCACCAGCGGCAAGCCCGAACGAGCATCGGCACGACGCTCAAACAGCTGTCGCAATGCCCCGAGCGGTGCCTGTTGCTGACGTGCCAGTACCAAGCCGGCGTAGGCCTGCACCGCAAAGCGGGTATGGTCCGGATATTGGGTGGAAGCAACGTCAATCTGGCTGCGGTCCTGCAAATAGCGCTGCAGACGATTGTTGGCCGCCGTCAACGCATCCGCCGGGACGCTGTAGTTCTGCTCACTGGCACGGAACAGGAAGTCGGTCGCGTAGGCCGTCAGCCAGAACTCTTCCTGACTGTCACGGCTCCACAGACCAAAACCGCCGTTATAACGCTGCATGCTGAGCAGGTGCTCGATACCGACGTCGATACTGTTGCGGCGGCTTTCATCAGTGCCGGATTTGATCCCGAGCGCGCTGAGCTGCGCCCGGTTGGTATACAGCGACGGGTACAGCCCGCTGGTAGTCTGCTCCAGACAACCGTAAGGATAGGCGTAAAGTTCGCTGATATAGCGCGCCAGGTTGATTGGCGGACGGCTGGTCAACAGCCATTGCCCTTCGGTCGTCGCCTGCACCAGCCCGGCGGCGGCATCGGCCGGCAGGCCCCAACTTTCACCGGCGTGGATCACGCTGGCAAACTGACGGGTTTGCGCCGGATAGGCCGGCCGCACGCCAATCTTCCAGCTGTGCTGATAGTCTTTGAGCGTTTCCCCAGGCAGCACCAGGCCGCTGACCGTTAGCGCGACCTCGCCCTGACCAAAGCCCGCCAGCGCCTGCACCGGGATTTGCAGCGTGGTGCGTTCGCCGTTGGCCAGGCTGACCTGTTGTTCGGCTGCCCCTTGCAGCGCCACTAACCCGCTGGCAGCCAGCTTCACGGTTAATGTTTGCGGCTGACCTGACAGATTGCTGACATCCAGCGCCAATTGGGTGCTGTCGCCCCCGGCCAGGAAGCGCGGCGTCGCCAGCTCTGCCACTACCGGAGCGGCCACCACGGTCTTGGCTTCCGCCTTGCCGAAGTCTTCATCGCTCCACGCCTGCGCCATCAGTCGTAATTCACCGTTGAAGTCAGGAATGGCAATCTGAATTTCGCCTTCGCCGTTGGCATCCAGCTTAACCGGCTGCGCCTGCTGGGCAACAATGGTGACTGCAGTGATCGGCTTTTTACCGCCGCGTGACAACGCGTCTTCGTCATCGCCGTCGCCGCCGTAGCGCAGGTTGGCCAGACGCCCTTTGCCTTCAATCAGTTGACCATAAACATCGTACTGATCGGCGCTGTAACGCTTGCGGCCAAAGAACGCCTGATACGGATCCGGCGTCGTGTAATTGGTAATATTGAGGATGCCGCTGTCCACTGCGGAAAGCAGCACGTTGATTTGCTGTGGCGTTTTACCGCTACTGTGAGCGGCCTTCACTTTTACCGTCAGCATTTGGTTCGGTCGCATACGCTGCGGTGCAACAAGCTCTAACGCCAGCTTACGCCCTTCATCCACCAGCGGCAGATGCAACAGCCCCACCGCCCGCTTCGGCGTCGACTGCTGTTGCTTGTCACCCGGGCGGATCACCAATGCGCTGAGGTACAGATCATGGCGTTTCCACTCCTGATTGATAGGCACTTCAACATCAACGCCCTTGGCCGGGACGTCCAGTTCCTGCCACCACAGCGGGCCGTCGCTGGATTCCACCAGCAGGTAACCCTTGCCGGCCGCCGGAGCTTCGATATGCAGCTTCACTTTCTCACCCGGCTGGTAGGCCGGTTTATCCAGCTTCAGCTTCACCTGATCCGGACGTACCGCCCCGCTGCCATTAGTGTTGTCCTGCCAGCTGTAACCCGCCCAGAAACGCAGGCTGCTGATCAGATTGCTCTGTGGATCCACTACCTCGATGCGATACGCGCCCCACTCCACCGGGAAACTGACCTTGGCGCTGCCGTTGGCGGCGATATCGATAGTCTGTTCCGCCAGTGGCAAGTCTTTCTTGTCGTACAACGACTGCCAGCCTTCGCCTTCTGACCACTGCCAGTAGTAGTCGCGACGCTCACGTACCAGACGGGCCTTCAACCCGCTGATGGCCAGTTTTTCACCGGCAGCATTGGCATAAACGATATCAAACCCGGCCTGGGTGTTTTCATCCACCACCGGCTGGGCCTGGTAGCTGTTGCTACGATAATCATAAATCTGTTGTTTGTTGAACAGCGGTCGAATGCCGGGCAGCGCATCGGCAGGCCAGATCGCCTGTTCGGCGCGGCGCGTCACCGGGCGGCCACCGGACTCCAGCAGGCTGGCCTGCAAAATAGCCTTCAGTGGGGATTTCACTTCCGCCCAACTGCTGTCCACCGCGACCTGCGCCTTACCGGCGTTATCCAGCGCCTGATCGAATTCATCCATATTGCGCGACAGGCTTTCTTCCGTTACCGAACCAAATTCATAGCCCGGCAGGCTGCTGACCGCCTCACGCTGCGGCCGCAGGAACACCTGCCCCTGCAGGCGGTTCCCCGAAGCCGGAGCACCGTAGAGGTAGCGGCCGCTGACGTCGAATACCAGCTGTGCGTCCGGGCGCAGCGGGGTTTTCTCTGCGGTAATGTCGAGCGCCATGCGTTCCGGCAGGAAATCCTCGACCTTGAAGCTGTAAAGCCGCGGCTGGTTATCGCCCAAGTTGAAACGCAGCGACCAGTTACCGGTCGGTCCGCCCTCGGGGATTTGATACTGATATTGATACAAGCCATCCTGCGGCTGCCAGACAAAGCTGCGCGCCACCTGATCGTCCGGTTTGATGATATCCACCTTCACCGGCTGGGCCGGCAGCGGTTTGCCGTCGGCGTCACGCAGCAGGCCGTTAACAATCAGCGTTTCGCCAGGGCGATATAAATCACGCGGACCGAAGGCGAAAAATTGCTTGCTGTAGCCTTCCGGCCCGGCAATATCGAACTCGGCCAAATCCAGCGCCGGCGTCGACAGATCAATCATGCTGGTCTGGCCCTGTTGGGTCGCCAGCAACAACCGCGCCTTGGCGCTTTTAACCAACTGGGCGTGCCCTTGCTTATCGGTGGTGCCCTGGGTCAGCGTTTGACCTTTTTCATCCAGCAGGCGCAGTTCAACCGCACCCAATGCCGCGCCGCCGTCCAGCGCCTGAGTAAACACGTCCAGACGGTCGTGGTAGCTGTGCAGTGAAACGCCGATATCACTAAGGGTGAACAGGGTCGCCGGGTTGGTATAACCGTAATGCCCGGCCTGCTGCATCACCGCCAGGTAGACTCCCGGCTGCTGCAAGGCTTCGATGCCACTCAGTGGCAACAACAGGCGTTCGCGGGTGTTGCGCTGCGGGTTGAGATCGAAACGGCCGCTGTAGACCAGACCGGCCATTTTCAGCAGTTCTTCCGACTCCCAGCTAGAGAGAGAATTGCGATATTCCCAGTTGGCCAGGAATGCCGGTAAGGCATCGGCCTTCACCCGGAAGAAGTTAACGTCGACGTTATCGACGTTTAACGCCATCACCGGCAGCCCCTGCGCCAGCTTGGTCGGCAGCAGCGAGCCTTTGCCGGCAAAGCCGACGCTCGGTTTGATGTCGCGGGTGGTAATAGTCTGTTCTTGCTGTTTGCCCAGTTCGGCACCGTTGACCGCTTTCAGGCCGCTCTCGAGGGTCAACACCAGCTTGCGGTTGGGTTGCAGATGACGCAGCCGCAGTTCCATCAGGTTATCGGACAGCTCCCAGGCACCGTCGATTTTACCGCTAACGCTGTCGACCAGATGCGCTCGCGCGGCAAAATCCTGATTCGGATCCAGCGGCAAAGAAAACGTCAACACCATGGCACTGGCGCCGTCGAGTTGCAGTTCGGAGGCATCAAGCAGCGTCAGCGACTTACCGGCGTCGCGTTTCGCCATCGCCGCCAGCGCGGCAGCATCCGGCCATTTAGCCTGCGTGACACTGCTGGCCTGGGCATCGGCCTGCGCTGCGGTGGGCTTTTTACCACCGTCATCACAGGCGGCCAGCAACAGCAGGCCTCCCGCCAATGCGATCCCCTGACAAAGTTTCTTGCCTGATGCAAATGCCCCTGAACGGCATGGTTTCATCGTTTAACTCCCTGGCAGCCTTTACGCGACGACACCCGTCGCGCAATATCCAAATATGGATGAATAATAGCAGTGCTGTTAGCATCAGACCCAGCCCAATTTTCTCCCCTTTAACCGAAAGGGTAATCAGCCTGAAGCAGGAAATGATATGGCCACCATGAAAGATGTTGCCCGGCGAGCAGGCGTATCGACGGCTACCGTCAGCCGGGTAATCAATAACACCGCCTATGTTGAGCCGGTCACCCGCGAACGGGTTGAAAAGGCCATGCGCGAATTTAACTATCACCGCAATGCCGCGGCACTGGCGCTGGCCAAAAGAAGCGGCAATATGCTGGGGCTGTTGACCGGTAATCTCGACGACCCTTTTTTCTCGCGGCTGGCGCGGGGAGTCGAAGATATCACGCGCAAAGGCGGCGTAAAGTTAATGGTCTGCAGCGGCGGCCATCAGGCCGAACTGGAGAAAAACGGCCTCGATTTTCTGATCAACCAGGGCTGCGAAGCCATCGTGGCCCACGTGACCCGGATGAGTGATGCCGACGTTTTACGCTACGCCGCCCACACCCCGGCGATGGTGGTGATCAATCGCTATTTGCCCGCCATCGCCAATCGCTGCATCTGGCTCGATAACGTCAGCGCCTCCCGGGCCGCCACCCAGATGCTGATTCGGCACGGGCACCGGAATATCGCCTGTATCACCACAGACTTGCCGATTGATGACAGAAAACAACGCCTGGAAGGCTATCGAACCGCAATGGCCGATGCCGGGATCTCTGTGCCGGGTAGCTGGATCATCAGCGTTCCCTTCAATGAACAAGGGGGCGAATTGGCGGCAGAAAGGATCCTGGCCAGCGATCAGCATTTTACCGCCGCACTGACGTTTAATGACGTGATGGCCGCCGGTATGATGCGAACCTTTCGCCAACGCCAAATGAACTTGCCGGAAGATATCTCGATTGTCGGCTTTGATGACGTGGCCCTGGCAAAATATCTTCACCCGGCATTGACCACCGTGCATTATCCGGTAGAGAAAATGGCACGGCGCGCGGCTACTTTGGCGCTGCAACTGAACTCTTCTGCCACTGTGGCGCCACAGAATAATATGTTTTCCGCTGAATTGGTCCTGCGAGACTCGGTCGCCTCCCTCGACAAAAAACCCTCAAATCAAGAAAACAAGGCTGAAAAATGAGAGGCAACGCACATAACACCTACTCATGAAACCGATTACATGGACAGTTGCCCACGCTCACATCCCAATCAAAACGAATTCATTAGGCTTGCGTCACACCCTTATCCTTAACCGGAGTTGTTAATGAATAACAAAAAGAAACTCAACCTGGGATTGGCAATGCTGCCCATTGTGGCAATGCTATTGCTGCTCATCATTGGCTACGGCCAGCTTGGGCTGCGGATCGAGCCGTTGTTGCTGGCCTCGGCCGCCATTGCCGCCGTACTGGCCTACTGGCAAGGTTACCGCTGGAACGACATTATCGATTCCATCGTCGCCAAACTGGCCAAGGCGATGCCGGTGATCATGATACTGATCTGCGTCGGCGGGTTGATTGGCACCTGGATGTTCAGCGGCACCATTCCTTACATGGTGTACTGGGGCTTAAAACTGATCAGCCCGCAATATATCCTGATCGCCGCGTTCTTTATTACCAGCGTGATCTCCGTTTGTACCGGCACCTCCTGGGGCGCGGCTGGCACCGTGGGTGTCGCACTGATGGGCGTCGCCGCCGGTCTGGATGTGCCTCTGGCTGCCGCTGCCGGTGCCGTGGTTTCCGGCGCCTACTTTGGTGACAAGATCTCCCCGCTGTCCGACTCCACCAATTTCGCGGCCATCGTCGCGGATACCGATCTCTACAGTCATATCCAGCACCTGATGTACACCACATTGCCGAGCTTCGTTTTAGCTGCGCTGGTGTACCTGATTGCCGGGCACACCAGCGCCGTCGGCAGCGTAGCCACGCCGGAAAAAGTCACTGAAATCGTGACCGCCCTGGAAGGCATGTATCACTTTAACCTGCTGCTGATCCTTCCGCCGGTGTTGGTTCTGTGGGGGGCTGTCACCAAACGACCGGTGATCCCCGTCATGCTGGCAGCCTGTACCCTGGCCATCGCCATCGGCGTATTCCTGCAGGGGTTCAACCTGCAGCAAGGCTTAAATGCATTGATGGATGGCTTTAATCTTTCAATGTTTACGGCTCAGGGGCACAACATTACTGGCATCGTCGCGGATGTTCCGCGCCTGCTCAACCGCGGCGGCATGTTCTCGATGATGAGCACTATCCTGCTGGTATTTTGCGCGTTTTCCTTTGCCGGAGCCTTAACGCTGACCGGCGCGCTGACCGTTATCATCAACCGCTTGCTGAAAGTGGTGCATACCACCGGCCAACTGATTGCCGCAACGGTCGCGACCACCATCCTGGTGACCGGCGCCACCAGCGACGGCAAGCTGGCGCTGCTCATTCCTGCCGAGCTGTTTAAGGGCGCCTACCGTCGCATGGGGTTAGACAATAAAAACCTGTCGCGAACCGTAGAAGATGCGGGCACCGTCATCGAACCTTTGATCCCCTGGACCGCCGCAGGCATCTATATGGCAACCACTCTGGGGGTCAGTACGCTGGATCTCCTGCCGTGGGCCATCCAATGCTACGCCGCCGTGGTATTCGCCCTGATTTATGGCTTTACCGGGTTTGGGATTGCCAGAATACAGCCACAAAATGACTTACAGCGTGAGGAAGCCTGACGTGAAACAGACCGATTTTAATCAGATAGTCGACCGCCATCATACCGGTTCGGTGAAATGGGACTTTATTGATCGCTATCTGCATCTCGATGAAACCGACCTTTTGCCGATGTGGGTCTCTGATTTTGACTTCCAGTGCCCGGCAGAAGTTCGACAGGCACTGCATCACCGGGTTGATCACGGCGTATTTGGCTACAGCGAACGTGATGACCAGTATTATCAGGCGGCGATGGATTGGTTCTCAAGCCGGCACAACCTGCCTTTGCAGCGCGAATGGTTCACCTCCATTGAAGGGGTGGTGCCCGGCCTGGCGATGCTGATCCAACTGCTCAGCCAGCCTGGCGATCCGGTAGTGATCCAGGGGCCATACTATGGATCTTTTGCCAAGATAATCACCATGAATGGCCGAGAAGTCCTCGAAAATCCGCTGACGGAAAGCGTGCAGGGCTATCAATTCGATTTCGAGCATCTGGAGGCTTGCTTCGAGCAACGAAAACCGCCATTGCTATTGCTGTGCAACCCACATAATCCCACCGGACGATGCTGGAGCCGCGATGAACTGACGCAGTTGATGACGCTATGCAGCCGCTATGGCGTGACGGTCATTTCCGATGAGATTTGGGCCGACCTGACGCTGCCCGGCGAAACCTTCACCTCGGTGCTGCACCTGGATGAAGCCTGGCATGACCAGCTGATTTCGGCGACCTCGGCCAGCAAGAGCTTTGGCTTGTCGTCGCTGAGGATCTCAAATTTCCTGATCCCCAATGTTCGCACCCGCAATGCGTTCATCGAACGCCTTAATGCTCATGGGTTGGATGTCTTTAATGCGCTGTCGATGACCGCCGCAACAGCAGCTTATCAACAGGGAGAAGCCTGGCTTGACGATTTACAAGGCTATCTGGCCGACAACCGGCGTTGGTTTGAGCAGGCATTAGCCTATGCCGCGCCCTGGTGCAAAATGGCCCGGGCCGAGGGCACCTACCTTGCCTGGCTGGATTGTCGCGCTTTAGGCCTGGATGATAACGCCCTGCAGCAGGCGTTGATCCACCAGTCAAAAATTGCCGCCTCGATGGGCATCAGCTTTGGCGAGCAGGGAAAAGGGTTTATTCGCATCAACCTCGGCTGCCCGCGGCAGTATCTTGAACAGGCCATCGCGGGGCTCGCCCGACTAAAACCCTGAACCACAATCACCGGCGTATGAAAGGCCCCAATCGGGGTCTTTTTGTTGAACGATATCTGGCGGAAATGATTGAGTAAATTTACCACGACCTGACGGTATAGCTTTGAAATTAAAGCTTCTGTTAGACTGCGGATGGGCGCTTGAAGCTTTCTGCTTCAGGCCCTGGGTGGGAAGCAGAAAGAAGAAAGCCCCAAACTGACTCTTAATCAGAATGAGGCTTCACCATACTGCATCAACACCAGCATGGTAGCCTCTTAACCGCAGAAATGCAACGGAGGGCTGACATGTCGCGAAAACTGTTTTTACCAGGATTTACAGTTGGTTGTGTAACATTCTTGGTATTCATCTGGCTTATACGTGGCTCGGTTTGCGAGTTAACATTCAGGCAGGGAAATACGGAGGTAGCGGCAGTGTTGTCCTGTAACGTTAAACGTTAAATGGCAACCTGAAGGCGGGGTTCGCCCCGCCTGTTTTGGTGTGACGCAGTGGTTTTCCGGCGCCCATTGTTGTATCCGGCCAGCCTTTCGGGCTGGCCGCTCTTTTATTTATGCCCCGATACAACAAGCCGTTCGCCACAAAACAGAAAACACGGTGTTACTGGGTTTTATCGGTCGAAGGAATGATATTGCGCAACCAACTGCCCCAGCGGCGCTGGTAGAAGGGTTGGGTATGGGTGATCAGGTAATGACTGACGCCACGTTCCTTTTCCGATACCAGACAAAAATCCACCGGTTCGTCGTTAGGCGCGGTTTCGCTGGCCACGCTGCCCGCTTCATTGATCAGCGCCTCGACATCACCTTGTTCGCCATCCACTTCCAGCCCGACCAGCAGATTGGGTTTTTCGTCGACCGCCTGATCGTGCATCAGCGCCAGAAACGCGCGGCGAACCGGCTTGCGCTGGCTGAACAATGTGGTCAAGGCATCGACCATCGCCGACGGATATTCTTCCGGCTGGCCCAACAGGATCTGAGTATCCTTGTCGATATAGCGTTCTGCCGGTTTGCTGACACCGCCAGTCGCCAACAGCATTGCCACCTCTTCAGGATAAAACTCTTTGCCGTACTCGGCCTTCGGGTTGAGGAACAGATCCGCACCCTGCGTAATCTCGAATAAGACGCGTGCCGGCATAGCGATGAACGGCTGTTCATCCTCAACGGCCTTTTGCAACGCTTCTACCGAGGTAAAGAATGGGATGATGCTGCCGCCGTCCTGCTTTTCCCAGTGCTGGATATTCACCGGTGTATCGGCATTTAGCGTGATGTCACCGCCGAGTTGCACCTGTTCGCTGTCACCGAGGATCAACACCGTAGCGTCGAGCAGTTCACGGAAGAATGCCGGACGATGGGCCGGCTCCGTCACCGCCAGTTTCAACAGGCGTTCAAGTTCGTTTTCGCCTGCGGCGGCTTCGTGATGGTGAGAACTCATGACAAACTCCAGCAATCAAATAACGGGGCCCAGCATGCTGGGCCCCGAGGGTAAATGACATTCTAGCGCCCACCTGGGTGAGCGTTCAATTATTTGGCTTTACTCAGCAGCAGGTTGGCCAGAGCACGGACACCCAGACCGGTCGCGCCTGCTGACCATTGATCTACTGCACCTTTGCGGTAAGTCGCGGAACAGTCAATGTGCAGCCAGCCCTGCTGGTAGTTAGTCACAAAATGCGACAGGAAGGCAGCCGCGGTGCTGGCTCCCGCCGTGTAGGCCGGACCGGCTACGTTGTTCAGTTCGGCAAAGTTGGACGGCAGTTGGCTGCGGTGGAATTCAGCCAGCGGCAGACGCCAGAATGGCTCTTGTTCTGCAGCCGCACTGGCCAGCAGCTCTTGCGCCAGAGCGTCATCGAAGCTGAACAGCGCATGGTAGTCATTACCCACCGCCGTTTTGGCCGCACCGGTCAGGGTGGCGCAGTCGATGATCAACTGAGGATTCTGCGCGGACGCATCGATCAGGCCATCGGCCAATACCAGACGCCCTTCCGCATCGGTATTCATCACCTCTACGGTTTTGCCGTTGCGGTAACGGATGATGTCGCCCAGTTTGAAAGCGTTGCCGCTGACCATGTTGTCGGCACAGCACAGGTACAGTTTCACACGTTGCTTCAGGCCGCGAGCCGCCGCCAGCGCCAATGCGCCGGTAATGGTGGCTGCACCGCCCATATCCGCTTTCATGGAGTCCATAAAGGCGCTTTGTTTCAGGCTGTAGCCACCGGTGTCAAAGGTGATACCCTTGCCCACCAGGCAGGCAAATACCGGCGCTTCCGGGTTGCCGGTCGGGTTGAAATCCAGTGCCAACAGCACTGGTGAACGATCTGACCCACGGCCCACGGTGTGGATACCGGCGTAGTTTTGCTCACGCAGATCTTCACCTTTGGTAATCCGGTAGCTGACGGCTTCACAGCCGATGTCACACATCAGATCAACCGCGCGGGTAGCCAGTTGCTCCGGCCCCAACTCTTCCGCGGACATGTTGATGGTGTCACGCACCCAGTCAACAATCTTCAGGCGCTGTTCCAGCTCTTTGCTTTCCGCTTCCGGCAATGGTGCCCATTCGACGCTGCGTTTGCCTTTCGGCCCACGGAAGCCCTGCCAGAATGCCCAACTGTTTTCCAGATCCCAGTCGTCACCGGCCAGTTTGACGTTTTTGATGCCCTGGCCGTCAATCTTACGAGCCGCACGTTGAATGCTGCCCAGTTTATCTTTGCCGGTCAGGTGGATAGTCATCCCTTCTGTACCGGTGCTCAGCAGCGCTTTCTCGCCCCAGCGAGCGTCAGCAGGTTGGTTCGACAGCGTTACCAGCATGAATTCAGTTGTCATAGCCTTCTTACTCCGGATTATTCTTTTATTAATCGTGTCGGATACAAAATAAACGGGCCGCCTATGGCAGCCCGTTACGCTATTTACTCCGCTTCATCTAACCAGACCAGCAGAACAGCTTCCAGTATTTTTTCGTTGGAAGCCTGTGGATCATCGTCAAAATCTTCCAGATCGCAAATCCACTGATGCAGGTCGGTAAAACGTACGGTTTTCGGATCGGTATCCGGGTATTGGTCGTACAGAGCTTCGCCGATTTCACGGCTGTCGGTCCACTTCAGTCCCATTCTACGGCTCCCTTACCCTTCACGCGCGTGGTTGACGGTATAACGCGGCATTTCAACCACCAAATCTTCGTCGGCCACCAGTGCCTGACAGCTCAGCCGGCTTTCCGGCTCCAGACCCCAGGCCTTGTCCAGCATGTCGTCTTCCAGTTCGCTGCTCTCTTCGAGAGAGTCGAAACCTTCGCGCACGATGCAGTGACAGGTGGTGCAGGCGCAGGATTTCTCACAGGCATGTTCAATCTCGATGCCGTTGCGCAGCGCAACGTTGAGGATTGATTCCCCTTGTTCGGCTTCCAGTACTGCCCCCTCCGGGCATAAATCTTGATGGGGCAGGAAAACAATTTTAGGCATGATTAAACCTCATCCACAGAATGGCCAGCCAGCGCGCGGCGAATGGAAGCATCCATACGGCGCGCGGCAAAGTCTTGCGTTTGTGCATCTAATGTTTTTATTGCGGCTTCAATAGCGGCCGGATCGGTGCCCTGCGTCGCCTGTTGCAAAGCTTCTACCGCTGCGGGGATCGCGGTGCTTTCTGCTTCGCTCAGCAATGCGGCGTCGCTGGTCAGTGCGCCCTGCAGGCTTTCCAGCACCCGTGACGCCTCAACCCGCTGTTCCGCCAGCATGCGTGCGCCAACATCGCTCTGCGCATTAGCCATCGAATCTTTGATCATCCCGGCAATTTCGGCATCGGACAGACCATACGACGGTTTAACCTGAATTGAAGCCTCAACGCCGGTGGATTTCTCCATCGCGGTGACGCTCAACAGGCCATCGGCATCCACCTGGAAGGTTACGCGAATATGCGCGCCACCGGCAGGCAGCGGCGGTAAGCCTCGCAGCGAGAAGCGCGCCAGCGAGCGGCAATCCTGCACCAATTCGCGTTCGCCCTGCAGCACATGGATCATCATCGCGCTTTGGCCGTCTTTAAAAGTGGTGAACTCCTGCGCACGCGCCACCGGAATGGTGGTGTTACGCGGGATCACTTTCTCTACCAGACCGCCCATGGTTTCCAGACCTAGCGAAAGTGGGATCACATCCAGCAGCAGCATGTCACTGTCCGGCTTGTTACCCACCAAAATGTCCGCCTGGATAGCAGCGCCAATAGCGACCACTTTATCCGGATCGATCGAAGTTAACGGCGTGCGGCCGAAGAACGTGCCCACCTGCTCACGCACCAAAGGCACGCGGGTGGAACCGCCAACCATGACCACTTCCAGCACTTCTTCGGCACTCACGCCCGCGTCTTTCAACGCGCGGCGGCAGGCCATCAGGGTACGTTTCACCAGAGTAGCGATGAGTGCATCAAACTGTGCCCGGGTCACTTCGCCCTGCCAGCCGGCAATCTCAACGACAGTGCTGTCGGCAGCGCTCAGTGCAATTTTGGCCGCGATGGCCGCATCCAGCAGTTGGCGCTGTACACCGTGATCGCTACGGTCAGCCACACCGGCCTGTTCACGCAGCCAGTCGGCCAGCAGATGGTCAAAATCGTCGCCCCCCAGCGCGGAATCCCCGCCGGTGGCCAACACTTCGAACACCCCACGGCTCAGCCGCAGAATGGAAATATCAAAGGTACCGCCGCCCAAATCGTACACCGCGATAATGCCTTCCTGCCCGGAATCCAGGCCATAGGCAATCGCCGCCGCCGTCGGTTCGTTCAGCAAACGCAGCACGTGCAACCCGGCCAGACGCGCAGCGTCTTTGGTGCCCTGACGTTGTGCATCATCAAAATAGGCAGGAACGGTGATCACCACGCCGTCCAGATCCCCTTCCAGCGCGGTTTTCGCGCGCTCGGCAAGGGCTCTGAGGATATCGGCAGAAACCCCTACCGGGTTAACCGCACCGGCGGCAGTGACGATCATCGGCAAGCCGTTGTCACTGGCCTGAAACTGATACGGCAGGTTCGGGTAACGCGCAAGTACGTCGGCCAATGAGCGGCCCATCATGCGTTTGATTGAACTGATGGTATTGGCGGGATCCTCTGCTGCCTGCCGGCGCGCATCCCAGCCGACACGCAGTGTGTCAGCCTGGTAATGCACCACCGAGGGCAGTAAATCGCGCCCTTCGGCATCGGCCAGCGTTTCCGCCTGCCCGCTGCGCACCGTGGCGACCAGTGAATTGGTGGTGCCTAAATCAATACCGGCAGCCAGACGGCGCTGGTGTGGCGCGGCGCTGAGGCCAGGCTCACTAATTTGTAATAAGGCCATATTGAAGCTTCCACAAGCAAAAATGTGTTACTCAAAACCCAGCAATTTTTCTTCGAGTTGTTCAACCTGTTGCTGGAGTTTGTCCAAAAAGCGCAGCTTACGCACGGTGTCAGCCGCATCAATCCACTGCTGGCTCTCGAGTTGCTGAATCATCAAAGCGCTGCGCTGTTTCACCGTCTCGTTCACCCGCGCGCCAAAACTGGCCAACTGGGTTTGTGCATCTGCTTTGCGCTCAATGGCATCAAGCTCTTCGCGCAGTTCCAACTGTTCCATCAGGAACGCGGTATCACGCATAGTGTGCTGCTCGTTGCCCAAATCAAAGCCGTGCAAAGATAACATATACTCCGCGCGTTTTAATGGGTGCTTCAGCGTTTGGTAGGCTTCATTGATAGTCGCTGCCTGTTGCAACGCCATCAGGCGTTCGCGTTCTGGCTGACTGGCAAAACGATCGGGATGGAATTGGCGCTGCAGATCCTGATAGCGAGAGGCAAGCAGGCTGCCGTCCACGGGATAGCGAACTGGCAGCCCGAATAAAGTAAAGTAATCCATAGCGTGCTCTGGGCGTTATCGGATGAAGTTCCCCCGCACCAGGCGGGGGAGCACGATGGACTGTCAGACGTTGAAACTTTCGCCGCAGCCGCACTCGCTTGAGACATTGGGGTTGTTGAACTTGAAGCCTTCGTTCAGGCCTTCCTTAACGAAATCAAGCTCGGTGCCGTCAAGGTAGACCAGGCTCTTGCCGTCAATGATCACCTTAACGCCTTTGTTTTCAAAAACGATGTCGTCATCGTTCATATCGTCAACAAATTCCAGCACGTACGCCATCCCGGAGCAGCCAGAGGTTCTCACCCCCAGACGCAGGCCAAGGCCTTTGCCACGGTTATTCATAAATGCCTGAACGCGCTGTGCAGCGCTGTCGCTCATGGTAATTGACATCACAACCTCATACTCAATATCCCCAACCTATAGCAAAACCGGTATTGGGGTGCTAACCGGTGTAGGGGGCGAATATATTCGCCCCGACCAACGCGGGCGCGGCATGCAGCGCCCCTACACAATAATTACTTGGCGCTGTGTTTGCTCTTGTAGTCGGCAATCGCTGCTTTAATGGCGTCTTCGGCCAGGATTGAGCAGTGAATTTTTACCGGCGGTAATTCCAGTTCTTCGGCGATCTGAGTGTTTTTGATCGCTTCGGCCTGATCAAGAGACTTGCCTTTCATCCATTCGGTCACCAGCGAACTGGAGGCGATGGCGGAACCGCAGCCGTAAGTCTTGAAACGGGCGTCTTCAATGATACCTTCATTGTTGACTTTGATCTGCAACTTCATCACGTCGCCACAGGCCGGTGCACCCACCATGCCGCTGCCAACGCTAGGATCTTCGTTGTCGAAAGAACCCACGTTACGCGGGTTTTCATAGTGATCGATTACTTTTTCGCTGTAAGCCATGACCTTGCTCCTGAATCCTGAGAATTAATGATGTGCCCATTCGATGCTGTTGATATCCACGCCCTGCTTGAACATATCCCACAGTGGAGACAGGTCACGCAGACGGCCAATGGATTTACGCACCAGTTGAATGGTGTAATCGATCTCTTCTTCTGTGGTGAAACGCCCCAGAGAGAAACGGATCGAGCTATGCGCCAACTCGTCAGTCATGCCCAACGCGCGCAGCACGTAAGATGGCTCAAGGCTGGCGGAGGTACAGGCAGAACCCGAGGATACGGCCAGGTCTTTCAGCGCCATGATCAGCGACTCGCCTTCAACATAGTTGAAGCTGACGTTCAGGATGTTAGGCACCCCGTTCTCCAGCGAGCCGTTCAGATACACTTCTTCCATATCTTTCACGCCGTTCCACAGACGATCGCGCAGCGTGCGCAGACGTGCCATTTCCGACGCCATTTCTTCTTTGGCGATACGATAGGCTTCGCCCATACCGGCGATCTGATGGACAGGCAGGGTACCGGAACGCATGCCGCGCTCATGGCCACCGCCGTGGATCTGGGCTTCGATACGAATACGTGGCTTACGACGCACGTACAGTGCACCAATGCCTTTCGGGCCATAAATTTTGTGGCCGGAGAATGACATCAGATCAACTTTCAGCTTGCTCAGGTCGATAGGCAGTTTGCCCACGCTCTGGGTTGCATCAACGTGATAAATGATACCGCGCGCACGGCACATTTCGCCGATAGCTTCGATATCCTGCACCACGCCAATTTCGTTGTTCACGTGCATGATAGAAACCAGAATGGTGTCTTCGCGCATCGCAGCTTCGAGGGCCTGCAGGCTGATAATACCGTTGCTCTGCGGTGCCAGATAGGTCACTTCAAAGCCTTCACGCTCGAGCTGGCGACAGGTGTCCAGCACGGCCTTGTGTTCGGTTTTGCTGGTGATAATGTGCTTGCCTTTCTTTTGATAGAAATTGGCAGCGCCTTTGATCGCCAGGTTGTCGGATTCGGTGGCTCCGGAAGTAAACACGATTTCGCGCGGGTCAGCGCCAACCAGTTCAGCAATTTGGTTACGGGCGATATCTACCGCCTCTTCCGCCTGCCAACCGAAACGGTGGGAACGGGAAGCCGGGTTACCAAAAGTCCCGTCCAGAGTCAAAAATTGCATCATTTTCTCAGCAACACGCGGGTCAACCGGCGTCGTTGCTGAGTAATCCAGATAAATCGGTAATTTCATTGCTCTTGTGCTCCGTACATCACTTCCAAAAACTAAAAAAATATCGCCAGCTGCTTATGCGCGCAGATTAACGTTGATAGTTTCTTGCTGACGACCGTTGGCCGTGCGACGGGTATCGTTGTTTTGACGGTCCGCCACCACCAGCACGTCCTGGTTGTTCACCAGTTCAGCCAGCGTAATGTTGTTCAGGAACCCGCTGATGCGCTCGCTCAGATCGCGCCACAGGGTATGGGTCAGGCAGCGATCGCCACCCTGACAGCCTTCTTTACCCTGGCAACGGGTTGCGTCTACCGATTCATCGACAGCAGTGATGACTGCACCTACGGCAATCTCACTCGCGTCTTTGCCCAGCAGATAACCACCGCCCGGTCCACGTACGCTGGCCACCAGGCCATTCTTACGCAGACGGGAGAATAATTGTTCCAGATAAGAGAGCGAGATACCCTGGCGCTCAGAAATATCCGCCAGAGGAACGGGCCCTTCCTGGGAGTGCAATGCCACGTCAAGCATAGCGGTTACGGCATAACGGCCTTTGGATGTCAGTCTCATAGCTAAGTGGTTACCTGTTGGTCAAACATGGCCGAAAGTCTGACATTCCTGAGTAAATCAGTCAACTATTTAACCTAGTAATTTACTCAAGTATTAGCACGTTTTGGACTAAGCCAGATAATATGCATATAAAATACACATTATAACCATTAGATAACTAATACTATTACCGCAAGCCGCCATTTCACATCAAATTAATTACCTTGATGTTTGTCCTGTTTCTCGATCGACGTCAGCATACCGCGCAGGATATTCAGCTCTTGAGCTTCCGGCCGCGCACGGGTGAATAAACGACGCAAACGGCTCATGACCTGCCCCGGATGAGAGGGGCGGATAAAGCCACTCTGCTGCAGCGTTTGTTCAAGATGCTGATAGAAGCGTTCCAGGTCGTCCACCAACGGATACGGCGTTTCTTCCAGTTGCGGCGCGCCGACCTGCTGACGATCGAGGTAAGCCACACGCACTTCATACGCCAGAATTTGCACCGCCATCGCCAGATTCAGCGAGCTGTAATCCGGGTTGGCAGGAATGGCGACATGGTAATGGCACTTTTGCAGCTCATCATTGGTCAGGCCGACACGTTCACGGCCGAACACCAGCGCTACCGGCGCATGTTCACCTTCGTGCACGGCGCGGATGCCGCATTCACGCGGTTCCAGCATCGGCCACGGCAAGGTGCGTGAACGCGCACTGGTGCCCACGACCAGACTGCAGCCGGCAATGGCGTCATCCAGGGTGTCTACGATAGTGGCGTTGCCGATCACATCGCTGGCACCAGCGGCCAGGGCGATCGCCTGAGAATCAGGTTTTATCAGCGGATTAACCAAATAAAGGTTGGTTAACCCCATGGTTTTCATGGCTCTGGCGGTCGAGCCCATGTTACCGGTATGAGAGGTTTCTACCAGAACAATGCGGATGTTATGCAGCATACAAACTCTGAGCGTAGCGGAAAATCACAGCAGCTTAACACAGCCATAGGCATTTTGCCGAACACCTGCTATACTTCGCGCCGTTTCCTGTTCTTTAACATCCTAGTTGGAAGATACCCATGCATCCGATGCTGACGATCGCCGTGCGCGCTGCGCGCAAGGCCGGTAACCTGATTGCCAAAAACTACGAAACCCCGGACGCTGTAGAAGCGAGCCAGAAAGGGACCAATGACTTTGTCACTAACGTCGATCGCGATGCAGAGCATCTGATCATCGACGTCATTCGCAAGTCCTATCCGCAACATACTATTGTTACCGAAGAACGCGGCGAATTGGCCGGCGAAGACAAAGATGTACAATGGGTGATCGATCCACTGGATGGCACATCAAACTTCATCAAACGTTTCCCACACTTCTCAGTTTCCATCGCCGTACGCATTAAAGGCCGTACTGAAGTGGCTGTGGTTTACGATCCAATGCGTAACGAACTGTTCACCGCCACCCGCGGCCAGGGCGCACAGCTCAACGGTTACCGTCTGCGCGGCACCAATGCCAAAGATCTCGATGGCACCATCCTGGCGACCGGCTTCCCGTTCAAGGTTAAGCAGCACGCAACTCCCTACATTAATGTGGTTGGCAAACTGTTCACCCAGTGTGCCGACTTCCGTCGTACCGGCTCTGCCGCGCTGGATCTGGCCTATGTGGCCGCCGGTCGCGTTGACGGTTTCTTCGAAATTGGCCTGAAGCCATGGGATTTCGCCGCAGGTGAACTGCTGGTGCGTGAATCTGGCGGCCTGGTGACCGACTTTGTTGGCGGCCATAACCACTTCAGCTCCGGCAACGTGGTAGCCGGCAACCCGCGCGTAGTGAAAGCCATGCTTTCCACCATGCGTGAAGAACTGAGCGAAGCGCTGAAGCGTTAATATCGCGAAGTGAATGAATAAAGAAAAAGCGCTGCAATTTATTGCAGCGTTTTTTTTATGCCTGTCAGCGGGAGAAAGGCCGGATGCCGCCGATAAACTCCGACTGGGCAGTGAGATACAGCAGCAACCCGGCGAACAGCAGAATCATGCCACCGGCCAGCGCCAGCGAACCCCAGGCCACCGCGCTCCAGGCCGCAGGTGCACGTGATTGGCTGAGACGTACCGCCAATCGGCGACTGTAGTGCACCATCAGGGCCAACAATGAGATGGTCAGTGAGGTGCCCAGCGCCATGGCCAACGCCGAGAAAACGCCCCAGACAAACACGCCAATCACTTTGGAAAACAGCAACACCAGTATTGCGCCCGAGCACGGCCGCATTCCCATCGCCAACACGATGGCAGTCTGTGTACGCCAGTCACTGCCCGCCTGCAGTTCGCTGTCGCTCGGCATATGGCGGTGACCACAGCCGCAATGCTCACTGTGAACGTGATCCGCCGGCAGCGGTTGCAGGCTGTTGATTCGCAGCGCTGGCGACGGACGCATGGCTCTCACCGCATAATACAAACGCTTCAGCGCTCGCCAGCTCAGCAACACCCCGAGCAGCATCACCAGAATAAAACTGCCCTTCTCCAGCCAGAAACTGCTCTGATGCAGTTGCCGGGACGACAGTTGCAGTACCACCAGCATCAACGTCACCAGCGCGATCGCTACCAGTCCCTGCACCAACGACGCCGCAAAGGTCAGTTTCAGGCTGCTTTTCAACCGCGCCGGATGGGTGGCCAGGTAGGTGGCAATCACCACTTTACCGTGGCCGGGGCCAAGGGCATGCAGCACGCCATAACTCAGGCTGAACAACATCAGCGCCAGTCCGGCCTGCTGCGGTGCCGCTTTTACCTGCTGCAACAGGCCCGCCAACTGCAGGTGCAGCCCTTTCTGCCACACCACGCTTTGCATCAGTAATTGCGGCCAATAGTGCCACGCCAACTGCGCGCTCAGCGCCAGTAACAGCGCAAACAGCAGTAACGGCCACAGGCTGAAAGCCCAGTGTCGCTTACGCGGCCTGTGTTGGCTGAGGTTTATTGACATTGCAGGCTGACCCGCTGGGCGAACTGCTGCCCCAGCGCCATATCTTCGCCGGGTAAATCGTTTTTATCGAGGGACAATGCGTAAGCCTGTAAAGAGGAGTCTGGCTTGGGCGTCATCAGTTTGAATTGGCACTGCGAAGCCATCTCCGGCGGCAGATGCAGTGCCGTTTTATCTTTATAGGTCATATCTACAAAATAGGTGGGATCGTAGGTGGAGATCTCAAACGGCTTGCCCGCCAGCGGCTGCGGCTCGGCCAGCGGCAGGACAAACTCCAGTACCGCCTGATGCCCCTGGCGCGACAGGTGGTATTCCGTTGGCAGATTCAGGTATTTCACCGGCTTGCCGTCGCGATAGACATCCGTGAAATAGTGTTGACCCAGGACATTGGCCATCACTTGCGCCGCCAGCTTTTTCCATATTTCCGAGTCTTGTTTGGCATTTTCTGCATCGTAGAGCAGATCTGCCGAGGTGATTTCATCCATAACCCAAACCATTTTCAAACCGACCAGCTGTTGATCCTTCGCCACAAAGGTGGTGTTCATATCAATAAAACTGTGCGGGTGTGCGGTAGCGCCGACGCTGAAAAGCATTAAAAAACCGGCCAGAATAAAACGTAACTTCATCATCAAACGATACTCATTATTGTTATAAAGTAACATCAACCGTTCCTCAACCACCGCGTTTCCGCCCAATAATTGTGACGAAAGTTGTAAGCCGAAGTAAAACCGGGTGCCGTTGCCGCGCCGCGCATCACCTTTTGCTATGCTTATTCATAATTTAAACGTTACCTGCCCGAAGGTGATATGAGCCTGGACACTGCCCCCGTGCCTGAGCTCTCCGGTCAACAACGACGCTGCCATCTGTTATTGATGTTGTATGCGCCGGTGCCCGCAGTACAACTGGAGACTATCAGCCAAATTAATGGCGTTTCCCCCCCGGTTACCCGGCAAGATATAGCCGAGGTTGCCAGTGAAATCCAGCGTTTCCACCATCTGGAGATCGACGGTAACCCCGATGAGGGTTACCGGATCAGGGGCAGCGCACTCAATCAACGCCTCTGCCTGCTCCATTGGCTGCGAAGAGCCCTGCGCTGCAGCCCGGACTTTATCGATCAACATTTTTCTCGCTGGCTACAGCAGGCTCTGGGAGTGAGCACCGACCTGACACCACAGTTGGAACAGTGCATCAGAGAGTATGAAACGCTGATCAACTGCAGCTTTGATCGGCGTGATCGCCAGTTCCTCCAGCACTTCTTGCGCTACTGCGCATGGGAGACACAGCGCCAGCGGCACCCGACATTCAGCCCCGTCCAACGTGACTGGCTGCATCAGAAACCGGAGCATCAGGCGGTGGGTTTGCTGCATCAATCCTTGAATCAGCTGTTTGCCCTTCGCCCCGAAGCCAGCGAAAGCGATTTTCTGCTGCTGATGTTCACCCTGTTGAAAAATCACAGCTACCACAGCAATGACTCAGCGGAAGATCTGCGATTGATGGCAGCGATTGAAAATATGGTCGAGCGCTTTCAACAGATTTCCGGCATGACTTTCAGCAGTAAAGAGGATTTGATCAGCCAGCTGTTCGCCCATCTGGCCCCCGCGGTTGAACGCTGTCGCTTTGAGATTGGTATCGATAACACCTTGCTGGAAGAAGTTGAACGCAAGTATCCACGCCTGATGCGCACCGCTCAGGAGGCACTGGAACCACTCGAACAGGAATACGGTATTCATTTCTCCAGCGAGGAAGCCGGGCTGGTCGCCATCAGTTTCGGTGCCTGGTTGATGCAGGGCAATGCGTTGCAGGAAAAGCAGGTGTTATTGCTGACGCTGGACAACCCGCAATTGGAAGAAGAAGTGGAATATCAGATCCGCGAATTAACGCTATTGCCGCTGAATATCAAGTATTTGCCGCTGCGCGACTATCTGCATTCTGGCGCGCCACAGGGGGTCACCCTGGTGATCACCCCTTATGCCATGGAGCACGGTGCGCCGCAGCCGCCGCTGATTTATACCGAGTTACCGCTAGAGCGCCAGCAGCGCAAAGCCATCCGTGCGCTGCTGGAAACCTCTTAACGGTTATTATTGACCGCCACGGCCGGCGGGCGGATAAACAACGCCGGCAATGCCACTGCCGCCATCACCCAGAACACCCCGCCTTGCAGATGCTCAAACAGGAAGCCGGCAATCACCGTCATAATCGCAATGCCGCCGCCCATCGCCAGCGCTGAATAAACTGCCTGCAGCCTGATCACTTCCGGCCCCTTGCGCGCGGCGATAAAACGCATCGCTGCCAGGTGGCAAACGGTAAAGGTGCCACAGTGCAGAATTTGGATCACCAGCAGCCACCCTAACTCGGTGCTACTGGCCATCAGGCTCCAGCGCAGTATTCCGCAGCAGGCAGAGAGCAGCAGCAGATTGCGCGCATTCCAGCGACGGAACAGGAAATTACTGCTGGCGAAAATAATCACTTCCGCCACCACGCCCAGCGACCACAAGTAGCCAATGGTCGCAGCCGAGTAGCCCGCCTCCTGCCAGTAGATAGAACCGAAACTGTAATAGCCGGCATGCGCGCCCTGCAACAGCGTTACGCACAGCAGGAAGCGCCAGACTGGCCCTTCCTTAAGCATCTCCCACAAAGAACGCTCGGTTTCGTTGTGGGTGCGCGCTTCCCCCTGCGGCATCACGCTCGGTTTGAGCATCATGCCCAACAGCATCGCCAGTATGCTGACTATCAGGCTGTAGAGGATAGCGTTATGGCCCCAGACGGAAACCATTTGGCCGGTCAACGCCGAACCAATCACAAACGCCAGCGAGCCCCATAACCGGACCCGGCCGTAATCCAGGGTGATTTGTTTTTGCCAGGTGCCGGCCAACGCATCGGTGAGCGGGACCAGCGGCGAGAAGAACAGGTTGAAGCCGGCGATCACCAGCATTAGCCAGCCCCAGCCGTTGCCGAAACAGAACCCAATGGCAAAAGCCAACGTCAGCAACGCTAACAGGCGCAGTGCCGTCACCAGATGAGAGGGATCTTTTACCCGGGGAGCAATCAACAAACTACCGAGGAAACGTGCAACCAGACCGGCACCAAGCAAAATACCGATGGTTTCAGGCGGTATGCCCTCACCTTTTAACCAAACGCCCCAAAAGGGTAAGAAGATGCCGTAAGAAAAGAAGTAGGTGAAATAACTGAGAGCTAGCCAACGCGTAGATTGCAGAACCATGATCCCTCCGGTGTGAGGGCGATACTTTGACAGAGCTCACACTGGCTAGCAATGTTCATTCATGTTCAAAGGGATAGACTGCAAAGCAGCTCACAGTTTGAGCCTCACAATCAGGGCGCAGTTCACTTACAGCGCCCTGACGACGGAAAATCTTCCGGCTAACCCAGTAAATGATCCGGACCGAATCCTAACGGTAACAGCTCTGAGATATCATGCACATAGTACTCATCCAGGCTGTTGGCGATAATGATCTGGGTATCCTTGCCGAACTCATAAATCATTTGGCGACATACGCCACAGGGCCCGGAATAGCCTTTAGCCTTGCTTTCACCCACTCTGGGGCCGCCGATCACCACAATCATCTCAAAACTGCGCTCACCTTCGGAGACCGCTTTCAGGATAGCAACGCGTTCTGCACAGGTGGTGGGCGAATAAGAGACGGATTCGACATTACACCCGGTGAACACCTTGCCGCTCTTGGTGATTAATGCCGCGCCCACGGTAAAGTTGGAATAAGGCGCATAGGAAAACGCCCTGGCCTGAGAGGCGACAGCGATCATTTCCTGGATCCTGACTTTGTCATCCATTTCAATTTCTCCTTTTGATTGAATTCATTAAATTGCACCAGAAGCCGCTATAGTTCTCCCATTGCATAAATTGCGGCCCGCCCCAATGGGGGGAACAGTCACTGGCAAAACAGGCAACATGGCCTTTCTGATATTTACCAACCACCAACAAAGGATCGCCGTTAATCTCCGCCAGGGTTTCGCTGCCGGGCTTGGCCGTAAATTTGTTATAGCCTAGTAAAGGCGGCCATTCATTTAGCCCATGAGTGATCTCGTGACTCTTGTTAAGAGTGAGAGGTTTACAGCCTTGTGGTAATTCAACGCGGTCGTCGTGGTCTAACATTTCAACCGGTAATACTTCGGCAAGAATAGTGTTTTTATAATTTGCCTTTGCTTCTATGCCGGTAAAGGAAAGATAACCGCCTATCATTAACGCCCCGCCCCCCATGGCGACATAGTCTTTTATCAGCGACAGGGCATTGGCCATTACCTCCATTCGATAAAAGGTTTTATTTTGTAATAAGAAGGTGTTGCTACCGATATCGCTAATCACCACAGCATCATAAATTAGCAGTTCGTCCAACGTTTGTGGAAAGGCGGTTTGTACGGTATGCGCCGGCATGTAGTCGATGGAAATACCAGAACTGCGTAAGCAGGACAACAGATAGTCTGCCCCCTCTTCATATTTACTCGAGGTAAAACTGTCAAAGCCTTTGGAATGGATCATGTGAATATGCCATGACTCACCAATAAACAAAATCTTCATTACAACACTTCCTTATGTCGGTTAATTTTAAATTCCGCCGGGAATCAATTTTCCTCAATCGAGTTTTACAGAGGGTTTAAATGACTAATCCCGCTACTGCTGCTGATAAGAAACTCACCAACGTTGAGCCATACAAAAGTTTCAGACTGAAACGGGAAACCACATTGCCCTGCTCCTCGTTCAGCGCTTTAATCGCCCCCGCCACAATGCCCACCGAAGTGAAGTTGGCGAAGGAGATCAGGAAGACCGACAGGATCCCTTCGGCACGTGGCGACAACGCGGCTTTAATCTGTTGCAGGTCAGTCATGGCAACGAACTCGTTGGCGACAATCTTGGTCGCCATGATACTGCCGACCTGCTGCGCCTCATGGGCCGGCACGCCAAGAACCCAGGCAAAAGGATAAAGCAGATAGCCCAGCAGCCCCTGAAAGCTGATGCCGAACAGGCTGCTAAACAACGCGTTGATGGCGGCAATCAGGGCAATAAAGCCCAGCAGCATGGCCGCAATGATTACTGCAACCTTAAAGCCGGCAAGAATATATTCACCCAGCATTTCAAACAGGCTTTGTCCACGATGCAGATCCTGCATCTGAACCTCTTCCTCCAAATCGACACGATAAGGATTAATCAGTGAAAGCACGATAAAGGTGCTAAACATATTCAGAATCAATGACACTACGACATAGCGGGCATCGACCATATTAATATAGGCACCGACCATAAAAACCGAGACGGTTGACATCGCGGTGGCAGCCATAGTGTAGATACGGTTTTCGGACATCTTGCCCAGCACGTCTTTATAAACGATAAAGTTCTCTGACTGCCCCAGTAATAATGCGCTGACGGCATTAAAAGACTCCAGCTTGCCCATGCCATTGACTTTGGATAATACCGTCCCCACCACCCGAATGATAACCGGCAATAAATTGATGTGCTGAATAATACCGATTAATGCAGAAATAAAAATAATGGGGCATAACACATTAAGAAAGAAGAATGCCAATCCTTGCGCCCGCATTCCACCGAATAAAAAGTCAGTGCCTTCACCGGCAAACAGCATCAACCCGTTGAACACCGTAGAGACCTGGGCGGTAAATCCGGTGCCAATATCAGAACGCAGGAACAGCCAGGCAAGTAATACCTCTATCACCAACAGCTGAATAATATAGCGGACTTTAATTAACTTTCGGTTATGGCTTACCAGCAAGGCCATTACCGTCACTAACAGACAAGAGAGGATAAAGTGAATCACCTGCGTCATACGACACTCCATAGTATAATAACCGTCCTTTATTAAGGTATACCATGAGAGTAAATAACAATCATATAGACTCACATCACATAACAGGCTCTCAAAAATCTGCAATTAATTAAAAGTCGATAAGTATCACAACCTGTTTTTATTAAACATATTAATATCCAATATTAAGGGCAGAAACATATATACGACTTTCGGTCTATAACCCTCGCAAAAAGATAAAAAAAGCCGGTCACCCAAGTGACCGGCCTGACGCCTCAGCGTTTTTTACAGCAATGGAAATTATGCGTAAACCGGCAGGCGGGCGCAGATATCCAGTACTTTCTTCTTGGTGCGTTCGATGGTGGCTTCATCGTTGATGTTGTCCAACACGTCACAGATCCAGCCGGCCAGTTCACGCACATCAGCTTCTTTGAAGCCGCGACGGGTCACTGCCGGAGTACCGATACGCACACCGGAGGTGACGAACGGGCTCTTGGGATCGTTTGGCACGCTGTTTTTGTTCACGGTGATGTTGGCGCGGCCCAGGGCAGCGTCAGCTTCTTTACCGGTCAGGTTCTTATCCACCAGATCCAGCAGGAACAGATGGTTATGGGTACCGCCGGAAACCACTTTGTAGCCGCGCTCCAGCACCACTTCCACCATAGCTTTGGCGTTATCGGCCACTTGCTGCTGGTAAATTTTGAACTCAGGCTCCATCGCTTCTTTCAGCGCCACCGCTTTACCGGCGATCACGTGCATCAGCGGGCCGCCCTGGCCGCCAGGGAACACAGCGGAGTTCAGCTTTTTATACAGATCTTCATCACCGCCTTTCGCCAGGATCAGGCCGCCGCGCGGACCTGCCAGGGTTTTGTGGGTGGTGGTGGTCACGATGTGTGCGTGAGGGACCGGGTTCGGATAAACGCCGGCGGCGATCAGGCCCGCTACGTGCGCCATGTCAACGAACAGGTAAGCGCCGATGCTGTCAGCGATTTCGCGCATTTTTGCCCAATCAACGATACCGGAGAAGGCAGAGAAGCCACCGATGATCATTTTTGGTTTATGAGTCTGGGCCTGTTTCGCCAGATCTTCGTAATCGATTTGACCTTTTTCGTCGATGCCGTAAGGCACCACGTTATACAGCTTGCCAGACAGGTTGACCGGTGAACCGTGGGTCAGGTGGCCGCCGTGCGCCAGGTTCATGCCCAGAATGGTGTCGCCCGGCTGCAGCAGCGCGGTATAGACGGCGAAGTTCGCCTGGGAACCTGAGTGCGGCTGGACGTTGGCATAATCTGCGCCGAACAGCTCTTTTGCGCGGTCGATGGCCAGTTGCTCAACGATATCCACATATTCGCAGCCGCCGTAATAACGCTTGCCCGGATAACCTTCAGCGTATTTGTTGGTCAACTGGGAGCCCTGAGCCTGCATTACGCGCGGGCTGGTGTAGTTCTCAGACGCAATCAGCTCAATGTGCTCTTCCTGACGCACAACTTCTTGCTCCATTGCACGCCACAGTTCGGCATCGTAATCAGCAATGTTCATTTCACGCTTTAACATCCGGCTTCTCCTGACTAAATCAGCTAACTAAAAAATCACCAAATAACTACCCGTTCGGGTTCTGGGCCACAGTGTAAACTGTTTCGCCCCACCGAGGATAGGTCTTGACAGAGGTTTTTACGCAAACGATTGGCATTAGGCGCGGCAAGGCTTTGATCCGATAAAGCACCCCATTAGACAACCGACTTTTACTCATGCTGAGGATGCGGTTTTTTCATGTTCTGTGAGCGGGATCGCCGCTAGCCGACTCCGCAAGAAAAACAGGGGTATTTACAGCCTCGGCAGAAACCGTTAGGATGCGTTCAAACACAAAGATGCATTTTAAATACATCATTACAATATTCCAATAATGTCCGACCAAGGAGCGCCACCATGCTGGATAGCCAAACCATCGCCACCGTAAAATCTACCATTCCCCTGCTGGCCGCTACCGGGCCAAAGCTGACCGCCCACTTCTACGATCGCATGTTCGAGCATAATCCCGAGTTAAAAGATGTGTTCAACATGAACAACCAGCGCAATGGCGATCAGCGTCAGGCCCTGTTCGATGCCATCTGCGCCTATGCCGTGAATATCGAGAATCTGGCGGCGCTGTTGCCTGCGGTGGAACGCATCGCCCAAAAGCATACCAGCCTGAATATTCGCCCGGATCAGTATCGAATTGTCGGCAGCCATCTGATTGCCACACTGGATGAAATGTTCAGCCCGGGCCAGGAAGTGCTGGACGCCTGGGGCAAAGCCTACGGGGTGTTGGCGGACGTATTTATCCAGCGCGAAGGTCAGATTTACCAGGCCAGCGAAACTGCCGAGGGTGGCTGGCGCGATCGACGAGCATTCCGCATCGTCAAAAAACAGCCACAGAGCGAAGTGATTTGCAGTTTCGTATTGGCGCCGGTTGACGGTGGCAAGGTCATCGACTTCAAACCTGGCCAATACCTGGCGGTCTACATCAAGCACGACAGCATGGAAAATCAGGAAATTCGCCAATACTCACTGACCACCTCACCGAACGGCGAATACTATCGCATTGCGGTGAAACGAGAGGAGCAGGGTAAAGTTTCGAACTTCCTGCACCAGCAGGCCAAAGAAGGCGACGTAATTTATATCGCCCCGCCGCACGGGGATTTCTTCCTCGAAGCGCAGCCGGAAACCCCGGTGGCACTGATCTCCGCCGGTGTCGGCCAAACGCCGATGCTTGGCATGCTCCACACTCTGCACGATAACCAACACCCGGCGGATGTGCACTGGCTGCACGCAGCGGAAAACGGCAGCGTTCACGCTTTTGCCGATGAAGTGGCGGATATTGCCGGCCGCATGCCGAATCTGAGCCGTCACGTGTGGTACAACCAACCGGGCGCCGATGATGTGGCAGGCCGCGACTACCAGAGCCGTGGCCTGATGAACCTCAGTGCTCTGCGCGAAACGCTTGCCACGCCGCAGATGCATTACTACTTCTGTGGGCCGCTGCCGTTTATGCAGTCTGTGGCCAGCCAACTGCTGGAGATGGGCGTAGAGGCCGATCGCATCCACTATGAATGCTTCGGGCCGCACAAGGTCATGTAATTGAAAGGGCGCGGCCTGTTACCGCGCCCTTTCGTTATTTCTCCGCCAGCTTGCGTGTCTCTTTTACCTGCTGCGCCGTGACCGGTGCCGCCTGGTTGCCCCAGCTTCCCCGTAAATAACTCATCAGATCGGCAGCCTGCTGGTCGTTCAAGGTCCAGGCGTAACCCGGCATGGCGAGCGCAGTTGCATGCTGGGTGATCGGCGTATGTGCTCCTTCCAACACCACGCGCAGCGCGGTTAACGGGTTCTCCGCCGTGACCGTTGCGTTACCGGCCAGTGCCGGAATGGTGTTGTCGCTGCCCTCGCCTTTGTTACCGTGGCAGGTTGAACAGTACATGGCATAGGTGCGTTGCCCCGCTTGCCAATTGTCGACCGCCATGGCAACGGGTTTCTCCACCGGCGGTTTCTCTGCCGCCAGACTGTGCAGGTAAGTGGCAATGGCGCTCAAATCGCCGTCGGTAAGATATTGCGTGCTGTTGCTAACCACTTCACTCATCGGCCCTGCGACTGCCGCATGTTGGCTACGCCCGCTTTTCAGCAAGGCTACCACTTCACCCTGTTTAAGCCCGCGCAATCCTGAAGCGTACCAGCCATCGAGTTCGGCACCGCTCAGGAAGGCCGGATCCTTGCTGTCCAGCCCTTTCTCCTGCATCGCCCAGCCGCGCGGCGTATGGCAACTGCCGCAGTGCCCCGCCCCTTGCACCAAATAGGCACCACGGTTCCACTCGCTACTCTGGCTGCTGTCCGGTTGATAAGGCGTATCCTCATGGAACAGCTGGTTCCATATTGCCAACGGCCAACGCATCGACAGCGGCCAACTGATATCACTGGCGCGGTTGGCGGTGTTCTGCGCCGGAACTTCCTTCATCAGATAGTCGTACAGCGCGCGCATATCTTCCGCGTTCATTTTGGCGTAAGAGGTGTACGGCATCGCCGGATACAGTCGATGGCCATCTTTGGCGATCCCCTGGCGCATCGCACGGTCAAACTCGTCAAAGGAATAGGCACCGATGCCCTGCTGTTTGTCCGGCGTAATGTTGGTGGCGTAAATATTGCCAAGCGGCGTAGGGAACTTCATGCCACCGGCAAACAGCGCGCCACCCGGTGTGGTATGGCAGGCGGTACAGTCACCAGCCCTGGCGACATATTCCCCGGCCGACATCGCCTGCGCCGAGCCCCCCGCCGCCAGTAAGGTCAGTAAATACAGTGAACGCATGCTCATGCTCCCTCCTTGGCGGCAGCGGGAACATGGCCGAAAGCCAGTTCATTAACCGCACGCCACGCTTGGTCGATCGCCGAGTTGGCGTATGGGCTCCAGTCGGAATCCGAGTTGGCAATCACGATTTTGCCGATCGGCTTACGTGCCGTTTCAATGATTTTCTTCGCCTCGTCCTCGTCGTCAAACAACCCGTTGAGGAAGTAGGAATAGCCGTGCGACCAACGGTTAACGGTGATCGCCACGATATCGCGCTGATGATCAAAGCCTGCGGAACCCAGCATGCCCTGCAACTGTTCGCGGATCATCTGCTCATGCACTTCAAACGGCGTGCCCAACAACAAGGCACGGCCCTTGCGCGACTGTTCACGCGGGCTTAACCCGCTGCCCGCCAGCGTCGGCACATACACCATGTGCAGGCCAATCGGCTGGTTCGGATCGCGCGGGTGCTGATAGCCGCCCATGCTCACCGGATAATCGAGCTTCACACGACAATAAGGTGCCGTCGGCGAGTAAACTTCATGCACGCCCAGTTTAATAAACGACTGCCAGTTACGGATCACCACTTTGCTGTACACCAGCGGCGACTTAACGTTCTGCTTCAGCGCCTGTTGCTGTTCAGGCGACATTTCCGGCACCAGATAAGGGATCATCATGTTGTAGCCGGCCATCACTACCTGCCCGGCGCGCACCTTGGTCATTTTCTCTCCGGTCAGGTAGGTCACTTCGACCTTGTCGCCGACGTTGGCCGCGTGCAATCCGGTGCTGTTCAACCGCAGTTTGACCGGTGACTCTGCGCGATCCAGCTGGCTGTAGTCGAACTTTGCCAGCACGATGTCATTCATGTCCTTACCGGCTGGCGCTACCGCCGGGATCAAATGACGGACCATTAAACGTGTCAGCGTGGCGTTGCCATCCGGGAAGTGGAACACGTAAGGATCGTCGAGATCCGCCTGTGACTCTTCATCCAACGGCGGCAGGTTCATGCCGTTCAGACCTGGCAGATCGCAGATACGCGCATCGCTGCAAGAAGTGGCGTCGATGCCCACCGCCTGGAAGTCACTGGTGGTTTGTTGGAAATAGCGGATCGCCATTTCACTCAGGCCGACCTTGTCACGCAGGAACTCGGTATAGCTGTGCTTGTCGAGCCATTCGCTTTTCTGCTCCTGGCTCATGTCCGGCAGGTAATCCTTATCCACCGTGTGCAGTGCGATCAGTGCCTGGCGATCGCTTTCCGGCAGCGGGAAATCACCGATAAAGGCCTCGTAGGAACGGCCATTGAGGCGGTCACGGGGAATATCATCCGCCACCATACGGCCAGGATCACCGTTCACCACTTTGTCGACGCCGAAGTTTTTGCGATCGAAATAGACGCCGCGACTCAGGTTAAGATCCGGGTAGAAGGTTTTATCGAAAGCTTTTTCCAGGTTGTCGATGCTGACGCCCAGCTTTTGCAGCAGCCCCATCGCCACCGGGCTGAAATTGGAGCGCGGCGACTGCAGCGACTCGCTGCCGCCGTAGCCGAGAATGGTGCCATTTTCGCTGCTGAATTCATTACGCTTGGCATGGCCGCCGAAGTCATCATGGTTGTCGATCAGCAAAATACGCTGTTGCTGACCTTTCATTTGCTGCCAGAAACAGGCCGCGGCCAGGCCGCTGATACCGGCACCGACCACCACCAGATCGAACTCTTCGGTAGCGGGCACTGCGGCAAAATCGAAGGCCTTGCCGTCACGCCCCAGTTGATGAGCATGCTCAAACGAGCCGGGATGGTTGCCGCGCAGCCCGGTCAGCGTCGGCGGGTAATAGAGGGTTTGATTGGCGGTTTGCGGCGATGCGCGCAGGATCTGCATCGGCGTTAATCCGGCGGCGATGGTGATCGCCACCCCATTAAGAAAATCGCGTCTGGTGATGCTCATAATTGGCTTCCTTCTGTTCTTATTATCATCAGACCGGCCGGAGCCGGTCTGAAAGCCGCGTTATTTTGCAGATAAAACCTGATAAATCAATGTTTAAACATTACATGGCGGATAGCGGTGTAATCTTCCAGGCCGTACATCGACATATCCTTGCCGTAGCCGGACAACTTTTGGCCACCGTGCGGCATCTCGCTCACCAGCATGAAATGGGTATTCACCCAGGTGCAACCATATTGCAAACGGGCGCTCAGACGGTGTGCCCGCCCCACGTCCCGGGTCCACAGTGACGACGCCAGCCCGTAGTCAGACTCGTTGGCCCAGGCCAGCACCTGCGCCTCATCGTCGAACGGCGTGACGGTCACCACCGGCCCGAACACTTCACGCTGCACGATTTCATCCTCCTGGCGGGCACCGGCCAACAGCGTCGGCTGGAAATAGTAGCCGGGGCCGTTAACCCGCTCACCACCGGTTACCACCTGCACATGCGGCAACGCCTTGGCTCGCTCGACAAACCCCACCACCCGCTCCAGGTGCTGAGCGGTAATCAACGGGCCCAGTTCGCTGCTGGCCTCTTCCGGCGGGCCAATCTTCAGGCTGCCGATGGCCTCGCCCAACGCCTTCACCAACTGAGGATAAATGCCTTTTTGCGCGTAAATGCGACAGGCGGCGGTACAGTCCTGACCGGCGTTGTAGAAACCAAAGCTGCGGATCCCTTCCACCACCTGTTGCAGGTCAGCGTCGTCAAACACCAGCACCGGCGCCTTGCCCCCCAGCTCCATATGGGTGCGCTTAATGCCGGATGCGGTATGGCCAATAATATGTTCGCCGGTGGCGATTGAGCCGGTCAGCGACACCATGCGCACTTTGCTATGGCCGGTCAGCCGGTCACCGACGCTGACACCACGGCCAAACAACACGTTAAGTACGCCCGGCGGGAACAGCCCGGCGGCCAGCTCGGCCAGCTTGAAGGTGGTCAACGGGGTCTGCTCAGACGGCTTAAGCACTACGCAGTTACCTGCCGCCAGCGCCGGAGCCAGCTTCCACGCCGCCATCATCAACGGGTAATTCCAGGGGGCAATCGAGGCAACCACGCCCAAGGGGTCGCGGCGGATCATCGAGGTGTGTCCCGCCAGATATTCCCCGGCCGCCAACCCGCTCAAACAACGGCTGGCTCCGGCGAAAAAGCGAAAGACGTCGGCCACACCCGGCAGTTCATCATTCAGCACACAGTGATAGGGTTTACCGCAGTTAATCGATTCCAGACGAGCGAAGGTTTCCGCATGGCTGTCGATCAAATCCGCCAGCTTCAGCAGGTGTTCAGCACGCTCCTTCGGCGTGGTCTGCCCCCAGTGTTCAAATGCGGCGTCGGCCGCCAGCACCGCCTGATCGACCTGCTCTGCACTGGCTTCAGCCACCTGCACCACTACCTCTCCGGTTGCCGGGTTATACACCGGCAACAACGCGCCCTGGCCGGTCACCAGTTGGCCGTTAATCAACAGTTGGCTTTGCATAGGATTATCCTTTTATAAGATGTCTGGTACGCATTAGGGTCAAGAGGCTATTTATTTGCCGCTGCCGGCGACGCTTTCGCCGCCCTTGGTCAGGTAATAAGCCCCCAAAATCGGGATCATGGTCAGCAACATTACCGACAGCGCCACCACGTTGGTGATCGGCACATCGCGCGGGCGACCGAGCTGGTTCAACAACCACAGCGGCAGCGTGCGCTCATGCCCGGCGGTAAAGGTGGTGACGATGATTTCATCAAACGACAGCGCGAACGCCAGCATGCCACCGGCCAGCAATGCTGAACCCAGGTTGGGCAACATCACGTAACGGAAGGTTTGCCAACCGTCGGCACCGAGATCCATGGAAGCCTCAATCAGGCTATGGGAAGTCCGGCGGAAACGAGCGATGACGTTGTTGAACACGATCACCACGCAGAAGGTGGCATGACCGATCACAATGGTCAGTACTCCCGGCTCGATATTCAACGCCTTGAACGCCGCCAGCAGCGCCAAACCGGTAACAATGCCCGGCAGCGCGATCGGTAACAGCAGCAGCAGTGAAATGCTGTCCTTGCCGAAGAAATCACGCCGGTACAGCGCCGCCGCCGCCAGAGTGCCGAGCACCAGCGCTACCACTGTCGCCAATGCGGCAATCTGCGCGGAAAGCAGCATCGCATCGATAATGTCCTGCCGACCGGCCGCAACGCTAAACCAATGCAGCGTAAAACCCTTCGGCGGGAAGCTGAATGCCGCGTCCTCGGTGTTGAAGGCGTAGAGGGCGATAATCGCCAACGGGAAATGCAGGAAGATCAGACCGCCCCAGGCAGCCAGTTTCAGCCCTAATGGTGCGCGCTCAGAGTGCATCGAAGGCCCCCAGACGTTTCACAATGGAAAGATAAATCGCGATCAACACAATCGGCACCAGGGTAAAGGCCGCTGCCATCGGCATATTGCCGATCGCCCCTTGCTGGGCGTACACCATGCTACCGATGAAATAGCCCGGCGGCCCCACCAGCTGCGGCACAATAAAGTCCCCCAGCGTCAGCGAGAAGGTGAAGATCGACCCGGCGGCAATGCCCGGCACCGCCAGCGGCAGGATCACGTAACGGAAAGTTTGCGACGGACGTGCGCCCAAATCCGCCGAAGCATGCAGCAACGAAGGCGGCAGGCGTTCCAGCGCCGCCTGGATCGGCAGGATCATGAACGGCAGCCAGATATAAACAAACACCAGAAAACGCCCCAGCCCGGAGGTCGACAGGGTGTTACCCCCCACGCCCGGTACGGTGAGGATTGCCGCCAACACCGGCTCCAGCCCCAGATGCTGCAAGAACCACTGCGCCACGCCATCCTTTGCCAGCAGCAGCGTCCAGGCGTAGGCCTTGACGATATAGCTGGCCCACATCGGCATCATCACCGCGATATAAAAGAACGCTTTGACGCGGCCACTGGTGTAACGCGCCATGTAGTAGGCAATCGGGAACGCCAACACCGCACTGGCCAGCGACACCAGCACCGCCATGGTCAGTGTGCGCAGGATGATGTCGTAGTTGGCCGGGTTGAACAGCGCCCGCAGGTTATCGAAGGTCAGATCCGGCGTCACCGTCATGGTGAAGTCGTCGAAGGTATAAAACCCCTGCCACAACAGCGTCAGTAATGAGCCAAGGTACACCGCGCCGAACCACAACAGCGGTGGAACCAGTAACAGCAGCAGGTACAGCGTCGGCCGGCGATAGAGAAAGGTCGAAAGGGTGCGCAAGGTACCGCGGCGCGGCGCGGGATAGTCGATGCTCATCTCCATCTCACCTCTCCTCCAGCAGTGGCACCATTGCCTCACGGGACCAGCAGGCGGTGACCGGCTGACCGATCAGATGCTGCTGCCCGGCGGCGTGCCACTGAGGATTCGCTTCGCTGACCAGCAGTTTCTCACCGCTGCTCAACGCAATTTCGTAGCGCGTGGCCGCGCCCTGATAATGGATCTCTTGCAGCAATCCCTGCACCTGGATTTCCCCCTGCGCGGCACCGGCCTGATCCATTAAGCGAATATGCTCAGGGCGGATCGAGAAGGTGGCGGTCTGGCCGAGTAAGCGCTGCGCCAGCTCGCTGCGCACCACGTTGGAGGTGCCGACAAACTCGGCGACAAACGGCGTTTTCGGCCGCATATACAGTTCACGCGGCGCATCCACCTGCTCGATTCGCCCGTTGTTGAACACCGCTACCCGATCCGACATCGACAAGGCTTCGCTCTGATCGTGGGTGACGAAAATAAAGGTAATCCCCAGTTGGCGCTGCAGCTTTTTCAGTTCGCCCTGCATCTGTTCACGCAGCTTGAGATCCAGCGCGCCCAGTGGTTCATCCAGCAACAGCACCCGTGGTCGGTTAACCAGCGCGCGGGCCAGTGCCACACGTTGGCGCTGGCCACCGGAAAGGTGTGCCGGTTTACGTTCGGCGACAAAGCCCAGCGCCACGCTGTCCAGCGCTTCCTGTGCACGCGCCAGCCGTTCACGTTTGGCGACGCCCTTCACCATCAAACCGTAGGCGACGTTTTCCAGCACCGACATGTGCGGGAACAGGGCGTAATCCTGGAATACGGTATTCACGTCACGCTGATATGGCGGCAGATTGGCCGCTTCCTGGCCGTGAATACGAATAGAACCGGCGCTGAGTTGTTCAAAGCCGGCGATCAGTCGCAGGCAGGTAGTTTTGCCCGAACCCGAAGGCCCAAGCATGGAGAAGAACTCCCCGTCTTGTATTTCGATAGAAACCCGGTCTACGGCGCGAACCTCGCCGAAGCTCCGCGAAACATCGATAAATTGCACGGCAATGGTCATGATCTGCGCTCCTGATAGGCGTTAATCGGGCGTAGCAGGCTACGCCCCACGCGGGTTAGCGACCGCCCATAATGGCGATATAGTCCTGGGTCCAGCGGCTGTATGGCACGAATTTGCCGCCCTGCGCCTGCGGCGTTTTCCAGAAGGCAATCTTGTCGAACTGGTTGAAGCCGTTGGTTTCACACCCCTTGTCGCCCAGTAACGTGCTGGCCTTGCAGCCCGCCGGCGATGCCGGTACCGAACCAAACCAGGCGGCAACGTCGCCCTGCACTTTCGGCTCCAGCGACCAGTTCATCCACAGGTAAGCACAGTTCGGATGCTTGGCATCGCTGTGCAGCATGGTGGTATCCGCCCAACCGGTAACCCCTTCTTTCGGGAACACGGTGCCAATCGGCTGGCCTTCCCCTTTCAGAGCATTGGCCTGATACGGCCAGGCGCTGGAGGCCACCACGCCTTCGTTTTTAAAATCGCTCATCTGCACCGAGGTGTCATGCCAGTAGCGGTGGATCAACGCATGCTGAGTGCGCAACAGCTTCAAGGCGGCCTGATACTGCTCTTCGTTCAGTTGGTACGGATCGCTGATACCCAGCTGCGGTTGCGTGGCCTTCAGGAACAGCGCCGCATCGGCGATGTAAATCGGCCCGTCGTAGGCCTGCACCCGGCCCTGATTGCTCTTGCCGTCCGGCAGATTTTGTTGCTGGAACACCACCGCCCAGCTGTCTGGCGGCGTCGGGAAGGTTTTGGTGTTGTACATCAGCAGGTTTGGCCCCCACTGATAAGGCGTGCCGTAGGTTTTGCCGTCTACGGTGTACCAGGCACCGTTCAACAAGCGCGGATCGATGTTTTTCCAGTTGGGGATCAGCGCCGGGTTGATCGGCTGCACCCGCTTACCGAAGATCAATCGCAGCGAGGCATCGCCGGAAGCGGTGACCAGGTCATAACCCCCCTTGGCCATCAGGCTGACCATTTCATCGGAGGTAGCGGCGGTTTTCACATTCACCGCGCAGCTGGTTTGCTTTTCAAACTGGCTGACCCAGTCATAGTTTTTATCGGACTGGCCACGTTCGATATAGCCCGGCCAGGCGATGATATCCAGCCGTCCTTCGCCTTTGCCCAGCGCCTGCGGCAAGTCGGCCGCCTGAGCCAGGCCGCAAAGCACGGTGAAACAGAGTGCGGAAACTGTGGTGGTGACTGCGGTAGTTTTTCCCATCGTAATGACCCCTGTGTTGCGTATCGGTTTGCGGCAGGGAACGGCTGCCGCTGTCGTTTTCATTAGAAGCTGGCTTTAAACTTCGCCATTACATGCCTGACTACGCTGTAGTCTTGCAGTGAATCACTGGAAAGATCTTTGCCGTAGCCAGAGCGTTTCAGGCCCCCGTGCGGCATCTCACTTGCCAGGGTGAAATGGGTGTTGATCCAGGTGCTGCCGTATTGCAGATGCGCGGCGATATGCAGTGCCCGATCAATATTCTGCGTCCAGACCGACGAGGCCAGGCCGTATTCGGAATCGTTTGCCCAGTTGACCGCCTGCTCCAGATGTTCGAAGCGGGTGACGCTCACCACCGGGCCGAACACCTCGCGCTGGACGATTTCATCGCTTTGCAGGCAACCGGCCAGCAGTGTCGGCTGGTAGTAGAAGCCGGGGCCGGAATGTGCGGCGGCGCCGGTGATCAATTCAATATGCGGCTGGCTGAGCGCCCGCTCGACAAAGCTGGCAACGCGATCGCGCTGGCGGCTGCTGATCAGCGGGCCGATTTCGTTATCTTCATCGCGCTTGCGGGCAAAACGCAGGCTGGCAACCGCCTCGCCCAGCGCTTCCACCAGCTTGGGATAGATGCCTGCTTGCGCGTAGATGCGACAGGCGGCGGTGCAGTCTTGCCCGGCGTTGTAATAGCCGTAGGTACGGATGCTGTTGACCACTTCATCCAGATCGGCGTCGTCACAGACAATCACCGGGGCCTTGCCACCCAGTTCCAGGTGGGTACGCTTGACGCTTTTCGCCGCGGCTTGCAGAATTTTTTGCCCGGTGACAATATCGCCGGTCACCGAGACCAAACGCACCTGCGGATGCCCAACCAGATGGCTGCCGACGCCTTCCCCGCCGCCATAAATGATATTCAG
Organism: Serratia proteamaculans; assembly: GCF_004684015.1. GTDB lineage: Bacteria > Pseudomonadota > Gammaproteobacteria > Enterobacterales > Enterobacteriaceae > Serratia > Serratia proteamaculans_F. The sequence continues at coordinate 638,563 of NZ_SRIA01000019.1, forward strand.
CACGCCCGGCGGCAGGATGTCCTGCAGCGCAGGCACCAGCGCAAGAATGGTCAGAGGGGTATGTTCGGAAGGTTTGAATACGACGGTGTTGCCCGCCGCCAGCGCCGGAGCGATCTTCCACGCCGCCATCATCAGCGGATAGTTCCAGGGTGCAATCGAGGCCACCACGCCGATCGGATCGCGGCGGATCATCGAGGTGTGCCCTTCAATATATTCACCGGCCAGTTGCCCCTGCTGGGTACGCACCGCGCCGGCAAAGAAACGGAACACGTCGACGGCGGCCGGCAGGTCGTCATTGAGCGCCTGATGCAGTGGCTTGCCGCAGTTGAGCGCCTCCAGACCGGCCAGGCGCGGGGCCTGCCGTTCGATGGCGTCGGCAATGCGCAGCAAAATGGAAGCCCGAAAGGCCGGTGTGGTACGTGACCAGTGGCCGAAAGCCTGCTGTGCCGCCTTAACCGCACTGCCCACCTGCGCGGATGAGGCTTCGGTGATGGAAACCAGCGTTTCACCATTGGCCGGATTAACGATGCACTCCTGCTGGCCTTCGCCTTCGACCGACTGACCGTTAATGAATTGCTGACAGGATAAACCTGAAAGGAGGTGCACATCTGCCATGGTGTATTGCCCCTAAGTGACCAAAACGTTAACTAAATGTGAATAAGTTAGTTTCAATCAGACTAAGCGAGCATCAGGCAGCCAACAAATTCTAAATACTGAACGCCGCGTTCGATTAAATCGAATGCTTCAGCCCGGCAGCGTGCATATTGCCATTCTCACGGGCAATGGTGAGGAATGGCGTGACCAGTTCCGGCCGCGCACTGCCGCGTCGCCAGGCCAGGCCGATGTCCAGCGGCTCCAGCAGATCCACCAGCTTGCGGGCCTCAATCATGTTGCCCTCCAGCGACCAGGCGCGATAGGCCATGTCCGGCAGGATTGAGACGCCCATGCCCGCCGCGACCAGGCTGCGCACCGCCTCCGTTGAACCGGTTTTCATGGCGATCTCCGGTTTCACTCCGGCACGCGCCCAGATACGCCGTGCATGCACGTCCATTTCGTCGGCGTTAAGCTGGATCAGCGGCAGCTTCGCCACATCCGCCAGCCCGATACTTTCATGATCCAGCAGCGGATGCAGTGGCGGTAACCACAGGCGATAAGGCGAATGCATCAGCACTTCGGTCTGTAGCGCATCACGGTCCTCGATATTCGACAGTATCAGTACGCCGATATCGATCTCCCCACTCACCAGCAGGTGTTCAATATAAGGGCGTTCATCTTCGATCATCTGAATAGTGACATTGGGATAGGCCGATTTAAATCGCTTGAGCAGCTCGACCAAAAAGTACCCGGCCACCAGGCTGGTCACGCCGATAGTCAGCTTGCCGGTCAGGCTTTCGGTGCCCAATTGCAGGCTGCGCTTGGCGTTATCCACCGTAGCGAGGATCAGATAAGACTGGCGCAGAAACTGGTGGCCCTGGTGCGTCAGGTTCATGCCCTTGGCGTGGCGATCAAACAGCCGTACGCCAATGTCGGTCTCCAGTTGCTGGATGGCCAGCGTCAGCGAGGATTGGGAAACAAACACCGCCTGCGCGGCGGCGGAGATCGATCCGGTTTCCGCCACCGCAATGAAGTGGCGGATTTGGCGCAGCGTCATCATGGGTCACAACCTCAATCAAAACAGTTGGGCTGAGTGTAAGATGCCGCGAGGAAAGCGATCGAATAAACTATCAAAAATGCGACAGCATTCGCTTTTTTAGAACGCTAACGGCAGCAATAACAGAAAAGAGGAATCAATCGGTGGGAGGAGATAACAGACTGCAGATATAACAAGGGCGCAGCATGCTGCGCCCCCAAGCGACTGGTAAAGCCTGTTATTAGGGAGAGCGTGCCGAAGGGGTCGTAGCAGCTTTAGCTGCCGGAGCGCCCCTCGGTGCGCTAGGCCCGGGTATCTCAATAAATCAAATCGCTTCTTCGTCCTGCTCGCCAGTACGGATACGCACTACGCGCGCCACGTCGAAGACAAAGATTTTACCGTCACCGATTTTGCCGGTTTGTGCGGTCTGCATGATGGTTTCCACGCAGGTATCGACGATATCGTCGGCCACCACGATCTCAATTTTCACCTTTGGCAGAAAATCGACCATGTACTCCGCGCCACGGTACAGCTCGGTGTGGCCCTTCTGGCGGCCGAAGCCTTTCACTTCGGTGACGGTCATCCCGGTAATGCCAACCTCAGCCAGCGCTTCACGGACATCATCGAGTTTGAACGGCTTGATAATAGCGTCGATCTTTTTCATCTTGTTTCCTTTACCAATTTTTGCGGCCAAAGCCGGATGTGATTGGGTAGCGGCGGTCTTTGCCGAAATTGCGGGCGGTGATGCGCGGCCCAACGGCAGCCTGACGCCGTTTATATTCGTTGATATCCACCAGGCGGATAACCTTGCGCACGATCGCCTCGTCGAAGCCTTCGGCCACCAGATCGGCAACCGATTTATCGCGTTCGACGTAACCTTCCAGAATCGCATCCAGAATGTCATACGGCGGCAGGCTGTCCTGATCGAGCTGATCCGGTGCCAGCTCGGCGGACGGTGGACGATCGATAACCCGCTGTGGGATCACATAAGAGACGGTATTACGATATTCGGACAGCTTGAACACCAGCGTTTTCGGTACGTCTTTCAGCACGTCGAAGCCGCCTGCCATATCACCATACAGCGTGGCGTAACCTACGGCCATCTCACTTTTGTTGCCGGTAGTCAGCACGATGCTACGGCGCTTGTTGGACAGCGCCATCAACACCACGCCGCGGCAACGTGCCTGCAGGTTTTCTTCGGTAGTATCGCGTTCGGTACCGGCAAACATTGGCGTCAGTTGGCCCATAAAGGCGTCAAACATAGGTTCAATCGAGACGATATCGAATTCAATGCCGAGGATTTCCGCCTCTTCTTTGGCATCGGCGATGCTGATATCCGCGGTGTAGCGGAACGGCATCATCAGCGCCTGCACTTTATCTTTGCCCAAGGCATCAACGGCAATCGCCAACGTCAGCGCCGAATCGATACCGCCAGACAACCCCAGCACCGCGCCCTTAAAGCCGTTTTTAGTGACGTAATCACGCACCGCCAATACCAGGGCTTCGTACACCTGCGCCAGCTGTGGCAACTCGGCGGCCGGTGCGGTCATTGGCACCACCTCCAGCTCATTGAGCTCAAGCAGGGTCACCTGCTCGGCAAACGCCGTCAGTCGATGGGTCATATTGCCGGCCGCATCAAATACCTTCGAACAGCCGTCGAAAATCAGCTCATCCTGCCCGCCAATCTGGTTGAGATACACCAGCGGCAGATGGGTACGCTGGCAATGGCCGGCCATCAGCGTCTTGCGGATGTAAGGCTTTTCGCGATTGTACGGCGAGGCATTGATCGACAAAATCATTTCGGCACCGGCAGCCTTGGCGGCATCGACCGGCTCCGGGAACCACAAATCTTCGCAAATCAGCAGGCCCAGTTGATAGCCTTTCAACTCAACCACGCAGGTTTCACTGCCGGCCTGGAAGTAGCGTTTCTCATCGAAAACACCGTAGTTCGGCAACTGCTGTTTGAAATAACGCGCCAGCAACTGCCCTTCTGAAAACAGCGACAGCGCATTATACAGCTTGTCGCCTTCGCGCCACGGATGGCCAACCAGGATAGCGACTTCGGCAGAGGCCTGCTGCAGACGCTGCAGCTGTGCGTCACAGCGCTGATAAAAATCGTTGCGGTACAGCAGGTCTTCCGGCGGATAGCCGGAGAGCGCCAACTCGGTGAACATGACCAGATCGGCTCCCGCCTTCTGCTGCTCTTGCACGGTTTGCAACATGCGTTCGGTGTTGCCTTCAATGTCACCGACCAGCAAATTCAGCTGGGCCAGTGCGATGGAAAGTGATCTGCTCATTGTTTAGGATCCCGCTTAATACGTTCCATGGTGCTCTGTGTTGGGCCACGCCACTAACAAGAGAACGGAGTGTAAATCATTCCGCCGCATTTGTTGAGAACCTGCATGCGCAGGCTACGGCGGAAAACATCATTCTTTAAAATCGTTGGCGTCCAGTTCATGGCGCGACAGCAACTTATAAAACTCGGTACGGTTACGGCCCGCCATACGCGCGGCTTGGGTCACGTTGCCCTTGGTGATCTGCAACAGTTTGCGCAGATAGTGCAATTCAAACTGATTGCGTGCCTCGACAAAGGTCGGCAAGGCGGTATTTTCCCCTTCCAGCGCCTGCTCAACCAGCGCTTCGCTGATCACCGGTGCAGAGGTCAGGGCCACACACTGCTCGATGACGTTCACCAGTTGGCGCACGTTGCCCGGCCAGGTGGCGGTCATCAGGCGTTTCATGGCATCCGTTGAGAAGCTGCGGACAAAGGGTTTGTGGCGCTTGGCGGATTCGCGCAGCAGATGATTGGCCAGCAGCGGGATATCCTCGGCACGCTCATTCAACGCCGGGATCTTCAGGTTCACCACGTTCAGGCGGTAGTACAAATCCTCGCGGAATTCGTTTTTCGCCATCGCCTTTTGCAGATCGCGGTGGGTGGCGGAAATAATGCGAACGTCAATGTCCAGATCGCGGTTGCTGCCCAGCGGGCGCACCTTGCGCTCCTGCAATACACGCAACAGCTTAACCTGCAGCGAAAGCGGCATATCGCCGATCTCGTCGAGGAACAGCGTGCCGCCGGCTGCCGCCTGGAACAGCCCTTCGCGGCTGCTGACCGCGCCGGTAAAGGCCCCTTTGGCATGGCCAAACAGCTCGGACTCCAGCAGCTGCTCCGGTAACGCGCCGCAGTTAATGGCGATAAACGCCTTTTTACCGCGCGGGCTGGCACCGTGGATCGCCTGCGCCAACACCTCTTTACCGGTGCCGCTATGGCCGTTAATCAATACGCTGACATCCGACTGCGCCACCATTTTTGCCTGCTCCAGCAGGCGCAGCATAATCGGGCTGCGGGTCACGATGTCTTCACGCCAACTGTCATCACCGGCCGGCAGTGACAGCGACAGGGCATCGTCGATGGCTTTGTACAGCGCATCGCGATCCACCGGTTTGGTCAGGAAGCTGAACACCCCTTGCTGGGTAGCCGCCACCGCGTCCGGAATTGAGCCATGGGCGGTCAGGATGATCACCGGCATGCCAGGCTGATGCTTTTGGATTTCGGCAAATAGCGCCATGCCGTCCATTTCATCCATCCGCAGGTCGCTGATCACCAGATCAATCTTCTCGCGCCCTAACAGGCGCAACGCTTCCTGGCCGCTTTCGGCGGTGGTGACATGAAAACCTTCGCTGGTCAGGCGCATTCCCAGCAGCTTAAGCAGGCTGGGATCGTCGTCAACCAATAACAAATTGGCCGGTTTGCGTGCGGTCATTGCGCGTGAGACTCCTTGTTAGCGGGGGGCGGCGCGTAGGTATCTTCCGGCTCCACCGGCAAAGCGGTGCCCTTCTCAGGTTCAGCATCCGGTTCTGCAGCCTTGGCCGGCGCGATTTTCTTGCCCGTGGCGTCGGTTTTTTGCTGCGTTCCGCTGTTGTCCGGGATGTCACTCTGCATCTGCTTGCGCGAAGAGAGCTGGCGTTCGATATCGGTCAGGTTTTCCAGCTTGCGCGAGGTGTCCTGCAACTGCGCCTGTAAGCGCACCTGGCTCTGACGCAGCGTATCTATCTGGCTGTCGGAGCTTTCCTGCAGGTGCTGATAGCGCGCCTTTTCATCAAACAGGGTGATCTGCAGCACCTGCTGTTGACGCCACAGCTGCAACAGCGGGCGCAGTGAGCTTGGGAACTCCATGCGGTAACTGTTCAGACGGTCGATCATCTGGCGACGTTCGCCCGAGGTCGGTTCGGCACTGCCCAGCAGGATGCTTTGCTTGAAAATACCGTCCCAACTGTTGCCGGGCAGAGTTTTCGCCAGCGCACGCGCCTGGGTTGAACCGATGCGATCGGCGCAGTCCATGGCACGCAGCCAGTAAAGTGAGTTATTCAGCGCGTCTTTTTCATCGAGCGGCCACAGGCTGTCGCACGCTGCGATACGGTAATCCACCACTTTGGTGTCCGGGATCGCTTCCTGCTGCGGCTGATTCAGGCCACCGCTGACCGCACGATCGACGCAACCCGCCAACAGAAACGGCATAAAAAGAACGCTGCCTAAAAAGGAAAATCGACGCTTGCCGAGCGGCGTGCCCTGTGTGGCACGCGGTGAACGTTCGGTCTGCGAGAGACGAAGGCGTTTAGACCATGTGTACATTATTATTCATTCTCGGCGGTTAATGGCAATTCAATACGGAAGCAGACGTCTGTGCCGGCGACTTCAACCAACTGCAGTTCGCCACGCATGCGGCGGATGCAATCCTGCGCAATGCTCAGCCCCAGGCCGCTTCCTTTTACCGCCCCTTTTCGCTGGTGACTACCCTGGAAAAAAGGCTCAAAAATCATGGTTCTCTCGGCTTCGGGGATCGGCGTGCCGCTGTTGGCGACATCAATCTGCACCCGTTGCCCAACCTGACGGCTGCGGATCCAAATGTTACCGGATTCCTTGCCGTAGTGCACCGCATTGGAGTAGAGATTATCCAGTACGCGCATTAATAGCGTAGGCTCTGCCCAGCATATTTCCGCATCGAGTTGGATCTCGGTGCGGATCAATTTTGCCCTTGCCGGCAAACTGTGTGCCGCCACCACCATTTCGACCATCTCTTCCAGCTCGACATTCTCATGCTCTGCCGGGCCATCGGCCAGTTTGCGGTTGTAATCCAGCAGTTGTTCAATCAGTTGCTGCAAGTGACGACTGCTGCCGTCGAGAATGGCCACCACCTCTTTTTGATCGGAGGTTAGCGGACCGGCCACTTCGTCCGCCAGCAGCTCGGTGCCCTCACGCATGCTGGCCAGCGGCGTCTTCAGCTCATGCGAGATATGGCGCAGGAATTCATGGCGCTGCGACTCCAGCCACGCCAAACGTTCACTCAACCAAATAATGCGCTGAGCCAGCGAACGCAGTTCACGCGGCCCTTTGAAGGTGTCGGTACTGCCCAATGCTCGCCCTTCCCCCAAACGGTTGATCATTCGCTCTACAGCTTTTACCGGGCCGATAATCATCCGGGTGAATAACACCACCAGCATCACGCTGACCAGAAACAGCATCAATGCCTGCCAGCCGAAGAACTGACCGCGCTCGGCAATCGCCTGCTGTAACTGCTGGCCGCGAGAGAACACTACGGCACGCGTGGCCTGCACCATTTCGGCATTGGAACGCGAGAATGACTCCAGCAACGCCGAAGCCTGCGAGTCCGGGCCGCTGCTTTGACATTTAATCGCCGCAAGTTGGGTCAATAGATCGCGCAAGGTTTGATAATAGCGTTCATCCGGCAGGATCGGCGCATGGGCATCAAGCATTTGAGAATATTGTTTGCGCTGGTTCTGATACAGACGCGCCAGGGTGGGATCGACCAGTACGCAATACTGGCGGTAGCTGCGTTCCATTTCCAGCGCCACGCTGGTCATTGCCTCACTGCGTCGCGCATCCACCAGCGTGGTGCGGTTGATGTCTGCCGCCTGTGCACTGAGGTGATCCAGGCTCTGGTAAGCCTGATAGGCCAACACCAGCAGTGGCAGCAGCACCAGCAGGAACGCCATCAGCACCAGTTGGCGCAGCGAGCGGGGAAATAAACGCCATCTTTTCAACGAAATCATCTCATTGTCTCTAGTCTGCTTCGATGCTAACCGAGTCGCCGATGAGAGGAAAGCCCGGCGTTCAGCGGAGCGTCAGGAAAATACCGGCCAGTGGGCCTTGGGCAGGGAGTTTGCGTTTGGATCTGTCGATAATGAAAGAGAGGTAAACATGACTTTGACGATTTGACGCTGGGGCAGGACTGCCCCATCGCAAGAAAGTGTGGATGCCCTTAAATCTCGTCCCCAGGGTGATGTAGCGCAAGGCTGGCATCGAACAGGACGAATAGCATCCGTAAGTATCCGGAATTGATGAACACTCATCACAGTTGGATACAGGCGGTGCCTCACTCCACGTGTCGCCCGATGCTTGATAAAGCGCTTGCGCGTCTGTTATCGGTTTGGTTGGACGATAGGCACCATTTCTTTGGCATCATTCGGAGGCTTATGAGGCAACTGTTCCGTCTAAATACGGGGCCGTCATAAATAGTTGAATGAGCAACTGGAGAGGATAATGCACTTAGCGTGCCAACTTTTCAAGTTATTTTTAACTGACTGATATTATTAAATAAAAAATAAAACCATCGCCAGAGTTATAAAATAAGTAGCCTATCCGGCGAAGAAAAAAACGCCACCCTGTCGCCAAAAACCGACAACTTAAGTCAATTAATTTTCCACCCTTATAAATCAATAGTTTAAGTGTCTCTTTTTAGAGACAGTGAAAATAGCCCCTGTCGCAAAATGCAGACAACCTTCAGCACGCAGAACAATAAAAAGGGGCGCAATCTCTTGCGCCCCTCAGGCTACCGCTAAATGCACGCTTAGCCCAGTTGCTTACGGGCATTGCGGAACATGCGCATCCACGGGCTGTCTTCGCCCCACTCTTCCGGATGCCACGAGTTGCTGACGGTGCGGAATACCCGCTCCGGATGCGGCATCATCACCGTCGCGCGGCCATTGCTGCTGGTCACTGCGGTGATGCCGTTCGGTGAACCGTTCGGGTTGGCTGGGTAGGTTTCCGTGACCTGACCGGCATTATCGACAAAGCGCAACGCCACCAGGTTATGGTGCTCCAATGCCGCCAGATGTGCAGCATCACGCACTTCGACGTGCCCTTCACCGTGCGAAACGGCGATCGGCATGCGGGAACCCGCCATGCCCTGCATGAACAGCGACGGACTGGCCGCCACTTCCACCAGGCTGAAACGCGCTTCAAAACGGTCTGACAGGTTACGTACGAAACGCGGCCAATGTTCGGCCCCTGGGATCAGATCGCGCAGGTTCGACATCATCTGGCAACCGTTACACACGCCCAACGCCAGGGTTTGCGGACGGTGGAAGAAGGATTCGAACTCGTCACGCACGCGATCGTTGAACAGAATCGACTTCGCCCAGCCTTCACCGGCACCCAATACGTCACCGTAAGAGAAGCCACCGCAGGCCACCAGCGTATGGAAGTCCTGCAGGTCGCGACGGCCTTCCAGCAAATCGCTCATATGTACGTCTACCGCATCAAAACCGGCGCGATGGAATGCTGCCGCCATCTCAACGTGGGAGTTAACCCCCTGCTCACGCAGCACCGCGACTTTAGGGCGTGCGCCCCTGGCGATATACGGCGCAGCAATGTCTTCTTCCGGAGCAAAACTCAGTTTGACGTTCAGGCCAGGATCGCGCTCATCCTGCTTGGCCTGGTGCTCCTGATCGGCACATTCCGGGTTATCACGCAGGCGCTGCATCTGCCAGGTGGTTTCCGCCCACCAGGTGCGCAGCGTCGCGCGACTTTCGCTGTATACCGTTTTATCGCCCTGAGTGATCACAAAGCGATCGCCGGCCTGCACGCTGCCGATGTGGTGAACATTGTCCACCAGACCATGCTGAGCAAACACCTGTTGTACCGCTGCAAGCTGGTCATTGGTGACCTGGATCACCGCGCCCAACTCTTCGTTGAACAGCGCAGCCAGTGCGTCGTCGCCCAGCGCGTTGATATCCACCTGCACGCCGCAGTGGCCTGCAAACGCCATTTCCGCCAACGTGACCAGCAGGCCGCCGTCGGAGCGGTCGTGGTAAGCCAACAGCGCGCGATCGGCCACCAACTGTTGCATGGCATTGAAGAAGCCTGCCAGTTGCTCAACGTTACGCACGTCGGCCGGTTTGTCGCCCAGTTGACGATAAACCTGCGCCAGCGCAGTGGCACCCAGCGCGTTATGGCCGTTACCCAGGTCGATCAGCAGCAGTGCGCTGTCGCCCTTATCGGTACGCAGCTGTGGCGTCACGGTGTGGCGCACATCTTCTACACGAGCAAAACCGGTGATCACCAGTGACAACGGCGAGGTCATTTCGCGCTGTTCGTTGCCTTCCTGCCAGCGGGTTTTCATCGACATAGAGTCTTTGCCCACTGGAATAGTGATACCCAGCGCCGGACAAAGTTCTTCGCCCACCGCTTTCACCGCTTCATACAGACCGGCGTCTTCACCCGGGTGACCGGCTGCCGCCATCCAGTTGGCAGAAAGCTTCACGCGCTTGAGCGAACCGATTTCGGTCGCTGCCAGGTTGGTCAGCGCTTCGCCGACCGCCAGGCGGCCAGAGGCGGCGAAGTCCAGCAGGGCCACTGGCGCACGTTCGCCGATCGACATCGCTTCACCGTAATAACTGTCCAGGCTGGCGGTAGTAACCGCGCAGTCGGCGACCGGGATCTGCCACGGGCCTACCATCTGATCGCGCGCCACCATACCGGTCACGGTACGGTCGCCAATGGTGATCAGGAAGGTTTTCTCTGCAACCGCCGGCAGATGCAGTACGCGGTTGACCGCATCAGCCAGGGTGATCTCGTCACGCTGCAGCGGCTGGCCTTTGGCCTGCAGACGGGTCACGTCACGCGTCATCTTCGGCGTTTTGCCCAGCAGCACGTCCAGCGGCATGTCGATCGGCTGGTTGTCGAAATGGCTGTCATTCAGCGTCAGATGCTGTTCTTCGGTGGCTTCACCGATCACCGCATAAGGCGCGCGCTCACGGCGGCAAATCTCGTCAAACTGCGCCATCTGCGCTGGGGCAATCGCCATCACATAACGTTCCTGTGATTCGTTACACCAGACTTCCAGCGGGCTCATGCCCGGCTCGTCGTTCAGAATATCACGCAGTTCGAAACGACCACCGCGGCCGCCGTCGCTGACCAGTTCAGGCATGGCGTTGGACAAGCCACCGGCGCCGACATCGTGGATAAACAGAATCGGGTTTTGTTCGCCCAACTGCCAGCAGCGGTCGATCACTTCCTGGCAACGACGTTCCATTTCCGGGTTGTCGCGCTGTACCGAAGCGAAGTCCAGATCGGCATCAGACTGGCCGGAGGCCATAGATGATGCCGCGCCGCCGCCCAGGCCGATATTCATCGCCGGGCCACCCAGCACCACCAGTTTGGCACCGACGGTGATTTCAGCTTTTTGTACGTGATTGGCACGAATGTTACCGATACCGCCCGCCAGCATGATCGGCTTGTGGTAGCCGCGCAGTTCCACGCCGTTATGGCTGTTGACCTGCTCTTCATAGGTACGGAAGTAACCCACCAGCGCCGGACGGCCGAATTCATTGTTGAACGCCGCACCACCCAATGGGCCGTCGGTCATGATGTCCAGAGCCGTCACAATGCGGTCTGGCTTGCCGAAATCCTGCTCCCAGGGCTGTTCAAAGCCGGGAATACGCAGGTTGGAAACCGAGAAGCCCACCAGACCGGCCTTGGGTTTGGCACCGCGGCCGGTCGCGCCCTCGTCACGGATCTCACCGCCGGAGCCGGTAGCGGCACCCGGCCATGGGGAGATCGCCGTTGGGTGGTTATGGGTTTCCACCTTCATCAGGATATGGGCTTCCTCCTGATGGTAGTCATACTGGCCGCTTTCCGGTGCGGCGAAGAAACGACCGACCTGCGAGCCTTCCATCACCGCCGCGTTGTCTTTATAAGCCGACAGCACGTAATCCGGCGTCTGTTCGAAGGTATTCTTGATCATTTTGAACAGCGACTTCGGTTGCTGTTCGCCGTCGATGATCCAATCGGCGTTGAAAATTTTATGGCGGCAGTGCTCAGAGTTGGCCTGCGCGAACATGTAGAGTTCGATATCCGTCGGGTTGCGCCCCAGACCGGTAAAGGCATTCAGCAGATAGTCGATTTCGTCCTCGGCCAGTGCCAGACCCAGCTTGAGGTTAGCCTGCTCGAGCGCGCTGCGCCCTTCCCCCAGCATATCAACCCTCTGGTAAGGTGCCGGCTGATGCTGGGCAAACAGTTGCTCCGCCTGCTGCAGGCTGCTGAAGACGGTTTCCATCATGCGGTCATGCAACAATACCGCTAGCTGCTGCCATTGGGCCTCGGTCAGCGTCTCTGCCTTGACGTAGAACGCCAGACCGCGCTCCAGCCGCAGCACCTGCTTCAAACCACAGTTATGGGCGATATCGCTGGCTTTGGAAGACCAAGGAGAAATGGTACCCGGACGCGGCGTCACCAACAGCAGGCGGCCTTCAGGGGCATGTTCGGCGAGAGAGGGGCCGTACTTGAGCAGGCGCGCGAGCTTGGCGTGCTCTTCGGTATTTAGCGGTGCGCTAACATCAGCAAAGTGGACGTACTCGGCGTAGATATCACTGACAGGAAGGTGGGCGTCCTGGCAACGGGACAGCAGTTTGGTAACACGAAAAGCCGACAAAGCGGGCGAACCACGCAGTATTTCCATAATCAAAGTTCTCTCGTCTTCGAAGCAACTGACTTCAGCACTTCATTGGGCGCAACAGGGGGAAAACGCGCGCCATTATAGAGAATCTACGCCGCCGACGAAACCGTTTGCGTAGCTATTATTAATAAAAGCTCTCCGCCCCCTCGAATTGTCATAACGTGTCAATAAAGTTGCACGCTGGCGTTTTGTTGCGCAAAATGCCCCGGCACTGGTGATTTAACCATAAGAAAGTGCTTAACAGCCGTCGGCAGTGCATGTGTGCCACCACTGGATAACTATTTGAAACGCCTTAAAATAAATTACATTCTAATCGGTGTTGTTACCTTGCTTCTGGCGCTCGCCTTGTGGCCCAATATTACCTGGCGCGGCGGCCAGGGTGGGCAACTCGAAGAGATCAAATCGCGCGGAGAGTTGCGTATCAGTACGCTAAACTCGCCGTTAACCTATTTCACCACCAAACAGGGGCCGAGCGGCCTCGACTACGAGTTGGCGAAACGCTTTGCCAACTACCTGGGCGTGAAACTGGTGGTGATCCCGCACAAGAACATTAATGACCTGTTTGACGATCTGGACGATGACGATGCCGATCTGTTGGCCGCCGGTCTGATCTACAATCAGGATCGCCTCAGCCGTGCGCGCACCGGCCCGGCTTATTATTCCGTTTCTCAACAGTTGGTTTATCGCCTGGGTACTGCCCGGCCGAAAACCTTTGCCGACATTAAAGGCAAACTGGCGGTGGCCTCCGGCTCGGCACACGTCAGCACCCTGAAACAACTCAAACAAAGTAAATTCCCGGATCTCAGTTGGGAAGCCTCCAGCGATCTCACCTCCAAAGAGCTACTGGAGCAGGTGGCCGACGGCAAGCTGGATTACACCCTCGGCGATTCCGTTACCATCGCGCTGCTGCAACGCATCCACCCACAATTGGCCGTGGCGTTCGACGTCACCGATGAAGAACCGGTTACCTGGTACCTGAAACGTGGCACCGACGACAGTCTGTATGCAGCCATGCTGGATTTCTACAGCCAGATGGTGGATGACGGCACCCTGGCACGGCTGGAAGAGAAATATCTCGGCCACGTAGGCAGTTTCGATTACGTCGATACCAAGACCTTCCTGTCTGCCATCGATTCGGTACTGCCGACCTTCCGCTCGCTGTTTGAAAAGTATGCCAGCGAGATCGACTGGAAGCTGCTGGCGGCCATTGCCTATCAGGAATCACACTGGAACCCGCAGGCCACCTCACCGACCGGCGTGCGTGGCCTGATGATGCTGACACGAGCCACTGCCGAGGGCCTGGGGGTGAACGACCGTCTCGATCCGGAGGAAAGTATTCAGGGCGGTGCCCTCTACCTGCAAAGGCTGATGGCCAAGGTGCCCGACAGCGTGCCGGAAGATGAACGTATCTGGTTCTCGCTGGCGGCCTACAACATGGGCTGGGGCCATATGCTCGATGCCCGTAAGCTGACCAAAATGCAAAAAGGCAATCCGGACAGCTGGGTCGACGTCAAACAGCGTCTGCCGATGCTCAGCCAGAAACGCTACTACCCGCAATTAACCTACGGCTATGCGCGTGGGCGCGAAGCCTATAACTACGTGGAAAACATTCGCCGCTATCAGGTCAGTTTGGTGGGTTACTTGCTGGAAAAAGAGAGGAAGGCGGCGCAGGAAGCGGCCGAGCAGGCCGAACTGGGGAAAGGTTATCCGGCCGTGACGCCGGAACTGGCTCTGAATTTCTGATTATTCCGGCTTGTTATCCATATCGCTGCGCTGCGCTTGTTTCAACGCTTTTTGCTGCTCACGACGCATACGGAAAAAGTTGCTCAGCGTAGCGGCGCACTCCTCGGCCAGCACGCCGGACAGGATCTCCACCTGATGATTCATGCCCGGGTGGCGTAAAATATCCACCAGCGATCCTGCCGCACCGGTTTTGACATCGGCCGCGCCGTACACCAACCGACGAATGCGGCTGTGCACCATAGCGCCGGCACACATCACACAGGGTTCCAGGGTCACATACAGGGTCGCGTTCAGCAGACGGTAGTTCTGTAGCACCGCCCCGCCCTGCCGTAACGCCATGATCTCCGCATGCGCCGTCGGATCGTGACGGCCAATCGGCCGGTTCCAGCCTTCGCCAATCACCTGATTATCCAGCACCAACAGTGCCCCTACCGGCACTTCACCCTCTTCCTGCGCACGCAGGGCCAACCGCAATGCCTGACGCATCCAGTACTCATCATTATATTCAGTCATTGCATCATTCCTCGTGCACTTTGCGGCGGGCATTATACACAGTAGGGGCGCTGCATGCTGCGCCCGTGTTAGCCGGGGCGAATATATTCGCCCCCTACAGGTGGGAACAAAGTTGAACTCTGCTGCTTGAAATACAACGGGTATATACTGATTGAATAACAGTGTTTTTCAGGGACAGGAAACATGAAATTCAGCAAAAAGAATGCCGTCGTGGTGCGCAAGGCGCTGGACGGTTGGGTCGGTGAAGGGGCATTAACCACACAACAGCAGCAACAGCTGCTGCAACATGTCGAAGTGCAGCCCTTCGACTGGCGACGACTGGCGCGTTATGCGTTTCTCGCCGCGCTGGCTTCACTGGTGATTGCCATCAGCAGCCTGTTCGCCGACAGCGAGCTGCTTTACCGCTTGAGCGAACTGTTCCGCTTCGATGCGCCGGTACGCATGACTATCGCTGCCGTGGTAGCCGCACTTTGTTATGTCTGGGCGCTGCGTCGCCGTCGGCGCCATCCGGAAAAACGCTACGGTAATGAGGCCGCGCTGTTCGTTGCCGTGCTGTTTACTGCCTGTGCCCTGTGGCAGATGGGCGTCTGGCTGGATAACGGCAGCGGCCGGGTTTCACTGCTGCTGATATTCGCCGCCCTATTGTATGGCGTGATTGGCTGGTTCAGCCGCTCCGGGCTGGTGTGGTGGTTTGCCCTGCTGTCACTCGGCAACGCCTTCGGCGCCGAAACCGGTTATATGTCCGGCTGGGGAGCTTATTGGCTGGGCATGAGCTTCCCGATGCGCTTTATCGCCTTCGGGGTGGTCCTGATCGCCGCGGCCTTGCTGTTACGACCGCTGCTCGCCAGCCGCGGGCTGGAACGAGTTTCCCTGGCGATGGGCTTGTTGTATCTGTTTATTGCTCTGTGGTTGCTGTCAATCTTTGGCAATTATGGTGACCTCGATAGCTGGTACAACGCTCGTCAGATAGAACTGTTCCACTGGAGCCTGTTGTTCGGCCTGGTCGCCATCGGCTGCATTTGGCTGGGGCTGAAACGTGACGACGGCATGCTGCGCGGGTTCGGCCTGACTTTCCTTGGCATTAACCTCTATACCCGCTTTTTCGAGTTTTTCTGGGGCGCGATACCAAAGGCGATTTTCTTTGTGCTGCTCGGCCTGAGCCTGTGGGCATTAGGCCACTACGCTGAAAAAATATGGCAACTGGGCCGCAAACCGCACGACCTGACCGATGATTAACATCCGGCCACTTCTGCTGCGCCGCTAACAACAGGGTGGTTTAAAAGACAGCGGGTATAGCGCGAAATTGCGATAGATCATAAACGCTTAATAATTAGCGGGGTAATGTTTGAGGCAAGCAATAAAGCTTTTTCAAGGAGTGAGTTATGGCTGCCTCAACGTTCTTTATCCCTTCCGTCAATATGATCGGTTCCGGCTGTCTGATCGAAGCGGCGAACACCATGAAGCAACAAGGATTGCGCCACGCATTGATCGTGACCGACAAAGTGCTCAATAACATTGGCGTGGTCGCTCAGGTTCAACAGTTACTCGCCGCACAACAGATTGAAAGCTGCGTTTACGACGGCACCCACCCTAACCCAACGACCCTGAACGTGAAACAGGGTCTGGCCCTGCTGCAAGAACACCGCTGCGATTGCGTAGTTTCTCTCGGCGGCGGCTCGCCACACGACTGCGCCAAAGGTATCGCGCTGGTCGCGACCAACGGCGGAGAGATCAAGGATTATGAAGGTGTCGATCGCTCTGCCAAACCGCAACTGCCGATGATTGCCATCAACACCACTGCCGGCACCGCCTCCGAAATGACCCGTTTTTGCATCATTACCGACGAAGCACGCCACATCAAAATGGCGATTGTCGATAAACACGTCACCCCGATCCTGTCGGTCAACGATCCGCACCTGATGGCCGGCATGCCAAAAGGACTGACCGCCGCCACCGGGATGGATGCATTAACCCACGCGATTGAAGCCTATGTTTCCAGCGCCGCCAACCCGATTACCGACGCCTGCGCGCTGAAAGCCGTCACCATGATTGCCGAATCGCTGCGCGATGCGGTCGCCGACGGCAGCAATATGCAGGCACGTGAAAATATGGCCTACGCCCAGTTCCTGGCCGGAATGGCCTTCAACAATGCTTCTCTCGGTTATGTGCACGCCATGGCGCACCAGCTCGGCGGTTTCTACGATCTGCCGCACGGGGTATGTAACGCGGTTCTGCTGCCACACGTGCAGGAGTTCAACGCCCGAGTTTGTGCACCACGACTGAAAGACATCGCCGTCGCCATGGGGCTGGATGTGAAGCACCTTAACGATCCACAGGGCGCAGCCGCCTGTATCGCCGCCATTCGTTTGCTGGCAAAAGACGTCGGCATCCCGGCTGGGCTGCTCGATTTAAAAGTGAAAGAACAGGATTTCGATACGCTGGCGGCCAACGCGTTGAAAGATGCCTGCGGCTTCACCAACCCGATACAAGCCACCCACGAACAGATTGTCGCCATCTTCCGCGCGGCTATGTAAGCTTCAAAAACAACAAAGGGCGGATATCCGCCCTTTTGCTATTCCAGCTGTTGCAACTCACCCAGCTTACTGACCCGCCAGCGGTGCTCGCAGAAATACAGCAAGGGGTTATCCTGCTTGCTGTCGCTGTAGCCACTGTATAGCTTGAGCGGCGTACCGAGACGCTGTTCCAACTGGGTCACCTTCTGTACCCCCAGGCAACGCAGAGCCAGCACCCAACCGCCGTAACGCCGTACAATACGACTACCTACCAGGTGAACCTGCGGCAAAAAAGCCGAGTCCTGATACACCTGCTCCACCAGACGCTCCGGTGAACCGGTGATCAACCATACCTGCGCATCATGTGCTTCAAGGTACTGGCGCAGACGCATTTGCACCACCGGGAAGGCAGTCACCTTATCGCGGAAATAACGGACAAAGCGCTGTTCCAGCGCCTTTAAGCGGGCCTCTGAACGACCAAAGGTAATCGACCACAGCAGCACACTCATCGGCCAACGGGCGGCACGGCCCATCACCAACAGCGTCAGCCCGACAACCGGCAACAACGGCACCACCAGCAACAGATTCAATGGCAGATGGCGCAACAAGAAACGCAAGAAACTGCCAAACATGTCTTCCTGATGCAGCGTGCCGTCCAGATCAAAGAACACCACACGGCGGCCTTCCGCGGCCTGTTGGCTCTGTTTCTCGCTCAAGCGCTACTCCTCAGGATCGTTGAATCCCATTATCCAGGTGAAAATAAATCCAGCGGCAATGGTAATCACCAGCCCCGTCAGATACAACATCACCTTACCCGAGACAATGGTTAACGCCAAAGGTAAACCCGAGATACCAAAGGTGATCACCGTCGCCACCTTCCAGTAGCTGATCAGCGCCCCACCCACTGCGCCGCCGAGACAAGCGGCAATAAAGGGCCTGCCCAGCGGTAAGGTCACCCCGAAAATCAAAGGTTCGCCAATGCCGAGAATGCCGACCGGCAACGCCCCCTTGATCACCTTTTTCAGCCGTGCATTACGGGTTTTCATTAATACGGCCAGCGCCGCCCCGACCTGACCGACACCCGCCATCGCCAAAATCGGCAACAGTGGGTTGGAACCGTGTGCCTGCACCAGTTCGACGTGGATCGGCACCAGACCCTGATGTAAACCGGACAACACCAACGGCAGGAACAGCCCGGACAGCACGGCGCCCACCAGCAAACCGCCTTTATCTATCGCCAGGTTAGCGCCGTGGGCGATGGCATCAGAAATATAGCCGCCCAACGGCTGCAGGATCACAATCGCCAACGATGCGGTCACCAGCGTGGTGATCAGCGGATTGAGGATCAGCTCGATCGACTCCGGCAGCCAATTACGCAGGCGCTTTTCAACCCAGCACATCAACGCCACCACCAGCAGCACCGCAATCACCCCGCCACGGCCAGGCTGCAATGCCTCACCAAACAGGGTGATTTGCGCCAACGCCGGGCTGGAGAGAATACCGGCCATGACGCCGCCCATCGCCTGAGAACCACCAAACACCCTGGCGGCGTTAACCCCGACCAGAATATTCATGATGGCGAACACTGCGCTGCCAAAAATCGCCAGCAGCCCCAGCACGTTGGGGTAATTTAACGCCAGCTCGCCGGCAATATCCGGCCGTTTCAGTAGGTTGATGATGCCGGTAATCAGGCCGGAGGCGATGAACGCCGGTATCAACGGAATAAAGACATCGGCCAGTTTTTTCAGCGCGCCACTCATTGGTGCAGCATACTTTTGTTTGGCTTGTGCTTTATTACGGGCGACATGATCTCCGCTCGCCACAACAGCCGGTGCGCCGGTGAGCAGTGAACGCATGGCATCGACCACCTTGGCGGCAGCCCCAGGGCCGACGATAAACTGGTGTTGTTCACCCTGTTTGATATAGCCCTTAATGCCCGGCAACTGCTTGAGCGCCACCAGATCAAGGTGTTGCTCATCGTTAACCTCGACACGGACTCGTGTCATGCAGTTCTCCAGCCGGAGGATATTCCCCTCGCCACCAATGCCCGCCAGGATCTGTGTCGCCAGTGCCGTTGTCTTGTCCATCGCCCGCCCCAGGTGTGGTTTAGCGCGTCAATGCCGCGCGCAAATAGCCGTCATGCTGTTGTAAGCGCTGCTGCGCCTCTTGTGCGTCGATACCGGCCAGAATCATCAGAATTGCCGGTTTGACTTCAAAACCGGTCTGCGTCAGCGCCGCCTCGGCCTGACTGCGCCCGGCACCGGTGGCTTCCACCACGATGCGGCAGGCGCGATCCACCAGTTTTACGTTGGTGGCCTTCACGTCCACCATCAGGTTTTCATAGACTTTACCCAGTTTGACCATCGCCCCGGTCGACAGCATGTTCAGCACCAGTTTCTGCGCAGTGCCGGACTTCAAACGCGTCGAACCGGTCAGGGCTTCCGGCCCCACCACCGGAGAAATCGCCACCTGCGCCTCATGGGCGATCGGCGAATCCGGGTTGCAGGAAATCGCCGCCGTCGGGCAACCCAATTGGCGGGCATAGCGCAGTGCGCCAATCACATAAGGCGTCCGCCCGGATGCTGCCAGCCCTACCACCATGTCGGTGGCGGTCAAATCCAGCGCGACGAGATCAGCCTCACCCAGCGCCGCATCATCCTCCGCGCCTTCCACCGCTTTGAGCAGTGCGCCTGGGCCACCGGCAATCAACCCGATCACCATGCCATGTGGCACGCCAAAGGTCGGCGGACATTCGGAGGCATCCAACACCCCAAGGCGGCCGCTGGTGCCGGCCCCCAGATAAATCAACCGCCCACCCGCCTTCAACGCCGCCGCCGCCAGATCCACCGCTTGTGCGATGGCCGGCAATACTTTTTCAATCGCCTCCGGTACTTTGCGGTCTTCCTGGTTAAAGCAGCTCACCATCTCCAGCGTCGACATTTCGTCGAGCCCCATGGTGGCCGGATTGCGGGTTTCTGATACTAATGCGCCCAAGTTCATTTTTTCACCTTTGAATTTTTAATTCACAAACTAAAATCATTATTTGAATATTTTATTCAACAAAGCGAGCGCTTTTTGCTATTTTAGAGACTGGCTCACAAAAAATTTTCACTGCGCGTTTTCGCCCTCGGCGTGGCAGAATGACGTCTGGTTTCCAGGGAATTATCAATGAGTACCCTTCTTCGTATTCGCCAGATGTATCCAACGCTGGCTCAAAATGACCGCAAGCTGGCGGACTTTCTGCTGCATAACGCCGAGCAGGCGCGCCATCTCAGCTCGCAAAAGCTGGCCCAACTGGCGGGCATCAGTCAGTCGAGCGTGGTGAAGTTTGCGCAGAAGATGGGTTACAAAGGTTTCCCGGCACTAAAACTGGCACTGAGCGAGACCCTGGCCCAACCGCAGACTGCCCCCGTAGTTACAGTACATAACCAGATCCTCAGCAGTGATGCCTTGAAAACCGTCGGTGAAAAACTGTTGGTAGAAAAGCAGGCAGCGCTGCGCGCCACGCTGGACATCAATAGTGAGGAACGCCTGCATCGGGCACTGGAAATGTTACGTCAGGCACGAAGGGTTATTTTGCTGGGGATTGGGGCTTCCGGCCTGGTTGCCAAAGACTTCTCCTATAAGTTACTTAAAATTGGCGTGATGGCAGTGGCCGAGCAGGATATGCACGTCCAGTTGGCAACGGTTCAGGCGCTGGACAAGCGGGATTTGCTGTTGGCCATTTCATTTAGCGGCGAACGACGGGAAATCAACCTGGCGGCGGAAGAAGCCCGCCTGGCCGGCGCTAAAGTGCTGGCGCTGACCAGCTTCTCGCCGAACGGCCTGCAGCAACGCGCCGACCACTGCTTATATACCATTGCCGAAGAGCCCAATACCCGTAGCGCGGCTATTTCTTCCAGCACCGCTCAATATGCCCTCACCGATCTGCTGTTTATGGCCTTAATTCAGCACGATCTTGATCATGCGCGCGATAGAATAAAACACAGCGAACAATTAGTGAAAAAACTCGTCTGAGTCGTATAATGCCCATGCCACAAACACCAGAATATAAAAAACACATCTAAAAATAGAGTGTGTGGCGTTTATTGTTTAAATTCCGTCCGGAATTTAAACAGGCATGGACAGCAATATATTGATAATGAGTTTAATGAAAACACATACAGTAATTTTAAATAGAACCCACATACTCGCAACATCCCCAATGATCCGCAATTTTTTGCTCTTCGTTGTCGCTTCGTTGATATTAATAAAAGCGATGGGGTATGGCGGCACCAAGGGGGTTGATATCCTGTTTATTTCCCTTAGCCTGTTATTATTATCTGTCATCCCCCTCACTCGATATTTTCTGGTTATACCCTACATTATATTTTGTGCCCTTTATGCCCCCGTCGGCGTGATCTACGGCCCGCCTTCAGTCTCCGTGGTGTCGGCCCTGTTTCAAACCAACAAGGCGGAAGCCATCGAGTTTCTGCACGCCATACCTGCCGGCTGCTATCTGTTACCCTGCGCCACACTGCTCACATTGTTTATTCTTGCTCGCTATAGCTGGCAGCGACCACTCCCGACTAAAAAAACATTGCCATTTTTGGTGATTTTTATCGTTTTGCTGTTCGCCAGAATACTCAGTGGGGGAGTTGGAAATCTTCATTTGGTAGATTTCTTTTCCTCACTAATTTCTTCGTACCAGAGCTACAACCAACAAATGACAGAAATTGATGCCAGCACGCATTCCCAACCCAGTTGGATCCTTAATTATGCTAATAACAACAAGGCTAATTATGTCATTGTGGTGGGTGAAAGCATGCGCAGGGACTATATGTCATTATTCGGTTATCCGACGCCGACGACCCCTTTCCTGGATCACGTCAACGGGACCTTTTACAGTAATTATATTTCCACTGCACCGAACACCTTCGAATCTTTGCCGAGAACGTTGGCATTGAGCGAAGGGAAAAAAAGTCATATTGCAGATAATATTATTACGCTGGCGAAAGCTGCAGGATTACACACCCATTGGTTTTCCAACCAAGGGTTGCTTGGCGAATTTGATACGCCTATCTCCAAAATAGCCATGTTCAGTGATGAGCACCAATTCCTGAAAAAAGGGGACTATCAGTCACGTAATACCGATGATGATGAGCTGTTACCCCTGCTGCAAGACGCATTGGCTAATAATGCCCTGGGAAATCTGTATGTTCTTCATATCATGGGTTCTCACTCGGATTTTTGCGAACGCCTCGGTGACGAACTGCCGGTTTTCACCAGCGATAACGCTGAGCTCGCTTGTTATCTTTCCACCTACCGCAAGACAGACCGCTTCATCGAGCATGCTTATCGGATGCTGCAAGCGACTCACTCACCATTTAAATTATTCTATTTCTCTGACCACGGTCTTTCCCATCGTGAGATCGATGGCAAACTTTACCTGCGCCATGGCGGTGATATCCGGCAGAATTATGAAGTCCCTCTGCTGGTGCTGTCGGATTCGGACCGACAACGGATCCTTATTGAGGGTCCGCACAGTGCCTTTGACTTCCTCAGTCTGTTTGCCCAACAGGCGGGGATTACCATCATCAAGCCACAATTGTCTGCAGCGGTAACGGCACAAGGCAAGAGGCACGTCTTCAATGGTCAGGAAATGGTTGATTTTGATCAGTTGGCCAACGACCCGCCGGAGTTACTATGACGGCCCGGTTAAGCGCATCTGCTGCTACAGGTGAAAAAACGCCCAGAAAAATGGGTTTTATGATAGATTGCGCGCCTGTTCGTGTGCACCGATTAAAAGATAACTGACATGGCACTGCTGATTACCAAGAAATGCATCAACTGCGATATGTGCGAACCCGAATGCCCTAATCAGGCCATTTCGATGGGCGATGATATCTACCAAATTGATACCGATCGCTGCACCGAATGCGTCGGCCATTACGATGTTCCCACCTGCCAGCAGGTGTGCCCTATCGACAACACCATTGTGGTTGATCCGCAGCACAACGAAACCAACGAACAGCTATGGGACAAGTTTGTGGTGCTGCACCACGCCGACCGACTCTGAAGATCAACAAGGGCGCCAACAGGCGCCCTTTAGTTTTGTAGCCGGATAAAACCATTACCCTTCGATAATCACCGTGGCACAGGCATAGCGGCGTTCATCCGCCAGCGAAACATGAATCGAGGTCACCCCCATATCCTGCGCCAGTTCGGCGGCGCGAGCATGCAGGCGGATATTCGGTTTACCGAGACCGTCGTTGAACACTTCAAACTGATTAAACGCCAGCCCATTGCGGATCCCGGTGCCAAACGCCTTGGCAACCGCTTCTTTCACCGCAAACCGCTTGGCCAGAAAGCGTACCGGCTGTTGATGCTGCTGGTACAGTTGCCATTCAGCTTCGCTCAGTACGCGACGCGCCAGACGATCGCCACTACGCTCCACGACCGCTTCGATGCGCGCCATTTCGACAATGTCGGTACCCAGCCCCAGCACCGCCATTAGCGACGCGCTTCGCGCATCAGCAACTTCATGTCAGTCACCGCTGCCGGCAACCCACACATCACCGCCTGACCGATAATTGCATGACCGATATTCAGCTCATGCATTTCCGGCAGGGCCGCGATCGGCTGAACGTTATGGTAAGTCAGGCCGTGGCCGGCGTTGACCTTCAGGCCTTTCTCCGCGGCGTAGGTCGCTGCAACGGCAATGCGGTGCAGCTCGGCTTTCACTGCCAGTTCGCCCTCGGCTTCCGCGTAAGCACCGGTATGAATTTCAATGTAGGGCGCGCCCACCGCGACCGCCGCATCGATCTGTCGATGATCCGGATCGATAAACAGCGAAACCAGAATGCCGGCCTTCGTCAGGCTCTCAACAGCGACCGCCATCTTGTCTTGCTGCCCGGCGACGTCCAGTCCGCCTTCGGTGGTTACTTCTTCACGCTTTTCCGGTACCAGACAACAAAAGTGCGGCTTCAGCTCAATGGCGATATCCAGCATTTCATCGGTCACGGCCATTTCCAGATTCATGCGTGTCTGGATGGTCTGGCGCAAAATGCGAACGTCGCGATCGGTGATATGACGGCGGTCTTCACGCAGGTGTACGGTGATCCCGTCGGCCCCTGCCTGCTCGGCAATAAATGCCGCCTGAACCGGATCCGGGTATTGGGTTCCGCGCGCGTTACGTAACGTGGCGATGTGATCGATATTGACGCCCAGCAGCAAATCAGCCATGACAACCCTCTAAAAAACGATTTTCAGTGGCCGTAGTTTACACGCGGGAACAGTGCTGCAAAAGGGGAAAAGGTCAGGCGTCGTCGACCGGCGTGTCCGGTTGTTTACGAACAAACTGACGAAACAGCTCGCGGCTCTTCAGTGGTTTGCCCCCCAGATAGGGTTTGAGCGCCATGCGGGTGAAACGTTTGGCGGCACGCAAGGTTTGTACATCCGGGAACTGGCGCTCTGCCAGCGCGCGCAGTTCGCGGCCAGTAAAGCTGTAATGGTCCACCACCAGGCTGGCGATAAAACCTTTTTCCTCGCGGTAGCGATAGGTCATGCCGTCGTCCACCGCCTGGCCGCTACCGGCGCAGTGCAGGAAGTCCAGACCGTAGCCCAGGTGATTGAGCAAGGCCAATTCGAACTGGCGCAACGCTTGCTCTGGCGAAACGTCTTCTGCCGCCAGCGCCTGCAAACATTGTAGATAATCGAAGAATAATACCGAGTAGTTGGCTTCCTGCTCCAGCACCCGTGACAGCAGTTCATTCACGTACAGGCCGCTGTAGAGCATCATGCCGCTAAGAGGTAAACCGAGAGAGACCGCTTCAGCGCTACGCAGCGTTTTGACTTCGCCACGACCGCCCCAGCGTACCAGCAGAGGAGTAAAGGGTTGCAGGCAACCCTTTAAGTTGGAACGGCGGCTGCGCGCGCCTTTTGCCAGCAAACGCACCCGCCCATGACCTTCGGTAAACATATCCAGCATCAGGCTGGTTTCACTGTACGGTCGTCCATGCAGGACGAAAGCGCGCTCCCAGCCGTCCATTGGATAGTTTATTTCAGGTCGTCGGTATAGCCCAGGCTACGCAACGCACGTTCGTCGTCCGCCCAGCCCGATTTCACTTTTACCCACAGCTCCAGATGCACTTTGGTTTCGAACATCTGTTCCATATCCTGACGGGCTTCGATACCGATAGTTTTGATCTTCGCGCCTTTGTTGCCGATGACCATTTTCTTCTGGCCTTCGCGCTCAACCAGGATCAGCCCGTGCACGTTGTAACCACCGCGCTCGTTCGGCACAAATTGTTCGATCTCAACCGTCACCGAATAAGGCAGTTCTTCACCCAGGAAACGCATCAGCTTTTCACGGATAATTTCCGACGCCATAAAGCGCTGGGAACGGTCGGTGATGTAATCGTCCGGGAAGTGGTGTTCCGCTTCCGGCAGTACCTTGCGCGCGATAGCCGCGATGGTATCCACGTTCATGCCTTTTTCGGCAGAAATCGGCACCACATCGAGGAAGTTCATCTGCTGGCTGAGGAACGCAATATGCGGCAACAGCTTGGATTTGTCGGTAACGTTGTCGACCTTGTTGATCGCCAGCAGCACCGGACATTTCAGGCTGCGCAGCTTGTTGACCACCATTTCATCGTCGGCGGTCCAGTTAGTCCCTTCCACAACGAAGATCACCAGCTCGACGTCGCCGATTGAGCTGCTGGCCGCGCGGTTCATCAAACGGTTGATGGCGCGTTTTTCTTCGATGTGCAGACCCGGGGTGTCGACGTAGATGGCCTGATAGGCGCCATCGGTATCGATACCCATAATGCGGTGACGGGTCGTCTGTGGTTTACGCGAGGTGATGGAGACTTTTTGCCCCAGCAGTTGGTTCAGCAACGTGGACTTGCCCACGTTGGGACGACCGACTATCGCAATAAAACCACAGTATTGTTTCTCTTCGCTCATTCAAGCTCCAGCTTAATTAACG
The DNA here is from genome assembly GCF_004684015.1 of Serratia proteamaculans. Taxonomy (GTDB): domain Bacteria; phylum Pseudomonadota; class Gammaproteobacteria; order Enterobacterales; family Enterobacteriaceae; genus Serratia; species Serratia proteamaculans_F. The sequence continues at coordinate 664,687 of NZ_SRIA01000019.1, forward strand.
CTTGTTCCGCTGCCGCTTGTTCGGCTTTACGGCGGCTTGAGCCGGTTCCCACTACGGGCTCGCTCAAACCACTCACCTGACAGTGGATAGTAAATTCCTGATCGTGCGCCTCACCGCGAACCTGCACCACCAGATAAGAAGGTAACGGCAGATGACGCCCCTGCAAAAACTCCTGCAAACGGGTTTTTGGGTCTTTCTGCTTATCACCGGGGCTGATTTCGTCCAACCGGCTGCGATACCAGTCCAAAATCAGTCGTTCAACAGTTTGGATGTCGCTATCCAGGAACACGCCACCAATCAAGGCTTCCACCGTATCCGCCAGGATTGATTCGCGGCGGAATCCACCACTTTTCAACTCACCCGGGCCTAGACGCAGACATTCGCCCAGATCAAACTCACGCCCCATCTCTGCCAGCGTATTACCGCGCACCAGCGTGGCGCGCATACGGCTCATATCGCCCTCGTCTACGCGAGGAAAACGCTGGAACAGCGCATTGGCGATGACAAAACTGAGAATGGAGTCACCCAGAAACTCAAGACGTTCATTGTGTTTACTGCTGGCGCTACGGTGAGTTAACGCTTGCAGTAAGAGCTCCTGCTGTTGAAAAGTGTAGCCCAGCTTCCGCTGTAGCCTATTTATTACGATGGGGTTCATGAGTTACCAATAGATCAAGAATGCGTCAAAAACTTGCAGCATACGGAACAGGCCTGCTTTGCCGAAAGCCAATCCAAAGCTGTTTCGTTTGCAGTGGCTCCCAACAGGGAGCCAACTTTTTATCGCTCGAGCCGGTATTCTACAACGAGTGGAAATATAATGCTGCGTTAATATACCCGTCGCCTTTCAAACTATAGCGTTGTTACCTGCACGCGCTCCCCCCAGTGACTTACTTGAGTAAGCGCCTGGGGATGAGCGAGCTGGTCGCCTAGCTACAGCTTGAAATTCATAGGGTAGAAACACTGGATTAATGAATTCCACCGATGCGGCTAAATCTTACGCCGGTAGGCCATTCGCCTTCCTGCTTTTCAAAACTCATCCAGATCGCCGTGGCCTTACCTACCAGGTTTTTCTCCGGTACGAAGCCCCAATAACGGCTGTCGGCGCTGTTGTCGCGGTTATCACCCATCATGAAGTAATGACCCGCCGGCACAACCCACTCCGCCAGCTGTTTACCCGGCTGCTGATAGTAAGCGCCCACCTGATCCTGCGTGCCCGGCACGGTCAGAATATGGTGAGAAACATTACCCAGCGTTTCCTGGCGTTCACGCAGGCGGATGCCGCCCTGCGGCACGTTTTCACTCAGCGGGATCTGGTAGAAACCATTGCTGGCCTCCCCCATGCCGCTGCGGCTGAACAGCTGCACAAAGTCACTTGGCTGCGCGTCGTTATAAGTCACTGCCAATGCGGTATTGCATGGCTGACCGCTATTACACGAAGGCTGAACGGTCACACGCTTATTGATCGGATCGTAACTCACACGGTCGCCCGGCAGGCCAACCACGCGCTTGATATAATCAAGTTTTGGATCCAGCGGATATTTAAATACCGCAATATCACCGCGTTTCGGATGACCGGTTTCAATTAGCGTGGTCTGGGTAATAGGATCTTTAATGCCGTAGGCATATTTCTCCACCAGAATAAAATCGCCAATCAACAACGTCGGCATCATGGAACCAGATGGGATCTGGAAAGGTTCGTAAATAAACGAACGCACCACAAAGACCAGCAGCAATACCGGGAAAACCGACGCACCGGTTTCAATCCAACCCGGTTGTTTCGCCACTTTTGCCAGCGTTTTATCGTCTACGGCGCCCGCAGTCTGTGCATTCACCGCCGCAATTTTCGCTCGGCGGGCCGGCGCCCATCTGAAGCGCTCAAAGGCCCAGATGATCCCGGTAACCAATGTGGCCAGTGCCAGGATCAGGGCAAACATATTCGCCATGCAAACTCCCTAGTTTCGCGACTTTATCGCTGTTACTTACTTGTCCTTGCCAACGTGCAGAATGGCCAGGAACGCTTCTTGCGGCAACTCGACGTTACCCACCTGCTTCATGCGTTTCTTACCGTCTTTCTGTTTCTGCAGCAGCTTCTTCTTACGGCTGACGTCACCGCCGTAGCATTTCGCCAAAACGTTTTTACGCAACTGTTTCACCGTCGCACGCGCGATGATATGAGTCCCGATAGCGGCCTGGATGGCAATATCGAACTGCTGGCGTGGGATCAGCTCTTTCATCTTCTCTACCAGCTCACGGCCACGGTACTGCGAATTGTCGCGGTGAGTAATCAGCGCCAGCGCATCCACGCGCTCGTTGTTGATCAACACGTCGACGCGCACCATGTCAGAGGTCTGGAAGCGTTTGAAGTTGTAATCCAGCGACGCATAACCGCGCGAGGTGGATTTCAGACGGTCGAAGAAGTCGAGTACCACTTCCGCCATCGGAATTTCGTAAGTCAGTGCAACCTGGTTACCGTGGTAAACCATGTTGGTCTGCACACCGCGTTTCTCGATACACAGAGTGATCACGTTACCCAGAAACTCCTGCGGCATCAGCATGTGACACTCAGCGATCGGTTCACGCAGCTCTTCGATGTTATTGAGTGGCGGCAGCTTGGATGGGCTATCCACGTAGATAGTCTCTTTGCTGGTGGTTTCCACTTCATACACTACCGTTGGCGCGGTGGTAATCAGCTCCAGATCGTATTCACGCTCCAGACGTTCCTGAATGATCTCCATGTGCAACAGGCCGAGGAAGCCACAGCGGAAGCCGAAGCCCAGCGCAGTGGAGCTCTCTGGCTCGTAGAACAGCGAGGCGTCGTTCAGGCTAAGCTTGCCCAGCGCATCGCGGAAGGATTCATAGTCGTCGGAGCTGATCGGGAACAGGCCCGCGTAAACCTGTGGCTTCACTTTTTTGAAGCCCGGCAAGGCTTTGTCCGCCGGTTGACGAGCCAGTGTCAGGGTATCGCCCACCGGTGCGCCAAGGATGTCTTTAATTGCACAGACCAACCAGCCCACTTCACCACAGTTCAACACGTCGCGATCGACACGTTTCGGAGTGAAGATGCCCAGACGATCGGCATTATAGGTCTGGCCGGTGCTCATGACCTTGATCTTGTCGCCCTTGCGCATGGTGCCGTTCTTGACGCGCACCAGGGAAACTACGCCCAGATAGTTATCGAACCAGGAGTCGATGATCAGTGCCTGCAGTGGCGCTTCCGGATCGCCTTGCGGCCCCGGAATATCACGCACCAGGCGTTCGAGCACCTCTGGTACGCCGACGCCGGTTTTGGCCGAGCAACGCACCGCATCGGTAGCGTCGATGCCAACGATGTCTTCAATTTCCTGCGCGGCGCGATCGGGATCGGCAGCCGGCAAGTCAATTTTGTTCAGTACCGGCACCACTTCCAGATCCATATCCAGCGCGGTGTAGCAGTTGGCCAGCGTCTGGGCTTCTACGCCCTGCCCGGCATCGACCACCAGCAGTGCGCCTTCACAGGCGGCCAGTGAACGGGAAACCTCGTAGGAGAAGTCAACGTGCCCAGGCGTGTCGATAAAGTTGAGCTGGTAGGTTTGGCCGTCCTGCGCCTTATAATCCAGCGTCACGCTCTGCGCTTTGATGGTGATGCCACGCTCGCGCTCAAGATCCATAGAATCGAGCACCTGTGCGGCCATTTCACGTTCGGTCAAGCCACCGCAGATTTGGATAATACGGTCGGACAGCGTCGACTTACCGTGGTCAATGTGGGCAATAATGGAGAAATTTCGTATATGCTTCATTATAAAAGTTTTTCTGCCTTGGTATTTCTGAATTACTCGCCTATAGAAACCCGCATGGACCTAAAGCGACAGTGAATGGGTTCGGCCGTCTTGCGCCTGAATCGCAGCATTCTACATGCCACAACACTGAAAACCTAGCGATCGGTGCAGTGAAGGCATTCTATTATGTACACTTTAATGTTACAGAGCGCCCCGGGTTATGAAAGCGGATGTTAACAAAGCCCAATGCAGCCAAAAGGGGAAGTTATGGCTATCAATCCCGCCCGCATTTCCTTACCCATCACCGGCAGGCTCCCGCATTAATACATAACCGCCAATAACGCAATAAACCCTCTCCTAATTACTAATAAAATAATATTTGGATCAACATCTTAGAATTGCATTTTGCCCCTCCGGCTTTAGGAAAAACCCGATATACGCCTCCCGGCAGCTTCTATAGAAATGGAGGGGAACACCGCGATAAAACAAAACTCAGGGCACTACATCGGCATGCCCACCGGGGTTCACCAGCATATCTCTGCGTGTTGATTGGAAGGTGCATAATGATCGATAAAGGGCAAATGCTGAGCCGGCACGATTTTTCAAAGGTCAATTGGGGCATTCTGGCAGCGGCAGCGCTGCTGTTAACTCTCGGTGCGGCACTGCTGTTGCTGCCGCTGCTGAGCAACATGGATGAAAATGAGGTACTGACCTTACTGAAAACCGGCGCAGCGACTATTTTACTCGGCTGTATCCTGCTGGCACTGCGCCATTACCTGCGGCCAACCTTGACCTATCGCCTGTACGAACACGGTGTTCGGGTGATTAACCCACACAGTCATAAAGAACGGTTTATCCCCTTTGAAAAAATTGGTGATATTTATCGTTTTCGCGGCGGTCGTCTGTTTGGGGGGGTATTGGATGTAATGGCGTTTCGCGCGTCAGCAGATCAACCCTGGTGTCCGGTGTTCAGCAATGTTTCCCATTCCTTGCGGCTGGCAGATACCATTATCGCTCAGCAGATCCAACAGCGTGGCCCGCTGGCGTTGAATGCACTGTACCAGGGGGAAGTGTTGTCGTTTCACTATCTCAGTTGCGGCGCTCGCTGGCTGACTCAATTGCTGCCTGGCCATCGGAAAGGACAATCAGCCCAAACGTTGAGCCTGAGCTCGACGGCACTGATCACAGCTAAAGGATCTATCCCGATTGAGCAGATCCGCGAGCTGGAAAATAATCCGCAGCGCGGCACCATTCGCCTGTTGGATAATCAGGGCAACGCGTTATTTACTATCGGATATTTTTCGCTGCTCAGCGCCGATCTGTTTATCGCGCTGCTGGAGCATATGATTTACACCCGCATCACCGCCTACCATAACCCGGCGATGACGCGGCAGCAGTTTTAATGCAGAGGCTGGTTTTCCGTTTGCAGACGCAGGGCGCCAGGCGGTAAACCAATTTGCAGAACGATGGGTTGGTAATTTGACTGTTCACCGAGGCGGCGTGCCAGACTGCGCGCCAGGATAAAGGCCGCGCCACCGCCCAGCAGTGCGCCAAGCGCGGCAGAGGCATCGGTACCCAGCCAGTATTGCAACAGGCTGCCCCCCAGCATCATGCCCAGTAGCGGCGTCAGATAAACCAGCATTGCCGAACGCAGCAGGCTGCCTTCCGCAATACCCACCTCAACCCGCTGACCCGGTTCAAGCGGCTGCGCGATATGCACCTGCAACTGGTGCTCGGTTTCCGGTACCAGCTCATTCAATGCCCGCGCGCCACAGCCAGAACGGGCAGTACAACTGCCACATCCGGCTTTCGGTTCACAGCGCAGCAGCGCCACGCCCTGTTGCCACGAAACGACCGTGGCCCACTCTTTCATCATTGTGGTGACACCTTGAAGGAAATGCTGTCAGCAATGCGCTTGGCCGTCGCCGGCGGCAGTTCGCCCACGATAGTGATCTCATTGCCGTTACGGACTTCGGTCTGGATAGTGCGACGCCCCTGGCGATAATACTGCTGGCCGGCACCGCTGCCCGCTGGACTGACGTTGACCGAGAAACTGAACAAGCCGTCGCTGTAGAGCCGCGATTCAACAGGTTCGGTCACATTCGGCAACTTGCGGCGGTTACGTGCGACTTCATCGACCCCTGCCGGTAACCAGCCCGTGCTCCAGCTCAACTTGATTTTATCTACCGCCGGAAGCGACAGTAACGGTGGCAGATTAGCCTTGATCAGCCCCTGCATTACGCCTTGTACCTGCGACCCGACGACAAACGAAATCACCCGGTATTGCTCAAGCGTTTCGCCATCACGGTCGATCAAATCCACCCGCAACGGCAGCTTGGTGGCTTCATCCATCCAGACAATATAGCTATAGCGTGAACCATCGCGGGCAACCACGCGGATCACTTCGCAGGGACGATCGGAAATGCGGGTGCTACCGACGGAGATGAAATCGTAATATTTCGCCAGGCGGTCAAAATCAGCATAAACAATGGAAGGCAACGCATCGACGATGTGATCGCCGGACAGCGTGAAAGGCTCCAGGCCGGGTTCGAAGTAGCTAATCCCCTCGCCACGCTGCAGCACTTCACGGCGTGGGCCATCCATATGCAGTAATTGGCCGAGGGGCTGCTGGTCAATCACCGCATGGCGATAGCGCAGCGATTCGATCCCCTGCTTGCTGATGCTGATATAGGCGAGTTCATAATTGAGCGAACGGCTGGCACTGCTCATCTGTTGTAACAACGCCCCGGACGCAGAGGGCTGCGCCGGGGCGATGTTTGAGTAGAGCAGGCTGCCCGTCAATAGACAGACGGAGAACCAAATTTGCTTCATTACTGCTGTTGCATTCCTAAAGACTGAGTTCCGGGTACCTGAACGGCAGCCTGTTGTGGGGTGCTTTGCTCAAGCTGCAGCTGATCAGAATGCAAACGACGTTGCAACTCATAATCCTGCAGCATAGCGTTAATGCGTTTGCGCTGTTCCTGCACCTGCTGCTGTTGACCGCTGCCGGTGGAGAAACTGTCTGCCGGCACGCCGAGGCTGACCGGTGACGCCTGCCCCATGATTGGCAGGGTATTAAACGCCGGTGATTCAGCAGCGCCAGATTGTGCAGCCGGTTGATTGTATTGCTGTACGCCTACAATCACCGCCAGCGACACGCAGGCCGCCATACCAATCTGAGTGATCTGGCTGGCCCAAGGGCGGACTTTGTGCCAGAACGGCATTTTCTGCCAGGTGTGAGGTTGCGGCTGAGATTCCGGAACTGCAGAAGGAACCAGACGTGCAGGTTCTTTCTCAAGTGCAGCAGCAACACGATCTGCGATATCGAGATGCATGACTTGTCCGATATCACCCCGTAGTGTGTCACGTATCAGGTGATAGCTCTGCCAGCTTTGTTGAAGCGCCCTGTCTTTAGACAACGAACTCAGCAGCTCGCTGTCGAGCGATTCTCCATCCATCAGAGCGGAAAGCTTTTCTTTCTGCATGCCTAAGTACCCTTCCTGTGTTCGCCATTGCTAACGTTGAATCAGCGGTTGAACTTTATTATCGATAGCCTCCCTGGCGCGGAAAATACGCGAACGTACGGTTCCGACCGGGCAATCCATGATGGCAGCTATCTCTTCGTAGCTTAGACCATCCAACTCCCGCAGGGTAATCGCCATGCGAAGATCCTCAGGGAGAGACTCAATGGTACGGAAAACTATCTGTCTCAGCTCTTCTGACAACATTAAGTTCTCAGGGTTCGAAATTTCTTTCAGTGCACCCGCACTTTCGTAATTTTCGGCATCGTTGGCATCCACATCGCTGGATGGCGGACGACGGCCCTGAGCCACTAAATAATTTTTTGCCGTATTCACAGCAATTCGATACAACCAGGTATAGAAAGCGCTATCCCCACGGAATGATTCCAGTGCGCGATAGGCTTTAATAAACGACTCCTGTACCACATCCGGCACATCGCCCTGCGGTACATATCGGGAAACGAGACTCGCCACTTTATGCTGGTAACGAATTACCAGTAAGTTAAACGATTTCTGATCGCCCTTTTGGACCCGCTCAACCAGAACTTGATCCGTTAACTGCTCGCTCATCCGAGGTAAACTCTCCCCAAATCCGTCTCCACGCGTAAAATTGTACTGCCAGCCATACATTATTTTCCTGAGCAAGCACTCGCTTGGAGTTCATACAGAACACGAAGTTCCGTATTGCCATTGTTTTTTATGTTGATGTCACCCATCCGTGGCTTTTGCCCGGACAATTAGGCTAACATGAATTTCACTCTTCTTCTGCACACATCATACGCTATGCAACCATCATCTGAACATGTTAGCGATGTACTGATCGTCGGCAGCGGTGCTGCCGGCCTGTCACTGGCGCTGCGTCTGGCGCAGCATTGCAAGGTTACCGTACTCAGCAAGGGGCCGCTCAACGAAGGCGCCACATTTTATGCCCAAGGCGGGATCGCCGCGGTTTTCGATGAAACGGACAGCATTGCCTCACACGTAGATGACACTTTGATTGCCGGAGCCGGCCTGTGTGACAAAGACGCCGTTGAGTTTATCGCCGGCAATGCGCGCCACTGCGTTCAGTGGCTGATCGATCAGGGGGTACTGTTCGACACTGAGGTCAACGCTCAGGGCGAAGCACATTACCACCTGACGCGGGAAGGGGGGCACAGCCACCGCCGTATCCTGCATGCCGCTGATGCTACAGGTAAAGAAGTAGAGACCACCCTGGTGGGGAAAGCAAGCAACCACCCCAATATTTGCGTGATGGAACGCCGTAATGCGGTCGATCTGATCACCTCGAACAAAGTCGGCTTACCGGGCACTCGCCGGGTAGTCGGTGCTTACGTGTGGAACCGCGAGCTGGAGCAGGTAGAAACCTACCGCGCCAAAACCGTGGTGCTGGCTACCGGCGGTGCAGCCAAGGTGTACCAATACACCACCAACCCGGATATCTCCTCCGGCGACGGTATCGCCATGGCCTGGCGCGCAGGTTGCCGCGTCGCCAATCTGGAGTTCAACCAGTTCCACCCGACCTGCCTGTTCCACCCACAGGCGCGTAACTTCCTGCTGACCGAAGCCTTGCGCGGTGAAGGGGCTTATCTGAAGCGCCCGGACGGCAGCCGCTTTATGCCCGATTTTGACCCACGCGGCGAGCTGGCACCACGTGACGTAGTCGCGCGCGCCATCGACCACGAAATGAAACGCCTGGGTGCGGATTGCATGTATCTGGATATCAGCCATAAACCGGCTGAATTCATTACCCAGCATTTCCCGATGATCCATGAAAAACTGCTGACGCTGGGCTTTGATCTGACCCGCCAGCCGATCCCTATCGTCCCCGCAGCACACTATACCTGTGGCGGCGTGATGGTCGATCAGCACGGGCGTACCGACCTCGATGGGTTGTATGCCATTGGCGAGGTCAGCTATACCGGCCTGCACGGCGCTAACCGCATGGCGTCCAACTCATTGCTGGAATGCCTGGTCTATGGTTGGTCGGCGGCGGAAGACATCATGATGCGCCTGCCGTCTATCAAGCTGGCGAAACAGCTGCCGCAGTGGGATGAAAGCCGGGTGGACGACGCCGACGAACAAGTGGTGATTCAACATAACTGGCATGAATTGCGATTGTTTATGTGGGACTACGTGGGGATCGTGCGCACCACCAAACGGCTAGAACGCGCGCTGCGCCGCATTAATACGCTTCAGGCAGAAATTGACGAGTATTATGCCAACTTCCGCATCTCCAACAATCTGCTGGAACTGCGTAATTTGGTGCAGGTAGCGGAGCTTATCGTCCGCAGCGCCATGGAGCGCAAGGAAAGCCGTGGGTTGCACTATACGCTGGACTATCCGGATCTGTTGCCGGAAGCGTTGCCGACCATCCTGCAGCCTTAATCGCATCGCCAGGGCACCCATAGCGGTGCCCTTTTCATCTCAGTAGAACAAATAGAAATCGGTAATCAGACGGCGAAAATCATCGGTATAGCTGCCATCGGCCAACTTAATCGCCAGCCTCTGCTCGGTTGCATCTTCCGCGGGCTGACGCGTCAGGGCTAACAATACCCGGTGCATCGGCGTATCGGCGCGATCGCTGACATTCAGCCGCTGCGCAGTATGCCAGCCGCGTAGCTGCGCATTGCTTTCGAAAGCTTCACCAATGTCATGCGGCAGCACCACGCAAAAGGTCCCCTGCGGCGCGATTAACTGTTCCGCACTGGCCAGCAGGACATCGTGGGTCAGGGTTTCGGTATAACGTGCGTTGTGACGCGCCTGGTCGCGACAGGCGACAGCAGGTTCGAAATACGGCGGGTTGCTGACGATCAGGTCATATTCACCGGCATGATGCTGGGCAAAATGGTGAATATCCTGCGCATGTACCTGAATGCGCGGCGACCAAGGGGATTCCAGCACATTGTCACGCGCCTGGGCGGCAGCGGCTTCATCCAGCTCTACAGCGTCAATCTGCACGTTCTCGGCGGTACGCTGCGCCAGCATCAGCGCGATCAATCCGCTACCGCTGCCAATATCCAGCACCCGTTGCGCCTGCGCCAGGGGAGCCCATGCACCGAGCAACACGCCATCGGTACCCACTTTCATTGCACAGCGATCGTGAGCAACAAAAAATTGTTTGAAGGTAAAACCGCCGCGACGCGGAGTAAAATTCGCTTTCGATTGAGTGCTCACAATAACCACCTGAATACAAAACTGGCGTAGCATAAGGCAATCTGATTTTTGGGAAAAGACATGCTTTCCGCTTAAATAGGTGAAGAACGCGGCCAACCCGTCTATAATCGGCGCCCCAAGTAGAGGTAGACCATGACAGTAACCAATTTTTCCGAGCTCGAACTCGATGAACGCCTGATAAACGCCCTGCGTGATAAAGGCTACGAACGCCCAACCGCCATTCAAGCCGAGGCGATCCCGCCTGCGATGGATGGGCGCGACGTATTGGGTTCGGCGCCGACCGGCACCGGCAAGACCGCTGCATTTTTGCTGCCGGTATTGCAACATCTGCTCGACTTCCCACGCAAGAAGTCCGGCCCACCGCGCGTACTGATCCTGACCCCGACACGCGAGCTGGCGATGCAGGTAGCCGATCAGGCACGTGAACTGGCTGCTCATACTTCGCTGGATATCGCTACCATCACCGGTGGCGTCGCCTATATGAACCACGCGGAAGTCTTCAGCGAAAACCAGGACGTGGTCGTTGCCACCACCGGTCGTCTGCTGCAATACATTAAAGAAGAAAACTTCGACTGCCGCGCGGTAGAAACGCTGATCCTCGATGAAGCCGACCGCATGCTCGACATGGGCTTCGCGCAGGACATCGAAACCATTTCCGCCGAAACCCGCTGGCGTAACCAGACCCTGCTGTTCTCCGCAACGCTGGAAGGCGACGCCATCCGCGAATTCGCCGAACGCATTCTGAAAGAGCCGGTAGAAGTCGAGGCTGACCCGTCACGCCGTGAGCGCAAAAAGATCCTGCAGTGGTACTACCGTGCCGACGACGTTCAGCATAAAACCGCCCTGCTGGTGCATTTGTTGCAACAACCGGATGTGCAGAAATCCGTGATCTTCGTGCGTAAGCGTGAGCGCGTGCATGAGCTGGCGGCCTGGCTGCGCGAAGCAGGCATCAATACCTGTTACCTCGAAGGCGAAATGGTGCAGGCCAAGCGTAACGAAGCGGTAAAACGCATGATGGACGGCCGTGTCAACGTGCTGGTCGCCACCGACGTTGCTGCCCGTGGTCTGGATATCCTGGATATCACCCACGTATTCAACTTCGACATGCCGCGTACCGCGGATACCTACCTGCACCGCATCGGCCGTACCGGTCGTGCCGGGCGTAAAGGTACCGCGATCTCGCTGGTTGAGGCACACGACCACCTGCTGTTGGGCAAAGTGGGCCGTTACCTGAACGAGCCGTTGAAAGCGCGGGTAATTGAAGAGTTACGTCCTTCAACCAAAGTACCGAGCGAGAAAAGCAACGGCAAACCTTCCAAGAAGGTGATAGCCAAACGCGCCGCCGACAAAGAAAAGAACAAAGAAAAAGCCAAGGTGAAAGTACGTCATCGCGATGCGAAAAACGTGGGCAAACGTCGCCAGCCAAAGGCAAAACCTGAGAGCAACGGCGCGAAGTAATGCTGCCGTAGTGAATAAAAACCGCCTCCATTAACCTGAAGGCGGTTTTTTTATGCCCGCTACGGCTGTGCGTAATGCGCCGCCTGCTGATGGGCTTTTAGCCAGGCATTCAATTGACGATAGCCATCACGCATTTCTTCATTCTGCAACGACGTCGGTGTCTGCGAGAAATAGAACTGGAAGGTCATCCCCTGCTGGTTGCGGGCTTTGGCATCCGCTCCTGCCTGCAACAACATCAACGCTAACCGCGGCGCATTGATTTTTGCCGCCAGGTGCAAAGGCGTATCACCCAACCGATCGCTCAGCGTAACATCCGCCCCGGAGACCAACAGCAACCGCAGTTGCTCCTCCCGGCCGGCCAACACCGCCGCCGCCAAGGGAGTAGCACCGGTCAGCGCATTACGCGGGTTAACCGCAACCCCCTGCTCCAGCAACAGCCGTAGATATTGCGGATCCTGCACTGCGGCGGCAGTATGCAAAGCACTGTTGCCATCCAGCCCCGGAATGGAGGCATCGGCCCCCAGTTCCAGCAGTAAGGCCAGACTTTGCGGTTGCTGCGACAGTATCGCCCATTGCAGCAAAGTAACCTGACGGTCACCCTGCTCGCTCAGACGCCTCTTCGTTGCCTGTTCAAGGATCCCCTTGGTGTCACCGCGCGCTACCGCCTGGGCCAGCGCCAGATTGCCGTACCCGTTGAAGGGAGAGTTTTCCTGATTCATCTGTTGCTCCTTAGCCATCATCAGCAAACCGGCGATCGCTGTCAGCGCCAGTATGGCGATAATCAACGTCTGCCGTACGCGCCGTCTGTCAGGCATTGGCCCTGGTCTCCCATGGCTTTTGCTCAGCCATCGAACTGATGACCTTATCGATTCCGTGCGCGGTCAGGCTGCGATCCACATGTTTGCTCGGCCGCCAGTCGTCGATACCGTTCAGCGTATCGTTATTGGCCAGCGTGATTTTATGCCCGATCGCATCCGGGATCAGTGAAGTGGACTCCTGCGTACCGGTCAGCATGTCATATTGTTCGCTGTAACGACGGATGCCACCGGCCTGCGCATCCTGCTTCGCCGCTGCCGGATCGATCCCCATACGGTTCAGCGTGTAATCGGAAACGCCTGCGGCATTAAAAGTAACCGCCACCGTACCCGTCGCCAGCGCCGCCGTTGCCGCCAGGCCACCACCCAGCGAATGGCCGGCAATCACCAGTGCCTCGCCAAATGCCGCTTTGGCGCTTTTGGCAACCGCAACCGCCTGATTGTACTGCACATCATCATAACCGGTCGCCTGGCGCACATTGCTCAGCCAATCACGCATATCATTGGTGCCGGCAAAGGCCAGTACGTACTGCTGATTATCACTGTAGATACCGGCCTGAAAACCCGATGCCGAGTCATGCAGACTGGCAGGATCAATACCGGCGCCGAGCAAGGCACTGTCGTTCAAGCGGGTGAAACCGCCAACGCCCTGACTGCTGGTGCTGTAAACGTCCTTAGCCAGCAGCGCCAGCGTATAGTCCCCCTGCTGCGACTGTTGCCCACGCGTCACGCCCTGATTAGCGGCAACCGGCGCAGCGGCCGACATATCGCTCACCAGCGTATTAAGCAGGTTTTGAGCATTCAGACTGTTTGGGGAAAGCGTGGCCGCGGGGGCTTTAGCCGTGGGGGATTCAATCGGCTGTGGCGAATTCAGAGATTCCGGTATCGCACGGGCCACCGGGGGTTGAATGGCCGCAGGGCTAACCGCAGAGGTAAAACTCAAAGACATACTCATGCCGACTCCTTGTCGATAGACTTATCTATGCCGCACCTCAATGGGTGCTGCTGTAGCTATCGGCAGGTCGGAGCAGTTCTGTAATGCGAGCGATTATCTTTGCGAGGAATGTGATCAGGATTCACTTTCTGGCGGGTCACAGCAATAAAAAAGGGAGCCGAAGCTCCCTCATTAATCACGCGAACAATTACAGGCTTTCTGTAAAAGTACGTGTAATCACGTCGCGTTGCTGTTCTGGCGTCAGCGAGTTGAAACGCACCGCATAACCTGACACACGAATGGTCAATTGCGGGTATTTTTCCGGGTGCTTAACGGCATCTTCCAGCGTTTCGCGGCGCAGTACGTTCACGTTCAGGTGCTGCCCCCCTTCAACGCGCACGGTAGATTGCATTTCCAGCGGCACTTCACGGTACTCGATCTGGCCCAGTTCGCTAACCGGAACGACCTGGTCTTCCGCATAGTTGGCTTTCGCGCAAACACAGCGTGCTTCGGACTTTTCGTCGTCCAGCAGCCAGAAAGAGTTCACCAGCGCCTGGTCGTTCGCTTTAGTGATTTGAATACCAGTAATCATGTTGTTGCCTCCGTACAAGGGCGAAAAATTCTACTTCGAGAAAAACCCAATGTTGGTTTCGGCCATTTGGTAAAACCATTGTTGTCTTGTTGTTCTATATACCAGTCCGGACGGGGCAATTCTTTGATTAAAATCAATTTTCACGGAGCCCCTACGCGCCATCAAGGGGCAAGTTTATGTTTTATGTCAATTTTCCCCGCGAGGCGCTTCACAATTATTTTTGTAAATTTTCAACATTATTTGCATGGAGCGAGAAGGCGCCAGGATAAAAGCGGGTTTCACTGTATGAAGCTAAACGGTAAGCTATACCCAGTGAATTGTTAACGAAAACAAAGGAGAGCGTTTATGTCCACCTCCCTCACCTGGCATGATGTCATCGGCAAGGAGAAAGAGCAGCCCTATTTTCATGAAACGCTTGCCTTTGTTGCCGCAGAACGCCAAGCCGGTAAGACCATTTACCCGCCTCAAAAAGACGTGTTTAACGCCTTTCGTTATACCGAACTGGCGGATGTAAAGGTGGTGATCCTGGGTCAGGATCCCTATCACGGCCCAAATCAGGCTCACGGTCTGTCTTTCTCGGTACTGCCTGGCGTGCCTGCTCCCCCTTCACTGGTGAATATGTATAAAGAGCTGGCAACCGACATCCCGGGCTTTGAGCGGCCAAGCCACGGATGCCTGCAAAGCTGGGCGGAACAAGGCGTGCTGCTGCTAAACACGGTGTTGACGGTGGAAGGCGGCCAGGCACATTCACACGCCAAGCTGGGCTGGGAAACCTTTACCGATAAAGTGATTGCCGCGCTGAATGAAAATCGCGAAGGCGTGGTGTTCCTGCTGTGGGGCGCTCACGCTCAGAAGAAAGGCAACTTTATCGACAGCAACCGCCACCACGTGCTGAAAGCGCCGCACCCTTCACCGCTTTCTGCCCACCGGGGTTTCCTCGGCTGCCACCACTTCTCGCAGGCCAACCAACTGCTGGTGCAACAGGGGTTGCAACCTATCGACTGGCTGCCGCAACTGCCGCAGAGCTGATTTAGACGTAAAAAAGGCACCCGAAGGTGCCTTTTCTTTACTTAATTCGCTTAAGCCTTGGCTTTGGAAACCGCGACCATCGCCGGGCGCAGCAGGCGGCCATTCAGCGTATAGCCTTTTTGCATCACCATCATTACGTGGTTTGGCTGGTGATCGGCAGACTCCATCAGGCTCATCGCCTGATGCACTTCCGGGTTGAACGGCACGTTAGTGTCGCCAACAATTTCAATGCCGTACTTACGCACGACGTCCTGCAGGGACTTCAGCGTCAGCTCGATACCTTCGATCATCGCCGTCAGCTCCGGATTGTTTTTATCCGCCAGATCCAACGCACGCTCCAGGTTATCAAGCACCGGCAACAGATCGCCGGAGAATTTCTCCAGCGCAAATTTGTGCGCTTTTTCAATATCCAGCTCGGTGCGGCGACGGACGTTTTCCATTTCCGCTTTGGCACGCAGCAGGCTGTCGCGTTCATGCTGCTGGGCTTCGGCCAGTTGAGCTTCCAGCTCAGCAATGCGCTCATCCCGCAGATCGACGCCCTCAGCCGCTTCCGGCAAGACTTCCTGCTGTTCCATTTCTTCCGAGACTTGCTCGTTTGGCGTCTTCTGTTCTTTACTACTCATGAATATCTCCGCGTTTTAGCATTAATCTCGCAACTTGGCTTATTATGGGGATCAAAACCGGGGTTTCAAGTCAACCGGTCACAATGTGGGGCATAAACTGGTCCCGGTGAGGAAAATCACAACAATGAATAAAAAATTCGGCTGTATTGGCATTGTTGGCCACCCGCGTCACCCTTCGGCGCTGGCAACGCATGAAATGTTATTTCACTGGCTGGTCGCCCGAGGCTACTCAGTGATGGTTGAACGGCAGATAGCCCAGGATTTGGGGCTGAAAGACGCCATCACCGGCAGCCTGGCAGAGATTGGCCAAAAGGCCGATTTGGCCGTGGTGGTCGGTGGCGACGGTAATATGCTGGGCGCAGCGCGCGTGTTGGCACGTTACGATATTAAAGTGATCGGCGTTAACCGCGGTAACCTTGGTTTCCTGACCGACCTTGATCCCGACAACGCATTGCAGCAATTGGCCGACGTGCTGGAAGGCGAATATATCGATGAACAGCGCTTCCTGCTGGAAACCATCGTACACAAGGAAAACCAGCAGTGCCGCATCAGCACTGCGATCAACGAAGTGGTGTTGCACCCCGGTAAAGTGGCGCACATGATTGAGTTCGAAGTGTATATCGACGATCGCTTCGCCTTCTCCCAGCGCTCTGACGGCCTGATCATCGCCACCCCGACCGGTTCGACCGCCTATTCGCTCTCTGCCGGCGGGCCGATCCTGACGCCGTCGCTGGAAGCCATCGCGCTGGTGCCGATGTTCCCGCACACCCTTTCGGCCCGCCCGCTGGTGATCAACGGCAACAGCACTATCCGGCTGAAGTTTTCGCAGATTGGCAGCGATCTGGAGATCAGCTGCGATAGCCAAATCGCCCTGCCTATCCAGGAAGGTGAAGAAGTATTGATACGCCGTAGTGATTTCCATTTGAATCTTATTCATCCAAAGGACTACAGCTATTTCAATACGTTAAGCACCAAGCTGGGCTGGTCAAAAAAATTATTCTAAAAACTGCGCCAGCCTCTTTACTGTATATAAAACCAGTCTATACTGTATGAAACTACAGTTATGTGTTTATACACAGGAAGGTTCCCATGCTGGCGCAATTGACCATCAGCAATTTTGCTATCGTTCGTGAGTTGGAAATTGATTTTCAACCGGGTATGACGGCGATTACCGGTGAAACCGGCGCCGGCAAATCGATCGCCATCGACGCGCTGGGGCTGTGCCTCGGTAATCGCGCCGATGGTAACGTCGTCCGGTTGGGAGCCGCCCGTGCCGATATCTGCGCCCGTTTCTCACTGGCGGACACCCCTTCTGCACGGCAATGGCTCGAGCAGAACCAGCTGGACGACAGCAATGAGTGCCTGCTGCGCCGGGTGATCAACGCAGATGGCCGTTCACGCGGCTTTATCAATGGCACCGCCGTCCCGCTTTCGCAACTGCGCGAACTCGGCCAGCGCCTGATTCAAATCCATGGCCAGCATGCCCATCAGTTGTTGCTCAAGCCTGAGCATCAAAAACAACTGCTCGACGCCTACGCCGATGAACCCGCCCTGCTGATGCAAATGCAGCAGGCTTACCAGCGCTGGCACCAAAGCTGCCGCGAACTGGCTCATCATCAGCAACAGTCCATCGAACGCGACGCACGCAAACAACTGCTGCAATACCAATTGAAAGAGCTGAACGAGTTTGCACCGCAGGCCGGTGAGTTTGAACAAATCGACACCGAATTCAAACGCCTGGCCAACAGCGGCCAGTTGCTGACCATCAGCCAGCAAACCCTGCAATTACTGGCCGATAACGAAGAAAGTAATATGCTGAGCCAGCTTTATACCGCCAAACACCTGCTGCTTGAGCTGGTCGGCATGGATGAAAAGCTCAGTGGCCTGCTGGATATGCTGGAAGAGGCGTCAATCCAAATCAGTGAAGCCAGCGATGAACTGCGCCACTACGCCGATCGTATGGATCTGGATCCCAACCGTCTGCAAGAACTCGAGCAGCGCCTGTCACGGCAAATCAACCTGGCGCGTAAACATCACGTCGCACCAGAGGAACTGCCGCAGTTGCACCAACAAATGCTGGATGAACAACAACTGCTTTCACAGCAAGAAAGCGACCACGAACACCTTAACGAGGCAGTCACGCAGCATCATCAGCAAGCGCTGCAAGTGGCGGAGCAATTGCACCAGAAACGCCAGCATTATGCCGCTGAGCTGACCACGCTGATTACCGACAGCATGCAGGCACTCTCCATGCCGCACGGTAAATTCAATATCGATGTGCGCTTCGAACCGCAATATTTGAGTGTTGAAGGCGCGACCCGCACCGAGTTCTGCGTTTCCACCAACCCCGGCCAACCGTTGCAGGCACTGGCAAAAGTCGCCTCTGGCGGTGAACTGTCGCGCATCGCGCTGGCGATCCAGGTGATTACCGCCCGCAAGATGGAAACGCCAGCACTGATTTTCGATGAAGTGGACGTTGGTATCAGCGGCCCAACCGCCGCCATTGTCGGTCGCCTGCTGCGCCAGTTGGGGGAATCGACCCAGGTTATGTGCGTCACTCACCTGCCGCAGGTCGCCGGCTGTGGCCATCAGCATCTGTTCGTCAGCAAACAGACCGACGGCACAGAAACCGAAACACAGATGTCACCACTGGATAAACGCGCCCGCTTGCAAGAATTGGCGCGCCTTTTGGGCGGCAGTGAAGTCACCCGAAATACCCTGGCAAACGCGAAAGAACTGCTTGCTGCATAGAAAAGCTCAACTTTTTTACTTTCCCGAGGTCATATTGGGGCCCTGTAAAGGTTTCCAACTGCTGCAAGGTCTATTATCATCGGCATCCTATGCCCTAAAGGAATGTGATTACTATGCGCTGTAAAACGCTGACTGCCGCCGCTGTGGTTCTTGTGATGCTGACTGCAGGCTGTTCTACTTTTGAGAAGGTGGTTTACCGGCCTGACATCAACCAAGGGAACTACCTGACGTCAACCGACGTAGCTAAAATTCAAAAAGGTATGACCCAGCAACAGGTCGCTTATACATTGGGCACCCCAATGCTGCAGGACCCGTTCGGTACTCAGACGTGGTTCTATGTGTTCCGCCAGCAACCTGGCCATGAAAATATTACCCAGCAAACCCTGACGCTGACCTTTAACAGCGCGGGTGTCTTGACCGATATTCAGAACAAGCCGGCGCTGACCAAGTAATCCGCGCAGGAACTATCGTCCGGCCCGTGAGGGACGCGTCAAGTTCTTCATGACAGTACCAGGCTGCAACTCGGAAGATAAAATTCTGATAAAAAATAAGGCGCTCTTAGCGCCTTATTTTTTTGCCTTCTCTGCCCGTTGACGGCGCAGCTCTTTGGGATCGGCAATCAAGGGGCGATAAATTTCCACCCGGTCGCCATCGTTGAGCACATCTGCCAACTTGGCCGGTCGGCTATAGATGCCCACCTTGTTACTTTTCAGGTCAATATCACCACGCAGTTCCAGCAGCCCGGAGGCGACAATCGCCTGTTCAACGCTGCTGCCCTCCGCCAGTGTGACATTGCGAAGATACTGACGCTCCGGCAAGGCGTAAACCACCTCGACCCGTATCTCAGACACTGTAGACCTCTTTCGCCCGCTGGGTGAATGCCTGCACCATGTTACCCGCCAGCTCTTTAAACACCTTGCCGAACGCCAACTCGATCAGTTTGTTGGTAAATTCAAAATCCAGGTGCAGCTCAACCTTACAGGCTTCCGGGCTGAGCGGCGTAAAGTGCCAGCCCCCCATCAAGGAGCGGAACGGACCATCAACCAGTTGCATATTGATGCTCTGGTTATCCAGCAGCGTGTTGCGCGTGGTAAAAGTTTTGCTGATACCGGCTTTGGCAACATCTACCGCGGCGGTCATTTCGTTGTTGGACGCGTTAATCACCCGGCTGCCGGTACAACCTGGCAGGAAATCGGGATAAGAATGAACATCGTTAACCAACTGATACATCTGCTCGGCGCTAAATGGCACTAACGCAGATCGACTGATCTGGGGCATATCATTTCCTGTGAGACACAAAACGTACAAATCATACCATTTATCTATCGGCAAACAAAAAATCTGCTATGCAACACAGAGGCCAAAAATGCGAAAAATTGCGCAGGTGCTGAGAGGTAAAGGATTTCTTTCGCTGACGCATCCAGTATAATGAACGCACTATGACAAAGAAAAAAGCACACAAACCCGGCTCCGCCACCATTGCGCAAAACAAGCGTGCACGTTTCGAATACTCCATTGAGGAAGAATTCGAAGCGGGCCTGTCTCTGCAAGGGTGGGAAGTCAAATCGCTGCGTGCCGGCAAAGCCAACATTAGTGACAGCTACGTGACCTTCCGCGATGGTGAAGCCTACCTGTTTGGCGCCACTGTCTCACCGCTCAACGTAGCTTCTACGCATGTGGTCTGCGATCCGACACGTACCCGTAAACTCCTGCTGAAAAAACGTGAGCTGGACTCACTGCTCGGCCGTGTAAACCGTGATGGTTACACCGTGGTTGCCTTGTCCATGTATTGGAAAAATGCCTGGGCCAAGATCAAAATCGGCGTAGCCAAAGGTAAGAAAGAACACGATAAGCGCGATGACATCAAAGATCGTGAATGGCAGACGGCTAAATCCCGTATCATGAAGCACGCCAACCGATAAGCCACTGGCTTAACGGGATAAACTTCTGTTATACTGCGCGACGTAACTTGGGGCTGATTCTGGATTCGACGGGATTGTGAGGCCTTAGGAGCATGCCGAGGGGCGGTTTGCCTCGTTAAAAGCCGCAAAAAAAATAATTGCAAACGACTCGCAATTCGAATCTGCTGCTTTAGCAGCTTAATCAGCCTAAGAAACTGAAGATTCCCTCTCTCCCTAGCCTCCGCTCTTAGGACGGGGATCAAGAGAGGTCAAACCCAAAAGAGATCGCGTGGATGTCCTGCCTGGGGCTGAAGCGTTAAACCCAATCAGGCTAGTTTGTTAGTGGCGTGTCCATCCGCAGCTGACCGGCGAATGTGAAGATTGGACTAAGCATGTAGTGCCGACGGTGTAGTAATTCCGGACGGGGGTTCAAATCCCCCCAGCTCCACCAAATAGGTCACCGGTGATACCAGATAGATCCAGTGACAATAACGAAAAAGCCCGCAATTCACATTGCGGGCTTTTTTGTGTCTGTAATAGTCCGAGAACATCCAGCTAAATCCGGGATTTATTGGTATACGTTTAGGTATACCAATTATGGAGGCCCCTCCGCATGGCGTGGACTACACACCCCTCACACATACCGAAGTACAAAAAGCCAAAGCATTAGAGAAAGACCTCACCCTGCATGATGAAGGCATTGAACTGCTAATTGTTATGTTATATCGTAACTTTTTATTTTTAATGATCTTAAGGAGAGTGATATTTTGAGGAGCTATATTGGCAAGCTTTCATTGGTGCTGGGCGCGTTTTTGGTTTGTGGTTACGCGTCAGCCCATGGCCACCATTCGCATGGCAAACCTATGACGGAAATCGAGCAAAAGGCCGCTGCTGGCGTTTTCGATGATAAGAATGTGAAGGATAGAACTCTGTCAGATTGGGATGGTGTATGGCAGTCGGTCTATCCTTATTTGCAGAATGGGGACCTTGACCCGGTGTTCAAGAAGAAGGCGGAAAAGGATCCGGGTAAAACCTTCGAGCAGATTAAAGAGTATTACCGTAAGGGATACGCTGGCGATATAGAGACTATCGGGATTGAAAACGGCGTTATGGCGTTCCATAGAGGCAACGAAGAGCATTCCTGCAAGTACGACTATGTAGGATATAAAATCTTGACCTACACCTCTGGCAAAAAAGGGGTTCGTTACCTGTTTGAATGTAAGGATGCCAGTAGCCAAGCGCCGAAATATGTTCAATTCAGCGATCACACCATCGCTCCACGCAAATCGGCTCATTTCCATATATTTATGGGAAGCACATCCCAAGAAGCGTTGCTGGCGGAAATGGATAACTGGCCGACTTACTACCCATTCCAACTGACAACGCAGCAGGTTGTCGACGATATGCTGCATCACTGAAGGTGATGATAGATCTGGCGGCAATAGTAAAAGACCACCTCCTGAGGAGGTGGTTTAAAGCTGATAACGAAAAAGCTCGCAATTCACGTTGCGGGCTTTTTCGTGTCTGTAAAACAGCTAACGGCTAGTGATCCAAATACAGGTAGTGCATCCAGCTGGTCATGCGCAGCAGGACTTTGCGCATAATGGAAAGATGCTCAAAATGCTCGGTATACACCGCTGTCTGCGCCGTCACGCCATCGGGCAGTTTGTCGAGTTCCTTGCTGGGGGCCAGATCAATCATCACGTAAACCCCTTCCTGCTGAGCGCCGACATTTAACCCCTGCAATGCCCCGCTGGCCTGATAGCTGCCGTCCGGTACCACCGGCAACACCCGCGTCACCGAACCGCCATAGACTTTGCCCGGCAAGCCGTTAAATACCACCTCGGCTTTATCACCCTCGGTTAAGCGCAGGATCGAGTTTTGTCGGAATACCGCCACCACCTGCCGTTTTTGCTGCGGAATAAAAATCATCACCGGCTTGAAAGGCAAACGCACTGCGGTGGTGCCCGGTCTGGCCAGCACTTGCGTGACATAACCGTCACTGGGTGCACGCACGATGGTTTGTTCCAGGTTATAAGTAGCCTCTGCAATCTGTGACTTCAGGCTGGCAATATGGGCATCTTCACCATTGAAATGGCCCGAAAGCTGTTCCTTCGCCTGCTGATGCTGAGCCCTGGCGGCCTGCAACGCAGCAGATTGCGCCTGGAATTGTTGCTGTGCATGGCTGATGTCTTGCTCAGAAAAAGGGTTGACCGTCATGGTCGCGCCTTTGGCGTAGCGCTGATAATCCTTGCGGGCACGCTCATACTCGGCATTTACCCGCTGAACATTCGCGACAGACTCATTCAATGTCGCCTGGCGTCCGCGTACATCCGCCTGTGCACCGGCAAGCTCCGCCTGCAGTTTGTTCAGACGGGCGCGGTAACGGGTATCATCAAGGCGAAACAGAATGTCCCCTTTGCGCAGTAACACGTTGGTTTTATCGGTGACTTCAACAATCATCCCCGAGACCTGCGGGACGATCGGCACGGATATCGCGATCTTCTGCGCCCGGTAGGTATAAGGATGGTTGTAGTTCATGCCCAGGATTAAGGCACCCACAATAAAAATACCGCCGAGCACCGCCGTCGGCACCGTCCATTTATTGACCGGGATACGAAACAGTTTGAATACGCCGTAGCTCAGCGCAACGTAGCTGAGAATAATTAAGAGATCCATACTGTTACTTAACCTTTATTGGACGACAAGCTTTGATCTGCAACCTGCATCTGCATGCGCTGCAACTCACTTTCGAGCTGATTAATCCGTGTCTGCAACACCTCAGGTTGCTCAGCTTTGTCGCTCATTCCCCAGCCCCGTTCCGGCCGGTATAAGGTCGCCCAAATCCATAACAGTGGCCAAATGGCATGCAGGGTAAACAGGCTGACCCAGCCCGCCACATGAATGGCATCCTGATGCGGGTGCTGGCGTTTTTTGGCCAACAGATAAGGAATATCGTGGATAATGATCACGCCGTAAAACAGAATTAAAAACACGGCGATCAATACGCCTAAAGCGAAGTAATCTAGAAACATGCGAAACCCTGGTTAATAAGGCTAAACTAATTACCGACGTCTATGACGTCTTATATTCTTTAATATCATTGGCAATGGTATCTATGGCATTTTTCACATCGGCCACTTTTAATTGCGACTTTTCATTATTCAGATTTTCTCCGGACGCCTTCCGCACCACTTTGATTACCGGCTGGTGGGTTGAAGCGTCGATAAACTCACCTTCCATATAAACGGCGCTTTCCATGGTGCGGTGGCCGGTCACGCTTTGCGTTGCGGCAACCAACAGCGTAATCGGCAGTACCTCATACACCTGTAGCCCCTTCTTCTGCGTGTCGATCGCCGTGATAGCACCACGGAAAATCAGCGTATTTTCACGTGGTACATCCTCCAGGACAAAATGCGCGCCCATTGCCTGCTTGAACTGCTTGTTGGTGTAACTGAGGATATTATCCAGCGCCTGCTGGCTCACCATTTCGCTGGGTTTTGGCCGTGGGAAATAGATCATCGGCTGGTAAACCAGATATTTATATTTGGAAAAATCAACGTTCTTATCCTTCCAATATAATACGTCCTTACCGGAGGCCGATTGGCTCTTGGTAATATCATTATAATTAGGCAGAAACGTTGAGTACTTTTCTTTTTCAGTGACGGCAGACGAACAAGCAGTCAATGTTAACGCCACAGGTAAAATTATCGCGCAGGTTATTTTCATAATAATCTTCCATGTCAATTTTAATGCGTAGCAAATAATTGACCGAAGAATACCTGCGGGTCAGCGATAAGTCATATGACAATACCGGCAAAAATGTATATCATTTTTGATATACAAACTCTGATTGGCACGCACTGTGAAAGCAAAAGACTTCAGGATAGACGAGCTCAGGATCGTTCGCACCATCGCCGAAGCCGCCAGCGTCAGCAAGGCAGCGCAACTGCTGGATATGCCGCAATCCAATGTGTCGCGCACCCTGACAGCACTGGAGCGGCGGCTTGGCCTGGAGATCTTTTTACGCAGCCCACGAACGCTGTCTTTGACCGAGTTTGGCGAACAGTTTTTACGTCGAGCCACCTTCTTGCTCGATGAACATAACGATCTGCTCGATATGTCCGGCACCTATAAAAAAAGCCTGAACGGCACAGTGACGCTCGGCGCGCCGATTGGCATTCATTCGTTCCTGACCCGTTATCTGTTGCCGCCCCTGCTACGCGAGTCTCCTGAGCTGATTGTCGATTTAGTCACCCGCAACCCGGATGAGCGTGAGAAAAAGTACGGTGCGGTTTTCGACAGCGACAGCGATTTGCTGATCAGTCTGTTCCCACCACAGAACGAGAGCCTGATTGCCCGCCCATTGACCCGTTTTCGCGTCGGGCTGTTCGCCTCACCGGATTATATTGCCCGCTCTCCTCTAACCGAACTGGCGGAACTGACACAGCATCGCTGCATCACCCTACGGGTGTTGGGCGGCAGCCGTAATACCTGGAGCGGATATAACTTACAGGGTCAGTTGGAGCAGGTGGCGGTCAATGGCAGCAGTATCTGTGACAATATTCTGCCGGCGATCGAACTGGCCAAGCAAGGATTGGGGATCGTTCATGCTCCTTATTACTCGGTGGCCTCGGCGCTGGAGTCCGGTTCGCTGCTACCCTGCATTGAACGTGAACGCTGCATCGATATGCAGGCCTACCTTATTTACCGCCAACGCGGGGTATTACCCCACCGGGTGCAGGTGATGATGGACAGCATTATGAAGACCATCAAAATACATGAGCATCGATTGGTCTAACTGCCAGTAGCTCAATCAGCCGTTATCCTGTGCCTGCTTGATAAAATCGATAAATGTCCGCAAAGGGGTTGGGATAAACCGCCGATCAGAATAATAAAGGTAGGGCCCGGAAAACTGCGGCCACCAGGCTTCGAGCACCGGTTCCAAATCGCCACGGTTCAAATATGGCCGTAACCAGTCCTCAAATAAATAAATAATGCCCACTCCAGCCACAGCAGCGTCTATGGCCAGATCGCTAGCACCACCGGCCTGTACTGTCAGCGGGCCATCTGGGTAGATAACCACTTTCTCATCCTGTTGTTCAAACTCCCAGGGATAGGTCTTGCCACTGGGAAAACGCCCCTGCAGACAGGCATGGGTAAAGAGATCTTGCGGATGTTCAGGCCGACCACGGCGGTCAAGATAGCCCGACGCAGCAGCGGCGGCAAAGCGTTGCACCCGCGGGCCGATAGGTACCGCAATCATGTCCTTTTCCAGCCGTTCTTCATAACGGATACCGGCATCGCAGCCGGCGGCCAGCACGTCGACAAAACTCTCGTCTGTCTGCACCTCCAGCCTGATATCCGGATAAGCGGCCAGAAATGCAGGGATCAGTGTAGGCAACACCAGCCGCGCCACACTGGTTGGTACATTCAGTTTTAGCAAACCAGCAGGCTTATCGCGAAAACCATTCACCACGTCAAGCGCCCCCTGCACTTCAGCCAGTGCCGGTAATAGCCTTTCCAGCAGGCTATTACCGGCGGCGGTGGGGGTTACGCTGCGCGTGGTGCGGTTAAACAACCTGACACCGAGCTGTTTTTCCAGCCGGCGAATGGCGTCGCTCACGCCGGATGCACTGCGTCCCAGGGTTCTGGCCCCTTCGCGGAATCCCCCTGAACGAGCCACGGCGAGAAAGGCGTGTAAATCATCTAAATCAGCGTTCATTGTCCGTTTCCTCGTACAACCCGTCCACTGCCATGCTACTTATCACCGTCAGCAGCAACGCTTATTATCAATGGATGCGGTAACCCCGCTTACCCTCTAAGGAGACTGGTTATGTTCAACCGCGATCAACACAACACCTTCAACCTCGGCGATCGAAACGTCAAGCGACTTGGCTACGGTGCCATGCAACTGGCCGGTCCGGGCGTGTTCGGTCCGCCGAAAGATCCTGATGCGGCATTGGCGGTGTTACGAGAAGCCGTCGCGTCTGGTGTTAATCATATTGATACCAGTGACTTTTACGGCCCGCATGTCACTAACCAACTGATTAAAAAGGCGCTACATCCCTACAAGGATGACCTGACTATCGTCACCAAGATCGGCGCACGACGGGGATCCGATGCCTCATGGCTGCCGGCATTTTCTGCCGAAGAATTGGCAAGTGCGGTGCATGACAACTTGCGCAATCTCGGCCTTGATACGCTGGAAGTGGTTAACCTGAGGATTATGTTCAGTGCCCATGGCCCAGCAGAAGGTTCGATCGAAGCACCTTTAACGGTATTAGCTGAACTACAGCAACAGGGCCTGGTGAAGCATATTGGCCTGAGTAATGTCACCCCGGCTCAGGTCGCCCAGGCAGGCAATATTTGCCGAATTGTCTGCGTGCAGAATCACTACAACCTGATCAACCGCAGCGATGACGCCCTGATTGACAGCCTGGCACGTGAAGGCATTGCCTACGTGCCTTTTTTCCCACTCGGCGGCTTTAGTCCGATCCAATCATTGGCATTATCCGACATTGCCCAACGCCTCGGGGCCACGCCGCTGCAAACCGCTCTGGCCTGGTTGTATCATCGTTCGCCCAATATTTTGCTGATACCGGGTACTTCCTCCGTGGCTCACCTGCGGGAAAACCTCGCGGTACCTGACTTGCCCTGGACAGAAGAGATTGCCAAATCGCTGGATTCCATTGCCTGACGGCAAGCTGGCCCCTATCAAGTTCACTTATTTAACATGGAAATCAGCAAGATGTGCGGATAACATGACGACGCTGCCTAAATTTACGGCAGCGGTTTAACTCGAACAGGAGTCGTTATGACGCAAAATATTTATGACAATCAGGCCTTCTTTGACGGTTATGCCCAGCTCAGCCGCTCGGTAAATGGGCTAAACGGCGCACCGGAATGGCCAACCATCCGCAGCATCCTGCCGGACTTGCGGGGTAAAAAAGTGGTCGATCTGGGTTGTGGTTACGGTTGGTTCTGCCGCAGCGCGCGTGAACAGGGTGCCGCCAGCGTTTTGGGATTAGATCTGTCGGAGAAAATGCTCGATAAGGCACGGACGATGACAGAGGATGCTGGCATTGAATACCACCAGCAGGATCTGGAGCAGCTTCATCTGCCAACGGCATCTTTTGATCTGGCCTACAGCTCGCTGACGCTGCACTACATCGAAGATCTGGCCCGGCTGTTCGCCACGGTTTATCAGGCGCTGGTACCGGGCGGGCAGTTTATTTTCACCGCCGAACACCCGATTTATACCGCACCAAAACAGCAGGGCTGGTTGGTGGACGAGAACGGGCAAAAATCCTGGCCGGTCAACGGTTATCAGCAGGAAGGTCAACGTATTTCAAACTGGTTGGCGGAAGGGGTGATCAAGCAGCACCGCATGCTCGGCAGTTACCTTAATCTGCTGGTGCAGCAAGGTTTCGTCGTGAGTTATCTCAATGAATGGGGCCCTTCAGCGCAGCAAATCGCAGAAAACCCCGCGCTGGACGAAGAGAAAGAACGCCCGATGATTTTTATTCTGGCCGCCCATAAACCCGCGTAGTTGTCCCCTGCCACAGTGAATTCTTAACACATCCAATATTGGGGAGGTTGCCTCCCCCAAAATCACCAATGGCACAGCCTTCAGGCACGGATATCCTGATATTCCGGCGTAGTGTCAAACTCATGTTTGGCGAACGGGCACAGCGGAATAATTTTACGGTTTTCCGCCCGCATTTTCGCTACCACCAGCGCCACCAGCTTTTTACCGACGCCCTGACCTTTCAGCACCTCATCCACCCAAGTGTGATCGATAATGGTTAATTTGTCTCCGCTCGGCACAAAGGAAATCTCGGCGATCATTTTTCCCTGCCGATCGTTTATATAAAAACGTTTCTCGTCTGACAGAATTTCAAGATCCATAAATTTATCCCATTTTAAAAATACTTAAATTTATACCCTATAGCTTTCAAGTTGCAGCTAGGCGCCCAGCTCGCTCATCCCCAGGTATTGTAGGGGCGCTGCATGCTGCGCCCACATTAATCGGGGCGAATTTATTCGCCCCCTACAGTCACTGGAGTGAGCTAGTGCAGGTAACAAAGCTGATATTAGTCTATTATTTAATCAGTAACACAACATAATTATGACAGTGGCTAAGGAGTTCAAAATGGGTGAAAGCTCAAAAGACGGCGTAATTCTCCTATCTCGAATCTTGTTGATGATCCTGTTTATCATTTTTGGCTGGATGAAGCTGACCAACTTTGGCACAACCGTCACGGCGATGGAAGGTTATGGCACGCCAATGCCGTATTTGGCGGCAATTATCGCCGTGGTGGTTGAATTCTTTTTTGGTATTGCACTTATTCTCGGGTTATTTACCCGGCCTATTGCGGTTATTTTTGCCGTCTATGTCCTCGGCACCGCTTTTATCGGTCACCCGTTCTGGAAAATGACCGGCATGGAAATGATGGGCAACGAAATAAACTTCTTTAAAAATATCAGCATTATCGGCGGGCTGCTGCTGCTGGCAGTCACCGGGGCCGGGCGTTATTCACTGGACTACAAATTCTTCAATAAATAATCTCTTCCAGCCGGCGGCAATGCTGCCGGCTGCCATTTCCTAACGGCTGCGCTTGGCGTGGCGCTCAAAATTGTCGACTTTGGCCTGTGCCGATTTACGCAGCGTGACGTAACAAGCTCCGTCGCCGCCATCACGTGGCAACGCCCGGCAAAAAGCCTGCACCTGTTCAAACTGTGCCAACCATTTGGCGAGATAGCTGCGAATGATGTTGGCGTGGCTCTCCTCTTCCCGGCCACGGCCGTGGACAATCAGCAACGAACGCAGGTTTTGCTTTTCCGCCTGCAAAATAAAACGGAACAGCGCTTGCCGGCAGCTCTCGACCGGTTGTTTAAGCAGGTTCAAACTGGCCTGCGACGGATAACGGCCATGGCTCAGCTTGTCCAGCACGCCCTGCTGAATGCCCTCGCCTTTGTATTCCAGCGGGACTTCGCAAGGGATCAGTTCGAGAAAGCCGGTGCTGAGAAAGTTTTCCTGCCGCAGCGTCTGTGCTTCACGTCGCGCACTTTTATCCATCGTCTCCTGCGGTTTAAGGTACAAGGTCGCAGGGCCGTTGGATAACGGGGTGACATCCGCCATCGCCTGTTCAAAAAAGTCTTTGTCCTGGTTGCTCATCTTTCTGCCACTCTTAGACCGGAGCCTTTCATGCCGGGGGATGCTCCTGATTGTAAGACGCCTTGCCCCGGTTGCAAGCCGGGAATTTTCCGCAATTGTCGTCAACGGGTGAGGTTCTGTGCAGTTTTCGTTATACTGCTAAACCATTATTGAGTGCCGCAAAGGATCGATCCCATGAAAATGCGCGAGCTGGAAACCCAGTTTCAAAATGCCATGAGCGAGTTGCAGGCCAGCTTCGAAAAGCAGCACCGTGAATGGCAGCACAGCTATCAGGCACTGCAGCAGTTGCTGGAAGAGGCTAAACAGCGCGAAGTCGCATTGCGTATGCAAAATGAGCAGCTGGTGCGCAAGCTGAGCACCGCCAGTTCAGTACCGGAACAGCACGCGTTAGTGAAGCAAATCAAAATGCTGGGCGCCCATCTGGATGCGCTGGCCAAGGATGCAGCCACCTTTAACCACCACCTGCGTCATCAACAGCGGGCAGCCGACAATTTCAGCGGCGAACAGCGTTGACACCGGGCGCTGTCACGCAGCGCCTCCTGCCAAATACTGGCGTTCTGAGAGTTTAATAAATCATAAATGACCTGGATCATCATCGCTGCCCTGATCGTTGTATTTATTATTGGTTACCGCATTCTGACTTCCGATACTCGCAAAGCCATCGACTCTCTGGCCCACCTGCTGAAAGTAAAACCGATGCTGATTGAATCGATGATTCAGGAGATGGGCAGCCGCAATAGCCAGACTTTTATCCGCGTGCTGAACAACGGTTACACCGAAGAGATGCACCAGGCGGCCTATTTGCTGTTTATCTACCTGACCTTTATCAAACAGGCGGATGACCACCAGATAGCTCTGTGGCGGGAAACGCTGGTGCGCGCCGGGCTATCGCCGGAGCTACATGCCGAACACACCGAGGCCGCGCTGTTTTACTTTGCCGATCTGGATATCGACGCTTTCGAACTGGCGCAGTTTCGCCGCGCTTACAATGAGCGTTTTAATCAGGAAGCAATTGCCAATTGGTAAGAGTGTGTCCCCCGCTGGCGGGGGATGCATTACTGGAACATGCTGTAGATATAGCGCGAAAGCGCATCACGCGAGCTGAAGCCGTGTGGAATGCCATAACGCGCACTCGGGGCATCGCTGCTTAAATCCAGGGGAAATTCAAGGTACTGATTGCTGATGCGCACCGGCGAGGTCGGCGTGGCAAAATGCACGCTTTTCTCTTTCAGCGCCGGGTGGATCACCAACGCGGTTCTGCCCATCCGCGCTTCACGATTCACATATACGTAGTGCTCACCCTTGCGGTAACCATAAGACTGGTCGGTGACATAATCACGCTCAAAGCCAGTATTCTCCAACACCCTAGCCACTTCATCCGGCCGTAAATACATCGATTTCTCCTCTCGTTCTGGACCGCTGAGCGACCTTACCGTAATCATGAGATGAAACAATAAATTTTTCGGTATGGATGTGGGTTTAGGAATAATCCTTAACTATGGATTTTGGCGGTTTTGCAGCAACAAGCGCAACGTCAACAGCACGCCCAGAAACACTATCAGCGCCGCCGCCAGATAGATTGATGGCACGCCCATGCGGCTCATCAGCAGACCGGCCAACGGCCCGGTGATCCCCAGCGCCAGATCGAGAAACGCTGAATAAGTCCCCAGCGCGGTGCCCTGATTCTGTTGCGGCACCTGTTTCACCGCCTCCACACCCAGTGCCGGGAACACCAGCGAGAAACCGGCCCCGGCCAACAAAGCCCCGGCCTGCACCATCAGCGGATCGCCGGCCTGCCAAATCATCAACAAGCCAATAATCTCGATCAGGAACGACACCAGCGTGACCTTCAAGCCGCCGTGGCGATTAATGGTTTGGCTAAATATCAGGCGGATACCGACGAAGGCAACGCTGAACAAGGTCAGTGAGAGCGCGGCCCCACTCCAGCCCTTATCAGCGTAGTAGAGGGTGATAAAAGTGGCGATCACGCCAAAGCCCACGGTGCCCATCGCCAACCCAAGACCGTAAGCCCAGATGCGGCCGAACACCGCGCTAAAGGCAATGCGATTACCGGCGGCGATCGTCACGTTGGGCTTGGCACTTGCCAGCCACAGCGAAACCACGACCGCCAGCACAATCAGCGCTGCCACCCCAGCCAATCCCCAATGCTGGTTGAGATAAACGCCGAGTGGCGCACCGGCCGCCATCGCACCGTAAGTCGCCACCCCATTCCACGAGATCACCCGGGCGGTATGCAGTGGCCCTACCAGACCAATGCCCCACAGCGTGGAGCCGGTGCTGGCAAAGCTTTCGCCGACGCCGAGAAATACCCGGCCGACACATAGCAGGATCAAACTCAGCAACGGCAGGCCGCTGAACCAAAAGGCCGCGGCGTAAAACAGGCCGCTTGCACCGCAGCAGGCCAGGCCGAACAGCACCACCTTTTTCGGCCCGAGTTGATCGGCATAGCGCCCGGCATGCGGGCGGCTAAACAAGGTAGCGAAATACTGGGCGCTGATGATCAAACCGGCCAGTACCGAGTTATAGCCCAGGTCGTTATGCACAAACCCAGGCAGCACCGCCAACGGCAAGCCGATGGTCAGGTAACAGACGAAGGTGAACATCACGACCGATAAAATACGTTTATTCAGTTGGAGATGGTTTTCTTTGGAACTGATTGCGGTCATCGAAGGTGGCTCGCATCGAACGGGGTAAGCAACAGTGCTCAGCATACCCCGATGGGATCCGATGATAAATGTGAGAGTTTTGACATCCTCCCCGCCCCAAAGGACGGGGACTCCTATCGCGTTCAGACCGGAGCCTGACTCGCCTCGGTGGGTTCCTGCTTCAACGGGCGGCCTGACTGCACCCTCCCTCCACAGGCAAGCACGGCATGTCCTGCCGCCAAGATGTTACGAGCACCGTTGATATCGGCGTTCTCGGTATATCCGCACTCAAGGCACTCGAATCTACTTTGTGACAAGCGGTTCTCTTTCGCTGTATGACCACAGCAGGCGCAACGCTGGCTGGTATATGCCGCAGGTATCGCCAGAACCTGACCACCGCGCCAGAGCTGCTTGTACTCAAGCTGGCGACGCATTTCATACCAGCCCTGATCCAGTATCGAGCGGTTCAAGCCTGATTTGGCTTTGACGTTTCGTCCGTGCTGCTCTGTCGCACCTTTCGCCGACTTCGACATGTTGCTGACCTTCAGGTCCTCAATGACGATCATCGCGTGGTTTTTGCTAATCTCACTGGTGATTTTGTGAAGGTAGTCGCGCCGGATATTGCCTATGTGCGAGTGAAGACGCTGGATTTTTCTTTTCTGTTTCTGCCAGTTAGCGCTGAAGTTAACTTTGCGGCTTAACTGCCGCTGTAGCATTGCCAGCTTGCGCTGGCTTGCTTTGAAGCTGTTGACGGGCGGGTATATCGTGCCATCTGAAAGCGTGGCCAGTTTCGTGACTCCGGCATCCAGTCCGACCATCGACTTTGCGTTGTGAACGGGGTCAGCCACTTCGTATTCAGTCTGGATACTGACGTACCATTTACCACGCGACTGACTGACCGTGACGTTTTTCACTTCGCCAACGATTTCTCGGCTGTTGCGATAGCGTATCCACCCCAGCTTCGGAAGCGATATCCGACTGTTTACTTGATCGAGCTTCACGCCTTGTGGGTAGCGGAATGCATCGTTTTGATCCCGTTTTTTGAAGCGCGGGAATGCAGCGCGTTTCTGGAAGAAATTCTTGTAGCCGCGCTCCAGATCTTTCAGTGACTGTTGCAACGGCTGCGAGGGGGATCCTTTCAGCCATTGTGTTTCAGGCACGGATTTCCACACAATGAGCCATGAAGCCATTTTGGTGTAGGAGATATATTTATTTCCCGCGTCATGGTTCTCATTCTGAAGTGCCAGTGCACGGTTAAAAACAAAGCGACAAGCCCCTGCGAAGCGCTGCATATCGCGCGCCTGCTGACCATTGGGTCTTAACTGGAATTTGAAGGCTTGTCGTCTTTTCATTCACCCGATTTTACTCTTGGCCTATGACAAAAGAAATTAATACTCGTTGAAGCTGACATTGCACTTTCCTGATGCATGCCCATTTGGTCTCTGTTACCAGGTATCGACGCAGAGTATTTGATCAGGATGCTATCGAGAAGTTACGCAGCGATTTTGCCAGCGTATGCGCTGATTTCAATGTTGAACGGGTTGAAATGGACGGCGAATGCGACCACGTGCATTTACTGATCAACTACCCTCCAAAGATCGCAGTATCGAATCTGGTCAACAGTCTTAAAGGCGTATCCAGCAGGTTGCTTCGCCGTAACCGGCCAGAGATAGCCCAACGCTATTACTACAAAGGTGTTCTGTGGACACCGAGTTATTTTGCAAGTCGTTGCAGTGGTACGCCGATATCGCTCATCAGGCAATACATTGAGCAGCAGCAAACACCCGGTTAGTTGGAAAACCGCGCACGCAGCGTGAATGGGTACACCAGAAGACCCTGGCAGCCATAATGACGTTTATTCGCCCGTGGCTACCCGCGCCCGCAGGAAATCAATAAACGCCCGCACCTTTTCCGGCACATGACGCGTGTTTGGGTAAAGCGCATAAATGCTTTGCGTCGGAAATTGATGGTCTGCCAGCAGTGGGCACAACTTGCCTTCGGCAATGGCAGGCCGCACCAGCCATTCGGGCAGTAATGCCACCCCGGCACCGTGCAGGGCAAAAGCCAGCAGTGCGGCGGCGCTGTCCCCCATCAGTGTGGCGGCGTCTTCAACCTTGAACAGCACCGCCTGCCGCTCTGGGGTGATCACCTGCCAGTTCAGCGGTGAACTGAGGCGACTGTGGGCAATCCACTGCGCCTGCGCCAGTTGCGCCAGCGAGTCAACGGGATGACGGGACAGATACGCCGGTGAGGCGACCGGCAAAATGGCAAAGCTGTCGAGCCGCGCGGCGTGATGACTGGAATCCGCCAGTTGCCCCAGTCGGATCGCCACGTCGAAGCGCTCCGAAATCAAATCGGCATGATATGAAGAAGAAACGTGCTGAATGCGCAAGCGCGGATGCAACTGGGAAAATGCCGCCAGCGCCGGTACCACCACCTGCGCGCCGTATTCCGGCGTGGTGGTGATACGCAATACCCCGCTCAGGCCGTGGTGATCGCGGCGCACGTCATCCAGCACATTCTCCGCGTCTTGCAGCAGCCGCAGGCAGCGTTGATAAAAGCGTTCACCGGCATCGGTCAACGCCAGCCGCCGGGTACTGCGCACCAGCAACGAGACACCCAACTCGCTTTCCAACTGTTTGACATTGAAACTGACCACCGCCTTGGTTTGTCCCAATGCCACCGCTGCGGCAGTGAAGCTGCCCGCATCCACCACCGCCACAAAGATCGCCAAACGCTGCAGGTTAAGCATAGTGCTGCCCGTTATTGTCAAAATTATTTTGACAGTGTAATCGTTAGCAGCCGATTTATCCGCGGTTTCCCACCCGCTACACTGCGGGCCTTCAACCGGAGGCCCCATGCCCTATCGCATCAAAGTCGCAATCGTCTATCTGCTCGGATTCTTTGTCGATCTGATCAACATGTTTATCGCCAATGTCGCTTACCCGTCGATCGGCCATGCGCTGCAGGCTTCGGTCGGTGAACTGGCCTGGGTCAGTAACGGTTACATTCTCGGCCTGACGCTGGTGATCCCGCTCAGCGCCTGGCTGGCACAGCGCATCGGCGGACGGCGGGTATTCCTGTTGTCACTGACGCTGTTTATGCTGGCGACGACCGCGGCGGGCTACGCCAGCTCCATTGGCGAGTTGATTGGTTGGCGGGTGTTGCAGGGCATGGGCGGTGGCTTGTTAATCCCGATAGGCCAAACACTGACCTATCAGCTGTATCGCAGCCACGAACGTGCCGGGCTTTCCGCCGCCATTATGCTGGTCGGTCTGCTGGCCCCAGCGCTGTCACCGGCGCTGGGCGGATTGATTGTCGACAGCCTTGACTGGCGCTGGGTGTTCTTCGCCAACCTGCCGCTGGCAGCGCTGGCGCTGCTGCTGACCGCCCTGTGGTTACGCCCGCAGGCCCCAGATCCGCAGCGCAGACCGCTCGACCTCAATGGGCTGCTCAGCGCCTGCGCCGCACTGACGCTAATCCTGCTGGGGCTGACCCGGCTGGGTGAAGCCGATGGCCTGGCGCAGGGCATGGTGTTGTTGGCTGCCGGAGCACTGATGCTGGCCTATTACCTGCGACGCAGCCTGCGCATTGCCCAACCGCTGCTGAATTTGCGGCTGATGCAGGATCCGTTACTGCGCACTTCGATGATGATTTATCAATGCATCCCCGGCCTGTTTATCGGCGTCAGCCTGGTCGCCATGCTGTATCTGCAAAATCAATTGGGCATGCACGCCGCACAGGTCGGCAGCCTGATGCTGCCCTGGTCGCTGGCCTCGTTCCTGGCCATTACGCTGACCGGCAAGAAATTTAACCGCTTTGGCCCACGACCGCTGTTTATCGTCGGTTGTCTACTGCAGGGGCTGGGCATTCTGGCGCTGTCACAAATTACCCATGCCGGGGATTTTGGATTGCAGTTGGCAGCCTTCGCCCTGATGGGCTTTGGTGGCAGCCTGTGCAGCAGCACCGCGCAAAGCAGCGCTTTCCTGCAGATTGCCGATGAGCAACTGGCGGATGCCAGCGCACTGTGGAATATCAATCGACAGCTCAGCTTTTGCCTGGGGGTCGCCCTGCTCAGCCTGCTGTTAAATCTGCTGCTTGAACATTTTTCACCCGCCGTCGCTTACCAAAGCTGTTTTTACCTGGCCGCCGCCAGCACGCTGATCCCACTGCTGCTGTGTCTGCGCATCGCTAACCGCGCCATCGTGCGCCATCTCAATACACAACAGGAAAACTGATGAACCGCTATTTTACCGAAGTGATCGACGCTCATGTCGCCATTGAAAACTGGCTGGAGAAAGGTGCGGGGGAAGAACAGGCCTTGCTGGCTCGTTTTGACCCGGCATTCAGTATGATCGCGCTAAACGGCCATCGGCTGGATTTCGCCGCACTGAGCGCTTTTTTCCACGCACATCGTGCCGCTAAACCGGGGCTGGAAATCACTATAGAAGAGATGACGTTGGTGGCCGAATGGCCAACGGGCGCGGTGGTCAGCTACCGTGAAAAGCAAATGTTGCCTGGGCAGACGGCAACGCTACGCAACTCCACCGTGGTGTTCGAGCAGACCCAAACCGGGCTGGGTTGGCGGCACCTGCATGAAACTACGCTGGCACAATAATCAGAGAAAACCGTCGGCCAGGAACAGCTCCCAGGCAACAATCAGCCCACACAGGGTAACGGCGCTGAAAATCACTTCGAATAAATAACGATTGATCATCATGAGCTAGCCCTCAAAAGAAAACACCCGGAAAAACCGGGTGTTTACATAGCGTCTGGAGGCTGCGGTATCCGCAGACTTCACTTATTTAGCGGCTGGAGCTGCTTTTTTGGTGGCTTTGTGGTGCTTTTTAGCGGCCTGAGCTTTCTGCACTGGCGCTTTTTTGTGGTGTTTTTTAGCAGCCTGAGCTTTCTGAACTGGCGCTTTTTTGCTTACTTTGTGGTGAGTTTTAGCAGCCTGGGCTTTCTGGGCTGGGGCTTTAGTGGCCGCTTTGTGGTGCTTTTTAGCGGCCTGAGCTTTCTGCACGGCGGCTTTTTTGTGGTGTTTTTTAGCAGCCTGAGCTTTCTGTGCTGGGGCTTTTTTGGTTGCTTTGTGATGCGTTTTCTTATGATGAGTGGCTTTTGCTGGAGCCTTCTCAGCAGCGGCTGCTGGTGCAGCTTTAGTCATGGTTGCCGCTGGAGCTGCAGCTGCTGGCGCTACTGCATCAGCAGCGAAAGCAACAGAAGACAGACCCATGGTAGCAGCAACGATCAGGGCTAATACTTTTTTCATCTTTAATTCCTCAGAGTGTTTTTTCAGTAAGCCCCGTTGGGCCGTTGAAGCAGATACTAGAGGAATCGATGAGCCGCTTCCGTGAGTGATTGGTTTCGCCGAGTAACCAAATGTACAGTGCTTGTGAACTGCGTACACAAGTCTATGCTGGAAGCTGATGCCCCCTTTACTCCAGGCTGACAGCGCCATGAAAACTTCATCAATGAAAGTGACCCCGGCGAATTTTGCCGGTCTGGGGGCCGGTGCCCTGCTGCTGCTGGCTTTGCTCTATCTGTTTATCCGCCACTGGGCGGAATTCGTGCAATATTGCATCAACGCCCAAATCTATATGCACCGCTATCTGGTGCTGTACCTGCTGCAACAGCGTAACCACCAGTACAGCGGCGGCATGATGCTGGCGCTGTGCAGCTTTATCTACGGTTTCCTGCATTCTGTCGGCCCCGGCCACGGCAAGTTTGTGATCACCACCTATCTGGCGACTCACCGCAGGCAGTTAAACGCCAGCCGTCTTATCACGCTGCTCGGTAGCCTGATGCAGGGCGTGGTGGCGATCCTGTTTGTATTGGTGCTGGCGGTGTCGTTGAACCTGTCGATGGGCGATCTTAGCCTGAGTCGTTATTGGCTGGAAAAAGGCAGTGCGCTGTTTATCGCCGCCTTCGGCCTGGTCATGATCCTGCGCGCCACCGGGTGGCGCTGGCGCAAGTCACCGACATTCAAAGCACTAAGACCGTTAACAGCAACCACTCAACACAGCCATGGAGACGATTGTGACTGCGGCCACCGGCATTTACCCGAGGCTGCAGACCTGACCGGCGGCTGGCGCAATGCCCTGTGGCTGATCGTTTCCATTGGTATCCGCCCTTGCAGCGGTGCGATCCTGATCCTGGTGTTCGCCAACGCCGTCGGCATGTTCACCTGGGGCGTGATCTCTGCCATGAGTATGGCGCTGGGAACTGCGCTATCGATCATGATCCTCGCGACTTTGGTACACCATGCGCGTGAAAAGTTTATCGCCGCCAATGGTCAACTGACGGGCAAGCGCCTGGCACAAGCGTCACGGCTGGCGGTTATTTTAGGCGGCGTGCTGCTGGTGTTATTCGCGTTGGTGCTGTTCAGTTCGGTCATCCCGGTTAGCGCCAACGGCGACTTTATTGCCGCCGGCTGCTGATGGCATCCATTACGTCGCTATCTGCCGCGAAAACAGAATCTAATGGCCGTTTTTTTCCGTGATCGCCAACACATTTTAAATAATGGTCTACACTTAAAAGACATGTGTCGAAACGGAGAATCGAATGTTTAAGAGATCGGAAAAAGTAGAACGCGACATCGATCAGGACGTCACCCTGCTGGCGGATACGCTGGATGAGGTGCTACGCGAATCCGGTGACAAGACCAAGGAGGAACTGAAAGAGCTGCACAGCAAGGCAAAAGGTGTTTTACGCGATGCCCGTGCGCGCTTCAATGGCTCCAGCAATTTGACACAGCACGCCCGCGATGCCGTCGAACAAGCCGACAGCTACGTGCGCGATAAACCTTGGCAGGGCGTGGGGATTGGAGCCGCTGTCGGCATCGTCCTTGGCGTACTGCTGGCCCGGCGTTAACACCCCTTGCAGTCATAAAGATAAAACAGATGTGCGTCTGGCCCACGGGAAACCGTGGGCCGTTTAATTTCTGCCGTTGAACAACTCAGCCAATCTGGCCACCGCACGTTCCGTCTCGGCCTGCTGAGTAAAGTTGGCAAACCCCATCAGCAAGCCACTGCCTGCAGGTTCTGTGATTCGCCAGTCCGATAGCGCCTGCACCGACAGACCGCACCGCCAGGCGTCCTGAGCCAAACGCCGATCCTGTCCATCCTGTTTAAAACGAGCCAATAACTGAATGCCGCCGTCCTGCGACGCCACCGTCAAATACTCGCTCAACTGTTGTTCCAGCGCTTGCGCCAGCCATGCCCTGCGCTGGCGGTAGATTGGCCGCATGCGCTTCAAATGACGGTAGAAATGCCCCTGTTCAATAAAGTCCGCCACGCTGGCCTGTAACAGCGGCGGGCAGCCGCAGCCGCGCAGCCGACTGCTGTGACCAAAGGCTTCCACCTGCCCTGCCGGTACCACTAAATACGCCATGCGCAATGCCGGGAACAAGGTTTTGCTGAAGGTACCGGCATACAATACCCGTCCCTGACGGTCGAGGCTTTTTAGCGGCGGCAACGGCCGGCCGTGGTAGCGAACCTCACTGTCGTAGTCATCTTCAACCACCCATGCCTTCTGCTGCTGCGCCCATTCCAGCAATGCCATGCGCCGCGCCAGGCTAAGCGAGACCCCCAACGGACTTTGATGGGTCGGCGTCAGCACCGCCATCCGCGCCTGGGGCGCGGCGGCAATACCGGCGGCAATATTCATGCCCTGCTCATCGACCGGCACCGCCACCGGCCGCATGCCGGCGGCTTGAAACAGCGGCAGCGTCACCGGATAGCCCGGATCCTCCAGCCATACCTGATCGTCCGGTTTGAGCAGGGTCGCGATCACCAGGTCCAGCAGCGCCTGATAGCCGGCGCAGATAAACACCTGTTCCGGCCGGCAACTGATGCCGCGCGAAAGCTGTAAATAATTGACGATCGCCGCACGCAGTTCGGGTAAACCCTGGCTCGATGGGTGTGCCAGAGCAGCCAGTGGGCTGGTGCGTAACTGACGACCGACAATCCGCTGCCACAATGCGCGAGGAAAGGCATCCAACGCCGGTAATCCCAGCTGAAACGGCGGCGTAGCGCCGTTCGGGTGCAGCGGATTTGCCGTCACCGCTGGCAAAGGCTCCACCGCCAGCGCCGCACGCACCGGCAGGTTCTGCAACTGCGGCGAAACATAGGTCCCCGCCTGCCCCCGGCTTTGCAGAAAACCTTCGGCAATCAGCTGGGCATAAGCACTTTCTACCGTGGCGCGTGCCACGCCCAGATCGCTCGCCAGCCCACGGACCGAAGGCAGCCGACTGCCCGCCTGCAGCGTTCCCTGCGCAATGGCGTCTTTAATCCGCAGATAAATCTGCCGGTACAGCGGGTCGGCAAGCCGACTGTCCAGCGGTAGGGAGGAAAGAAACTGACGCATCAAAGTTTAATGCTACAAATTAAGACGCAATAGTCCCCTCTCCCATGGGAGAGGGCTAGGGTGAGGGGAAGCACGCGGATGTAAAAGCCCCTCACCCCGGCCCTCTCCCAAAGGAGAGGGAGATGCTCACTCGAGCAACGTCGCACATACTTATGCCCAATACTGTTGGTCTGGTGGATACAGTGCATCATGGCCTGGTTAAATAATCATTTTATGGCCCTATAGCATAGTCCATATCACCGCTAAAGTAGCGTCATGTTCCTGTTATTCGCTCACCGAGGTTGACCATGATTAAGCAACGTTTGAACTATTCCGCACTCTCACCCGCGCCGTACAAAAGCATGGTGAGCGCCCTGATGGCGCTGGAAAAAGGTGCGCTGGACAAAGCGACGATTGAACTGATGTTCATGCGTGTTTCGCAGATCAACGGCTGTGCCTTCTGCCTGGATATGCACGGCAAAACGCTACGCGAAAGCGGCGTCAATAACGCCAAACTGGACCAGCTGGCCGGCTGGCGCGTCAGCCACGAGTTCAGTGAGCGCGAGCGTGCAGCACTGGAATGGGCAGAGTCCGTCACCCTGATCGCCACGACCGGCGCACCGGACAGCGCGTTTGAAGCATTGCAGGCGCACTTCAGCGACGTGGAAATTGCCGATTTGACCTTCGCCATCAGCATCATGAATGCCTTTAACCGCCTGGCCGTCAGCATGCGTCAGTGATAAGACCGCACAACCCCTCTCGCGGCGAGTGGGGTTTTCGTCGATAACTCCCTGCAAAAAAATATTTATCCCCTGCCTTTCCAGCCCCGCTGCACCCTGCGAGAAAATCACACCAAAACACCATATATAGCGTGGTTGATAAATTAAATATCCACATATAGTATTTATCCCATCAACCGCAGGGAAGATGCCGCGGTCGATAACGCCGTCAGAAACGCCGTTCAATGCTCCGTTATCTGACTTTTCCGCCTTTCCTTCAACTTAAAAGGTAAATGCGAATCATGAGCATTATTATTTACAGTAAACCGGACTGTGTCCAGTGCAATGCCACCTATCGCGCATTCGATAAACAAGGGATTGGCTATCAGGTGATCGACCTCACCCAGGATCAGCAGGCGCTGAGCCATGTTAAATCCCTTGGCTATCAGCAGGTTCCGGTAATTATCGCCGGTAAAGATCACTGGTCCGGTTTCCGCCCGGACAAAATTGGCGCACTGGCTCACGCCCTGGTGCCTTGAGGCCGACCATGAACCCGCTGGTCTATTTCTCCAGCAGCTCGGAGAACACCCACAGGTTCGTTGAAAAGCTGGGCTTGCCGGCGATGCGCATCCCGATCGCCGGCGCCCGCAGCAAACTGCTGATGGAAACACCTTATATTTTGATCGTACCCAGCTATGGCGGCGGCAGCGCCGTGGGAGCCGTGCCGATCCAGGTGATCCGCTTTCTCAACGATCCGCAGAATCGCGCCTTCCTGCGCGGCGTCATCGCCGCTGGGAATACCAATTTTGGTGCAGCGTACGGCATTGCCGGCGACATCATCGCCAAAAAATGTCAGGTGCCTTTTCTTTACCGCTTTGAACTGCTCGGCACCACACAAGACGCTGCAAACGTTCGACAGGGAGTAACCGCATTTTGGCAACGACAGAACTGACCAGGCCCGCCACCAGCGCGCTGGATTACCATTCGCTCAACGCGATGCTCAATCTTTATGATGCCGAAGGTCGCATCCAGTTTGACAAGGATCGGCTGGCGGCGCGGCACTACTTCCTGCAGCACGTCAATCAGAACACCGTGTTCTTCCACAACCTGGAAGAAAAACTGCGTTATCTGGTGGAAGAAGGCTATTACGAGCAAAGCGTGCTGGCGCAATACGACTTCGCCTTTATCAAGCAGCTGTTCCAGCAGGCCTACGCGAAAAAATTCCGCTTCGAGACCTTTCTCGGTGCCTTCAAGTATTACACCAGCTACACGCTGAAAAC
The DNA here is from genome assembly GCF_004684015.1 of Serratia proteamaculans. Taxonomy (GTDB): domain Bacteria; phylum Pseudomonadota; class Gammaproteobacteria; order Enterobacterales; family Enterobacteriaceae; genus Serratia; species Serratia proteamaculans_F. Next base: position 707,426 of record NZ_SRIA01000019.1, read on the forward strand.
CTTTGACGGCAAACGCTACCTGGAACGCTACGAGGACCGGGTGTGCATGGTTGCCATGACGCTGGCCACAGGCGATACCGCGCTGGCGCAGGATTTGGTAGAAGAAATGATCTCCGGTCGCTTCCAGCCGGCGACGCCGACCTTCCTCAACTGCGGCAAACAACAGCGCGGCGAACTGGTTTCCTGCTTCCTGCTACGCATTGAAGACAACATGGAGTCGATTGGCCGGGCGGTGAATTCTGCGCTGCAACTGTCGAAACGTGGCGGCGGCGTAGCATTTTTGCTGACCAACATCCGTGAGGTCGGTGCGCCAATCAAACGCATTGAGAACCAATCCTCCGGTGTGATTCCAATCATGAAAATGCTGGAAGATGCCTTCTCTTACGCCAACCAGCTGGGCGCACGCCAGGGGGCCGGAGCGGTCTATCTCAATGCTCACCACCCGGATATCCTGCGTTTCCTCGACACCAAGCGCGAAAACGCCGACGAAAAGATCCGCATTAAAACGCTGTCGCTCGGCGTGGTGATCCCGGATATCACCTTCGAACTGGCGAAAAATAATGAAGAGATGTACCTGTTCTCGCCGTATGACGTCGAGCAAGTGTATGGCGTGCCCTTCTCGGAAATCAGCGTCAGCGAGAAATACCGCGAAATGGTGGATGACAAGCGTATCCGCAAATCACGCATCAATACGCGCGAGTTCTTCCAGGTGCTGGCGGAGATCCAGTTTGAGTCCGGTTACCCGTACATGATGTTTGAAGATACCGTCAATCGTGAGAATCCGATCGCCGGACGCATCAATATGAGTAACCTGTGCTCGGAGATTTTGCAGGTTAACCGCGCCAGCACTTACCACGATGACCTGAGCTATGACCAGGTGGGCAAGGATATCTCCTGCAACCTCGGCTCGCTGAACATCGCCAAAACCATGGATGCACCGGACTTCGGCAAAGCCGTCGACACCGCAATCCGCGCGCTGACTGCGGTGGCAGACATGAGCGACATTCGTTCGGTGCCGTCGATCGCCGAAGGCAATCGCAGCTCGCACGCCATCGGGCTGGGCCAGATGAACCTGCATGGCTATCTGGCACGCGAACGCATTTTCTATGGCTCTGATGAAGGCATCGACTTCACCAATATCTATTTCTATACCGTCGCTTACCACGCCATTCGCACCTCTAACCAGTTGGCTATCGAGCGCGGCAGCGCCTTCGGCGGCTTTGAGGATTCCACCTACGCCTCAGGTGAGTATTTCAGCAAATACACCGAACGGGATTGGCTGCCGCAGACCGAACGGGTTCGGGCCCTGTTCGCCGACGCCAATATTGCCATCCCAGGCCGTGAAGAGTGGCTGGCACTGCGCCAGTCGGTAATGATGCACGGATTGTACAACCAGAACCTGCAGGCGGTGCCGCCGACCGGCTCCATTTCCTACATCAATAATTCGACCTCCAGCATCCATCCGATCGTGTCGCGTATCGAGATCCGCAAAGAGGGCAAGATTGGCCGCGTGTATTATCCGGCGCCCTATATGACCAACGACAACCTGGAGTATTACCAGGATGCCTATGACATCGGACCGGAAAAGATCATTGATACCTATGCCGCCGCCAGCCAGCACGTCGATCAGGGATTGTCGCTGACGCTGTTCTTTCGCGATACCGCCAGTACGCGCGATATCAACCGCGCGCAGATTTACGCCTGGCGTAAAGGCATCAAAACCATTTATTACATCCGCCTGCGCCAGATGGCGCTGGAAGGCACCGAGGTGCAGGGCTGCGTGTCCTGCGCGCTGTGAGGCAAATTATGAATAGCATTAAACCGGCGCCGCTGGTGCGCGCAGTCAACTGGAACATCATCGAAGACGATAAGGATCTGGAGGTGTGGAACCGTCTGACCTCCAACTTCTGGCTGCCGGAGAAGGTGCCGCTGTCGAACGATATTCCGTCGTGGGCCACGCTGACGCCGAAGGAACAGCAACTGACCATCCGGGTGTTCACCGGCCTGACGCTGCTCGATACCATTCAGAATACCGTCGGGGCACCCGCGTTGATCGCCGATGCCATTACGCCGCACGAAGAGGCGGTGTACTCCAACATAGGCTTTATGGAGGCGGTACACGCCCGCTCCTACAGCTCGATTTTCTCCACGCTGTGCCAAACGCCGGACGTCGACGACGCCTACCGCTGGAGCGAGGAAAACCGTGCGCTGCAGAAAAAGGCCAGCATCATTTTGGCCCACTATCGCAGTGACGATCCGCTGATGAAAAAGGTCGCCAGCGTGTTCCTCGAGTCCTTCCTGTTTTATTCGGGCTTTTACCTGCCGATGTACTGGTCGAGCCGCGCCAAACTGACCAACACCGCCGATCTGATCCGTCTGATCATCCGCGACGAGGCAGTACACGGCTATTACATTGGCTATAAATTCCAGAAAGGACTGGAGAAGGTCGATGCCGCCCGCCGGCAACAGGTGAAAAACTTCGCCTTCGATCTGCTGCAGGATCTGTATGACAACGAGGTGCGTTACACCGAAGAGCTGTACGACGGTGTGGGCTGGAGCGAGGACGTAAAAACCTTCCTGCACTATAACGCCAACAAGGCGCTGATGAATCTGGGTTACGAAGCGCTGTTCCCGCCGTCGATGGCGGAGGTCAATCCGGCGATTCTGTCGGCGCTGTCGCCGAACGCCGACGAGAACCACGACTTCTTCTCCGGCTCCGGTTCGTCTTACGTGATTGGCAAAGCGGTCAATACCGAGGATGACGACTGGGATTTCTGAGGTTAATAGCAGGGGCGAATAACTTCGCCCTATAACGATAACCGGTGAACGGGCGCAGCATGCAGCGCCCCTACCGTTTAGATATTCCCGGCACGCTGCCGGATGCGTTGCCAGATGGCCCGCTTTTCATCGTCATCGGCGCTCGACCAGGTGGCGATTTCATCCAGCGTGCGCCGACAGCCACGGCACCACGCCTTTTCGGTGTCGATCTGGCAAACGTTATTGCAGGGTGAACGGACGCCATCGTCAATCTGGCTGCCCGCCTTCCTTCTTCTACTACGGCCTACCATTAAACGCTTCCTCACGGTGGATTTCCCGCCACAGGATACCCGATCCTGCGGCGGAAAAACCGGCCGTAAGCATCAGATAATGCCACCGTTGGCGCGCAGGGTTTGGCCGTTGATCCAGCCACCGTCGGCACCGGCCAGGAATGACACTGCAGCGGCGATATCCTGCGGCTGGCCCAGACGCTCCAGCGGTGCCATTTTCGCCAGACGCTCGATCAACTCCGGCGTTTTACCGTCCAGGAATAATCCGGTGGCAGTAGGTCCCGGCGCAATCGCATTGACGGTGATATTTCGGCCACGCAGCTCTTTGGCCAGTACGCTGGTCAGCGCCTCGACGGCGGCTTTGCTGGCGGCGTACATGCCGTAGCTCGGCTGCAACAGCCCGACCACGCTGGAGGAAAAGTTGATGATGCGGCCATTGTCGCGCAGACGTTTCGCCGCTTCACGCAAGGTATTGAAGGTACCCTTCAGGTTAATGTCGATCAACCGGTCGGCATCGGCATCGCTCATTTCCGCCACAGGAGCCAGTGCAATCACCCCGGCGTTATTCACCAAAATATCCACGCCGCCGAAGGCCTGTTCAGCGCGGTCAAACATTTTTGCCACTGCGGCGGCATCGCTGACGTCCGCTTTGGCGCTCAGCGCACGACCGCCATTTTGCTCAATTTTGCGCACCAGTTGATCGGCCAGGGCCTGGTTACCTGAATAGTTGACGATCACGGTCATACCATCGGTGGCCAGCCGTTCGGCGATGGCGGCACCGATGCCGCGTGATGCGCCGGTTACGATGGCAACTTGTTGGGTCGTGGTGTTCATCTGATCTCTCCTCGTCGGCGCTGCGCCGGCAGGCTTGCTGGCGTGAGGTCATCATGCACCTTTCGCAATGGCGGATAATCCCCTAATCTTCGGTATCACTATTCGAATATAGCGAACAATCTCATGGACAGAATTGACGCCATGCGTCTGTTCACCCGCGTGGTAGAACAACGCAGTTTTACCCAGGCCGCGCAGGATCTGGCTCTGCCACGATCGACGGTGACCGATGCGATCAAACAACTGGAGGCCCGGTTGCAGGTGCGGCTGCTACAGCGCACCACTCGCCACGTCAGCCCAACGCTGGATGGTGAGGCCTACTATCAGCGCTGCCTGACTATTCTGGCGGATATCGAAGATGCCGAGATGGCCTTTGCCGGTGCAAAACCGCGTGGGTTGCTGCGCATTGATGTGCACGGCACGCTGGCACGGCACTTTCTGCTGCCGGGGTTGCCCGACTTTCTGGCGCAATATCCGGATATCGAATTTTTTATGAGCGAAGGCGATCGGCTGGTGGATCCGGTGCGGGAAGGTATCGACTGCGTGGTACGTGTCGGCAAGCTCAAAGACAGCGACATGGTGGCACGTCGGTTGGGGGAGCTGGAAGAAGTGACCTGCGCGGCGCCGGGCTACCTGCAACGCTTCGGCACGCCGCTTGGCATCGATGAACTTGAAGGGCACCGTATGGTGGGGTTTCGCTCCTCGGCCAGCGGCAGCATCATGCCATTGGAGTTTAACGTCGCAGGCCAACCGCAGCAGCTAATATTGCCCTGCACGGTGTCGGTCAGTGCGGCGGAGAGCCTGGTGGCGGCGGCCCGTATGGGATTGGGGATTATTCAGGTGCCGCGCTATCATCTGCGCGAAGACTTAGCCAGAGGTAGCCTGCTGCCGCTGTTAGCACAATTCCCTTCCACGCCGATGCCGGTATCGCTGTTGTATCCGCGCAGTCGCCAGCTGTCCCCCCGGGTGCGAGTGTTTATCGACTGGTTCAGCAAGGTGTTCGCCGCAGCCAACCGCTGAAAAGCCGCCCATAAGGGCGGCCAATGACTTACAGGGTGCCGTAATCCAGCGGTATCCAGTTGTAGCCTTCACCCTGCTGATTCAGATAGCCCAATCCCGGGAATGACAGATGCGCCGCGCCCACCAATTCACCTTGTCGGGCACTATCACTAAAGACTCGCAGGCGCTGAGCCACCGCCGCTTTGGCATCGCTGTCGAAACTTATGGCAACGCGCGGATCGGGAAGCTGTACTGCCGCTACATGGATCAGATCGCCAATCACCAGCAGCTTTTTACCCTCGCTTTCCACCTGATAAATGCTGTGACCCGGCGTATGACCGTGGGCGGCAAAAGCGCTGATGCCCGGAGACAACTCACCGTCACTGGCGAAAGATTTAAAGTGCCCGGCAGCCTGATAAGGTTTGATCGCTGCCATGACCTTTTCGAACCCGGCCTTGTCTTCGGGCTTCGCCTGCTTTAATTGACTCGCGCTAAGCCAAAAATCGGCGTCTTGCTGACTGACTCGCACCAGAGCATTCGGGAACATCGCCCGGCCATTTTGCGTCAAGCCACCGAGATGATCCGGATGCATATGCGTCAGATAAATTTCGTCCACCTGCTGCGGTTGATAACCGGCAGCCTTCAGGTTGGCAATCAGTTTGCCCAATCCGTCCCCCAGCAACTGGCCGGCACCGGTATCAATCAACACCAGTTTACTGCCGGTATTGATCAGATAGGCATTGACCGAGGTGACGACCGGTAAGCCCTGATGGTGCTCGACCAACGCAGTTTCAATCTGTTTTGGCGAACTGTTCAACAGCAGTTTATCCACCGGCAAACGGATGATGCCATCGGACAATACTGTGACTTCGTAACCACCCAGCATAATGCGATAAAAACCCGGCGCGGGGGTTTTCACCTGTGGCGCAGCGGCCAGAGTTTGCAGCGACATGACGGCCAATGCCGCCCCCAGCAGGTAACGTTTCCAGAACATAACGACTCCTTATTGTAAATTTGGCAGCGCTAAGTATTGACGCAAAACCCAGAGCCTGCCCGGAAGAGCGATGACACAGGCAAAAAAAATCCCCGCGGGGGCGGGGAAAGGCAAAGAAAACTGATTTTTTTGTTTATACGAAGAATTTGGCCAGGACTAATAAAGAGAGAGAGACGTTAATCGCGCCGCCGATGCGGGTGGCGATTTGGGCAAACGGCATCAGCGACATGCGGTTACCTGCGGTCAGGATGGCCACATCGCCGGTACCGCCCTGCCCACTCTGGCAGCAGGAGACAATCGCTACGTCGATCGGATGCATGCCAATTTTTTTACCGACGAAGAAACCGGTCGCCACCAGCGCGCAAACGGTGCTGACAATCACCACCAGATTTTGGAGAGTGAAGGCATCAACCAGTTCCTGCCACGGGGTGATAGCCACGCCGACGGCAAACAGAATCGGGTAAGTCACCGCCGTGCGGAAGAACTTATACACCACCTGCGAACCTTCCTGAATACGTGGCGACACGCCGTGCGCCAGCTTCACCGCCACTGCGGCGAACAGCATGCCGACCGGTGCCGGCAGGCCAATCATGCGGTGCAGTAACATCCCTACCATGTACAGCAAGATAGCCAACAGTGCGCCACAGGCAATGGTGCTGACATCCACCTTGCCACTGAATTTATCCACCGCACTCATCTCGCTGTCGCCCTGCTTGTTGGGCATCAGGCTGCCTTCGCCGGTCAGGTGCGGATAGCGTTTGCCGAGTTGGTTCAGCAAGCCAGCGAGAACAATCGCGGTCAGGCCACCGAGCATCACTATTGGCAGAATGCGGCCCAGTGCAACCCCTTGGTCCATATGCAGGATCGCCGCGTAGCCCATCGACAGCGGGATAGCGCCCTCACCGACGCCCCCGGCCATGATCGGTAGGATCAGGAAGAAGAAAATCTGGAAGGGTTCCAGCCCCAGAGCCATGCCAACGGCCATGCCCACCAGCATGCCAACAATCTCACCGCACAGCATCGGTGCGAAGACGCGCAGGAATCCCTGGATCAACACCTGGCGGTTCATGCTCATAATGCTGCCGACGATAATGCAACAGATATAGAGATACAGAATATTGGTCGATTTATAGAATTTGGTGGTCGACTCCACCACCACATCCGGCAGCAGGCCGTAATGCACCATCGCGGAAGGAATAAAGGTGGCGCAGATCGCTGCGGCTCCCATTTTGCCAATCAGCGGCAGACGTTTGCCAAACTCGCCGCAGGCAAAACCGAAGAAGGCCAAGGTAGCGACCATCACTACGATATCGCTGGGTAATTTCCCTTCCAGACAATCGAGTAAAATAAGCACGCCGGCCAGAACGAAGAACGGCAACGGAATAATCCCTACTTTGTAAGTATCCAGTATGCGCCACCATTTTTCACGCAGCGGTATTTCAGCTGCTTTGTCTTTGGCGACGAGGTAAGAATCATCGGTTGTGCTCATAATCTGGCCTCTTATTAGTTTGTTCAGCCATCATAGAGAAACGCACGGATTATCTGCTGTGATTTTGTTCAAAATAAAAAAGGGTTTTTAATGGTGGTTATGGTTTCTATGGTGTTAATTGAGGTTATGTAAAATAGAGCGCGGTTTTAATGGTGTTAATGCTATTTTAACTTTAAAACTTATTACATTTATTGCAGTCACGCATGCGGCGACCCGCCAAGAATAAACCCGTGGCTGCGATCACAAGTTGATCCGGCGCAATATTACATTAACGGCGACTCATGATAGGGTAAGCGCTCAGGAACTCTCAGGGTGAACCCCAGGCCATGCGCATCAAACTCTCATTTCAAATCAAACTGTTCCTGTGCCTGGTCGCCTTCTCCTGCGTGCTGTTAACCTTTATTGGCGCTTACACCTACTACCAGCTCGATGCCCAGTTGCATCGCGATCTTGGCGCGCGGGCGCAGGTGCAGGCTCGGGAGATTGCCCTGATCCCTTCGCTGGTCACCGCAGTGGAACAAAACGACCCGGTGAAAATTGCCGCTCTGATGAAAAAAATACGCGCCAGCAGCGATGCCAGCTATATCGTCATCGGCGATAAGCAAACCCGGCACCTTTATCATTCCGAATACGCCAACCGCATCGGTACCCCAATGGTCGGCGGCGATAATAAAGAAGTGCTGGAAGGGAAAAGTATTATTTCCATCCGCAAAGGCGGCATCGGTATTTCATTGCGCAGTAAAGCACCGATTATGGATGACAATAATAACGTCATCGGCATTGTTTCGGTTGGTTATCTGAAATCCCATATCGACAATCTGAATGCCAGAACCCTGACGCAAATCGTCGGTTCGATTGTGTTGTTATTAATCGCTCTGTTTGTTTTTTCCTGGTTGCTGTCGAAGAATTTAAAACGCCAGATGTTCTGGCTGGAACCCAAAGAAATCGCACTGCTGGTGCGTCAGCAAAAGGCCTTGCTGGAAGCCATCTATGAAGGGGTGATTGCCGTCGACCCGCAACTGCGGATCATCACCATTAACCACGCCGCGCGCGAACTGCTGGAGCTGCGCCAACCTGCTGCCGCTCTGATGGGCCGTGAAATCGGCGAGATTATCCAGTCGCAGCCGGACTTCTTCGGCGCTTCCCAGTTGGGGCACGACACCCACGACGAGGTTTGTCGCTTTAACCACGTGCGGGTGATCGCCAGCCGGGTACGTATCATGCAGGAACAAGAGTTGCAGGGCTGGGTGATCAGCTTCCGCGACAAGAACGACATCAATACCCTGAGCAGCCAGCTCAGCCAGGTCAAACGCTACGCGGACAACCTGCGCATCATGCGCCATGAGCAGCTTAACTGGACTGCCACTCTGGCCGGGCTGTTGCATATGCAGCGCTACGATGAGGCAATCCGCTATGTGGAAGCTCAATCGGAAGGCGCGCAAGAAATTCTCGACTTTATTTCGCAGCGTTTCAGCTCGGCGGCGCTCTGTGGTTTGCTGTTGGGCAAGTACTCCAGCGCCAGGGAAAAAGGCGTTGAGCTGCGCTTCGATCCCGCCTGTCAGCTACGGCAAATCCCGGCGGCGCTGAATGAAACCGAACTGATGTCGATCATCGGCAATTTGCTGGATAATGCGGTAGACGCTACGCTGCATTGCGCCGAGCCACACGAAGCGGTAGAACTCTATATTAGCGATAACAGCAATGAGCTGGTGATTGAGGTGGCCGATCGCGGTACCGGCATCGCAGCCGAGGTGCGTGACACGCTGTTCGAGCAAGGCATCACCACCAAAGATGATAAAGGCGACCACGGCATTGGTTTGCATTTGGTCGCCAGCCACGTGGCGCAGGCCCATGGCAGCATAGAAGTGTCGGACAACGAGCCGCACGGGGCCATTTTTTCTTTATTTATCCCTAAAACCTTATAACCCGTTTCGAGCACCCGAATGATGCAACCAGAAGCACTGGACGTTTTGATCGTGGAAGATGAGCCGCAGTTGGCCACGCTGCACGCCGAATTTATTGAGCAGAACTTTGCTCTGCGGGTGGTGGCTTATGCCGCCACGCTGGCCGAGGCCAGGGTCAAAGTCAACGCCCACCAACCACGCCTGATCCTGCTGGATAACTTTCTGCCGGACGGCCAGGGCATCGAACTGATGGAAGAAGCTACGGTGAAAAACCCCGGTTGTTCGGTGATTTTCATTACCGCCGCCAGCGATATGAATACCTGCAGCCAGGCGATCCGCAACGGTGCCTTCGACTACATCATCAAACCGGTGTCCTACAAGCGGCTGCGCAACTCGCTGGAGCGTTTTATGCAGTTTGTTCAAACCCAGCGTACCTTTAAGGTGATCGACCAAAGCAACGTCGACGCGCTGTATAACCTGCAATCCAAACAGTTCTCCAGCGAGCCCAGTGCCAAGGGCATTGAAACCAACACGCTGGAGTTGGTACAGGCGCTGTTTATCGAACAGCCAGAGGCTGCGCACGCGGTGGAAGACGTGGTCAAACAGGTGGGTATCAGCAAAACCACCGCCCGGCGTTATCTGGAATATTGCGTCGCTATCCAGTTCGTGCGCGTAGAGATGATGTACGGCAATATCGGCCATCCGCGCCGCCTGTATCGCAAGGTTTAATCTGACATCTGCCTGTCATATTAAGCGGATAATATGACTGCGGCGATATCCCCTCGATATCGGCACCTGTCGTTGAAATTAATGAAATACTGATGACTTTTACCCGGCCTATGGTCGGGTTTTTTATTGTCTGAACTCAGCACCAAGCGGGGAAATAATAGCATTAATGCAGCAGGATTATTTTTACTTAAAACCAAGCATTTAAGGCAAATAGTAGATTCAAATAATTGAATATCCACCCCACTACCATAACCAATCGAAATGTTGATGTAAATCGCTAATATCCCATTCATCGGACATTGAGGGTTGTCTCAGATATTCACTGTGTTAGGGTATAGGGGACTATTATTTTCTATTGGGACATTTTTTATCGTTTGATAATTCATCAGAGGAAACAGCAAATTGCATGGCAATTAAACTCGAAGTAAAGAACCTGTATAAGATATTTGGCGAACATCCGGATCGCGCATTCAAACTGATTGAGAAAGGTCTGACAAAAGATCAACTGTTTGAAAAAACCGGGTTATCACTGGGCGTAAAAGACGCCTCTCTGGCCATTGAAGAAGGCGAGATTTTTGTCATCATGGGCCTTTCCGGTTCCGGAAAATCCACCCTGGTACGCCTTCTCAATCGTCTGATAGAACCCACCCGCGGGCAGGTGCTGATTGATGGTGAGGATATATCGAAAATATCCGACACCGCGCTGCGCACCGTGCGCCGTAATAAGATCAGCATGGTGTTCCAGTCATTCGCATTAATGCCACATATGAATGTACTGAATAACACCGCATTCGGTATGGAATTAGCCGGTATTCCGCCGCAGGAACGTCAGGAAAAAGCCCTGGAGGCCCTGCGTCAGGTCGGGCTGGAGAATTATGCTCATTCTTATCCCGATGAACTTTCCGGTGGGATGCGTCAGCGCGTTGGATTAGCCCGCGCTATGGCGAATAATCCGGATATATTATTGATGGATGAAGCTTTCTCAGCACTTGATCCATTAATTCGTACCGAAATGCAGGATGAACTGGTTAAATTACAAGCCCAACATCAGCGTACCATCGTCTTTATTTCCCACGATCTGGACGAAGCTATGCGTATTGGCGATCGCATTGCCATAATGCAGGGCGGTGAGGTGATTCAGGTCGGTACGCCGGAGGAAATATTAAATAATCCGGCCAACGATTATGTGCGCACCTTCTTCCGTGGCGTCGATGTCAGTCATGTTTTCAGCGCCAAGGATATCGCCAAGCGTCGTCCGGTAGCGCTTATTCGTAAAACCCCCGGTTTTGGTCCGCGCTCGGCGTTGCAGCTGCTGCGCGATGAAGACCGCGATTATGGTTATGTTGTTGAACGCGGAAAGAAATTTATCGGCGTGGTGTCGGTAGATTCACTCAAGCAGGCGCTGGCGGCCAACCAAACGCTGGATGACGCCCTGCTGGAAGCCCCCGCCCCGGTTCCGGCCGACATGCCGCTAAGCGAACTGATTTCATTGGTCGCTCTGGCGCCTTGCGCGGTACCTGTGGTCTGCGAAGAAAATAACTATATCGGAATTATTTCCAAGGCCATGCTATTGCAGGCCCTGGATAAAGAGGGCCCAACCAATGAGTGATACTACCCAGGATCCATGGGCCACTGCGCCTGCCGACGCCGGGGCCAGTGCCGCACCGGCCACTGACGCTGCAAATTCAGCGGCTCCCGCCGGCGATGCCTGGTCGAGCGCGCCGCCACCGGCAAGCCATGACGCCGCCAGTCAGGCTGCTCAGGGTTCCGATTGGCTAAACAGCGCACCGGCCCAGCCGGAGCATTTCAACCTGCTGGATCCGTTCCACAAAACCTGGGTGCCGTTTGACTCCTGGGTAACCCACGGCATTGATTGGCTGGTAATGCACTTTCGCCCGCTGTTCCAGGGGGTCCGCGTCCCGGTCGACTTTATCCTCAGCGGTTTTCAACAACTGCTGCTGGGCATGCCGGCACCGATCGCCATTTTGCTGTTCTCGCTGATTGCCTGGCAGCTTTCCAGCCTCGGTATGGGTGCCGCCACGCTGGTTTCGCTGATTGCCATCGGCGCGATTGGTGCCTGGTCGCAGGCCATGGTGACGCTGGCGCTGGTATTGACCGCCCTGTTCTTCTGTATCGTCATCGGCTTGCCGCTCGGCATCTGGCTGGCACGCAGCAAGCACGCAGGCAAGGTCATAAGGCCGTTGCTGGACGCCATGCAAACCACGCCGGCCTTCGTCTATCTGGTGCCAATCGTCATGCTGTTCGGTATCGGTAACGTACCGGGCGTGGTGGTCACCATTATCTTCGCCCTGCCGCCAATCGTCCGGCTAACCATTCTGGGCATTAAGCAGGTGCCGGAAGATCTGATCGAAGCCGCCGAGTCCTTTGGTGCCAGTCCGCGCCAACTGCTGTTTAAAGTGCAGTTGCCACTGGCGATGCCGACCATTATGGCCGGGGTAAACCAAACGCTGATGCTGGCGCTGTCGATGGTGGTGATCGCCTCGATGATCGCCGTGGGCGGTCTGGGCCAAATGGTGTTGCGCGGCATTGGCCGCCTCGATATGGGACTGGCCGCGGTCGGCGGGGTCGGGATTGTGATCCTGGCAATTATTCTCGACCGTCTCACCCAGTCGCTGGGGCGCGATCGCCGCAGCAAGGGCATGGGCCGTTGGTACGCACATGGCCCCATCGGTCTGTTCGCCCGGCCTTTCATCAAAAAGCCTTAATCGCCCCGCCCCCGGCCTGCATGTCGGGGGCAGCGACAGCCTCATAAAATCGAAGGAACCACTATGCGCTCGACAGGAATTTGGGCTTTGGCCCTGACTTCATTGCTTGGCACACAGGCGTTCGCCGTCGAACTTCCCGGCAAAGGCGTCACGGTTAAACCCTTGCAAAGCACCCTCGCCGAAGAAAGCTTCCAGACCGAACTGGTTAACCGCGCCCTGACCAAGTTGGGTTATGACGTCCAGCCGACCGGCGAGGTGGAATACAACATTGCCTACACCTCTATCGCCTCCGGTGACGCCACCTACATGGCGGTGAACTGGGACCCGCTGCAAACCGACATGTACCAAAGTGCCGGTGGCGACAAAAAGTTTTATCGCCAGGGTGCCTATATCACTAATGCGGCACAGGGCTATCTGATCGACAAGAAAACCGCTGACCAATATCACATCCGCGATATTTCGCAGTTGAAAGATCCCAAGCTGGCCAAGCTGTTTGACGCCGACGGTGACGGCAAGGCCGATCTGGCCGGTTGTGAGCCTGGCTGGGTGTGCGGCAGTGCGATCAACACCCAAATCAAGGCCTATGGTCTGAGCGATACGGTGACCCAAAACCAGGGCAACTACGCCGCCATCATCGCCGACACCCTGACCCGCTACAAACAGGGTAAGCCGGTACTGTACTTTACCTGGACGCCGTACTGGGTCAGCGACGAATTGGTGCCCGGTCGCGATGTGGTCTGGCTGACCGTGCCGTTCTCCACCAATCCTGGTTCGTTGAAAGACAAGGATACCGCGTTGCCGAACGGCAAAAATTACGGCTTCTTCGTCAATAACGAACATATTGTCGCCAATAAGCAGTGGGCGCAGGCCAACCCGGCGGCCGCCAAGCTGTTCGCCATCATGAAGCTGCCGTTGGCAGATGTGAATGCGCAAAACCTGCGTATGCACAAGGGTGAGAACAGCGCCGACGATATACAACGCCACGTAGACGGCTGGATTAAAGCCCACCAGGCCACTTTTGACGGCTGGGTCAGCACCGCTGCGGCGGCAGCGAAATAATCCCGACGTGCCGGAAATCCCGGCTTCATAACATAAAAAGGTATTTCACTATGCGCACTACAGGAATCTGGGCGGTTGCCCTCACTACATTGATTAGCTCACAGGCGGTTTCCGCCGCGGACTTGCCGGGTAAAGGCATTAGCGTTCAGCCGGTGCAAAGCACCATCTCTGAAGAAACCTTCCAGACGCTGCTGGTCAGCAAGGCGCTGGAAAAACTGGGCTATGACGTCAAAGACCCCCGTGAAGTGGACTATAACGTCGCATATACCTCAATCGCCTCTGGCGACGCGACCTTCATGGCCGTGAACTGGCAGCCACTGCACAACGATCAATACAAAGCCGCCGGCGGTGATGCCAAATTTTATCGCGAAGGCATTTATGTAAACAACGCCGCGCAGGGTTATCTGATCGACAAGAAAACCGCCGATAAGTACCACATCACCAACATTGCGCAGTTGAAAGATCCCAAAATTGCCAAATTGTTTGACTCCAACGACGACGGTAAGGCCGATCTGACCGGATGTACGCCAGGTTGGGGTTGTGAAGCGGTGATTAATCACCAGATCAAGGCCTACGGCCTGGATAAAACCGTCGAACACAACCAGGGTAACTACGCGGCAATGGTCGCCGATACCATTACCCGCTACAAGGAAGGCAAACCCATCCTGTACTACACCTGGACCCCTTATTGGCTCAGTGACGTACTGGTCACGGGTCGCGATGTGGTTTGGCTGCAAGTTCCCTTCTCCTCCCTGCCTGGTAGTCAGAAAGATATCGACACCAAGTTGCCTAATGGTGCCAACTATGGTTTCCCGGTGAGCGTGATGCGCATCGTCGCCAACAAACAATGGGCGCAGGCCAACCCGGCAGCCGCCAAGCTGTTTGCCATCATGCAGCTGCCGATTAGCGACGTGAATGCGCAGAACCTGCGTATGCATGAAGGTCAGGCGTCCGAAGCCGATATCCAGAACCATGTTAATGGCTGGATCAAAGCACATCAGGCCACCTTTGACGGTTGGGTGAAAACCGCCGCCGAAGCCGCGAAGAAGTAATCGCAAAAGGGGCGCAGTCTACCGCTGCGCCCCTGCTCTGTTCATTCAGCAATATCTATCCCGCTAAATTGCAAAAATCGCTCGGCGGTCCTGGACAACAACGGCGGCCATACGCAGTACACCTGCCGTCGCGGGCCGTCCTCAATCGGAATCGACACCAGCGAACTCAAACGCTGCGCCGTCGAGATCGGCACAATGCCTGCCGCCAGGCCACGCCGCACCAAATTCTCCAGCCATTCAATATGATCAATTTCAAAACTGACATGCCGCTTGATGCCCGCTGCCTGAAATGCGCGGTCGGTTTGACGCCTGGCACCGGTCCCGCTGTAAAAATCCACCAGCGGCACCTCGGACAGGGTTTGCAGATTGACCCGCTGACGGCTGGCCAGTGGATGCTGCGTCGCCACCAGTGCCACCAGCGGCTCATCGGTTAGCTGGCGATGCGACACCGGCAGCATATCGATATCTCCCGGCCAAATGCCGACGAACGCCACATCGGTTTTTTGTTGGCGCACATCTTCCAGCAGTTCCTCGCTCATGCCCACATACAGCCGAATATTCACCGCCGGATAGTGGCGATGGAAATTGCCCAACTTCTCGGTCAGATCAATCGCGTTTATGGTTGAAATGGTGCCAATGGTCAGGGTGCCGGATACCGTGCCGCTGGCAGCAACAACCTCCTCCACCAGCGCCTGCTTCGCTGCCAACAACCGTTGTGCCGGCTGGATAAATGCCTGCCCGGCGGTGGTCAGACGGACCCGGCGTGAGGTACGCTCAAACAATGCACAGCCCAGTTCCTCCTCCAGTTTGGCTATCTGGTGGCTCAGCGCCGATTGCACCGTATGGCAACGCTGTGCCGCCCGGGTAAAACTCTGTTCTTCGGCCACTGCCAACGCAAAGCGGATCTGTTTCAGGTTCATGGCATCTATCGCAAAATGAGATTAATCAAATGAAAATTATACATTGGTTTAACCCGCTGTCTTGCCCGATACTTCGCCCCACTTCTCCCTGTGATTAAAAACCATGAGCCAACAACATTCACAATCGGGTCTTAGCCCGGCGCTGATCGTACTGATCGCCATTGCCACTGGCCTGGCCGTCGCCAGTAACTATTACGCCCAGCCACTGCTGGAAACCATCGCCCAGAATTTTAACCTGTCGGTTAATCAGGCCGGTTTTATCGTCACTGCCGCCCAATTAGGTTACGCCGTTGGCCTGCTGCTGCTGGTGCCGCTAGGCGATATGTTTGAACGCCGTGGGTTGATCGTCTTTATGACGCTGCTGGCAGCGGGCGGTATGCTGATCACCGCCAGTTCCACCACCTTGCCGATGATGATCCTCGGCACCGCGCTTACCGGGCTGTTCTCGGTGGTGGCGCAGATCCTGGTGCCGCTGGCCGCCACCCTGGCACACCCGGAAAAACGCGGTAAAACCGTCGGCATTATCATGAGCGGCCTGCTGCTCGGCATTTTGCTGGCACGCACCGTGGCCGGAGCGCTGGCGTCAATCGGTGGCTGGCGTACCATTTATTGGGTTGCCAGCGTACTGATGATCCTGATGGCGCTGATCCTGTGGCGCGCACTGCCGCGCTACAAGCAGCATTCGGGGCTGAATTACCCGCAGTTGCTGAAATCGATTTTCACCCTGTTTTGCGGTACTCCGCTGCTGCGCACCCGCGCAATACTCGGGGCGCTGTCGTTCGCCAATTTCAGCGTGCTGTGGACCTCGATGGCCTTCTTGCTGGCAGCTCCGCCGTTTGGTTATTCCGAAGGGGTGATCGGTATGTTCGGCCTGGTCGGCGCTGCCGGTGCGCTGGCAGCTTCACGTGCCGGACATTTGGCGGATCAGGGCAAAGCCGGGTTAACCACCAGCGTGGGCCTGGTGCTGTTGCTGCTTTCGTGGATACCCATCGCTTTCGCTAAACAATCCCTGTGGGCATTAATCGCCGGTATTCTGATCCTCGACCTGGCCGTACAAGCCGTGCACGTCACCAATCAGAGCGTGATCTACCGCATTATGCCGGAAGCGCGCAACCGTCTGACCGCCGGCTATATGACCAGCTACTTTATCGGTGGGGCGCTGGGTTCATTGCTGTCCGCCTCTGCCTATCAACATGCCGGCTGGGTTGGCGTTGCGGCTGCAGGAGGCATTTTGTGCCTGCTGAATCTGTTGACCTGGTGGTGTGGCAGGCACCACGATCCGCAGGGCCCGGCAGCAATCTGATTAGCAAGCGAATAGTAATTTCAGGAATTTATTAGCGGCGCAGGGTATAAACATTACTTACTCTCTGGTAATGTTCTGCAGATGAACTATTGATCTCTGTCCTGCGACACTAATAAAAATGCAAAGCCAAGCTGCAGAAAGTCTCAATCCCCCTGCCGTCAGTTCTACCTTCACCCACGGCATCGTCGACAGTTTACCGATCGTCATCGGCTATGTGCCGGTGGCTTTTGCTTTCGGCCTGAGCGCCGTTAAGCTGGGGTTCTCCCCGCTGGAAAGCATCTTCTTTTCCTGCATTATCTATGCGGGTGCCAGCCAGTTCGTGATCACCGCCCTGCTAAGCGCCGGCATGTCGCTGTGGGTTTCCGCGCTGACCGTCATGGCCATGGATATACGGCACCTGCTGTATGGCCCCGCTCTGCGCCATCGCATCGTCACACGCATGTCCCGCGGTAAAACCGCACTCTGGGCCTTTGGCCTGACCGACGAGGTGTTTGCCGCCGCAACCGCCAAACTGATGCGTAATAACCGCAGCTGGAGCGAAAACTGGATGCTCGGTATTTCACTGTGCTCCTGGCTGTCATGGGTAGCGGGCACTGCCATCGGTGCGCTGTTCGGTAATGGACCGCTGGAACAATACCCGGTGATTGAAGCCTCGCTGTCCTTTATGCTGCCTGCGCTGTTCCTCAGCTTCCTGCTGGCGGCCTTCAGACGCCCACAAAGCCTGACCATCGCAGCCGCACTGGCTGGCGCGCTGCTTGGCGTGGTGCTGTTTTCGATTCCCGTCGCCATTTTGGCCGGCATCAGCGCCGGCTGTATTGCCGCCCTGTTCCAACCCACCGCAACGGAGGCCATCGATGAACACTGATGTGGTGGTGATTGGCCTGGTGGTCGGTTGTGCTAATTACCTGTTCCGTTACTTGCCCTTACGCCTGGCACCGGCGCGTGCCCAACCGGGCATTAAACGCGGTAAAACCGCGCTGTTGCTCGACAGCATTGGTATCGCCTCCATTTGTGCACTGTTGGTGGTATCCAGCACGCCGATAGTGATGCGTGAACCGGACAAGCTCTGGCCGACGCTGGTCGGCTTCGCTGCCCTGGGACTGTGCTTTTACCGTAGCAAAAGCATCATTTTGTCGACGTTGAGCGGTGCGCTCGCCTTTGGCATCACGTTAAAAATACTTATGATTCTCGCTCCAGCCAGCCTTTGATTTTGTCCGTCACTCCCATGCTGAGCAGTTGCTCGCCGATCGGGCGTTGACAAACAACTTACAAATGACACGAATTGCTAAATTATTCGCACGGCTGAAGATTTACATTATTAATCACTATCGTTACTATCTCGAACGAAATTAATGAGGCCCCAAATTATGGAAAGCTCGTTTACTCCCATTGAACAAATGCTTAATTTCCGCGCAAAACGTCAGAAAGATTTTCCTTATCAGGAAATTCTGCTGACCCGGCTGTGCATGCACATGCAAAGCAAGCTATTGGAAAATCGCAATAAAATGCTCAAGGCACAAGGGATTAACGAAACACTGTTTATGGCGCTGATTACTCTGGATGCGCAGGAGAATCACAGCATCCAGCCTTCTGAGCTAAGCTCTGCTCTGGGCTCGTCACGCACCAATGCCACGCGGATTGCCGATGAACTGGAAAAACGCGGCTGGATTGAGCGCCGGGAAAGCGACCATGACCGTCGCTGCCTGCATTTGCACATGACGCCGCAGGGCGAAGAGTTTCTCAACCAATTGCTGCCACCGCAGCACAAATGTCTGCATTTCCTGTGGTCCACGCTGAACGATGATGAACAGCAACAGCTTGAACAGCTGACACGCAAGCTGTTAACGCGTCTGGACCAGATGGAAGTTTCAGGACAGTTATCCCAATAATTTCTGTTCAGGTAACCTACTATGCGATCCCCGTTTAACTGGAGATTCACCCCGCTGTTCGCCGTATTGCTGCTAGCCGGGTGCGCTTCTACCGACAATATTGCTCCGCAATCCACCCTGATGGACTCGCAGAGCCTGCAATTGTCACAGCCGAAAGTCAGCTCGTTGAACGTTAGCCCGCAGTGGTGGCGTTCGCTCAACGATCCGCAGCTCGACAGCCTGATGACCCAGACGCTGCAAAGCTCACCGACGCTGAGACAAGCCGCCGGACGCGTGCGCGAAGCACAAAGCGTGGTGGGTGAAGCCAGTGCAGCCAACGGCCCGAATCTGGATCTGAACGCCAGCAGCAACCGCCAGAAAATTCCGCAGAACGTCAACCTGGGATTGGGCTACCCACATCAGCCGATCTACGAGAGCTCCAACTCGCTGGGGCTGAACCTGGCCTATGAATTTGACTGGTGGGGTAAATACCGCAATCAGGTTAACGCCGCCAAGGCGCAGGTCGATGCGGCCCGCGCCGAGCAGGAACAGGCTGCGTTGACGCTGACCAGCTCGGTGGCCTCCGCCTATTTCCAGCTGCAGAGCAATTTCGCGCTGGAAAAACTGCTGCAGCAGGAAGTCGACAACAACCAACGCCTGACAGATTTGCGCCAACAACAATATAAAGCCGGTATCACCGGCGTTGATGTTCCGCAACAAAGCCAGGCGCAGGCCGACGGTGCCAAGCAGCAGATCCTGCAGTTGCAATCGCAAATTGAACAACTAAGACACCAGTTGGCCGCGTTGGCCGGCCAGGGCCCGAACGCGATGCAGCATCTGCGTCCGGTGGCGCTGCCCGCCAGTAATCTGATGGCGCCAAAAGGTGAACTGACCGCCGATCTGCTGGGCAAACGCCCGGATATCGCTGCGCAGCGTCAGTTGGTGGAGTCTTATAACCAACGCGTCAGCGCCGCCCGCAAAGAATTTTACCCCAGCCTGACCATTTCAGCCTTTGCCGGCCTGACGACCACCAACACCAGTGGCACCAGCCCGAATCTGTTTGAAGCGGCCAGCCAGGCCTGGAACGTGGTACCGGCGATTTCATTGCCGATCTTCCACGCCGGTGCGCTGCGCAGCAAGCTGGGTGAGGAGTCCGCGCTGTATGACCAGGCGGTGGAGTCCTATAACCAAACCATCCTGAATGCCGTGCAGGAAACTGCCGATGCCATCACCGTCCAACAAAGCACTGCGCAACAGCAGCTGCAGGCGGCATCTGCGTCCCAATCGATGCAACAGGTGTACCGCGTCGCTAACGCTCGATACCAGGCAGGGATTATCGGGCGCGACCAGTTGTTAACCAGCCAGACGCAGCTCTTGCAGCAGCAACAGGCGGAACTGAATGCCAACAGCAACTTGCTGCAGGCGAAGATAGGACTGATCCGTGCGCTGGGCGGTGGCTATCAGGCCCCGGTCGCTGCGGATTCAAAAGCATAATAAAATAGAGAGCTTGGAGAACACCATGAGCGCAAGCGCGGAGACTCAGACCCCGCCACAACCTGTCGGCAAAAAGAAGCAGCGCAAGTTTTGGCTGCTGTTGATGACGGTTATTTTCATTGTTATTGGGGTGGCATATTTAGTGTATTGGTTCCTGGTGTTGCGTCATCATCAGGAAACGGACGACGCCTACGTGTCCGGTAACCAGGTGCAGATCATGGCCCAGGTGAACGGTAGCGTTAACAGCGTCAACTTCGACAATACCGACTACGTGAAGCAGGGGGATGTGCTGCTCACGCTGGATCCGACCGATGCCGAACAGGCGCTTGAACGCGCCAAAACCGGCCTGGCCAACAGCGTGCGTCAGACCCACCAGCTGATCATCAACAGCAAGCAGTATCAGGCCAACATTGCCCTGCGCAAGTCTGACCTGAGCAAGGCGGAGAACGATCTGAAGCGCCGCGTGGTGCTGGGTAGCCTTGACGCTATCGGCCGTGAAGAACTGCAACATGCGCGTGATGCGGTCGACAGCGCCAAAGCAGCACTGGAAGTGGCGGTTCAGCAATACAACGCCAACCAGGCGATGGTGCTGAACACCCCGCTGGAGCAACAGCCGGCTATCCAACAGTCCGCTGCGCAAATGCGTGACGCCTGGCTGGCGTTGCAGCGTACCAAGATCATCAGCCCGATCACCGGCTATGTATCCCGTCGCAGCGTACAGGTTGGCGCGCAAATCGCCGCCGGTTCCCCGCTGATGGCGGTGGTGCCTGCCGATCACATTTGGGTGGACGCCAACTTTAAAGAAACCCAGATCGCCAATATGCGCATCGGTCAGTCGGCCACCGTGGTCAGTGACATTTACGGTGACGACGTGGTGTACAGCGGCAAAGTGGTCGGTATCGATATGGGCACCGGCAGCGCCTTCTCACTGCTGCCTGCGCAGAATGCTACTGGTAACTGGATCAAGGTGGTTCAGCGCCTGCCGGTACGTATTGAGCTCGATGCCAAGCAAATCGCCGATCATCCGCTGCGTATCGGGCTGTCGACGCTGGTGAAAGTTGACACCACCAACCTGGACGGCCGAGTGCTGTCTGACGTGGTGCGTGACAAGCCGCTGTATCAGACCGACGCCCTGGCGTTAAACCTGGCACCGGTTAACCAGATGATCGCCGACGTGATCCATGCGAATGCCGGCTAAGCGCGTGGGAGGCTACCTTGGCACAGAAACCGCTTGAAGGTGCCCAGCTCGCCTGGATGACGGTCGCGCTCGCCATGGCGACCTTTATGCAGGTGCTGGACTCCACCATTGCCAACGTGGCGATCCCGACCATCGCGGGTAACCTCGGGTCTTCCAACTCGCAGGGTACCTGGGTGATCACCTCGTTTGGCGTGGCGAACGCTATCTCGATCCCGATCACCGGCTGGCTGGCGAAGCGCATCGGTGAAGTGCGGCTGTTCCTTTGGTCCACCGCTCTGTTCGTGCTCGCTTCCTGGCTGTGCGGCATCTCCAACAGCCTGGGCATGCTGATCTTCTTCCGCGTGATCCAGGGCGTGGTCGCAGGGCCACTGATCCCGCTGTCGCAAAGTCTGTTGCTGAACAACTATCCGCCCGCCAAGCGAGCGATGGCCCTGGCGCTATGGTCAATGACGGTGATCGTCGCGCCCATATTCGGGCCGATCCTCGGCGGTTATATCAGTGATAACTATCACTGGGGCTGGATCTTCTTCATCAACATTCCGATTGGCGCCGTGGTGATCCTGGTGGCGATGTCGACGTTGAAAGGCAGGGAAACCAAAACCGAGATCAAACCGATCGACACCATCGGCCTGGTGCTGTTGATCGTCGGTATTGGTTCGCTGCAGGTGATGCTCGATCAGGGTAAGGAGCTGGACTGGTTCAACTCCACCGAAATAATAGTGCTAACGGTAGTGGCGGTGGTGGCGCTGGTGTTCCTGATTATCTGGGAACTGACGGACGACCACCCGGTGGTGGATCTGTCGCTGTTCAAGTCACGCAACTTTACCGTCGGCTGCCTGTGTATCAGCCTGGCCTATATGCTGTATTTCGGCGCTATCGTGCTATTGCCGCAGCTGCTGCAGGAGGTGTATGGCTATACCGCCACCTGGGCGGGGCTGGCTTCGGCACCTATCGGGTTGATACCGGTATTGCTGTCGCCGATCATCGGCAAGTTCGGTAACCGGCTCGACATGCGACGACTGGTGACCTTCAGCTTCATTATGTATGCCGTGTGCTTCTACTGGCGCGCCTATACGTTTGAACCGGGAATGGACTTTGGCGCTTCGGCGTGGCCGCAGTTTGTTCAGGGCTTCGCCATCGCCTGCTTCTTTATGCCATTGACCACCATTACGCTGTCCGGCCTGCCGCCGGAGCGTATGGCCGCGGCGTCGAGCCTGTCGAACTTTACCCGTACGCTGGCGGGGTCGATCGGGACTTCGATCACCACCACGCTGTGGACTCAGCGTGAATCGCAGCATCACTCGCAGCTGGCGGAATTTGTGAACCCTTACAGCCCGCAGTCGCAAGAGATGTACCGGCAGTTGGAACAGATTGGCATGAGCAAGCAGCAGGCGTCGGCCTATATCGCCAACGAGATCACCGCGCAGGGGCTGATTATCTCGGCTAACGAGATATTCTGGCTGTCGGCTGGGGTGTTCCTGATCCTGCTGGCGCTGGTCTGGGTGGCGAAACCGCCATTCAGCTCTGGCGGTGGGGGCGGCGGCGCTCACTAATCATTAGAAAGCAAAACGGGCGCCCCAGGGCGCCCGTTTTTTTATTCTTGACCCTATACCCTATGAATTTCAAGTTGCAGCTAGGCGACCAACTCACTCATCCCCAGGAATTGTAGGGGCGCTGCATGCTGCGCCCGTGTTATTCGGTGCGAATATATTCGCACCCTACAGAACCAAAGCAGGTAACAACGCTGCAGCTTGAAAGGCGACGGGTATATTAGGCCTGGTTTTGACGCCACCAGTCAGCCAGCAAAATACCGGTCGCGACCGATACGTTCAGGCTTTCTACCTTGCCGGTACCGCCGATAGACACGTTCATGTCGCCCTGCTGCCAGGCACTGTCGCTCAGACCGTCACGTTCCTGACCCAGTACCAGTACCATTTTGGCCGGCAGTTTAGCCTGCGCCAATGGAGTCCCTTTGTGGCTCGAAGTGGTGACGATGGCGTAACCCGCCTTGCGGAAGGTATCCAGCACCGACAGGAAGTCATCGGCGTTAATGGCCTTGATATGCTCCGCGCCACCTTCAGCCGTACGCACCGCTGCGCCAGATTCCAGCACCGCCGGATCCTGCAACAATACGCCGTTAACGCCAAAGTGAGCGCAAGAACGCACGATAGCACCCAGGTTGTGCGGGTTGCCTACTTCTTCCAGCGCCAGCACGCAGTCTTTCGCCGGGGCTTCTTTCAGATAGGTTTGCGCATCCAGACCCTGACGCTTTTTAATCAGGAAGCAGACGCCGCCGTGGTGTTCGGTGCCGGACGCTTTGGCCAGCTCTTCTTCATCCACCACGTGATAGGCTTTGCGGTTTGCCGCCATCCAGCGCAGTGCTTCACGAAAACGTGGCGTGACCGACTGCACGAACCAGGCACGGACGATAGCATCCGGACGGCTGGCAAACAGGGCCTGACAGGCGTTTTCACCGTAAACGCGGGTTTCTTCCGCACGCTGACGACGCAACTGTTCTGGATCGATAAAACTCTTGCCGCTGATACCGCCGTGATCAAACGCCGGCTCTTCTTCAGGGCCACGTGACACGGTTTTCCACGGCGAATCATAACCGCCACGGTCTTCAGTTTGCGCTGGACGGCGAGGACGATCGCTTTCACTGCGGCGGGAATCAGAGCCAGAGCCACGGCGATCGTTATTACCGCGCGGCTTGTCCTGACCGGTACGGCCCGAAGAGCGCGCACCGTCTGCCGGACGGCCTTTGCCGGCCGGACGCTTATTCTTGTTACGGTCGTCGCTGTTGCTGTCGTCGTCACTGCGGACGTACATCACTTTAACTTTACCGTTCTTGCCACTAAATGAATCGTTCATTTTCTTCTCCACCAACGCGCAGGGCGCGAAGATTACCTGATGTTGGGGTGCTAAGCCACCTACTTGCGCTAAAAGCTAACAACTATCGTATTCATCGAACAAACCTCTTTGTTCATTGCCCTACTTTTAACGATAATAAGCAGCATTAAAGATACATATCCGCAACCCGAGTGCGGTATGTCGTGCTTTCACCGTATCCGAGGTCATCATGAATACAGTTTGTCCAGCTTGTAATGCCACCAACCGCGTGCCTGAAGAACGAGTGGCTGACGGCGCGAAATGCGGCCGTTGCGGCCATGCGCTCTTTGACGGCGAGGTGATCAACGCCACCGCTGCCACACTGGACTCGTTGTTGCAAGATGGCCTGCCGGTGGTGGTCGATTTTTGGGCACCGTGGTGCGGCCCTTGCGTCAGTTTTGCCCCGATCTTTGAAGACGTCGCCGAAGAGCGCGCCGGCAAAGTTCGCTTCGTTAAAGTCAACACCGAGGCGGAACCCGAACTGAGCGCCCGTTTCCGCATCCGCAGCATTCCGACCATCATGTTGTTCCGCGAAGGGAAAATGGTCGATATGCTTAACGGCGCCATGCCGAAAACGCCGTTCGATAACTGGCTCAATGAACTAGTTTAACGCAGAAAGTCTATACCCGTCGCCTTTCAATAGGCGGTGTTGCCCATTGCCCGCGACACCGCCGTGACTCAATCCAGCCCGAACGCTCCCGTCGGGCTTTTTTCTGCGTTACAATAGCGGTTTTCCCCGAGACTTTTATGACCGACAACGCCGTCCTTCGCCTGCGCCAATTTCGCCTGGAACGCTCTACCCGCCCTTTTCTGGCGCGTGGCAACCGCGTACCGCGTTGTCAGGGCTGCCTGCTACCCCATAAAAACTGCCTGTGTGACACTATCCAGCCACAGCCTGCCGCCAGCCGTTTTTGCCTGATTATGTTTGGTGCAGAACCGCTGAAACCGAGCAATACCGGCCGACTGATCGCCGATATTCTGCCGGAAACCCAGGCATTTCTTTGGTCGCGCACCGAGGTTGACCCTGCCCTGCTGGCCGCGATTAACGATCCCGAGCGCCAGCCTTACGTGGTGTTTCCCGCGTCCTATGCCGCGCCCGAGCGCCCGGTGTTCAGCGAATTGCCTGCCGGTGGCAAACCGCCGCTGTTTATTATGCTCGATGGCACCTGGACCGAGGCGAGCAAAATGTTCCGTAAAAGCCCGTACCTCAATCAGTTTCCGGTGTTTTCACTCAATGTGACCGCCGCTTCGAATTACCAACTGCGCGAAGCCAGCCGCACCGAGCAGCACTGCACAGCCGAAGTCGCGGCAGCGCTGTTGCAGCAGGCCGGGGATCTGGCCGCCGCCGACGGGCTGGCCGAGCATTTTCACTATTTCCGTCAACAGTATCTGGCAGGAAAACCTACCCGCCCGGAGGCACCGGTCACAGCAAAGCCGTCGCAAACCGCCTAGAATCAGGCGTAACGTTGCCTAAAGGAGCCGTGCATGAGCCAGCGAGGGTTAGAAGCGCTTTTACGTCCTAAATCGATTACCGTTCTCGGCGCTTCACAACAGCCCGGCCGCGCCGGTAACCTGATGATGAGCAACCTGCTGGCCGGCGGTTTCAACGGCCCGGTGATGCCGGTCACCCCGCGCTACAAGGCGGTGTGCGGCGTGATGGCCTACCCGGACGTCGCCAGCCTGCCCATCAGCCCCGATCTGGCGATACTCTGTACCCATGCGCAGCGCAACCTGGCATTGATTGAAGATCTCGGCAAGCGCGGCTGTAAAACCGCCATTGTGCTCTCCTCCCCGCCGGAACAGTTCGCTGAGTTGAAAGCCTGCGCGCAGCGTTATTCGATGCGCCTGCTGGGCCCAAACAGCCTGGGCCTGCTGGCGCCGTGGCAAGGCATTAACGCCAGTTTCTCACCGGTTCCCATTCTCAAAGGCAAGCTGGCGTTTATTTCCCAGTCCGCCGCCGTGGCCAATACCATTCTTGACTGGGCGCAACAGCGTGAGGTTGGCTTCTCCTATTTTATCGCGCTGGGCGACAGTCTGGATATTGACGTCGATGACCTGCTGGACTTTCTGGCACGCGACAGTAAGACCAGCGCCATCCTGCTGTATCTGGAAAACATCAGCGATGCACGGCGCTTTTTATCCGCCTCGCGCAGCGCCTCACGTAACAAACCGATTCTGGTGGTCAAAAGCGGCCGCAGCCAGCAGGCTCAGTTATTGCTTAACAGCCAGCAGGGGCTGGATGCCGCCTACGATGCCGCTATTCAGCGCGCCGGTTTGTTGCGTGTGCAGGATACCCATGAGCTGTTCTCCGCAGTAGAGACCCTGAGCCATATGCACCCACTGCGCGGCGAGCGACTGATGATCGTCAGCAACGGAGCCGCACCGGCCGCTATGGCTCTGGACGAGCTGCTGGGCCGCAATGGCAAGCTGGCGCAGTTAGGGGACGAGATCCTGGCACAGCTTGGCGAGGCTTTGCCCGAGTTTATCCTCGCGGGCAACCCGATTGACCTGCGTGATGACGCGACACCGCAACGTTATCTGGTGGCGGTTAAAACGTTGCTCGACAGCCATGACTACGACGCCTTGCTGCTGATCCATGCCCCAAGCGCGGCAGCTCCGGGCACCATTACCGCCGAACGTATTATCGAGGCAGTGCGACAACACCCACGTGGCAAACGCATTACGCTGCTCACCAATTGGTGCGGTGAATATTCTTCGCAGGAAGCCCGGCGGCTGTTCACCGAAGCCGGCATCCCCACCTATCGTACCCCGGAAGGCGCGGTGACCGCGTTTATGCATATGGTGGAATACCGCCGTAATCAGAAACAGCTTAAAGAAACCCCGGCGCTCCCGGTCGGCCTGACCGCCAACACCGCTGATGCTCATAGGCTGATTCAACAGGCACTGGCCGAAGGCGCTACGCAACTCGATACCCACGAGGTGCAATCGATTCTGCAGGCCTATGACCTGACCACGCTGCCAACCTGGATTGCCGAGGACAGCGCCGAAGCGGTGCATATCGCCGAACAAATTGGCTACCCGGTAGCCCTGAAACTGCGTTCGCCGGATATTCCCCACAAGTCTGAAGTGCAGGGCGTGATGCTCTATTTGCGCACCGCGACCGAAGTGCAGCGTGCCGCAGAAGCTATTCTTGACCGGGTGAAGCGCACCTACCCGCAGGCACGTATCCACGGCTTGCTGGTGCAGAGCATGGCCAACCGCGCCGGGGCACAAGAGCTGCGTATTGCGGTGGAACAGGATGCCATTTTTGGCCCATTGATCATGCTGGGCGAAGGGGGCATCGAATGGCGGCAGGAAAATCAGGTCGCGGTGGCGCTGCCGCCGCTGAATATGGCGCTGGCGCGCTATCTGGTATTGCAGGCGGTAAAAGGAGGAAAAATCCGCGGGCGTAGCGCCCTGAGGCCGCTGGATATTCCCGGGTTGAGCCGCCTGTTGGTACAAGTCTCCAATCTGATCCTCGACTGCCCGGAAATCACTCGTCTGGACATCCACCCGGTACTGGCTTCCGGCAGCGAGTTCACCCTGCTGGATGTATCCATGCAGCTTGCCCCGTTTGTGGGTGACCCGCAGGCGCGGCTGGCGATCCGTCCTTATCCCCATGAGCTGGAAGAAACCATTGGGTTGAAAGACGGTTCGCAATGCCTGTTCCGGCCGATCCTGCCGGAAGATGAGCCGGCGCTGAAACACTTTATCGATCGCGTGACCAAGGAAGATCTCTACTATCGCTACTTCAGTGAGATCAACGAGTTTACCCATGACGATTTGGCTAACATGACGCAGATCGACTACGATCGAGAAATGGCTTTTGTCGCAGTACGTGATGAACAGATCATCGGCGTAACGCGCGCCCTGTCCGACCCGGACAATACCGATGCGGAATTTGCCGTGCTGGTGCGTTCTGACCTGAAAGGACTCGGTCTGGGACGCCAACTGCTGGAAAAAATGATCGCCTATGCCCGAGCCCATGGGTTGACTCGTCTGACCGGTATCACCATGCCGAACAACCGCGGAATGATCGGACTGGCGCAGCGGTTGGGCTTTGGTATCGATGTGCAGCTCGAGGACGGTATCGTCAATTTGACCCTGCCGCTGCTGGCGGAGGAAGCGCAGTGACCTGTGTCGCAATGCGCTACGAATCCACCACTTAACGCCAAAACATACGCACAATCGAGGCAACTAGTGGTATTATCGCCCGATTATTCGATTTATTGTTTTTCCGTATTTGGCGTTCAGGCCATCTAATCATGAGAGAAGAAGCGCACTGTGATGTTGTCAAAATTTAAACGTAGCAAACATCAACAACACCTTGCACAACTGCCCAAACTCCCTCAGACGGTAGCTGATGTACGCACTTTGTACACGCCGTCTGATTACCGCGCCACCCTGCTGGAATTAATCGCTAACGCCACCCAACGTATTTATCTGGTCGCTCTGTATCTGGAGCACGACGACGCCGGGCGCGATATTCTCAACGCACTTTATCAGGCGAAGCAGCGGTGTCCGGAGCTGGAGATTTGCATTTTGGTCGACTGGCATCGTGCCCAGCGTGGGCGCATCGGCGCCGCGGCCGCCAATACCAACGCCGACTGGTACTGCTCAATGGCAGACCAGCATCCGGGGCTGCCGGTGCCGATATACGGCGTACCGGTCAACACCCGTGAAGCCTTGGGCGTGTTGCACCTGAAAGGTTTTGTTGTCGACGATACCGTGATTTACAGCGGTGCCAGTATCAATGACGTTTACCTGCATCAGCATGAAAAATACCGTTACGATCGCTACCAACTAATCACTAACGGTGAATTGGCCAATACCCTGGTCGATTACATCAAGCAGCATCTGCTGACCGCCGGTGCCGTACAGCGTCTGGATCGTGACGATCGCCCGAAAAGCCCTGAGATCAAAAACGAAACTCGCCTGTTCCGTTTCGGCCTTCGCCGTGCCGGCTATCAGTTTCGCAACAACGCCGGCAACGATGAGCTGGCGGTAACTCCGCTGGTTGGGCTGGGCAAACAAAGCATTCTGAATAAAACCATTCACCACCTGATGTCCAGCGCCGATCAGAAACTGACGCTGTGCACCCCCTACTTCAACCTGCCGGCGCTGCTGGTGCGCAATATCATCTATCTGCTACGCCAGGGCAAGCAGGTGGAAATCATTGTCGGTGATAAAACCGCTAATGACTTCTATATTCCGGAAGATCAGCCATTTAAAATTATCGGCGCGCTGCCTTACCTGTACGAAATCAACCTGCGACGCTTTCTTAGCCGTCTGCAGCGTTATATCGATACCGGCCAGTTGATTGTTCGCCTGTGGAAAGACGGCGATAACAGCTATCACCTGAAAGGCATGTGGGTGGATGACGAATGGCAGTTGATTACCGGTAATAACCTCAACCCACGCGCCTGGCGGTTGGATCTGGAAAATGCCATTCTGATCCACGATCCCCAGCAGGAAATGCGTGAACAGCGGCATAAAGAGCTGGAGTGCATCCGTACTCATACCACCGTGGTAGGGCACTATCTGGAATTGCAAAGCATCCAGGAGTATCCGATCAAAGTGCGTAAGCTGATCCGTCGTCTGCGCCGTATCCGTATCGACCGATTGATTAGCCGTATACTGTAAGCGCGCTATAATTTTGCTATCGCAGACCCCGGCCCATGCCGGGGTTTTTTATGAGCCATGACAACAGGATGTTTTCATTATGCGCCCACTCCACTGTCTGCTTGTGCTGCCCCTTGTCCTGTTCACCAGTGGTTGCACCCATTGGGCAAATGACAGCTGGACCGGAAAAGACAAGGCGCAGCATTTTGTCTCTTCCGCTGCCTTTGCCGCCGCCGGTGCCGCTTATGGCGATCATCAAAACTGGAGTGAAGCCCGCAGCCGCAGCTTTGGCCTGATGTTCTCGATCGGCCTGGGTGCCGCCAAAGAACTGTATGACAGTCGCGAAGGCGGCACTGGCTGGAGCTGGAAGGATTTTGCCTGGGATGTGGCGGGGGCGGCCACGGGGTATAGCCTGTACCACGTCACCCGCTGATTCACAGTTGGATTTCTTTCCCCTTGCGATGCAAGCGGAGCGAAACGATCAACGCCAGCAGACACATGCCGGAAACATACCAGAAGAAGGCATTCTCTATGCCATATGACTTCAGCGACAGAGCGACATATTCGGCAGAGCCGCCAAACATCGCATTAGCCACCGCATAAGACAGACCAACGCCTAACGCCCGCACTTCCGGCGGGAACATCTCGGCTTTCAGCAACCCACTGATCGAGGTATAAAAACTGACAATAAACAACGCCAGTACGATCAGACCAAATGCTGCATAAGGGTTGCTGACATTTTTCAACGTTAACAGAATAGGTACTGTGAGTATGGTGGCGAAGGAGGCAAAGATCAGCATTGAGCTACGGCGACCAATCTTGTCCGATAATGCCCCAACCAACGGCTGCATCAGCATGTAGATAAACAGGGCCCCGGTCATAATAGCGCTGGCCAGCTTGGCATCCATTCCCGAAGTATTGACCAGATATTTTTGCATATAGGTAGTAAAAGTATAAAAACTTAACGAACCACCGGCGGTAAAGCCCAGCACCATCAGGAAGGCTTTACGGTTCTTCCACAACCCTTTCAGCGAACCGGCATCCTTATGATTACGGGTTTTAGCATCGGAGGTTTCATTCAGCGAACGACGCAGATATAACGCCACAACGGCCAATACTGCCCCTATCGCAAAAGGAATACGCCAGCCCCAGGCCTTGAGTTCGCCGGCAGAGAGGATTTGCTGCAGCGCCACCAAAACCAGCAACGCCAGCAGTTGGCCGCCAATCAGCGTGACATATTGGAATGATGCATAGAACCCGCGCCGCCCCTTTACAGCTACCTCGCTCATATAGGTAGCACTGGTGCCATATTCACCGCCAACCGACAACCCCTGGAACAGGCGGGCAACCAGCAGCAGCACTGGTGCCCAACTGCCGATCGACTCATAGGTCGGTAAACAGGCGATCACCAGCGATCCGGCGCACATCATACAGACCGAGATCAGCATCGAGTTTTTACGGCCATGCTTATCGGCAATATAACCGAATAACCAGCCACCTATTGGCCGCATGAAGAAACCTGCGGCAAATACACCGGCCGTTTGCAGCAACTGGGTGGTGCTGTTGCCGGCGGGGAAAAACGAGGCGGCAAAGTAGATAGAACAGAAGGAATAGACGTAAAAATCAAACCACTCCACCAGGTTCCCTGATGAAGCCCCAACAATCGCGAAAATACGTTTCTTTTTGTCCTGAACCGCCAGATCGGCGGCCCCTCCATCCTCAATGGCCGAGGTTGTTTCTGTCATTTTATATTCTCCGAGCCAGATAAACCGTGAAGTCGGCGTCCTGCTGTTTAAATGTAATTTAATTGTTAGTATTTAGTTAGCGATTAAAACAAATAGCGGGCGAAGAATATAGCGGGATTTATGTGATGCACATTGAAGAGTGGTATGAAAATTGAATGGAATAGCGGCAATTTATTTATAGCGGAAAAAGCAAAAAGCCCCATGCTTTCGCATGAGGCTTCGTACTTTAT
>NZ_SRIA01000002.1:0-4864 GCF_004684015.1 Serratia proteamaculans
GCGAGATGATTTCACATCACAACATCCTCAGAATAAAAGCCAGCCGGTTATCTTTAATATATAAATGTTAACAATGTTTGAAAATGATAAATAACTTCAAATATATATAAGATAATGTGGACGGGATATTTTAGTTTGCGGTAATAAGACTCAGTTATGAGCAAATGTTGGTATTAATCATTTTAGTATCTATCTAAAACGTATTGCCTCATTCATTTATATAGAAAATACGTTATAAAACAATAAAAAATATTTCCTCGATGGATGTTCTCCAGATAAAAGCCTTATCGATGAAAACAAATATTAGCCTGGCGTGCCGAATCGAGTAGACTAGGTGGAGGTTCATTTCCGTATAGGTATTTATCGTTATGTCTACTGAAAGCGCGTCATTAAAAAAACACAATACTTTTGCGCTCCCGGTCAACGCAGCGCATTTGGTCATTGCAGAAACAATCGAATTAATGATCAAGGTTTGGCAGAAAACGCAGAAGCGTCAAGAGCCGCTGCTGGTTCTTGGAGAGGGGAGTAACGTCCTGTTTCTTGATGATTTTTCCGGTACGGTTATGATCAATCAATTAAAAGGTATCGACATTCGCGAGGAGGAGGATGCCTGGTTTCTCCACGTTAGCTCTGGCGAGAATTGGCATGGTTTGGTTTGTCGCACTTTGGAAACCGGCATTCCTGGGCTGGAAAACCTGGCGTTAATCCCCGGCCTGGTCGGCTCTGCACCTATTCAGAACATCGGTGCCTATGGTATCGAACTCAAGAGTGTATGTGACTACGTTGATCTATTAGATCTGACTACGGGTGCCATCGATCGCATTGCCGCATCAGACTGTGGCTTTGGCTACCGAGAAAGTATTTTTAAACATCATTTTCAGAAGGGACATATCATTGTTGGTGTAGGCCTGCGCCTTAGCAAGCAATGGGATCCGATGCTGAATTATGGCGATCTGACAAAGCTGGACCCTGAAACGGTGACACCACACCAGGTGTTTGACTCCGTATGTGCAATGCGCCGCAGCAAACTGCCTGATCCTAAGGTGACGGGTAATGCAGGCAGCTTCTTCAAAAACCCATTGGTCAGCAGTGAAAAGGCCGCAGTGCTGACTACCGAATATCCTGGTATGCCGCATTACCCGCAGCAGGATGGCCAGGTGAAGCTGGCTGCAGGCTGGCTGATCGACCAGTGTGAGCTGAAAGGCCACCAAATTGGCGGTGCGGCGGTACATAAGCAACAGGCGCTTGTGCTGGTTAATGCGGATAATGCCACCAGTCAGGACGTGGTGGCGCTGGCACGGCATGTACGTAATACCGTAGCGAAAAAGTTCGACGTATGGCTGGAGCCGGAAGTTCGCTTTATCGGTGCGAGCGGTGAATTGAATGCCGTAGAGGTTCTTTCATGAAAGACACCAAAGTTCCCCTTAAGCTCATCTCTATACTAGCCGATGGTGATTTCCATTCTGGTGAACATCTGGGTGAGTTGCTGGGCATGAGCCGTGCCGCTATTAATAAACATATCCAGACTATCCGAGAATGGGGTTTGGATGTGTTTACCGTGCCTGGGAAGGGTTATAGCCTGCCTAGCCCGATCCAGTTACTGGATGTCGAACGTATTCTTGGCCAATTAGTTGATAAGCGTGTCACTGTACTGCCGGTCGTGGACTCCACCAACCAATATTTGCTGGATCGTATTACCGAGCTGCAATCTGGCGATGCCTGTGTTGCTGAGTACCAGCAGGCCGGTCGTGGTCGTCGTGGTCGTCAATGGATCTCACCCTTTGGCGCCAATCTGTATCTCTCCATGTTTTGGCGTCTGGATCAGGGGCCTGCAGCAGCAATGGGGCTGAGTCTGGTGATTGGCATCGTGATGGCTGAGGTGCTCAAAGACCTTGGGGCGCAAGATGTCAGGGTTAAATGGCCAAACGACTTATACCTTAACGATCGCAAGTTGGCGGGTATCTTGGTCGAATTAACAGGGAAAACTGGTGATGCGGCACAGTTGGTCATTGGTGCCGGTATCAACTTGGCGATGCGCGAAACCAATGCCAATGCGATTAATCAAGGCTGGATAAACCTGCAGGAAGCGGGGATTAATATCGATCGCAATGAATTGGCTGCCACCTTACTCAATGAATTGCGTCAATCGCTGCGGCAGTTTGAGATTGATGGTTTAGCGCCATTTATTGCGCGCTGGCGCGCTTTGGATAACTTTATCGATCGGCCGGTTAAACTATTAATTGGTGAGCAACAGATTTTTGGCATAGCTCGAGGCATTGATCAACAAGGGGCATTATTGCTCGATCAGGACGGTGTGATTAAACCGTTTATCGGGGGGGAAATATCTCTGCGCAGCGCCGAATAATCATCATTTTAATAAGGGGCCGGTAGGCCCCTTGCTTATTATTAAATTACTTTCTTAAACGTACGTTTTCAACCGCGTGATTAGCACTCTTCGTCATGATTAGACTGGCACGTTCACGTGTCGGTAAGATATTTTCTTGTAAATTCAATCCATTAATTTCATTCCATAGCTGAGTGGCTATATTGACAGCCTCTGGTTCAGGTAACTTGGAATAGTTATGGAAATAAGAATCAGGATTAGAAAATGCACCCTGGCGGAACTTAAGGAATCTATTAATATACCAGGATTGCAGCAGTTCTTCAGGGGCGTCGACATATATTGAAAAATCAACAAAGTCAGAAACAAATACACGATGCGGATCGTGAGGATAATCCATACCGCTCTGTAATACGTTTAGCCCTTCAAGAATAAGAATATCCGGTTGCTCGATGATTTTATTCCCTTCGGGAACAACATCATAAATCAGATGGGAATAGACTGGAGCGGTCACGCGTTTAGCGCCGGATTTCACTTCAGAAACGAATTTCACCAGGCTGTGCATATCATAAGACTGTGGGAAGCCTTTTTTCTTCATCAGCCCGCGTTCGTTCAGCACCTTATTCGGATGTAGAAAACCGTCGGTGGTGATCAACTCAACGCTACGATGTTCCGGCCAGCTGCTAAGCAACGCCTGTAGCAAACGTGCAGTGGTACTTTTACCTACGGCAACGCTGCCGGCAATGCCGATAACGTAGGGGATTTTTTGTCCATCAGTACCGAGAAATTGCTCAAGTACGGCCTGACGGCGCAGGTTCGAACTGATATAGAAGTTTAACAATCGGGATAGCGGCAGATAAATCTGTGCTACCTCTTCCAAAGAGAGATCTTCGTTAATCCCTTTCAGTTTAACAATCTCTTCTTCTGACAGTGTCAGCGGCACCGAATCCCGTAACGCAGCCCATTGGGTACGATCGAACTGAAGATAGGGCGTCGCTAAAGATTGATCTCTTTTTATCATAAGCCAAATTCTGCCTGTTAACGCAGGTTGGGAAAGGCGCCGGACGCCAACTCCAGATAATAATCAAGCTGCATATTATAGACAGCTTCGTTTTTGACGTAGACTTTTTTCGCAAAAGTTGGCGATTAGTATGAGTTTATCTCAATTGTGCGAAGCGGCGCGCAGTAGGCGGAAGTCGCTTTCAGCGTCTTCTTACTTCAATTCACAGCTTGCCGAATGGGGTGAAACTACTGTTTAGGTAAAATATGTGGGTGACACTCGCAAAAGAACAATTACAGTATCGGGAGTGATGACTGTGATTGATGAATATTTGCACGCCTTACAGTGCGAATTGCCAGGTAGTGGGCAAAATTGGGTGATTTGTGAGCGAAAGTGCAGTTAACGCAATTTTTTTGTTGCATAGGCCGCCCGGTCTACCTAGAATGCGCTGCACTTGATGCCGGCTTAGCTCAGTTGGTAGAGCAACTGACTTGTAATCAGTAGGTCACCAGTTCGATTCCGGTAGCCGGCACCAATCAAGTCACAATAGTTAAAATCTGGTGGGGTTCCCGAGCGGCCAAAGGGAGCAGACTGTAAATCTGCCGTCACAGACTTCGAAGGTTCGAATCCTTCCCCCACCACCATATCTTGCCTTCGGCAGTTAACTGGCCAGCGATAAACTCGCGACGGTTAAATTGCGGAAGGGGAAGGCGAAAGTCTTCAGCAAGGTTCGAGTTGTGCAGCGCATCGCGCAGCCGGCCCGAAGGGTGAGAGTTAAGCGACGAACAATCCTTCTCCCACCTAAAAATTCTACAGAAAAGTCAGGTAGCCGAGTTCCAGGATGCGGGCATCGTATAATGGCTATTACCTCAGCCTTCCAAGCTGATGATGTGGGTTCGATTCCCACTGCCCGCTCCAAGATGTGCTGATATAGCTCAGTTGGTAGAGCGCACCCTTGGTAAGGGTGAGGTCGGCAGTTCGAATCTGCCTATCAGCACCACTTCTTATAATCTCGCCCCCTGATTTTCTTTCTGTTCTGGATTCAACAAGCAAATGCTTGGTTGATGTGGTGATACCACCGATTTATCCGTGTCTTAGAGGGACAATCGATGTCTAAAGAAAAGTTTGAACGTACAAAACCGCACGTTAACGTCGGTACTATCGGCCACGTTGACCACGGTAAAACTACCCTGACTGCAGCAATCACCACCGTTCTGGCTAAAACCTACGGCGGTTCTGCACGTGCTTTCGATCAGATCGATAACGCGCCAGAAGAGAAAGCTCGTGGTATCACCATCAACACTTCTCACGTTGAATATGACACCCCGACTCGTCACTACGCGCACGTTGACTGCCCAGGGCACGCCGACTACGTTAAAAACATGATCACCGGTGCTGCTCAGATGGACGGCGCTATCCTGGTTGTTGCTGCGACTGATGGCCCTATGCCACAGACCCGTGAGCACATCCTGCTGGGTCGTCAGGTTGGCGTTCCTTTCATCATCGTATTCATGAACAAATGC
>NZ_SRIA01000020.1:0-210983 GCF_004684015.1 Serratia proteamaculans
CTGGTTCAGAATGACAAGGGTTTATATTCACTTTTTATCTGACCGCTCACTATTCATGCATAACGTCTACTAAACCCGCTTTTTGATGGCTTCCGGCAGGTCTGCCAGGCTGTTTATCACCCAATCCGCCAGTTTCTCACCTTCTTCAGTGACTGGTTTACCGGTACGCACCAGCACCTTAGTCCCGACGCCTGCCGCTATTGCTGCCTGCATATCTTCCGGTTTGTCGCCAACCATATAAGAAGCAGCCATATCAATGTTCAATTCCTGCTGCGCCTGCAACAACATGCCCGGTTGAGGTTTACGGCAGTCGCACACCTGACGGAACTCTTCTACTACTGCATCAGGATGATGTGGACAGAAATAGATGCCGTCCAGGTCAACATCACGATCGGCCAGCGACCAGTCCATCCACTCGGTCAGGTACATAAATTGGTCTTCGCTGAACATACCGCGCGCGATGCCGGACTGGTTGGTCACCAATACCAGAGCAAAGCCCATCTTTTTAAGTTCGCGACAGGCGTCAATCACGCCATCAATAAAGTGGAAATTATCGATTTCATGGACGTAGCCATGGTCAACATTAATCGTGCCATCACGATCGAGGAAAATTGCTGGAACGCTTTGTGTCACCGGTTTGCTCCTGAGGGCCTGAAAACGCACACAGTATCGCATGTTTTACCCGGCACTGAGAACGGCAGAGAACAGCGTTGATCGTTGACTTGGACGTCTAGACGCCTTAACATCTGACTCATACCTTGGTCCACGCCAGGGTTTACTTTTATCTAGCCACGGGCAACCACGCTAAAATAAGAAGAATATGATTAAACTTTCTAACATCACCAAAGTGTTCCAGCAGGGTTCGCGCACCATTACCGCGCTCTCTGACGTGACTCTTCACGTCCCTGCCGGGCAAATTTATGGCGTTATCGGTGCATCAGGCGCCGGTAAAAGTACGTTAATCCGCTGCGCCAACATGCTTGAGCGTCCTACCTCCGGCCAGGTACTGGTTGACGGACAGGATCTGACCTCGCTGTCTGAAGGCGAACTGACGCGCGCTCGCCGCCAGATCGGCATGATATTCCAGCATTTCAATCTGCTGTCTTCCCGCACGGTATTTGGCAACGTTTCACTGCCGCTGGAGCTGGACAACACTCCACGCGCTGAAATCAAAAAACGCGTAACCGAATTACTGGAGCTGGTCGGGCTGTCAGACAAACATGACGCCTACCCGGCCAACCTGTCGGGTGGCCAAAAGCAGCGCGTGGCGATTGCCCGTGCATTGGCAAGCCAGCCCAAGGTTCTGCTGTGTGATGAAGCCACCAGCGCACTGGATCCGGCCACCACCCGTTCCATTCTGGAATTGCTGAAAGATATTAACCGTCGTCTTGGGCTGACCATCCTGCTGATCACCCATGAAATGGATGTAGTGAAACGCATCTGCGATCAGGTTGCGGTCATCAGCCAGGGCCAGTTGATTGAAAAAGACAGCGTCAGCGAAGTGTTCTCGCACCCGAAAACTCCGCTGGCCCAACAGTTTATTCAAGCTACGCTGCATCTGGATATCCCGGATGATTATGCCAAGCGCCTGGCCCCGGAACGCAGTGGTGGCCGTCAGCCGCTATTACGCCTGGAATTCACCGGTCAGTCCGTTGATGCGCCGCTGCTGTCAGAAGCCGCCCGTCGCTTCAACGTTAACAACAACATTATCAGTGCGCAGATGGATTATGCCGGCGGCGTTAAATTCGGCGTGATGCTGGCAGAGCTGCATGGCAGTGATGAAGACGCGCTGGCAACGATTAAATTCCTGCAGGAAAATCAGGTAAAAGTAGAGGTTCTGGGTTATGTCTGAGGCAATGATGTGGTTAATGGCTCGTGGCGTGTGGGAAACCGTCATGATGACCTTTGTCTCCGGCTTCTTCGGTTTCGTACTTGGCCTGCCGGTTGGCGTGCTGCTGTATGTGACTCGCCCAGGGCAAATCGCCGCCAATAACACTCTATATAGAGCGCTGTCCGGGCTGGTGAACGTTTTCCGTTCCATTCCGTTCATTATTCTGTTGGTGTGGATGATTCCCTTTACTCGTTTGATCGTCGGTACCTCGATCGGTCTGCAGGCGGCTATCGTGCCGCTAACCGTGGGCGCAGCACCCTTTATTGCCCGTATGGTGGAAAACGCCCTGCTGGAGATCCCTTCCGGTCTGGTGGAAGCTGCCCGCGCGATGGGGGCTACCCCGATGCAAATCATCAAGAAAGTCCTGCTGCCGGAAGCCCTGCCTGGCCTGGTTAACGCCGCCACTATCACCCTGATCACTTTGGTGGGTTATTCCGCCATGGGTGGCGCAGTCGGTGCAGGTGGTCTGGGACAGATTGGCTATCAGTACGGGTATATCGGTTATAACGCCACAGTTATGAATACCGTATTAGTATTACTGGTGGTGCTGGTCTATTTGATTCAGTTCTTCGGTGACCGGATCGTCAAGGCCGTCACCCATAAGTAGTTTTCACAGCAACTGCGCTCACACAGCGTATTTCAAATGCGAGTCTAATGAGGAAGGGATATGTCGTTAAAATTTAAATCCATCGCGGCAATCGGCGCACTGATCGGTACTCTGGCTCTGGCAGGCTGCGGTCAGGAAGAAAAAGATCCGAACCATATCAAAGTCGGCGTCATTGTCGGTGCTGAACAGCAGGTTGCTGAAATCGCGCAAAAAGTGGCGAAAGAGAAATACGGTCTGGACGTCGAACTGGTGACCTTCAATGACTACGTGCTGCCAAACGAAGCGCTGAGCAAAGGTGATATCGATCTGAATGCCTTCCAGCACAAACCCTACCTGGATCAGCAGATCAAGGATCGCGGCTACAAGCTGGTGTCGGTCGGCAACTCCTTCGTTTACCCGATTGCCGGTTACTCCAAGAAAATCAAATCTCTGGACGAACTGAAAGACGGTTCTCAGGTTGCACTGCCCAACGACCCTACCAATCTGGGCCGTTCCCTGCTGCTGCTGCAGAAGGTTAACCTGATCAAACTGAAAGACGGTGTTGGTCTGCTGCCGACCGTATTGGACGTCACTGAAAACCCGAAAAACCTGAAGCTGGTTGAACTGGAAGCGCCACAACTGCCACGTTCCCTGGACGATCAGCAAATCGCTCTGGCGGTAATCAACACCACTTACGCCAGCCAGATTGGCCTGACGCCGGCAAAAGATGGCCTGTTTGTTGAAGATAAAGACTCACCGTACGTTAACCTGCTGGTTGCCCGCGAAGATAACAAAGACGCGGAAAACGTGAAGAAGTTCGTTCAGGCTTATCAGTCTGACGAAGTCAATGAAGCGGCCAACAAGATCTTTAACGGTGGCGCAGTTAAAGGCTGGTAATCATTAATTACCGAATTTATTCCTATAATTGTAAGACGGGCTACGGCCCGTCTTGTTATTTCCACCATAGATTGCTTCAATAGCGCCACTTAACTATTCCATCAAGGCAGAGGAATCTCAATGCGTGCTTTACCTCTCTGTTTGTTAGCGCTTGCGCTGGCCGGGTGTTCGTCGCAGCGTTTCGCGCCCCCGTCCACAAACAGCACCAGCAAACCGGCAGTAACCACTCCAACCAAAACCACGCCAGCAGCGCGTCCGGCTCCGGTTAAACTGTACAAAAGTGCAGAAGAATTAGTGGGCAAACCATTCCGCGATCTGGGTGAAGTTTCTGGCGAATCCTGCCAGACAACCGTTCAGGACTCGCCACCGAATCTGGCGACCGCCCGTAAGCGCATGCAAATCCGCGCCTCTTATATGAAGGCCAATGCCGTGCTGTTGCATGACTGCCAGATTGTCATCGGTGTTGCCGGCTGTTACCAACAGGCCATTTGCCAGGGTTCAGCGCTTAACGTTTCGTCCAAATGACCGAATTTGTTTTCAACCAGATCGGTACCATCCGTTCACCGTATAAAGAAAAATTCGCCGTGCCCCGCCAACCGGGGTTAGTCGAAGACGGTGGCGGTGAGTTAGTGCTGCTGCCGCCCTATAATCAGGCGGAAGCGGTACGCGGACTCAGCGAATTCAGCCATCTATGGGTGATGTTTATTTTCCATCAAACCATGGAAGGTGGCTGGCGCCCCACTGTCCGGCCCCCCCGCCTCGGCGGCAATGCCCGAATGGGGGTATTTGCCACCCGCTCAACCTTCCGCCCCAATCCGCTCGGTATGTCACTGATCGAATTAAAAGGCGTACGGGTACAGGGCGGTGAAGTGGTGCTGGAGTTGGGCAGTCTCGATCTGGTTGATGGCACACCGGTGGTGGATATCAAACCTTATTTGCCGTTTGCCGAAAGCCAGCCGCAGGCCCGCGCCGGCTTTGCTCAGGCAGCGCCCGCCGGTGATATGCCGGTCTGCTTTGCACCAGAAGCGGAACAACAGTTGCAGCAACATCAGCGGCGTTATCCGCAGCTGCGGCGTTTTATCAGCCAGGTGCTGGCTCAGGATCCGCGTCCAGCCTACCGCAAGGGGCAATCAGCAGAACGGGATTATGCCGTTTGGCTACTGGATTTCAACGTGCGCTGGCGAGTAGTGGATCAACAAACCGAGGTGCTGTCTCTCGACCTGCGTTAAAATTCCACCGTCTCTCTTTTGACAACCCGCTCGCACTGGTAAACTAAATCACTTTCGAAAATTTTGGCTGCCCTACTACTGGCAGCCGGTTGCAATTTGCAGTTCTAACGGAACCAAAACACCATGCGTACTAGCCAATATCTGCTCTCCACCCTGAAGGAGACACCTGCCGATGCCGAAGTGATCAGCCACCAGCTGATGCTGCGCGCCGGGATGATTCGCAAGCTGGCCTCCGGTCTTTATACCTGGCTGCCAACCGGCCTGCGTGTTCTGAAGAAGGTTGAAAACATCGTTCGCGAAGAAATGAACAATGCTAACGCGATCGAAGTTTGCATGCCGGTGGTACAGCCTGCCGACCTGTGGCAGGAAAGCGGCCGTTGGGAACAGTATGGCCCTGAACTGCTGCGCTTTGTCGATCGCGGCGATCGTCCATTCGTACTGGGTCCCACCCACGAAGAAGTGATCACCGACCTGATCCGTAACGAGATCAGCTCTTACAAGCAGCTGCCGCTGAACTTCTTCCAGATTCAGACCAAGTTCCGTGATGAAGTCCGTCCACGTTTCGGCGTTATGCGCTCGCGCGAATTCCTGATGAAGGACGCCTACTCGTTCCATACCTCGCAGGAATCGCTGCAGGCAACCTACGAAGCAATGTACGAAGCCTACAGCAAAATCTTCAGCCGTATGGGCCTGGATTTCCGTCCGGTACATGCCGATACCGGTTCGATCGGCGGTAGTGCATCACACGAATTCCAGGTGCTGGCCGACAGCGGTGAAGACGATATCGTGTTTTCCACTGGCTCCGACTTTGCCGCCAATATCGAACTGGCAGAAGCGGTTGCACCGGCTGAACCCCGTGCGGCAGCCAGTGAAGAACTGCGCATTGTGGACACCCCGAACGCCAAAACCATTGCTGAACTGGTAGAGCAATTCCAGCTGCCGGTGACGAAAACCGTCAAGACGCTGCTGGTACGCGCTAAAGAAGAAAGTGGCCACAAGCTGGTTGCCCTGTTGGTGCGTGGCGATCACGAACTGAACGAAATCAAAGCCGAGAAGCTGCCGCAGGTTGCAGCTCCTCTGGTCTTTGCTACCGAAGAAGAGATCCGCGCTATCGTGGGTGCAGGCCCTGGTTCACTCGGCCCAGTCAATTTGCAGGTCCCAGTGGTTGCCGATCGCAGCGTAGCGGCGATGAGTGATTTTGGCGCCGGCGCCAACATCGACGGCAAACACTACTTCGGCATCAACTGGGAGCGCGATCTGCCGCTGCCACAGGTTGCCGATATCCGTAACGTCGTCGAAGGCGATGCCAGCCCGGATGGTAAAGGCACACTGCTTATCAAACGCGGTATCGAAGTGGGTCATATCTTCCAGCTTGGCACCAAATACTCGGAAGCGATGAAAGCTACCGTACAGGGCGAAGACGGCCGTAATCAGGTGCTGACCATGGGTTGCTACGGTATCGGGGTCACCCGCGTGGTCGCTGCCGCTATCGAACAGAACCATGACGAACGCGGTATCATCTGGCCGGACGCTATCGCGCCATTCCAGGTGGCTATTCTGCCAATGAACATGCACAAATCCTTCCGCGTGCAAGCGCTGGCGGAGGAGTTGTACAACACTCTGCGTTCCCACGGTATCGACGTGATCCTCGACGACCGTAAAGAACGTCCGGGCGTGATGTTTGCGGATATGGAACTGATTGGCGTACCACACTCTATCGTGATCGGCGATCGTAACCTCGACAGCGAAGAGATTGAGTACAAAAACCGCCGTGTCGGTGAGAAGCGAATGATTAAAACCGGCGAAGTCATTGACTTCCTGCTGGGGCAGATCAAGCGTTAATCCGCTGTCGCAGAAACTAAAAACCCGCCGAGGCGGGTTTTTTTATGGCAGTTATTTGCTGTCGCAATTTTTACTGCGGTCGAAGGTTATTTTACCGTCCGGCACCAGCGCCTTCTCGGTAAGCCCCTCTTCCATTGACGGCTGAACGCTAAAGTGGCCGTTCAGGGTCAGGAACACCGGTTCGCCCGGCGTTTTGTACGCCTTGGCATATCCCTGCTCCAGCTCGATAGTATTGTCGACCGGGAACGTTTTACCGGTGGCGCAATCCTTGAACACTGCCGCATCCGCCATGTAGGTGTAGCTGCCTTTCAGCGGCATCGGCGTTTTAGGCAAGGCTTTTTCTACCGGATCAAGGCGGTAATTCAGTTTCGACTCAATTGGCATGCCGGTTTGATCGAGCATTTCCAAACTTTTACCCACCGGGCGGAAATAACGCTTGTCACCACGGCTGTCGGTCAGCACCAGCTTGTCGGCAGTACGCGCCCACTTACCATAGTCGGCAAAGGTTTGATCGCCATCTTTGGTGCCGCGATAAGTTTCCTGCAGGACGAAAGTGCCGTCTTTATCCAGGAACAGATCAGTATCAAGACCACCGCAGTCAGCGCAAGGCAGCACGCCCTGATAACTTTGTTGCATCGCCTGAAGCGGTTGTTCTTTCGGCTGGTAGTGGTTATTACATCCCAGTAACGAAAGTGCCCCTGCCGCTAAAAACAGGGCCAGTGTTATTTTCTTCACAGTTATTCTCCTACTGTGTTCATGTGTCCTTAAGTGCGGATCTTGCCACGCAGCGCTTTAGTCGCGCCTTTGCGTACCTTGCCT
Source organism: Serratia proteamaculans (assembly GCF_004684015.1). Lineage (GTDB taxonomy): Bacteria > Pseudomonadota > Gammaproteobacteria > Enterobacterales > Enterobacteriaceae > Serratia > Serratia proteamaculans_F. Next base: position 7,265 of record NZ_SRIA01000020.1, read on the forward strand.
TCCAGACGACGTAATTTTGCCCCTTTGGTGGGCTTGGTCGCCCTGCGAGTTTTTTCTACCACCATCGCCTGCTGGATCAAAGTGACCAGTCTGGCCAACGCGGCCTCGCGGTTTAATTCCTGACTGCGATATTCCTGCGCTTTGATAATCACCACGCCATCGGCGGTAATTAAATGATTATTCAGGGCCAGCAGCCTTTCTTTATAATACTCTGGCAGGCTGGATGCCCGGATGTCAAAGCGCAAATGGATAGCCGTTGAGGTTTTGTTCACGTGCTGACCACCCGCGCCTTGCGCGCGGATCGCCGTCAATTCCACTTCGTTATCCGGTATGGCTACGTTTCTTGACAGTTCCAACACCGGTTACACCTGCGCCTGTTGCCATTCGGCAAACTGAATTTCCAGACTAGTCTGAGTATCAGAAAGCCAGATAGTTCCCTCTTGCAGCGTGGCCTGCAGCGTCATATTACGGCTGGCCAACGCCGCCAACTTGCCTAATTGTTCATCATCCAGGAAACGGATGCTTAGGTTTTTGTGGTTTGCCACTTTAGCTTGCATCGATTGCCACCATACGTGACCGGCGCGTTCGCCGTAAGCATACAGCACCACGCGCGGTGACTGGTTGCAGGCCTTCTTGATGCGCTTTTCATCCGGCAGGCCCATTTCAATCCACATTTCCAGCCCGTTATGATCGTTCCGTCGCCAGATTTCCGGCTCATCATCGGCGCTCAGGCCTTTGGTAAACACCAGTCGCTCATCGGCATGACAGATCCAGGCCAGCAGACGCAGCATCATGCGCTGTTCGGTTTCCGAAGGATGTTGGGCCAAGGTAAGCGTGGCGTCGTGGTAGAAGTGACGATCCATATCAGCGATATTGACCGTGGCTTTATAAATAGTAGCTTTCAGCGCCATGGGTGACCTCATTATTATCAGGCGACAGTGTACTTGATTTGGCCCAACCGCGGCCAGCGTGGCCGGGCAAAGCCCGGTGCGAAAGCCGCGCGGAGGTGCTAATAACTCCCCAATAGCTGTGCTATAGTCGTCTAGGATAGAGTCAAGCTCCGAGTGCCTGCGCCTCATCGCTATAAGGCTTCGATGACGCAGAGGTTCTTAAGGGAGGAAACTGTGCAACAATACTGTGAGTTAGTACGCCGTTTTTACGCTGAGATCGGCAGTGGTGATCTCGGCTACGTGCCTGATGCGTTAGCATGTGTATTAAAGGCATTGGACGAAGTTGCTGCGAATAGCACGCTACCGTCCTCCGTTAGGGAACAGGCGGCCTTTGCCGCCGCTAACTTATTGGTGAGCGACTATGTTGATGAATGATGAGTACCAATCCATCAATTGCGATGACTATGAAAGCCTGGAACTCGCCTGTCAGCATAACTACATTCTGAAGCTGGAGTTACGCGACGGAGAAAAATTCGAAGGCAAAGCCACCGAGCTGAAGTTTACCAAGGGCGTTGAGTACCTGATTATCGATCGGGCCGGCGACGCTCTCAGCTTGCGTCTGGATCACATCCTCAGTTTCAGTCATCCGGAAATCGGTACCGTGGTCGTCAGCCTGTCTGATTGATTTAGCGGTAACGCCATCCCAACAGGGCAGCCCAACGGCTGCCCTCGTCATTTATGGCTTTAGACTGGCTCGTGTTTGGGACTGGCCTAGGGTTTTAAACTGGCATAATAGGCCGCCAGATCGGCAATATCCGCATCAGACAACGGGGAAACATAGGCTTTCATCACTTCCGCCTGCCCCCCGTTACGCTCGCCTTTCTTGTACGCCTGCAACGCATGCTCCAGATACATCGCGTTTTGCCCTGCCAGGTTCGGGTACATTGGCATCGACACCTTCCCCTGCGCCCCGTGGCACGCCATACAACTGGCGGATTTATCCTTACCTGCCGCCGCATCGCCCGCCGCCAAAGCCGGCAAGCTGAACAGGCCCAACATCACCGCCATTGCGCTCACAAATTTCATCATTGTTCCTCAGTCTATTATTATTTTTTACGCCACTGCAGCCGCCAGGGCTGCTGGCCTTCGGGCGTTTGTCCGGCCTCGCAGACAAAAACCCCCAGAGCCGCAATAAGTTGGTCATCATAATAGATCAACGGGGTACACTCACGCTGCCACGGAGGAATACCCAACTCCTGCCACAATTTTTTGATCGACCGCGAATGTGCACGCCCAAGGATGCGGTGTTTACCCTGCGCGGTAAAACGGATGCTCACTTTTTGCTGTGATTGCGGCGCACGCAGACAGATGTCACCTTCCCCACTGACCAGTTCACCCAAACCATCCGGCAGCATCAGCGGATCGCCCAATGACCAGCTTAGACTGATTTCGCTCAGATCGGCCATCAACGGCAACAGATACAAACGGCGGCGGAAACGACGGAACTGATTTTTTCCCAATTGCAGTTGGGGTTCGGCGTCATCACGGCTGAGCGCCACTTCATCCCACAGTCGCTGCAACTGTTCGCGCGAAGGCATGGTGACGCCAAATAGCGCGATCCAACGGCGTAACAAGGCGAAACGCCGGGCCGGTGAACACGTCAGCAGGCCATCAATCGCCAGCGCCCGGTCTTCGTCGAGCAACTTGTGCAGTTGTTCTGCCAGCAACTCATCCAGCAATTGCTCTTGCTCGGCACACAGGCTGGCACTTCGTGTCGTCGCCGCAGCAAAGTGCGGCCAGCGCTGATTCAGTAGCGGCAACACCTGCAGGCGTAAAAAGTTGCGGTCGAAGCGTGGGTCCTGATTACTGTCGTCGTCAATCCAACTGAGCTGATGTTGCTGCGCATAGGCCTCCAGCTGCTGACGAGAGTGACCCAGCAGTGGGCGCAGCAAATGATTATTCCCCAGCGACGTCTGTGCAGCCATGGCCGATAGCCCCGCCGGACCACTGCCACGCTTTAGCGCCAGCAGGAAGGTTTCACATTGGTCATCAAGATGTTGCGCGGTAAGCAAGGTTTCACCGGCCGCCAGCGTGGTGGCAAAAGCCGAGTAGCGCGCCGCCCGGGCTGCGGCTTCGATACCGCCCTGCTGACTATCAACCTGCACGTGCTGAACCACCAGGGGTAACTGCCAGGCAACGCATTGTTGCTGACAGTGTGTTACCCACTGGTCTGCAAAAGCACTCAGGCCGTGGTGCACGTGCACCGCGCGAAGCTGCAAGTCCGGCCATTGCTGCCGTAACCCCACCAGCAGGTGCAACAGCACGCTGGAGTCCAGCCCGCCGCTGAATGCCACCAGCAAGTTCCGGTGTGCACCCAATTGGCGGGCAAGCTGTGCAGATAATTGATTGCTATTCATTGATTAAGCTTAATGACGTCCAGATAGCTGCACGTTACCCCCCGCCATACCATCAATCAAGCATTAACCACACGGATATGACGACCGGCCAGCAGCCACCACATGGCCAGCACCGCAATCACTGCCGCAGTGCACCCCATCGCCCACCAACCAATTTGAGCAAACAGGTGAACATAGGCCTGTGCCGTCGCCCCCGTAGCCGGGTCGTCAGCGGTCTGACCGGCGATAATGCCGGCCAGGTAGTTGGCTATCGAGCCGGTGGTCAGCATATAAATACCGGTCAATACCCCAGTCGCACCTGGGATATTCAGTCGGGTAATCTGTGCCATGGCGACCGGATCGATAAACAGTTCGGCCAGTCCCATCACCGACAGCCCGGCAATCATCAGGCTCATCGAGCCCTGACCATAGCGGGCGTTCAGCGCCATCAGGGTAAAACCGACGCCAATCAGCAGTAAACCAAAGGCGAACTTGCCCCAAATGCGCAGCGTACGGCTGCCACTGCCATTTCCCCGTACCAACCAGGCCAACATCACACCGCCAAACATCACGGCAAAAGCGTTAACCGACTGGAACAATGCCGTTGGCACCGTCCAGGAAAACCATTGGCGGTTGACAAAGTGATCGATAAACAGGCTGATCGAACTACCGCCCTGCTGGGCGAAGGCCCAGAACAAGGTGCCCAACAGCATCAACATCACTATCTGCCATAACCCACGACGCTGCACCCTTGTGGCCCGGGCCATAATACGTATCACCATGACTACCGCGGCGGCACACACCAGCATCAGTAATTGGCCTGCCAGGTCATAGATGAACAGCGAGGTGAAGAACAGTGGCGCCAACAACAGCATGGCACTCAACCACACCCAATTCGGTACCCGCAACGTGGTCACGCACATCTGCGCCCGATCCACACCGCGCGTGTGGCTGAAATGACGGCTGCCGAACAGGAAAATCGTCAACCCGGCCAGCATACCGATCCCCGCCAGCGCAAAGCCAACGTGCCAGCCATAGCGTTCTGCCGCCAGCCCACAGGCGATAGGCGCCAGGATCGACCCGACATTACCGGCGGCATACAACAGTGAAAAGCCCCCTTCACGGCGCGAGTCCTGCGGTTGATACAACTCGCCCAGCAGGCAGCTGATATTGGATTTAAACAGGCCGTAACCACAGATGATGATCGACAACGCCAGATAGAGTGAATTCGTCGATACGGCGCTCAGGCCGAGTACGATATGACCCAAAGTCATCAATACTGCGCCAGCAATGACCGCAACGCGGTTGCCCAGCAAGCGATCGGCAAGCAGGCCGCCGAGGATCGGCGTGACATAAACCAGGGAAGCGTAAGCGCTATAGAGACTAATGGCGCGGCTGTCGGAATAACCAAGTTGGTGGGTAAGATAGAGAATAAGTAACGCACGCATGCCGTAAAAGCTGAAATATTCCCAAATTTGTATGGCTACGACATAGTAGATTGCGCGCGGCTGTGAGGGTGTTTTCATGGTTTTCTCCCATCAGTCGGGGAACGACAAAAGGGGAAGCGCAAGCGCCTCCCCTTGTTATTTCACTTATTTATCGTTTTTCAACACCTTCACGGTGTAACGTCCATCCGCCTGGCGATAAGCGCCGTGGATATCAGTTTCGAAGCCTGGGTAATGCGCGCCGATTTCGCACAGCATTTGCAGGAACTCCAGTACCGGACGGCTTTCCTCGGTGAGCATCTCACCCGGCATCACCAGCGGAACACCCGGAGGATATGGCAGGATCATGTTGGCATTCACTTTGCCCACCATGTCTTCCAGATAGACCTCTTCCACTTCGCCGTGCAGTTCCTTCTGGAAGGCCTGGAACGGGTTCATTACCATCGCCGGCAGCACTTCAAAGGCGCGGTACATCAGGTCAGGCAGGTTATGGTGTTTCACCAGGTTGTGGATATTCTGGGCCAGTTCCTGGATACGCATGTTTTCATAAAACTCTGGTGCCTCTTTGTACAGCGAAGGCAGCATGTTTTTCACCCGCAGGTTCAGGTCGAACGAGCGTTTAAAGTCAGTCAGGCCGCGCAGCAGGCTGAGAGCTTTGGTTTTGTCGATGCCGATGCTGAACAGGAACAGCAGGTTATACGGGCCAGTTTTTTCAACAATGATGCCGTGCTCATCAAGGTATTTAGCAACCAGGCTGGCCGGGATACCAAACGACTCCATTTCGCCGTCTTTGCTCATCCCTGGTGTCAGCATGGTGACCTTGATTGGGTCAAGGTACATATGTTCGTTATCAATACCTTTGAAACCATGCCATGCACTGTCGGAACGCAGCGGCCAACACTCTGCTTCATCAATATGTTCTGGCTGCCAAACGTCAAAGAACCAACCTTCAGACTCGACATTCAGACGTTTGATTTCTTTACGGAACTTGATAGCTCGTTCAATTGAACCGTTAATCAGACGCTTACCGGCATTGCCTTTCATCATTGCCGCTGCAGTTTCGGTAGAAGCCACGATGCCGTAGTGCGGTGAAGTGGTGGTGTGCATCATGTAGGCTTCATTGAAGGTTTCTTCGTTGATGTCGCCTTTCACGTGGATCATCGAAGCCTGAGAGAATGCCGCCAGCAGTTTATGGGTGGATTGGGTTTCATAAATCACCTTCCCTTCCACACGGCCACCGCTCATGCCGCACTTGCCTTTGTAGATCGGGTGGAAGTTGGTGTAAGGCACCCAGGCAGAGTCAAAGTGGATTGATTTCACATCCAGCGTGCTCTTGATGAAATCGGTGTTATACAACAGACCGTCATAAGTGGAGTTGGTGATCACCGCGTGTACCGGCCAGGTCGCGTTAGGGGTTTCTTTCACGCGTTTGGCGATGGTGGCACGGGCAAATTCGCTCTGTGGAATACCACCGAGGATGCCGTAAGCGTTACGGGTTGGGCGGAAGTAGATCGGCGTAATGTCGCTCATCATCATCAGATGAGTCAGCGATTTGTGACAGTTACGGTCAATCAGCACTGTGCTGCCGGCGGGTGCGGAGTACATACCGACAATTTTGTTGGCGGTAGAAGTGCCGTTAGTCACCATATAGCTGCGTTCAGCATTGAACACGCGGGCAATATACTCTTCCGCTTCTTTGTGCGGGCCGGAGTGATCCAGCAGTGAACCCAGCTCAGAGACCGAAATTGACACGTCGGATTTCATCGCGTTCGGGCCAAAGAAATCGTAGAACAGGCTACCGACCGGACTTTTCTGGAAGGCGGTACCGCCCATGTGGCCAGGAGTACAGAAAGTGTATTTACCTTCACGCACGTATTTGAACAGCGCTTTGGTCAGCGGTGGCAGGATAGTGTCCACGTACTCATCGGTGTTCTGTTTGATCTTGTCGGCAATGTCGTTGGCCGCACCGAGCGCATATTCAAAGAAACGCACCTGCATACGCAGATCGTTCAGGCTGACGTCCAGGGTTGAATAGGTGTTGGCAAAGGCATACAGCGGCATGTACTCATTCAATTCGCTGATTTCTTCACACAGCTCAAGGTTGTATTTATCCCAGTCGAAGATTACCCCACACAGACGGGCATTATTCTCGATCAGTTTGAGCAGATCTTCGCGGTCGTTCGGGTAAACAATGCGGAAGTTCAGTTTTTCCAACGCGTTGTGCAGTTCGCGGATGGGCTCTTCTTTGAAGTAGACACCCATGTGGTTCATGATAGCAATAACGTTCATAATCATTTCTCCAGGTAATGCGAGCCCCTTGCCATCACGGATGACAACTGTTGTTGCAAGGGGCTGAATTAAGAAGTGGGTCAGTACGTGCTTAGTGCGCTTTGGCCGTCGAGCTGTTGTCGATGGCTACAGCATTGGCTTTCGCTGTCTGACGGGTATTCATTTTGCGGGCGTAGAACATCAGGATGATCAGGCTGATGATGAAGGTGCCGGCCAGTTCGAACGATTCGGCGCCCATCAGTGCGATAAAGCAGAAGCCACAACCCAGAACCGAGGCGATCAGGCTCAACAGGTTACGTATATTGACGCCTTCAAAGCGGATCAGGTCTACGCAAGAGTAGAAGTAAGGCAACATGGTCAGCAGTACTGCAATACCGGTCAGCATCCCGAACAGGTCGGAAGCTTTACCACCGCCGGAGCTCATGGCAGTAATCAGCACCATCAGCGCGGTCATTTTGCAGCTGGCCAACAGCAGGCCTTTTCTAGGAATGCCGTTCTTATCAAGTTCGCCGTACACTTTCGGGAAGTTACCGTCGTTGGCGGCACGGACCCCGGCCTGGCCAACCAGCATCATCCACGAACCGAGTGAAGTCAGGCAGGCAAAGGCGGTGAAGGCAGAGACCAGAGGTGCAGCCCAGTTACCCATAATGGCGGAGGCGCTGACGGCGAACGGTGCACCGCTGGCAGCCATTTGGCTAGCCGGGAACATACCGCTCATCACCTGAGTGGCCGCAATGTAGATAATCCCGGCCAGCGCGGTACCCAGCATGGTTGCCAGCGGTACAGTGCGTTTCGGGTTTTTCACCATGCCGGTGCTGACGGCGGCAGACTCCACGCCGATGAACGCCCACAGGCACAGCAGAATACTTTTGATTACCGCATGGCTGTCGGTGGTACCGGAAGTGTTCCAGTTAGCGTGGTAGGTTGCAGCGTCGAACCAATGCCAGCCGGCCGTCGCGGTCACAATCACCGGGATCAGCACCAACACCAGACCGAGGGTGGTCAAACGGCTGACCCAGGTCCCGCCGAGCAGGTTAATAAAGGTGAACACCCACAAGATGGCGATACAGGCGATACCTGCCGGCACCGGATTGTTCAGCTCTGGGAAGAAGGTAGAAAGGTAAGAAACTGCGGTAATGCCGATAGCCAAATTACCGATCCAGTTTGCATGGTAATAAAGCACGCCGGTCTGGAAACCAAACGCCGGGGAAATTTCACCCGCGTAAGCAATAGGACCACCCTGCTGAGGATTTTTGGTGGCCAGACGCGCATAGACATAAGCCAGTGACATCGCGCCAATAATAGAAATTACCCATCCCCAGATAGCGATAGAACCGAGACTTGCCAGGTTCGCGGGTAATAAGGCAATACCGCTCCCCATCATATTACCGGCAACCACACCGGTGCAGGCAATAAGCCCTATTTTCTTGGATGAAGCCATGGTCAGTTTCTCCTGATTTTGATTTCTTATAAGTCTTGGCCGTTATGCAAATTTGCTAATGACCGGACTTGATAGTCAGGATGCTAATGATTGGCGGGAATAAAGTCCTAAAGATAAAGTGATATTACGCTCATGATCATACAAATGATAAACTGAGGTTTTTCATTAACACATCAAGAGATAAACACGTGCTCAAGAAAAGATAAACAACCAATAAAAACATTAAGATAGCGATGTTATTTTCACTAACAAATGAAAATAAAAGAGAAAAACAAATCAACCAGTGAGTTAATGAGTTTTAACAAATAAAGCACAATAAATAACACCGCCGGTCAAACAACCTGACTCGGCGGCGTGGCTTAATTGGTTTTTTTATCCGGCTTGTAGTTTTCGAGGTAGGGAACCACGGTGTTTATTGAGGTATGGAAGACGGCATTACGGATCCAATGCAAGGTATTCTCGCCCGGACGCAGGTTAAATGCCGTGATATAGGAATCAGCAGCCAAGCGATTGTAGCCCTGCATTTCATAAACTTTGCCGAGTAACACATAATTCATCCAGGACATCTGCAGCTCAATGCCTTTATTTATTGCCTGATAAGCCTCATCGGTTTTCCCCTCCCCCAGTGCCCGTATCGTATGAATCTGCTGAATAACGGGACTGTCCTTTAATGCCGGCAGCGCATCCAGGCGTGCTATCTCCGTATCCAGTTGCGCCAGCTGTACGCTATCAAAAGGCTGATAAGAGTTGCGCAGTAAATCTGCCAGCGCTTTTTCTGCCGCAACATAAATAAAGTCCGGTGACGATTTTACCATCTCACCCAGCAGGCTACTGGCATGGGTCAAAGAATCGATGTCCCCCTGGATCAATAACTGATGTGCCTGATAATACTGCTGCAGTTCCGGGCCGGAGTTTGGCAAGAGTTTCATCAACCGCTGCTGCAAGGGGGCCGGCCACGGCTGATTGAGGGCCACAGACAGACTACTCAGGAAGTCCTCCTGAATTTTCAGTTGATTGTCTGTGGTTATAAAGTAGCGCTTATCCAACATGATCGAGCTGTCTGCATTGTCCACCAGCCGTACCGACAGGAAACATTGCTGGGCACGATAGTGGCGCTGGTTGACGAACTCAATGGTCAGCGATTTACCCGAACTGCTTGGCCCGGTGTAGTTATAGTTGGTCTGATCATGCACCAGGAAAGTGGAATAGGTGTTTAGCGAGTCCGTGACGACTTCGCTCAGGCCAACGACATAGGAAAGTTGCGGCGTCCAGTTACTGCAGCTGTTCCCCCCCTGAATGCGGATATCAATGTCACGCGGGTTCATCAGTACCGGCATGGTGGATTCTGGTATGCGACGCGACAAAGTTGCAATGGCCACAAACACCACGCAGGCGCTCAACGCCGCCAGGAAAGCCAGCCAGACCCAAAACGGTGATTGACGATAAAAAGCCACCTTCGGCTTTGCCGGGGGTATTTTTGTCTGGCTGGGTTTTGGCGGCTCATAATCAGCGCCATCATCTTCACTGCCATCTTCCGGCTCATGAGTGATGACCGCCACCCGTGGCGCCGCTGGCAGGGTTGTCTCTTCCCCTTCACACCACATCACTGGCGCTGCCAGTTTATAGCCGCGCTTGGGCACGGTAATGATGTATTCCGGGCTGTTGCTGTCACCGTCCTTCAGGTATTTGCGCAGTTCGGAAATACTCTGCGTCACCACATGATTGGTGACGATGTTGCGCTTCCAAACGTTATCGATCAGCTCATCGCGGCTCAGCACCACATCCGGGTGTCGGGCGAAATATTGCAGCATATCGATTAAGCGCGGTTCCAACGCCAGCTGGCGCCCGTCACGGCTTATTTTGTTGTCTGCGGGAGTAACCAACCACTCACCAACGCGAAAAACGGGTTCTTGCATAGTGAAAATAACTCAAAAGGGGGTGCGGCAAGCGCGGGATAATACCATATGAGCGCCCGGCCTGCGTCGATATGCCCCGATTAAGCATTCATACCTCATATAATTCTAGAGGCAAGCCATCGGGATCGCTGAAAAAAGTGAAGCGTGACTGGGTATAAGGATCGATGCGTATCGGCTCGCAAACCACGCCAGCAGCCTGCAAATGCTCGATGGCCTGCTCAATGTCCCCGACGCTGAATGCCAGATGGCGCAGGCCACAGGCTTCCGGTCGACTGACACGAGCCGGGGGTGATGGGAAGGAAAACAGTTCGATGCTGTATTGCCCATTGAGTGCCAGATCGGCCTTCCAGGAGTCGCGCTCCTCGCGGTAAAACTCGTCGAGTAAGGTGAAACCCAGAATATCGCAATAAAAATGCTTACTGGCCGCATAGTCCGAACCAATGACGGCAATGTGGTGTATCTGTCGGAGTGCCAACATAGTGTGTCTCATTATCGGTGTGATGAGGCACGGTATCCGGCGGCAGTGGCGACGTCAACGACAAAAAGCCCCGTATACAAGACGGGGCGGTTATTCAGCAATCAGCAACGCAACCGGCAGATCAGGCTTTAAGATCGGCCAGTGCAGCACCGTAGTTGATGTGCAGCACCTGCCCATCCACCACCAGCGCCGGTACGCTCTGTACCCCGGCTTTTTCTGCTTCGGCGATATGCGCCGGTTTTTCACCCAAATGAACCACATCCACTTGCACATCTTGGCTCAACAGGCCCAACAACTGCTGCTCTGCGCTGACGCAAACCGAACAACCGGCATGATAGAAAACGGCCTTGGTCATGATAATTCTCCTTGGTTCTGACTGTGTGTGAAATGAATTCACTTATTTAGTTTCGATTCGAAACCAGATGCACAATAAATCCTCCATCACGACTTGTCAATATAGTTTTTAATCGATACTATTTTCCCACACTAACGAGGATCCCATCTTGAGACTGTTTGATTTATTGGAGCGGCTGAATAGCCTGCAACGCAGCTGGCTGCGTAGCCATGAAGAGCTGGAAAGCCTGCCCCCGGTGCAATTGAGTGCGTTGTACTACCTGGCGCGCTGCAACCATTACTCCAACACGCCGATGGCGGTGACGGAATATCTTGGCCTGACCAAAGGCACGGTATCGCAATCGCTGAAAAAGCTGGAAAGTAACGGGATGATCGCCCGCACTGCGGACGAGAAGGACCGACGCAGCGTCAGACTAAAGCTGACCGACAAATCACGCGTATTGATGGATGCCCTGTTCCCACCGGCCTATTTACAGGACGCGCAGGATGCCATGCAGCAGGACGGCGGGCAGTTAGTCGAGTTGCTGACGCAGTTGTTGCGCCAGTTGCAAAAGCAGGATGATAACGTGGCGTTATTCGGCGAATGCCATCGCTGCCGCTATCATCAACAGCAGGATGGCCAACCCTTTTGTGGTCTGACGCAGGAACCGCTGCCATCAAGCAGCGTGAACCTGATTTGCCGGGAATTTGCTTAAGCCAACGGCGCTTTCAGCACCTTCACCAGATAACGCCCGTCCTCTGTCAGCTTCGCCCCGTGGATATCGGTTTCAAAGCCCGGATAACGCTCGCCGATCGAGCATAGCATCAGCAGAAAATCGAGCACCGCACGGCTCTCTTCGGTGATCATCTCGCCCGGCATCACCAGCGGAACACCAGGCGGATAAGGCAGGATCATGTTGGCCGCCACCTTGCCGACCAACTGATCCAGCTCGCAGGTTTCTACGTTGCCGCGCACCTGTTGCTGGAACATCTGGTGCGGCGTCAGTTTCATTTCAGGCAGCACGTCAAACGCCCGCTGCATCAGGCCCGGCAGATCGTGCCAACAGATTAAACTGTGGATCCCGGCAGCCAGATCCTGAATGCGCATATTGCGGTAGAAGTCCGGATCTTCCGCGAACAGATCCGGCAGCATGTTCTTCACCCGCAGGTTAAGATCGTAAGCGCGTTTGAAATCGGTCAAACCGCGCAGCAGACTCATCGCCTTGGTTTTATCGATGCCAATGCTGAACAGGAATAACAGATTATAAGGCCCGGTTTTTTCCACCACGATACCGCGTTCGTCCAGATACTTCGCTACCAGCGCCGCAGGTATTCCGCTCTCTTCCAGCATGCCCAACTCATTCATGCCCGGCGTCAGGATAGTGACCTTGATCGGATCGAGGTACATGTGGTTGCTGTCGGTGTTGCCGAAACCGTGCCAATTATCATCCGGGTTCAGCGGCCAACACTGCGCCTCGTCGATCTCCTCCGGCTGCCAGATGTCGAAGAACCAGCTGTCGCTCTCCTCCCGCAGCCGCTGCACCTCACGGCGGAAATGCAGTGCGCGCTCCACCGAGCGATTTATCAATCGCCGCCCCGGATTACCGCGCAGCATCGCTGCGGCAGTTTCCATCGACGCCACGATGCCGTAATTCGGCGAAGTGGTCGTGTGCATCATATAGGCTTCGTTGAAGGTGCTTTCGTCGTAGTCACCCTTAATGTGAATCATTGAGGCCTGCGAAAAAGCGGCCAGCAGCTTGTGCGTCGACTGGGTTTCGTAGATAACCTTGCCGGGCGTGCGTTCGCCGCTCATACCGCTCTTGCCGTCGTAGATGGGATGGAAGTTGGTATAGGGCACCCAGGCCGAGTCAAAGTGAATTGAGGGTACGTCCAGCGTCTGTTTGATGTAGTCGGTGTTATACAACAAACCGTCATAAGTGGAGTTGGTGATCACCGCATGTACCGGCCAGCTGGCGTTAGCCGTTGCCGCGACCCGGCCGGCAATGCTCTCGCGAGTAAATTCATGCTGCGGAATACCACCGAGAATGCCATAGGCATTACGCAGCGGGCGCAGGTAGATAGGCACGATATCGCTCATCATCAGCAAATGGCATAAGGATTTATGGCAGTTGCGGTCAATCAACACCGTGCTGCCGGTCGGTGCCGAATACATACCGACAATTTTGTTGGCAGTGGAGGTGCCGTTGGTCACCAGATAGCTCTGCTCGGCGTTAAAGGTACGGGCAATATACTCTTCGGCTTCCAGATGTGGGCCGGTGTGATCCAGCAGCGAGCCCAGTTCAGTCACCGAGATTGAGACATCTGCTTTTAGCGTGTTGGCACCGAAAAAGTCGTAAAACAGGCAACCGACCGGGCTTTTCTGAAAGGCAGTACCGGCCATGTGGCCAGGAGTACAGAAAGTGTATTTCCCTTCGCGCACATAGTTGAACAGCGCCTTGGTCAAGGGTGGCGTAATGGTATCGATGTATTCGGCGGTGTACTGCTGAATACGCTGCGCAATATCATCCGCCGCATTCAGAGCATACTCAAAGAAATACAGCGCCATGCGCATTTCATGCAGGCTGACGTCGAAGGTGGAATGCTGATTGATGAAGGCATACAACGGCAGATATTCATTCAGCTCATTGATATCGCTGCACAGCTCCAGGCTGTAGTCGTCCCAGTCAAAAATCACCCCGCAAATACGCGCGTTGGCCTCGATCAGTTTTAACAGATCACCACTGTTTTTCGGATACACCAGTTGGAAATTCATTGCAGTCAGTGCGGTGTGAAGCTCGCGGATCGGCTCGTCTTTGTAATAAACGCCCGCTGGGCTCATGATCGCGATGATATTCAACGGCTGCTCCTGTCAGTTAACCACCAGTCGTCTATAAAAACATGAAAAAACCGTGCTGTGTACCCCAAAAGCCCCCTTTTCATCAGCCAAAAAAAAACCGCCCGAATGAAGGCGGTTTCTTGCAACGCATGACAAAACTCAGCAGTAGCCGTAGTTCATCAGGCGCTGGTAACGACGGTTGAGCAACTCTTCGTTGTTCAGGCCATCGAGATCTTTCAGGTCAGCCAACAGCTGCGCTTTCAGCGCGGCTGCCATTGCCGGCACGTCACGGTGAGCAGAACCCAAAGGCTCCGGGATCACCGAATCGATCAGCTTCAGCTCTTTCAGACGGGGTGCGGTAATGCCCATCGCTTCTGCAGCCAGAGGTGCCTTGTCAGCACTCTTCCACAGGATTGATGCACAGCCTTCCGGTGAAATCACCGAATAGGTGCTGTACTGCAGCATATTCACTTTGTCGCCCACGCCGATGGCCAATGCACCGCCAGAACCGCCTTCGCCAATCACGGTGCAGATCACCGGGATATTCAGGCGAGACATTTCACGCAGGTTATGGGCAATCGCTTCTGACTGGCCGCGTTCTTCCGCGCCCACACCCGGGTATGCCCCTGGAGTGTCGATGAAAGTGATCAACGGCATCTTGAAGCGAGAAGCCATTTCCATCAGGCGCAACGCTTTGCGATAGCCTTCCGGTGCCGGCATGCCGAAGTTACGGCGGATTTTCTCTTTGGTTTCGCGGCCTTTCTGGTGACCGATGATCATCACCGGGCGACCATCCAGACGCGCAATACCACCGACAATCGCTTTGTCATCGGCATAGGCGCGATCGCCAGCCAGTTCTTCGAAGTCGGTGAAGATGTGTTTGATATAATCCAGGGTATAAGGACGGCGTGGGTGGCGTGCCAATTGGGCAACTTGCCAAGCCCCAAGATCGGAAAAAATCTTGCGCGTCAGCTCAACGCTCTTTTCACGAAGGCGCTGAACCTCTTCGTCCAGATTAATATCTAATTTTTCGTCTTGACGGCTGACTGCAGTCAGCGAGTCAATTTTCGCTTCCAGCTCTGCAATCGGCTGTTCAAAATCAAGAAAATTCAGACTCATAGCATTCCTATTTTAGTCAAATTCCAGTTCCACCTGCTCATTACCTACCAAAGTCCGCAAATCTATCAATAAGCGGTCGGTGGGCGTCACGCGCCAGGTTGCGCCAAAACGCAGCTTGGCCCGCGCATCTTCCCGTTGATAGTAAAGATGCACTGGAATCGTCCCCGAGCGATGGGGTTCCAAAGACTGACGGAGACGGTTCAAAAGCTGGTCATCAATTTGCCTGTCCGTCAGCGAGATAGCAAGTCCGCGAGCGTATTTTTCACGGGCTTCGCTGATGTCCATTAGCTCGCGGGCGGTCATTTTAAGCCCACCGCTAAAGTCATCAAAGCTGACCTGTCCACTGGCGATCAGGATACGGTCTTTTTCCAATAAATGCTGGTATTTTTCTAACGCATCGGTGAATAACATCACCTCAAGACGGCCTGAACGGTCATCCAGCGTACAAATTCCGATGCGATTACCACGCTTGGTGACCATAACCCGTGAGGCAATCACCAGCCCAACAGCGGTCGTCATTTTGCCCCGATCCGTCGGGTGCATATCTTTCAAACGCTGGCCACCGGCATAGCGTTCGATTTCCTTCAGGTACTGGGTGATCGGGTGCCCGGTGAGGTACAACCCCAACGTTTCCCGTTCACCGTCCAGTACCACCTGCTCCTGCCAGCGGGGCACGTTGGCGTAGGATTGCTCCACCTGCTCCGGCGCTTCCGCCAGCACGCCAAACATGTCCACCTGGCCGATCGCTTCGGCTTTGGCATGCTGATCGGCCGCTTTCAACGCGTCACCCAATGAGTTCATCAGCGCGGCGCGATGCGGCCCAAGGCGGTCGAATGCCCCGGACATGATCAGCTTTTCCAGAATGCGGCGGTTCAGTTTCTTGATATCAGAACGTGCGCACAGGTCAAACAGGTCTTTGAAATAGCCCTGCTCGCCACTGTTACGCGCTTCAAGAATAGCTTCAATCGGCCCTTCCCCGACGCCCTTGATCGCGCCGATGCCGTAAACGATCTCGCCTTCATCGTTAACGTGGAAATGGTACTGGCCGCTGTTGATGTCCGGCGGCAGGATTTTCAACCCCATACGCCAGCATTCATCCACCAGGCCCACCACCTTATCGGTATTGTCCATATCGGCGGTCATTACCGCCGCCATAAACTCGGCTGGATAGTGCGCCTTCAGCCATAACGTCTGGTATGACACCAGCGCATAGGCGGCGGAGTGCGATTTGTTGAAGCCGTAACCGGCGAATTTCTCCACCAGGTCAAAGATTTTTACCGACAGTTCGCCGTCGATACCGCGTGATTTTGCCCCATCTTCGAAACCGCCACGCTGCTTGGCCATCTCGACCGGGTTCTTTTTACCCATCGCACGACGCAACATGTCCGCGCCGCCCAGCGAATAGCCGGCCAGCACCTGGGCAATCTGCATGACCTGTTCCTGGTACAGGATGATGCCGTAGGTCGGCTCCAGTACCGGCTTGAGCGACTCATGCTGCCACTGAATATCCGGGTAGGAGATCTCTTCACGGCCGTGCTTACGGTCGATAAAGTTATCTACCATGCCTGACTGCAGTGGCCCTGGGCGGAACAGCGCCACCAGTGCGATCATATCTTCGAAGCAGTCGGGCTTCAGGCGTTTGATCAGGTCTTTCATGCCGCGCGATTCAAGCTGGAAGACCGCCGTGGTCTCCGAACGCTGCAGCATGTCGAAGCTTTTCTTGTCTTCGAGCGGGATAGCGGCGATATCGATCGGTTCCAGCCCGGTCTTCGCTCGGCGGGCGTTGATCATCGCCAACGCCCAGTCGATGATGGTCAGGGTACGCAGGCCCAGGAAGTCGAACTTCACCAGCCCGGCGTATTCCACGTCGTTCTTGTCAAACTGGGTGACCGGGTGCTGACCTTCTGCGTCACAGTACAAGGGGGCGAAGTCAGTGATTTTGGTCGGTGCGATCACCACACCACCGGCGTGCTTACCGGCGTTACGCGTCACCCCTTCCAGCTTGCGCGCCATGTCGATCAGCGCTTTGACTTCCTCATCCGCTTCGTAAATTTCCGGTAACTGCGGCTCGGCGGCAAAGGCTTTCTCCAGCGTCATGCCCGGATCGGGTGGCACCAGCTTGGAGATACGATCGACGAAGCCATACGGATGGCCCAATACGCGGCCCACGTCGCGAATAACCGCTTTCGCCGCCATGGTACCAAAGGTAATGATCTGGGATACCGCCTCACGGCCGTACATCTCCGCCACGTGATCAATCACCAGATCGCGTTTTTCCATGCAGAAGTCGACGTCGAAGTCGGGCATCGAAACACGTTCCGGGTTAAGGAAACGTTCGAACAGCAGGTCAAATTCCAGCGGGTCCAGATCGGTGATTTTCAGCGCATAGGCCACCAGTGAACCGGCACCAGAACCACGGCCTGGCCCTACCGGCACGTTGTTGTCTTTCGACCACTGGATGAACTCCATCACGATCAGGAAGTAACCCGGGAAGCCCATCTGGTTGATGACTTTCAGCTCAATGTCCAGACGTTCGTCGTATTCAGGGCGGCGCTGAGCACGCACCTCCGGATCCGGGAACAGGAATTCCAGTCGATCTTCCAGCCCTTCCTTCGACTTAAGGACCAGGAAGTCCTCGGTGGTCATGTCACCGGTTGGGAACTGCGGCAGGAAGTATTCGCCAAGGCGAATAGTCACGTTACAACGCTTGGCGATCTCTACACTGTTGAGCAACGCCTCCGGGATGTCGGCAAACAGCTCACACATCTCGTCTTCGTCACGCATGTATTGCTGCGGAGTATAATTACGCGGACGCTTGGGATCATCCAACGTGAAGCCGTCGTGGATAGCAACGCGGATCTCGTGGGCGTCAAAGTCATCCGCTACCAGAAAACGCACATCGTTGGTAGCCACCACCGGCAGCCCGCGTTCGGTCGCCAAGGCTACCGCTGCATGCAGGTAGTTTTCTTCGTCCGGCCGACCGGTACGGATCAGTTCGAGATAATAACTGTCGGGGAAGTACTGCTGATAAAACTCCAGGCATTGCTCCACCTGCGGCTGGTTGCCGCGCAGCAGAAACTTGCCGACGTCGCCCTGACGGGCACCTGAGAGCAGGATAAGCCCTTCACGGTGCTCAATCAGCCAGTCGCGATCGATGATTGGGCCGGCGGCGCCGTAACCCCGCTGATAGGCGCGGGAAATCAGCAGCGTCAGGTTTTGGTAACCTTCATTATTGGCGGCCAGTACGGTGAGCTGCGCCAGCTCGTCGCCCAGCACTTCGCTTTGCACATGAAAATCCGCGCCGATGATCGGTTTGATCCCGGCGCCGTGCGCGCTGCCATAAAACTTCACCAGACCACACAGGTTGGTAAAGTCGGTAATTGCCAAAGCAGGCATGGCTAACGCGGCGGCTCTTTTCACCAACGGTCCGATCTTGGCTAATCCATCAATCATGGAGTAGTCGCTATGAACGCGCAGGTGAATAAAACGAGGTTCGGCCATATCCAGATACCTGAATCTAGGGGCTCAGTGAACTGAACCCGGGTTAACTCTATCGCGTGCCCAGCCCGGGTAGGGCCGGCAGATTACAGCGCCAGCACCCTTCTAACCGGGGCAAAGCTGCGGCGATGATGCTCGGTCGCACCCAGCGCGGCCAGCCGCTCCAGATGGAAAGCGGTTGGGTAGCCTTTATGCTGCGCAAAGCCGTAGTCCGGGAATTCCCGATCCAACTCGGTCATTTCGTGGTCACGCGTAACCTTCGCCAGAATGGACGCGGCGCTGATTTCTGCCACGCGGCTATCGCCCTTCACCACCGCCTGCGAACGCATCGATAGTTTCGGACAACGGTTACCGTCGATCAATACCATGTCCGGCGCGATATGCAATCCGGCAACCGCTCGCTGCATCGCCAGCATGGTGGCATGCAGAATGTTCAGTTGGTCAATCTCGTCCGGCTCAGCACGCCCCAGACTCCAGGAGAGTGCCTTTTCGACGATTTCGTCATACAGCGCCAGACGACGCTTTTCACTGAGTTTTTTCGAGTCCGCCAGCCCAACTATCGGTCGCGCAGGATCGAGGATCACTGCGGCGGTCACTACCGCTCCGACCAAAGGGCCACGGCCGACTTCGTCCACGCCGGCAATCAACGTGGCGACAGGATAAATGAAGGGTTCAATCATGCTTTTGCCAGCTCCAACACAGCCTGAGCAGCCTGTTCATCGGCACCACAACGGATGCTTTGGTGCAAGTTAAGGAAGGTCTGTTTCAATTCGTCGGTTTGCGGGCTATCTTCCAGCAACGGCATGATAGACGCCGCCAGCTTGTCCGGCACGCAATCGTGCTGCAACAGCTCGGTGACGATCTCACGACCGGCCAACAGGTTGGGCAGTGAGACATAGGGGGTCTTCACCAGCCGCTGCGCTATCCAGAAGGTAAAGGGCTTCATGCGGTAGCCCACCACCATCGGGCATTTGGCCAGCATGCACTCCAGTGCCGCAGTGCCAGAGGCCAGCAATGCTGCGTCGCTGGCGATCATCGCCTCACGGCCTTGGCCATTGAGCAAATGGACCCTTAACTCAGGTGCCACTTCCGCCTTGATGCGTTCGAACTGCTCGCGTCGCTTGGCGTTAACCAACGGCACCACCAATTCCAGCTCGGGGTAGCGGGTACGCAGCAACTGGGCGGTCTTCAGGAAGTCAGCGCTCAGCATCTCGACTTCAGCACCGCGGCTGCCCGGCAGCAGGGCCAGACAACGCGCATCAGGGGCAATGCCCAGTTTAGCGCGCGCAGCCAATTTGTCCGGTTGCAGCGGCATGGCGTCGGCCATGGTATGGCCAATAAACCGACAGGGAACGTTGAAACGATCGTAAAACGCTTTTTCGAAAGGGAGAAACGCCAACACCAGATCGGTGGCTTTGCCTATTTTGAAAACGCGCTTTTGACGCCAGGCCCAAACGGACGGGCTGACATAGTGAATAGTACGGATGCCGCGCTGTTTCAGGCGACCTTCCAGGGTGATATTGAAGTCCGGCGCGTCAATACCCACAAACACGTCCGGCTTCAATTCGCTGAACCGGCGGGTAAGATCCTTGCGGATCTTTAACAGGCGTGGCAGGCGCTCAAGCACCTCGACCACGCCCATTACCGCCAGCTCTTCCATTTCGTACCAGGTTTCGCAGCCTTCAGCCTGCATCAGCGGGCCGGCGACGCCAACAAAACGTGCGTCTGGGATCTGCGCCTTGAGCGCACGAATTAAACCGGCGCCAAGAATGTCACCGGAGGTTTCTCCGGCGACCAATCCGATGGTCAATGGACGATTTTGCATAGGTCAGCGAATAATTCCGCGGGTAGAACGGCCAAAGAAATCAAGGAACTGCTGCACCACTGGCTGTTCTTTCGCCAGGGTTTCGATTTCTGTTTTCGCTTCATCCAGCGTTTTCTCGCTGCGATAAAGAATTTTGTAGGCGTTACGGATTGCCTGCATTTCATCTTTATCAAAACCACGACGCTTCAAGCCAACGGCGTTAACACCGAATGGCGTGGCGTGGTTACCTTGCGCAATGACAAAAGGAGGCACGTCCTGGGCAACGCCGGAACAACCGCCAACCATCACGTGAGTCCCGATAATGCAGAACTGATGAATCGCCGTCATACCACCGATAATGGCATGATCGTCAATTTCCACATGGCCGGCCAGCGTGGCGTTGTTTGCCAGGATACAGGAGTTACCCACCACACAGTCGTGCGCGACATGCACGTTAACCATCAGCAGGTTGTCATTACCTACCTTGGTCAAACCGGTGCCCTGCGCGGTACCGCGATGAATGGTGACGCTTTCGCGGATGCGGTTGCGATCGCCAATCTCGACACGCGTCGGTTCACCCGCGTATTTCAGATCCTGATTCACTTCGCCAATAGAGGCAAACTGATAGATCTGATTATCGCGGCCGATTTTGGTCAGGCCATTCACCACGATATGGGACTTCAGTACCGTGCCTTCGCCGATTTCCACCTGGGAGCCGACGTAGCAGAAGGGACCGATGTGCGCACCAGCGCCGATAACGGCGCCTTCTTCAATAATCGCGCTAGGATGGATAAAGGCGGTTTTGTCGATCACGGATTAAGCCTCCCGGCTGCGCGCACACATCATGGTTGCTTCGCAGACAATTTTGCCGTCGACGGTCGCCACGCCTTTAAAGCGCGTCAAACCACGACGAGTTTTCTCAAAGGTGACTTCCATGATCATTTGATCACCAGGCACTACCGGACGTTTGAAGCGAGCTTCGTCGATACCGGCAAAGTAATACAACTCGCCCGGCTCCAGTTTGCCGACGCTTTTAAACGCCAGAATACCGGTGGCCTGCGCCATGGCTTCCAGAATCAATACGCCTGGGAAAATCGGCTTACCAGGGAAGTGTCCCTGGAAAAACGGCTCATTTACAGATACGTTCTTCACCGCACGCAGGAATTTGTGCTCCTCAAACTCGAGGACGCGATCGACCAGCAAGAACGGGTAACGGTGAGGAAGCAACTCTAAAATTTCTGCAATATCCAGAGTATGAGTGTCAGTAGTCAAAATACTCTTCCTGTCTCTAAAAACTGATGGCATCAACAACACGGCCTGCGCTGCCCCCAATAAGGAGGAAGTCATGCAGGCCGCAAATTAACAACTCTTTGCGCTTTTGGTCTCATGACCAACGCGTTTCGTTTTGTACCCAGCGAGGCGGGCGGTAGTGATTAGTCTTTTCCGACTTTTCGTTCGACAGCTTTTAAGCGCTTGCTAATCTCATCGATATTCATCACCAACGCAGCGGTTTTACGCCAAACTTTGTTGGGTTGTAACGGAATGCCCGAAGAGTATACCCCAGGTTCGGTGATTGGTCGCATAACCATTCCCATTCCGGTGACAACAACCTTGTCGGCGATCTCCATGTGACCGTTGATCACGCTGGCTCCGCCGATCTGGCAGTAGCGGCCGATTTTCAAGCTGCCTGCCATGATCACACCGCCGGCGACGGCAGTATTGTCGCCAATCACCACGTTATGTGCAATCTGGCATTGGTTGTCGATGATAACACCATTCCCGATCTGGGTGTTATCCAGCGCGCCGCGGTCAATGGTGGTGCAAGCACCAATCTCGACGCGATCGCCGATAATTACCGTGCCCAACTGAGGAATTTTTATCCACTCGCCACGTTCGTTGGCATAGCCGAAACCATCAGCACCAATCACGGTACCTGATTGGATCAGGCAGCGTTGGCCGATCTCGACTTCATGATAAATCGTTACGTTCGCCCACAGACGTGTCCCCGCGCCAATGCGCGCACGTTTGCCGATGAAGCAGCCAGGGCCGATAACCACGTTATCGCCAAGCACTGCGCCCGACTCGATCACCGCATTGGCCCCAATGGCAACCTGCTGACCCAGAGTGGCTTCAGGTGAGATAACCGCGCTTGGCGCGATATCCTGAGCCGGGGACGGCGTGGTATCCATCAGTTGCGCCATGCGCGCGTAAGTCAGGTAAGGGTTTTTAACCACCAGCGCCGCAGAACGACAGTGTGGTAAATCCGCCTCGGTAAGCACTACTGCGCTTGCCTGGCAGGAAGCCAGCTGCTCTTGATAGCGGCTGTTTGACAAAAACGTGATTTGGCCAGCCTGTGCCGAATGCATAGAAGCAATGCCGGTGATGACGAGATCGCCATCACCGTGCAATTGTGCATCCAACTGCTGCGCTAGATCAGCCAGTCGAATTGAAGGCATGTTGTTATTTAACCTGTTTCAGCACGTCAGCAGTGATGTCTTTAGAAGTCCCTGCGTAGGCAACAGCGTTAGCATCGATAACTACGTCGTAGCCTTCTTTGCTGGCAACAGATTTCACAGCGTCCTGAATACGGCTCAGGATTTTGTTACGCTCTTCCATCTGACGGCGACGGTTGTCCTGCTCAAAAGCCTGTGCTTTCTGAGAGAACTGCTCGCGCTGTGCCATCACGTCTTTTTCCATCTTGCTGCGATCGCTGGCTTTCATGGTAGCGCCATCACGCTGCAAACGTTGCATTTTGGTCTGAAGGCTACGCTCCATGTTCTGAAGCTCACCCGCACGGCCTTTAAACTCGTTTTCCAGCTGTTTAGCTACGGTTTCACGAGCCGGCAACTGTTGGAAAATGCTGGAGACGTTAACTACAGCGATCTTATCTGCTGCCTGAACGCCAGCTGAAGCAGCCATTGCTAAACCGAGGCCTGCGGCACACAACCACTTTTTCACTATAAACTCCTTACCATCACCCATTTGTGTCATATGACACTTGAAGTACACAATCTGCCAGACTTATCCCGCAAAACAATGAGAATCATCTCTCTGTGCTCCGACGAGCGCCTGGCATTTGCGATTCTTAATAACTGCTATGCCCAGAAGCCGGACCTGTTACCAGGTCTTGCCAATGTTAAACTGGAACTGTTCTGACTTGTCGCCTTCGTATTTCTTGATCGGGTTGGCATAGGAGAACACCAACGGACCCAAAGGTGACATCCACTGCAAGGCAATACCGGCAGAAACGCGGATGTTGCTCGCCTTACTGTAGTCCGGAATATCGTACATGCTGGTCTGCGCAGTATTCTGCCAGTTGGTATCCCACACGGTACCCGCATCCACGAACAGGGAAGTACGCACTGAGTTGGCGTATTTCTCGCTGATGAATGGCGTTGGTGTGATCAATTCCATACTGGCGACTGCCATGGCGTTACCGCCTACCGCATCGTCTGAACTACACACAGCAGCACCATTGGTACAGCTATACGAGTTGGAGTTGTAGTACGCAGCTTTTGGACCAATGGTGTTGGAGCCGAAACCACGCACGGTGCTGGAACCACCGGCGTAGAAGTTTTCGTAGAACGGCATTTCTTTGCCGCCCAGACCATCTGCATAACCCAGACGGCCACGACCCAACAGCACCCAGGTACGATCGTCGTTGATCGGAACGTATTGCACACTGTCCAGCGTCAGCTTGTAGTATTCGTTATCCGAGCCTGGAATGGTGACTTTACCATTGAGCGTAGTGCGGTTACCCGAAGTTGGGAAATAACCACGGTCAAGGTTGTTGTAGGTCCAACCCAGGTTCAACGTGAAGTCATCGGCAGAATAGCTGGCGCGATCGGTGGTGTTAGGATTCAGACCCATCGAGTCCAGATAACGCCACATGGCAATCTGCGGCTGCATGTTGGACAAGCCGTTATGCACGTAACCCAGACCGGTACGCAACGAGTTGTTTTCGTTGATCGGGAAGCCCAGGGTACCGTCTATACCGTAACTCTTGTTGGTATAGTCGGACAGGTCCGCGTCATCGGCTTTAAAGTCGTTGTAGAAGATACGGCCACCCAAACTCACACCGTCAACGGTGAAGTACGGGTTGGTTACCGACAGTTCGGTGTAAGTCTGGTAATCGTTCTTGGTCCCGCTGATGCCGACGGAATAGCCGGTCCCCAGCCAGTTGTCCTGTTGAACGCCTGCCTGGAAGCTCACGCCGCTCTCGGTGCCGTAGCCGACGCCGAAGTTGAAGGTACCGGTGTTACGCTCTTTCACCTTGTAGGTGACATCAACCTGATCCGCAGTGCCCGGAACGCGTTGGGTTTCCACATCTACCGTTTCAAAATAGCCCAAACGGTTCAGACGTTCTTTGCCCTGCTCTACCTGAGCATTACCCAACCACGCACCTTCCATCTGACGCATTTCACGGCGCAGTACGGAATCTTTACTGGTATCGTTGCCTTCAAACTTGATGCGACGGACATAGAAACGGTTACCCGCATCAATATTCACGTGCAGCTTCACGGTTTTATCCGCGTCGTTGATTTCAGGCTGGGTAGAAACACGCGGGTAAGCGTAACCGTAACGGCCCAACATCGTTTTGATGTTGTCTTCCATTTTGGTCACTTTACTGCCGTTATACAGCTCACCTGGCTCAATTTTGGTCAACTGGGCAACTTCCGCCGAGTGGCCGGCCAGATTGCCGTTCACCACCACGTCAGTGAGCTTGTATTGCTCGCCTTCTGTGATATTGATGGTGATGTAGATGCCTTTTTTGTCCGGCGTCAGGCTGACCTGCGTCGAATCAATATTAAAGCGCGCGTAGCCGCGGTCCAGATAGAAACTGCGCAGGGTTTCGAGGTCGCCCGCCAGCTTTTGCTTCTGGTATTTGCGATCGCCCACCACGTTCCACCACGGCACTTCATCACGCAGTTGGAAGCGTGAAATCAGTTCATCATTGGTGAAGGCATGGTTGCCGACAATGTTGATTTGTTGAATCTTGGCGGAAACCCCTTCCGTGAACACCAGTTTCAGGTCAACACGGTTACGCGGCAATGGCGTGACAATGGCTTTCACCGAGGCACTGTATTTACCGACGCTGTAGTAGAAGTCTTCCAGCCCTTTTTCAATGCTGGATATCGTGGTGCGGTCGAGCGCTTCGCCAACCCGGACGCCAGAGGCTTCCAGGTTTTGCTTGAGCATGTCATCTTTCACCGACTTGTTGCCGGAGAAAGTGATGCTGGCAATGGTAGGGCGTTCCTTAACCTGAACAATCAGCGTATTACCATCGCGCAGCACGCGAACGTCCTCGAAGTTGCCAGTGGCAAACAAGGCACGGATGGTATTACTGATATCATCGTCAGAGACGGTATCGCCTACGCGAACCGGCATGTTGAGTAACGCCGCACCGACGGCGACTCGCTGCAGGCCTTCGAAATGAATATCCTTCACTACGAACCCGTCTGCACCGTATACGGTGGCGCTGCCAAACAGCAGCGACGCTATGAGCAACTTTTTCATCGCCATCGTTGTTATGCGTTCTTCCTAACCTATCCCCGCCCCTAAAGACGAGAAAAATCATTGAAAAGTGCAAGACCCATTAAAAGCACCAACACGATCGAACCTATGCGGTAACTGTAGTCCTGTACTCGCTCGGAAACCGGCCCACCCTTCAGCTTTTCTATCGCCAGGAAGAGGAGATGCCCACCATCTAACACCGGTAATGGGAACAGGTTGATGATACCCAGGTTGACACTGATCAACGCCAGGAACATCAGATAATACACAAACCCGACCCCAGCTGACGCCCCTGCTCCCTGTGCAATCGAAATCGGGCCACTCAGGTTGTTCAGCTTTACATCACCGGTTATTAATTTACCCAGCATTTTGACCGTAAGGCTCATAAGCTGCCAGGTCTTGTCCCCGGCCTGATACAGCGCCGGGAAAGGTCCATACTGGCGAATCGTCTTATACTCGTCCGGCAGCGGCAACACTTTCGGAATGATGCCGGCAAAACCCACCGATTTGTCTTTTCCCACCGGCTTTGTATCCGGTATCAGCGTCAAAGACAAGGGGGCGCCGTTTCTTTCGATCTCTAAAGCCAGCGGTTGCCCTGGACCGTTGTGGATCCGTTTCACCAACGTTTGCCAACGACCCAATAGCTGACCATCGACTTTAACGATCCTGTCCCCCGCTTGTAAACCCGCCTTTTGCGCTGCCGACCCCGGCTGCACTTCGGCAAGGACAGATTCTATCTGCGGGCCGCGTGGAATGATACCCAACGCCACCACGGGATCCTGTTTGTCCGGCTCAAAATTCCACTGGCGCAAATCCAGGGTTTTGGTCACCACACTGGACGAACCAAACGGCGCGATACCTACCTCGGTTTCTGCGTCGCCAATCTTCGCCACCAGCGCCAGACGAACTGATTCCCAATCAGGCGTTTCGATGCCATCTACAGACTTAAGTTCCATTCCAGGCGAAATTTCAGCGTGGGCTGCAATCGATTGGGGGGCGATTTCACCGATTACCGGACGGAAACTGGGCACGCCGATAATGAAGACCAGCCAGTAAGCAAGGATAGCAAACAGGAAATTGGCGATAGGACCGGCACTGATGATAGCGGCACGCTGCCAAACGGTTTTGTTGTTAAACGCCTGATGGCGGAGTTCCGGTGCGACCGAATCAACCCGCTCATCGAGCATCTTCACATAGCCGCCTAGCGGGATCAGGGCAATAACGTACTCCGTACCCTGACGGTCGGTACGACGCCATAAGGCGCGGCCAAAACCGATGGAGAAGCGTTCTACACGGACGCCGCAGCGACGGGCGACCCAAAAGTGCCCGAACTCGTGCACGGTGATCAATACACCGAGCGCAACAAGAAATGCGACTAAGTTCCAGAGCACGCTAACCATAATCCCTTCACTCCCCGCCATTGACGGATTAAAACACTAACAGCATCAGGCAGGCAAATACAGGCACTGCTGCGGTCAGGCTATCGATACGATCCAGTATGCCGCCATGACCCGGTATCAAATGACCGCTGTCTTTGATACCCGCTTCGCGTTTGAACATGCTCTCGGTAAGATCGCCCAGCACGGAGGCCAGCACGGCAATCACCGAACAAATCAGTAAGGTTGTCGGCACCACATTCAGTGGGGCATAACGACCAAACAGCCAGGATATCAGGGCCGAAGTAATCAGGCCACCGACCAGCCCTTCCCAGGTTTTCCCCGGAGAAACTTTGGGTGCCAGCTTATGCTTGCCAAACAGTTTGCCGAACATGTAGGCACCGGAATCCGCGCCCCAAACCAGCAACATCACATACAGCAGCCACCAGGCACCGGTGAAGTGGTTTTGTTCGTAGCCGAACTGGCGCAGCGATAGCATACCCCAGAAGAACGGCACTATGGTCAGCAGACCGAAAACCAGACGTATCGGGCGTGAGTTACGCCACAGTGCAGCCGAGCCGGGATAGAACAGCACCAGCAACAGCGCCGCCAGCCACCAGGCCATTGACAGCCACAGCGACCCGCCTACCTGAGGTAAATGGACCGACTGATGATAGGCCGGAATACTGAGCATCATCAACGCCAGCAGAAAGCCGCACAATATCGCCAACCAGATACGCTGCGAGCGGGAGGTAAATCCGGCCAGTTGGCCCCACTCCCAGGCAGCTAACATGCACACCACGAGTGTTACCAGGGCAAAGCCCACCGGCGGCAGCAAAAACAGCGCCGCGATAACAATCGGAATTAAGATCAGAGCAGTTATGAGGCGATACTTCAGCAAAAGTTCCCCCTAGGACGCATTGGCGCCGATAGGTGTTGTTCCCCCGAAGCGACGCTCGCGTTGTGCAAATGCATTCAGCGCACCTTCAAAGACAAGTTCATCAAAATCAGGCCAGAGTACATCAGTAAAGTAAAGTTCGGCATAAGCAATTTGCCACAGCAAGAAGTTACTGATGCGATGTTCGCCACCGGTACGGATCACCAAATCCACCGGCGACAGATCGTTCATGCAGATCCGCTCACCCAGTAACTCTTCGCTGATTTGATCCGGACGCAGTGAACCATCCTTCACCTGCTCAGCCAGCTCCCTTACTCCCTGAATAATATCCCAACGGCCGCCGTAGTTGGCAGCAATGTTGAGCGTCAGGCCATCGTTATTTTCTGTCAGTTGCTCGGAGCGACGGATCCGCTCCTGCAAACGCGTGCTGAAACGGCTGATGTCGCCGATCACTCGCAGTCTGACATTATGTTTATGCAGGCTTTTTACTTCACTGTCCAAGGCTCGGACAAAAAGCTCCATCAAAGCGGAAACTTCCTGCACCGGACGATTCCAGTTTTCGCTGCTGAAGGCATAAAGCGTGAGCGCATCTAAATGGTTGTTGGCAGCAAAACTGACCGCGCGACGCACCGATTTCACCCCTGCTTTATGACCGAAGACACGTAACTTACCCTGACGTTTTGCCCAGCGCCCGTTGCCGTCCATAATAATGGCGACATGTCGTGGCCCCAGAGTGGACAGATTAGCCTCTTGTTGATTTGCGGACGACATAACTCGTACTTATTTCCTCAATAGAAATACAACTGCCCTTCCGGAACATCAGGCCCTTACGCGCAAAAAAAGCCGTGTGCCCGACACGGCTTTTCAGTCTGCCTTGCGACAGCCGGTAATCTGCGCTGCGCTATCGGCATTCGAGATGTCAATCAGGCCATAATTCAACGGTATAACCGCTGAAAGGTGGCGCAGACTATACCACCTCAGCAGGGCCTGAACAAACGGCCCCACTGCGGCACGCGTAATTTGCGAACAAAATAGGATAATTGCCGGTATCAGTTATGCAGTGATTTAACCAATCCAACCGCAACCTCACGCGCCTGGCGATCTATTTCTAAGACCGCATCAATGCAGGACGGTTCCTGCAATGACAGCCGTTCGACTACTTTTTGGTTCACTGCCGCGATATCGGTAAAGCGAATCTGCTCCTGCAGGAAAGCCGCCACGGCCACTTCGTTAGCCGCATTCAGTGCGGTAGTCGCCGCCTGACCGGCATCAAAGGCTTCAATAGCCAGATACAGGCAGGGATAACGCTTCCGTTCAGGTTCGGCAAAGGTCAGCGAACCAATGCGGCAGAAATCCAGCGCTTCCACACCGGAATTAACCCGCTGAGGATAAGCCATCGCATGGGCGATCGGCGTACGCATATCCGGCGTGCCCAACTGGGCCAGTACGCTGCCATCGGTGTAACGCACCATCGAGTGGATCACCGACTGCGGATGCAGAATCACTTCCATTTGTTCGGCCGAGGCGTTAAACAGCCAACGGGCCTCAATATATTCCAGTCCTTTGTTCATCATGGTGGCGGAGTCCACCGAGATCTTGCGCCCCATTGACCAATTGGGATGGGCACAGGCTTGATCCGGCGTCATCGTGTCGAACTGCTCCAACGGCGTGGTACGGAACGGGCCGCCAGAGCCGGTAAGCACGATGCGTGACACACCATGACTCTCTAATGAAGAGTATCCCAACTGACGCTGAATACTCTCAGGCAAACTCTGAAAAATGGCGTTATGTTCGCTGTCCAGCGGCAGTAACTGCGTCTTGCTCTGTTGCACCGCGTCCATAAACAGACGCCCGCAAGTGACCAGCGATTCTTTGTTCGCCAGCAACACCTGCTTGCCGGCACGAATTGCCGCCAGCGTAGGTAACAGTCCAGCAGCGCCAACAATGGCAGCCGTGACCTGGTCGACGTCGTCCAATGCGGCCAACTCACAGGCCGCCTTCTCGCCCGCCATGACCTCTGTGGCAATACCGTTTTCCGCCAGCAGAATACGCAGTTCACGCGCAGCCCCTTCGTCCGCCATCGCGGCATAGGTCGGGCGAAACTCGATGCACTGTTGTGCCATGACTGCGACATTGCGGCCGGCAACCAGCGCTTTAATCGCAAAACGGTCGGGATTTTCCCTGACCACGGCCAGGGTACTGGTCCCCACTGAGCCGGTGGAACCAAGAATAGTCAGTTGCTTCATGAGCTCACTCTGAATAACTGTCTGATGAGATCGGAGGTGCTCCAGTGTGTAACCTTGGCCACCACTTGTCCATGATCAATCAGTACGATGAAACGGGATCTGCGCCACAAAAAACAAAGCGCCGCCCAGGCGACGCTTTTTTCTGCGTGATGCTGATTAGAAATCCATCAGCTCTTTTTCTTTCTCTGCCAGAGCGGCATCCAGCAGTTTGATATAGGCATCGGTCAGTTTCTGAACGTCGTCCTGTGAACGACGATCTTCATCTTCACTGATTTCCTTGTCTTTCAGCAGCGCCTTAACTTTGTCGTTGGCATCGCGGCGCACGTTACGAACCGCCACACGGCCCTGCTCTGCTTCGTTACGTACTACCTTGATCAGGTCTTTACGACGCTCTTCGGTCAGTGGAGGCAGAGGAACGCGGATCACGCTGCCGGCTGAGCTTGGGTTCAGGCCGAGATCTGAAGCCATGATGGCTTTTTCTACCGCTGAACCCAGGGAGCGATCAAACAGGTTGATGGCCAGAGTACGGGAGTCTTCAACGGTCACGCTGGCCAACTGACGCAGCGGCGTGGCGGAACCATAGTATTCCACCATGATGCCGTCGAGGATGCTTGGAGAAGCACGGCCGGTACGGATTTTACTGATTTGGTTTTTGAATGCTTCTACGCTTTTTTCCATGCGTGAATCAGCATCTTTTCTGATTTCATTAATCACGTTGCGAACCCTTGAAAGCTGGATACTTGGCAGGCCATACCACAGTATAGCCCGTGAATTTTACTCAAGGGAAGCGCGCTACGCCTGGCGTTACCCGCTCCCGCTAAATTTGGCAGACCAGCCTTATTTGCTGATCAGCGTGCCTTCGTTTTCACCCATCACTACCCGGCGCAGCGCACCCGGCTTGTTCATGTTGAATACGCGGATTGGCAGGCCGTGATCGCGAGCCAGCGTAAATGCCGCCAGATCCATCACTTTCAGCTCACGTTCCAACACGTCCTGATAGGTTATATGTTCATACAGTGTGGCATCCGGATTTTTAACCGGGTCAGCGGAGTATACACCATCCACTTTAGTCGCTTTCAATACCACATCCGCTTCAATCTCGATCCCACGCAGGCACGCCGCAGAATCGGTAGTGAAGAACGGGTTGCCGGTACCGGCGGAGAAGATCACCACGCGATTATTACGCAGCAGGCTGATCGCCTCGGCCCAGCTGTAGTTGTCGCACACGCCGTTCAACGGAATTGCCGACATCAGGCGAGCGTTCACATAGGCACGGTGCAGTGCATCACGCATGGCCAAGCCGTTCATCACGGTAGCCAGCATTCCCATGTGGTCGCCCACTACGCGGTTCATGCCGGCTTGTGCCAGGCCCGCGCCGCGGAACAGGTTACCGCCGCCAATAACTACACCGACCTGAATTCCCAGTTCGACCAGCTCTTTAACTTCCTGAGCCATGCGATCCAAAACGCTAGCGTCGATACCAAAACCTTCTGCACCTTGCAGGGCTTCGCCACTCAGTTTAAGCAGAATACGCTGATATACGGGTTTTGCATTGGTTGCCATGGTGATCTGTCCTAAGAAGCAGTATTAGTATTGGGGATTTCAGCCGATGAAACGCGCCTGTGCTGTGTATCATGCCACAGGGCTTGCCACCGGTGTAATTCTGGCTGGATAAAATGGAACCGCCAGACGGCGGCCCCATTAACAGTCATTAAGACTGCTTGCTCATTGCTGCAACTTCAGCAGCAAAGTCATTCTCAACTTTAGCGATGCCTTCGCCCACTTCGAAGCGGATGAAGTTAACCACGTCAGCGTTGTGCTCTTTCAGAGCCTGGCCAACGGTTTTGCTTGGTTCGATAACGAAAGGCTGACCGGTCAGGGAAACTTCGCCGGTGAATTTCTTCATGCGGCCTTCAACCATTTTCTCAGCGATTTCTTTCGGCTTGCCAGACTGCATGGCGATGTCCAGCTGAACCTGGTACTCTTTTTCTACCACGTCAGCAGACACGTCTTCAGGCTTAACGAATTCAGGCTTGCTTGCCGCAACGTGCATGGCAATTTGCTTAACCAGCTCTTCGTCAGCACCGGTAGCGGCGATCAGAACGCCGATACGCGCGCCGTGCAGGTAGCTGCCCAGTACTTCGCCTTCCAGGGAAGCAACGCGACGGATGTTGATGTTCTCACCGATTTTTGCAACCAGCGCTACACGTTCTTCTTCGAACTGTGCTTTCAACACTTCAACGTCAGTGATTTTGCCGGCAAAAGCCGCATCCAGCACTTTGTCAGCGAATGCCTGGAAACCAGCATCTTTAGCTACGAAGTCAGTCTGGCAGTTAACTTCCAGGATCAGACCGTAGTTGCCTTCAATCTTGGTTTTGATCACGCCGTCAGCAGCTACGTTGCCTGCTTTTTTCGCCGCTTTGATCGCACCAGATTTACGCATGTTTTCGATTGCCAGCTCGATGTCGCCGTTAGACTCAACCAGAGCTTTTTTACAATCCATCATGCCAGCGCCAGTACGCTCACGCAGTTCTTTTACCAGAGCAGCGGTAATATCAGCCATTTCTTTTTCCTCGGTTATCTCACGTGGAGACAGTTCTCATTCAGATAAGCAAAGGGGGCCTATAAAGGCCCCCCTAACCAACATATTCAATACCTGGTTAATAAGGGCTCAGTGACGAGCTTGCCTTATTATTCAGCTTCTACGAAGCTTTCTTCCGCTTGAACGGCCAGATCTTGAGAACGACCTTCACGGACGGCGGCAGCAACGGCAGTCAGGTACAATTTGATTGCACGGATTGCATCGTCGTTACCAGGGATGATGAAGTCAACGCCGTCTGGATCGGAGTTGGTATCAACGATAGAGAATACCGGGATACCCAGGTTGTTGGCTTCTTTGATCGCGATGTGTTCGTGATCAGCATCGATGACGAACAGAGCGTCAGGCAGACCACCCATGTCCTTGATACCACCCAGGGAGTTTTCCAGCTTGGCCAGTTCGCGAGTACGCATCAGCGCCTCTTTCTTGGTCAGCTTGTCAAAGGTGCCATCTTGAGACTGGATTTCCAGATCTTTCAAACGCTTGATTGACTGACGAACGGTTTTCCAGTTAGTCAGCATGCCGCCCAACCAGCGATGGTTCACGAAGAACTGGTCGCAGGTGTTAGCATATTCTTTTACCGCTTCGCTTGCTGCGCGCTTGGTACCAACGAACAGGATCTTACCTTTACGGGAAGAGATCTTGGTCAGTTCAGCCAGTGCTGCGTTGGCCATTGGTACGGTTTTTTCCAGGTTGATGATGTGAACCTTGTTACGTGCGCCGAAGATGAAAGGCTTCATTTTCGGGTTCCAGTAACGGGTCTGGTGACCAAAGTGTACACCGGCCTGGAGCATGTCGCGCATGGAAACAGTTGCCATGATTAAACCTCTATAGAGTTAGTTGGGGTTATGCCTCCACGTATCCCATAACGCCGACCCTGGCGGTGATAAATCACCTCAGGGCACCCCGGCGGATGTGCCGATACGTGTGTGTTATTTACACAAAGTGAGTGCAGTTAAAGTATTTTCGGCCTATTCCGCCATTATCACAAGGAAGATGTACGGATCTGCCGGCGCGCTTTATACCATAAACCCAGCCCAGACACCAACTTTTGTTGCCGGGAAAAGGCCGGCGAGAAATCAAATTTGGCAGCCTCTGGCCGGGCTGATACCATAAGAGACTGCTTCTTATTTCTTTCTGTTGTCGGCGAGCACGACACCTGCGGACGAATTTCATGGCAATCTCAATTAAAACACCTGATGACATCCAAAAAATGCGCGTGGCCGGCCGACTGGCTGCCGAAGTGCTGGAAATCATTGAGCCGCACGTCAAACCTGGCGTGACCACCGGCGAACTCGATCGTATCTGTCACGATCACATTACCAACCAGCAGCAGGCGATCTCTGCCTGTCTGGGCTACCACGGCTTCCCGAAATCCGTGTGTATCTCGGTGAATGAAGTGGTCTGCCACGGCATCCCGAGCGATGACAAAGTCCTGAAAGACGGCGACATCGTTAATATCGACGTCACCGTCATCAAAGACGGTTTCCACGGCGACACTTCCAAAATGTTCATCGCCGGTAAACCGACCATTCTGGGCGAGCGCCTGTGCCGCATCACTCAGGAAAGCCTGTATCTGTCGCTGAAAATGGTGAAACCGGGTATCCGCCTGCGCACGCTGGGCAAAGAGATCCAGAAATTCGTCGAGGCCGAGAATTTCTCGGTGGTGCGCGAGTACTGCGGCCACGGCATTGGCGAAGTGTTCCACGAGGAACCGCAGGTGCTGCACTATGACGCTGATGACGGCGGTGTGGTGTTGCAGGCGGGTATGGCCTTCACCATCGAGCCCATGGTCAATGCCGGTGATTACCGCATCCGTACCATGAAAGACGGCTGGACGGTAAAAACCAAGGATCGCAGCTTGTCGGCGCAGTATGAGCATACTATTGTGGTCACGGATAACGGCTGCGAGATAATGACGTTGCGCAAGGATGACACCATCCCCAACATCATTACGCACGAGATGTAAGCGCCGCGGCATTTTGCCGCGATGCATGATGTCACAGGCCGGCTTTTGCCGGCCTTTTTTATGGGCTGCGTACTATGTCTGAAAACTTTCGCCAGCAAGACACCTCGGTCATTCCACAACAGGCCGTGCCGGAGCGGCCTGAGTCTCCCAACGCCTATGGCGATGAGGAGATTAACTGCATCGCGCTGAAACAACGCCTCGAACAGTTCCAGCTGTGGCTGGCGGCAGCGTTCAACGCCGGTTCCAGCGCCGAAAGTCTGGTAGCGGCACGTAGCCACTTTATCGACCGCCTGCTGCGCCGCCTGTGGGTGTTCTACGGATTTGAAGATATTCCAGAAACTGCGCTGGTTGCCGTCGGCGGTTACGGCCGTGGCGAACTGCACCCGCTCTCTGACATTGATGTGCTGGTGCTCAGCCAGCGCCGCCTGAATGAACAGCAATCCCAACGCGTGGGGGAATTTATCACCCTGCTGTGGGATCTGAAGCTGGAAGTCGGCCACAGTGTGCGAACGCTGGAGGAATGCTTGCTGGAAGGGCTGGCGGACCTGACCGTCGCCACCAACCTGATTGAATCGCGGATGATCTGCGGCGATGTCGCGCTGTTTCTGCAAATGCAAAAGCATATCTTCAGCGATGGTTTCTGGCCCTCCCCACAATTTTTCCACGCCAAGGTGGTTGAGCAACAGGAGCGTCATCAGCGCTACCACGGCACCAGCTACAATCTGGAACCGGATATCAAGAGTAGCCCCGGCGGCCTGCGCGATATTCACACCTTGCTGTGGGTGGCGCGTCGCCATTTTGGCGCCACTTCGCTGGACGAAATGGTCGGCTTCGGTTTTCTGACCCAAGCCGAACGCAACGAACTGAACGAATGCCAGAGCTTCCTGTGGCGTATCCGCTTCGCACTGCACCTGGTACTGCCGCGCTACGACAACCGTTTGCTGTTTGATCGCCAGCTCAACGTGGCACAGTTGCTGCGTTATGAGGGGGAAGGCAACGAACCGGTTGAACGTATGATGAAGGATTTTTATCGCATGACGCGCCGCGTCGGCGAGTTGAATCATATGCTGCTGCAGCTGTTCGACGAGGCAATTCTGGCGTTGGACGCAACGGAAAAACCGCGCCCGCTGAACGACGATTTCCAACTGCGCGGCGATCTGATCGACCTGCGTGATGAGACGCTGTTCATCCGCCAGCCGGAGTCCATCATGCGGATGTTCTACCTGATGGTACGCAACCGCGAGATCAAAGGCATTTATTCCACCACCGTACGCCAGCTACGTCATGCGCGCCGCCATTTGAAACAGCCGCTGTGCACCATTCCTGAGGCACGTGAACTGTTTATGGCTATTCTGCGCCACCCTGGTGCGGTCTCCCGGGCGTTGGTGCCAATGCATCGCCACAGCGTGCTGTGGGCCTATATGCCGCAGTGGGGCAAAATCGTCGGGCAAATGCAGTTCGATCTGTTCCATGCCTACACCGTCGACGAACACACCATTCGCGTCCTGCAAAAGCTGGAGAGCTTTGCCGATGCCGAAACCCGGCCGCGTCATCCATTGTGCGTCGAGCTGTATCCACGCCTGCCCAATCCGGAACTGCTGTTGCTGGCCGCATTGTTCCACGATATCGCCAAAGGACGCGGCGGCGACCACTCAATCCTCGGAGCCCAGGACGTACTGGAGTTCGCCGAATTACATGGCCTGAACTCCCGCGAAGCTCAACTGGTCGCCTGGCTGGTGCGTTGTCATTTGCTGATGTCGGTGACCGCCCAACGCCGCGACATTCAGGATCCGACCGTTATTCAGCAGTTCAGCGCCGAAGTGCAGAGCGAAACCCGTCTGCGTTATCTGGTCTGTCTGACGGTGGCGGATATCTGCGCCACCAACGAAACCCTGTGGAACAGTTGGAAACAGAGCCTGTTGCGTGAGCTGTATTTTGCCACCGAAAAGCAGCTGCGCCGCGGCATGCAAAACAGCCCGGATCTGCGTGAGCGCGTGCGTCATCATCGCCTGCAGGCGTTGGCGTTGCTGCGTATGGACAATATCGACGAAGAAGCACTGCACCGCATCTGGAGCCGCTGTCGCGCCGATTACTTCCTGCGTCATTCACCCAACCAGTTGGCCTGGCACGCCCGCCATTTGCTGGCCCATGATTCCACCAAACCGCTGGTGCTGGTCAGCCGGCAGGCAACGCGCGGCGGCACCGAAATTTTCATCTGGAGCCCGGACCGCCCTTACCTGTTTGCCGCCGTAGCCGGTGAGATGGATCGCCGTAACCTGAGCGTACATGACGCGCAGATCTTCACTAACCGCGACGGCATGGCAATGGATACCTTTATCGTGCTGGAGCCGGACGGCAGCCCGCTGGCCCAGGACCGCCACACGGCGATCCGTCACGCACTGTTGCAAGCCATTACCCAGCGGGAATATCAGCCGCCGCGCGTGCGCCGGCCGTCTTCCAAGCTGCGTCATTTTAGCGTGCCGACCGAAGTCAGCTTCCTGCCGACCCATACCGACCGCCGCAGCTATCTGGAACTGACCGCGCTTGACCAGCCAGGTCTGTTGGCTCGGGTGGGCGAAGTCTTCGCCGATCTCGGTCTGTCGCTGCACGGCGCTCGCATCTCTACTATCGGCGAGCGGGTTGAGGATTTATTTATTCTGGCCGACAGCGATCGACGCGCCCTTAACCCGGAAACACGCAGAAAGTTGGAACAACGGTTGACAGAGGCCCTCAATCCAAACGATAAAATGTGATACAAGTAACTTTTTCGTAGACAACATCAGGACAGAGAACAGCATGCAGCAATTACAAAACGTTATTGAAAACGCCTTCGAACGCCGTGCGGAAATCACCCCGGCGAACGCAGACACCGTAACGCGCGAAGCGGTAAACCAGGTGATCGCCCTGCTGGACAGCGGCGCCCTGCGCGTTGCCGAGAAGATTGACGGTCAGTGGGTAACGCATCAGTGGCTGAAAAAGGCCGTGCTGCTTTCTTTCCGCATCAATGACAACAAAGTGATGGACGGTGCCGAAACCCGTTATTACGACAAAGTGCCAATGAAATTCGCCGATTACGACGAAGCGCGCTTCCAGAAAGAAGGTTTCCGCGTGGTGCCACCAGCCACCGTTCGCCAGGGCGCGTTCATCGCCCGTAATACCGTGCTGATGCCATCCTACGTGAACATCGGTGCCTACGTTGACGAAGGCAGCATGGTGGATACCTGGGCAACCGTCGGCTCTTGCGCGCAGATCGGCAAAAACGTTCACCTGTCCGGCGGCGTCGGCATCGGTGGCGTACTGGAGCCACTGCAGGCCAACCCGACCATCATTGAAGACAACTGCTTCATCGGTGCGCGTTCAGAAGTGGTTGAAGGCGTGATCGTGGAAGAAGGTTCCGTGATCTCCATGGGCGTGTATCTGGGCCAGAGCACCCGCATTTACGACCGTGAAACCGGCGAAGTGCACTACGGCCGCGTACCGGCCGGTTCGGTAGTGGTTTCCGGTAACCTGCCGTCCAAAGATGGTTCTTACAGCCTGTATTGCGCGGTGATCGTCAAGAAAGTCGATGCCAAGACGCGTGGTAAAGTCGGCATTAATGAGTTATTACGTACCATCGACTAAAATAGACATGGCGGGTTAATCACCCGCCATTTTTTTATCTTCATTACGTGAGCTGTCACAGTCTCTGGCGCGGTTATTCGCCATAATCCCAGACCGTGGAATATAGTCTATTTATAAGGTGGCGCTATTATGTATGACAACCTGAAAAGCTTAGGAATCAATCAACCGGAAGATGTCGATCGCTATAGCCTGCGTCAGGAGGCCAATAACGACATTCTTAAGATTTATTTCCGCAAGGATAAAGGCGAATTCTTTGCCAAGAGCGTGAAATTCAAATATCCGCGCCAGCGTAAAACGGTCGTCGCGGACAATGCCGGCCAGGGTTACAAAGAAATCCACGAAATTAACCCGAACCTGCGTTACGTGATTGATGAACTGGATCAGCTCTGCCAGCGCGATCAGGTGGAAGTCGATCTGAAACGCAAAATTCTTGATGACCTGCGTCATCTGGAAGGCGTGGTCTCCCACAAAATTGCCGAGATCGAATCCGATCTGGAAAAACTGACTCGCGGTAAGTAAGAGTTCAGCGAACTGATACTACAGATTGTACGGGCGCAGCATACTGCGTCCGTATTAATCGGGGCGAATATATTCGCCCCCTACAGGCGACGGGTAATTCTATTTCAGCAACGTGCCCCACTTCTCAACCCACGGGCAAGAAACCACTTCAGGTTCAGGCTGTTCCATAGCATCGATTTCCAGCACCTCACCCACACGGGTGGCCCCTTGTTCCTGCAGCAACGCATCAAACGCACGCCCGGCACCGCAGAAATTGTCGTAGCTGCTGTCACCCAGTGCGATCAGCCCATAGCGCAGCTCCGGCTGGTAGCCGACCTGGTCACGGATAGCGTGAAACAGCGGTGCAATGCTGTCCGGCAAATCACCCTGGCCGGTCGTTGAAGTAATCACCAGCGCGTAGTGCTGACGGTAAAACTGCCAGGCCTCAAGCGTGCCTTCTTCAAACAGTTTGACCTCATGGCCCTGCTCGCTGAGGATCGTTTCAGCCTCTTCCGCCACCAATAACGAGTTGCCGTAGACCGTTCCCACGAAGATTCCAACCTGAGCCATTGCCCCTACTCCCTTAAATTTCTTTGAAAATGATCAGTTATCCTGACCGCTAGCCGAAGGAAACTCAACCCTGGCAAGTTCAGGGAGACTCTCAGTCCAGCCAAACTGTGACATGACGCCTTGCCAGGGTTCATCCCAACGCGCGGAAATATGCAGCGGCTCACCGGTCACCGGATGATTCAGTTGCAGATGACTGGCGTGCAGCATCAGGCGTGGACAGCCAAAATGCTGGGCCATCCCCCGGTTCTGGTTCAGGTCGCCGTGTTTGCTGTCACCAATAATCGGATGGCGGATATGCACCATATGGCGACGCAACTGGTGCTTGCGGCCATTTTCCGGCTTCAGCTCAACCAGGCTGTAGCGCGCGCTTTCATAACGGCCAATCGCCACCGGCATTTCTACCTGCGCCAGCGGCCGGTAATGAGTGACTGCCGGCTGTGGGCCTTTGTCTTTCGAGGCAAACTTGTCAGCAATCTTGTCCAGCTCTTCCGTCAGCGGGTAATCAATGGTCGCGCCTTCCAGCACGTAACCACGCACCACCGCGTGGTAGGTTTTCTGCATCTGATGCTGTTCAAACTGCTGCGACAACAACCGCGCTACCTCACTGGACAGCGCCATCAACAGCACCCCGGAGGTAGGCCGATCGAGGCGATGCACGGTAAACACGTGCTGGCCAATCTGATCGCGTACGGTTTGCATCACAAACCGGGTTTCATGGCGATCCAGCCAACTGCGGTGTACCAACCAGCCGGAAGGCTTGTTCACCGCCACCAAATGCTCATCCTGATAGAGAATCTCAAGCATTATTGCAGCTCTTTATTCAGCATGTTATCCAGGCGCTGCAACAACACCAATAGCGGCATGCAGTTGGGATCGTTATCTTTCAACGCCTCTTCGAAATAAGGCGTGATGGCAAAACGTGTCGGCAGCGGCGCTCCCGCATCCAGCAACGCGTACATGCGTGGCAGAAAGACCCATTGCAACCAGGCTTCGGCCGACATGCTGTCAATGCAAAATGGCTCGGGGCTGGCGAAGGCTTCAGGCTCGGGCGGCGTAGCTTGCCACAGCGCCAGCTCTCGCATTGACTGTTCAATCGCCTGCAAACTAAGGCGAACCTGATTTTGTATACTCATCTGCATTCCCGATCTGTTTAAACCATGATATTCAGCGGCGCGGCTGAAAGGCGGCAAAGCATAGCATTTTACTTTTTATAGCCCAAATCCAGCTGAGTTGATGGCCAAGATAGATTTGAACTGGTGGCCGGCACGCTCACACGGCACAATGTGTTCACCAAATAAACCACAAAGATTAGACAGATGCCCGTAATCACACCGACAAAAAATCACGCCACGCCCGGCAAAGCCATGGTGGCTTCGGTCACCGGCTACGCCATGGACGGCTTTGACCTGCTGATCCTCGGCTTTATGCTGCCGGCCATCAGTATCGAAATGGGGCTAAGCTCCTCCGCTGCCGGTTCACTGGTCACCTGGACGCTGATCGGCGCGGTACTGGGCGGCGTGATCTTCGGCCACCTCAGCGATCGCTTTGGCCGTATCCGGGTGCTGACCATTACCATTCTGATGTTCTCACTGTTTACCGGTCTGTGCGCGCTGGCGCAAGGCTACTGGGATTTGCTCGCCTACCGCACGCTGGCGGGCATCGGACTCGGCGGTGAGTTCGGTATCGGCATGGCACTGATCGCCGAAGCCTGGCCGGCAGAGAAACGCAATCGCGCCTCGGCCTATGTGGGTATGGGCTGGCAGCTTGGCGTCCTGGCTGCGGCGTTCCTTACCCCACTGCTACTGCCCCATATCGGCTGGCGTGGCATGTTCCTGGTTGGGCTGTTACCGGCGCTGGTGTCGTTCCTGATCCGCCGCACTCTGGGCGAGCCGGAAGAGTTCGTCCGTCAGCAAAACACCGGTCAGCAACTGTCATTTTCCCAGCGCATAAAGCTGCTGTTCAAGGATCGTGCGACCAGTAAGGCCAGTATCGGCATTTTCATTCTATGCTCGGTGCAGAACTTCGGTTACTACGGGCTGATGATTTGGATGCCGACCTACCTGGCAAAAAACTTCGGTTTCTCACTGACCAAATCCGGCTTGTGGACAGCCGTCACGGTGATCGGCATGACCTTTGGCATCTGGCTATTTGGCGTCTTGGCCGATCGTTTCAGCCGCTGGAAGATTTTTATCTGCTATCAGATTGGCGCGGTGGTGATGGTGGTTGTCTATGCGCAATTAAGCGATCCCACGCTGATGCTGTTTGCCGGGGCGCTGATGGGGTTATTCGTTAATGGCATGATTGGGGGCTATGGCGCACTGATCTCCGATACCTACCCGGTTCAGGCGCGTGCCACTGCACAAAATATTCTGTTTAACCTGGGGCGAGGCGTTGGCGGACTGGGGCCATTGGTTATCGGCGCGTTGGTGACACAGGTGTCCTTCACTGCGGCGATCAGCCTGCTGGCGGCTATTTATTTGCTGGATATCTACGCCACGCTGTTCCTGTTACCGAAAAAACAGAGCGATGGCGATACGCTGGGTGCGATTGGTTAATAACTTAGATGAATGTAAGCAGGGTTAAGTATTCTTGATACTTAAGACATGAACCCTATAAAAAGTTGAGGGCACTGCGCTAACAGTGCCCTCGGTTCGTTTTATAGCAGTCCCGCTACACAGTGTGCTCCCTGCTCAATCCTTGAAAACTTTTCCTGCGGCCATCCTGACCAAAGCAATCCTGGCTCTATCCTGTAGCATCATCCTGACGCGGTTCCTCAGTCCTCATGACCCGCCAACCATCCTGTGCCGGCTCTCAATCTCCATCCTGGAGGTGTCCCTGGTTTCAATCCTGAAACATCCTGGCATCTCCTGACGCCGTCCTCCGCTCTTCACTGAGCGCATCCACTTCTTCATCCTGAAGCTGCATCATCCTGATGCTTTCCATTCCACCGAATCCCTTCCGGTTGAACATAAGATCGCTTAATTATCCCGGGTTCACAAGGGCTTACTGGCGGGCTGACAGGAAATTAATGCTAAGAGTTATCCTAAAGGAAATCTAACCAATTGATCTGGATAACAATAAACCCTATATACACGACTGAGAGAAGAAAATTAAAAGCGATCTCTCACAGCCCGTGTGAGAGATCTCGCACACGGACTTCAGGACAAAAAGGCTCAAACACCCAACGTCGGGCGCAATGCATCGAGGAAATTGCCCAACGAAGCCGCCAGCAAAGTACGTTTATCACTGCCAAACTGCTCCAAAACCACATTGCCGCTGACGTTACACAACGAGACCATGGTCATTTCTGATTCGGTGGTTGCCAGGAACAGCGTTGGCGACAGTTTCAGGCGCTTTTGCGTCACCAGATGACCGATCAGGTTTTCCTGCAGACGAATAAAGTCGTCCTCGCTCCACACCTGCAACAGAGTCACATGGTGCTCACCGAACTGGGCGCTCATGTCACCGGCATACTGCTGGGTATAAAACAGGTTGATATCCGACTGCAAGCGCAGCTCGAGCGCGGTCTCTACCTTTTCCAGCGTCGCCGCCGGGGTAAACGGCTGGGGCAACCACAGCACTTCGTCATCACGATTTTCTACCAGACAAGGC
This sequence comes from Serratia proteamaculans, assembly GCF_004684015.1. GTDB lineage: Bacteria > Pseudomonadota > Gammaproteobacteria > Enterobacterales > Enterobacteriaceae > Serratia > Serratia proteamaculans_F. Next base: position 50,613 of record NZ_SRIA01000020.1, read on the forward strand.
GACGGCACGCCGTACAGCTCCTGACTGGCTGGGGCATGACCACGCTGTTGCTGCCAAAGGTCAACATAGCGCTGGGTAAATTCACGCAGGGCGTGCGGTACATCATGGTCCATATTTTTTCTCGCATACGGTAAACTGGCAACCATTGTACCTATCTATTACCAAGGTGACAGCAGATGTCCTCCTACCAAGACCATCACGCCCTGTCGGCACTGACGCTGGGCAAAGCTACCGCATACCGCGACCATTACGACGCCACGCTGTTACAGGCGGTACCGCGCAGTATGAACCGCGAGCCGCTGGGATTGTATCCGGACAGCCTGCCGTTCCACGGTGCCGATATATGGACGCTGTACGAACTCTCCTGGCTGAACGACAACGGCTTGCCGCAGGTGGCCGTCGGTGAGATCAGCCTGACTGCCGACAGCATCAACCTGATTGAGTCCAAGAGCTTCAAGCTTTACCTCAACAGCTTTAACCAAACGCCTTTTCGCGACTGGGAGACGGTGCGCAATACCTTGCAGCGCGATCTGTCTGCCTGCGCTCAGGGCGAGGTCAGCGTCTCATTGTTCCGCGTAGATCAACTGGAAGGCAGCCCGATCGCCCGGTTAGACGGCGAATGCATCGATAACCAGGATATCCGCATCGATAATTACGAGTTCAATGCCGATTACCTGCAAAATGCCACCGGCCCCCTGCAGGTAGAAGAGCAGTTGGTCAGCCATCTGTTGAAGTCCAATTGCCTGATCACCAACCAGCCGGACTGGGGCTCGGTGCAAATTGATTATCGTGGCGGGCAGATCGATCGCGAGGCGCTGCTGCGTTATCTGGTTTCCTTCCGCCATCACAATGAATTCCACGAACAATGTGTCGAGCGCATCTTTAACGACCTGATGCGTTACTGTCAGCCGCAAAGCCTGACGGTGTATGCGCGCTATACCCGTCGGGGCGGGTTGGACATCAATCCATGGCGCAGCAACACTGACTTTGTCCCATCACATGGCCGCCTGGCACGCCAATAAGTGCGAAGTATTGCTCAACAACTGAGCTAACGAGCGGTTTGTATTGGTAAAAATCAGGGGACGGCGGTAAGGTTAAATTCGGAGCGCCAGGCATTCCGACTGGGTTTGCCGCCGTGCGCTAACGATAACGAGATGCTGTTCTGCTGCGTATGGATTACTACTGCCCCTTTCCGGGTGCAAAGGAGTTACCTTGATTACACACATCAGCCCGCTTGGCTCTATGGATTTGCTGTCGCAGCTGGAAGTAGACATGCTGAAGCGTACCGCCAGCAGCAGTCTATACCGTTTATTCCGCAACTGTTCACTGGCCGTCCTGAATTCCGGTAGCCAGACCGACAACAGCAAACAGCTGCTGTCACGCTACGAAACCTTTGATATTAACGTCCTGCGCCGTGAGCGTGGGGTCAAACTTGAACTGGTGAATCCGCCGGAAGACGCCTTCGTCGACGGGCGAATCATCCGTTCGCTGCAGGCCAACCTGTTTGCCGTGCTGCGCGATATCCTGTTCGTTCACGGGCAGATCGACAGCGCCGGTCGTTTCCAGCATCTGAATCTGGAAAACTCGGCCCATATTACCAACCTGGTATTCTCTATCCTGCGCAACGCCCGCGCGCTGCACCTTGATGAAGATCCAAATCTGGTGGTGTGCTGGGGCGGCCACTCGATCAACGAAAACGAATACCTGTACGCCCGTAAGGTCGGTAGCCAACTGGGCCTGCGTGAACTGAATATCTGTACCGGCTGCGGGCCGGGCGCCATGGAGGCGCCGATGAAAGGCGCGGCCGTAGGACATGCCCAACAGCGCTACCACAACAGCCGCTTTATCGGCATGACCGAGCCATCGATCATCGCCGCTGAGCCACCAAACCCGTTGGTCAATGAGCTGATTATCATGCCGGACATTGAAAAACGCCTGGAGGCCTTCGTCCGTATCGCCCACGGCATCATCATCTTCCCTGGCGGTGTCGGCACGGCGGAAGAGCTGCTGTATCTGCTGGGGATCCTGATGAACCCGGAGAACAGCGAACAGGTACTGCCGCTGATCCTCACCGGGCCGAAAGAGAGCGCCAACTACTTCCAGGTGTTGGATGAGTTCATCATGAACACGCTGGGAGACGAAGCGCGCCGTCACTACACCATCATCATCGACGATCCGGCCGAAGTGGCGCGTCAGATGAAAAAAGCCATGCCGCTGGTGAAAGAGAACCGCCGTAATACCGGCGATGCCTACAGCTTTAACTGGTCGATTCGCATTGCACCGGATCTGCAACTGCCGTTTGAGCCAAGCCATGAAAATATGGCCAATCTCAACCTGTATCCCGACCAGCCCGCCGAACAGTTGGCTGCCGCGCTGCGCCGCGCATTTTCCGGCATCGTCGCCGGTAACGTGAAGGAAAATGGCATTCATGCCATCGAACAGTTCGGTCCGTACAAGCTGCATGGCGAACCGCAGATGATGAAGCAAATGGACAGTCTGCTGCAGGGTTTTGTCGCCCAGCACCGTATGAAGCTGCCGGGTACCGCTTATGTGCCCTGTTACGAAATAGTCGCTTAATGAGCAATCCAGGGCGGCCTGACAACCGCCCTTCTTTTTTCTGACCTTGTAAGCCCATGATGATACACCTACTGATTGTCGATGCCCTCAACCTGATCCGCCGCATACACGCCGTGCAGGGTTCCCCCTGTGTGAATGCTTGCCAGCACGCACTGCAACAGTTGATCCAGCACAGTCGGCCAACGCATGCCGTGGCAGTGTTCGATGAGGATGACCGCAGCGAAAGCTGGCGCCACCAAATTCTGCCCGACTACAAGGCAGGACGTTCGCCAATGCCGGACAATTTGCAGCAGGAAATGCCGCAGTTACGGCAGGCTTTTGAAGCGCTTGGCGTTGCTTGTTGGCACTCTCCGGGCAATGAGGCCGACGATCTGGCGGCAACACTGACCGCCAAGGTTGCAGGCAGCGGCCATCAGGTGACCATCGTGTCCACCGACAAAGGCTATTGCCAACTGTTGGCACCCAGCGTACAGATCCGCGATTACTTTCAAAAACGTTGGCTGGATATGCCGTTTGTGCAGCAAGAGTTCGGCGTATCGCCACAACAATTGGCGGATTACTGGGGGCTGGCGGGAATAAGTAGCAGTAAAATCCCCGGCGTAGCGGGTATTGGGCCGAAGACGGCGGTATTGCTGTTACAGCAGGCAGGCTCGCTGGATGGGTTATATCAGGATTTGGAACAGGTGCCGGAGAAATGGCGCGGCAAGCTGGAACAGCACCGCGAGATGGCCTACGTCAGCAAAAGAGTCGCTAGCTTGCGCACCGATCTGACGTTAACCGGCAACCTGCAGCAACTGCGGTTACCGGTTTAATCACGGGCGCTGTAGGCAGCGCCCTGTCATTTAATCACGCTCGTCGCGACGGCCTGCCACGGCCGACCACATGCGGCGGACGTGCACGGTAACTTCTTCACGATCGTGATACAGCTGTTTGGCATGAATTTCTGAACTGATGCCCGCCGAATCCAACGCTTCCTTGATGGCCAGCAGATTCTGCGAAACCTCTTCGTAACGTTTTTTCATCGGCAGTTTCAGGTTGAAGATTGCCTCACGGCACCAGCCTTTCACCAACCACTGGATCATCAGGCTGGTCACCTTCGCCGGCTTTTCCACCATGTCGCACACCAGCCAGTAAATCTTGCTGCTGGAAGGCTCATATCTGAAGCCGTCGGCACGATGATGCGTCACCTGCCCGGTATCCATCAGGCTCGGGGCCATTGGACCATTATCCACCGCATGTACCATCATGCTGCGCTGCACCAGTTGATAGGTCCAGCCACCCGGACAAGCCCCCAGATCGACCGCATGCATGCCGCTGGCCAAACGTTCATCCCACTCGTCGGCAGGAATGAACACGTGGAACGCTTCTTCCAGCTTCAGGGTAGAACGGCTCGGCGCATCGGATGGGAACTTAAGACGCGGAATGCCCATATAGAACGGTGAGTTGTTGTTGCTGAAGGAGTAACCCACATAGCAACAACCCGGTGCGATAAAGAACACATGCACCACTGGACGAGTCTTGTTCTCACGCGCCATCAACACCTTCTGCTCACGCATCGCAGTACGCAACGGCACCGTCAGCTTGCGACAGAACTTCAGCAGTTCTTTGCTTTCGTTGGTATCCGGCACTTCCACGCGCAGCTCACCGCCGCGATCGACCACGCCAATCAGCATGCCGACTATCGGCGACACGCGATCTTCCGGTGGCAAATCGCGCAGCAACTCGCCAACCACCAATATCTGACGGGCAAAAATCAGCTCACGGAACGGGATTTCCTTCGCCAGGCGATCGGCGTCATCCGGCTGGTAGCACTCGAACAGCACGTAGCCGCTGTTATCCTTTACTCTGGCGAAACCGAACACTTCGAGTTCGGCAGCCTTGGCGGTAATTTCTGCCGCACACTCTTTTTCAAAGCCTTGACGGCAATACAACGCAAGTCTATTCATGGCGCTCGGCCTTTTTCCTCAGACGCAAAGCGCCAATCAACATCAATACCCAACCGCTCAGGAAACACACGCCGCCAATCGGTGTGATATAAACCCAGAACTTCAGGTGTGACAGCGCCAGACAGTACAGACTGCCGCTGAACAATACGGTGCCGAGCGCCAATAACGCTCCACTCCAGTAAAACCACAGGCTGACGCGGCGTTGCATTGCCACCGCCAGCGCCAGGATCGCCAGGGTATGGAACCCCTGATAGTCCAGTCCGGTACGGATCCAGACCATCTCGTTGGCACCCAGAGTGCCACTTAATACGTGTGCGCCAAACGCGCCCAGAGCAACAAATACAAAGCCACTGATAGCGGCAAAAATCAGCATTGAACGACTGCTCATCGTTATTTACCTTTATTGAAGAAAACCGGCTGCGGCAAAGTGGCGAGCGGCCTCATTGTTCGTAGCGAAAGCGGAACTTTTCTTGTTCGCTGGCTGCCCGAGCCAGGATCCACTGACGAAAGGCGGCTATTTTACCCAGTTCTGCCTGGCTGTCATGACATACCAGATAAAAAGCATTTTTACTGACCAAAACCTCGTTAAACGGACAGACCAAACGCCCGGCTTCAATCTCGGTCTGCGCCATCACGTTATTCACCAGCGCAATCCCCTGCCCATGCACCGCCGCCTGAACCACCATCGCGCTATGGCTGAAAATAGGCCCCTGCTGCACATTAATGTGCTGCAATCCCAACTGCCGGGTATAGGCCAGCCAATCGCGGCGTGAAGTATCATGCAGTAACGTGTGATAAGCCAGATCGCTCGTCATTTTTAACGCATGTTCCCCGGTCAGCAGGCTGGGTGAGCACACCGGCAACAGATATTCCGCGTATAAACGTTCGGCTCGCAATCCGGTCCAGTTGCCGCGGCCATAGAAAATCGCCACGTCGACATCATCCGCCAGCTTGTCTTCTTCGCGGTCCACGGCCTGGATACGCACGTCGATTCCCGGATAAGCTGAGTTAAAGCCGGACAGGCGTGGCACCAGCCACTGAATAGCAAAACTCGGCGGCAAACTGACGGTTAATGCCCCCTTGGCGCTACGTGCCTGCAGCTTGCGAGTGGCCTCATTGATCGAGGTGAAAATTTCTTTGATATCCAGGTAATAACTTTGCCCTTCTTCCGTCAGCAACAGCGAGCGATTGCGGCGCCGAAACAGCTTCAGGCCGAGGAAGTCCTCCAGCGACTTGATCTGGTGGCTCACCGCGGCCTGGGTGACAAACAGTTCTTCTGCCGCTTTGGTAAAACTCAGGTGACGGGCAGCCGCGTCAAAGACCCGCAGTGCATTAAGAGGTGGTAAGCGTTTAGACATTTATTAGCTACTTTTGTGTAACAATAATCCGAGTGATTCGGCATAAAAAATCAGGCGGCGTTGTCTGCCGTGCGATAGACACCAGACAGCAAAGCGCTACCATTAGTTTTTTTAATCCGAGCCATTATAAATTGTCCGTTGAGCATGCGCCAGTAAATACCTATAGTGGCGGCACTTCCCGGGCCGGAACGAAAAGGGAGTGGGTGTCGAGGACGCCGATGAACTTTTGGCTTGTGGTTGTGATGTTGTGTTTGCAAATTGTCTGGCAATCCAGACGTGGTAGCTAAGCTACTGTTTTTCACTTCCTGTACATTTACCCTGTCTGTCCATAGTGATTTTATGCAGCACCGCAATCTTTGCGGTGCTTTTTTTTGCCCGACGTTACTGGTCGCTTTCAACCATTTCCTTCACGTCTGAACGGTTGATCTGCTGCTCAACGCCGTTGGCGTCTTTATAGCTGATCATGCCGGTGTCGTTATCCAACGCGGGTTTTCCTTTAGCGACAATGGTGCGTCCATCATTGGTCTGCATCACGTAGTTGCTGGAACAGGCGGCCAGGGTAAACGTTAGCATCAGGGCAGAGATAACTGCGGCTGTTTTCTTCATTGTGGACTCCTTGTAGTTTTAAATGCTGTAAAAACCTTTTATGTTATTTAACGCCATGATTTAGCGCGCACCTAACAGCATAACAAACTTACCTATAATTTCCAGACGATGAATCCTAATATGCGGGATAGCTTGTCTCTGGCGGTAAAATAAGACAGGATCAGCCATTGACTCAAGCCAGTGACAATCAGGGTATGACACCTTTTAATCCCATCACCTTTCGTAATCAGTTTCCTGCCTTGCAGCAAGCGGGGATTTATCTCGACAGCGCCGCCACCGCGCTGAAACCACTGGCGGTCATCAATGCCACGCAGCAGTTTTACCGTGACGATGCCGCTACCGTGCACCGCAGCCAGCATCGGGCGGCACAGGATCTGACTGCACGCTTCGAGCAGGCTCGCCAGCAGGTGGCGACGCTGATCAATGCGCCTTCAGCCGACGACATTATCTGGACCCGCGGCACCACAGAGGCCATCAATTTGGTGGCGCAGAGCTATGCCCGCCCCCGACTGCAGCCCGGTGACGAAATTCTGGTGAGCGAGGCTGAACACCACGCCAACCTGATCCCCTGGCTAATGGTGGCGGAACAAACCGGCGCTCGGGTGGTGAAATTACCGTTGGGTGCAGACCGCCTGCCGGATCTGACCCAGTTACCAAACCTGCTGAGCGATAAAACCCGCCTGCTGGCATTGGGCCAAATGTCCAACGTCACTGGCGGTTGTCCGGATCTGGAGTTAGCCATCCGGCTTGCCCATAGTGCCGGTGCTCTGGTGATGATCGACGGCGCGCAGGGTATAGTTCACTGCCCGGCTGACGTTCAGCGGCTTAACATCGATTTCTATGCTTTCTCTGGGCATAAACTTTATGGCCCGACCGGCATCGGTGCGCTATACGGTAAAAGCGAATTGCTGGCGCAGATGGCCCCCTGGCAAGGCGGCGGCAAGATGTTGACTCAGGCGTCCTTCGACGGCTTCACGCCACAAAAACCGCCACACTGTTTTGAAGCTGGTACACCCAATATTGCCGGTGTGCTGGGGCTGGCTGCCGCATTGGAATGGCTTGGCACGCAGGATCTGGCGGCAGCCGAGCAATACAGCCGCGAGCTGGCCGATCTCGCCGAGCAACGATTGGCGCCACTGTCGGGGTTCCGCAGCTTCCGTTGTTCCGGTTCCAGCTTACTGGCGTTTGATATTGCCGGTATCCATCACAGTGATATCGTCACCCTGCTGGCAGAACAAGGTATCGCGCTGCGTGCCGGTCAGCACTGCGCTCAGCCACTGATGGCAGCGCTGGGTGTCAGTGGGACGCTGCGCGCCTCCTTTGCGCCATACAACACGCGAGAAGACGTCGATACCCTGGTAGCCGCACTGCACAACGCCATCGACCTGCTGGCCGATTAAATGAATTCAGGAGACGCTATGCTTGCCCCCCACCCTTTTGGGCGCGAAATCACCGCCGAAGCACTGGTCGAGAAATTTACCGCTCTGAAGCAGTGGGAAGATCGTTATCGCCAACTGATCATGCTGGCGAAACAATTGCCGCCGCTGCCAGAGGCATTACGCGCAGCGGAAATGGAGTTGAGCGGCTGTGAGAATCGGGTCTGGCTAGGTCATCAGTTATTGGCGGACGGCACGCTGCACTTTTATGGCGACAGCGAGGGCCGCATCGTGCGCGGTCTGTTGGCGATACTGCTAACGGCGGTAGAAGGAAAAACGCCGCAACAGATAGCGGCGCTGGATCCCCTGGCGCTGTTTGATCAACTGTCGTTACGTGCCCAGCTCAGCGCCACCCGCGCCAGCGGGCTGGCAGCACTGGCCGCTGCCGTGAAGGAAATGGCCGCTCGCTACGCCTGACGCGCAGCTTTCGCCAGCATCTTCTTCAGCGCGTGGGAAACGGCGACAAAACCAAAGGTCGCGGTCACCATGGTTGCCGCGCCAAATCCCGCACTGCAATCCATTCGTTTTGGCCCTTCCGCAGTACTGCGTGATGCGCAAACGCTGCCATCCGGCTGTGGGTAAACCAGCGGTTCGCTGGAAAATACGCAGTCGATGCCCAGTTTGCCCTTGCTGTTCTTCACCACGTTGAAATCATTTTTCAACCGCTCACGCAGCTTGGCCGCCAGCGGATCCTGAATGGTTTTCGCCAGATCGACCACTGCGATCTGGGTCGGATCTATCTGCCCGCCGGCACCGCCGGTAGTGACCACCGGGATCTTGTAACGGCGGCAATAGGCCAGCAGTGCTGCCTTCGGCCTTACGCTGTCAATCGCATCGATGACATAGCTAAAATTGTTGTTCAGCAGCTCTGCAACGTTGTCCGCAGTAATAAAGTCGTCAATGCAGGTCACCCGACACTCCGGGTTGATCGCCAGAATACGCTCCGCCATCACTTCCGTTTTTGACTGGCCCACATGCTGACGCAGCGCGTGGATTTGGCGGTTGGTATTGGTCACACAGACATCATCCATATCAATCAACGTAATGGCACCGATACCGGTACGCGCCAACGCTTCCGCCGCCCAGGAACCCACACCACCGATGCCAATCACGCAAATATGCGCCTGGGCAAACAGTGCCAGAGCTTGCTGACCGTACAAACGTGCCGTGCCGCCAAAACGCTGCAGATAGGCTTCAGAATAGGCTGTGCTCATAACGCTTTAAATACCTTAACATTGCAAATGATAAGGGCCGGAAAGCCCGGCCCTTGCGGATCTAATCCATTACCGTTAACGGGTAACCAACAGCGAACCACCGGAGGTGGAACGGTTCTGGCTGGTGAACAATGGCGCATTCACATTCGCGCCTTTCAGCACCCAAACACGGCCGTAGTGGTTATAAAAACCGGCCGAGTGACCGGCATCCGGCCCGATACCCTGGTACATATCGAAATGCTGGCCTTTGATCGCCCCACCCACGTCCAGAGCCACCATCAGACGCATCTCATATTTTCCCGTGAATTTACCCTTGTTGTCCAGCAGCGGCACCTCTGCCAGCAGCGTAGTACCCGCCGGGATCAGTGAACGGTCGGAAGCCACCGACGCCTTGGCCACCAGCGGCACGGCACTGGCGCCCCGTACCGGCGCAAAGGCTTCAGGACGGAAGAAGACAAAGGAAGGGTTCTGCTCCAGCAACTCGCGCACTTCGGCGGCGCTGTGCGTGTCCGCCCATTGGCGGATCGCCTGCATAGACATATCCGCTTTGGCCACTTCACCGCGATCGATCAGCACTTTACCAATGCTGCGATACGCATGGCCGTTCTTGCCGCCGTAGCCGAAGAACACCAGCGGCTGACCGTTGCCGTAATCTACATAGCCACTGCCCTGGACTTCCATCATAAAGTTGTCCATCAGCGAGTTGGTGTACGCCACAATATAGCGGTCATCCAGTGCGCCCGAGTAAATGCCCGCGCGATCGGGCAGACGGCCTTTACCTTTTGGCGGCATGCGGTACAGCGGGTAACGGAACTCGCCCTGCTGGGTATAACGTGCCTGCAGCACCGGCGTGTAGTAACCGGTAAACTGCACGTTGCCATAGCTGTCCACGCCTTCCATTTGATAAGCGCTGAGGCCGTATTGGTTCAGAGTGCGCGTGTCGGCACCGGATGCCATCCAGCTTTGTACTGCTTGAAAGGTAGTGTTGTTGCGATTAAAAAGTGAAGGAGAGGCGTATTTAATCTCCATCAGCTGATCCGAGTAATCCTTGGCATTCACCGGTACGCCCCTGGCGTTGGGTTGGTTCACCAACTCCAGCGACTGATCCAGGTGACCATCCTTATATTGTTGTCCCCGGTCGGTCGGCTTGGAAGAACAGCCTGCCAGTACCGCTACCATTAACCCGCCCAGCAGGTATTTGCCCCAACGTCCTTTCATCGCGCACACTCTCTACATATATGATCTACCGGCGAACGATAACAAACGCCCATAGATAAAGGAATCGCCGCCAATAAAAAAAGCCATACGGTCAATAACGATGAAAAAGAACGCAGATTGCGGACTAATCCAGCAGAAAGACTGTTTTAGTTCAATTAAATGCAAAAAGGGTTGCAACAAAATTCACGGAGAGTATAGTGCGCTTCCATCGGACGCGGGGTGGAGCAGCCTGGTAGCTCGTCGGGCTCATAACCCGAAGGTCGTCGGTTCAAATCCGGCCTCCGCAACCAACCGATATTGCCAGAGGCAGTATCAAATAAAGTGTTGGATTCGATGAAAAAGAAAGTATTATACGGACGCGGGGTGGAGCAGCCTGGTAGCTCGTCGGGCTCATAACCCGAAGGTCGTCGGTTCAAATCCGGCCTCCGCAACCAACAGATACTGTACCAGCGGTATCACATGAATTGTTGGTTTCGATAATACAAGCATTAAGACGGACGCGGGGTGGAGCAGCCTGGTAGCTCGTCGGGCTCATAACCCGAAGGTCGTCGGTTCAAATCCGGCCTCCGCAACCAATCTTAATGACTACAAACAAGCACCTTAACGGGTGTTTTTTTGTATCTGAAATCCGCCAAAAATCGACCGGGCAGTCGCCCAGTCGTTGCCACTTCACCTTATCCTCTGCGTGCTACCGCACCACCGTTGGCAAAGTACGCCTTGATACCCGCCAGAATAGATTCCGCCACCTGCTGCTGGAAATGCGTAGTGCGCAGCTTGCGCTCTTCTTCGATGTTGCTGATAAACGCCGTCTCAACCAGAATTGAAGGGATGTCCGGCGCTTTCAATACCGCAAAACCGGCCTGATCGACACGATTCTTATGCAAACGGTTTATTTTACCCATTCGGTTCAGCACTTCCTTACCGAATTTCAGGCTGTCATTGATGGTCGCGGTTTGGATCAGGTCAAACATGGTGTGATCCAGATAACGGTCACCGCTTTTGCTGACGCCGCCAATTTGGTCCGATTCGTTTTGGGTCTGCGCCAGGAACTTCGCCGCCGAACTGGTGGCCCCTTTGGTCGACAACGCAAACACCGATGACCCTCGTGCAGCCCGGCTGGTAAAGGCATCGGCGTGGATGGACACAAACAGGTCAGCACGCTGCTTGCGCGCCTTCGCCACCCTCACCTTCAGCGGAATGAAGACGTCTTCATTGCGTGTCATAAAGACCTTCATATTCGGTTCACGCTTGATTAGCGTGCTCAGCCGGCGAGCAATCTGTAATACGATGTCTTTTTCACGCGTTTTGAATTTACCAATCGCCCCCGGATCTTCGCCACCGTGGCCCGGATCCAGCATGATGACAATAGGTCGGTCACGCCCCGCCTTACCGGCCTGTGGTGCTTCAGCCGGCAATGTACGCTCAAGATCGCCCTTGTTGTAATCTTCCAGTAACGCCAGCAGCGGATCATAGTCTTCGCCGCTGCCGCCCTTACTCGGGTACAAGTCCATCACCAGACGATTGCGGTATTCCGGCACCGGCGCCAGAGTGAACATGTGCGGGCTGACGCTGCGCTTAAGCTCCAGCACCAACCGGACGGTGTTTTGATCAAACTGACCAACGCGCGCCTGTTTCAGGTAGGGATCGTCGGAGCGTACCTGGCCCACAATGCCCTTCAGCACGCTGTTGAGCTGCACGCCTTCAATATCTACCACCACGCGATCGGGGTTGGTCAGCGCAAACTGCTTATATTTCAGTTCAACGTTAGATTCGAGCGTCACCCGGGTATAGGTGGAGGAAGGCCAGACGCGTACGGCAATGACGTGCGATGAAGCGGCGAAACCTGTGCGACTCACACTCAGCAACCAGCTTGCGGCAACCCCCTGCAATAAACGACGGCGGCCCAGATTGTGATTTGAGTTTGGCATGCGGCTCCAGCAGTGGTAACAGATTAAAACAGATGAAAAAAACACCAGTTAACAGGAATGCCGAAAACTTTAACCAATCATTCCGGCGCTGTCATCAGAAAATCTTTTTATGGTTTTTCAATTTATTAACGATTCAGCGCCCCTGGCAATGAAATAGAGATAATTTCTCTCTTGCCATCAGGGCGAGAAAAGAATAAAAATACAAAAATATCGTATAAATATGCAAATGAGGTTTGGCCGTGAAGGAACGTAGTACAGAGCTGGTCCAAGGATTCCGTCACTCAGTTCCCTATATCAATGCCCACCGTGGCAAGACGTTTGTCGTTATGCTGGGTGGCGAAGCCATAGAACATGAGAACTTTGCCAACATCGTTAACGACATCGGGCTGCTGCATAGTCTGGGTATTCGTTTGGTGGTGGTTTATGGCGCGCGGCCACAGATCGACGTTAATCTGGCGCAGCATAATCTCGAACCTATTTATCACAAGCACACCCGCGTCACCGACGCCCATACGCTGGAACTGGTTAAACAAGCGGCGGGTCTGCTGCAACTGGATATCACCGCCCGGCTGTCAATGAGCCTTAACAACACGCCATTGCAGGGCGCGCATATCAACGTGGTCAGCGGTAACTTTATCATCGCCCAGCCGCTGGGTATTGATGACGGTGTGGACTACTGCCACAGCGGCCGCATCCGCCGTATTGATGAAGAAGCCATTCACCGTCAGCTCGACAGCAACGCCATCGTGCTGATTGGCCCGGTGGCCGTTTCCGTCACCGGCGAAAGCTTTAACCTGACCTCGGAAGAAGTGGCGACCCAATTGGCAGTCAAGCTGAAGGCCGAGAAAATGATCGGCTTCTGCTCGTCGCAAGGGGTCACCAATCAGGAAGGCACCATCATTTCCGAACTGTTCCCCAACGACGCGCAAAAACGCATCGAAGAGCTGGAAGAACATGGCGACTATCATTCCGGCACCGTGCGCTTCCTGCGCGGCGCGGTGAAGGCCTGCCGCAGTGGCGTACGCCGCAGCCACCTGATCAGCTATCAGGAGGACGGTGCGCTGGTGCAGGAACTGTTCTCCCGTGATGGTATCGGCACCCAGATAGTGATGGAGAGCGCTGAACAAGTGCGCCGGGCGACGATTAACGATATCGGCGGCATCCTCGAGCTGATCCGCCCGCTTGAGCAGCAGGGTATTTTGGTGCGTCGCTCACGTGAGCAACTGGAGATGGAGATCGACAAGTTCACCATTATTGAGCGCGATAACCTGACCATCGCTTGCGCAGCGCTGTACCCGTTCCCGGAAGAGAAGATTGGCGAAATGGCCTGCGTTGCGGTTCACCCCGACTACCGCAGTTCGTCACGGGGTGAAATGTTGCTTCAACGGGTGGAGAGTCAGGCACGCCAGATGGGCCTGAGTAAACTGTTTGTGCTGACTACCCGCAGCATCCACTGGTTCCAGGAGCGTGGCTTCACACCGGCAGAAGTTGACGTGCTACCGGTTGAGAAACAGGCGCTGTACAACTATCAACGCCGTTCCAAGATCCTGCTGGCGGATCTGTAATTGTTGGCGGGCGCAGCGTGCTGCGCCCTTGTCCATTATCGCTTAAGCCTTGATCTGCAACCGCTCCGCCAACCCGCTACGGCGCTGGGTCGGGGTACGGATCGCCCGCATCAAAACTGCATCGATGGCATACAGCGAAAGCTGCCTGCGAGCGCGGGTGATTGCGGTATACACCAGTTCACGGGTAAGCACCGGCAGGAAATGATTGGGCAGCACCAGTACCGTATGGTCAAACTCCGAGCCCTGTGACTTGTGCACCGTCATCGCATAAGCGGTTTCATGCGCCGGTAAACGGCTCGGTTGCACTGACTTGATGCTGCCGTCCGGCAGTTGAAAGTGAACACGGAGTTCGCCGCCCTCATCCCGCAAGGCAATGCCAATATCGCCATTAAACAGCCCCAGAGCGCTGTCATTGCGACCAATCATCACTGGCCGGCCGGAATACCAACGTCCAGCAGCGCCCGGCTTGCGCTGGATCAGACCGCTGCGTTGCAACCCAGTCTCAATGCGTTCATTTAATCCGGCGATGCCGAAAGGCCCCTCTCGCAGTGCGCACAGCACCTGGAAATGACCGAACGCCGCCAACACCGCCGCCGCATCCGCCCCTTCACCCACCAGCCGCAGATAATCACGGTACCCCGCCACGCAGGCATCCAACAACGCCTGATAGTCTTGCGTTTCCGCCAGTGGATAACCGCTAACGTCAGCGAAACTGCCGCTAAGCGCCGCCATTGCCCGCTTGCCATCACCGGCGTTCACGGCAAAGGCCAATTGACCGATGCCCGAATTGGCATCAAAACGGTAGCTTCTGCGCAGCAAGCACAGACTGTCGCGCACCGCAGCCTCCGCTTCGGCACTTTGCCCCTGTAATAGGCAACCGGTCAGCCGTGAGAGTTGCTCTGCACGTGCCACGCTGTAACCCTGTTCGGCAAAGCGACAAATATCCCCCAACACCGCCCCGGCCTCTACCGAAGCCAGTTGATCGCGGTCGCCCAGGAAAATCACCCGTGCCTGAGCGGGCAAGGCGGCAATCAAACGCGCCATCATAGGCAGGTCGACCATGGAGGCCTCATCGACCACCAGCACGTCCAGATGCAGCCGGTTGCCACTGTGATAGCGCATACGCTGACTGTTGGGCTGAGCGCCCAGCAGGCGATGCAACGTGGAAGCCTCGGTAGGGAACAGCGCACGCTGCTCCGGGGTTAACGCCAGTTGTTTGCCGGCACTGCCCAAGGATTCGGTCAAACGCGCCGCCGCCTTACCGGTGGGGGCCGCCAACTGAATACGCAAACGCCGCCCCTCGCCGAGCTGTACCAGTGCCGCCAGCAATTTGGCGACGGTCGTCGTCTTGCCAGTACCCGGTCCACCAGAAATCACCGCGATACGACGTGTAGCGGCCACCGCAGCCGCAATTTTCTGCCAGTCGGGTTCATCGGTCGCTTGGCCAAATAATTGATCCAGAATGCTGCGCAGCTCGGTTTCGTCAACCGCCTGCGGCAGGCTGTCACCGCTGATAAATTCGGCAACCTCACCCTCGTTTTGCCACATGCGCTGCAGATACAAGCGCTGTGGTTGTAACACCATCGGCGTCGCGGTGCTGCCGTCGCTCACCGCCGCACTGGCCGACAGACGCCGTTGCCAACCGGCCACATCCAACTGCCCTGCCGCCAACCACGCAGCCTGTGCCAGTTCCGGCTGACGTCCGTCAAAAAGATTTTCCGGCAGCAGTTGCTCCAGCATCAGGCAAACGTGACCCGCGCCAGCCTCTGCGCTGAGGCAGGCGGCAGCCAGCAGCATCTCAGGCTCATCCGCTCCAGCAACTACGCGGGCGAACTGCAAATCCAGTGGGCGTAACACGCCAAGCGCCTGCGCCTGTTCCAGTAGAGCGATCATGATGCATCCTCCACCGCAACGGTTTTGCCGCTGAATAACAAATCCATGCCTTCCACCAATGGCTCCTGCGGGCGGCAGGCAAAAATGCCGTTGCCCGGATGCTGTGCATCCACACCGCGCAAGAACAGATAAATCACCCCGCCGAAGTGCCGCTGATAATCATAATCCGGCAATCTATGGCGCAAATAGCGGTGCAGTGCCAGCGTGTAGAGCTGGTACTGCAAGTCGTAACGATGTTCCGCCATCGCCTGCTCCATCGCCGATTGGGTATAGGCACTGCTGTCTTCGCCCAACCAGTTGGATTTGTAGTCCAGCAGATAATATTTCCCCTGCCAGCAGAACACCAGGTCGATAAATCCTTTCAGCATCCCCTGCACCTGCTGGAAATCCAACTCAGGGCAACGGGCAGAAAGCGGATCGTAACTTTTCACCAGCTTATCCAGTTCACGCGCCTGCAACAGCTGCTCGATCGGCAGATAAAACTGCAGCTCGGCCTGCTTATGCTGCGGGGCCAGCGCCGACAAAACGACGCCGGTATCATTAAGCGGGGTGTTCAACAGCACCTGCATCCACGCCAGCAGTATCGGTTGCCAGTGTTCGGCAAATCCTTGTTGTTGCAACTGCTCCAGCAACCAACCCTCATCGAGCGGTTGGGTAAAATCGAGCGTTTCAAACAGGCTGTGCAGGAAGGTCCCCGGCCCGGCACCACGAGGAAAGGTATGCGGTGTGAGCGCTGGCTCACTGTCCTGTGCCTGCTCGCCGGCGGCATCAACATCCAGCCGCGGCAACAAATCCTGCATCAGGCTCGTGCCGTGCTGTTGCAGCCCGGTATAGCTGGTCACCCGCCAGAAATCCTGCACCTGGCGCGAGAAGTGTTTCGCCGCCAGTTCGGTCAAGTCTGGCGTTTGCGGCTGCCAGGGCTGCTCGTCCAGAGTTTCGACCAGCGACAGCGCAACGCCATCGACGGCCAACTGTTGCAGACATTGCTGCAGATAAGCCGCATCGCCGGCCTGACCGGCCTGCACCAGATAGCCCAGCGCGCTGCGGTGTAAATCGCTATCACCCTGTTTCTTGCGGGTGCCCTGAATCAACGGCGCAATACCGATACTGCAGTGGTAGACCGAACGGGTCAGCGCGACATACAACAGGCGCAGGTCTTCCGCCAGCCGCTCCTCCTCCGCCCACTCGATACTTTGCTCATCGGCGTTGAGGTCAAGCAGGGCCTGGAAGCTGTGGCGATCGTGATACAACACCTGCTGCTGCTGGCGGAAATTACCGACGAACGGCAGCCATACCAGATCGAACTCCAGCCCTTTGGATTTATGGATGGTGATCACCTGCACCAAATGGCGGTCACTTTCCAGCCGTAGCTGCTGGTTGTCGGACTGCCGATTGGGCTGAGCAATCTGCTGCGCCAGCCAACGCACCAGTGCATGCTCGCTGTCGAGCTGTGCTGAGGCTTCCTGCAATAGCTCGCCCAGATGCATCACGTCGGTCAACCGGCGTTCACCGCCAAGGCTGGCCAACAGGTTTTCTGCCAGATGGCGCTGATTCATCACCTCACGCAGCATCGGCAACACGCCGCGGCGCAGCCACAGCGTGCGATATTTGTCGAACTCATTGACCAGGGCATCCCAGGCACGCTCATCCTGGTTCAATCCGTCCAGCGTCGGTGCGTCCAGCCCCATCAGCCCGGTTGCCATGGCACTGCGCAGCGTACGTTCCTGCTCCGGTGCCAGCACCGCCTGCAGCAGCCACAACAAATCCTTGGCTTCCGGCGTATCGAATACGCTGTCGCGGTTGGACAAATAAACCGAAGGGATAGCCAGCGCACTCAGGGCATCACGCACTAATGCCGCCTCATTGCGGCTGCGCACCAGCACGGTGATGTCTGACGCTTCAACCGGCCGTCGTTTTTCGCCGTCCACCAGCCAGGCCTGTTGGTTTTGCCCGGCGCTGAGCCAGTCGCGGATTTGCGTGGCGCACAGGCGTGCCATCAATTGTTGGTACTCACTAACGCCGATACCTTCCCCCTGTTGCAGCCAGAACTGCATCGCCGGCTGCGGCTGGTTTTGCAGCTCAAACGCCAGCCCCCGATTTTTCTCGGCGGCGGCCACCTCAATAAAGGGAATTTGGCCGAACAGGAAAGGTTTTTCCACCTGCGCAAACAGATGGTTAACGCTGTTCACCATCGCCGGTGAGGAGCGCCAGTTGGTTTCAAGCGTGTAGTGGGCGCTTACCTCTGAACGGGCGCGCATGTAGGTAAAGATATCGGCACCGCGGAAAGCGTAAATCGCCTGCTTCGGGTCGCCGATCAACAGCAGGCCACATTCCGGCCGGCCAACATAGAGTTTTTGGAAGATGCGGTATTGCTGCGGATCGGTATCCTGGAACTCATCGATCATCGCCACCGGGTAACGCTGGCGAATAGCCTGTGCCAAACGCTCACCACCGTCACTCTGCAATGCACTGTCCAGCCGACTTAACAGGTCGTCAAACCCCAGCTCAGCCCGCTGACGTTTCTCCTGCTGAATGGACAAACGTATCTCGCTCAGCGCCCGCGCCATGATCAAATCACGCAGTGTCAACGGTTCATCGAACAATTCGTCGATCGCCACAAACAATGCATGGCGCGGCGGTTCACCTTTTTTGGTTTTCTCCAGCAGCACCGACTGACGGAATTTATCCAGCTCTTTCGGCAGCTGATAGTCCTGGGTTTCCAGCACGACCCATTCACCGACTTTGTGCAGCCAGTTAGGCAGGTGTTTGCTGCTGTAACTGCGCTTATCAACGCCAGACTGGCTGATCAACGCTTCCAGTTCGCCCGCTGCCGCCAGCCACTGCGCTTTAATGGCGTCAATACGCGCCACGATCTGCTCATGGCGCATCAGCACCGTTTCTTCATCCTTCGGCGGCCGACGCAGCATGGGCGCTTCGCCATGCAGATAGCCGGAAAGATCGGCCAGCAGCGCTTCCGGGCCGCTCCACTCCTGACTCACCGCCCGGGCAACACCGATCGGCAACGGATAACAATGGCGACGCCAAAAGTCCGCACAGGCCTGACGGCGCAGCGGCAGTTCATCCTGCACCAGCGTTTGCTCAAACAGAATGCCGGACTCGAAGGCGTTGTGGGTCAGCATACGCTGGCAAAAACCGTGGATGGTGTAGATTGCCGCTTCGTCCATCTGCCGTTCGGCGGCCAGCAGTTGCGCGGCAGCATCCGGCAGATCGTCAATTTCCGCCATTAACGCGTTAAATAACGGATCTTTACTGCTGCCACGTACGCAAGCAATGCGTAAGCCATGGATATTGCTGCGGATACGTCCACGCAGCTCCTCGGTTGCGGCCTCGGTAAAGGTCACCACCAGGATCTCCTCTACCGTCAGCGGCCGGGGAAAGGCCGCCGCCTGGCCCAGGCCAAGCAGCAGGCGCAGATACAACGCACCGATGGTAAAGGTTTTACCGGTCCCCGCCGACGCTTCTATCAACCGCTCGCCAAACAGCGGCAACGTTAGCGGATCAAGTCGCTGCGGGGTGGTCTCTGTCATGGCGTCGCCACCTTACGCGGCAGGGTTTTCTGCAGCGCAGAGGCGTTGGGATAAGTTACCCAGTTCGGCTGCACGGCGTAATCCGCTTTCTCTTGCCCACTGCCACTCACCTGCGACAGCACCGCCAGCCCCTGCGGCTTAATCACTGCCTGGTGGAAATAATCCGCCAGTTTGGTCGGCGTCAACTGCTTGATTTGCTCAATCAGCTTATGACGAGTATCAAATGCGAAGTTGCCACGGTCGAAGTCATTGGAGAAACGGCCGGCCTCTTCGCTCAGGGTTTGCGGACGCTGCTTCAGTTCGTTGATCATCGCCTGCTTATACTGCTCGAAGTCCGCTTCTTTCATCTCTCGCAGGCGTTTCTCGGTTTTCGGGTAGAAATCCTGATAGCGCTGATACAGATACGCCGGTTGCTTGCTGTTGCTTTGCAGCAGGAAGCCAATGCCCCACTGACGGCCCACGGACATCGGGAAAGCAAACACCGCGTAGCCCAGCTGTTCCTGGGTGCGCAATTGGCTGTAGAACCATGGCTGGATAATTTGACCCAACAGTGAGCTGTAAGCCATGCCGGTCACTTCGTCGTAGCCGGTCGGCACATACACCGCCGCCAGCGCCGAATCGGTGCTGCTGCCAGCCCGCTGCAGATTGGCCAACTGGCTTTTAGTCACTTCAACGTCTTCGCCGTGCCACCATTCAATACCAGTACAACCCAAACGGTGTTTCAGCGTGGAAGCCAGAGTATCCACCTGCTGCTTGCTCATATTGCCCACCACCAACAACTCCGGTGTCGCATCGGCCAGCAGGCTGTCACGGTAGGCCAGCACGTCTTTCAGCGTCAGGGTTTTCAGCACCTCACGGCGCTCGCTGCGTTCGGAGTAAGGCACACGGGAAACCATCTGCACCGGCTGGATAGCCAGTTCAAACGCCTTGCCCTTCTCGGCAGAATCCAACTGTTCCAGATACCAGGATTTGGCCTGCGTCAGTTGATCTTCGGTTGGCGTAAAGCTGGAGTAGCCCTCGATCAGCGAGGTCAGCAATTGTGGCAGACGCTGGGTAAAGCCGTTGGCGTTGAACTCCAGACCGTTGTTCGGCGAGGTTGAGAAACTCAGCCCGCCAACCGAAGCCTGATAGCTCAGTTGATCCAGTGAAATCCCGGCCAGATAGTCAGTCAAAGAGAACAACACCTGATTGCGCGCAGAGTCCATGGTTTTTGCATTGCGGAATGCCACCGTGACGTCAGCCTTCGGCTCGTCGGCAAAGTAACGGCTCGGCATATACAGCACACGCAGGCCCGGTTGATCGACCACCATCTCCGGTTTTTTAAACTCGTGCGAAGGTTTGGTCAGGCTGAAATCATCCGGAATATACGGATTCAGCGCAGGCAAAGACAGGCTGATCCCTTTACCCAGTTGTTGCCACTGTTCAAAACGCTGCGGGGTGATTTTATCGACCTGATACGGCGCATTGACGAAATAGGCCATCTTGTTGTGCGGCTCATTCGGGCTGACGAACCAGATACGTGCATTTTGTGGCGTCATGGCGTCCAGACGCTCGGCAATGGCCTTGGCGTCATAACGGTCGGCCAGATAAGGCGCATCCAGCGTATGTTCGACCGGCACCCGCAGCATGGTATCTACCAGCCATTCGATGTAGTCCATATCACGGGTGATCGACGGATAGCGGAAATCCAGATTCAGTACGTGGGAAATCTCATCAAAATAGCTTTGCTTGATGCCTTCGCTGCGCAACATTTTCAGGTAGTTGAAGATGGCCGCAACCACTTCGTCACGCTTGGCCAGGCCTTTATCGGTCAGCGAGACGCTGATCGAGAATACACCGCCGTTGCGATCGACCATAGGATCGGCCCCGGCATTGATGGCATCCGCCAACCCCTGTTTTTGCAGCCAGTCAGACAGGGTATTTTGGCTGCGGTTGCCAATAAGATAACTGATGTAGGTATCGGTCTTGCTGCGGAATTCAGCGCTGTTGTTGCCAATACGGAATTCTACTTTCAACTGTTTGCGCGGCTGGGCCGGCACATAATGAATAATGATACCCTGCTGTTCAGGGGTGACCGACGGGACTTCTATCGGCGGTACGCTGGCATCTCGGTTAGGAACCTTGCCAAAGGTTTTGGCC
This sequence comes from Serratia proteamaculans, assembly GCF_004684015.1. GTDB lineage: Bacteria > Pseudomonadota > Gammaproteobacteria > Enterobacterales > Enterobacteriaceae > Serratia > Serratia proteamaculans_F. The sequence goes on from NZ_SRIA01000020.1 coordinate 72,041, forward strand.
GCCAGTTCAGCCAGTTCCGGCAATGGCTGGTTGCTGTACAGCACCCCCATCATCAGATTGGCAGAATAATAACGTTGGTAGAATGCCGTCAGTTCATCGTGCAGCTTGCTGCCCGGCTTGTCTTTTAAGGTATCGAGGTTGCCGCCAGAGAAACGCGCGCTCGGGTGAGCCGGGTTCAGCGTTTCCGCCCCGACCTGCGCCATGCGCATACCGTCGCGTGAACGTGCCATTGTCAGTTCGGCGTTGACCGCATTACGTTCACGATCGGCATTGCCCGGATCCAGCAGCGGCTCGGCGATGGCGTCCGCCATGCGGTCTACCGCCGGGGCCAGCGCATCGTTTTCCACTTCCAGATAGAACGCAGTGCGGTAAGACGCGGTGCTGGCGTTATGGCTGCCCCCGTGCTTCTTCAGGAACTCCGACAGGTTTTCCGGTTGCGGATAGCGCTTGGATCCCATCAGCACCATGTGCTCCAGGTAGTGCGCTAACCCAAGCTGACTGTTCGGATCTTCCAGTGAGCCTACCGGCAGTGCCAGCGCCGCCAGTGATTTTGGTGCCTGAGCATCGGAAACCAACAGCACGGTCATGCCGTTAGTCAGCTTGATAGCCTGGTACTGGCGCGGATCGTGATCGCTTTTATTGATCTTCTCCGCCAGCGGTTGCCATCCCTGTGCGGCCCAGCTCAACGGCGCCCAAAACATAACCACTAATACTAACCCGGTGATGCGGGCCAACTGTCTGCGCATATCCAAAATGAACCCCTATTCAGACGCCGTCGCGTCACATCCCTGACGTTGACGGCGTACATCAAAACAACAAAAGCTATATGCCTGTACGTTATGTAAGACCGGAGCTAACCCCGATAGTTGAATATAACCCTGATTATTTTTACCACCTCACGACAATCAGTACCACCGGGGGATTGTTACCCAAGGTTATGCCGTGCCACCGGCAACAGATAACGCTCTGTTTCGGCCAGAATTTGCGCTAAATAAATATTATCCAGTTGGCGGAATACCCGCTGTACATAGGGATCCTCGCCTTCGCCCGGAATACGTTGATCGCCCTGCCAGATTTGCAATAGCTTGGCCTTGGCCTTGATTTGTACCTCTTCATCCCAGTCAATCTGCTGCGTCTCCGCCTGATAGCACTGGCTCAGCCACGCCCAGCCGCTTTTGTTCAGCAACAGTAACGGCTGACACAGGCCGCGCTGATAACCCGCCACCAGTTCAGCCAATTGCTCGCGGGCCTCTTCCACGCTTAATGCGGCAAACCGCCAGACAGCCCCTTTGCGCCCGTAAATGCGACTTTCGCCGCTGCCCCCGACGCAGCAGTACACCAGATGTTCCAGCCACAGCAATATGCCGTCGACGGCCGATAAGGTTGATGGCCGCCAGCGCAGCAGCCCATCGCCTTGTACCTGATGTAGCCAGCCGCTGATGCGCACACCGGCAATGTCGATATCCAGTTCCAGGCTGTGTCCTTCGCTACGTTCGGCGCGGACCTGTTCGGCCAGCTCGGTCATCTCTTCTTGCTGTTTCTGCCAGTAAATTTCACCGAAGGGGCCAAATGGCAACCCGCCGGCGGCACGTACCCGCTGAAACAGACGGTTGGCGTCTTCCCCTTCAATCAGGGTGTTCAGCAGTTGGCTGTTGAACTGATAACGGCTGAGGTTATCCAGGGTGAAGGGTTCTTCATCTGGCAGTTCGGTTTCTTCCAGGATGAAACTGACGCCCAGCCGCAGTTGGAAGAAGGCGCGGATCGGGTGGCGGTAGAAGCGCAATAAATCGTCCAGCGAGATCTGAGTTTTCTCATCCGGCAACAGGGGCTGATTAAACGGCGGATGCGCCGCACCGCGCCGATCGGCGGCAGGCAACCATTCTGCCGCATAGCTTTGATCCTCGGTGTCGGGCTGAAAGTTCTCGGCGGCAAACGGCATGCGTGAATGCCAGTTAAGCAAATATTCACCCACGCGCCGTGCGCTGCCATCAGCGTCCAGATGTTCATCGCCCGGCAGACAATAACTTTGCTCCAGATACTCCAGCAGTTCGGTCACCAACACCGAGGGATAACGCTCGCTGTTATCCTGAATGGAGCGGCCAATAAAGCTGATGTACAACCGTTGTTGCGCCGACAGAATCGCCTCCAGGAACAGGTAACGGTCATCATCCCGGCGGCTGCGGTCGCCGCGTTTGACCTGTTGCGCCATCAGATCAAAGCCTAGCGGCGGTAGAGTGCGCGGATAAACCCCGTCGTTCATGCCCAGCAGGCAAACCACTTTGAAGGGGATAGAACGCATCGGCATCAGCGTACAGAAGTTGATTTGCCCGGCCAGGAAACGCTGGCTGATGCGTTCCTGATCGAGGCGTGCAGCCAACTCATCCCGCAGGATAGACAGCGGGACCTCATCGGGGTAGCGCGCCGCCAGCCCGAACTCGAACAGTTTGTTCCACTCCCGCTCGATCAGTGCCAACACCACTTCCGTTTCGCCGTCCTGCTCAAAGAAGGTCTCAAGCAGTTGGCGACACAGTGGCTGCCACTCCGGCAAACAGCGCGCCTGCCCCAGTCGTTGCCGCCAACGACTCAGCGCCGCCAGCAGCTCCGCCAGTTGCCCGGCCAGTTCGGCTACCAGCCCGCTCGACTCGTCATAGGGTAAAACGCCCTGCCAATCACCGGCATTGCTGTCCATCGCGTAGCCCAGCAGCATGCGCGTAATGCCAAATTGCCAGGTATGCTGGCCGGTCGCCGGTAGATCCAATTCACGCACGTTGTCGTCATCCAGCCCCCAGCGCACGCCAGACTCACCAACCCAGTGGCGCAGCAGGCGTAAGCCTTCCTCCCGAATGGAGAAACGCGCTGCCAGTGCCGGCACCTCCAGCAAAGCCAGTACCTGTTCTGAGGTAAAGCGGCTCTGCGGCAGATCCAATAACGAGATAAACGCCTGGAGCGCCGGGTGCGCCTGGCTGGCTTTTCGGTCAGAAATGGCAAACGGCAGATAGCGTTCAGGCGAGGCGTTACCGAATACCGCCTGAATATAAGGGGTGTAGCTGTCGATATCCGCCACCATCACGATGATGTCCCGCGGCGTCAGCTCAGGATCGTCCGCCAGCATGCTCAACAGTTGGTCATGCAGCACTTCCACCTCACGCTGCGGGCTGTGGCAGGCGTGCAGGCTGATAGACCTGTCGGCCGGATCCAGTCGACGCTTGGTGTCGCTGCTCTCCAGCGTTTCCGGGGTGGTGCCGATCACCGCGCTGTTCTTCAGCTCCAGCATATCGTGCTGAATGCCATGCAACAGATTGTCCGCAGGGATATCCACAAAGGCAAAAACCTCTTGCGAGGATTCAATCTGCGAAAGCAAAAAGTGGTGGTCGCGCCCCAGCTTGCCCCATGAGGCCAACAGCGGGTTTGGCAGGTCTTGCTCGCCGGCGTCGTTAAACAATGCCGAGGCGTTATCCGGATCCCTGAATAACGAATGTTCCGTTTTATCGCGATAGTGCTGTCTTTTGCGGCTCTGTAATTTCGCCAGGAAGGACTGGCTCTGAATGTCCCCCCAATAGTAGCGGCAGGGGTTGGTGAACATCAGATGTATATCGATATGCTTGCCCAGCGCCTGCAGCGCTTCCAGATATACCGGCGGCAAGGCCGAGATGCCGCAGATAAATACTCGCGGCGGCAATCCTTCCGGCGGCTGTTCCGCTTGTTCCAATGCGCTGATAAAGCGCCGATACAGGTTGGCGCGGTGCCATTCCGGTTGCCCCAGTTCCTGGGTGTACTCGACCAACCGCGCCCATAGCGGCGCCTGCCACTGCTGCGCTTCCGCCAGCCCGTCAATGCGTTCGCCTTTCTGCCAGCTTTCCAGCCATTGCGGGCGATACACCAGATATTGGTCAAACAGGTCAGCAACCCGGCCGGCAAGCTGGTGGATCTTCCGCTTGTCGCCGTCGTCGGTGAGGTAATGCTGCAGCGGGGCGAATTCAGGCTGAGTGAGCAGATCGGGCAGCAGCCACATCAGTTTCCAGGTCATGGCGTCTTTGCTGAAGGCGCTCTCTTTTGGGATCCCCGGTAACACCCGGGTAAACATGTCCCAGATGAAGGTGGCCGGCAGCGGGAAAGCGATGTTGGCAGCAATGCCAAACTGTTCCGCCAGCTGCATCTGTAGCCACTGCGCCATACCGGGGCTCTGCACCAGCACCACTTCCTGTTGAAAAGGATCGGCCAATGGCTCTCTGTCTATCAACGCGCTGGTTAACGTTTTCAGCAAATCCAACTGATTGGAATGATAAACCCTAAACATTGGGAGCTCCCTTAAAACAAAATATCTGCCGGTTCACTGACGCATGCAGTACCAACGACTGAGTTCCGCCCACTGCCGTTGGGGCGTTTGTATTCTTACCGTCAGCCGTTGGCAGGCGGCTTGCGGGGTGCTTAACCCGGTCTGACGCTGCCATCCGGGGGCCGGTAGCGGTAGCCCGACGTCCACCCGCCCGGTAGCGGCGAAAACTTCCAATTGCTGATGCGCCAACGACCAGGCCTGTCGATACTGCCACTGACGCTGGAACGACTGCAACAGCACCTGATGATACTGTAACAATCCCAGCAGCGACACCGCGAACAGCAAGGCGGCAATCAGCACTTCCGGCAGGCTGAAGCCCCGCTGGCTACTCCGCACAGTCAGCCTGCTTTTTTTCAGGGCAAAAATCCAGCCAGCCGCCGGTTTCCGCTCTCAGAGCAATGTCGCCCCCTGAACCATCAGGTTGGGTTCGCTGATATAACCGCAGCGGTTCCCCGTGGCTCAACTGCGCGTCACCACGAACCAGCACCATGCCAGCCTGAGCAGATAATTTTGCACAGGCCCGCAGAGCGCCGGTTTGCTGGCACCACCAGTCGTTGGCGACAAGTCTGCCGCGCGTCCAGGGCTGCGCAATACCCCAACTGAGCGCCGAAGCGGCCTGATTATAAGCCTGCAGATAGCGCTTCTCGTCTGCAGCCAGCAGCAAAGCGCTGTCCAGTTGGCGGTGCTGGGCATTCAACAGCATCAACCCCATCACCAACAGCATCATCACCGCCGCCAGGGTGCTGCCTCCCCGCTGCCCACCAGCGTTCATGGCAGCGAGGCCATATTAACCGCCCACTGCAGGCTGCGTTTTATGCCGCGGTCCGCTTTTGAACGGCCACTCAAGGTCAAGGTAGCCCAGCGTTTACCGCTGTCGCCCGCCTTCACCTTGACACTGAAGGCTTCAATGCGCACCTCGTCGTTATCCAGCAGACGTTCCCAACCGCTGCCTCGGCAGTGTCTCACTCCCCGTTGCCCTTCCAGCCTGCCTTGCCGTAGCCGGTAACCGAAGTATCCGGCGTCTGCACCGAGGGTTTCCCAGCGCCCACTGCGGGTGATGTCATAGGCGACTATCACACAACTCCCCACAGCCTCCCCGTCCGCCCGGCTAATCAACAAGGGTTGCCCCTGGCACTGACCGGCACAGAAACCGGCGCGGCGCAGATCTTTCTCAATGCCAAAGGCTAACTGTCGCAGCACCGATTCCAGCCGATAATGCCGACCCACATCGACACTGTGCTGACGCAAGACCGGATAAGTTTTAGCCGCCGCCAACGCAATCAGGCTGCCAAACGTCAGCGCCAGCATCACCTCCGGCAAGGTAAAACCACGCTCTAGGGCTGGCATGTCGCGATCCCTCTCATGCTCACGCCTTCACTGCATAGCCGTAGCCGCCCCTTGGCAGACAGCACCAACCGCAGGCGGCCTGCGCCATTGCTGAGCAAGATGTGCCCGGCCTGCGCATTGTTACGCAGACCATAAAATCCCATATCCTTTTGAGTAAAACCCGCCAGTTGCACGTCCCGATAGCCGGGGCTGAACACATCATCGCCGAGCGCTGCACAATCCACTGGCGCTTCACCACTGCCGATACACCAGGGATCGCCGGTTTTAAACCCCAGCAGTGCCGTGCGGTTGCGCCAGTTGGCGTCAGCCTGTAACCGGGTGAGAAAGGCCAGTAGTTGCTGCGCGGTATGTTCCAGCCGCAAAGCCTGTTGATAATGACGCCAGTGGCTAACCCCCCAGCCGGTCAGCAAGCCTGCCAGGGTTATCACCATCAGCAGCTCAATCAGCGTCATCCCGCGCTGGCCATCAATGTTGAAATTCATCTTGTCGTTCATGACGGCCAGTGTAACCAGGGGCACAACAGGATAAAGACGGCGTTATCCGGCCTGAAGCGCGCCGCGCAACCTTTCTATGAAACTGGCGGGAGAAACCAACAAAATGCGAAGCGGAACGCAGAAACAATCAGGGCGGATCGGCAGAAATAAACAAGGGCGCAACCAGTGCGCCCTTGGGGATCAATCATCGGGTAAAAATCAGATGGCAACCGGTGCCTTGATGGCTGGGTGCGGATCGTAACCTTCGATTTCAAAGTCTTCGAAACGGTAATCGAACAGCGATGCCGGCTTGCGCTTAATCACCAGCTTCGGCAAGGCACGCGGTTCACGGGTAAGTTGCAGCCGGGTTTGTTCCATATGGTTGCTGTACAGATGAGTGTCGCCGCCGGTCCAGACGAAATCACCCACTTCCAGGTCACATTGCTGCGCCATCATATGTACCAACAGCGCATAGCTGGCAATGTTGAACGGCAGGCCGAGGAACACATCGCAGGAACGCTGGTACAGTTGGCAAGACAATTTGCCATCCGCCACGTAGAACTGGAAGAACGCGTGGCACGGTGCCAACGCCATCTGATCCAACTCCCCCACGTTCCAGGCTGAAACAATGATACGGCGTGAATCCGGATCCTGTTTCAACTGGTTCAGCACGGTGGTCAATTGATCGATCTGACGACCGTCCGCCGTGCCCCAGGCACGCCACTGTTTGCCATATACCGGCCCAAGACTGCCGTTTTCGTCGGCCCATTCGTCCCAAATGCTGACGTTGTTTTCCCGCAGATAAGCCACGTTGGTATCGCCATTCAGGAACCACAGCAGTTCATGGATGATCGAACGCAGGTGACACTTTTTGGTGGTGACCAGCGGAAACCCTTCCTGCAAATTGAAACGCATCTGGTGGCCGAATATCGACAAGGTGCCAGTGCCGGTACGGTCGGCTTTAGGGGTGCCCTCGGCGAGCACTTTGTTCATCAAATCCAGATACTGTTTCATTTGTTCCTCACGACAGTTGTTGCTGCGGGCGGCGACGATACGCCCAAATCATCATAATAATACCGGCCACCACCATAGGGACGGACAGGATCTGCCCCATGCTGATTACGCCGTCGAACAGGCCGAGCTGGGCATCCGGCTGGCGGAAAGCTTCGACAATAATACGGAATGCACCATAGCCAATCAGGAACAGGCCGGAGACGGCGCCCATCGGCCGCGGCTTGCGGATAAACAGGTTCAGAATGATAAACAGCACCACGCCTTCCAACAGCAGTTCATACAGCTGGGAGGGGTGACGCGGCAACACGCCGTATTGGTTCAGGATAGGCAACAGTTTCGGATCGGCGGCGGCAAGCGCCACGTCTTCTGCACGCGAGCTTGGGAACAGCATCGCCCATGGGGTATCGGTAGTCACACGGCCCCAGAGTTCACCGTTGATAAAGTTGCCCAGGCGACCGGCGCCCAGGCCGAATGGGATCAGCGGGGCGATAAAATCAGAAACCTGGAAGAAGGTACGTTTGGTGCGGCGAGCGAACCAGAACATCACCAGGATCACCCCCATCAAACCGCCATGGAATGACATGCCGCCATCCCAGACTTTGAACAGATAGAGCGGGTTTTCCATGAACAGCGGCAGGTTGTAGAACAACACATAACCCACGCGCCCACCGATGAACACACCGAGGAAACCGGCGTACAGCAGGTTCTCTACTTCATCCTTGGTCCAGCCGCTGCCGGGTTTGTTAGCCCGGCGTACCGCCAGCCACATGGCAAAAACAAAGCCAACCAGGTACATCAGACCGTACCAATGCAGAGAAACCGGGCCGATCGAGAAAATCACCGGATCAAATTTAGGAAACGCCAGATAGCTATTGGTCATCTATCACCACAACATGTCTATTATTCTTCCCCATCCGGGGGCGGCAGGTGCCAAACGCGGTGAAACTCAGCGGGAACACTATTTTTCCGTGGCTTTCAACGCAGTTGAGGAAGCGGATAATAGCATAAGCTTAACCGCCTCCGGACTGGCACGCCGGGAAAAGTTCTGTAAAAAAATCAGTCAGCCCGCGGCCTTACTTGCCGCCGCGGATCAAACCGCCCATACCACGACGTTCCATAAATGCCGCCACCTGATGGCGCACTTCGGTGGTCATTTGGGCGTTAAGCACCCGCTGGGTCAGCACTTCGGCGTCGGACAGCTCAATGTGTCGCAGCAGATATTTTATCCGCGCCACGCTGCGGCCATTCATGCTCAGGTTGCGGTAGCCCATCCCCACCAGCAGCAGAGCACCCATAGGGTCACCGGCCAGTTCACCACACAGGCTGACCTGCAGCCCGACGGCCCTGGACTGAACGGCTATCAGCTTCAGCACCTGCAACATGGAAGGATGAAGGCTGTCGTACAGTGAAGCCACCCGGGTATTGTTGCGATCTACCGCCAGCAGGTATTGGGTCAGGTCGTTGGTCCCCACCGAAATAAACTCAACGCGCCCTGCCAGATGCGGGATCATGAAGATCATCGAAGGGACTTCCAGCATGATGCCCAATTTGGGTTTGGGGATTTCATACCCCAGTACCTCTTCCACTTCCCGCCCTGCGCGGTCGATCAACCTGCGTGCCTCGTCGATCTCCTCCAGGCTGGTGATCATCGGCAGCAGTATGCCCAGATTGCCGGTACCGGCATTGGCGCGCAGCATGGCTCGCACCTGGATCAGGAAGATCTCCGGTTGATCCAGGGTAATGCGGATACCACGCCAGCCCAGGCACGGGTTTTCTTCGCTGATCGGCATATAGGGCAGTTGTTTATCGGCACCGATATCCAGCGTGCGTAGCGTCACTGGCTTATTCGGGTACATCTGCAACATGCCCTGATACTGGGCGACCTGCTCCTCTTCGGAAGGGAAGCCGCTCTGTAGCATAAAAGGAATTTCGGTACGGTACAGACCAACGCCATCAACCCGCCCGCCCAGCAGCTTTTCATGTTCCGGGCTGAGGCCGGCATTAAGCATTACCTGAACTCGCTCGCCGCTTTTGAGCTGGGCCGGTTGCTCAACGTCATCTTCCGCCAACCTGCTTAATTCCAGCTCTTCGCTGATCAGCCGTTGGTATTCCTGCACCAGCACCGGTTCAGGGTCGACCAAAAGCTCGCCGCGATAGCCGTCGACAATCAGCAGCCGCTGGCTGAGCAGCGCAGGCTGAATATCCGCGCCCATCACCGTCGGTACGCCCATCGCCCGCACCAATATGGCTGCATGGGAGTTGGCGGCACCGTCGCGCACCACCACGCCGACCAGCCTGTCCTGCGGCATTTCAGCCAGCAGAGTCGCGGTCAGTTCATCGGCAACCAGCACAAAACGCGCCGGCCACTGGGTAGCGCCCTGGGTGGTGTCATCGAGATGGAATAGCAGACGCTGGCCGAGCGCGCGCAGATCGCTGGCGCGCTCACGCATATAGGTGTCCTGCAGGCTGGCAAACTGGGCGGCAAAGACTTCGATCACCTGTTTAACCGCCCATTCCGCCACGGAACCGGCATCAATCTCGGCAAAGAGTTCGCGTTTGAGGCGAGCGTCGTTGAGCAGGTGAGAGTAAAGATCGAAGATCGCCGCGCTCTCTTTTTGCGAGCTGGCGGCAAAGCGCTTGCTGAAACGGCGGAATTCCGCGCCGGCTTCTTCAAGTGCCTGAGTCAGGCGTTCGCGCTCGCTGGCGGTATCAAGCGTCGAGGCTTTGTAAACCTGATCGAGAGACGGCTGGCTGCTGTCCTGCCAGCCTTCAGCTACCGCGACGCCCGGCGATGCCGCCAGTGCACGAATGCGCGTCTGACGATACTGACCAAAAATGGCGTTAAGCTGTGACTGCGAGAGGATCCCGGCCATTTGCGTGGCCAGGGTCACCATGAAGGATTCTTCGCTTTCGTCAAACTGGCGCAGCTCACGCTGCTGCACCACCAAGACACCCAGCAACTGGCGGCGATGAATGATCGGCACGCCGAGGAAGGATCGGAAACGATCCTCTTTCACCTGGGGAATGTATTTGAAGCTGGGGTGGCTCTGCGCGTCTGCCAGGTTAATCGGCTCTGCACGGCGTCCGACCAATCCGACAATACCTTCATCAAATGCCAGTGCGATAGCGCGCCCACGCGGTTTTTTTAACCCGCGTGTCGCCATCAGGTAATAGCAGCGGCGGTCGTTGTCCGCCAGGTAGATGGAACAGACTTCTGTATCCATTGCCAGACAGGTTTCATTGACCAAAAGATCCAGCGCATCTGTCAGACTGGCCGCCGCGGCCACCTTCTCAACAATTTCTCGCAAGCGCGTGAGCATAGTCGGCTTAACTTAACCTCTCTTCCGGCGATAAGCGGGGGTCTGCCGCTGTGCTGCCTGCTCCTGCATCGGCATCACGGTGACGGCGAATTCTTTCATCACCCGGCGGTAAACGTCGCGTTTGAACGACACCACCTGGCGCACCGGATACCAAAAACTCACCCAGCGCCAGCCGTCAAACTCCGGCGTGCTGCTGCGTTGCATATTGATATCAGCGTCATTGCACATTAACTGCAACAGAAACCATTTCTGCTTTTGGCCGATACAAACCGGCTTTGTGTCCCAACGCACCAAACGTTTTGGCAATTTATAGCGCAACCAGTTGCGGGTTGAGGCCAGGATACGCACATCCTTTTTACTCAGCCCCACTTCTTCGAACAGCTCACGGTACATTGCCTGTTCTGCGGTTTCACCAGGGTTAATCCCACCTTGGGGAAACTGCCAGGAGTGTTGACCGTAACGGCGAGCCCACAGGACTTGCCCCTGACGATTACAGATTACGATACCAACATTCGGGCGGTAGCCATCATCATCGATCACCGGACTACCTCGATAAGCTTAAATTCGCATAGATACCCTGATTGTTTCACACAAGCTACAGGCGGTAAACCACTGCTTTGCGGCGCTGCAAACCGGATAACATTGGGATAACTCACAGATAATGGCAAAGTTATAAACATGCGGAAGGATTTACACCGGGTTTTATTCACTTTTTCTGTGGATAGGTATGTGAAGAACTCAAGGGATAAGCCGGTAAAACTCTGGTGAGCCTAAAAACCCCGGAAATATAGAAACCACATTAATCATTTAAAAACATATATATATGTAATTATCAACAGCCCTATACAGAGTAAAAATGTGATCTATGTCCGTTTAGGATCTTACCCTGGCGAAAGATCCACCAACGTCGTTTTTATCCACAGATTATCCGTATGAGTTACGCACAAAACGGACAATTTCGCAAAAAAGTGCCTGCGTCAAGGCTGTAAATCGAACCAGTGATCGGTAAAAATTTGGGTTATCCCATAAATCTGTGGATAAATAGGTGTAAGATCCTGTTTATTGTCGGTGGCTACAGGTGCACAAGCGTCAGCCGGAATTTTTCCTCTGTCGGGGGAGAGAGAAAAAGTCATGGAAAATCATGCTACTATTATTCTTTTCCCCAGTCCTTTCCGGTCAAAGTTCTCTGTGGACAAATACAGTACGTTTTTCAACCAAATCTAACAGGCTTGTATTATGGCGTTTTTATCTCCTTTGCCCCCTCCTCCAGAAAACGAACAACAGCTGTTTGAAAGGGCACAGCGGCTTGCCGGCTGTCACCTGGGCGAACTGGCCGAAGGTGCGCGATTGGCTATCCCCAGGGATCTGAAACGTGATAAAGGCTGGGTTGGCATGCTGCTGGAGCAGTATCTTGGCGCCATGGCGGGCAGCAAACCGGAGCAGGATTTCCCCGAGCTGGGTATCGAGCTGAAAACCATCCCGATAGACGCCGCCGGCAAACCACTGGAAACCACCTTCGTTTGCGTAGCCCCCTTAACCGGCAACAGCGGTGTCACCTGGGCCAGCAGTCATGTACGCCATAAGCTGGCACGGGTGCTGTGGATCCCGGTAGAAGGCGAGCGACAAATCCCGTTGGCGCAGCGACGTATCGGCTCACCGCTGTTGTGGAGCCCAAACGCCGAAGAAGAAGAGATGCTGCGCCGCGACTGGGAGGAACTGATGGATTTGATCGTGCTCGGCCACGTAGAGCGGATCACCGCCCGCCATGGTGAAGTGCTGCAACTGCGTCCCAAAGCGGCCAACAGTAAGGCCCTGACCGAAGCTATCGGCGAACAGGGTCAGCCGATCCTCACATTGCCGCGCGGGTTCTATCTGAAAAAAAGCTTTACTGGCGCATTGTTGGCAAGACATTTCTTCATCTGATCACTTTTGTTTAGGCCGCGTTTAGCTAACAGTGTCGCTGTATCAATAAACGCGTATAATTCAGCCTTTGTTTTTTATTAGGGTGTGGCTCGACAATGTTTGAGTGGATTATGGATCCCAATGCCTGGTTAGCGTTAGGTACGCTGACCATTCTTGAGATCATTCTGGGTATTGATAACATCATTTTCCTTTCGCTAGTGGTGTCCAAGCTGCCAAAAGCGCAGCAGAACAAGGCTCGCCGCATCGGGCTGGCCGGCGCAATGTTAATGCGTCTGGGGCTGCTGGCCTCTATCGCCTGGGTGATCCGTCTGACCCACCCGCTGTTTAGCGTTATGGACCACAGTATCTCGGCACGCGATCTGATCCTGCTGCTGGGTGGGCTGTTCCTGATTTGGAAAGCCAGTAAAGAGATCCATGAAACCATCGAAGGCTCAGAAGAAGAGCACAACACAAAGGTGCACGGCTTCTTTGGCGCCATCGTGCAGATTATGCTGCTGGATATTATTTTCAGCCTGGACTCGGTGATTACCGCGGTAGGCCTGTCCGACCATCTGTTTATCATGATGGCGGCGGTAGTGATTGCCGTTGGCGTCATGATGTTTGCCGCCCGACCTATTGGCGAGTTCGTTAACCGCCACCCTTCGGTGAAAATGCTGGCGCTGGCGTTCCTGATCCTGGTGGGCTTCACCCTGATGCTGGAAAGCTTCCAGGTACATGTACCGAAAGGTTATATCTACTTTGCGATGTTCTTCTCAATGTCGGTCGAAGCACTCAACCTGATGCGCAGCAAGAAAAAAACCGTCTCTGAGTAATTCCCCACGGGAGTGCGCGCCAGCCACTCCCGTTATTATTTTCCGCAGCCCTGCTTCAGCGTCACTTTCTCTTATCAAGATAAAGACTTATCTGAAACACAGCGCATCTATAGTTTGCTAGTCTTAGAAGAAGCTTCTTTTTTGCATATATAACTGAGGATCCGCAGGATGAAAAAGTGGGTAATGGCAGTGTCTGCGTTGGTCATCGCCGCCGGTTTGGCGGGATGTTCCAGCGATTACGTGATGGCAACCAAAGACGGCAATATGATCCTGACTCAGGGTAAGCCGGAGATTGATAAAGATACCGGCCTGATCAGCTATAAAGATGAAAAAGGCAACAGCCGCCAAATCAACGGCGATCAGGTTTCACAGGTTATCGAACGTTAATCCCCCGTCGGCTATCGCGCAGTACAAGAACGATAGCCTTCCCCGCACTGAATCCTCTTTCCCCATCTTCTCGGCTTGGTTATAGTCGGCAAAGGCAGTACACCACCTTGCAGGTTGTTTGCCACAGCCTGCCCTTTGGCTCCTGTTTCACCGGGCGGTTCAGCCCGTAAGCGCTAACATGAAAGGAAGGCCGTTAATGCAATACCACCGTATTCCCCACAGTTCTTTAGAAGTGAGCGTGCTGGGACTGGGCACCATGACCTTTGGCGAACAGAACAGTGAAGCCGATGCCCATGCGCAACTCGACTATGCATTAGCCGCTGGCGTCAACCTGATCGACACCGCAGAGATGTACCCGGTACCGCCCCGTCCTGAAACCCAGGGGCTGACCGAGCAATACATCGGCAGTTGGATCAAGGCACGCGGCAACCGTGAGAAGATAGTGCTGGCCAGCAAGATTGCCGGGCCGGTGCGCGGCACCGACAGCAGCATCCGCCCACAGCAGGCGCTGGATCGCAAAAATATTCGTGTCGCGCTGGATGCCAGCCTGAAACGACTCAACACCGATTATCTCGATCTCTACCAACTGCACTGGCCACAGCGCCCGACCAACTACTTCGGTCAGCTCAATTATCAATACACCGACGATAAAGCCACCGTCACCCTGCTGGAAACGCTGGAAGCGCTGACCGAGCAGGTGCGTGCCGGTAAAATCCGCTATATCGGGGTGTCTAACGAAACACCATGGGGCGTGATGCGTTACCTGCAACTGGCTGAAAAACATGAGTTGCCGCGCATCGTTTCGATTCAAAACCCCTATAGCCTGCTGAACCGCAGTTTTGAGATTGCCCTGGCGGAGATCAGCCAGCACGAAGGGGTCGAACTGTTGGCTTATTCCAGCCTGGCGTTCGGCACCCTGAGCGGCAAATATCTGAACGGCGCCAAACCGGCCGGTGCGCGCAATACGCTATTCACGCGCTTTAACCGCTACTCTGCGCCACAAACGCAGTTGGCGATTGCCGAGTATGTCGCGTTAGCCAAAAAGCACGGGTTGGATCCGTCGCAGATGGCACTGGCGTTTGTGCGCCAGCAGCCGTTCGTTGCCAGCACTCTGCTGGGGGCAACCACGCTGGAACAGCTGAAAACCAACATCGACAGTTTCGATGTGGTATTGAATGAAGACGTGCTGCAGGGGCTGGAAGAGATCCACACCCGCTTTACTATTCCGGCACCATAAAAACACGTCCTGCGCCATAAATAAGATGGGGCGCCTCATCAGCGCCCCATCCGTTATTTTGCCCGCCGCTGCGACAGCCACAGCGCGCTAATCGCCAGCGCAAACACCACACCAAAGCCAATCCCCACGCCGACCACCGGCACGCTGACTTTAACGGCCAGCGAATACAATCCGAGCATCAGCAACATGGCGGTGTTTTCCCCCAGGTTCTGCACCGCGATCGCATTGCCCGCACCCACCGAATTTTTGCCCCGTTCCTGCAACAGCGCATTCAGCGGCACCACAAAAAAGCCGCCCAATACGCCGATAATCAACAGCAGCGCATAAGCGTTAAACAGAGTGGTTTGCAGCGCGAATATCGCCACCGCCACGCCGATCAGGATCCCGGCAGGCATACAACGTTTCACCGTCTCCAGCGTGACGAAACGCGCGGCGGCGCCAGCACCTATCACTATCCCGACCGCCACCATGGCATTGAGCAGCGTCGGCGTGGCGTTGTCGGCGATACCGAGCGCCACCGGTACCCACAGCACCAACAGGAAGCGCAGCGTGACCCCGGCTCCCCAGAACAGGCTGGTACCGATCAATGAAAAGCGCGTCTGGCCGTCGCGCCACAGCACCACACAGGCGTTGAAGAAAGCCCGCGTCATGGCTCGCGGCGTCCAGGAAACGGCAGGATGTGCCGCAGGTAAGCGTGGAATATACAAGTTGGCTATCACCGCCGCCGCGTAGACCACCGCACACACCGCCAGCGCCGCCACAATGTGCCAGTCCGCCAGTACACCGCCAGCTACCGATCCGATCAGGATCGCGGCGATGGTGGAAGCCTCCATCAGGCCGTTGGCCTTGACCAGCTTTTCACCGCTGGTGATCTCACCCAGAATGCCGTATTTGGCTGGTGAATAGGCTGCTGCCCCCACGCCGACCAGGGTATAGCCGAGGAAGGGATTAAGCCCGAAACAGATAACCAACGCACCGGCCAGCTTCAGGCCGTTGGCCACCATCATCACCCGGCCCTTGGCGAAGCTGTCGGCGACCTGGCCGACAAAGGGCGCGAGGATGATATAGGTGGCAACAAACGCCATCTGCAGAATCGGTTGGCTCCAGTCGGGGTAGAGCTGCTGCTTGATCAATGCCAGGGTAGCGAACAGCAGCGCATTATCACCGAATGCGGACAGAAACTGGGCGCAAATGACGGCGATCATGCTGCGTGAAAGCAAGGGTGAATCAGTATGCGACGTCGGGTTCATCAATGAGTCTCCGGCTGTTCAGCCATGTTACGCAGGGTCACAAAATCCGGCTTACCGCTGCCCAGCACCGGTAAGGTTTTCAAAATACGGATATCACGCGGCACCATCAGCTCAGGGCTGCCCAATTCCCGCGCCACCTTCAATAAGGCTTCACGGGTGATGCCGGCGTCGGTGGTAAACAGCACCAACGCCTCGCCTTTACTGCTGTCGCTTTTTACCGTGGCGGCATGCTGGGCTTCCGGCGCGACATGCTGCGCCAGCAGCTCAACGCTTTCCAACGAGACCATTTCCCCTGCCAGTTTGGCAAAGCGCTTCACCCGGCCGCGGATCACGCAGTACCCCTGCTCGTCCAGGCTGACAATATCGCCGGTATCGTACCAACCCGGCTGCAGGTTGCCGTGTTCATCTTCCGCCGCCGGTGGCTCCAGTTCGCCCGGACGTTCTACCCGCAGATAACCTTTCATGATGTTAGGCCCCTTTAACTGCAAACGCCCGCCGTTATCGATGCCCGGCACCTTCATCAACCGCGCCTCCATATTCGGCATAATACGGCCGACGGTACCCACCTTGGCCGCCAGCGGCACGTTGATCGACACCACCGGCGCGCATTCAGTCACCCCATAGCCTTCCAGAATACGGATGCCGTATTTGTCCTGATAAATCTGTTTGGTGCTGTCCGCCAGCTTTTCCGCACCGGCAACCACATAACGCAAACGGGCAAAATCATACGGGTGAGCGAAACGCGCATAGTTATTGAGGAAGGTAGCTGTGCCGAACAGTACGGTGCAATTGCGATCGTACACCAGCTCCGGAACCACACGGTAATGTAGTGGGCTGGGATAAAGGAAGATGCGGCTGCCGGTCATCAGGGGGGTCAGCAGCCCGACCGTCAAACCGAACGAATGGAACAGCGGCAGCGATGACATAAAGCGGTCACGCGGGGTGAAATCAGCGATGGTCCGGATCTGTTCAACGTTGGCCAACAGGCTGGCGTGAGAATGCACCACGCCTTTCGGATTACCCTCCGAACCCGAAGTGAACAGGATCAACGCCGCATCGCCAGGCTGTTGTGGCAGCATGGCCCGTGCCGGTTGCAACAGATGACGCAGGATCCACAGCTTGTCCGCCAAAGTCACCGTATCTTTCAGATCCTCCAGGTACACCCAGTGGGCCTCCGGCACCTGCTCAGGCAAATGGGTCAGCTTGCCCTTTTCCAAAAACTGTCGCGACGTGACGACAGTTTTGAGGCTGGCGGCGGTCATGGCGCTTTTCAGGCCTTTGGAACCGGCGGTGTAATTGAGCATCGCCGGAATGCGGTTGCGCAGTGAAGCGCCAAAAATAGCCGCTACGGTGATGGTCGCGTTCGGCAATAACATGCCGACATGTTCGCCCTCGGCGGTAAAGCGTTGCAGAATGCGGCTGACGCCCAGCGCTTTCTTGGTCAGCGTCCGGTAACTGTCCTCCTTGAAGTTAATATCCTCGATGCACGGCTTGCTACGGCCATAACGGTGCTGCGCCGCCAACAGAGCCTGAAACAGCGTCTGCGGCTCACGGGTATCCATCCGCGCCTGCATCATGATTTGGTGCAGCCGATCCCCGGCCAACGCACGGCGATCGCGGGCGCGTGGCGCTACCGGCATCGGCAACGAGGTCGGCGGTAAAATACGGATGCTGATCTGCGGGAACCAGCGGATCTTGAACACCCCAGCCATACGGCCAAAGGGGCTGAACTCGGCGCCATCAAGCCGTATCGGCACCAGGGTCGCCCCCGATTTGGCGGCGATAAACGCGGCACCGTCATAAACCTTCATCAGCGAACCGGTAACGGTAATGCGCCCTTCGGGAAACACCACTACCGGCCTGCCCTGTTCCACCGTGCGCACCAGTTGCTTGATGGCCATGGGTTTGGTCGGATCGAGTGAGACGAAGTCGATATAGGGCCGCAGCCAGCGCATAAACCAGCGATCACCAATGCTGGCGTAGACGGCAAATACCGGTTTGATCGGCAAAAACAACGCCAGCAAAACGCCGTCGAGGAAGGAGATATGATTGGGCGTAATCAGCAGCTTTTGCTGGTCGAAATGCCGGACGTCGCCCTCGACACGTACCCGGTACAGCAGGCGGAACAGCACCCGCAGTATAGAAAAGATCATGCCCTTCTCCCCTTGGCCAAGATGAACGTAAATGGTTGTAGGGAAAAGAATACTATATGGCAGGCAAAAAAAAACCTACGCATCCGCGTAGGTTGGTGCAATTGAAAATGGCTTCAACATACAGAGTATGCTGATTTCTCACCAATCAATACCTCTGGGATCACCTACTCTAGAGAGGTAGCGATTAAGAAACTACCGACCAATCGCAAGAGTTTTGCTCTAAATGCAACCAGCTGTAAATTTCCCGCATTTTTCGGAAATAACTCAATGAAACTTAAACAGTCCTGGGACAGGAAAATACAAAATCGGATTTTGTGCAGGCGGGGTGGCTGGGTTTTTGGCAAAAAAAAACCTACGCATCTGCGTAGGTTGGTGCAAATTAATATGGGTTCAACAACAAGTTGCTGAAACTCACCAATCAATACCTCTGGGACGTTCAATTTACCCCGTGTCGACAAAAGCCAGCCAGCAGGCAATCGCAACATTGAGGCGCAAAGTGTAACCAGCTGTTTATACCCGTCGCCTTTCAAGCCGCAGCGTTGTTATCTGCACTCGCTCACCCCAGTTACTTACTAAAGTAAGCGCCTGGGGATGAGCGAGTTGGTCGCCTAGCTGTGCTGTACAGGGATGTACAAATGCCGCGAGCGCATGGACGCGCTAAAGCGGCCAACTTGAAATTCATAGGGTATATTACCTATCGGACGCTCACCTCGACCAGACAGCTCATGGCATTCGGCCCCTGAGTCAGCGGCGAGGTACCAATATCCAGGGTTAATACGTTCGGATTGCCGGACTGTTCCACCTGCAGTCGCTGGCTGCCGAAGCCCGGATCAAACCAGGCACCGGTGGCCATCACGACCACACCCGGAGTGACGCCGTCGGTAATAGAGACGCCCGCCAGGCAACTGCCACGCGCATTGCTGACCAACACCTCAGCGCCATCGGTAATAGCGCGTTTTGTCGCGTCCTGCGGGTGCATATACAACGTTTCGCGCCCGGCGGTTTTATTGCCCTGTGCCAGGGGGGCCGGGTCCATCTGACTGTGCAGGCGGTCACTCGGTTGGACGGAAATCAGGTGCAGTGGCCACTCTTTGGCCTGCGGCGCCCCCAGCCATTCGACCGGCGGCTGCCACTGCGGGTGCGGTGCAAAATCGGTGTAGCGATAACCGGCAATTTTCTCGCTGAACAGCTCAATCTTGCCGCTCGGGGTTTGCAGCGGGTTGGCCTGCGGATCGGCGCGGAAGTCGTCAAAGAACACGAATTCTTTCGCCGGTGCCGGCAACTCGACATAGCCTTTACGCCAAAAATCCTCGAACTCGGGCCATTCCACACCGGTACCGGCCTGCGCCTGCCCACACTGCTGATAGATAGATTCGATCCAGGCCCGTTCGTCGCGGTTTTCGGTGAACTGTTCGCGGTAACCGAGTCGCTCTGCCAGATCGGCAAAAATATCAAAATCATTTCGCGCCTGATGCTGCGGTGCAATGGCCTGATGCATCGCCAACACGTAGCGATCGCGCGATGAACCACCGATATCGTTACGTTCCAGCGAGGTGGTTACCGGCAGCACGATATCCGCCATTTTAGCGGCCGGTGTCCACCAGATATCCTGCACAATCACCGTATCCGGCTTCTGCCAGCCTTCCACCAGCCGGTTTAACTGTTGGTGATGATGGAACGGGTTACCACCGGCCCAGTGCACCAGATGGATATCCGGGTAATGCAGCGTCTCGCCACGGAACGGGTAGGGTTCGCCCGGTTGCAGCAACATGTCACAAATGCGTGCCACCGGGATCGCCAACCCGCAAGGATTAGGGCCCACCGGCATCATTGGCCCTGGCGTATCCACGCGCGGGTTGCCAACGCCATTCATGGAACCGTGGCCAAACGAGAAGCCGCCGCCCGGCAGCCCGACCTGGCCGAGCATCGCCGACAGGGCAATCATCATCCAATAGGGCTGTTCGCCACGGTGAGCTCGCTGGACGGAATAGGAACAGGTGATAAAACTGCGCACGCCGATCAGCTGTTGCGCCAGCAAGCCGATGCGCGCCGCCGGGATACCAGTGATCGCACTGGCCCACTCCGGCGTTTTCGCCACGCCGTCATCGGTGCCGCGCAGATAACTCGCCAGTTGGTCATAACCGGCACAGTGGCTATAAAGGAATGCTTCGTCCTGCGCACCCCGACGCTGAATTTCATACGCCAGTGCCAGCATTAACGCCACATCGGTATTCGGGCGGATCGGGATCCATTCAGCATTCACAAATGCCGGGCAGTCATCGCGCATCGGGCTGATGTTGATCACCGGGGTGCCTTTCTGCACCAGCTTTTGCAACCAGGGTTTGAGCGAGTGTTCCGCCGCACCACCAGACGATACCTGGGCATTTTTCAGCGCCAACCCACCGAAGGCGATAAACAGTTCACAGTGCTCAACCACGCTCGGCCAACTGGTGACTCGCCCGGTCAATGGGGTGAAGGTACCGATCACATACGGCAGGAAAAACTGCGCTGCACCCCAACTGTAGTTGCCTAACTGATCAACACCGCCGCCACCGCCGAAATAAAAACGCCGCACCAGCGAGCGCGCATGATGCAAACGCCCGGCGGATGACCAACCATAGGAGCCGGTAAACAGGCCCGAGGGGCCGTAGCGATCGCGCACGCGGCGGTTTTCTTCCGCCACCAAGTCGAGCGCCAGATCCCAGTCGACTTCAACAAAATCCTCGCGGCCACGCAGCGTGCGATCGCTGCCCTCACGCTTTTGCAGCCAGGAACGGCGTACCGCCGGCTTGCGGATCCGTTTGTCGGAATAGGCCATCGGCACGATGGAGTCGAGCATCGGGGAAGGATCCGGATCGCCTGCGAACGGCTCACAGCGGATAAGCCGGCCGTCTTCAACCACGGCGGTATACGCCCCCCAGTGAGCGAGTTGCGGGTAACGTTTAATCGACATGCGGTTCTCAAACAAAATTGGATGCACAAAAGTAACATTAGCTGCCGTGCGCCACCAAAGCACAAATGGCTCTATTACTGAGCTACCCAGGTCTAAGCACAGAATAAATCGCCCATATCTGCAACAGCCGCCACAAGTTGCGATCGCCAGCGCTTGCAGCCCCGGGTTTTTTCCGCAAGACTGAGGAATGTAAGCGATTACCCAGGATGTATGACAGATATGGCTACCATAAAGGATGTTGCCAGGCTGGCGGGTGTTTCCGTGGCCACGGTATCCCGCGTAATAAACCATTCCCCGAAGGCCAGCGAAAGCTCACGCACCGCCGTGCTGGCCGCGATGGAACAACTGCAGTACCACCCAAACGCCAACGCCCGCGCGCTGGCGCAGCAATCGACCGAAACGCTGGGACTGATCGTCTCGGACGTCTCCGATCCCTTTTTTGGCGCTATGGTCAAAGCGGTCGAGCAGGTGGCCTACGCGACCCACAACTTCTTGCTGATTGGCAACGGTTACCATGAGGCGGAAAAAGAACGCCAGGCGATTGAACAATTGGTACGTCACCGCTGTGCCGCACTGGTAGTCCATGCCAAAAAACTGACCGATCGTGAGTTGAGCGGCTGGATGCAGCAGATCCCGGGCATGGTGCTGATTAACCGCACGCTGCCGGGTTTTGAATCGCGCTGTGTGGCGCTGGACGACCGTTACGGTGCCTGGTTGGCGACCCGCCATCTGATTCAACAAGGGCACCAGCGTATTGCCATCGTCTGCTCCACCCACCAAATTTCCGACGCCGCAGACCGTCTGCAGGGTTATCTCGATGCGTTGCAGGAGCATGGCATCGCGGTAGATGAAAGGCTGATTGCCTACGGCGAGCCGGACGAAATCGGCGGTGAACAAGCGATGACCGAGTTGCTCGGGCGCGGCAAAAACTTCACCGCAGTGACCTGTTATAACGATTCAATGGCCGCAGGCGCACTCTCGGTACTGAGCGACAACAGCGTGGATGTGCCGAGCCAAATGTCGTTGATTGGCTTTGATGACGTACTGATCTCTCGCTATCTGCGCCCCCGCCTGACCACCATCCGCTATCCGGTGGTGGCCATGGCGACTCAGGCCGCCGAACTGGCACTGGCGCTGGCCAATAACCAGCCGCTGCCGGAGATCACCAACATGTTCAGCCCGACGCTGGTGCGCCGCCATTCGGTAGCCAGCATCAACAACGTTTACGAGCAGAACTAGCCCAATGCTAGACTGAGCATTATTTGCCACAGCGGATGTTGAAGGGGTAAGCCATTGATGATCACCATGTTGGATGTTTCCATTCGCGCGGGGGTATCTAAAGCCACGGTTTCACGCGTGTTGAATGGCACCGGCCAGGTGAAAAAGAGCACCCGTGACGCGGTGTTCAAAGCCATGGACGATCTGGGTTATCGCCCGAATTTCCTGGCCCAATCGCTGGCAAATAAAAGCTCCAACAGTATCGGGCTGGTGGTTTCCAACTTCGATGGCCCCTACTTCGGCCGCCTGCTGCGCAAAGCCGCCAAGCTGATCGAGGCCAGCGGCAAGCATCTGATTGTCACCGACGGTCACGACACGCCGGAAGACGAGCTACAGGCGGTGCAACTGCTGGCCGATCGCCGCTGTGACGCCATCATCCTGTATACCCGTTTTATGTCCGAGCCCACGCTGATGAAGCTGTTGGACAGCCTGCCGGTGCCGATCATGGTGATCAACCGCGATCTGCCACAAGCCCGCGCACGCTGTGTGTCCTTCGAACAGCAGGAAGCCGCCTTCCATGCGGTGGATTATTTGATTCAGCAAGGGCACCGCGAGATAGCCTGCATTACCGGGCCGATTGCCACGCCTACCGCCCAGGCTCGGTTAGCCGGTTATCGGCAGGCACTTGAGCATCACACCATTGCCTTCGACGACGCCCGCGTAGCCTATGGTGACAGCAGCGTACAGAGCGGCCATCAGGCTGTGCGTAGTTTACTGAGCAGGGGGAGCGGCTTTAGCGCCCTGTTCGCCTGCAATGACGACATGGCGGTCGGCGCAATGAAAGCATTGCACGATGCGGGCAAACGCCTGCCGCAGGATGTCTCACTGTTCGGCTTTGACGACGAACCCAGCGCCGCCTATTTGCAACCGGCGCTGTCTACCGTTTATCTGCCGATCGACGTGATGATCGAAGCCGCCATCAGCCAGGCTTTCCGCCTGATTAAAGGGGAGGATATACAGCCACTCACTCCTTTCACCGGTGAACTTCGGCTGCGGGAATCCGTGGTACCCGGCCCCTACGCCAACTGACTTGTTTGGGCGCTGCCGCCGATTGCGCGCCGCGCCGCATTTCCTCCGCTTCGATTTTCTTTCCCCGCCGGTTAGCTGCATATTATTGCCACAATAGCCTTTACACTATATAGCACAAAAGCTATATTTGGAGCGTCGCATGTGGCAGGTCGTGACCGTCGAACGATTCGACGACTGGTTTTTATTTGGCAACCCAGAGATAAAGCAAATGGCCAAGCCTTTAGCAAACCTGATCGATAAACTTGACCCTGCCGTGGTTGAGGCAGCGAGACAAAAAGCGGACAAGGAAATTTTTGAGCTGCGGCTGGCGATGCTGCGGGAAGAACTGGCGGTCTCTCAGGTGGAACTGGCGAAACGGCTGGGTATCAGCCAGCCTTCGGTCGCCAATCTGGAAAAGCGCGGCAGCGAAATCAAGCTTTCATCGCTGAAACGTTATATTGAAGCCATGGGCGGTACCTTGTCGCTGGAAGTCCAGCTTCCCAACGGTCAGCATCGGCGAATGACGTTGTAAAACGGCGCAGCACCGAACTGCGCCCAAATCATCAGATCAATTCCAGTGCAATCAACTCTTCAATGGTCTGGCGGCGGCGAATCAAGCGCGCTTCGCCGTTCTCAAACAGCACCTCCGGCAGCAGCGGACGGCTGTTGTAGTTCGATGACATTGACGCGCCATAGGCACCGGTGTCATGGAACACCAGATAATCACCGACCTGTACCGGCGGCAGTTCGCGGGTTTCAATGCCACCACCGGCCTGTTGGGTAAAGACGTCACCGGATTCGCACAACGGCCCGGCAATCACGGTATCGCGCAGCGGCTGGTTGGCGGTATCGCGGCCATCGGCCGGCAGCAGAGAAATATGGTGGTAACTGCCGTACATCGCCGGACGCATCAAATCGTTAAAACCGGCGTCCACCAGCACAAAGTGGCGGCTGCCCATGTCTTTCACCGCGCGCACCTCGGCCACCAGCACCCCAGCCTCCGCCATCAGGAAGCGCCCAGGTTCAATCTCCAGACTCACCGGATGACCCAGGTGGGCGGCAATGCGCTCACGGGCACTGTTCCACAGGCCAAAATAGTGTTCGGTATCAATCGCCTCTTCACCGTACTGATAAGGGATAGACAGGCCGCCACCGGCAGAGATGGCGCTGATATCCTGACCGAGATCGATCACCTGCTGCACCATGGCATCACACACCCGCTCCAGATGCTGGTAATCCACGCCCGAACCGATATGCATATGCACGCCAATCAGTTTCAGGCCGTACTGTTGAATTTTCGCCACCGCCTGCGGTAAATCGGCATACCAAATACCGTGCTTGCTGTTTTCGCCGCCGGTATTGGTTTTCTGACTGTGGCCGTGACCAAAGCCAGGGTTGATGCGCAGCCATACCGGGTGCTCAGCAGAAACCTGGCCCAGTTGCTCCAGCATGTCGATCGAACCGACGTTAACCGGAATTTTCAATTCGCTGACGCGTGCCAGGGTCGCGTGATCCAGCACATCGGCGGTAAACACGATCTCACTTGGCTCACCACCCGGCTGGAAACCGGCCTGCAGCGCACGCTCAATCTCCCCCAGCGACACCGAGTCCACCTTGACGCCCTGCTCACGCATCAGGCGCAGAATATGAATATTCGAGCAGGCCTTCTGGGCAAAACGAATCACATCAAAATGACGCAGCTGGTTGATGCGCTCGCTAATGATAGCGGCGTCATAGGCCCATACCGGGCAACCAAAGCGCTCGGGCAAGGCCAACAGGTTAGCGGCATTAAGGGCGGTAGTGGTGTCGTGCAGAGCGCGTGGCATGTTGAGATTTCCAAGTAAGATTCAGTTGCTTTATACGTCCAATATTGCCGCACGCTTTCTTGGATGGAAAATATCTATTTAGCCAGTGTCTATTCATTTATGATATGACTTTGCTGATTAAAAGAGCTGCCGATGCACGCGATAACGCTACGCCAGATTGAAATCTTCTATGCGGTGATGACCACCGGCAACCTGACCGAAGCCGCCGCGCTGCTGCAAACCTCGCAGCCCACCGTCAGCCGTGAGCTGGCGCGCTTTGAGAAGCTCATCCAGCTGCAATTGTTCGAACGGGTACGCGGTCGGTTATCCCCGACGGTGCAAGGCCTGCGGCTATTGGAAGAGGTGCAGCGCTCCTACTACGGTCTGGATCGTATCACCGCCGCCGCTGCCAGTATCCGCCAGTTTCAGCAGGCTCAGCTGTCGATTGCCTGCCTGCCGGTGTTCTCGCAATCACTGCTGCCCGCGGTGTGCAAACCTTTTATCGATCGCTATCCGGAAGTGAGTTTCAGCGTAATACCGCAGGAATCACCGCTGCTGGAGGAGTGGCTGTCGGCGCAGCGCCACGATTTGGGACTGACAGAAAATACCCTGACCCCGGCGGGGACCGAGCGCATGACGCTGATGACTCTGAACGAGGTGTGCGTGCTCCCGGCGGGGCATCCCCTGCTGGCGAAAACGGTATTGACGCCGCAGGACTTTGCCGGACAAAACTTTATCAGCCTGTCGAACACCGACAGCTATCGCCAACTACTGGATTCGTTGTTTAGTGAGGAAGGTGTTAACCGCCGTCTGGTGATGGAAACCCATAGCGCTGCATCGGTCTGCGCCATGGTTAAAGCGGGAGTAGGAGTATCAATCGTTAACCCGCTGACGGCGCTCGATTACGCCGGCAGCGGTGTCCACGTGCGGCCATTCAGCGTTGAAGTGCCTTTTACCGTCAGTCTGATCCGGCCGCTGCACCGCCCATCGTCGGCGCTGGTCACGGCCTTTACTCAGCATTTGCAACAGCAGGCGCAGACACTCCCCGCCCGTCTGGCGGCGGTAATTACACGCTAGCCGGACGCTTGGCGCGGCTGAAGGTTACCAGACAAAGTACCAGTCCCAGCAGCGCGATCCCCGCGGCCGCCAGCGGCACGCTGGTCAGGCCCAACCCTTGCGCAATCACCACGCCACCAACCCAGGCACCAATGGCATTGCCGACGTTAAACGCAGCAATATTTAGCGTAGACACCAGATTCGGTGCCTTTTTACCGTAGGTCACCACGTTGATCTGCAATGCAGGCACCGCGGCAAACGCCGCCGCGGCCCACAGGAACAGGGTGATTTCCGCCGGTACCATTGAGTGACTGGTCCAACTGAACAACGCCGCGAAACAGGCGATCACCAGGAAAGTACAGGTCAGAGTCAGCGGCAAACGCCAGTCTGCCAGACGGCCGCCAAGGATATTGCCCAGCGTCAGGCCAACCCCCATCAACAGCAGCGTCCAACTCACGCCATGTGAGGAAACCCCGGTCACTTCGGTCAGCAACGGAGCAATATAGGTAAACAGCGCGAACATCGATGCGGCAAAGGCCACGGTCATCAGCAGCGAAAGCCAGATGCCGCCGCCACGCAGTGCCGTCAGCTCTTTTTTCAGGTCGGTCGGCTGTTCATCCTTGACCGTCGGCAGCTTGCTATACAGCGCCAACAGGGATAACACGCCGATCACCGTCACCGCCCAGAAGGTGGAGCGCCAGCCCAATGCTTGCCCCAGCGCAGTGCCGAGCGGCACCCCCAACACGTTGGCCAATGTCAGACCGGTGAACATCAACGCCACGGCGGAAGCCCGACGGTTGGGCGCCACCAGGTTAGCCGCCACTACTGCGCCGATACCGAAGAACGCGCCGTGGCACAGGGCGGTGATAATGCGCGCCAGCATCAGGAAATCGTAGCTGTAACTCAGCGCACACATAATATTGCCGAAGATGAAAATCACCATCAGCAGTAACAGCGTCTTTTTGCGCGGCAGCTTGGCCGTTAGCAACGCCATGATCGGTGCACCGATAGCCACGCCAAGGGCATAGCCGCTGATCAACCAGCCGGCGGAAGGAATAGAGACCTGCAGATCCCTCGCGACCTCCGGCAGCAACCCCATAATCACGAACTCGGTGGTGCCGATAGCAAATGCACTTAATGCCAGTGCGAGCAGAGAAACAGGCATGCGTAACGCTCCCAATCAACAAAGCCCCGGCGTCAGGCGCGCGAGGCTGGTAAAAAACACAAAATTATCGGCCAGCCTGGCAGGCTGTCCGTGGAAAGGTCAGAGAGGATGTTCAAAGAGCCGGGTTATCTATTTAACCCTATAATTATTAAGTCTTATTCACTCTTCTCACGCTACAAAAACTACACGTCGCCCCATCAGTTAACCAGTGACAGAGCCGCGACAGCGCACAAAATGCCCCGGTAAACTCGCTAACCGCTTGAATGCGCTGATGATGAAAAATGTGTACAAATATTACCAAGGTGTTAACGGTATCAGCGCAACGTCGCTCGCCAGTCTGCATCGGTGGCAAACCACTCCACCAAAAAGTCCAACATGGTTCTCAGCGTCGCCGGCATCTGTCGCCGCGAAGTATAAATGCCGTAAATGCCCATCGACTGAGGCCGATAATCCGGCATCAGCTCAACCAGGTCGCCGCTGGCCAGCAGCGGTGCCGCCGAATAGTATGGCTGCATGGAAATCCCCGCTCCCTGCACCGTGCCCGCCATCAATACCACCGACTCGTTGGCGCTCAGATTACCGCTGACCGCGACGGCCGACTTCACCCCCTGGTGGTCAAAATGCCACAGGCTTTTACCGAAGTAGGAGTAAGTCAGACAGTTGTGCAGCGCCAGATCCTGCGGATGACGCGGTGTGCCATGCGCCGCCAGATAGCCCGGAGCAGCACAGACCACCGAGGCGCAGGAGGACAGCGGTCGGGCGATCAGATTGGGATCCAGCTCATTGGTAATTCGCAGCGCCAAATCGATACGCTCTTCGACCAGATTCACCGTGCGATTATTCATTTGCAGATCCACCGCCACCTGCGGATGGCGCTTCAGGTATTGTGCAACGGCCCCCACCAGCGCCGTCTGGCCCAGCGACTGCGAGCAGGTGATCCGCAGCAGGCCACGCAGTTCATCACTCTGCTCCCCCTCGACCAAATCAATCTCGCCCGCCAGCGCCAGCATCTGGCGGCAGCGCTCTAATGTGCGCTCTCCGGCGTCCGTCAGACTAAGCTTACGGGTAGTCCGGTGCAGCAAACGTGCCCCAGCCCATTGCTCCATCTGGGCCAGATAACGCGTCACCATGGCGCGCGACATTTCCAGCGTTTCTGCCGCCGCAATCATGCTGCCACGGTCAACGATGGTGATAAAAACCTCAGCGGCGGTAATGCGATCCATGATTCGTCCGATTTACGCAATGAATAATTGCTCATTATCCGGTTTTTCTATCGCTTTATGCAACCTAACATCTACTCAACATTTAATCGCTACCCAAGGACCTCTGCCCATGTTTAACAAATCATTACTGACCCTGGCCTTCGCCGGCATCACCACCTTTAGCGCCTACGCCACCGCCGCCGACACTCTGACCATGGAAGTGTACAACCCAGGTGAGAAAAGCGTGTTCCCGGTGTCTTCTGAAATCATCAGCGGCAAGCACGAAGTGGCACTGATCGACGCCCAGTTCCAGCGCAACGACGCAGAAGAACTGGTGAAAAAGATCAAGGCGACCGGCAAGAAGTTGACCACCGTCTACATCAGCCATTCAGATCCGGATTTCTATTTTGGTCTGGACGTGATTAAAGCCGCGTTCCCACAGGCGAAAATCATCGCCTCACCGGGCACCATCGAAGAAATCAACGCCACCAAAGACGGCAAAGTGGCCTACTGGGGCCCAATTCTGAAAGACAACGCGCCGAAAGCGGTCGTGGTTCCACAGGCATTGCAGGGCGACAGCTTCACCGTTGACGGCCAGAAAGTTGAAGTGAAAGGCCTGACCGGCCCAACGCCGGAGCGCACCTACGTGTGGATCCCGGCGCTGAAAGCGGTAGTGGGCGGTGTTCCGGTCGCGGGCGACAATATCCATCCGTGGATCGCCGATAACCAGACCGTCGAATCCCGCGCACACTGGCAGCAAACGCTGGAAGGCATCAAGGCATTGAAACCTAAAGTTGTTGTTCCTGGCCATTTCCTGCCGGGTGCCGACCAGACGCTGAAATCCGTGACCTTTACTCAGAACTACCTGACCACGCTGGAAGCTGAACTGCCGAAAACCAAGGATTCTGCTGCACTGGTGGCAGCAATGAAAAAGCATTACCCGAACCTGAAAGATGAATCCAGCCTGGAACTGAGCGCCAAGGTGCTGAAAGGCGAAATGAAGTGGCCGCAATAAGCCCGTCAAAACAAACTGAGCAAAGCGTTACTGCAACCCGCCCTTGAAAGGGGGCGGGAATAACGAGGAATAATTATGACCGGCACGACTCTGCATTACATTTTCGATCCGCTGTGCGGCTGGTGTTATGGCGCAGCCCCGCTGGTGAAGGCGGCCAAAACCATTCCAGGGCTGAACATCGCCCTGCATGCCGGTGGCATGATGACCGGCAACAACCGCCGCCAAATCACGGACGAATGGCGTAATTATGTTATCCCGCACGACAAACGTATTGCGGAGTTAACCGGACAAACCTTTGGTGAAGCCTATTTCAATGGCTTGCTGCGTGATACCAGCGCAGTTATGGACTCAGAGCCGCCGATTACCGCGATACTGGCAGCGCAGGCGCTGGCGGGACGCGGGCTGGATATGCTGCATCGCATTCAGGAAGCGCATTATCAGGAAGGTCGACGCATCGCCGATACGCCGGTGCTGGAAGCCCTGGCAAAAGAACTGGGCCTGGCTTCGGCGCCGTTCATCGCCGAGATGCGCTTTAATACCGGTGCTCCGACGGCGCAACACATTGCGCAAAGCCGGGCGATGCTGGCCAAAGTTCAGGGGCAAGGGTTCCCGACTTTCGCACTGGAAGACAGTGAAGGCCATCTGCGCCAGATCCCGGCGGGCAACTATCTGGGGAATGTTGAAGCCTGGAAAGAGTTGCTGAGCGGTGCCGCTACCTGGGCATAAACCGGGTTACTCTGCCTGGGCATCCACTCTGTTGGCTGCCCGGGCTATTTACTCAACCCGCACAAAGCGCCCTTCTGCCCGTACGTTAAAACCAAAACCACAGTCGCCTTTGGTATGCATTTGCAGCGCATCCGCCGTGAATTGTATCGCCACATCACAGGTTATCGCGTCCTCCGGCTCTCGCTGACGGTACAGCGCCTTGCCCTGTTCAATCGGCAACACCTCGGCGAATTCGCCCATATTCGGGCCGTAATACAACCCCATCTGCGGCATGTAATAACCGGAATAATCGATCAGCCAACGACCGTCCTGCGGCTTGACCTCCACTTCGCTCCATACGCCGCGCCCGGCATACTGCCAGTAGACGCCGCCCGGTCCTTTCGACGGCGGTTGCTTCGCCAGGCGTTGCTGCAGCAGTTTTAAATTATGTTGGGATTTACTGTCCTGCGGCGCCAGTTCCAGATAGGCGCGTGCCTTGAGCAGTTCACCGGCATGCATCAGCGCCAGCGCCACGTTGTTGTAAGCGGTGGCGGTCGCCTGACTGTCCAGACCACAGAACTCGCTCCAGGCGGCCTGATCGCGGAAAACATCGGCAGCGCGCGGGTAATCACCGCGCTGGTAGGCACTTTTCCCCAGCTCGGCATAGCTCGCCACCTTGTGGCAATCGGCATCAATATCCGGCTCATCAATATGTGCCCTGACCTGAGCGCTGGCAAACGCACCACAGGTCAACAGCAAGGGAACCAACGCCTTCATTACTTTTCCTTTCCGCAGTAAACACCCCAATTTCGGCGCCAGTATAACCGCCATTTTGCCCGGTAACACCCCTGACGGTGCAATCACAATATTTCAAACGGTTAGCTGCGTTAGAACTGCTTACAGTCAAGATTTGTTTGTTACTTGTCCACGGCCCATGCTGAGGAAAATACAGAATTAACGAGAGCCCATGAACACAACCCCAACCCCCAAACATGCCGTCTGGCAACTGATTAAGCCCTTTTGGGTTTCGGAAGAGAAACTGCGGGCCTGGTCGATGCTGATCGCCATCATCGCCCTGTCGCTCGGGCTGGTGTACATCAGCGTGCTGATAAACCAGTGGAACCAGGTGTTTTACGATGCGCTGCAAAACAAAAACTATCCGGTATTCAAGGCACAGCTGTGGCGCTTTACCTATCTGGCGCTGATCTTCATCGTGCTGGCGGTATACAAAATTTACCTGACGCAGGGCCTGCAGATGCGCTGGCGGCGCTGGATGACGGAAAAATTTATGGGTAAATGGCTGGCGCATCAGGCCTATTACCATACCGAGCAGCAACAGATCGTCGATAACCCGGACCAGCGTATCGCCGAAGATCTCAATGTACTGACCCAGTACACGCTGTCGCTGTCGCTCGGGCTGCTTTCCAGTCTGGTGACGCTGTTTTCCTTTATCACCATTCTCTGGCACGTCAGCGGGCCAATGACTTTTGTCATCCATCAGCATGCCATTACCCTGCCCGGATATATGGTGTGGTTCGCCCTGCTGTACGCGGTGCTGGGTTCGCTGCTGATTTGGTGGGTCGGCAAGCCGCTGGTCCAGCTCGGCTTTAATCAGGAGCGCTATGAAGCAAACTTCCGTTTTGGACTGATCCGTATAAGGGAAAACAACGATGCCATCGCGCTTTATCACGGTGAACCGCGTGAGGCGCAACAGTTGGGTGACCGCTTTGACAGCATCCGTACCAACTGGTGGTCAATCATGCGCATCACCCGTCGGCTTAATATCGCCTCTAACTTTTACAGCCAGTTCGCCATTGTTTTCCCACTGTTGGTGGCGGCACCGCGTTACTTCTCCGGCGCTATCCAGATGGGCGGCATGATGCAGATCGCCTCCGCCTTTGGTCAGGTACAGGGCGCGCTGTCATGGTTTATCGATGCCTTCAGCGATCTGGCAACCTGGAAAGCCTGCGTTAACCGTCTGGCCGGTTTTAACGCCGCCGTGGATCAGGTTCACCATCAGCAACGTGGCATTCAACTGCAAGCGGAGAACGACCAACCGCTGATCCTCGACCATCTCAGTCTGCAACTGCCGGACGGTCAAAGTTTGCTGGGTTCAACGTCGGTGACGCTGAAACGCGGTGAGAAAGTGCTGGTCGTCGGCCCTTCGGGCTGCGGTAAATCCACGTTGCTGCGTGCTATCGCCGGGATCTGGCCCTACGGCTCCGGCAGCATTGGCCGCGACGCGGCCAGCAGCGCCCTATTCCTGCCACAACGCAGCTATATTCCCATCGGCACGTTGCGCGAGGCGCTCAGTTATCCGCATCTCGCGGCCGAATACAGTGATGAACAACTGCTGAGAGTGCTGGAAAATTGCCGTCTGAAGCATCTGCAACGCTGGCTGGACACCAGCGCCAACTGGAGCCACCGTCTGTCGCCGGGGGAACAACAGCGGCTGGCGTTCGCCCGCGCCATTCTGACCCGGCCGGACATTTTGTTCCTCGACGAGGCCACCAGCGCGCTGGACGATGAAACCGAGCAGCTGATGTATTGCCTGTTGGTCGATGAGCTGCCGCAGGTGACATTGGTCAGCGTGGCGCACCGCAACAGCGTAGCGAAATACCACCAGAGCTGCTGGCGCTTTAGCCGCGCAGAAGAGAACCAGCCGGCCCGTATGGCACTAAGCCCCCTGCCTATCGCCGGTTAATCAACCGGGTGACGCTCATCGCAGCGTCACCCGGCTTGCCTCAAATGCCGTCAGTCTGTACATCCTCGCATTTTACCCGGCGTCTTTCGTGCCACAGGCTGGTCAACCCACGCTTTCCGCACGCCAATGCCACTTCGCGGAATTCGTCCAGGCTCAGGCCATCCCTTTCCAGCATCATTTCCGCCGCCAACTGCATATTCACCCCGGTCAGCACCTCACAATCCCCGTGCGCGTCCGCCAGTTCGCTGGCACAGCGAAACGGTGAGCCGCCGAGCATATCGGTGAGAAATACCACGCCGTCCGGCTGTGCCACTTCGGCCAACGCCGAGATCAACGCAGCCTTTAACTCGGCGGTACTCATCTGTTCGGGAAAATTGACCGCAACGCAGTCCGGCTGCGGCCCCACCACCTGTTCAACCGCCTGCAACAGCCCACTGGCGAAGCCGCCGTGGCCGGTAATTACAATGCCTGGCATAAACCGCTCCTCACAATAAACCGATAAACTTGCCCACCACGCCAATCACCACCGTCACGCCAATCAGCTTCACCGGTGAGAAGCCGCGCTTCATCAGGAAGAAAATCAGCAGCGTAAAGCACAGCGGCAACAGGTTGGGCATCAACTTGTCCAGCACATCAGTCTGTAGCGCCACGCTGGCTTTGCCGGCATGCATCACCAGCGGGGTAGAAAGATGAACATAAGAAGCCACCAGTGCACCGATCACCGTCATGCCGACAATCGAGGCGGCGTGAGATATTCGCCGGGTATGGGTTTTCAACAGCGCCAGCGCGCTGGTACCGGCCTGATAACCGTAGTGAGCCAGCCCGAAGCGCAGCCCGAAGTGAAATACGTTAAACAGCAGCAGGAAGACGATCGGCCCAAACAGGCTGCCTTCCAGCGCCAGCGAGGCACCAATCCCGGCGCAGATCGGCAGCAGCGTCAGCCAGAACAGCGCATCGCCAATCCCACCCAACGGCCCCATCAGCGCCACTTTCACCGCACGAATGGTGGAGATCTTCTCTTTGTTTTGCTCCATCGCCAGCACCAACCCGGAAAGGAAGGTGACGTCAAACGGATGCACATTGATAAACTCCATGTGCATTTTCATCGAGTTGGACAGATCCTGCGGATTGCGGTGGATCTTGCGCAACGCCGGGATCAACTGATACAGCCAGCCACCGGCCTGCATACGCTCATAGTTGAACGACGCCTGTAGCAGCAACGAGCGCCAGGCCATGCGGTTGATATCACCGCGGGTCAGAGCCTCGGCGGGCTGGCTATCGAGGTAGTCATCCTGATCCACCTGACTGGTGGCCAGCGCCTGCGCCATACGTTTTTCCGCTTTTTGCGCCAGCAGATCGTCGGAATCATTAAATGCCATCTTCAGCATCCTCTTGGGGGACAGGTTGTTTGAGCGGGTCGGCAGCGGCCCGTTGACTGTTAAAGAAGTCGATCAGGGCGATCGCCAACGCGCCTAGCGCCACGGCCAGGATCGGCAATTTCAGGAAGGTGACCGAAATAAAACCGAGGATGAAATAAGCCACATAAGTTTTTTTCATCATCACTTTCATCAGCAGTGAGAAACCAATCGCCGGCATCATGCCCCCCGCCACCGCCAGACCGTCCAACAGCCAGGCCGGGGCTTTTTGCACCATGGCGCTGGCCGCATCGGCACCGAAATAAATCGGCAGAAACGCCACCACAAAGTAGAACGCGAACAGGATGCTGATACCGAGATAATTCACCCGTTCGATACCGCGCCAGTTCAGTTCTTTCACCATGCGATCGCAGCGATGCATCATCGGTGAAAACAGGGTGAACAACAGTGTGATACAGCCCTGTACCGCTATCGAAAACGGCACCGCAACGCCAATCGCTACCTTGGGATCGGCTTTGGTCAGAATGGCGAATGCCGTACCAATCACCCCGCCGATCACCACGTTCGGCGGCTGAGCCCCCGCCAGCGGCACCATGCCCATCCACACCAGTTCCAGCGTGCCACCGACCAGCAGGCCGGTGTAGACATCCCCCAGGATCAGGCCGACCAGCGGCCCCAAAACTACCGGACGGTGGAAGTGGGTCAGGCCGTCGAACAGGTCGACCCCCGCCAATCCGGCCAGCAGTGCAATCAATAACGCATCAGTCAACATGATTTCCCCCGAACTCAAAACAGCAGTTTGCCGACAGGTTCACCCGCTTCATCCGGCACCCGGCGCACCTCACATTCGACGCCCAGCGCCGCCAGTTCGCGAAAGGCGGCCACGTCCCCCTCATCCAGCGAGACCGTTTTATGCACCTGCCGCTTGCCCTCGGCGAAATGCATGTTGCCGACATTGACGAAACGGATAGGCACCCCGCCCTGTACCAGCCGCAAAACATCCTGCGGCGTTTTGCACACCAAAAAGATCTTCTGGCGATCCGCCGCCTTGTGGATCACGTCGATGGTTTTCTGCAGCGTGAAGTAACGCGTCTGTACCCCCTCAGCCACCACCATGTCCATCAGGTTCTGCTGCACCGGATCGGCCGCCGCTTCATCGTTGGCCACCACCACCAGATTGGCCCCCAGGGTATTGGTCCAGGTAACGCCGACCTGGCCATGGACCAGTCGGTTATCAATGCGGGTCATCAGGATATTCGGCATGTCAGTGCACCTCCGGGTAACAGGCGGCGTGATAATCATCGAGCACCTGCGTCACCTTGTGCATCACCCAGTCCTGCGGATCGTTGCTCAGCTCACCGGCATTCAACGCACGGGCCTGATCGGGCAGATATTGGCTTAACAGCGCCAGCGGCACCGGATTGCGACGCAGATTGTCGATCAGCCGCTCTACCGCCTGCTGAACCTGTGGCTGCGGCCAGTAGTAACGCACCCGGTCGCTCAGGCTGTAATGGCGGTCGAGATACTGCTGGTGCGGATTGCCATGGTAGTAGCGACTCCACTGCTGCGGCTGCTCGCGCATCACCTGTTCCAGCGTGGCGCACAGCTGCGCCGACTGATGCTCACCCAGCCATTCACGTTCAATATGATCCAGGGCGAACAGCGCCTCACGCAGGGCAAAAGTCAGCGCCGGGCCGACTTTCAGGATGGCGAAATGGTCACCCACCAGTTGCCGGTAAGCTTGCGGGGGCTGGTAGTCCGTTGAATGCGCCTCGTAGACCATGCCCGGCTGCCGTTCGATGAAACGACTCAGTTCATGAGCCCGTTGAGGTTGGTAGTGTTCTACGCTGTGATGATCAAACTCCACACCCGGCTGGACCACCAACGCAATGGTTCGCCTCCAGGCGTCGACCAGCTCCGCCCGCTGCCAGGCCAGGCGATGTACCTCAAGCGTTTGCTGCACCGCCTGCGGCGTGGTGACCTGCATGCCTTCCAGCGCCTCCTGCGCGCCGCCCGGCACCGGCACCTCAGTGCCTATGACATACACCGGTGGCTCGCCGCCGCTTTCCTGCCAGGCTCGTTCCGCGACGCTGCACAACCGGGCTGCACGAACGGCCACGGTTTCATCATTCAGCGGGAAAGGATCGCCGACGCAGGACATGGAGCAATCGAGGTGAATTTTGCGAAAACCGGCACGAACATAATCGTCGATCAGCGTTTCCGCCAGCTGCATGGCTTCTTCTGCCGGTCTATCCTGCCAGGCATTGGGGCCGAGATGATCGCCCCCCAGCCACAGGCGGTCACGCGACAGCCCGACTTCATCCGCCAGCTGCCATAGCGCATCGCGGAACTGCTGCGCCGTCTGGCCGGTGTAGCCACCAAACTGATTGACCTGATTCGAGGTGGCCTCAACCAGCACCGGCGTGCCACGTG
Organism: Serratia proteamaculans; assembly: GCF_004684015.1. Classification (GTDB taxonomy): domain Bacteria; phylum Pseudomonadota; class Gammaproteobacteria; order Enterobacterales; family Enterobacteriaceae; genus Serratia; species Serratia proteamaculans_F. The sequence continues at coordinate 108,993 of NZ_SRIA01000020.1, forward strand.
CCCTGGCCTGCCGCAGGGCCGCTTTCAGCACCCAGGGGTGAGCGGAACAAACGGAAAATACCCCAACCGGTTTGCCGGCCTTGTGCTGCTCAACAAGCTGTAACAACTGCTGCATGGAACCCCCACGCAGGCGCCGTACTACCGATCGGCGATGACAACCTCCACGCCCAACTCGGTTAACGCCCGCTCGTAATCGTCCGGAAGAAGGCTGTCGGTAATCAGCCGATGAATTTGTCCGGCTTCGCGGATCATGCAAAAGCTCTTGCGACCAAACTTGCTGGCATCCGCCACGGCGATGATTTCGCGCGCCACCTCGCACATCACGCGATTGAGGTGGGCCTCACCGGGGTGAGGCGTGGTGATACCGGCAACCAGATCGAAACCGTCGACACCCAAAAACAGTTTGTCGAAACGGTACTGGCGCAATTGCTGCTCGGCAGCCGGACCGTAGAGCGAGTAGGAGTTACGGCGCACGCTGCCGCCCAGCACCATCACCTCCACCCCATCGTTACCTGAAAGCTCATAGGCAATGTTCAACGCATTGGTCATCACCACCAGATCGCGTCGCCCTTTGAGGAACGGCACTATCTGGGTAGTGGTGGAACCGGAATCGAGGATCAGCGCATCGCCATCGCGCACATAGCTTGCCGCTACGCTTGCGATCTGCGACTTCACGTCGCGGTTTAACCGCCCTTTGTCATGCAATGGGCGATCGAAGGCGAATTGCTGATTGAGCATCGCGCCGCCATAAGCCCGCAGCGCACACCCTTTTCGTTCCAGAAAGCGCAGATCGTTGCGGATCGTCACCGTGGATACTGCAAACTGTTTGCTGAGCTGCTCCACGCGCACGCTGCCGTGCTCGCATAACAGATCGATAATGTGTTCACGTCGCTTTGCGGTATTCACTGGCATGAGCTGCGGTCCTCAGGTTTCCGGCCGGGCCGGGGAGAAGATGGCTTTCGCTCTACTGCGCTGGCATTACAGCAAAGCGAAAGCAATGAAATTGTGATCGGGGTTACAGCGCTGTTTTAGCAGAAAAAGCAGCTAAAAACCTTTCGGATCGAAATGAAGTGAAAATATTCAGCGGCAGTGAAAGACAAAGTGAAATCTCAGGGCGGGCGCGGTTGCCGGGATGCAGCTCCCCAAGCGCAGCAGCAAACGAAAGCGGTAACTTTGCGGGCCGGTTGGCCGACTTTTAGTTCATCGGGTGATCGGGATCACATAACAGTAATTATCCCCTCTGGCATTGCGTCGCAGACGCTGAAATGGCGCCTTCGTCGCTTGACTGGCCCCTTGTCAGGTCAGGGGTTCTTCCCTACACTTGCGCGCAGACATCGGCCGCTGCCGATGCGTAAGCGTTAACGTCAATCAACGCATCATGCCATGCAGTATTGATTGACTGCCTGCCCTGGTGCGAGGAAATGATGCCCCAATCCGCTTTACCCCCAACGTCTGCTCCCCTAAAACGCAGCCGTTTACGCCATCCATTATTACTGGTCACCGGCATTATGCTGGTCGCGGCCAACCTGCGCGCCGCGTTAACCAGCGTCGGGCCATTGCTGGAACAGATCCAGCAGCAGTTGTTGCTGTCCGCCACCTCGGCCGGTCTGCTTAATTCGCTGCCGCTGATCCTGTTTGCCGTGCTGTCGCCGGTGACTCCCGGCCTGGCAAAACGCATGGGGATTGAACGCACGCTGGGTATGGCGCTGCTGCTGCTGGTGATTGGCATCGCACTGCGTTCCCTGCCGCAACCCGGCATGTTATGGCTGGGCACTGTCTTGATCGGCGCTGCCATCGCCTTTGCCAACGTGGTGTTGCCGACGCTGGTTAAGCGCGACTTTCCCGGCCGCGCCGCCGCCATGATTGCCGGTTACGCGGCGATAATGTCACTGGTGGCCGCCACCGCTTCGGGCCTGGCCGTGCCGCTGGCGGCGTTGAATGGCCTTGGTTGGCGTTTTTCCCTGCTATGCTGGAGCCTGCCGGCGCTGTTGGCACTGATGGTTTGGCTACCCCAGTTACGCCGCCCAGCGGCCTCGGTGACCGCTAATACCCCCGGCGTTCAGGCTGAGTCTTCCCGCTCCCCCTGGGGCAGTGCACTCGGTTGGCAGGTGGCACTGTTTATGGGCTTACAGTCCATCACCTTCTACACCATTATCGGCTGGTTTAGCGCCTTCGCCGCCAGCCATGGCACCTCGCCACAGCAGGCGGGTTTTGAGCTGTTTATCTATCAGGTGGTGGCCATCGTCGCCAACTTTGTGATGGTGTTTATTCTGCCGCGCGCACGCGACCAGCGGGCTATTGCGCTGTGCAGTTCACTGCTGATTTTTACCGGCGTTGCGGGTTTGCTGTTGCTGCCGGGCCATTCTCTGATCTGGCTGATTTTCGCCGGTCTGGGGGCGGGAAGTTCTTTGGTGCTGGCGTTGTCCTTCTTTGGCCTGCGAAGCAGCCATCATCACCAGGCCACCCAACTGTCAGGCATGGCGCAATCGGTAGGCTATTTGCTGGCGGCGCTGGGGCCAACGCTGTTCGGCCTGTTACATGACCTGACTCAGGGCTGGCAGTTGCCGTTGACCATTCTGCTGGGCCTGACGCTGCTGCAGATGCTGTTCGGCATATTGGCCGGGCGTAATCGGGTTATTCGTTAGCTTCAGGGGCGGGCGGTTCGGGTTCTGTGGTGTCGTCCTGCCAGAGATCGTGAATAAAATCACGTTGCTCTTTCGTCAACTGCCATGAAGGGGGGATCTTGACCGGGCTGTCATCCCGGGCGCCCCCTTTCTTCTTTACGCGCTTTTCTTCCATCAATTTGTTTCCTAAACAAGCAGCCAATAAATCACGGCGGCGATGGCCAGCCAAAACACCCCGCAGCCGATAAATACGCACAGCCAAGCTTTACGTTTGATATCCGCGTCATCCTTGCTTATCACAGTCGCCCCATCTAATAGATTAAACTAATCAAAAACCAATTATTGATCTATTTAAACGATCAATAAAGAGGTTTGTTCTTATAGCAATTTAAAAAATACCTGCTACTCATGTACCTAAAGTCAGGTATAGAGTAGAAAGACCGCAGAATAATCAGGTCATTAGAGAAAGATTTGGGATGAATTAATGGGCAGGATGCAGTGTGACACAAACAGATAGATCAAAATTAAACCACTACTCAATAAATCAAAACACAATTAATCAACATTACTTAAGTTAAATTGGCAACAATTTAGGCTGGGGAGTGACACTGAAGCGCGGGGATATGCTGATTTTAGCGGATAGCGCTATGCAAGGGGAATGAATCACCCAGCCCATTAGTACAGGCTGGGTAATATTAATATCAGTCAATCTGCGAAACAGAGTCCTTGCTGGCGCGTTCACGCTCACTGCCGGTCAACTCGCTGAGTCGCCCGTCACGCATTTGCAGCAGCCGATCGGCATGTTCGAAGTAATGATCGTCATGGCTGATGGCAAATACCGTCTTGCCCAAAGCGCGTAACTGTGGCAGCAGCTCACGGTAGAAGATCCGGCGAAATTGCGGATCCTGATCCGCCGCCCATTCGTCCAACAACAAAATCTCCCGCTGTTCCGCCACCGCCAGTAACAGCGCCAGACGCTTGCGCTGCCCCTGCGACAACTGCGGGTTGGTTACCCGCAGGCCGTCGAATTGCAATTTGCTTTTCATGTTCAAGCGGTTAAGCCAGCTTTCCACCAGTTCGGCGTCCGGCTGATCGCCTTCAGGCCCCTGTAAATGGTGGAACGGATGAAAGTCGGTAAAAATGGCGGAGAACAAGCAGCGGTAGTCGGGCATATCAGCCGCAGTTTGCACGATGCCATCCAGCAAGATTTGTCCACTGACCGGCTGATATAACCCGGTCAACAACATTGCCAGCGTCGATTTCCCACTGCCGTTGCCGCCAATCAGAAAGACCAGTTCACCGCGTTGCAACGTCAAGTCAATCGGCCCAACGGCGAACCCCGCTTTTTGCTCCGTCGCGCCATAGTGGAACATCACATCGCGCAGCTCCAGGGTTTGCCAGGCTTTGCCCGCCACCGCAGGAAACTCGGGTTGGTAATCGGCAAGCCGCAGGGCTTTGACCTTGCCGAAGGCGACTTCGGCAGCAATCAGCGTCGGGAATGCCCCCACCGCCTGCAACAACGGGGTACGCAGGAACAGCAACGTCAGCGAGTAGGTTGCCGCGACGGTGGTATTGGCCCAGCCCAGGCTGTTGGCCATATAAAACACCAGGCCAATCGCACCCAGCATCATGATATTCGACCAGTTCACCGCGCTGAGATGGTAGGTATCGGCGCGGATAATGTGCTGTCGATAGTCTTCTGCATCCGGCCGGTAGGCCTGCTGGTACAGCGCTTTTGCACGATCGCGGTTCAATGCCAGCTCTTTGCGGCCGTCAATCGCCGACTGATAGTGTTCATAAAGGCGCTCTTCAGCCTCACGCACGCTGGTCAAATGCCGATACACCCGCGATACCAGGCACCCGCTGCCAAACACCGTCACCGCGACCCAAACGGCGGTGACCGCCAGCATTTGCGGAGATAACCAGCCCAGATAGGCTGCCGACCCCAGCGTCAGTATCACCCCTTGCACCAGCTCCGGCAGGCGAACAAAGGCAACGGTGATATTGCGAATATCACTGGCCAGGCTCGCCAACAGCGAGGCGCTGCCCAGTTGCTCTATCCGTTCGATATCGGTATCCAGGATCTGCTTCACCAATTGGCCCCGCAGCCGGAACACAAAATGGTGGCCGAGCGTGGTCAGCGCCAGCTGTGAGCCCAGCGTGACCGCCATCAGCAACGCCAGCAGCCCGAGGAACTCCGGCAATACGGCCAGAGGGTTGCCCGCCACCGTCATCAGCCGCATATTTATAAAGGCGATGATGCCTATACCCAGCGCCGCACTGGCCATGGTCAACGCCATTACCGCCAGAAACGGCCAGCGATACTGGTGGTAAACCACCCGTAGCAACTCCATGAAGAACCCTTAACCTGAAATCTTGAGATGGCAGGCATTGTAAGCGGCCAAAAAGTGATATCAATAACAATTCCCATTTTGTCGCTGGTGATTGCTTCCTGAGTTTGAGGATTTACACTGGCGGTTACTCCGGGACGAGGAAAACACCGACTGATGCTGCCCACACATGAATATGCCAACGACCTGATCCTGTTCGCCCTGATTGTTGACTGCGGTTCTTTCAGCAAAGCCGCTGAAACTGCCGGTATCACCAGCTCGGTGGTCAGCAAGCGCATCGGCCGCCTGGAGAAATCCCTCGGCGCACGCCTGTTATACCGCACCACCCGCAGCCTGACGCTAACCGAGAACGGCCAAAACCTGTATCGTCAGGCCAAAGAAATCAGCGCAAAAACTCAGGAAGCCCTGAACGTCATCAGTGAAAACAGCGATGACCTGACCGGCGTGATCCGCATGTCGGTGCCGACCATTTCAGGCGAACTGTTGCTGAGTGAGAGCGTGGCGGAATTTTGTGCCCTTCATCCGAACCTGAAGGTGGAAATGCGGCTTGAAAATCGCTTCGTCGATTTGGTCAACGAAGGGATCGATCTGGCGATCCGTACCGGCACCCTGCCGGACTCCAGCCTGATTGCCCGTCCGATCCTGGATTCCCGCTGGGTGATCGTTTGTTCGCCCAGCTATCTGCAACAATATTCGGAACCCCACTCAGCCGACGACCTGCTCAAGCATAACTGCCTGACCTATACCTATCAGGAAAGCGGTACCGACAACTGGCTGATGAAGCAGCCAGGCAGCAGCGAGATTTACGAACTGCAGGTTAATGGCAATCTGTCCGCCAATAACGCCCGGGCGATCCGCAAAGCGGTGATCGGCGGTTATGGCATTGCCATGGTGCCACGCTGCATGGTGTATGAGGATTTACAAGAAGGTGCCATGGTGGAAATTTTGCCCGGCCACTGCGGAAAAGTATTAGGTATTTACGCTGTCTACCCCTATACCCGCAATTTGCCGTTAAAAACCCGACTGCTGATCGAACATATCATCACGTCCTATAAAAATATCAGCCACTATTTTTGAAGTGAGTCACATAATTATTCTGCCCGGCTCGTGAGCGAGCCGACGGGATTACCCCACTTTTGAATATAATCTATTGATAATTACGGTGTAATCAATGTGACCCAACACATTTATCACACAATAGACTATTTTATCTGTTTGATTTTAAATGTTATTTAAAACAACCCATCGATGAAAAATCGTTCCACAAAGTAACAGTCACCTCCCGGTTCCCTGTGCCGGAAAATTGCAGAATAGAACATCAGCCATTGTTGTGATTAGAATGAAAATGTTGCGGTAATTAACCATTCGGCTACATATCTCTACAAATAACAATAATAACGCTGAGGCTTCTATGTCCCTGTTTTTCAGTATTGCGCCCATTGTCCTGCTGATTTGGATGATGACCAAAAAGCGCGGTGTCCCCTCTTATATCGCGCTGCCCTTAACCGCCGCCGCCGTGTATGGGGTGCAGATGTTTTGGTTCGATAGTCTGCCACTGCTGCTGCACGCCAATATCATCACCGCACTGGTATCGGTTTTCACCCCGATAACCATCATTGCCGGTGCAATCTTGCTCAATAAACTGATGCAAATCAGCGGTGCAGAAAACGTGGTTCGTCATTGGCTGGAGAATATCAGTCCTAATCCTGTCGCCCAGTTAATGATCATCGGCTGGGCATTTGCCTTTATGATTGAAGGGGCCAGCGGGTTTGGCACCCCGGCAGCCATTGCCGCGCCCATTCTGGTTGGGCTGGGCTTTAACCCCCTGCGTGTAGCGCTGTTGACGCTGGTCATGAACTCGGTTCCTGTCTCATTCGGCGCCGTCGGCACCCCGACCTGGTTCGGCTTTGCCAATTTGGGCCTGTCCGATGCCAACTTACTGGAAATTGGCCGTCAGACTGCGTTGATCCACTTTGTCGCCGGATTTGTTATCCCGCTACTGGCGCTGCGCTTTATCGTTTCCTGGCGTGACATTCGCCAAAACCTGCCCTTTATTTTACTCAGCGTCTTAAGTTGCACGGTGCCTTATCTGTTGCTGGCGCAGGTTAACTATGAATTCCCGGCTCTGGTGGGTGGTGCCATTGGCCTGATGCTGTCGGTTGTCCTGGCGCGATTCGGGGTTGGCCTGACACGCAGCGAAAGCCGGCTCGTCGCCCAACCCGTGCCATTGATTCAAGTGGTCAAAGCCATGACCCCCACGCTGCTGTTAATTGCTATTTTGATAGTGACACGTATTCACCAATTGGGGATTAAGGCACTACTCAATAGCAGCACGCCTTTATGGCAGGGCAAGCTCAGTGGGCTGGGCGAGTTACGCATTAGCGATGCCCTGATCGTTGAATTGCAGCAGGTGTTAGGCACTTCTGCCGCCGCCAGCTACAAAACGCTGTATGTCCCTGCATTAATTCCTTTTTTATTGGTGGTATTGCTGTGCATTCCCCTGTTCCGACTGAACGGCAGGCAGGTAAAACAAATGTTCGCAGAAACCGGTGGGCGCATAGCCAAACCCTTTATCGCCCTGTTTGGTGCCCTGGTGATGGTCAACCTGATGATGCTGGGCGGCGACAAGGCTCCGGTGATCCTTATTGGCAAGACACTGGCCTCACTTACCGGAGAAAGCTGGTTGCTGTTCTCATCTTTCCTCGGTGCCCTGGGATCGTTCTTTTCAGGTTCCAATACCGTTTCCAATCTGACATTCGGCGGCATTCAGCATTCGATCGCCCTAAGCAGTGGGCTAAACGTTAACCTGACGTTGGCACTACAGTCCGTTGGCGGAGCCATGGGCAACATGGTCTGTCTGAACAATATTATCGCCGTCTGCTCAATCCTTGGGATCGGCAATGCCGAAGGCAAAATTATCAAAAAGACCGTATTGCCCTTGCTGGTGTACGGGGGGATCGCCGCCGTAATGGCGCAGATCATGATTCTCTGAGCGTAAAGAAATAAGGTAAAAATATGATTATCTCCGCTTCCACCGATTACCGGGCCGCAGCGCAGGCTAAGCTCCCGCCTTTTCTGTTCCACTATATTGACGGCGGGGCCTACGCGGAACACACGCTGCGGCGCAACACGGAAGACCTGGCGGGCATCGCGCTACGCCAGCGCATACTGCGCAATATGTCCGACCTCAGCCTGGAAACCAGCCTGTTCGGTGAAAAACTGGCAATGCCGGTGATCCTCGGCCCGGTCGGGTTGACCGGTATGTACGCCCGCCGCGGTGAGGTGCAGGCGGCTAAAGCTGCCGCGCAGAAAGGCATTCCTTTTACCCTGTCGACGGTCTCGGTATGTCCGATAGAAGAAGTGGCCCCGGCAATCGACCGACCGATGTGGTTCCAACTGTACGTTTTGAAAGACCGGGGCTTTATGCGTAATGCGCTGGAGCGCGCCAAAGCCGCCGGGGTGAAAACCCTGGTATTTACCGTCGATATGCCGGTACCCGGCGCGCGTTACCGAGATGCCCACTCCGGTATGAGCGGCCCTAATGCCGCCATGCGCCGCATGTTGCAGGCGGTGACCCACCCGCAATGGGCCTGGGATGTTGGGTTGTGTGGCAAACCGCACGATCTGGGGAATGTTTCGGCCTATCGCGGCAAACCCACCAGTCTGGAAGACTATATCGGCTGGCTGGGTGCCAACTTCGATCCCTCAATCTCCTGGAAGGATCTGGACTGGATCCGCGAGTTCTGGCAAGGCCCGATGATCATCAAAGGCATTTTGGATCCCGAAGACGCCAAAGATGCGGTGCGTTTTGGTGCTGACGGTATTGTGGTTTCCAATCACGGTGGCCGCCAGTTGGATGGCGTGTTGTCCACTGCCCATGCGTTGCCGGCGATTGCCGAGGCGGTGAAGGGCGATATCACTCTGCTGGCCGACTCCGGTATTCGCAATGGGCTGGACGTGGTGCGCATGATTGCTCTGGGTGCCGACGGCGTACTGCTGGGTCGCGCCTTTGCCTATGCGCTGGCCGCCGCCGGGCAGGCCGGTGTCGCCAACCTGCTCGAGCTGATCGATAAAGAAATGCGCGTTGCCATGACGCTGATCGGCGCGAAAACCATTGCGGACATCAGCGCCGACTCGCTGGTTCAGGGGTTGCGTTAATCGTATTCCCTTTATAACTAATGCTGAAATAGCAATTATAAATTGCCATTGGTGTTATTTATTGCAATTAATCGGCATGCAAGAATTAGGCTCATCAATCATAGGGGTAAATCCCCTTAATGGAGTTAATGATGAGCATCAGCAAACTTATGCAGGATCCGCTATCTATCGGGGTTGAACTCCCTCTGGATAATGACTGGTCCACCGGCGGTGAGCTGAAACGTCAACGCGATCATCGTCCGTTCGGCGTACCGGATATGTCCCAGCACGCAGCTTTGATCAAACAGGCCGATGAGCTGGGGTTTCGCGCCGCCTGGGTGCGTGATGTACCGCTGTATGACCCTGGCTTTGGCGATGCCGCTCAGGTATTTGAGATCTTCACCTACCTGGGCTATCTCTCCAGCCTGACACAAAACATTCTGCTGGGCACTGCCGCCGTGGTGTTGCCGTTGCGCCAGCCCTGGTTGGTAAGAAAGGCAGCGGCGACGGTGCAGGTATTGAGCCAGGATCGCCTGTTGCTCGGCATCGCCAGTGGCGATCGCCCGACAGAGTATCCGCTGTTTGGAGAAGATTATGCCAGTCGTGGCGAGACTTTCAGGAAAGGCGTAGAGATCCTGAAGGGGGCGGTCGACGGCCAGCTCCAGCCTGGACAAAAACTGCTGCCGGAGCGGCCAACGCCACCGCTACTGGTCGCCGGTCTGGCGCAACAATCGCCACAATGGGTGGGCGCTAATATGGATGGCTGGTTGTCGTACCCTGGCACGCCTGCCGATCATATTTCCCGCGTGAAGCTGTGGCGACAGGTGGCTGGAGAAAAACCCTATATCAGTTTTATTCACTTAGATCTGACTGATGACGCCAACGCACCGATCCGGCGTCACCACTTTGGAATTAAAACCGGACGTAACGGCTTGATTCAGGAGTTGAACGCCATGCAGGCCGCCGGCGTAAATCACATTGGTTTGCACTTTCGCCGCAATCAGCGCCCACTGGATGAAACCCTCAGTGAGATCGGCCAGTTTGTGCTGCCGGAGTTTCATCAACCGCAATAATGGTTTTTTCTAACCCTGCAACAGCCTCTTCACCGGGGCTGTTTTACCGCGGCGTTACTCTAATCTCAGCGCCCTGTGGGCGAAAAGCCCTCGGCAAAGGCACCGCGCAGATAACGGCTGAATTCCGCCACTACCCGCGAGACCTGGGGCGCATAAGGACGTACCACATACAGGCTGTCGGCAAAGGCATCTATCGGTCGCCAGGCCGTTAATACCTCGATCAATCTGCCGTCCGCCAATGCCTGTTGCGCACTAAAGTCTGGCAACAGGGCAATGCCCAAGCCTTCCGCTGCCGCATCACGTATCGATTCGCTGTTATTGGTGGCAAACGAGCCGCTGACCGGTACCCGGATCTTTTCTGTCTGGCCCTGCGGTGCCTGTTTGGCGACAAAGCTCCAGCTCGGGGGTTCACTGCTGCGGGGATAGTAAAGACACTGATGCCGTTGCAGGTCAGCCGGTGATACCGGCATGCCTTGCCGCTGCACATAGTCCGCCGACGCCACCGCCAGGGTGGCGGTTGGGCAAAGTCGCCAGGCAACGTGGGTATCGGGCAGGTGGTCACTGTGGCGGATCGCCAAATCGAACCCTTCGCTGGTTAACGACACCAGCCGATCGGACACCTCAAGCTGTACCCGTACCTCTGGGTTGGCACGCAAAAAACCGGTAATGCGCGGCACCAACTGCTGGCGGGCAAATGCCACCGGGGCCGTCACCCGCACCGAGCCACGCAGCGGCCCGGTCGAATCGCAAATGCCGGAAAAACTCTGCTTTATCTGCGCGAAAGGTTGGCGCAGTTCTTCCACCAACCGCAGCCCGGCTTCGGTCAGCCTGACGCTGCGGGTAGTGCGCTGCACCAACGGCACTCCGGCCAGTGTTTCAATCTCTTTGATTTTTTGACTCATCGCCGCTTTGCTGACATCCAGCCGTTCCGCCGCACGGGTAAAACTCCCCTGCTCGGCCAACACGGTAAGCCAGTGCAAATGGGTCCACAGGGTTTCTACATTGGGGTTTTTCATCGTCGACTGTTCATTTTTATAAACAATGAGTTCAAGTATAGCGCTTCTTCCCCTGTTAGCGCTTAGCTAAGATAGGTTCTCCAGGGCGAAGATAACTCGCTGCCTCATATCGAGATTAACCCACTGACAGGATTATAAAAATGCCATTACTTATCTTTGAAGTCATTGAGGGCCGCAGCGAAGCCGAACTGAAAACCCTGCTCGATGCTGCCCACCGTGCGGTGCTCAGCGCCTTTGAAGTCCCGCCGCGCGACAGGTACCAGATTGTTCATGAAAACAAAGCTCACCACATGGTGGTTGAAGACACCGGCCTGAACCTGACTCGCACCCGCGATTTGGTGGTAGTACGGGTGATTACCAGCCCGCGGCCCGAGCAGCAGAAACAGCGGTTTTATGCCGATCTCAGCCGTGAGCTGAAGGAGAGTTGTGGGATTGAAGGCAGTGATCTGATGGTGTCAGTCACCACTAACGATAAAGGTGACTGGAGTTTCGCTAACGGCGTGGCGCAGTACCTGACTGGCGATCTTTAACCGGCCATTCCCCAGGCGTTATCTACCGCCTGGGGTTCCATGCCTTCAGGACTGCTGTTCGTCGTTATATTGGTTTTGCCACATCGCGGCATAGCGGCCATTGGCTGCCAGCAAGGTTTCATGCCGCCCGCGCTCAACGATTTCACCGGCCTCCAGCACGATAATTTCATCGGCATCCACCACCGTCGATAAACGGTGCGCAATCACCAGCGTGGTGTGGTCACGGCTCACTTCACGCAAATGCGACTGGATTTCGCGTTCAGTCTGGGTATCCAGTGCGCTAGTCGCTTCGTCAAACACCAAAATCGCCGGGTTTTTCAGGATGGTACGGGCAATCGCCACCCGTTGCTTTTCGCCGCCGGACAGCTTAAGCCCACGCTCCCCCACCCGGGTCTGGTAGCCGTCGGGCAGGCTGACGATAAACTCATGGATATGCGCCAACCTGGCGGCCCGCTCGATCTCTTCCTGGCTAGAGCCGGTTTTACCGTAGCCAATGTTGTAGCCCAACGTATCGTTAAACAACACGGTGTCTTGCGGCACGATGCCGATCGCCGCGCGCAGACTGGCCTGTTTCAGGCTGCGGATATCCTGGCCGTCAATCGAGACCGAGCCACCACTCACGTCATAGAAACGAAACAGCAGCCGGGACAGCGTGGACTTGCCCGCCCCCGAGGCACCGACCACCGCGACCGTGTTTCCGGCCGGAATCGTGAAGCTGACGTTTTTCAGGATCGGCCTACGCGCATCATAACCAAAGCTGACCGAGTCGAAACTCACCTCGCCGGCAGTCAGGTACAGCGCCTTCGCATCCGGCCTGTCGACGATCTCCTGCTCTTCCTGCAACAAATCGAACATGTTTTCCATATCGATCAGCGCCTGCCTGACTTCGGCATAAATAAAGCCGAAGAAATTCAGCGGCTGATAGAGTTGCAGCAGATAGGCATTCACCAATACAAAGTCACCAATCGTCATGCGCCCTTGCACAATGCCCTGCGCCGCCATCGCCATCATCACGATCAGGCCGATGGAAATAATGGCCGTTTGCCCAAGGTTTAGAGCGGTAAAACTGAACTGGTTCTTGATGGCGGCATATTCATACAACCGACGCGACATATTGAAACGCTCGGCCTCGAAGTCTTCATTACCGAAGTATTTTACCGTTTCATAATTGAGCAGGCTGTCGATAGATTTGGTATTGGCATCGGCATTTGCCTGATTCAGCTCACGCCGGAAGCGGCTACGCCAACTGACCGCCATCACGGTAAACAGGATATAACAGCCGACCGTAGCCAAAATGGCCAGCGCAAACCAGCCGCTTAACAGATGCCACATGATCACCGCGACCAGGGTGATTTCGAACAGGATCGGGAAAATGGAGAACAGCAGCCGCGATAGCACTGTGGCCACCGCCTGGGTGCCGCGTTCAATCGATAACGACAGCCCGCCGGTTTGGCGCTCCAGGTGAAAGCGCAGACTCAACGCGTGCAACTGCCTGAAAACCCGCAGCCCCAGCAATCGGGTCGCATTCTGGCTGACATGCACAAACATCACGTTGCGTAATTCTTCAAATAACGCCCCGCCGATACGGGCAACGCCATAAGCCAGAATCAACCCCAGCGGAATGGCCAGCATTTTGGCGGTTTCACCACTCAGGGCGTCGATCATCGCTTTGTACGCCAGCGGCACCAGCGTGATACTGACCTTGGAAATCACCATGAAAGCAAAGGCGATAACCAGGTAATAACGCAGTTTGGGGTTATCTTTAGGCCAAAGATAAGGCAGCAGGAATTTCAGCAAACGGGAAGGAGCCATCATCGGATATCTATTATCTCGCTCAGCATAGCGGCATCGGTTTTATCTCTATTCTGGCACGTATGCCATGAAAAACCTTACCTAATCCACCTGGACGGCTCTTTTTGGTACGGGAAGAAATACACCGCAACCATACATCATCCTCAAGGCGGCGTGTTCCACTATACTCAGGGGTGAACAGTACAGGACATTCACAACAAGGGAGTTACATCATGCTTAATATGAATCATCTTCATTCGCTGAACATCGACGAACAGAGCCTAAAGAAACAACGCACCCCGCTGTTAATCATCTCGCTACTGCTGTTACTGGGCGGCCTTTTCTGCCTGTTCAGTCCCTTTGCCTCCGGCGCGGCAATCAGTATGGTCGTGGGGATTTTCTTGTTGCTGAGCGGATTTGGTCTGATTTTCGCCATGGTTGCCAACCGACTGCAAAATACCTGGCCGATGATCGGCGGCATTCTGCTCGGGGTGGCTTACCTTATTATCGGCTACGTCTTTATCACCCACCCGGCGGTGGGCATTTTCGCCATGGCGATTTATCTCGCCGCCCTGTTTGCGCTGGGCGGGATTGTCCGGCTGATTGCCGGCTATAAGCTGCGTGAAGTTAAAGGCAGTTGGTTGCAACTGGTGATTGGCGTTTTGGATCTGGCGATTGCCTGGCTGCTGCTTAGCGCCGATCCCGCGACGTCGGTAGTATTGGTCACCACCATTGTCGGCATTGAAATGCTGTTCAGTTCTTTCAGCCTGTTCCAGGTTGCCCGCCTACTGAAACGGGCGTGATACCGCTGCGGAGCCACTCGGCTCCGCTTTTAGCTTGCCAAACCACCTGATTGCATCGGTACGTCAACGACAAACGGCCCGACTAAGAGTAAAGTTTCACCCAATACAGGTTCAACTATCCCCCTGACGAAAGATTGAAGTGAGATGATAACGCTATGGAATTCAAGGACTACTACGCCATTTTAGGGGTTAAGCCAGCGGACGATCTCAAGGCAATCAAAACTGCCTATCGCCGACTGGCACGAAAGTATCACCCCGACGTCAGCACCGAATCGAATGCCGAGGAACAGTTCAAACTGGTCGCCGAAGCCTATGAAGTGCTTAAAGACGATGAACGCCGCGCCGAATATGATCAACTGCGGGAGCACCGTAACGATCCCAATTTTGGCCGCCAGACGCAGCATGGCAGTGCCCATAACGCCGAAGATTTTTCCGACATTTTCTCCTCCATGTTCGGCGAACATGCCCGTGCTCAGCAACATCGTCAACGACGCCAGGGCATGCGCGGCCAGGATGTTGAAATGGAAGTGGCTATCTTCCTGGAAGAAACCCAGACCGAGCAAACCCGCACCATTCGCTATAGCCTGCCGGTGTATAACGCTTTCGGCATGGTGGAGCAGGAAATCCCTAAAACCCTTAATGTGAAAATCCCCGCCGGCGTTGGCGATGGTGAACGCATTCGTCTGAAAGGCCAGGGCGGACCAGGAACTGATGGTGGCGCCAGCGGCGATCTCTATCTGATCATCCGCATTGCTCCGCATCCACTGTTCGACATCGTCGGTCACAATCTGGAGATCGTGCTGCCCGTCGCCCCGTGGGAAGCAGCGCTCGGCGCCAAGGTGCCGGTACCCACTCTGAAAGACAGTATCCTGTTGACCATTCCTGCCGGTAGCCAAACCGGGCAGCGCTTGCGCATCAAGGGAAAAGGCCTGGTCGGCAAAAAAGAAACCGGGGATTTGTATGCCGTGATCAAGGTCATGATGCCACCGAAGCCGGACGAAAAAAGCGCCGCGCTGTGGCAACAGTTAGCAGAAGCCCAGCAGACCTTCGATCCGCGCAAAGAGTGGAGTAAGCAAAATGGCTAACGTAAAAGTAACTTTCACCATTACCGAGTTTTGCCTGCATACCGGCGTTTCACAGGATGAGCTAACGGAAATTGTCGGGCTGGGTGTGATTCAACCACGCGATCTCGCGACTGAAGAGTGGATCTTTGACGATCGTGCTTTAATCACCTTCCATCGTGCAGAGCAGTTGCACCGCGAGCTGGCGCTGGATTGGCCCGGTATTGCGGTAACGCTGACGCTGCTGGAAGAGATTGAGCATTTGCGTAAAGAAAACAGCCAATTGCATCAACGGCTGGCCCGCTTCATCGGCAAGCCCTGATAGCGTCAAAACCAGCCCGTTGCTTCGGCGGCGGGCTATGGCAGGTACTGCCTTTCTCCATTGCCCCGCTATAATTTTGTTTTCCTTAATTAATAAAAAAATAAGTCTTCCCCTGCCCTAATTGAACAAATTTTAAGCATGATAAATTCCCTGATGCTCACGATTTGGGGCTGAAAATAAGCGTTTGATGACGCTTAGTCGATGATTATTATGAATACTGTTAATAAAGACATGTCATTAAAAACATGTTATTAAAAACAGTATTGACACCCCTTAAAAAACCCGTAGATTAGTAATCATCAACAGCGTAATAATAGCTTGTTGATAATGGTAAAAGTATTAAAGGTAAGTTGTTACAGTTATTTTTGCGATAAAGGCCACGAAGTATTTTTTGTATGGGCATCAGTATTGAGATAAGCAACATTCTCTATTGATGACGCTTTCAGGCCATGTAGTCAGTATCTACAATCGCAGGGTGTGTACCAACACGCGATGATGTAAGGCCATGTTCTAATTGTTTTTTGTTTGCGATCCTTCAGTTTGGTGCAACAGATCGCAATAGAAGTGAGGCCACGCATCAAAGAGTCTATATCGCGAGGGGAGATGTACCTGGTTAAGCCATCAATCTTTGAATATCTATTAGGATTGATGATAAACGTAAACTGGTAAATATAGGGAGGTTTTAGTTCGCCCAATATTATCTGTGATAAACCTGTACATTTAACGATAGAAGCTTAGTAGTAAGAAATCAGTAAGTTCATTAATGTTAAATTTGAAGTGGATAGTACCTTAAAAGCCCTGGCAACCATTGTCAGGGCTTTTATCTTTTATGCACTCCACAATCCGTTATAAGAATCCGTAGGCTGCGGCCAGAACCCAACCCATCACGCAGGATACGGAAACCCCGATCAAACCCACCATGATGAAACTGTGGTTGATGACGAACCGCCCGATGTTGGTAGTCCCGGAGCGATCGAACTGAATGGCTGCCAGATCGCTTGGGTAGGTAGGTAATATATAGTAGCCATAGCAGGCAGGGGCAGAAGCCACGATATAGGCCGGGTCAACACCGATAGCCAATGCCACTGGAACGATTGCTGCAAGTGCAGCGGCCTGAGAGTTAACAAACTTGGAAACCAGCAGCAAAATGATAGCGTAGGCCCAGGGATACTCTTTAACCAGAGTTCCCAGTACGGACTTTATCTCTTCCAGATGCGCGCCAAACATGGTTTCGGCCATCCAGGCAATGCCGTAAACCGCCACTATGGCAATCATGCCGGAACGGAAAACCTCGTTTTTTGAGATATTGGCCGGATTCGTTTTGGTCGCGATAATAATTACCGCACCTGCACACAGCATAAACATCTGGATAACCAATACCATGGAAAGTGGTTTTCCATTAATTAATGGCCGCAGTTCAGAAAAAGCCCCCAATAACGCAACAATAGCTATGGTAGCCAGAAAAATCCACATCGCCACCCAGTTACTGGTAGGTAACTTTTTATCCAATAAGGTTGCCGTGTCGCCATAGACGTACTTATAGTTTTCTGGATCTGAAATGAAGCTCTGGAATTTTTCATCCTTATCCAGATCTTTACCCCGGAACCAACTGAAGATACCAATAGCAAGAATGCCGCACAGGGTCGAGGGAATAGTAATGGCCAGCAAATCGAGAAACTCGAGGTGTTTACCATTGAAGGTAAAATTACCCAGCATAGCAACCAGCGACACCACAGCGACGGAGACCGGGCTGGCTATAATGCCCATCTGAGCCCCGATAGAACTGGCCGCCATCGGCCTTTCCGGGCGAATGTTATTCTTGATTGCCACATCATAAATAATCGGCAAGATGGTGTATACCACGTGGCCGGTACCACAAAGGATAGTCAGGATGCAGGTCACGAAAGGAGCGACGATGGAGACATATTTAGGATTGCGGCGCAGCATGCGCTCGGCAATCTGCAACATCACATCAAGCCCACCTGATGCCTGCAGCGTCGCGGATGCGGCCACCACGGCGATGATAACCAGCATGACATCCACCGGCGGCTTTCCAGGGGGTAAATGAAAAACGAAAACCAGGATGATTAATCCAATACCGCCGAGCAGCCCCAGTGCAATCCCACCTTTTCTGGCTCCATAAAATAGACAGATCAGTATGACAATAAGTTGAATAGTAAATAACATGCTAACCTCATTATTATTGTTAAGAAGGTTAATAATTAACTTCTTTTCATTTTCATTGAGGGATAGCGGTCACAAACAGATGGTTTTTTTAGTTAAAAAAAGGCCAGGAAAAACAAGTTAAACTTAGCTTGTTTAAATAAGGTTATTGTTGTTTTTGTTTTGTAAATAAATAGAAATTAATTATCATCAATTTTGGTAAATAAATATAGCTATAAATTTCCCTTAAGACTGCCGACAATGCCGGCAGTGATTAATTAAACCTCGGGACGATGTTGTTTCAGCCATTCGCGAACATCCGTCACCTCAATACCCTGCCGAGCATTATAGGTTTTCGCTTTATCCCAGGAGACACCATCGGCACGGGCAAACGCCAGTCGGTAGGCCGCGGTGAGACTTTCAGGCTTTGCAGTCACAGCATCCTGCAAAGCCTGATGATCTTCGACCACCAGCGTATAAGGATATCGGTCATGCTCACCAAGCAGTTCGGCCAGCTGACGGTAAGTAATGCTGTCCCCTGCGATATAAATAATTTCATTGTCGATCGGTGGCCGCTGGAAGAAAATCTTCGCCGTCAGCTGGCCAATATCTTCGGGCGTGGTCAGGGTGACCGAATAGTCAGCACTACCCGGTGCATTAACCCTGTGGTTCTCCCGCTCAACCACCCCAAAGCCGGGGTCGAAAAGATAGCTGGTGAACATTCCGGTCGATACGATGACCCAATTTGTCCTCTGCTGCGCACGTAGCAGACTCCGCACGGCAAGCTGTTCATCCCATACCGGTTGACCGCTTCCCATGCCGATACGATCGTAATCAACGCCAAACTGCCAGGGGAAATAACGGGCGACTCCGGCTAACAGAACCGCACGAGTAATTTTAAGCTGCGTTCCTTTACCGCCGACAAATCCACTACAGTTAATGACGGCATCATACCTGGCAAAAACCGTTGCCAGTTCTTGCTCCGATTGCAGGCTAAAATCGGCGGTAACGATATCAATCCCCCATGCTTCGAGCTGCCTTCGACGCAACAGGTTTTCCTGCGAGCTATTGCCCAGTGATAATGGCCGCAGCAGTACCGTCAATTCGACATCAGGCCGCCGTTCTTTCTCCTTCACAAATCCGTTCAACATGGCCATGCCAAGCTCGCCGGCCCCCAGAATCAGAATATTAGATATTTGACGACTATTTGAGATGCTCATACTCTCTCCTGCTGTATTAGTCGACATATCCTGTCAGCCTGACGGCAGGGGAGCAATCAGGCACACCGTTGATACTGTGAGGATGAAATGAAACTCAACGACGAACAAAAAACAAAATTTGCCGCAATATGCAGTGCGCTCAGCGATGAAGATAACAGCTTAAAACGTGAAGTGCTGGCGCATACCGGCAACCGTTGGTCTCTGAGTATCATCTATACTTTGGGCACCCATGGGCCTTTACGTCATGCGGAACTGGGCCGGGCGCTGTCCGGTGTAACACAACGCATGCTGACAAGGACACTGCGCCATTTGGAGCGCGACGGATTGATTACTCGTCACGACTACCAACAAAAATACCCGCATCCTCACGTTGAATATCAATTAACCCCAATCGGCGAAGGCGTGCTGGTTAATATGCTGCCAATGTGGGAATGGATCCTGTCAAACATGGCTGAGATCCGGGATTCCCGTAGCAAATTTATGGCAGAGGCTATGGATGATTAAGGTGAAAACACAGCGATGTAATTAGGATTTTTACCTAAAAAACATTTTTAAATTCAATAGCATTAGGATTCATCTTAAAATACTCCCGGCATATTTATGGATAATAAATGCCAGGGAACAGGATGAGTAAAAAGGAGCCTAAACCTGATTATCGGGTTGAATATGGCGAAGAATGGAAACCGGAAAAAACCTCTAAGTGGTTTTGGATCCTGCTGATCGCCATCGTCGGTACTCTGGTCGCCATTTCGTGAAGCGCAGGCTCTGGGTCAGTGAGAAGAAATAAAATCTGAAGGGGTCACTGGCGCAGGCAAGGAAAAATTGTTCCTCATACGCTCAACTTCATTAAGCGGTGTCAGCCCGAACAAGCGTTTAAACTCACGACTAAACTGAGAAACGCTTTCATACCCCACCCGCACACAGGCTGCTGAAGCAGAAAGATTATTTCGCAACATCAGTAATCTGGCCTGGTGCAGTCGCGTAGACTTCAAATATTGCATCGGCGAGGTATTGGTCACGGTTTTGAAATGACTGTGGAATGTTGGCAGGCTCATACCCGCCTCTTTCGCCAGCGCATTCACATCCAGATGCGAATCATATTCGGCGTGCAATTTTCTCAGTGCTTTCGCCACTTTGCCAAACTGCCCCTGGGTGGTCAGCGCATTTCGCAACATCTGCCCCTGCGCCCCGGTCATTACGCGGTAATAGATTTCCCGCATCATCGCCGGCCCCAATATCTCGGCATCCAGCGGTGAAGCCATCACCTGCAGAAAACGTAAAACCGAACGGCTGATAGCGTCATCCATCGGGCTCGAGACCATACTTCGCGGAGGCTCGCTGAGCGTCGGACCGCGATCGTCGAGTTGCAACATCAACTCCGCCGCCAAACTGAAATCCAGCCGCAGATAAATCGCCAGCATCGGCTCAGAAGCACTGGCATCCGTTTCCATGGTGAACGGCACCGGAACCGAGACCATCAGATAATGCTGCGCATCATACAAATAGACATCGTTCCCCAAAAATCCGCGTTTTCGCCCCTGCACTACAATGACGATCCCCGGTTCATATAAAACCGGCGTGCGCATCAACGGACGGTTGGAGCGTAAAAAGCGCACGTCCGCCAGAGCCGTAAGATTGTAGCCTTCACGCGGCGTGAGTCGATCCAAAAGCTCAGCCATCTGGCCGCTAATCGTCGGGAGGGAAATGGTCATATACACCTGCAAAAAGAGGCAGAAAGTGAGCAAAGTGTGACACTCAGCGTCAGAGCCGTCCAGACAACTCAGAGGAATAGGCAAACATCAGAGAGGATCCGGGCTACGGATTTTATCCTGTCCACCCTATTCTGCTTCTCCACCTTACTGAGGAGAGTGCCATGAACCATTCAAAATTATTTTTCATCACCGGGGTCAGCAGCGGTTTAGGTCGCGCACTGGCAGAAGAAGCACTGAAAGCAGGCCACCGTGTGGTGGGAACACTACGTAACCAGCAGGCCAAAGATGAATTCGAAGCCCTGGCACCGGGCCGCAGCTTTGGCCGCATTCTCGATGTCACCCATTTCGCTGCGATTGCCCCGCTGGTCGATGCCGTAGAGCAGGAACTGGGAGCGGTCGACGTATTGGTCAATAATGCCGGTTATGGCCACGAAGGGACTATGGAAGAGTCGCCGCTGACTGATGCTATCCACCAGTTTGAGGTCAACGTGTTCGGTGCGGTAGCCGTGATTAAAGCCTTCCTGCCTTATTTTCGAGCACGCCGGGCCGGCCATATTCTCAATGTGACCTCCATGGGCGGCTTCATTACCCTGCCGGGGATCAGCTACTATTGCGGCAGCAAATTTGCCTTGCAGGGTATTTCCGAAACGCTGACCAAAGAACTAAAGCCCTTTAATATTGCGGTCACCGCCATTCAGCCCGGAGCTTTCCGAACCGACTGGGCAGGACGTTCGATGGTGCGCTCACCACGTAGTATCAGTGATTACGATCAGAGCTTCGCGCCAATCCGCGAAACACGCGAAAAATACAGCGGCAATCAACCGGGTAATCCGATTCAGGCAGCCAAAGCCATCCTGCAACTCATCAATACCCCTGAGCCTCCGGCATTGCTGCTGCTGGGCAGCGATGCCCTTATGTATGTGAGGGAAAAACTGCACCAGATGAACAACGATATCGATACCTGGGAAGCCGTCAGCCGCTCAACCGACGGTTAATACTGCCCTGCGTTCACTCTTGTTTACAGCAACATATAGCTTGATGGTAGTCGACACCGACCAAAAATTGCGCTGGCGATAGTGTCGACTACAATTCAATCGAAATACCTCCCTACAAAGTCAGTCTTGATTCATATTTGAGGTGATTATGTTACATAAACACGAAAACGTAATAAGTATGACTGCACTTAGCCACCAGGCCACCCAACAATTAATGCCGTCATTTTCTGGATTGCCCCATACCCAGCACGCCGACGGCAAGTACCGCTTACGTCGCTATTCAGTAGTTAAACATCTCGATGGTCATGTGGTTGAGATTGGCCCGCGCAATTTCGTTCAGTCCGATGAAATCAACCACTTTCAGGGCAATGTGGTGCGCCATTTCGAACCCATTGACGACGCCGTATTGCAAAGCGCCGCTATGGAAGAAATGTGCAATCTGTTTGCTGAAAGCAATGATTTACCTGAAGGAACGGAAATAGAAATCCATCAGATGCGCGTTGTCGCTATTGATAATGAAACGCAGGTGGCGCCGGAAGGGATCCATCAGGATGGTTTTGACCATATCGCGATGATTGGTATCCATCGGCAAAATATTGTCGGCGGCGAGATCATGTTATATGCCGATAATCACCAGCCTCCGTTCTTTAAAAAAGTGTTGGCGGACGGTGAAGCCGTTTTGCTGGCGGACAGTAAGCTATGGCATAACGCCACGCCGATCAGCGCCATTGTCCCGGAACAAGAGGGGCATCTTGACCTGTTTGTCCTGACCGCTCGAGGAGAAAAAGCATGATATTTACTCCCGAACTCGCCCGGGCTCAGTTTAGTGCGCTGACCCAACGCTATGATGATAAACCCGTTATCTTTTTCGATGGGCCTGGCGGTTCACAGGTTTCGCAAGGCGTGCTGGAGAAAATGGCCTACTACCTGGGGAAATATAACGCCAATCTGGGCGGACATTATTTTTCCAGCCATAAGACAACCGAGGTAATGAGCAATGCGAGGGAGTCGGTACGCGCCTTCCTGAATGCACCCTCGCCCGATAATATCGTTTTTGGCATGAATATGACCTCGCTGACGTTCCACCTCAGCCGTATCATTAGCCGTGATTGGCAAGCCGGGGACGAGATCATCGTTACCGAGCTGGATCACTACGCCAATGTATCCAGCTGGCAACAGGCGGCCAATGACAAGCAAGTCACCGTGCATCAAATCCCACTGCAGCAGTCGGATTGTTCTTTGGATGCAGCCCGGCTGTGCGAAAAAATCACCGCCAAAACTCGCCTGGTCGCGGTTACCTATGCGTCTAATGTCACCGGCAGCATTGTCGATATCAAAACCATTACCGAAGCCGCCCACCGGGTCGGCGCACAGGTTTACGTCGACGCCGTGCATTATGCCCCGCACAACCTCATTGATGTACAGGCGCTGGGTTGCGACTTTCTGGTGTGCTCTGCCTATAAATTCTTTGGCCCGCATATCGGCATGGCCTATATCGCGCCGCAATGGCTGCAACGGCTGCAACCCTATAAAGTCGAGCCGGCCACCGACATTGGCCCAGGCCGTTTTGAGACTGGCACCCAAAGTTTCGAAGGGTTGGCTGGCGTCACGGCGGCGATTGACTACCTGGCGCAATGGGGGACAGCAGGCGCTCCTTTAAGGCAGCGTTTGCAGGAAAGTTTTGCCGACTATCACCGCCACGAAGAGAACCTGTGCAGGCACTTCCTGCAAGGCCTGCAGAACTTCGACGGCGTGCAGCTTTACGGCACCCCACAGGCAGACATTCACCGTCGTACACCGACCTTTGCCCTGACCTTTAGCGGCCATGCACCTGAGGAAATCGCCCGTCGACTTGGCCGGCACAATATCTGCGCCGGCAGCGGACACTTCTATGCACTGGGGTTAATTCGGCGGTTGAACCTGCAGGACAGCGGCGGCGTGCTACGCATCGGGATGATGCATTACAATACTCAGCAGGAAATTGACATGCTGTTTGAGGTGCTCGCCAGCGAACGCTTGATCCATGCGTAAAGTCTATTGGTGGAAACGCCGAGTCGTGAGGACAGATATTGTCTATGGAATCGGAGTCACTCCATGACAGGGGCGCAATGCCCCTTATTCTTTGGGATAAGAAAATTCAGCAGTGACTAAATGTGACTCTGATTTCTCAGATTGAACATCGTACGCGAAGGTATACCGCTCTCCAGATGTAAACTTAAATCCGAACACAGGAAGACACTCACCCTTCGGTACATAAACTGGCTTGTCATCAAAAATCTTGTGAAGAGAGTCGCTTTTATCGCTGTTGATTTGAATAGCAGTGATCCGTTCCTGTGGCTCCAGTGGCGACACCACACAAACATGATTGTCTTTGATAAATGCCGTTGTAGATTCTCGATCTACCATTCGATCACCAGGCCCAGGGCATCCCGTTAAGAGAAATACGACAGTCAGCAACATTCTATTTTTCATGATTAACGCCCCTTCCTTGTTACGATTTTCTGGTAAAGCGAGGGGACATCCTGCAACTTATCTACCCCCCTGTACATCCCCATTCGCCCAGGTCTCTGATAGTAAGACCACTTACTGATCCCATAAACCAGCAGTAGCCAGTAATCAGCCAAAATAGAGGCTTGCTGTTCAAGAGAATAATCAGTGAGCTTGTTTTTATCCAGTCTGTAGGTATATTCAGCAGCCCAGCTAAAAGCCCCCCGCATTCTCACCCATTGCCCGTGTTGGTGTTGCCACACATGCCCCAGTTCATGGATGAAAACATATTTATCTTCGACGAAAACCGAGTTTGCGGAAAAGTCTTCTCTATACATCGACTTTCTGTACCATAACTCCCCGTTGGGAGTCATCGCGTAGTTCTGTTTCTGTAGGCCGAATGGTAAATAGCTGTCGCAATGAATCCAGACACGGCTATAAACTATCGAATCACCAAACCCCCTGCGAGCCATTGCAATCTCGCCCAACGTCATCCGGCGTAATGTTCCTTCCTCAGCCTGTGCGCTCATAAACTGCCCTCCTTGTCTGATTTATTTCAGGTTATCCAAGGTACAGAAAATGTGTAACTAACAGATTTTAGACAATAAAGCCTTATTGCCCGTTGGTGGTAAGACAACGTGCGGAGCCGTCAGGCGACTTCATTAGGGTGTGTCAGACAGTGATACTCATCAGGATGACCATGTACCCGAAGGAGCGAGGACGAACCGCTAGCAGAGCCTACATTTCGTATGCAGGTACGAACGCCTGTTTAATTCCCTGCAACTTCATCGTTCAATCGTAGAACGATCACCGGAAACTTATTTTAGGTAATTTGTTGATAGAGAAAAATATTTAAATCAGGTACTGGCGGTGTTTTGCAACAAGGGGAGAGTTCTGGAGCGGGTGAAGGGAATCGAACCCTCGTATGCAGCTTGGGAAGCTGCCGTTCTACCATTGAACTACACCCGCATCGGTGTGCGGCTGCCATTATAACCGGTTATCCTAGCCGGGCAAGCGGAGATAACGCGTAACTGCTGGTGTTTTAAGCAGTTAGCGATAATAGGCTCTATCCTCACTCATCAGACGAAAAAAAACCGGCACAGTCGCCTGCGCCGGTTGATATTCATTACTGCGAAGTTATTTCTGTGGGCGCATTGCCGGGAACAGGATCACGTCGCGAATGGTGTGGCTGTTGGTGAACAGCATCACCATACGGTCGATACCGATGCCCAAGCCTGCGGTTGGTGGCAGGCCGTGCTCCAGCGCGGTAACGTAGTCTTCGTCGTAGAACATCGCTTCGTCATCACCTGCGTCTTTCGCATTAGCCTGGTCAGCAAAACGCTGAGCCTGGTCTTCTGCGTCATTCAGCTCGGAGAAGCCGTTACCGATTTCACGGCCGCCGATGAAGAACTCGAAACGGTCAGTGATTTCCGGGTTAACGTCGTTACGGCGCGCCAGCGGCGAAACTTCTGCCGGGTATTCAGTGATGAAGGTCGGCTGAATCAGATGGCTCTCCGCCACTTCTTCGAAGATCTCGGTCACTACACGGCCCAGACCCCAGCTCTTCTCAACCTTGATACCGATGGATTCAGCGATAGCCACCGCTTTGCCCATATCAGCCAGATCAGCCAGATCGGTTTCCGGACGGTATTTCTTGATCGCCTCGGTCATGGTCAGCTTCACGAACGGCTTGCCGAAGTCGAACACTTCATCACCGTACTGCACCTGAGTATTGCCCAGCACGTTCTGGGTCAGGGTACGGAACAGCGACTCGGTCAGTTCGATCAGATCTTTGTAATCCGCGTAAGCCATATAGAGTTCCATCATGGTGAACTCTGGGTTATGACGCGGAGAAACGCCTTCGTTACGGAAGTTACGGTTGATTTCGAACACTCGCTCGAAGCCACCTACCACCAGACGCTTCAGGTACAGCTCTGGGGCAATACGCAGGTACATATCGATGTCCAGCGCATTGTGGTGAGTCACGAATGGACGAGCGGAAGCCCCACCCGGGATCACCTGCATCATAGGGGTTTCGACTTCCATGAAGCCGCGTTCCACCATGAAGTTACGCATTGCCGCCATGATCTGAGAACGCACCTGGAAGGTCTTGCGCGATTCGTCGTTGGCGATCAGATCAAGGTAACGCTGACGATAGCGGGTTTCCTGATCGGCCAGGCCGTGGAACTTGTCCGGCAGCGGGCGCAGTGCCTTGGTCAGCAGGCGCAGTTCGGTGCAGTGGATAGACAGTTCACCGGTCTTGGTTTTGAACAGCTTACCGCGTGCGCCAAGGATGTCACCCAGGTCCCACTTCTTGAATTCTTCGTTGTAAACGCCTTCAGCCAGATCGTCGCGTGCGACGTACAACTGGATGCGGCCACCAACGTCTTGCAGCGTGACAAAGGATGCCTTGCCCATGATACGGCGGGTCATCATACGGCCGGCAACGGTGACTTCTACACCCAGTGCTTCCAGCTCTTCGTTGTCTTTATCGCCGTACGCAGCGTGCAGCTTGTCGGACGTGGTGTCGCGACGGAAATCATTCGGGAACGCAATGCCGTTCTCGCGCAGCGCAGCCAGTTTTTCACGGCGTGACTGCAACTCGTTATTGAGATCCAGCGCCTGCTCGGCGCCTTGTGGTTGTTGCTCAGACATTTCTGTTCCTTATAACCCGGCTTTCAAACTTGCCTCAATGAATTTATCCAGGTCGCCATCTAATACGGCCTGCGTGTTGCGCGTTTCAACGTTAGTGCGCAAATCCTTGATTCGGGCGTCATCCAGCACGTAAGAGCGGATTTGGCTGCCCCAACCGATATCGGACTTGTTGTCTTCCATCATCTGTTTATCAGCATTTTTCTTTTGCATCTCAAACTCGTACAGCTTGGCTCGCAGCTGTTTAAACGCTTGATCCTTGTTCTTATGCTGAGAACGGTCGTTCTGACACTGCACTACGATGTTGGTCGGCAAGTGGGTAATACGTACCGCCGACTCAGTTTTGTTCACGTGCTGACCACCCGCCCCCGAGGCGCGGTAAACGTCGATTCGCAGGTCCGCCGGGTTGATGTCGATATCAATATCGTCGTCCACTTCCGGGTAGATAAACACCGAACTGAACGAGGTATGACGACGGCCGCCGGAGTCGAACGGGCT
The DNA here is from genome assembly GCF_004684015.1 of Serratia proteamaculans. Classification (GTDB taxonomy): domain Bacteria; phylum Pseudomonadota; class Gammaproteobacteria; order Enterobacterales; family Enterobacteriaceae; genus Serratia; species Serratia proteamaculans_F. The sequence continues at coordinate 136,428 of NZ_SRIA01000020.1, forward strand.
CTTGCGCACCAGGCGATGTACGCCGGTTTCAGTACGCAACCAGCCGAACGCGTAATCGCCGATGATCTTGATGGTGGCGGACTTCAACCCTGCCACGTCGCCGTCAGACTCTTCAATGACTTCGGTCTTGAAGCCCTTGGCCTCGGCCCAGCGCAGGTACATGCGCAGCAACATGCTGGCCCAGTCCTGTGCTTCGGTGCCGCCGGAACCCGCCTGGATATCCAGGTAGCAATCAGCACTGTCGTATTCACCAGAGAACATACGACGGAATTCTAATTGTTCCAGCTTGGCAGACAGTTGATCAAGCTCAACGACGGCTTCGTTAAAGGTTTCTTCATCGTCGGCTTCAATCGCCAATTCCAGCAGGCCAGAGACGTCTTCGCCCCCCTGTTCCAGCTGATCGATGGTTTCAACGATGGCTTCGAGCGCCGCGCGCTCTTTACCCAGCGCCTGTGCGCGCTCGGGTTCGTTCCAAACGTCAGGTTGTTCCAGCTCTGCGTTAACTTCTTCTAGGCGTTCTTTCTTGGCATCATAGTCAAAGATACCCCCTAAGAACGGCAGTCCGCACGGACAGGTCCTGAATTCGGTTTTTTACCGGGTTAATTTCAAACATGTTTTTTGCGTTCTTTTACGTTGATGTCGTCGATGGCGAAATGCCATTGGAACCGGTAATTCTAGCGGATCCAGGCGTCAGTTTATAGCCGGTTGGTTAGTTTTTGTGGGGTTCTCGTTTAGCATCCGGACAACGTGCCTGGTCAGGATTCTATTGGTGGGCAAAAGCAGCCCTTCAAACTGTTCAAATATTGAACATGGTAGTCATAAAGACTATAGTCATAATGACCACTCAACAGGGATAGAGGGATTCAATATGGATATTTTCGTCACCGATGATTTTGACAAATTTATGAGAAAAAACCGCATATTTGACCAACGGATATGTGTAGCAGCCCAAGAGATCATGCATGGCAGACATGACGGTGATTTGGGCGGAGGCGTGTTCAAGAAACGTATCCCGCTCAACCAAGGTAAACGCGGTGGCGCGCGTTCGGTGGTAGCATTTAAAAAAGGTCATCATCAATACTTTGTTGATGGATGGCTTAAAAATACGGTGAAACAAACCGGTACCAAAGAAATTAGTGATGACGAACTGGCAACCTACCGAGAGCTCGCCGGTGACTTTCTTGCCATGTCGCCGGAGATTATTCAGCGGGCAATAGATAACGGCTATTTGCGAGAGGTAAAATGCAATGACTGATAACCGTCTGCTCAGACTACAAAAAATGGCACAGCGATTTAACGCAATCGGCGCTGTATCCGATGAAACCGTCCGCAATATTGAGGCTCGCGTGCAAGAAAGAGAAAAAAATGTCCGCAGCGAGCAGGCCAAGATTATGGACGGCGAACGCATCAAAATGCTGCGCGAAAGGTTGGGACTGAGTCAGGCAGACCTCGCTGCGGTGATCAATATGTCGACTACCAGTGTGCAAAAATGGGAACGCAATGCCGTTAAACCTCAAGGTTCTGCGCTAAGAATGCTGGAAATTATCGAACAAAAAGGGGTGGCCAGCGTCATCATTTCGCCACTGGAACGGTAGCAGACAGGTACCTGTGGCTCACAAGTACCTGTCACCAAACACAAATCAACGCGGCCAGAGGTGTTGGATCAGTAACTGCACGTTGCGGTTGCCACGGAACTCGTTGACGTCGAGCTTGTAGGCCAGTTCCACTTCGCGCACGCTGCTGTCGGGCCACAGGGTGGTGTCGACATTGAAAGCGATACCGTCCAGCAGTGGGCCGCCGCCAAGCGGTTCCACCATCAGTTTCAGGTGTTTCTCGCCCACCAGCCGCTGCTGCAGGATACGGAAGGTGCCGTCAAAGGTCGGTTCCGGGAAGGCCTGGCCCCAGGGGCCTCCTTCGCGCAACAGCTCCGCTGTTTCCAGCGAAAGCTCCTGCATCGCCAGTTCGCCGTCGGACCAAATCACCCCTTCCAGCATCGCCGGATCGAGCCATTCGCCCACCAGATCGCCAAAGCGCTGGCGGAACTCGTCGAATTTACCTTCTTCCAGCGACAGCCCGGCTGCCATGGCATGGCCACCGAACTTCATCATCAACCCCGGATTCAGCGTATCCAACCGCTCCAGCGCATCGCGCATGTGCAGACCGGCTATCGAACGCCCGGACCCTTTAAGAATGCCCTCACCTGCCGGGGCAAAGGCGATCACCGGGCGATGAAAGCGCTCCTTGATGCGTGAAGCCAAAATCCCCACCACGCCCTGATGCCACTCCGGATGATACATCGCCAGCCCGTATGGCAAGGCGGTGCTGCTGCGCTCGAGTTCGTCGCACAGCTGCAGGGCTTCAACCTGCATGCCCTGTTCAATCTCACGCCGGGTCAGATTGAGCGCATCAAGATCGTTAGCCAACATACGCGCCTGCGCGATGTCATCACTTAACAACAATGCCACGCCGATCGACATATCATCCAGTCGTCCGGCAGCATTGAGCCGTGGCCCCAGCGCAAAGCCGAGATCGTTGGCTGCCAACTGACGAGCATCACGATTAGCCACTTCCAACAGCGCCTTGATGCCCGGCCGACATTTGCCGGCCCGGATGCGGTTCAGGCCCTGATACACCAGAATGCGGTTGTTGGCATCGAGCGGTACTACGTCAGCTACCGTACCGAGCGCGACCAGATCCAGCAGTTCTGCCAGATTCGGCATCGCCAGCGCACGTTGTTCGAACCAGCCGCTGTCACGCAGGCGGGCACGTAACGCCAGCATCAGATAGAAAGCCACGCCGACACCGGCCAGGGATTTGGAAGGGAACTCACAACCACGCAGGTTCGGATTGACGATCGCCTCTGCCGCCGGCAGGGTTTCCCCCGGCAGGTGGTGGTCGGTCACCAGCACCTGCATGCCTTTGGCGTGGGCCACATCTACGCCCGCATGGGAAGAGATGCCGTTATCCACCGTCAGGATCAATTCCGCACCGCGCGTTGCCGCCTGCTCGACCACTTCGGGGCTCAGGCCGTAGCCATCTTCAAAACGATTCGGTACCAGATAGTCGACCGCACTGCCGCCCATACTGCGCAGCGCCAGCACCGTCAGCGCGGTACTGGTGGCGCCATCGGCGTCGAAGTCGCCCACCACCATGATGCGGCGATGTTCGGCCAGCGCCTGTTGCAGAATGCCCACGGCGGCGTCAATGCCATCCAACTGCTGCCACGGCAGCATGCCTTTGACGCTGCGTTCCAATTCCTGCTCGGCCTGAACGCCACGCAGCGCATATAAACGGCGCAACAGCGGGTGCAGGCTGGCTGGCAGATGGCTGTCGTCCGCCGTCGCACGGCGGCGTAGTTGTGTTTTGATGCTCACCGGCGATTAACCACCGGTTTTGGTTGCGGTCTGATGCGCGTCCAGCATGGCGGCCATCTCTTTTGGCCCCTGATACCCTGGGATCATCATGCCGTTTTCCAGAATGATCGCCGGGGTGCCCTGAATACCGAACTGCACGCCGAGCGCATAGTGTTTGCTGATGTCGGTTTTACAGGTCGCCGGGGAAACCGCGTCGCCTTTCATCGCGGTATCGAAGGCCTTGGCCTTGTCGGCAGTACACCAGATTGACTGCATGTCTTTCTCGGCCTGGGAATTCAGCCCCTGACGCGGGAACGCCAGATAACGAACGGTAATACCCAGATCGTTATATTCTTTCATCTGCTGGTGCAGCTTGTGGCAATAACCGCAGGTGATGTCGGTAAACACGGTGATCACGTGTTTCTGCTTTGGCGCTTTGTAGACGATCATCTGATCTTTCAGCGCTTCCAGCTTGCCGGTCAGCAGTTGGTTGGTGACGTTAACCGGCTCTTTGCCACTGACGTCGTACAACGGGCCTTGCAGAATGTGTTTGCCGTCTTCGGTCACATACAGCACGCCGTTATCGGTCAGCACGGTTTTCAGGCCGTTCACCGGTGAAGGCTGCACGTCCGCCTGTTGAATGCCCAGGCTACCCAGTGCTTTTTGGATTGCCGCGTCGTCAGCATGGGCCGCGCCGGTCACTGAAGCCACCAGCATAGAGAGCAGCATTAAACCTTTCTTCATTCTTCCAATCCTTTTGAACCCGGCGTGTCAGGCACGCGGGTGGTGCTGTTGATGTAGCTGTTTAAGTCTTTCGGTCGCTACATGCGTGTAAATTTGTGTGGTCGAGAGGTCGCTATGCCCCAATAACATCTGTACGACACGGAGATCGGCCCCATGGTTCAGCAAATGGGTGGCAAACGCGTGGCGCAACACGTGCGGCGACAGCCTCTCGCTGTCAATGCCCGCTAGGATCGCATAGTGTTTGATACGATGCCAGAATGTCTGTCGGGTCATTTGTTGGCTGCGGTTGCTGGGGAACAACACGTCCAGTGCCTGACCGTTGACCATCCACGGGCGGCCGTGCTCCAGGTAGTTTTCTATCCAGTACACCGCTTCTTCACCCAGCGGCACCAGTCGTTCCTTGTTGCCTTTACCTATCACCCGCACCACGCCCTGACGCAGGCTGACATCGCTGATGGTCAGCCCGACCAGTTCGGAGACGCGCAGCCCGGTAGCGTACAGCACTTCCAGCATCGCCTTGTCACGCAGCTCCAGCGGCTGATCGACACAGGGCGCCTTCAGCAGCGCATCGACCTGCGCTTCGCTCAAGTCTTTCGGCAGGCGCTGCGGCAGCTTCGGCGAAGCCAGCAGTGCAGTGGGATCGTCGGTACGCATATTTTCGCGATACAGGTATTGGAACAGACGGCGCATAGCGCTCAGCAAACGTGCGGAGCTGGTCGCTTTATAGCCCCCCTCCACCCGATCGGCGAGAAACGCCTGTAGATCCAGCGCCTGGGCCTGTAACAGCGAGCTATTTTTCTGATTCAGCCAGGCGCCCAGCGCCTGCAAATCCAATCGGTAAGAGGCCAGCGTATTTTCTGCCAGATTACGTTCGAGCCACAGCGCATCCAGGAATTGCTCAATCAGCGCACTCTCTTGCTGTTGCACGCGGTCCTCTCTTTGTTACGTTTATGCCACAGGCATTATGCCTTAAGCCGGGACAAATCGGGTATACTCGCTGCAATTCTACCTACGGCAATATAAACGGTTTACACATGAAGATTGGTCTGTTTTACGGCTCCAGCACCTGCTACACCGAGATGGCGGCAGAAAAAATCCGTGAGATTTTAGGTGAAGACCTGGTCGACCTGCACAACCTGAAAGACGTTTCCCCCAAGCTGATGGAAGAGTACTCCATCCTGATCCTCGGCATGCCAACCTGGGATTTCGGTGAGCTTCAGGAAGACTGGGAAGCGATTTGGCCACAGCTGACCACGCTGGATCTCCAGGGGAAAATCGTCGCCATGTATGGCATGGGCGATCAACTCGGTTACGGCGAATGGTTCCTCGATGCACTCGGCATGCTGCACGATCACATTGCCCCGCTTGGCGTCCAGTTTATTGGCTTCTGGCCGATCGACGGCTTCGAATTCACCAGCCCGAAACCACTAAGCGCCGACGGCAAACACTTTGTCGGCCTGGCGCTGGATGATGTGAACCAATACGACATGAGTGAAGAACGGCTGCAACAGTGGTGCGAACAGATCCTGCTGGAGATGGAACCGCTGCTGTAATGCCCATGGGCGCGGTGACCGCGCCCAATCTGTGGCTTACTTCCACAACCGGAAGCGTTTCTCTCCTTCGCCGGTTGGCGTTTCGCCGTTCATGCGCGCCGGATCGGCCACCTGATACCAGTCCAACTTACGCGTCAGCAGCATAATTCCCGCCAAAATAGCGAACAGCAGCCCTGCCCCCAGCACCAAGGCATTATCTTCCGACTGCAGCAGCAGATACAACACGCCATACAACATCAACAGACTGGCCGCGAATAGCGCCCCGCGCAGCCTGCCGCGCAGTACTGCACTGAGATAAAAGGCGATCAGTCCGCTACAGGCGATGCTGGCCAGCAGATAAGCGGTGCCAAAGCCAAAATGCTCGGAGAATGCCAGTAATATCAGGTAGAACAACACCAGCGCCGCGCCAACCAGCAGGTACTGAATCGGGTGCACACGCAAACCGGTCAGGGTTTCGAACAGGAAGAACGCCATAAACGTCAGGCCGATAAACAGCACTGCATACTTCACCGCGCGTTCGGTCAATTGATAGTGATCGACCGGTTCAATCAAACTGGTGCTGAAGGTGGGCAGCTTGTCTTCGCCAAGGATTTCGTCGTCGTAATGGAAGGCGCTGTTGATGTTGTTGGCAAACCAGGTGCTGCGCCAGCGTGCACTGAAACCTTTCTCCGTCACCTTGCGTTCGTCCGGTAAAAAGTTACCGAGGAAATTCGGGTGTGGCCAATTGCTCTGCAACGTTAATTCACTGCTGCGACCGAGCGGGACCAGTGACAGGCTGCTGGTGCCCGCCAACGTCAGGGTGAAGTCGGCGTCCAGCCCCGTTTTTTGCAGTGCGGCCAATTTCAGCGGCGCATGGACCCCTTGCGGTAGCACATTCACCTGGGTGCCAGGCTCAAACACCGTTTGTGACTCTGCACCGATAAGCGGCGAGATGCTTTTGATGCCGCGCGAATCGCTCAACGAGACCAACAGGAAAGGCTGACCGATCGTCACGTTACTGCGCTGCAAATCCGTCAAATCCGGTTGACCGAACTTCACCTTAAACTGCAACGGCCCCTGATAGATCTGAGTCTGGTAAATGCCCAGCTTGCGCACCTCCACGTTCGGCTTGCCGCTGACCTGCAAACTTTCCGGCAGCAGATAACGATGATGACGAACTATCTGCACCACCTTCTGCCCCTTGTCATCCGTCTTCTCTTCCCGCTCGCTATAAGGGATAACAATCAACGGCCCCAAAATGCGCTGCGCCCGGCTGGTGCTTTCGCTGACCTGCCCAACCACACTCTGGCGGTAGCCACTACGCTCATCAATCACATTCATTAACATCGTTACCGGGATGATCATTAAAATCATTAATCCCAGCAGAGTGGTTATTTTCCAAAACAGTACCGATTTCATCATCGCGCGCTCCATGTAGTTAATGAAGTCACGATAAAAGTCTCAAGTGAAAGCAGGATGTGGTTATGTGAAGGGACGGTGAAGTCAGAGCGATAAGGTAAAAATAGCGGTCACGCCGTGCGGCTGACGGTTGCTCAACTGGATACTGCCACGGTGCAAGCGCGCCACTTCCTGCACAAAATTCAGCCCCAGACCGCTGCTTTTCGGCTTATCCGATCGGGCCAGAGAATAGAAACGCTCGAACACTTTATCCAGTGCATAATCCGGAATGCCGCTGCCGTCGTCACTGACGGTGACCTGATAGTGGCCTTCGTGGCGTTCACCGCGCACCTTGATGGTGCCGCCTGCTGGGGTGAAGTCCAGTGCGTTGTCCAGCAAGTTGGTCAGCGCCTGGCTAATCAGCAGTCCATCGCCGCTCAGGGTGATATCTTCCACCCCCTCAACCTGTAGCAGAACGCCGCGCCGCACGGCCTGCGCCTCTTTGCCTGCCACGGCCTGACGCACCAGTATTGCCATCGCCACTGGCACCCGTTCCAGGACTGGCCGGCTCTCCAGCCGTGCCTGCACCAACAATTTATCCACCAGTTGCTGAATACGTGCGCTCTGTTGTTCGATATTGGTCAGAAACCGCTGCGCCGTAGCCGCCGGCGGTTGTTCCTGCAACAGCTCCGCCGCACCGCGGATAGCCGCCAGCGGGCTTTTCAGTTCGTGGGTCAGGGTATGTACATACTGCTCAATGTAGGCCTTGCCCTCCAGCTTCACTCGCATGCTGTCCAGCGCCTGCGCCAACTGGGTCAATTCGTGGCCGCCCATTTTCGGCAACGGCAGGCTTTCGCCCTGCGCCACGCCGTCAGCGTAGTGCACCAGCCGCCCAATCGAGCGGTTAATCCACCAGACAAAACCCAGGCCGATCAGCAAGGCAATGCCCAACAGCAGCGCACCGGCCCACAGAATGCGCCGCTCACTGCGCTTGATCACCGGTGTCATGGTGCTGTTGGGTTTACCGACGCTGAGCACGCCGATGATTTTCCCCTGTTCCATTACCGGCGCGGCAACGTACATCACCGAGCTGTTTTCATCCTGCGGATCGCTGCGCGTGCTGCGCGCGCCGTACTGACCAAGCAGCGTCAGATAAACGTCATTCCAGCGTGAGTAGTCCTGGCCGACCGCCTTGCCGCTGGAGTCAAAAATGACCTTGCCGTTTTGATCGGTAAGATAAACGTGATATTCGCTGCGATCCTTACGGATACCGCCAATATTGGCACCAATGGGGCGTTGATTGAGTTGAGAAAAAGCTTGAGCCAGTTGCCCGTGCGCCGCGTCGGCGCGTTGCATGTCCAGACGCGCAATCTGCGCCAGCAGATTGGCGGTATCCACCAGTGTGCCTTCGGTCGCGCGCCGCACGCCGGGTTTCACTTCCTGTACGAAAATGCTCAGTACAAAATAGCCCGCCACCGCCACAATCAGGAAATATCCCAACAGCAGACGCAGGCCTATTCTCATGGCTGGCGACTCACGCTGTAGCCGAGGCCGCGATGAGTGTGGATCGGGGGTTCAGCGGGATCGATGGCGCGCAGCTTGGCACGCAGCGTTTTGATATGAGTGTCGACGGTGCGATCCAGGCTTTCTTCAGCCAGCGCCCAGACGCTTTCCATCAGTTGCTGGCGTGAAAATACCCGGCCAGGTGCCAGCAACAGGGTTTTCAACAGCAAAAATTCGTAACGGGTCAGCAGCAGCGGCTGCTGATGGTAATGGATGGCCGCGGCCTGTTCATCCAGGCTAAAAGGGCCGAAGTGATACAGGGCCGGCTGCTGCAGGCGCTGCTGTTTTTGCAGGCGGCGCAGGATAGTGCGCACCCGGGCGCTGACTTCTCGCGGGGAAAAGGGTTTGGCAACGTAATCGTCGGCACCGATTTCCAACCCAATCAGGCGATCAAGCTCATCGCTACGGGCGGTGAGGAATAAAATAGGCAAATCTGCCGCCTGTGATAACAACCGACGGCAGAGTTCAAAACCATTGATATCCGGCAGACCAACATCGAGGATCGCCAGCGCAGGTACCCCTTGCGCCAACGCCTGTAATGCCGGTTCACCGCGATCGAACCAGCGCACCTGAAAGCCTTCGCTCTCCAGGGTATAAATCAGCGTATCGGCAATGCTGGGTTCATCTTCCACCAGCCAGAGCGTCGGCTTCATCAGGGTTCCTCGTCATCACTGGCGGACGGATACAGCAACCGTTGGCGCAAATGCCGCCAGTCGGCTTTAGCCATGGCGTCGGAAGCCAGCCACAGCCGACGGCGCTTTTTGCCCCCCACCGGCTGTAACGTCAACAAAATGCCGTAACGTGGCATCCAGGGCTGCTTTACCAGTTGCCACTCCTGCCCATGCCAACCCAGGCGTTGGTTCTCCAGCAGGCGCAACTCGCCCTGCCGCGACGCAATACGCTTTTGGCTGCGAATACACTCAAACACCACCAGCGTCAGTAACACCAGCCAGATCGGACCATAGCCTTCCGGCCAGGGTGAAATCAGGATCAGCAGGATCAATACGCCATGGGTCAGCAGTGAAAGTAACTGGGTGCGCCAGGAAATACGGACGTCACATCGCCACTGGGCCACGGTCTTTATTTCGCGTCTGGATCAGTGTCACCATTCTCTGCAGTTCGCTGTCCTGCGGAGCGCCATGATTCATCAGCCAATTGAAGAGATCGGGATCGTCAGACTCCAGCAGACGGATAAACAGCGCCTTGTCTGTATCATTCAACTGGTCGTATTCATATTCGAAGAACGGCATGATGGAGATGTCCAGCTCACGCATACCACGGCGACAAGCCCAGTGGATACGTGCTTTATTATTAATATCCATGTTGTTATGACTAACCTCTTTTCAGCGTGGCAACGCCATCGCAGGGTTCAACTGACACACTGTATGGCAACACCGGCGCGATATAATTCCATCAGCCAAAGATCTGTCTGCAAGGGTTACCCTTGGCCGCAAGCCTATAGAGTAACAATTTGACATACTCGCCGGGAAGGACGTTCTCGGTGTAAAGCGTAATAAAGCGCTAAATGTCAAAAAAAGCGCTGCCGACAAGGCAAGCGTGAATAACAGTTTGCAAAGCCCGTCGCCTCTTTTACCATGGGTCAACACACCTTCAGGTAAGCTAAACGTTAAGCAGGTTCTTACTATGGCGTATAAAATTCCATTTCCACCCCGTCAGCCTTCCGCGTCTTCCCATCTGCCCCTGACCCTGATCTCACTGGAAGATTGGGCGCTGGTGACATTGAACGGACCGGATACGGTGAAATACCTTCAGGGCCAGGTGACCGCCGATATCGAAGCGCTGCCGGCCGATAGTCACGTGTTGTGCGGCCACTGCGACGCCAAGGGTAAAATGTGGAGCAATCTGCGTTTATTCCACCGCGGTGAAGGTTTTGCCTATCTGGAGCGCCGCAGCGTGCTCGACAGCCAACTGGCTGAAATCAAGAAGTACGCGGTATTCTCCAAACTCACCATTGCCGCCGACAACGAAGCAGTGTTACTGGGCGTGGCTGGTTTTCAGGCACGTGCGGCACTGGCGGGCGTTTTCAATCACCTGCCGGATGCTGAACATCAGGTGGTGCAGGACGGTGAAACGACCCTGTTGCACTTCTCGCTACCGGCAGAACGTTTTCTGCTGATCACCACCGCCGCCGTTGCCGAACAGTTGGTTGCCAAACTGCACGAGCAGGCCGAACTGAACGACAGCCAGCAGTGGCTGACGCTGGATATCGAAGCCGGCTACCCGGTGATTGACGCCGCCAACAGCGGGCAACTGATCCCACAAGCCACCAACCTGCAGGCGCTGGATGGCATCAGCTTCAGCAAGGGCTGCTACACCGGCCAGGAAATGGTGGCGCGCGCCAAGTTCCGCGGGGCCAACAAACGTGCGTTGTACTGGCTGGAAGGCAAGGCCGGGCGCGTGCCGCAGGCCGCTGAAGACGTGGAATTGCAACTGGGTGAGAACTGGCGCCGTACCGGTACGGTGCTGAGCGCCGCCAAACTGGCCGACGGCACGCTGTGGGTACAGGTGGTGCTGAATAACGATCTGGACGCCGACAGCAAGCTGCGGGTTCGCGACGATGCCGCCAGTCAACTGGCCATCAAACCGCTGCCATATTCACTGGCGGAAGAAAAATAATCCCCAGGCAGCAGGCTCACGCCTGCTGCCTGATCCCTTACTCATCCAGTTCGCCGTCGCGCTGCACCAGATAGATCAGCACTAAAATGAGGGTGACAAAGAAGCGGAAAGCATCGGGCACCCCGTTCCATTGTTTCGACATCCACATGCCGAACCACTCACCGCCCACCGACATAAAACCCACCTGCCAGGTCAGAAAACCGAGCGTCAAACCGGCCACTGCCAGCGTTTTCTTTCTATTGAAGGCCACTGCGAACAGCTTCAGGCCGCACAACAGACGCAGCCCCCCCATCCAACACAACAACGCGGTCAGACTTTCCAGCGTAATGATGCCAATGTACCCGGCATGATGCAGCCACGGAGTCTGTATTGAACGGTAAGTGATGGTGGCGTCAGGAAAAATGGTGTCCATCATAAAGACATGACGTACAAAGGCGAAATTGGAGCCGTAGTCCGTGATATTGCCAAATGCCACCAGCGTGGCGAACAGCGCCATCGCGCACACCAGCAACGCTTTGGATAAGCGAACGATCATATTGATGAGTCCTGAAAAAGTTAACGTAAACACCGAAGGTGTAGTTCGCGGGCTCAGGAATGAAGAAATGGGCTTGCTGGATACCCGAAAGAAACAAGCGCCTCTTTTCTAACTGAAAAGAAACGCTTAATCAACATGATATTAACGCCTGCCAGGGGGATATCAGACGTACAGATAAATCGCCATAAAGTGGCACAGGCTGCCGCCGAGCACGAAACCATGCCAAATCGCGTGGCCGAAGCGGAAGCGCTTCGATGCATAGAAGATCACACCCAGGGTATAAACCACGCCACCAACCGCCAGCAGCGTCACACCGCCCAGCGCCAGACGAGTCGCCAACTGATAAATCACGATCAGCGACAGCCAGCCCATGGTCAGATAGGTCACCAGCGAAAGCGCTTCAAAACGGTGGGCGAACGCCAGTTTGAACAGCACGCCCAGCAGTGCCAAACCCCAGATTACCGCCATCAGCCCCTTGGCCAGCGGTGAGTTCAGCCCCACCAACAGAAACGGCGTGTAGGTACCGGCAATCAAAAGGTAAATGGCGCAGTGGTCAAATTTTTTCAGCCAATGCTTGGCTTTTTGGTGGGGAATGGCATGGTACAGCGTGGAGGCAAGGAACAGCAGGATCATGCTGCCGCCATAGAGACTGTAGCTGGCAATCGCCGTCACGTCAGCCCCCGTATCCACCGCCTGCACCAGCAGTAATACCAGGCCGACAATACCGAAAACCAAACCTATACCGTGGCTGATGCTGTTAGCAATTTCTTCCGCCCACGGATAGGCCGTGTCGGCAATTTTTTCAGTACCGGCTTTCACTACGCCCGTTTTTCCCATTACACACAACCCCTCAAAACAGCCAACATTGTTCGAAATTACCGCAAGGCAGCTTAACTGAGAATAATTTCAGTGTACACGTGTACGCTAAAATAAAACTGTGTGCGCGTGTAACCATCGAAATCTGCCGCCTGCTGGTCTACAATCGTTCGGCTTCAACCCATCTACCATGAGGTTTACACCATGTCATCCGCTGTACCCGCGTTAGATTTCGGCTCCATGACCCAGGTCATCCAGTTCCTGATGGAAATCGACAAGTTGAAAAGCGTGCAACGCCGCACCAAAGTGCTGGGCACCCAACGTCAGGAGAACTCTGCCGAACACAGCTGGCACTTTGCTATTGCCGCCCTGAGTCTGGCCCCCTATGCCGGTGAAGGTGTGGATATCCAGCGGGTGATCCAGATGGCACTGCTGCATGACATCGTTGAAATCGATGCCGGTGATGTGCTGGTCTATGACCTGGCCGCCCGTGCAGCTGTCCATGATAAAGAAGTGGCGGCGGCACGCCGGTTGTTCGGTATGCTGCCGGACACTCAGCGGGAGTATTTCACCGCTTTATGGCAGGAATATGAAGATGGCGAGAGCGCCGATGCGCGCTTTGCGCTGGTGCTGGATCGCACCATGCCAATGCTGATGAACCTGCATAACGAAGGCCAAAGCTGGGTCGAGAACGGTATCAGCCTCGAGCAGGTACTGTCGCGCAACGCCGCCATTGCCGATGTTCAGCCGGAGCTGTGGAAACACCTGCTGCAACACCTGCAGGACGCGCAGCGCAAAGGCTGGCTGAAGTAACGCCACTGCTGTTGCGACAAGCCGGGTGATCCCTTCACCCGGCACGCCATTCATAACGGCTTGTGTGCCGTTTCCTTCGCGGCAATCACTGCCCACAGCGTGATTAGCAGTGCCAGCACCACATAGGCCGAGATCGCCAGCGTGCTGTCGTAAGACTTGAACAATGAGGCAATGATCAGCGGCGCAAAACCACCACCAATGATACCTGCCAACGTATAAGCCAACGACGACCCCGCATAGCGTACCCGGGTTGGAAACTGTTCGGTGATAAAGGCCGCCTGTGGACCATACATCGCCGCATGGATTAACAGCCCCACCACCACCGCCAGACAAATCAGCACCGGCTGGCTGCTGTCGAGCAGCATAAAGAACACAAATGCCCAAACTATCGCCGCCAATGCCCCACCGATATACACCGGTCGACGGCCAAAGCGATCGGACAGGGCGCCGAACATCGGCACGGTAATCGCGTTACCGATCGCCCCCAACATGGTGGCGGCCAACGCCAGCGGGCGCGGCAGGTTCAATACCGTGGTGACGTAGGTCAGGGTAAAAACCACCACCAGCGCATACAGCACGTCGGAACCAATACGCGAACCGCCGGCGATCAGCAGCGGACGCCGATACTGGGTGAAAACTTCACGGATCGGTGAATGGGTAACGTCCTTCGATGCCTCCAGTTTCAGAAACGCAGGCGTTTCCCCCACGCCACGACGTAGCCACAGGCCAAACACCACCAGTACCAGGCTAAGCAGGAAGGGAATACGCCAGCCCCATTGCTGGAAGTCCTCTGCCGTCATCGCCACCGTTACCAGCGTGATCAGCCCGGTGCCGATCAGCGTTCCGCAGGAAGGGCCAACCTGAGCAAAGGAGGCGTTACGCCCACGTTGGTGAGGCTTGCCATGTTCCATCGACAGCAGCACCGCCCCCGCCCATTCGCCCCCCAGGGCGATCCCCTGAATAAAGCGCAGTGTCACCAGCAGCAGCGGGCTCCAAATCCCCCAACTGGCATAACCGGGTAGCAGCCCCATCAACGCGGTAGTCACCCCCATGATCACCAGTGTGGTCACCAACACAAAACGTCGCCCCAGCACGTCACCGAGATGACCAAAGACGATCCCGCCAATCGGCCGCGATACATAACCCACCGCATAGGTGGAAAACGCCAAAATGGTGCCCACCAGCGGATCGAAAGAGGGGAAAAACACGTGGTTGAAAATCAGCGCCGCCATGATGTTGTAGACGGTGAAGTCATACCATTCCAGTGCGGTGCCTATCGAGCTGGCCGCCGCCAGCTTGCCGGTGTTTGGCGGGTGGGCGGTAGCATCGGCAGTGGATGCGTCTGCAATCGGCGTTTGTGCAGTTGAAGTGTTCATGATGGCAGCTCCTGTGTGGTCAATTGCCAGCCAAGGGCATAATGCAGGGCATCGGTGGCGGGGATTTTCAATTGGCGGCAGGCCAGTTCACTCAGCCGCTGGCCGGCTTCGGCACTGCTGCTTTCGATCAGCATCATCGGCAGTAACCGGCGGTTTTCCCGCGATTCTTTCGGCAGTGGCGAACTCAGATCCGCGTCCGGCGACAACAGGCAACTGCGCACAAAACCGGGCTGTTCCGCCAGGAGGCGGCCCAAATGATTGATGCAGGCCTTCAGCACATGCGGCTCCGCCGGTTCGAGGGTAAGGATAGCCAGATGGCTGCCGCAGCCCTGACCGGTCACCGCCTCCACCGCGCAGACACGACGCATCGGATCGCGCATTTTATCGAGACTCGCCACCGACCAAGGGGTCTGTTCGGTAAACGCGGCGCGATAGGCCGCCGAGGTAAAACTGGCCAGGGATTCGGTTTTATACAGCCCAAGGTATTTACGTCCCCCCTGTAGTGCCTGATAACGCGTGCCCGACAAGAAACCAGGCACTCGCACTCGCTCTTCCACGTGCTCGCGGTCGTACCACTTATTGAAATCTGCCTCGTCCTGCGCGGTGACATCTGTTGCAACAAACAGCATTCCGTTTGGGGAACCGGTCATGGGTACTCTCCTGTTAGCTCAAAGTAAGGCGGGGCCGTTCCCCACCGGAAAATCACGCCTCGGCGAGGCAGCGTTCGATCGCCAGCGCCCAACCCAGCAGCGCCTCATCATGCAGCGGTAGCCCGGCTACCATCAGCCCCACAGGTGCCGTACCGGGCCGCTGGCAAGGCAGCGAAAGCGCGCAACCATCGAGGAAGTTGATCACCGAAGGGTTACGCAACGCGGCACCGTTGATACGGAAATAGGCGTCTTCATCCTTCTGCAGTTCGGCAATGGTCGGCGCAACGAAGGGCACGGTTGGCATCAACAACGCGTCAAATCCTTCTACTGCCGCGCTCACCCGCCGTTGCCAATCGGCACGCTGCAATCGCAGTTGCTGTAAATCCCGCTCATCCAGCAGTTGACCGCGACGGATCCGCGACAACACCCGAGGGTCGTAATCTTCGGCATGTTCGGCGATCAGCGGCTGATGCCAGCACCAGGACTCCAGCGCGGTGAAACCACCGCCGGCGTTGATCGCAGCCAGCTCAGCGAACTCATGACAGGGAATAAATTCAATCTGTGCCCCCGCCTGCACCAGACGCTGGAGGCTGAGATGAAAGGCAGCGGTGACTTCATCATCCAGGCCGTCCAGCACCAGCGTTTGTGGCACGGCAAAGCGCGCCTGACTCAGCGCTTTCTGCTGCGGGTGCAGCGGCTGTTCGGCAATCACCGCATCCAGCGCGATGCAACTGGCAACGTCATGAGCAATCACACCAATCGAATCCAGTGAGGGTGACAAAGGCAGCAAACCACGGCTGCTGATGCGTCGGGCGGTGGGTTTATAGCCGGTCAGACCGCAGAAGGCCGCCGGAATACGTACCGAACCGCCGGTATCGCTGCCTATCGCGCCAAAGCACATGCCGTCGGCCACCGCAACCGCCGCACCGGAAGACGAACCACCGGGAATACGATCTGCTGGGCGATCCCACGGATTGGCGGGTGTGCCGTAGTGGGGATTGATCCCAAGTCCTGAATAGGCAAATTCGGTCATGTTGGTTTTGCCGATCACCACCGCGCCAGCCTGCAACAACTGCGCCACCACGGCGGCATGGGTGTTAGCTACCGGCGCATCAACCAACACTCGCGAACCGGCAGCGGTGGCTTCACCGGCAACATCAAACAGGTCTTTGACCGAGACCGGCACACCGTCCAGCGCCGACAAAGGGGTTCCCGCCGCACGCCGCCGATCGGAAGCCAATGCCTGCTGCTGTGCCCAGTCGCTATAAACATGAGTAAAAGTGCGGGCGCCCTCACCCTGCGGGTCGGCAATTTGCGCCAGCGCGGCGGTGGTCAGTTGCACAGCTGTGAATTCACCGCTGGCCAATCCGGCAGCGATCTGGGTTAAAGTCGGCTTTTTCATCACGCCACCACCGGCAGTTCTATGCTGCGATAACCGTGGCTGATGGTACGTCCCAGCACTTCATCCACCAGTTCCATCCGAAACTCGACCGCAGGTCGGATACCGCCAATCGCCGCGACCGTGCCACAGGCCATCGCCAGGCCATCTCGCGGCTGGGGTACCGTCAACCCGCCCTCCGGTACCTGCTGACCACTCAGATAACGATCCAGCAGATCGCCGGGAGTTCGCAGACTGGCAAGACGACCCTGCTGATAAAGCCGGAACTCACCGTTCTCTTTGATCCAGGATCGCAGGATCAAAGAATCCCAGTGGGCAATCACTTCCCGGAGTGGCCAGGCGGCGCGAGCTACCGGTTTGACGCAGAGTTGTTTGGACAGCGCGACACTGTGCGCCTCCAGTTGACGATCGGTATGATCTGAGGCCAGCGAAACAAAAAGTTCCCCCTGATGAGTAAAGATCAACGGCTCCGCTTCGCCGGAGCTGGCATTGCCGATCACTTCTATGCAATCGCTCTGACTGAGCTGATTAACGGCCACCCGATAAAACAGCGGAACTGCACTGGGTTGGGGCACGCCCAACTCGGCCAATTCCCTAATATGGTGCAGGATGGCCTGGTGATCGCGGCCGGTCCAGCCGGCGATCACCAGATGGTCAACCTCAACATCCAGCACCCCGGCACCGCTGGATTCAGGTAAAGTGAAGGTCAGTCTCATGGCGTTTGTGCCTCTTTGGTTAAAATACTGTGAAATTTCACTATATCTTTAGTTGCCAAATAAGCGATTTCCATGCCATGTTTTTGTGTACTATGTCTAAAAACTTTCTTCTTGCAGGAGCAGAACGTGATGAGCCTTGACGCAGAGAGCCAGGAACTCCCGACGGCAGAGGAAGCCGGAATGTCACTGAATGAACTGGCCTACCGGCGCTTTAAGCAGGCGCTGGTGACGTTAAGCTATAAACCTGGTGAATATCTCAACACCGCGCAGGTAATGAGTGAGCTGGAGATGGGCAGAACGCCAATCAATCAGGCGATCCACCGGCTGGCCAATGAAGGGTTGCTACAGGTGATCCCGCGTAAAGGAGTGATGGTCTCACCACTGTCGATGGATGACGCACTGGAACTGATTGAAGTCCGGCTGGCCAATGAAATGCTATGTATGCGGCTGGCAAGCAAGCGCATCACCGAACCACAGGTTGCCGCACTGACCGCCCTCAATCAGCAAATCGAAGCCGCCTGCCAGCGCCGCGATCGGGTGCAGATGATGACGCTGGACCACCAGTTCCACCAGCAGTTGGCGCAGATCGCCGGGAATAATATGCTGGCGGACATCCTGAGCGTGCTGCACGCCAGAGCGCAGCGTTTCTGGGCCAGCACCTTGTCACGCGAGGGCCATATGCGGGAGGTGATAGAAGAACATCGAGCCATTATCGCTGCACTGGCCGCGCAGGATGACGATGCCGCCGCCAATGCGGCAGAAGCACACATCCTGTCATTCCGCAGTGCGCTGCTGCATGAGGGCTGATTGAGTATTGAGAGTTCCGAAACAAAAACCCGGCGCCTCTAAAGCTACCGGGTTTTAAATTGCAGGATAAGCACCTGTGGATAAATAATTTTACTCTTCGAGCTCTTGGCCTTTCAACATAGCGGCACGCAGGACCGCGTTCAAACGCTTCTGGTAACCCTTGCCCGGCCTCTGGAGCCATGCCAAAATGTCAGCATCAATCCTGACCGTTTTTGATACCTTCACCGGTTTGTAGAATCGCCCCTTTAATGCCGTTCCCCATTGCTCATCGCTAAGCGCAGGGGCGTCACCGTAGTCAATATCATCATCCGGCATAACCCTCAAGGAGGCTATCTGCGCTTTTTGCTCCTCCGTCAGGGGAGGAAGTATGCTGTGCTGCACATTCCTAACCGAATTTTTGCGTTTCATACATCCCCCTTTCTCGTGCATCCGCTTTGCGGGCCGAAATGATACGGATAACCTCAACATCGTCGCCGTCCACATTAACCTCATGCGTAGTGTGTGCCACCAGCAATATCAGGCAACCACCAACCATGCCAATGGTTTGCCAGCGTTCTTCACCCTCTTCAATGCGTTCAATCACGGCTAGCTGGTTTGGGTCTGCAAAAACATGCTGCGCCAGTTCGAAGCTTATGTGATGTTTCGTCAGGTTACTTTGGCTTTTTCTTTGATTCCATTCAAAAGAAACATACATTTTTGTAACTACAATTTGGTTGTTATTTAAGCAAAAAGTACACCCAATCATATTGGGTGTCAAAAGGAGACGTTCATAAAGGGGGAGTAACCAGCCGTCAGCGGCCGCCGGCGGCCTCGATAAAGCTGCCGGTGACGTATGACGCGGCATCAGAGAGCAGCCATGCGACAGCTTCTGCCACTTCTTCCGGGGTGCCGCCGCGCTGCATCGGCAGGTTGCCTTTCACCCGGTCAACACGGCCCGGCTCACCGCCGCTGGCATGCATCTCGGTATAAATAAACCCCGGTCGTACCGAGTTAACGCGAATCCCCTGGGCTGCCACTTCCAACGCCAGTCCGGTGGTCAACGTATCTATCGCTCCCTTGGATGCGGCGTAGTCAACATACTCCCCCGGCGCACCCAGACGGGCGGCGGCGGAAGAGACGTTGACGATGGCCCCGCCCTGCCCACCATGGCGCTGCGCCATGCGTTTCACCGCCTCGCGGCAACAGAGGAAATACCCGGTGACGTTGGTGCTCAGCACCTTGTTGATACGTTCTGCCGTGAGTTGTTCAATGCTCGACTGCTGAAACAGGATGCCGGCGTTGTTGACCAGCACGCTGATTGGGCCGAGGGTTGCGTCCAGTTCACCAAACATCGCCACGACCTGACTCTCATCGCCAATATCAGCCCGCAGCGCCAGCGCCCGACCGCCCAGTGATGCTATCTCCGCGACCACCTGTTGCGCCGCAACTTCATCCTTCAGATAGTTAACGCCCACCGCATAACCCTGGCGGGCCAGCAGTAGAGCCGTGGCGCGGCCAATACCCCGGCTTGCGCCGGTGACCAGTGCAACTTTAGTCATACTGTTCCTTTCTCTGGTTGGAAAGTCAAAAGCGATAGCTGACGCTCAGCCACCTTATCCAACAGAGTATAGATATTCATGCTGCAGAATATCCAAAGGTATTTTCCACTTATTTCCCTTATTAAAATAAACCTTATAACTGCACCAAACGACGCAGTTGTTTTTTAATTCGTGGTTTTAAACTTTTATAAAAATTCAGGGATGCCACATGTTGAATATGCGGCAAGGGCGAGGAAATTCGAGTGGGATGATTCCCCCCTTGCGCGCCTACGTGGGCAGGCATAGTGACCAACGCCAACAATAAAATTGCGCCTGTACAGGTAACCGCCGTTGAAAAGTTGTCGACACGCATGTTTCCCTACCCTGATGATTTGTGCAGGAGTCAGCGTACGCGAAATATATCGACGTTCCCTTAACGCCAAATTAATCCCAGATTAAGGTTTGCTTAAGAACGATGGTGCTAAAAGGATGACGCCGTTGTCTTCCCATGATGGTTGTAGTTATATAGCCGCCAGCGCCGTGACATAAACCGGATACCCCGTGAACATATTGTTAGTGGAAGACGATCTGCAATTGGGCAAGGCCCTGTGCCGTGCATTAGAGCTGGCGGGCTTTGAGCTATGCTGGGTGCGGCTGGTGCATGATGCGCAAACCAGGCTCTCACAGGGCAGTTTCGATTTAATGCTGTTGGACCTGACCCTGCCTGACGGGGATGGATTAAAAAAACTGGTCGAGTGGCGGGCCGCAGGACAAAATATCCCGATCATTATTCTGACCGCCCGCGACCGTATCGAAAACCTGGTCAATAGCCTGGACTCCGGCGCGGACGACTTTCTGGCCAAACCTTTCGCCTTGCCCGAGTTGATATCACGCGTGAAGGCGGTAAACCGCCGCATGGCCGGGTTTGCCTCCCAAACCTGGAGCCTGGGAAATCTGTATCTGGACCCCATCAATCACCAGGTGACGCTGGATGACGAACTGCTGCTGTTATCGAAAAAGGAGTATCGGCTACTGCATGAGCTGATGCGCTGCGCCGGCACCGTGGTGCGTAAAACTGCACTGGAACAGAGTCTGTTTGGCCATGGCGACAGCGTGGAAAGTAATTCTCTGGAGGTGCATATGCATAACTTGCGGCGCAAGATTGGCAAGGAAAAAATTATCACCGTGCGTGGCATCGGCTATTTATTAAAAAAAGAGACTCTGGGATGATAAGTTTTAAATCCTTTTTTATGCGCACCATTATCTTTCAGGTTTTAGCCATATTATTGCTCTGGGGTGCATTAGTGGGTTGGGTAAAATATTCATATTACCCCGACGCGGAAAAGTATTTAGATAATCAGCAACGCATTGTCGCACACGGCATCGCCAATATTCTCGATAAGACCGATGTGACCAACCGCAGTTATCTTGAGGTGATTAAAGATATCGAGGTCATGTATATCGACTCGATCAAAAACGGCATGCAGGACGAAATAGACTACCGTCCGCTATTTGTGGTTTACGATAGCAACAACCAAATGCTTTACGCCTCACCGTCACAGGAAAAACCGCTGCTCCTGCCCCCATCAGTGCTATCAGGCACCATCAGCTACGCCAATGTGAAATGGCATATTGCCGGCAGCTGGAGCGATAAACAGCAATTTAGGGTGATCGTCGGCGAATCCTTTGACAACCGCACCACTATTTTCGGCAATCCGGCAGAAAGCACCGCGATCCCGCTGCTGGTCACTCTGGCAGCCATCATTGTCACTTTGCTGTTCACTGCCTATTTCAGCCTGCGGCCACTGCGGCAAATTGCCAGAATGATCTCTGACCGCAAGCCCGGTACGCTGTCTCCGATCAATGCGGCCGAACAATATCAAGAAATCCGGCCAATCGTTTTGGAAATCAATAAACTGATGGCGCGTATCGATGCTGCCAATCAACGTGAAAAGCGCTTTATGGCCGATGCGGCGCATGAGCTGCGCACCCCGATCGCCGCCGTGCTGGCACAGTTGCATCTGTTGACCCAGGTGGCGGATAAAACCGAACGCCAGGAAATCATTGAAGACATGCAGCAAGGGCTGGATCGCGCCGCATCGCTTTCACGCCAGCTGATTGATTTGGCCAAGCTAGAGTCGGAAGATTTCCCGCTGAAAATTGAAACGGTGAATATCCACGCGGAAATCGGCAAATGCATTGCCCAGCACGTGCCCTATGCACTGGAGAAGAACGTCGAACTCTCGCTGGATGGCAGTGAAAATGTGATGATTGATACCGATCGTCACTCACTGATTACCATTTTTACCAACCTGTTGGAAAACGCCATCAAATACGCGCCTGAGGGTGGCCGAATCGAAGCCAACATCCGTTCGCTATCGCCACTGGGTTGCTACATTACTGTAAGAGACAATGGCCCCGGTATTAATCCTGAATACCATAAACGGTTATTCGAGCGTTTTTATCGCGTGCCCGGTACCCTGCAAATCGGTAGCGGCCTGGGGCTGGCGATTGCCAAAAATCTGGCGGATAAAATCGGTGCGCAACTGCGGGTAACCGAAGGGCTTGATGAACGCGGTATCGGGTTCGTTATTGATCTGCCGGAGAATTACCTGGCATCATCGGAGAGTTAAGGCAACATTGCCCGTGTTAGCACCGCGCTATCATATTGATTTAATAATCATAGTTAATGGGCAAAATCCTATTCGCCCATAACCTGAAAATAGCTATCCGGCAATACGGACAACCGAACGCACGTCGCTTTTCTTGTTCAGATCCCACACTTCAGCGATCTCGGATAAGCCATGCTCCTGAGTCTCGACCGAAATCTGCCCGGTGGCCGCCAACGCCAGGATATCCCTGGCATATCTCTGCATCTCAGCCACCGGTGGGAAATTACCGGTGCCACTGCCCAGAATCTGCAGTTGGTTGCTGCGCAGCACCGCTGCCGGTAAACGAATATCGGGCCCGGCCATAGAACCGACGTTAACCAGGCGAATGCCTCGCCCCCCGGCATAGGAAGACAGGTCGTGGTTGTTCAGCGTGGCCAGCAGCGCTTCGGTTGCCGCACCCCAGATGTAATCGACAATCACCTGATAGCCTTTCGGCCCGGCGGCAGCAGCAAAAGCCTGCACCAATGCATCCCCTTCCAGACTGAGGTCCACCGTAGCGTCGACGTCCAACGCATCCAGCACACTCTGACGACGGCCCGCAGCAACAATTCGCCCGGCTCCCGCCTGACGAGCCGCCGCCACAGCCAACTTACCCGAGGTGCCGGTCGCACCAATAATCAGCACCGTTTCGCCCGCCTGAAGCTCAGCACGCCAATGTAGCGGCAGCCAGGCGGCGAACGCCGGGTTGATCAAGGCAGCGGCGGTAGCGTCATCCACGCCCTTCGGCACTGGCACCGTCCAGGAAGCCACCGTGCGTTCAGCCAGTGCACCGTGCGGCTGCCGGAATGAGGCGAAATAAACCCGCTGGCCGTCAGGAGCATAACCAACGCCATCGGTACCGGGCACGATCGGCAGTACCTTTGGGCTGGAGTAATGCGTTCCTGCCACCATCCCACGGTCCAACTGTTTGATACCGGCGACAATCACCTCTATCAGGGTTTCCCCCTCTCTTGCCTGCGGCTCATCCACATGGCCGAATACCGGTGCCTGACCTAATGCGTTGACTATTGCAGCTCTCATCATTGCTCCTTATTCCGTTTGGGTTGCTATGCGGCGACAATAAAAAAGGGACATTGCATCATGCAGTGTCCCTTGATAACACGCTTTGCCGAATGTGTTATGGATCTTTACTCACCGGTACTTGGCTGAAGCAATCAGAACCGCCAGCTCACGGACAGATTGCCCTCCAATGAATTGCTGCCCTGACGGAATAACTCGCTGGAAAGGCCGGCCCCGAAAGCAACATCTTTAGTCAGTTGATATTGCACGCCCGCCTGCGCCGCTAACCCATCGCGCCCGGCCAAAGTGCTTTTGCTATCAAAAGCAGCGGCGTCATAACCGGCCAACTGCGCACGTTGGGTGACATTGTTGCTCAGCAACTCATGCTGCCAGCCAAGGCGCAGGGTGGCTGACAAGGCCGGAGTCCCCTGATACAACGCCTCTACGCCCAGCGTGCTTTGCAACGAATCGGCATAACGGCCTTTAATCTGCATTGGCACCGTGCCAGAACCAGACTCTTTAATCGTGCGATGCTTGCTGGCGGTATAATCCAGCGCCGCCACCGGGCCGAAGCTAAACGACTCGGTCAATGCAAAATGATAGCCGCCTCCCAGGGTTAATGAACCGTTCCAGGCCGTCCAGTCGCTCTTGCTGGTTCCGCTCACGCCGGCAACATCAAACTGACGCTTCATATGATTATCCTCAGCCCCCACGCGGCCCAGACCATAGGCAAACGGCCCGGCCATGGCATCCTGCGCGAAGTTGAACTGCAGACCGACATCAAACGACGTGCTATGCGTCCGCGCCCGATCGGCACTTTTGGCATTGACTGTTTGCCCGCCAACCGCCGCGTGGAAACCGGTAGTCAGCCCAGGCATCAGTACGTTACGTTTCTCCGCGCCGAACAACACGCCATAACGCGATGCGTTGTAACCGTTGATATTGCCCGCATTGCGCTGCCAGCTACCGCCTCCATAAGGCAGGGCAAAGCTTACCCACTCTTGCTCGTCATCGACCGGGGACAATGTCAGATTGCGTTCCGGCGCCATCAACGCACGGGTTAGCTGACGCTCACGATCAAATGAGGCCTGGATCAGGCTGTTATAGGCCGACGGCTCCAACTGCGCCAACGCATTGCTGACCTGTTTGCCATCAGGGGCTGAGAAGTCCAACGCTGTCAGCAACGGACGCATATCATCACCCGCTGTCGCCGCCGCACGGGCCAACGCCAGCCCGACATTTTGTTCATTAGCGTTCTGCGCATATTGGCTGTAGGCAGATGCCCCACGGGTCGCACTGATTTGATATTCCCCGGCCGCCAACGGCGCTGTACTGAAGCTCAGCGTCGGGGACTGCGTCTGCACGCTGATTTGACTGAACTCACCGCTGACCTGCCTCATTTGCAGCAGAGAAGCGCTGTTCAGCTTCCAGTCGGAAGCATACCAACCCATTACCGGCATCAGCGTCAAGGTCCCCCCCAGACTGGATGTCCCGCTGATTGTCACCTGATCACCACGCCCGAGATTGTCGAACATCAGTTGTAAACGCCCCTGTGGCCCCTGCAGATAATCTCCTACGATCGCAACCTGACCATAAGGTGAGCCGGTGGTCAGCAAGCCATTATTGGTGAACATCCCGGCATCCGACAGCTCATAACGGCTATTGCCCGCCAACTGAGCCCCCGTTTCAATATCCACGCTATATACCTGGTGCTCACCGTTTAACGTCGTTTTCCCGCCTTCGGCTACCAGCGCCAAATTATCCTTACCGCGAATATTGCCGTTATAGGTGAAATCAAAACCGCTATCCGCCACAGCGGTCACTTGCCCCAACGCATCCGGCTGCAGGCCGAAGGTTAAATGGGTGAGTCGCGCCTGATTATTTTCGTCCCATTGGGCATAGTCAGAAATAATATCGCCCTGAATTTCCGCACCGCGCATTATGTTGATTGCGCTGGCCAATGCATTTTCAGACTGATAAATAGCGGCTTTGCTGCCCTTCAGCGAGCCGGTGATATCGAAATTGGACACCAATGGCGCAGCCCGGTATTTGGACAGGTCCATTCCCCCCCACTGCCAGATATAGGAGCCGCGATATTCGGCATCGTTGCCCAACAGGTTATTGCCAAAATCAAGACGTGCTGCGATCCCTTCGGTGCCGGTCGCCTCCAGGCTACCGCGTTGGATAATATTGTGCCGATCGCCATAGGCCACCAATAAACCGGTGCCGTAATCACCGTTGGCCTGCACCCGGGTACCCGGCGCGATGCTGAGCGTATTGCCCGCGCCATCGATGCGAATACCGGCGGCGGCCACGCCATCGGCCAGCAGATCGCCACGTTGCTCTATCCGATTGTTACTGCCGTAAATGTGTAACCCGACGCCCCGGGCGGCGGTATTGGCTTCGCCATCGAGATATACAGTACCTGCGGCGTTACGCGCGAAATACCCTTGCTGGTTAACCACATCCATGTCATTGCCATAAACCGAGCGGCCAAAGAAGTTACGTCGATCGATGTCATACCCCATGTCCTGCAGCAGCGCCAATTCGACTTCCATCATTGAGGTATAATTGCGGTAGTTTTGATGGCTCATCAGGCTGCGATCCAGCTCGATGTGGGACATGTAATCGTCATCCAAATCGCCAAGCACATCCAGGATACGCACCGGAACCCCTGGCATGGCACCTTCCAGCACCTCTTTGACATGGCTGCCGGCGAAATAACCTTGATCCTTGCGCACGTCAAAAGCGGAAGGGTCATCCGGCCCCTCGCAGCCTTTGCACATAATCGCCTGCCCCGGCTGAGCAGGGTTACCGTTGTCGTCAAACAGATGCGATGTCCAGCTCCCCTGCGTCGGGCCAAATTGCGTTACGCCGTTGACCACCGCGGCCTCGTTACTGATCCCCAGTGCATGAGCAATCTCATGAAAGATAGTGACTTCCAGATCGGTACGGTGATCGGTCGGGATCTGCGCTGGTAAGGCCTGGGAAGGAGTAAAATCCAGCTTGCCAATATTGACGATGGCATGGGCACCGCTGTCCAACTCGCCTGCCTCTTGCCCCTGCAACACGGCCTGAAGCTGGGTCAGGCTAAAGCTGTCGTCACTGACGTTTGGGCTCATCGCGCTGGCATTCTTATCGTCAAAAGTGCCGACGTTGATCACCCCCGGCAATTGGCCCAGCTTGGGTTTGATAATATTGGCCCAGCGCTGTGCGGCGCTGATGACCTGCGCCTTTTGCGCCTCGTCCAATACCCAGGATGAGCGCTGAGGGACGCCTTCGTCAGTAAAATAACCGTCATCGCTGGGGTTATAGAAGTTCAGTTTAAATACCGTTTGCCCGCTGTTGTTTCGCACTTCATAACTTTCAACCGCCTGAGCGGAGCAGAAGGGTAAAGCCGCAATGATTGCGATAGCCAACCTTTTCATAGAACACTCCTTGTGAGTAAATCTTCCCTGCAAAATATTTTGCTGATGTCAATTTAACCACGCGAGTTTAAACGGAATGTATACCGGAAAGCGTCTTGAACCTGATTGGAAACAAACTGCGGAGAGGTGCACAAAAAATAGGATAATTAGCAATATATCAAATATATAAGCAAGAAAAGCCATTGGTTCAGAGACAAAAAAAGCAGCGCTGAATGCGCTGCCTCTTAAACATCTGACTGCCGAAAGGCTTACTCGTATTCGCTCATCGGTACGCAGGAACAGAACAGGTTACGGTCGCCGTAAACGTCATCCAGACGCTTCACGCTCGGCCAGTATTTGTTCTCGCGTACACCGGCGATAGGGAACACCGCCAGTTCACGGCTATAGGCATGCTGCCAGTCGCTGACCAGTTCCGCCTGAATGTGCGGCGCGTTCACCAGTGGGTTGTCTTCCAGCGGCCATTCACCTTTCGCCACCCGATCAATCTCGCCACGGATAGCCAGCATCGCGTCGATAAAGCGATCCAACTCCACTTTACTTTCCGATTCGGTTGGCTCAACCATCAGCGTACCCGCTACCGGGAACGACATGGTCGGTGCATGGAAACCGTAGTCGATCAGACGCTTGGCAATATCCATCTCACTGATGCCGGTCTCTTCCTTCAGCGGACGAATGTCGAGAATACATTCATGCGCCACACGGTGATCGCGACCGGTATACAGCACCGGGTAAGCGTCTTTCAGACGGGTCGCAATGTAGTTGGCATTAAGAATTGCCACCTGACTCGCCTGCTTCAGCCCTTCAGCGCCCATCATGCGAATATACATCCAGCTGATTGGCAGAATCGAGGCGCTGCCGAACGGGGCAGCGGAAACTGCGCCCTGCTGAGTGAGCACACCGTCAATTTGCACCACACTGTGGCCCGGAACGAACGGTGCCAAATGCGCTTTGACGCCGATAGGCCCCATGCCTGGACCGCCACCGCCATGCGGGATACAGAAGGTTTTATGCAGGTTAAGGTGCGAGACGTCCGCCCCGATATAGCCTGGGGTAGTGATGCCCACCTGAGCATTCATGTTGGCGCCGTCGAGGTACACCTGGCCGCCGAACTGATGAACGATTTGGCACACTTCCCGGATAGTTTCTTCGTACACGCCGTGGGTCGACGGGTAAGTCACCATGATACAAGACAGCTCTTCGCCCGCTTGCTCTGCCTTGACGCGCAGATCATGCAGATCGATGTTGCCATTCTTGTCGCAAGCCACCACCACCACGCTCATACCCGCCATCTGGGCAGAAGCCGGGTTGGTGCCGTGCGCGGAACTTGGGATCAGGCAGATATGACGGCCTGCTTCGTTACGGCTTTCATGATAGTGACGGATCGCCAGCAGCCCGGCGTATTCGCCCTGCGCGCCGGAGTTCGGCTGCATGCAAACCGCGTCGTAGCCGGTCAATTGCACCAGCCACTGTGACAACTGGCCGATCATCTGCTGATAACCGGCTGCCTGCTCTGGCGGGCAGAACGGGTGCAGTTCGGAGAATTCAGGCCAGGTAATCGGGATCATTTCCGCTGCGGCGTTCAGCTTCATGGTGCAGGAACCGAGCGGGATCATCGCCTGGTTGAGCGCCAGATCTTTACGCTCCAGACGGTGCATATAACGCATCATCTCGGTTTCGCTGTGATAGCTGTTGAATACCGGGTGGGTCAGGATCGGATCCTGACGCAGCATGCCCGCCGGGATCGACTGGCTGTTTTTGCTCACCGCCGCGTCGAGTGCGTCGATGTCCAGACCGTGATCGTCGCCTGCCAGCAAGGCAAACAGCGTTTGCACGTCTTCACGTGAGGTAGTTTCGTCCAGCGTGATGCCCACTGCGCCGTGAATGTCGGTACGCAGGTTAATGCCGAAGCTCAACGCACGATCCAACACGGCGGCCTTGTCTTTCACTTCTACCGTCAGGGTGTCGAACCAGGTTTTGTGGCGCAATTGCAGCCCGGCCTGTTGCAACCCGGCGGCCAGAATGTCGGTCAGGCGATGGATGCGCCCGGCAATGCGCTGCAGGCCCTGTGGCCCATGGTACACCGCGTACAGGCTGGCGATGTTGGCCAGCAGTACCTGCGAGGTACAGATATTAGAGTTGGCTTTTTCGCGACGGATATGTTGCTCACGGGTTTGCATCGCCATGCGCAGCGCGGTGTTACCGGCGGCATCGCGGGAAACGCCGATGATGCGACCCGGCATCGAACGTTTGAATTCGTCACGGCAGGCGAAGAAGGCGGCATGCGGGCCACCGTAGCCCATCGGCACACCAAAGCGCTGCGCGGAACCGAATACCACGTCGGCACCCTGCTTGCCCGGTGCAGTCAGCAGTACCAGTGCCATAATGTCGGCGGCTACGCTGGTACCGATTTTACGGTTTTTCAGCTCGGCCAGCAGTGCGCTGTAATCGTGCAGTTCACCGGTAGTGCCAACCTGTTGCAGCAGCACGCCAAACACGCCCTGCAGTTCCAGCACCTTCTCGGCTTTATCCACAATGACTTCAAAACCGAAGGTGGCGGCACGGGTACGTACGACGTCCAGCGTCTGCGGATGTACGTCGTCAGCCACGAAGAAACGGTTGGCGTCTTTCAGCTTGCTGGCGCGTTTGGCCAACGCCATCGCTTCGGCTGCCGCGGTTGCTTCGTCCAGCAATGAAGCGGAGGCCAGATCCAGGCCGGTCAGATCGAGAGTCACGGTCTGGAAGTTCAACAGTGCCTCAAGGCGGCCCTGCGACACTTCCGGCTGATAAGGGGTATAAGCGGTGTACCAGCCCGGGTTTTCCAGCATGTTGCGCAGGATCACCGGCGGCGTCAGCACCGCGCTGTAGCCCATACCGATATAGGATTTGTAGCGCTGATTCTGCGAGGCAATCGCCTTCAGTTCGGCCAGCGCCTGATGTTCAGTGGCCGCATCGCCCACCGGCGGCGGCGCAGGCAGTTGGATGTCTGCCGGCACAATCTGTTGGATCAGCGCGCTGAGTGAGCGTGCGCCCACCGCTTCCAGCAACTGCTGCTGTTGCTGCGCAGAAGAGCCGATGTGGCGTTCGATGAACGCTTCGCTGTGTTCAAGTTGGCTGAGTGTCTGAGTCATTGCTACAAATTCCTGAATGCTTACGGGGTACGGGATATAGCTTGATCTATAACTAAAACGCCCCGGCCAATCGGCCCGGGGCGTTGCAACGCTTACTCGTCGATAGAAGCCTGATACGCACCGGCATCCAGCAGATTGCCGAGTTCGGCACTGTCGGAAGCCTTGATGCGGAACAGCCAGCCTTCACCGTACGGATCGCTGTTGACCAGCTCCGGCGAGCTTTCCAGCGCATCGTTGGCGGCGATGATTTCACCGCTGATTGGCGCATAGATATCGGAAGCGGCTTTCACCGATTCCGCTACTGCGCAGTCTTCGCCGGCATTAACCGCGGTGCCCACGTCAGGCAGATCGACAAACACCATGTCGCCCAGCAGTTCCTGCGCGTGCTCGGTAATGCCTACCACGTATTCGCCATTGCCTGCGTCGCGCACCCACTCATGGGATGTTGCGTATTTCAAATCTGTTGGCACATTGCTCATCGCCAGCTACTCCTTCGAAGAAATAAAGAATCAATAAACAAAAAATTAATGGGTCAGTGGCTTACCGGCACGCACGAATCCAGGTTTGGTCACCTTGACCGGCATTTCGCGGTTGCGGATCTGTACGATGGCCAGCTCACCGATACCGGCGGGCACACGGGCCAGGGCAATGCTGAAACCCAGGGTCGGTGAGAATGAACCGCTGGTGATAATCCCTTCATGCGTCTGGCCAGCGTCATCAGTGAAACGCACCGGCAGCTCATTACGTAATACGCCTTTTTCCGTCATGATCAAGCCGACCAGTTGTTCGGTGCCCGCTTCACGCTGTTTTTCCAGCGCTTCGCGGCCGATGAACTGGCGATCTTCCGGCAGCCAGGCAATGGTCCAGCCCATGTTGGCGGCCAGCGGCGAAATACCTTCGTCCATCTCTTGCCCGTACAGGTTCATGCCCGCTTCCAGACGCAGGGTGTCGCGCGCGCCCAGACCGGCCGGCTTAACGCCTGCCGCCAGCAGTTTCTGCCAAAAATCAACCACCTGCTCTTTCGGCAGGGCGATTTCATAACCCGCTTCGCCGGTATAACCGGTGGTGGCGATAAACAGATCCCCGGCCTGTACGCCGAAGAATGGCTTCATGCCTTCAACCGCGTTTTTTTGCTCCGGGGTAAATAAGGTGGCGGCACGTTCTTTGGCCTGTGGGCCCTGCACCGCAACCAACGCCAGATCGTCACGCACCGTCAGGGCGACGCCGTAGGGGGCTGCGTGTTCTTCGATCCAGGCCAGGTCTTTGTCGCGCGTGGCGGAGTTCACCACCAGGCGGAAATAGTCTTCGGTAAGGAAGTAAACAATCAGGTCGTCAATCACGCCGCCGGACGCATTCAGCATGCCGGTGTACAGCGCTTTGCCAGGTTGAGTGAGCTTGGCGACGTCGTTCGCCAGCAGGTAACGCAGGAACTCGCGGGTGCGGGCACCGCGCAGATCCACAATGGTCATATGGGAGACGTCGAACATACCGGCATCCTGACGCACGGCGTGGTGCTCATCGATCTGGGAGCCGTAATGCAGCGGCATCATCCAGCCATGAAAATCTACCATGCGCGCACCGCACGCCACGTGCTGGTCGTACAGTGGGGTTTGCTTTGCCATCTTTTCCCTCATTTCACTCAAAAGCTGAAGATAGGGTGCTGCTACGCAATACATCAGATAATGGCTCGCGGCCGGATTGCGTGGCGCACTGACTGCCCAACAGAAACGCTGCGCCGAAACGTGCAAAAACTGCGGCTAACCGCCGCGACGCAAACGATACCTTTGTCCTGACGTTATCACCGAACGACCCTATTAACCATAAGTTAAAATAGGCTTGGCGTCGCTCAGGGCCAGTAAAATGCCGGGCTAGTGTGCAGAGTTTTTGACTGGAAAAATGCGCTTTAAGGCACAAAACCAACAATTAAAGCACCAAAAATCCGAAGTTATATAACAAACCCACGGCCGGATACGGAATTTCGACTTTTGATAACCGAACATGGAATTAGAAAAACTAATGGTAAAACCGGCCTGAAATTAGATTATTTCAAATGAAGGGGTTTATAAGAAAAAGCTATGGGTATCAGGCGCAGGGCTGCGCCTTTGGGATCGAGGTTAATGCGGGAGAATTAAGACAGAGAGGCCTGACCCCCCTCTCAGACAGCGGTCAGGCCAGCCATTCCGGCAGGTCATTGAGACCCATCGCCTGGCGTACCAATCTGGGCTTCACGCCCGGCAGGCTATCGGCCAGCCGCAACCCGACATCTCGCAGCAATTTCTTCGCCGGGTGGTTGCCGTCAAACAGTTCACGGAACCCTTGCATGCTGGCCAGCATCACCGCCGCACCGTGCTTGCGACGGCGCTCGTAGCGACGCAGATACAGATGTTGGCCAATGTCCTTGCCCTGCCGCTGCAAACGACGCAATTCGGCGATCAACTCGGCGGCGTCCATAAAGCCCAGATTCACCCCCTGACCCGCCAGCGGATGCACGGTATGTGCTGCATCGCCTACCAGCGCCAGCCGGTGCGCGGCAAAGCTACGGGCGTAACGCCCGGTCAGTGGGAAGGTCTGGCGCTCACTTTCCACCGTACAGGCACCAAGGCGCAGGTCAAACGCCATCGCCAGTTCGCGGTTAAACTGCTCCGGCTCCAGTTGTTTTAGCCGCTCCGCCTCCTCCGGTGCCACCGACCAGACGATCGAGCTTAAATGCGGATCGCTGAACGGCAGAAACGCCAGAATGCCATCGCCGTGGAATACCTGCCGCGCCGTCGCCAAATGCGGTTCTTCAGTGCGGATAGTGGCCACCAGCGCATGGTGGCGATAATCCCAGAAGGTTAGCGGGATATCGGCATGCTGACGCAGCCAGGAATGGGCACCGTCGGCCCCGATCACCAACCGGGCAGTCAGCATGCGACCGTCTTCCAGAGTGATAAAAGCGTCGTTTTCGCCCCAGGCTACCTGCTTGAGGGCCGCCGGGGTGATCAGCGTAACGTCGCTCAGGCTTTCCGCCCGTTTCCACAACGCCTGCTGGATCACCGAGTTTTCGATGATATGACCGAGATGACTGAAGCCGCACTCGTCACCACGGAAGGCTATTTTGCCGAAGCTGTCGCGATCCCACACTTCCATGGCGTTATAGGCGCTGGCGCGCAGGTTGAGGATCTCGTCCCACACGCCAATATGCTGCAGCAGACGCTCGCTGGCGGCATTGATGGCGGAAACGCGCAGTTCCGGCTGTGGTTGCGGCGGCGTCATGTCCGGTTGCTGCTGTTCCAGCACCGCAACACGCAGACCGCTGCCCTGCAAACCACAGGCCAGAGCCAGCCCCACCATACCGCCGCCGGCGATAACCACGTCAAATGATTGCATGCTGCTTAATTTCCTTAAATGACTCGCTGTGCCATTGCCCAGCGCTTTGGGCGCAGCACGCTACGCCCATGCTAATACACCGCTTAGCGATCGACCCAGCCCAAAGTGCGCTTGGCAAAGGCGTCTCGCACCGCCGGTAATCGGGCCATCGCCATCAGACCCAGATTGCGACCGACCACCAGGGGGCCGTAGCGATTGGCGAACAGCCGGATCAAACCGTCGGTCACGCCGATGGTCGCCTGTTGATCTTGCTGCCGCCGTTGTTGATAACGACTTAACAGCGCGTAGCCACCGGGATCTTCTCCGGTCTGCTGCGCCTCGGCCAGAGTTTCCGCCAACGACATCACGTCACGCAGACCGAGGTTGAACCCCTGCCCGGCAATCGGATGCAGCGTTTGCGCGGCATTGCCCACCAGCGCCAGCCGGTGGCTGACATGCTGATTGGCGGTTAGCAGGCTGAGCGGATAACTGTGGCGTTTACCGGC
This sequence comes from Serratia proteamaculans, assembly GCF_004684015.1. Lineage (GTDB taxonomy): Bacteria > Pseudomonadota > Gammaproteobacteria > Enterobacterales > Enterobacteriaceae > Serratia > Serratia proteamaculans_F. The sequence goes on from NZ_SRIA01000020.1 coordinate 170,365, forward strand.
GCGAAGAATACGTCCCAAACGCCAACCAAACGCCTGCTGCAACTCACTGATAAAACGTTCATCGTCCCAGCCGTCAACCTGCTGGCGATCTTCACGCGCATGGCACCACACCAGTGAACTGCGCCCTTCAGACATCGGCAGCAACGCCAGCGGCCCGTAACGGGTGAAGCGTTCAAATGCCCGCCCCTGCGGATGTTCGGCGGTGGTGACATTGGCGATGGTCGCAAACTGCGGATAGTCATTTTGCTGCCATTGCACATTGCAAGCCTGTGCCAACGCCGAACGCGAGCCGTCTGCCGCCACCAGCAGTTTCCCGCTGATACGCCGGCCGTTATCCAACAGCACTTCTGCCTGCTCTGCCGTGCGCACCACATCGACCACTCGGGCCGGACAGTGCAACGTAACGCCGGGCGCCTTGGCCAGCAGAGCAAACAACCGTTGGCCGGCGTCGTGCAGCTCAATCACCTGCCCCAACGCATCAACCTGATAATCCTGCGCGTGCAAATTAACGAACCCGGCGTGGCCGCGATCGCTAACATGCACCTGAGTGATGGCCGTCGCACAGTCACGCAGCGCCGGCCAAACGCCGATGCGCGTCAACTGCTGACAAGTGCCCTGCGCCAGGGCAATGGCGCGGGCATCAAACCCCGGATGGCTGCGGTCGTCCGGTCGGGTCGCTTCGACCAGATCAACCGCCAATCGTCCCTGAGTGAGCGATGAAATGGCCAGTGCCAAAGTCGCGCCCGCCATACCGCCGCCAACGATGATTACACTCATGCTGTTACCTTGCCGCCGCCATCAGTGCTTCGATGGCGTCAGCGTCTTTCACTACGCTGGCGGTCAGGTTCTCAATGCCGGTCGCAGTGATCAGGATGTCATCTTCGATACGAATGCCCATGCCGCGATACTCCTCCGGCACGTCGGCATCCGGCGCAATGTACAGCCCCGGCTCGACGGTCAGCACCATGCCCGGTTCCAGCGTACGGTCGCGATCCGGCGTGCCATAATGCCCGACATCGTGCACATCCAGCCCCAGCCAGTGGCCCAGACCATGCATATAGAACGGACGGTGGGCCTGCTCGGCAATCAACTGATCTACTTCGCCTTTCAGGATCCCCAGCTCTACCATCCCGGTGATCATAATGCGCACGACTTCATCATTCACCACACGGATGCTGATGCCCGGTTTGAACATCTCCAGCGCCCGCGTCAGTGACGCCAGCACAATGTCATACACCGCGCGCTGCGGTCGGCTGAATTTGCCGTTGACCGGGAAGGTACGGGTAATGTCGCCAGCATAGCCTTTGTACTCGCAACCGGCGTCGATCAACACCAGATCGCCATCGCGCAATTCGCTTTCGTTCTCGGTGTAATGCAGGATGCAGGCGTTGTCTCCACCACCGACGATGGTGTTGTAAGACGGATAGCGAGCACCCAAACGGGTAAATTCGTGATGAATTTCCGCCTCGAGCTGATATTCGAACATGCCCGGACGGCATTTCTCCATCGCGCGAGTATGGGCCAGCGCGCTGATTTCACCGGCGCGGCGCATAATGACCATTTCTTCAGATGACTTGAACAGACGCATTTCATGCAGCCACGGACGCCAGTCGGTCAGGGTCGCCGGTGCCTGAAGGTTCTGGCGGAAGCCTTTACGTAGCTTGTCCAGCGCATCGAACATAATTTGATCGGCATAGGCGTATTGGCCCTGCGCGTGGTAAACCACGTCCAGGCCATTGAGCAGCAGGGGCAATTGGTCGTTGATTTCATTGAACGGCAGAGCGCGGTCCACCCCCAGCTTCGCCGGCGCGGCTTCCTGACCCAGACGGCGGCCAAACCAGGTTTCCGCCGCCAGATCGCGTACCCGGTTGAACAGCACGCTGTGGTTATGCGTCGCGTCACTTTTAACCAGAATCAGCACCGCTTCCGGCTCGTTGAAGCCGGTCAGGTACCAAAAATCGCTGTTTTGTCGGTAAGGATATTCAGTATCGGCACTGCGCGTCGCTTCCGGCGCAGAGAAAATAATCGCCGCGCTGGCCGGAGCCATTTTCGCCAACAGCGCCTGACGGCGGCTGTTGAATTCCTGCTGAGTCATCACCTTCTCCTGAAATCAATCTGCCTGTGCTCACGGCCTTAAGGACGTGAAATAGGGTATTTAGTGCAAGGTCGGTTTGGCATTTTCCGGCGCCGTCGGCTTGCGGCGGGTAAATTCGGTGTGGCACAAAATGGCCGCCATCCGCACATACTCCACCACTTCCTCCAGAGAGTGCTCAAGCTCTTCCTGGTCTTCGTCTTCTTCATAACCGAGTTGGGCGATGTTGCGCAGATCGTCGATCGCCTCACCCACTTCGTCTTTTACCTGAGCCAGTTTCGGCTGCATCATACCTAGCCCGAGCAGGAAATGGTTCACCCAACCACTCAACGCGTCGGCGCGATCAAACACGCTGACCGTCTCACCTTCCGGCATCATCAACTGGAACATGAAATCGTCGTCTTCCAGCGTTTCACGCGTGATTTCATGAAGTTGCTGGAGAGGTTGGCTCAATGCCAGCGGGAAGGCTACGCCTTCGTTAGTCAGATCGTACACCAGCGATTGCCAGCCGGCGTCACGGCTGCCACCGCACAACAGACCGCTGATCAGGCCGTGCATTTCTGCTGCGGTCAACGCCACCGCTTGCTGGTTAAGGGCAAGGGTCAAAGATTGGTAACTTGGAAATGTATTCTGTATAGACATGCGTATTCGTCATCGTTGGCAGGATAAGTTCGTGTTATGCTACCACCAAGGTCCGTCGCTGTACCAGATAAGCACGACACCTCAGTGGCTAGTTATAATCGTGATGTGTCAGATCTCACACACTGCCGGCAGGGAACAAAATGAAGCTAAATACGCATTTTGAAACCCTTTTTTGACTGGTAATGTCTGTCGCAGTAGATTACAACCAGGTACTGAAAAAGGGGTTGTATCTTGGTACCGAGGTATATATAGTGGCGCCCGCTTTAGACGGCCCGGTAGGGGTTAGTTGAGGCTGGCGCGAAATTTAGGCAGGAAGGTGGCATGTCTGCACAACCAGTAGATATTCAAATTTTTGGTCGCTCTTTAAGAGTCAATTGCCCGCCAGAACAACAAGATGCGTTGAACATGGCAGCGGTCGATCTTAACGAACGGTTGCAAGATCTTAAAGTTCGCACTAGAGTCACAAATACTGAGCAGCTCGTTTTCATCGCGGCATTGAATGTTTGTCACGAACTTGCTCAAGAACGGTTGAAAACCCGTGATTATGCGTCCAATATGGAACAACGCATTCGTATGCTACAACAGACCATTGAACAGGCTTTGCTTGAACAGGGTCGCATCTCTGAACGTCAGGATGCACAATTCGAATAACTTAAATTGCTGAAATCCAAGGTTTTGGCAATGAGTACAAAATTTCTCTGAGATGTTCGCCAGCGGGCCAGTCCCCTGAGCCGATATTTAGTACCAACAGAATGTGATGATCCGCGATCGGTGTGCATGCTCGGCCCGCCGAGAAGCCTTAAGATTGCGACAGCACGTTCACCTTGAACCATGGGTTCAAGGGTTACAGCCTGCGACGGCATCTCGGAGATTCCCCTTCCTCAGCGGTAAGTGTGCTGACTATGTCTTTTCAAGCCCAGTATGCCCAGCAGCGGCAAAACATCCGTAACCAAATCCGTCAGCGTCGACGCGCTTTAACCTCTGAACAACAAAATCATTTTGCCCTGCAAACGGCCGAACGGATCGCTGCGCATCCGCGCATCCTGGCGGCACAAAACGTTGCGGTCTTTTTGTCGTTTGATGGCGAGTTGGATACCCGTCCGCTGATTGAACGGTTATGGCAGCAAGGCAAACAGGTTTATCTGCCGGTGTTGCATCCGTTTAGCCCCGGCAATTTGCTGTTCCTGCGTTACACCCCGGAAACGCCGTTGGTGAACAACCGTTTCAACATCCTTGAGCCACAGCTCGATGTGCGCAACGTCCTGCCGGTCGGGTCACTCGACGTGGTACTGACGCCCTTAGTGGCGTTTGACAGCTCGGGGCAGCGTTTGGGAATGGGCGGCGGTTTTTACGATCGCACTCTGCAAAACTGGCGCCATGCCGGGCCCTATCCGATCGGGTTGGCGCATGACTGTCAGCAGGTGGAACAGTTGCCGGTGGAGCATTGGGATATCCCGCTGCCGGAAATCATTACCCCATCGCACAATTGGGCATGGCAGATAGCCAAATAGCAAAAGGCCGGATAAATCCGGCCTTTCTTTATAGTTACAGCACGTTCAATCAGAGCAGCAGGCGAGCACGGATAGTGCCGTCAATCGCCTTCATGCGTTGCAGAGCGGCATCGGCACGTTCGGTTTCCGCTTCGATGTCGATAACCACATAGCCGATTTCCGGCCCGGTTTGCAGGTACTGCGCGGCGATGTTCACCCCTTCTTCAGCAAAGATTTGGTTAATCTGCGTCAGTACGCCAGGGCGGTTTTCATGGATGTGCAACAGGCGGCTGGCGTTAGGGCCATGCGCGGGCAGTGATACTTCAGGGAAGTTTACCGCTGACAGAGTAGAACCGTTATCGGAGTATTTCGCCAGCTTGCCGGCCACTTCATCACCGATGTTTTCCTGCGCTTCCTGAGTAGAACCGCCAATGTGCGGGGTCAGGATCACGTTGTCAAACTCGCATAACGGAGAGTTGAACGGCTCGCTGTTGGTAGCAGGCTCTTCCGGGAAGACGTCGATCGCCGCACCGGCCAAATGCTTGCTGGCCAGGACCTTACACAACTCGGGGATATCCACCACGGTGCCGCGCGAGGCGTTGATCAGAATCGAGCCTGGCTTCATCAACGCCAGCTCTTCTGCGCCCATCATATTCTTGGTCGACAGGGTTTCCGGCACGTGCAGCGTCACTACGTCGCTCATATTGAGCAGATCGGACAGGTGGCGCACCTGTTGGGCATTGCCCAACGGCAGCTTGTTCTCGATATCGTAGAAGAACACTTTCATGCCCAGGCCTTCGGCCAGGATACCCAACTGGGTGCCGATATGGCCGTAGCCAATAATCCCCAGCTTCTTGCCGCGCGCTTCAAACGAGCCGACGGCCAGTTTCTGCCACTCGCCACGGTGCGCTTTGGCGTTGGCGGAAGGAATGCCACGCAACATCAGCAGCAGTTCGCCCAGCACCATTTCAGCCACGGATCGGGTATTAGAGAAAGGTGCGTTAAACACCGGAACGCCGCGTTTGGTCGCCGCCTTCAAATCAACCTGGTTAGTACCGATACAGAAACAGCCTACCGCCACCAGCTTTTCTGCGGCAGCGAAAACTTCTTCGGTCAGATTCGTGCGCGAACGGATACCGACGAAGTGAGCATCGCGGATCGATGCCTTAAGCGCTTCGGTGTCTAACGCACCTTTGTGATATTCAATGTTGGTATATCCGGCAGCCAGCAGATTATCTACCGTGCTCTGATGAACCCCTTCCACCAACAGGAATTTAATCCTGTCTTTCTCCAATGATACTTTTGCCATTTACCCGACCCTATTGTTCAGACTTCAGAAGCGGCTGTTGTGAAACAGCACGCATCCAACATAACAAAAATAACGCAGGCGGCAATACAAACGATTGCCCACCCGTCAGTACAAGGCTCAGCGTTGTTGGCGGTTTCTGGCAGAAAATGCCATAGGGAAAGAAATAGGCAGAAGCTTCGTGGAGCTATCGCTCGCAATGTGACATATGTCACCAAATTTGGCGCTTTTAATAAAAGATATTTTAACCAGTGAATTATGCGGTCCGGTGGGATCCAAGACCGCATACCTGCTGGGGTACTACATTACTCGACAACCTTCACGCCGTCTGGCGTACCCACCAGCGCCACATCGGCACCCCGGTTGGCGAACAGACCCACGGTCACCACACCGGCGATGCCGTTGATTTTGTTTTCCAGCGCAATGGCGTCCATGATGCTCAGGTTATGCACATCGAGGATCACGTTGCCGTTATCGGTCAGCACATTCTGACGATACTCCGGCAGCCCGCCCAATTTTACCAGCTCACGCGCGACGTAAGAGCGCGCCATCGGGATCACTTCTACCGGCAGCGGGAATTTACCCAACACTTCAACCTGTTTGCTGGAATCAACAATACAGATAAATTTGCGCGCGATAGCAGCGATGATTTTTTCACGCGTCAGTGCCGCACCGCCGCCTTTGATCATCTGCATATGGCGATTGATTTCATCCGCGCCGTCGACATAAATATCCAGTGAATCCACTTCATTGCTGTCGAAAACGTGGATACCGAGGCTTTTCAGCTTGGCGGTGGAAGCGTCAGAGCTGGACACCGCCCCTTCGATCTGGTGCTTGATCGAGCCGAGCGCGTCAATAAAGTGGGCGGCGGTCGAGCCAGTACCGACCCCAACGATGGTGCCCGGGGTAACGTAATCCAGTGCTGCCCAGCCAACCGCTTTTTTCAGTTCATCCTGCGTCATAATATGTCCATTGCCTCTGTACGAAAACGTGTGCGTATTATAGGGTAAATCGCTAATTTTCACTTAGGCAGGATCACACTTCTTCACGCCAGGCCGCATTTTTAGGCGCGGTGCGGCAAGATGGCCCGGTGATTTTCCACCTGTAATACACCAGAGATGTGGCATAGTGCCTGTATCAATTTACTTTAAGGGATATCTTTCCGATGAAACGCCCAGACTATCGAACGCTACAAGCGCTGGACGCGGTGATCCGTGAGCGTGGCTTTGAGCGCGCCGCGCAAAAACTTTGTATCACACAATCGGCAGTATCCCAGCGCATCAAGCAGTTGGAAAACCTGTTTGGCCAACCGCTGTTGGTGCGTACCGTGCCGCCACGCCCGACCGAACAGGGCCAAAAGCTGCTGGCGCTGCTGCACCAGGTGGAATTACTGGAAGAAGAGTGGCTGGGTAACGATACCGGCATTGATACGCCGCTGCTGCTGTCGCTGGCGGTTAACGCCGACAGCCTGGCGACCTGGCTGCTGCCGGCATTGAAACCGGTACTGACAGACTCCCCTATCCGCCTGAATCTGCAGGTAGAAGACGAAACCCGCACTCAGGAACGCTTGCGCCGTGGTGAAGTGGTGGGTGCGGTGAGTATCCAGCCGCAGCCGCTGCCAAGCTGCCTGGTGGATCAACTGGGCGCGCTGGATTATCTGTTTGTCGCCTCGAAAGGTTTTGCCGAGCGCTACTTCCCAAATGGCGTTACGCGCTCTGCGCTGCTGAAAGCGCCTGCAGTGGCGTTCGATCATCTCGACGACATGCATCAGGCTTTCCTGCAGCAGAACTTTGATCTGTCGCCGGGCAGCGTGCCCTGCCATATCGTGAACTCGTCGGAAGCCTTCGTGCAGTTGGCGCGTCAGGGCACCACCTGCTGTATGATCCCGCATCTGCAAATTGAGAAAGAGTTGGCTTCGGGTGAACTGATCGATCTGACGCCGGGCCTGTTCCAGCGCCGCATGCTGTTCTGGCACCGCTTCGCACCGGAGAGCCGCATGATGCGTAAAGTGACCGATGCCCTGCTGGAGCACGGCCGCCAGGTTCTGCGCCAGGATTAAATAGAAAAGGTTGCGGACATCGTGATCTGTTATTTCATGGTAGGGGCGCTGCAAGCTGCGCCCTAGTTCAGAATCAATGGGTTAAATCGGGTCGAACATGTTCGACCCCTACCGATTTAGCCCTTGCGTGGCTTTGTCAGCCAGTCTGAATTATTGCGCCGCGTTGCGCTGCAGCTCAAACACTACATCCACCTGATCGTCAAAGTGAATGCTTTGCTGTTCGTAGGTTTGCGCCGCGTCGCTTTCCGCTGCCGCACCTGCCGATTTGTACATGCGCGCTACCGGCATCGGCTGGTAGTTGGCGACATGGTAACGAATACTGTACACCGGCCCCAGCTTGGCGTTAAAGCCTTTCGCCAGGGAAGCGGCTTGCTGAGTCGCGTTCTCGATGGCTTTCTGACGTGCCTGCTCACGGTAGACGTCCGGTTTTGCCACGCCCAGCTCAACGGAGCGGATCTCATTGAGACCGGATTTCAACGCCCCGTCCAGCAGCTCGTTCAACTTGTCCAACTGACGCAACGTCACCTGTACCTGGCGTACCGCACGGTAGCCTTTCAGCACCGACTCACCGGTTTTCAGGTAATCATATTCCGGCTGGGTGCGCAGGTTGGCGGCGCTGATGTCTTTCTTCTCAATATTGTTTTTCTGCAGGAAATCAAAATATTGCGCTACGCGCTCATCAACCTGCTTCTTCGCCTGGGCGGCGTCTTTGGATGAAACGCTGACCTCGATCGCCAGGGTGGCGATATCTGGCGTCGCGTCAACGCTGGAGGTGCCCGAGGTCACTACGTGCGGCCCTTCCGGCACTTCTGCCGCCTGCAGCGCCAGAGGTAACGTCCCTAATCCAATCATTGCGGCCATAGCCAATGCTTTAAGCTTCACGGTGTCTCCTTGATGACAGGCTCTAACTGATTACCGGCCTGAAGGCCAGTTCCTTGGCATCAAAGCTAGCATATCGCACGGGTTTTTGAATTCGGATTAGTGACAAATTCTTATAAACTTGCCCCTTGCCAGGCCAACTGCAAGGCGATGCCCCACATCACCACCCCAACCAAGGTATTAATGATGCGCTGCGCCATTTGGGTTTTCAGCCAGGGTGCCAGCCAGGAGGCCAACAGCGCCAGGGCGAAGAACCAAACCACGGAAGCGCTCACTGCCCCCAGCGCAAACCAGGAACGTACGTCCGGCGTCAGTTGACCGCCCAAACTTCCCAGCACCACAAAGGTGTCGAGATAGACATGCGGGTTCAGCCAGGTCACCGCCAGCATGGTCACCACCAGCCGCCAGCGGCTTTGCTTCAGTTCCTCGGCCGTCGCCAGCGCCAGTTGCCGACTGAAGGCGGTACGAAATGCCCCCCAGCCATACCACAGCAGAAAAGCTACCCCGCCCCAGGTGACCAGCGCCAGCAGCAGCGGCGAGCGGCTCAGTAAGGCGCTACCACCGAAAATCCCGCCGCAGATCAGCACGATATCGCTCAGCGCGCACAGCGAAGCGACCATCAGATGATACTGGCGACGTATGCCCTGATTCATGACAAAAACGTTTTGTGGGCCAAGCGGCAGGATCATCGCGGCGCTCAGGGCGAAGCCCTGCAAAAAGACAGCTAGCATGGTATTCCTCAAGGAGAAAAAAGCGCCGGGCAGCGGCGCGTATCGGTCAATACGCGCATCATAGGAGGAAAAAATTATTAGGTGAAATTGATAATTCTAATCAAGTATCAGTAATACTAATAATCAGGCCGGAGTAACAAATCCCAGCTCCTGAGAAATACGCTTTGCGGTCGCCAGCACCGGCTTAATCAGGGCCTTGACACCGATCTGTTGCAGCTTGGCGGTCGGCAAGGATACCGATACCGCATAGGGCACCCGCTGCTGAATATCAAATACCGGCGCCGCCACGCAGGACACCCCCAGCTCATTCTCTTCACGATCCATCGCCATACCCTGCTGGCGAATATCGGCCAGTTCCTCATACATCTTCGGCAGCTCAGTGATGGTATTACGCGTCAGCGTCTGAATTTCATGCTGATGGGTTTGCCAGTAGCGATCGGGATAATCGCTGTTGCCATAGGCCATAAAAATCTTGCCCATCGCCGAGCAATACAGCGGCATATGCTGCCCGATATATGCGCGGGTGCGCATCATGCCGGTGGTCGGCTCCAGCTTGTAGATCAAAATGACATGGTCGTCTTCGCGGCTGGAAAAGTTGACCGTCTCCCCGACTTCCAGATTGAGTCGTTCCAGGTGCGGTGCAGCGACATGGATAATATTCAGCGAGGAAAGCGCCTTCTGACCGACAGAAATAAACTTGGTGGTCAGGCGATAGCTGCCAGGCGACGGTGCCTGTGTGACGTAGCCGCTGGTATGTAGCCCTTGCAGCAGGCGATGGACGGTACTTTTGTTCATGCCGGCCAACTCGGACAGGTGCGCCAGTGGGCAGCCGTTAGGGAAGTTGCTCAGGATCTCTATCAGTTGCAAACCGCGGAACAGGCTTTGGCTACCCAGGGGTTTGTCTTTCTTGTCATCTTTCTCGTCGACAGCTTTCAGGCTCATAGCGCAATTTCTCCAGTGTCGAGCCGCCAACCAACGCCACGGCGTGGTAAACGGACCCTTTGCCGGGAATGTTACCCCAAGGCCCGCATCAGGTGAAGACGGAACGCCGTTTCATTGTCGTCAGCGGGTTCAAAACCCGCAACATTCCGCTAACTTCCGAAGTGAGTTATGCGTCACAATTCCGCAAAGATATAAATAACCAATTGTTTTAAAAAGATAATTAAAACCCCTCCGGCTTTGCTTTAGATCGCCAATCGGCATATTATTTTTGAAATTGAATTTCGCATATTGAAATTTAAAGGCGATATAACCACCAATCAGCATCACGCCGATCGCGGATGCAGGGACCAGGGGCGCATCACATGACACCAGAAAATGCGGAACAACCCATTCTCACTCTCAGCCATATCGTCAAACGCTTTGGTGGCAACGTCGCGGTGAATGACGTCAGCCTGCAGGTGATGCCAGGCGAGGTGCTGGCCTTGCTGGGCGAAAATGGCGCGGGCAAATCGACGCTGATTAAGGTACTGGCCGGGGTTTACCCACGCGACGGTGGCGATATTCAGTTTCAAGGGGCCAGCATAGCCTCCGCCGCGGCGATAAAAAGTGACAGCCGCCAGCCTATTGCCTTTATTCATCAGGATCTCGGGTTAATCGAATGGATGACAGTAGCGGAAAACATGGCGCTGGTGATGGGTTTCCCGCGCCGTTTCGGCCTGATCGATTGGCGTGCCATCCGCCACCGCGCCGTTCAGGCACTGCAGGATGTCGGCATAGCGTTGGATCCCGACGCTAGGGTCTTCGAACTGTCACGTACCGAAAAATCGCTGCTGGCGATAGCCCGGGCAGTCGCGGTCAACGCCGAACTGCTGGTGCTCGATGAACCCACCGCTTCACTGCCCGCCAACGATGTGCGCCACCTGTTCGCGGTGATTAACCGACTGCGCGACAAAAAGGTCGGCATGATTTACGTCACCCATCGGCTGGATGAAGTGATCGAAATTGCCGACCGGGTGTGCGTCATGCGCGACGGCCGTTACGTCGCGGGTGGCAATACAGCCGACTATTCGCTGCGCGATCTGGTGCAGATGATCGTCGGCGAAGCGATGGCGGACGATCAGCGTGAACCCCTGCCCGAAAATCGGCCGCCCGTGCTGCAGCTCAATAACGTGGTGGTCGGCGATATCGGCCCGGTCAGCTTCACTCTGCAACCGGGGGAAATGCTGGCGCTGGCCGGTCTGCGCGGTGCCGGGCAGGAAGAGATTGGCCGGTTGCTGTTCGGCCTGCGTCACGCCGATGAGGGCGAAATCCGCTTTCGCGACCAGGCCTATAGCGCCAGCAGCCCACAGCAAGCCATGGCCTGCGGCGTATCCCTGGTCGCGGGCGACCGTACCGGCGAAAGCCTGGTGATGTCGATGAGCGTGCGTGAAAACCTGTTTATCAACCCCGTGGCCAGCGGCCACAAACTGCTGTCACGCTACAGCCGCCGGGCCGAGATCGGTGCCAGTTGGTGGAAAGTCCAGTTGTTCGACGTGCGGCCCAAGGACGTCAATATCGATATCAGCGCCCTGTCCGGCGGTAACCAGCAAAAGGTGGTAATGGCACGCTGGATGCACCTGGGCGCCCCACTGCTGATCCTGGAAGATCCCACCGCCGGCGTAGACGTCGGTGCGCGGGCAGAAATCTACCATCTGTTGAATAAATCCCTGGAGGAAGGCGTGGCGGTATTGGTTATCTCCAACGACTTTGAGGAGATCGCCCATATCTGCAACCGCGCACTGGTGTTTAACCGGGGAAAAGTGGTCGGCGAGCTGAAAAATCAGCAGGTGTCATTCGCCAATTTATTGGAACTGGCCTCCGCCAGCGCCGGGGAAATTCTCGAGACCAGATTAGAATCTGAGGTGGGTCATGTCTAAAACATCTGTTAAATCAACGGCACTGGAGCAAAGGGTCAGCCTGTCGCAGGACGGCACCGGCCCGTGGCTGATGCAGGTTCTTACCCGCTACGGCCTGCTGCTGTTGTGCATTGCGCTGGTGATCCTGTTTTCACTGATCTCCCCCACGTTCGCCTCAATGCTGACGCTGCAGGCGATCCTCTCCAGCAAAGCCAAGATCGCCCTGCTGGCGCTGGCGGCGACCATCCCGATGATCGTCGGCAAAATTGACCTTAACGTCGGCTTCGGCATCGTGCTGTGGCATATCCTGGCCATTACCTTGCAGGTGGAATACGGCTTTTCGTGGCAGATGGCGGTGCTGACGGTGCTGGCACTCTCCGCGCTGTATGGCCTGTTGAACGGCATTTTGGTGGCGCTGGCGGATATCGACAGTTTCGTCGCCACCCTCGGATCCGGCACCGTGCTGTATGCCATTGCGCTGTGGCACTCCGGCGGGCGACAGATCGTCGGCGATCTGCCGGACGCCTTTACCGCTCTGCATCACACCGAGATCGGCGGGATCCCGATCGTGGCGTTCTACGTGTTGATCGTCGCGGTGGTGCTGTGGTTGATCACCGAACACACGCCGCTGGGCCGTTGCATGTATGCCGTGGGCGGTAACCCGGCGGCGGCGCGGCTGAACGGCATTTCGGTCAATCGCTTTACTATCGGTGCCTTTATCGCCTCCAGCGTACTGACCGGTTTTAGCGGGGTTTTGATCGCCGCCGAGCAAGGCGTTGGCCAGGCCAGCGTTGGCATGGATTATCTCTTACCCGCGCTGGTGGGCGCCTTCCTCGGCAGCACCACCATTCGTCCCGGCCGGGTTAACGTTTGGGGCACCGTGGTCGGCATCGCCATTCTGGCTATCGGCATCGCCGGTATCCAGCAGTTCGGCGGCGAATTCTGGGTCGAACCCTTGTTTAACGGCGCGACGCTGTTGCTGTCAATCACGCTGGCGGGCTATGCCCAACGCCGTCGGCTACTCAATCAAAAAGCGGTTCAACGCAGCCCAGCCACTCCGGCTGATAAAAATAACCATAAAGCGATCAATCCTTAACCAGGAGTTCACCGAATGAAACGTCTTTGGATATTGCCCACTACCCTGCTGCTGGCCAGCTATACCTCATCCGCCTGGGCCGATGCCTATCTCGACCAGGCCACGGCGGCGGTCACCAAGGCCACCGCCAGCGTGACCCAGTGGGACGGGCCAACCAGTGGGCCAAAGTTACTGGCCAACAAAAAAATCATCTTTATCGCTTCGGACATGAAAAACGGCGGCGTGCAGGGCGTGCAGGAAGGGCTGAGTGAAGCGGCGAAAGCGGCCGGCTGGAAATTGGAAACCCTGGACGGCGGCGGCTCGGTGAAAGATCAGCTGGCGTCGCTGAACCAGGCGATTGCCCAGAAGCCGGACGGCATCGTGATCGGCGGCTGGAACCCGAACGTGGCCAAGATCCCGCTGAAAAAAGCTATCCAGCAAGGCATTGTGCTGACCGCCTGGCATGCAGTGCCTGAGCCGGGACCGATCGCCAAATACAACGTGTTTTACAATGTCACCTCCGACTCCAACGAAGTGGCGCGCATCGCTGCCCAGTATGCGGTGGTGCAGTCCGGCGGCAAGGCCAGCGTGTTGATCTTTACCGATTCGCTGTATCAAATCGCGCTGGACAAGGCCAACGTGATGAAAGAGGAAATCGGCAAATGCAGTGGCTGCAAGGTGGTCGAGTTTATCGACACCCCGCTGGCGGATACCGCCAACCGCATGCCGGCCATGACTTTCAGCCTGCTGCAAAAATACGGCGACCAATTCCAGTACGCACTGGCCATTAACGATCTGTATTTTGATTTTATGGCCCCGGCGCTGAAAACTGCCGGCAAAGGCGGCACCAATGCGCCCTACAGCATCTCGGCCGGTGACGGCTCTATTTCCGCCTACCAACGCATCCGCTCCGGCGGCAGCCAGTCGGCGACGGTGCCGGAACCGCTCAAACTGCACGGCTGGCAACTGCTGGATGAGTTCAACCGCGCCTTCGCCAAACAGCCGCCTTCCGGCTATGTCACCCCGGCGCACCTGGTGACCCGCGACAATATCACCGCCGACGGTGGCAGTAGCAACCTGTATGACCCGCAGAATGATTATCAGGGCCACTACAAAGCCATTTGGGGCGTGAAGTAAGCGGAGGCAGCATGAACCCACTGATGACAGATCACCCGCTTGAACGCCTGTGCTCACCGGCCATCTGGGCCGAGGGGCCGGTGTGGCTGCCGCAGCAGGACGCGGTGGTGTTCAGCGATGTGAAAGGCAACCGCATGTTCCACTGGTCGCGACAGGGGAAGCTCAGCCTTTGGCGCTCCCCGTCGCACTACGCCAACGGCAATGCGCGCGACGTCGAAGGCCGGGTGATCAGTTGCGAGCACGGGCGGCGCGGTATCAGCCGCACCGAAAGCAGCGGCGAGGTGCGAATGCTGGTCGATCGGGTAGACGGCAAGCGCTTCAACTCCCCCAATGATCTGGTGGTTCGCTCCGACGGCACAATTTGGTTTACCGACCCACCCTATGGCATCACCAGTGATGAAGAGGGTTACAAATCGGAAAGCCAGATCATCGGCTGCTACCTCTACTGTTTTGATCCGCGTGACGGCTCGCTGAACATTGCCGCCAGTGACCTGCAGCGGCCAAACGGCCTGGCGTTTTCACCGGATGAATCACTGTTATATGTGGCGGACATGTCGATCGTCGATTTCCCGACCCTCGGACGCAGTGAATTGCGGGTGTATCAGGTTAATGGGCGTGAACTGGACGCCGGTCGGCGTTTCGCCGACGTGGCCCCCGGTTTCCCGGACGGCTTTTGTGTTGATGGGATAGGTAACATTTTTTGCAGCTGTGCCGACGGGGTACTGATCTTCAACAGCCAGGGAAAACTGCTGGGTAAGATTGAGGTGCCGGAACGCGTCTCTAACTGCATCTTCGGGGGGCCGGACGGCAATGAGTTGTACATTACCGCCACCAGCTCGTTATACCGTAGAGTACTGAATACTCACGGATAACGGGGGTAAATGATATTGGCAGAGCGGGCCTATTCCGCTCTGCTTTGTCACGCCTGAAGCACGTCAACGCCCCAAAACGTGTCGTCGATCACAAATTCATCAAATTAATTTAACACACTGTTTTATATAAATAACTTTCTCCTCCGTCGCTTTGACTTCGTTTAACCGCAGGTATAGCATTTATTTGAAATGCAATTCCGTATAATGAAATTTAAAGAACACAAAATAAACAAATGCGCCGTAGCGGAGAATCAGCATGAGAGTGAGTTACACCGATCTAAAGCAGCAATTCAAACGCGTGCTCCTGGCACGGGGCGTGGTGGAAGGCACCGCCGATGACTGTGCCGGTATGTTCGCCGACACCTCCGCCAGCGGCGTTTACTCCCACGGCGTTAACCGTTTTCCGCGTTTTATTCAGCAGTTGGACGCCGGCGATATCGTACCGGACGCCGAGCCCAGCAAGCTGCTGTCGCTGGGTGCCATCGAGCAGTGGGACGCCCATCAGGGCATAGGTAACCTCACCGCCCGCAAGATGATGGATCGCGCCATGCAGTTAGCCGACGGCCACGGCATCGGACTGGTGGCACTGCGTAATGCCAACCACTGGATGCGCGGCGGCGGCTACGGCTGGCAGGCGGCGGAGAAAGGCTATATCGGTATTTGCTGGACCAACTCGGCGGCCGTGATGCCGCCCTGGGGGGGCAAAGAGTGCCGTATCGGCACCAACCCGCTGATTGTGGCAGTGCCGGGTAACCCGATCACCATGGTGGATATGTCGATGTCGATGTTCTCCTATGGCGCGCTGGAGCTGAACCGGCTGGCGGGCAAAACCCTGCCGGTGGACGGCGGCTTTGACAACGACGGGCAACTGACGCGCGATCCGGCCACCATTGAAGAGAACCGTCGCATTCTGCCGATGGGCTACTGGAAAGGATCGGCGCTGTCGGTCGTGTTGGATATGATCGCCACCCTGCTTTCCGGCGGATCTTCAGTCGCGGAAGTCACCGAGGACAACAGTGATGAGTACGGCGTGTCGCAGGTGTTTATCGCCATCGAGATCGAACGCTTAATCGACGGGCCCACCCGCGATGCAAAACTGCAGCGCATCATGGACTACATCACCAGCGCCGAACGCGATAACCCGGAGGTGGCTATCCGCCTGCCGGGTCACAAATTCCCGCGCATTCATGCAGAAAACATGCGCGACGGCATCCCGGTGGATGAGCGCATCTGGGCGCGCATTCAGGCGCTGTAACAGGAGAGAAACCATGATCTTCGGCCATATCGCCCATACCTCGCCGGAGCAGTATCCGGCACCGGTGGCTCACGCCATCGCCTATTTGCAAAGCACGGATTTCAGCACCCTGCCCGCCGGACGTTATCAGGATCCTGCGACCGGCTACGTGGTACAGGTGCTGGATCTGCATACCCAACAGCCGAGCGATCTGCGGCCCGAAGTGCACCGTCAAAATGTTGACGTGCAGTTTCTGGTCAGCGGCAGCGAATTGATCGGCGTGGCGGCGGATCGTGGCGATAACCCGATCCATCAGGAATTACTGGCGCAGCGCGACATTATTTTTTATCAGGACGTCGCGGATGAATCCTGGTTAACCCTACAGCCCGGTAATTTTGCGGTATTTTTCCCGCAGGATGTTCATCGCCCGGCCTGTATTCATCAACAGCCCTGCGCTATTCGCAAAGTGGTGGTGAAAATACCGCTGGCATTATTTAGCGCCTGACCGACAGCAAAGAAATTAAAGATAAAAAATCATCGGCCTACGGGTCGGTGTGGGCGCCCCTGCGCCTTAAACCACCAAAACAATAAAATCTGACCCTACAGGTGTATATATGAATATTGCCTCTGTTTCTGTCACTCAAAACCAGGCGATCCCCAAATTACGCTGGCTGCGGATCGTGCCGCCGATCCTGATTACCTGCATCATTTCCTATATGGACCGGGTGAACATCGCCTTCGCCATGCCCGGTGGTATGGATGCCGAGCTGGGTATTACCGCCTCGATGGCCGGGTTGGCCGGTGGCATCTTCTTTATCGGTTATCTGTTCCTGCAGGTACCTGGCGGCAAGCTGGCGGTGTACGGCAACGGCAAGAAATTCATCGGCTGGTCGCTGCTGGCCTGGGCGATTATTTCGGTGCTGACCGGGCTGGTCAGTAACCAGTACCAGCTGTTGTTCCTGCGCTTTGCCCTGGGTGTCTCCGAGGGCGGCATGCTGCCGGTGGTGCTGACCATGATCAGCAACTGGTTCCCGGACAAGGAACGCGGGCGCGCCAATGCCATCGTCATCATGTTCGTGCCGATTGCCGGTATTCTCACCGCCCCGCTGTCCGGCTGGATCATCACCGTCTGGGACTGGCGCATGCTGTTCCTGGTGGAAGGCGCGCTGTCGCTGGTAGTGATGGTGCTGTGGTATTTCACCATCAGCAACCGCCCGCAGGAAGCCAGGTGGATTTCAGCAGCGGAAAAAGACTACCTGATCAAAACGCTGCATGACGAACAACTGCTGATCAAAGGCAAAACGGTGCGCAACGCCTCGCTGCGCCGGGTACTGGGCGACAAGATCATGTGGCAACTGATCCTGGTGAACTTCTTCTACCAGACCGGGATTTACGGCTACACCCTGTGGCTGCCGACCATCCTCAAGGGGCTGACCAACGGCAATATGGAACAGGTGGGGATGTTGGCGATCCTGCCCTACATCGGTGCCATCTTCGGCATGCTGGTGATTTCCTCACTCTCCGATCGTACCGGTAAACGCAAAATCTTCGTCGCGCTGCCGCTGGCCTGCTTCGCCATCTGCATGGCGTTGTCGGTACTGCTGAAAGATCACATCTGGTGGTCCTACGCCGCACTGGTCGGCTGCGGGGTATTCATCCAGGCCGCCGCCGGGGTGTTCTGGACCATTCCGCCCAAACTGTTCAACGCCGAAGTGGCCGGTGGCGCACGTGGTGTGATCAACGCGCTGGGCAACCTGGGCGGCTTCTGCGGCCCCTATATGGTCGGCGTATTGATCAGCCTGTTCAGCAAGGACGTCGGCGTTTACAGCCTGGCGGTGTCGCTGGCCATTGCCTCGGTGCTGGCGCTGATGCTGCCGAACAAATGCGACCAAAGCGCGAGGGCCGAATAATGGACTATTGGCTGGGGCTGGACTGCGGCGGCACCTTTATCAAGGCCGGGCTGTATGACCGTCAGGGCACAGAGCTGGGTATTGCCCGGCGCAACCTGGAGATTATTTCGCCCCAGCCCGGTTGGGCGCAGCGGGATATGCCTGCGCTGTGGCACACCGCTGCCGAGGTGATCCGTGAACTGCTGACCCGCAACCAGATTGCCGCCGGAGATATTCAGGCCATCGGCATCTCGGCACAGGGTAAAGGCGCGTTTCTGCTGGATCAGCAAGGGCAGCCACTGGGCAACGCCATGCTGTCGTCTGACCAGCGGGCACTGACGCTGGTGCAGGAATGGCAAAAACAGGGTGTGCCGCAAGCGCTGTATCCGCAGACCCGGCAAACGCTGTGGACCGGCCATCCGGTGTCGCTGCTGCGCTGGGTTCGGCAACATCAGCCGGAACGTTATCGCCAGATTGGCAGCGTGCTGATGGCCCACGATTACCTGCGCTACTGCCTGACCGGCGAGTTGGCCTGTGAAGAAACCAATATCTCCGAATCCAATCTTTACCAGATGGCCGCGGGGCGCTATGACCCGGCGCTGGCACAGCTACTGGGCATTGGCGACATCATACCGGCCCTGCCGCCGATTGTCGGTTCGGCCGACATCGCCGGGCGGGTCAACGCTGCCGCTGCGACGGCAACCGGGCTATTGGCGGGTACGCCAGTGGTCGGCGGGCTGTTCGACGTAGTGTCCACCGCGCTGTGCGCCGGGTTACACGATGAAACCAGGCTCAACGCAGTGATGGGCACCTGGTCGGTGACCAGCGGCATTACCGACGAAATCACCGAAGGTTTCGACCACCCGTTTGTCTACGGTCGCCACGCCGAAGCCGGTAAATACATTGTGCACGAAGCCAGCCCAACCTCTGCCGCCAACCTTGAGTGGTTTTGCCGTCAATGGGGGCTACAGGATTACGCCCAGCTCAACGACTGGGTGGCAACGCTGCCGAAGGCCGACAGCAGCCTGCTGTTTGTTCCCTTCCTGTACGGCTCCAACGCCGGGCTGGGCCTGAGCGCCAGCTTCCACGGCATGCAGGCCTTCCATCAGCGCGAACATCTGGTACAGGCAATTTACGAAGGCGTGGTGTTCTGCCATATGACCCACCTTAACCGCATGCGACAACGCTTTCCCAAGGCCACCGCGCTGCGCGTCACCGGCGGCCCGGCCAAATCCGCCCCCTGGATGCAAATGTTCGCCGACGTCAGCGGCCTGCCGGTGGAACTGCCGCAGGTGGAAGAAACCGGCTGCCTGGGTGCCGCCATGGCGGCAATGGTCGGCAGCGGCGTATTCAGCGATTTCACCGCCGCCCAGCGAGCGCTGGCACCGCGCATCGAACGGGTGCTGCCGGACGATGCCGCCGCTGAGGCTTACGGTAAAAAATATCACCGTTATCAGGCGCTGGTAGCCACGCTGCAAACGCTCAATCAACCCGGTAAGGAGGCCCTATGAGCAATAAACCGCGCCTGCAACTGGCGCTCGATCACACCCGGCTGGACGCCGCCCTGCAAACGGCAGAACGCCTGCAGCCGCACGTCGACATCATCGAGGCCGGCACCATTTTATGCATCAGCGCCGGTATTCAGGCCGTGAGCGCACTGCGTGAACGCTGCCCACAACATACGCTGGTGGCCGACCTGAAAGTGGCCGATGCCGGTGGCACGCTGGCGCAACAGGCCTTCAGCCACGGCGCCAACTGGATGACGGTGATCTGCGCCGCGCCGTTAGCCACCATGGCCAGCGCACTGGAAGTGGCGCAACAGCATCAGGGCGAGATCCAGATTGAGCTGTTTGGCCGCTGGACGCTGGACGATGCCCGGCACTGGCGCGAGCTTGGCATCCGCCAGGCCATCTATCACCGTGGCCGCGACGCGCAGGCCAGCGGACAAACCTGGGGCCGAGAGGATTTGGATCTGATGAAGGCGTTGTCGGATCTGGGCATTGAGCTGTCGGTCACCGGCGGCATCACCCCGACCGATTTGCCGCTGTTTAAGGACATCGCCGTCACCGCCTTTATCGTCGGCCGGGCGCTGGCGGAGGCTGCCGATCCGCTGGCCGCCGCCGGTCAGTTCCGCACCGTCATTGATGACATCTGGAGAAGTTGATATGCGCCAGCACCCATTGGGAATTTATGAAAAAGCCTTGCCGAAACACCTGACCTGGCCCGAGCGCCTGGCATTGGCCAAGGCCTGCGGCTTTGACTTTGTCGAAATGTCGGTGGATGAAAGCGACGAACGGCTGGCACGCCTGAGCTGGAGCAAAGAACAGCGGCTGTCGCTGGTCAGCGCCATGCTGGAAACCGGCATCAGCATCCCGTCGATGTGCCTGTCCGGCCACCGCCGCTTTCCGTTCGGCAGCCATGACGATGCACTGCGCCAACGCGCCTTCGAGGTGATGGAACAGGCGATTCAACTGGCGAAGGACGTGGGTATCCGCACCATCCAGCTCGCCGGTTATGACGTTTATTACGAACAGCAGGACGAAAGCACCCTGGCCCGTTTTACCGAAGGCATGCAGTGGGCGGTCAAACGCGCCGCCGCCGCCCAGGTAATGCTGGCGGTGGAAATCATGGACACCGCGTTTATGAACTCAATCAGCAAGTGGAAAGCCTGGGATGCCTGCCTGGCATCGCCGTGGTTCACGGTCTATCCGGACGTCGGCAATCTCAGCGCCTGGGGCAATGACGTGGCGCAGGAGCTGGCGCTGGGCATTGACCGCATCGCCGCCATCCATCTGAAAGATACCTATCCGGTCACCGAAAGCTCGCCAGGGCAGTTCCGCGACGTGCCCTTTGGCGAAGGCTGCGTCGACTTCATCGCGCTATTCCGCACGCTGAAACAGCTTAACTATCGCGGCGCTTTCCTGATCGAGATGTGGACCGAGAAAGCCGAAGAGCCGGTGGCCGAAATCGTACAGGCACGCCGCTGGATCGAACAAAAAATGCAACAAGGGGGTATGACATGCTAACGCTGCCGCAACTGAAACAACAGGTACTGGAAGCCAACCTCGACCTGCCGCGCCACAATCTGGTGACCTTCACCTGGGGCAACGTCAGCGCGGTGGATCGCGAACGCGGGCTGGTGGTGATCAAGCCTTCCGGCGTGGAATATGAACACATGACCGCCGAGGACATGGTGGTGGTCAGCCTCGCCAGTGGTCAAACCCTTGAGGGCAGCAAAAAGCCCTCCTCGGACACCGCTACCCACCTGGCGCTGTACCGTGAGTTTGCCGAGATCGGCGGCATCGTACACACCCATTCGCGCCACGCCACCATCTGGGCGCAGGCCGGGCTGGACATCCCCGCCTGGGGCACCACCCACGCCGACTACTTCTACGGTGCCATTCCCTGCACCCGGTTGATGACCGAGGACGAGATTGCGCAGGATTACGAACTGGAGACCGGTAAGGTGATCATCGACACCTTTCACCGACGCGGTATCAGCCCGAACGCCATTCCGGCGGTGCTGGTCAACTCACACGGCCCCTTCGCCTGGGGCAAGGACGCGCACAGCGCAGTGCACAACGCGGTAGTGCTGGAAGAAATTGCTTATATGGGGATTTTCTCGCGCCAACTGACGCCGGGTATCGGCAGCATGCAGCCCGCGCTGCTGGATAAACATTACCTGCGTAAGCACGGCAAAAATGCTTATTACGGCCAGTAGATTGGGTCGGCAGGGAGTTCCCGCCATTATCAACCGTCGCAGCCAGACGCCTTAGGGCGTCTGGTGAAAAACTCGCAGGAATAACCACAGTGACAATCTATCTGGGGTTGATAAATATTGCGTTTAAAAATGCAGAAGGAGACAAATTAATCTCTCCTCTGCTGGGGTTATTTAGCGCTTACTGAACGCCAGCCGGGCGGCGAATAACAGAAAAATCATACCTGTTGTACGATCCAGCCAGCGGATCACTTTCTCTTTTTGCAGCAGGGATGCCAGCGGACGCGTTGCACCAATCAGCATCATCGACCAGGTAATACCGATCGCCATATGAATACCCACCAACGCAAAAGTCCAGATAATGGGCGAATGGCCCTGTGGAATAAACTGGGGTAAAAAAGAAACATAAAAAATACCCACTTTAGGATTCAGGGCATTGCCGAGAACGCCTTTCAAGAACCAGTTTGAAGCCGATTTTTCAGAAGGATCCGCCACTGCAAACTGTTTCCTTGGGCGCAGCAACATATTTAAACCTAGCCAGGTCAGATAAGCCGCACCGCAGTACTTTAGAATGTCATAGGCAAGTTCTGAAACAGCGACAAGTGCCCCCAACCCGAAGGCTACCGCCACGCCCCATATTAAACAGCCGACACTGATACCAAGCGCTGCGCGAACGGCCTGGTTTCTTCCTTCTACGGTGGCAGTTCTTAATACCAGGGCGGTATCCAGGCCTGGTGTTAAGGTCAACAGCACAGCGGCAAAACTAAACGCCAGAAGCGCGTCCATGACAGACATAGCAAAATCTCCAGGTCATTAAAATTACGGGCTCATTCTGGATTTTGGACTCCAGCCCCTTTCGGTTTACGGACACATCGTATAAAGCTTATTTCTCCGGGTCACGATTTTTCTTATTTCATCAGGGGAATATCAGGTGCTGTATTAAAGTCCTGCGACTTTCGAACCACCAGGATTACGCAGTCTATTTGTTAACACCACGGGGTGTTAACAGTATCCACTTCTGGCACCAAGCGGCTCTCAACAAAAGCGGTCGTCATTCGCCTGCCGGTCTAAAATTCGTTATCATCCGCATCCACTCTCCCTCCGGTTGGTCTGATGTCCAAGATTATCGATACCTTTATTGCCCCGCCATGCCATGACCAGATCGAGATCCTCTATCAGGACGAGAGTCTGGTGCTGATCAACAAGCCCAGCGGACTGCTCAGCCTCTCGGGGAAAAATCCGCAAAATCTGGATTCGGTGCATCATCGGTTGGTGCAGCTCTTCCCCGGCTGTACCCTGATCCACCGCCTGGATTTCGGCACTTCCGGGTTGATGGTGATTGCCCGCAATAAGGCTATCAATGCCGCCCTCTGCCAACAGTTCAGCCAGCGCGCAGTGACCAAGGTGTATAGCGCCCTGCTGTGCGGGCATCTGGATGACAATGAAGGGGTGATCGACGCCGCGATTGCCAAAGACCCGGCGTTGTTCCCGTTGATGTCGATTTGCGCCATCCACGGCAAGCCCGCGCGCTCCGGCTACCGAGTTGTTGAGCGCTTTTATCATGAGTTGGAAGACGGAACGTCACTGCCATTGACACGGGTACAGCTAACCCCGGAAACCGGGCGTACTCATCAACTGCGTATCCATTGTCAGCAGTTGGGCCACCCTATTCTGGGCTGTGACCTGTATGGCGGTCTCCTGTTGCCCGGCACAGAACGGATACCGCGGCTGATGCTGCACGCCAGTGAACTGCATTTTGTTCATCCCATGACCAAAGAACCGATCAAAGCCCATAACGCCAGCCCGTTCTGAAACAGAAAGGCGTTATGACGCAGATTTGCTGTTTAAGGGTGCAACTCCGCAACGGTCATCGTAAAGATGAGCTCTTCATGACTATTATTGGCATATTGATGAGGAAAATCCGTTCTGGCGATGGCCGAACAACCGGCAGGAACCATCAACGTAGTCTTGTCGACAGCAAGCTGGAGCGTCCCTTTTTCCACATGCAGTAGTTCAGATGTACCAGCAGGGTGGCCGGGTGAAGCGAATTGCTCTCCGGGATACATATGCCAGCGCCAGAGTTCGACCATATCTGGCCCGCTGGTGCCGGCCAACAACCGGGCACTCCCCCCCTTTTCACCGACCCAGAGAACCGGAATATCTTCCTGTTGGATCACATGGACCGGGGGCTTGCTGGCCACATCGACGATATCGGCTACGGACAATCCCATGGCTGCAGCAAGCTTGCACAGAATGGCGATGCTGGGGTTAGCCGCACCTTTTTCGATTTCTACCAACATGCCCTTGCTGACACTCGCACGTCGAGAAAGCTCATCCAATGAGAGTTTTTTTTGTTTCCGGAAGGCTTTGATTCGCCCTGATACCGCTGCGCTGACTGAATGAATGTCCGCGCCCGGATCGGTCGATTTATTGACTTTAATGGTCACTGGTCGATATCATGCAATAAATTAGTCATTATGGAATTATCCAATGTTTTCTGTTACTCCGTCAATTGATAGCGAAATTGCCGATATCGCGCCGGGATTTCGGGCTATCAGCATTCTCGTCAAAGCGGCTCCGGTAATACGTCCTGAAGTGGGTGAAATTGCATTGAAACAGGCCTGTGAGATGGTTTCTGCGGGCGCACCTGAATGGGCAGAACCCCATCTGGCTGGCTGGGCCGAAGTTTTCAAACACTTTGGAGCAAAACCCAAGCGGACCCCTTGTTCCGCAGAAGCACTTCGTAAAAGAGTGCTGCGGGATGGCGACATGCCCGGAATCGATCCGGTGGTAGATCTCTATAATGCCGTCAGTCTGCAGTATGCCATCCCGGTAGGAGGGGAAAATCTGGCCGCCTATGTGGGAACGCCAAAGTTAACCATCGCAGATGGCAGTGAGCTGTTTGATACGGTGAAAGAGGGCCAACCGGCTCACGAGTCTCCTGAACCTGGTGAAGTGGTATGGCGAGATGATATTGGGGTGACATGCCGACGCTGGAACTGGCGGCAAGGGACAAGAACCCGTCTGAGCGTTGAAAGCCAACAAATGTGGTTTATTCTGGAAAGCTTGCCCGAGATGCCCCTGACAGCCTTGCAAGAAGCCGGAGAAATGCTGATTAAGGGACTGCAGGCTATGATGCCGGGAGCGGAAATCCAGCAAAAACTTATTGGGCCCGGCGCTTAATAATAAATTTGGTCATCCAGTCTGGCAGTCTCTCTCCAGGAAAGACTGCTTGAGTTTTATATTAACAGGCATAGTGTTCGGTGGGTTTTAGGCACGAGACGCGACAAATACCGCCTCGGCCAGCAATTAAAAAAGGGGCCAAGGCCCCTTCTCTATTATTTATTCCGCTTTTGCGGTGGTCGTATCGTTGCGATACAGATGCACATCCATCTGCGGGAACGGAATACCGATGTTGTTGGCATCCAGCGCGCGCTTGAAGTTCTCCATCAGATCGAAGTACACGTTCCAGTACTCGGCATTGGTGGTCCAGGAGCGGGTCACGAAGTTCAGTGAAGAAGGTGCCATCTCGTTCAGACGCACAGTCACACCTTTAGCGTGCATGATGCGCTTGTCGGCGGCGATCACATCGCCCAGTACCTTTTTCACCACATCGATGTCGGCGTTATAAGCCACGCCAACCACGATATCCACACGGCGGTTCGGCTCGCGGGAATAGTTGATGATGTTACCGGCGATGATTTTGCCGTTCGGTACCACGATGGTTTTGTTGTCTGCGGTGCGCAGCGTGGTGGAGAAAATCTGCACCTGGTCGACGGTACCGGCTACGCCGCCCAGATCGACATACTCACCGGCACGCAGTGGACGGAAGGCCACCAGCAGCACACCTGCGGCGAAGTTGGACAGCGAGCCCTGCAGCGCCAGGCCGACGGCCAAACCAGCGGCACCCAGCACGGCGATCACCGAAGTGGTCTGTACGCCAACGCGCCCCAGCACTGCGATAAAGGTGAAGGCCAAAATGCCGTAACGCGCCATGGCCGACAGGAAATCTGCTACCGTGGCATCAATGCCGCGCAGCTTCATCACGCGGTTTACCGCATTGCTGACTACCCGGGCAATGACCGAACCAATGATGAAAATAACAATCGCCGCGACGATGTTCACCGCATACTGAATCAATAAATCCTGGTTCTGCACCAGCCAGTTACCGGCACCATTAATGCCGTCTACTACATTCAGATCTTTCATTCGTGTCGTCCTAACTTTTCCCTAAGGGGATAAACTCGCAAAAAAACTGACTTCTGGCGTCAGTCGGAAACCACCGCCCTAGGTTAACTAACATTTCCGCAGCATGCCAACCGTAAGCGGTAAAAATCGCCGAACTTCCTCTATGCTGAACATAGCGCTATCGCCTTTTTAACGATAAGGAACTTCGCTGGTTATGCACATCCCATCGTCGATTCAACACTATTGGCGGGTTCGCCCCAGGCTGCTGCTTTCCGTCGCGGCGGGCATTCTGTGCTACTTACTGCTGCCGGACAGGCTCAATCAATTACAACGATTAATGCTCGGCTGGAATGTGTTGGCCTGGATCTATCTGCTGTCGCTCTGGCGGCTGATGTTGGTCAGCACGCCGAAGCATATCCGCCAGCTCGCCCGCGAACAGGATGAAAGTGCCAGTAAAGTGCTGGCCCTGGTCAGCCTTGGCTGCCTGGTGAGCATTCTGTCGATTCTGTTTGAGCTGAGTACCGCCAAGCAGGTCAGTGACTCGCTGAAAACACTGCATCTGGCACTGACCGGTGCCACGCTGGTGGTGTCCTGGCTGCTGCTGCCCACCGCATTCACCATGCACTACGCCCATCAATTTTACCGTCAGGGTGCGCAGCAAGATCCGCTGCCGCTGCTGTTTCCCGGCGACCTCAAAGAACCGACCTATTGGGACTTCGCCTATTTCTCGTTCACCATTGCTGTAGCGTCACAAACCGCCGACGTGGCGGTCGGTGCGGCCGAAGTGCGCAAGGTCGCCCTGCTGCAATCGGTGATTTCCTTTGTCTTCAACCTGGTGATTTTGGGGCTGTCGATTAACGTCGGTGCCGGCCTGCTGAGCTAGAAATAGAAAAGGCTCCCCGAGGGGAGCCTTCATGTAGGGCTAACAGCTAACCGAGATTACAGAACGTCTACTGCGTTCAGATCTTTGAAAGCCTGTTCCAGACGAGTAATCATCGAGGTCTGGGCTGAACGCAACCATACGCGTGGGTCGTAGTATTTCTTGTTCGGCTTGTCAGCGCCTTCTGGGTTACCCAGTTGGCCTTGCAGATAGCCTTCGTTCTTTTTGTAGTACTGCAGGATGCCGTCCCAGGTTGCCCATTGGGTATCGGTATCGATGTTCATTTTGATCACACCGTAACCTACGGACTCTTTGATCTCTGCGTCGCTAGAACCAGAACCACCGTGGAACACGAAGTTCAGGCTGTTGTGCGGCAGGTTATATTTCTTGGAAACATAGTCCTGAGAATCACGCAGGATGGTCGGAGTCAGTTTCACGTTGCCTGGCTTGTAAACGCCGTGCACGTTACCGAAGGACGCCGCGATAGTGAAGCGTGGGCTGATCGCATTGAGTTTTTCGTATGCGTAAGCCACGTCTTCTGGCTGAGTGTACAGGGAGGAGGCGTCCATATGGCTGTTGTCCACGCCATCTTCTTCACCGCCGGTGCAGCCCAGTTCGATTTCCAGGGTCATACCGATTTTCGCCATGCGAGTCAGGTATTTGCTGCAAATTTCGATGTTTTCTTCCAGGGACTCTTCAGACAGGTCGATCATGTGGGAAGAGAACAGAGGTTTGCCGGTAGTAGCGAAATACTTCTCGCCAGCGTCCAGCAAGCCGTCCAGCCATGGCAGCAGTTTCTTCGCGCAGTGGTCGGTGTGCAGAATAACCGGCACGCCGTAATGCTCAGCCATCTGGTGAACATGGTGTGCACCGGAGATAGCGCCCAGAATTGCTGCACCCTGTGGAACGTCAGTCTTCACGCCTTTGCCGGCGATAAACGCGGCACCGCCGTTGGAGAACTGAACGATAACCGGAGCGCGTACCTTCGCGGCTGTTTCCAGCACGGCGTTGATAGAGTCGGTACCTACACAGTTAACTGCTGGCAGAGCAAAGTTGTTCTCTTTAGCTACTGCGAATACTTTCTGAACGTCATCACCAGTGATGACACCCGGTTTTACGAAATCAAAAATTTTAGACATGTTACTTTGTCCTGTTTCGTCGGCCGTAGATGGATGTAAATCGATTTTTCATGCCGCGCCGCCTATGCCGCGCGGTATAAAATAAACGGGCGACTTTCGCCTCCCGCTGTCTAAATTACTGCTTGGCACGCTCTTCCAGCATCACTACTGCCGGTAACGCTTTACCTTCCACGAACTCCAGGAAGGCACCACCGCCGGTAGAGATATAAGAGATTTTATCTTCAATACCGAACAGATCGATAGCCGCCAGCGTATCACCACCACCCGCGATAGAGAATGCCTCACTGTCCGCGATAGCGCGTGCGACAATTTCAGTCCCTTTGCGGAAGTTAGGGAATTCGAATACGCCAACCGGGCCATTCCACAGAATGGTTTTGGCTTCTTTCAACAACTTGGCCATAGCCAGCGCGGTTTCGTCACCGAAGTCCATGATCTCTTCATCATCTTTGACTTCACTGACTTTTTTCAAGGTGGCAGGTGCAGTTTCAGAGAACTCCGTCCCTACGCGAGAATCGGTAGGAACCGGAATTTTAAACTCGTCACGCAGTTTTTTCGCTGCATCGACGAAGTCAGGTTCGTACAGAGACTTACCAACGTTATTGTCGATAGCTACGAAGGTGTTGGCGATGCCGCCGCCCACAATCACCGTATCGGCGATTTTCACCAGCGAGTTCAGCACATCGAATTTGGTCGAAACTTTAGAACCGCCAACCACGGCAACCATTGGGCGAGCCGGGCTTTTCAGCGCTTTGCCCAGGGCTTCCAGTTCTGCAGACAGCAGCGGGCCCGCACAGGCAACAGGAGCAAACTTGCCCACGCCGTGGGTGGAAGCCTGCGCACGGTGCGCGGTACCAAAGGCGTCCATTACGTACACGTCGCACAGCGCCGCATATTTCCTGGACAGGGTTTCGTCGTCTTTTTTCTCGCCCTTGTTGAAACGGACGTTTTCCAGCACTACCAGTTCACCTTCTGCAACGTCAACACCTTCCAGGTAGTCTTTAGCCAGACGAACCGGGTTTTTAAGGTGTTCTTTCAGATAGTTGACCACAGGCAGCAGGGAGAATTCTTCGTTGTACTCGCCTTCGGTAGGACGACCCAGGTGGGAAGTTACCATCACGCGGGCGCCTTGTTTCAGCGCAGCTTCAATAGTCGGCAGGGAGGCACGGATACGTGCATCGGAAGTCACTTTACCGTCTTTCACTGGAACGTTCAGATCAGAGCGGATCAGAACGCGTTTACCGGCCAGATCCAGATCGGACATGTTAATTACAGACATGGTGAACCCTCTTGGTTGATTCTCTAGAAACTATAAAGTTGCCTGAGCGGCGCATCGACCAGTGCCGATGCCGCCGTACTAGAAACCGCTTGCGGCCATTGCCCGTGTTGTATCCAACATCCGGTTGGCAAAGCCCCATTCATTATCACACCAGACCAAGGTCTTGATCAGGTGCTGACCGCTGACCCGGGTCTGCGTACCGTCGACGATAGCGCTATGCGGGTCATGGTTAAAATCGATCGAGACTAATGGTAGTTCCGTATAGTCAACTATACCACGAAAAGATCCCCGTGCGGCCATTTGCAGCAGCTGGTTGACCTCTGCCACTTTCACCGCCGAACTGACGCTGACGCTGAGATCGATGGCCGTCACGTTGATAGTTGGCACGCGTACCGAAATCGCTTCGAAGCGATCGCAAAACTGCGGAAAAATACGGGTGATGCCCGCGGCCAGCTTGGTATCGACCGGAATAATCGACTGGCTCGCCGCGCGGGTACGCCGCAAATCCTGATGATAGGCGTCTATCACCGGCTGATCGTTCATCGAAGAGTGAATGGTGGTCAGGGTGCCCGACTCGATGCTGTAGGCATCGTCCAACAGCTTGATCACCGGAATAATGCAGTTGGTGGTGCATGACGCATTGGAAACGATACGGTGTTCCGCCAGCAGCGTCTGATGGTTGACGCCAAACACGATGGTAGCGTCCAGATCGTTGCCGCCTGGGTGAGCGAACAGTACTTTCTTCGCCCCTGCCACCAGGTGGGCCTCGCCATCTGCCCGGCTGCCGTACACGCCGCTGCAGTCCAGCACCACGTCGACGCCCAGCTCGCCCCAGGGAAGCTGTTCCACCGCCGGCTGATGCAACAGGCGAATGGTGTCGTCCCCGACGGTCAACATGTCGCATTCCTGGCGCACATCCCAGGCAAAACGGCCATGGCTGGAGTCGTATTTCAGCAGGTGGGCCATCCCCTCGGCGTTTGCCAATTCGTTGATCGCCACCACGGAAATTTCCGCTCTACGTCCCGATTCATACAGTGCGCGTAAAACGCTGCGGCCTATGCGGCCAAAGCCGTTTATCGCTATGCGAATTGTCATGCTGCTCCTGAAAAAGGGCCTTCTCACCCCGGACGCGTTCACCGTTATTGAGAGGGCGCTGACTGGGTCATCTGGATAACCCGCATAGAGTACTTTAGCGCACCACCTGCTGTGAATCGTCGCATTGCATTATTCATTCAACACGGCGCGGGCTTATCACCTTCACGCCGACGTTTCTGTTGAAAACAACCACAACTGAAACGCTTCAGCTGAGCATAAACCAAAGTTTTGCCAAAAGGAACAGATGCGACAGCCTGCCTGACGACTGAACGACACTTTGCGGGAATAAGATGATCTAGCGCACACTTTTTCATGCCCAAACCTTATTGATGCACCATTTCGCCGTTGTTGGATGACAGTCCGCCGGTCACTTTCACCGCCTCTTCCCCCTGCGGCCCTTGCAACCGCCACAGGCAAAAAGGATGATCGCGCTCCTTATCTCACTCCTCTTAGATAATAACCTGTCATAACAGCCCAATTTGGGCGAAATTTAAAAGCATGGCGGTTTATTTACAACAATAATCCCCACCAAGGCATTGGTGGCTGGCAGGTTAATTTCCTGAACAGAGAAATTCAATACGTGCATTGAGGAATAGACAGGGAAATAGCCTTACCAGAAACATTCCCGGAAAGAAATTAGCCTGGGTAAATTAATGTTTAAAACACAAGGCCGAGCTCACCGAAATAATGGTTTACCGCTCTTATGAAATTAATATTTCAGTACGGAAATACAGTACGAACTGACGGTATAAACTTGCTAAGCCAGGCATTTCTTACACCACCGAAAAATCGTAAATACGGAGAGCGACACTCGCCTCGCATCTTATAAACCATATGTAAAAGGAAATAAGAATGAAGATCACCCTTACAAAAAATAATTATACAACACAGAAAAACATTTCAGTTGAACAAAACCATGATGCAATTGATGGAGCAAAAGACTGTCGACAGACACCAGCACATTTAATTATACCTGATTTTAATCACACGCTATCTCAGACACTCGGTGCTGTAAGTGGCCCGAGAGATAGTCACTTATACCAAGACGATCAAGGTCGTATTTGTCTTGAACATCGAAGGGCTCCAGAGATTAAAGAGCTAATACTCAGTGGTGGTGGCGCAAAAGGGTATGCATACCCAGGGACAATTAAGGCATTGGAACAAGAAGGAATATTAGATGGTATACATCGTGTGAAAGGCACTTCAGCTGGTTCTATTACCGCACTTGCCGTAGCTACAGGCATGACAGCAGAAGAAATAAAAGAAACGGTAAGCCAGATGCAACCTTCGCTTGTTTTCGGTAATGGTGAAAAAGAAAACGACGGGGTATTGAACATGTTATTTAATACATTATCATTTGGCCGAATTTCTAGTACCTACGGAAATCTTGAAGATTTTTTAAGCCACCAAGCCAAGAAAAGCGTACTAAATCGTATCAATGAGCATGCAAAACAAACTGGGGGGTTATCTACTTCAGTGAGTGATATCCGTAATAAAATATCTACTCAATCCGGTGAAGTCACTTTTCTTGATTTGGCAATACTTCAGGACCATGATGTACCTGGGATAAAAAGAATCACTATTAATACCACCGGTGCCAATGGTTTGATACTGCATAATGAAGACAACTCCCCAGACATCAGTATCGCTAATATCTCAGCAACTTCCTCAGCTATTACAGCAGATCGTCTTGACAAAAACAAACAAAAAGTTGCTGATGGCGGTTATTCATTAAACGCTATTCCGGATGTGTTTACTGACCCTCTATATGGATATGGTAACCCCTTCCATGAGGATCAAGGTTCATTAATCATTCGTTTTGGTGAGCCAGAACCGCTAGTCTCCGGAGGGCCAGGAATAATTGAACGTTTTCTTTCCAAGCAAATGACTGGAAGAGGAAGATCTGAATTTCCACCAACCTATCTCGCTGAGTTATATGAGCAAAGTATGTCTAGCAACGCTGTCGTAAACATCGACATGGTGTTCAATGAAAAAGATTTATCCGGGGTGCTAAAAGGTACGTTAAACTTCGGCATGAGTGCGCATGAAAGGGAAGGGCTGCAAAACAATGCTTATCAAAATACCATGAGTGTATTAGTGGCCAGAAATAATCAAACTAGCCATATCTATTTTAAAAATAATGAAGACTTTTTGTTACGAGCACCAAAGGAGATGCTTGAGGATAATGAGGTATCCAACGCTTTTGGAACAGTAACCGTTGAGAACATCATTAACCTACGAAAAGACATTAGTCTTCACATTAAAGAAGCACTGAACATTTTGAACCCATCGGACAATGGAAATGTATTATCACAGATGGAAGAGCGTATTGTTAGCGCTATATCAAAATACCCCGTTTCTGATATTAATGGCTCTCATGAGGCAATTGCCTTGATGGTGCTTCATCAAGGCGGAGATAGTCTCGAAAAAGCCGTACGGGAAAGCACGAATTCCGGAAATATTTTAGATATCATTAAAGATCACGTAACTTATAGAGACATGGTTATTTCAAACAATAAAAAGCTAAGGGAAAAACTCTATCCAATGCTTGAAAGTGCATACAATGACAAAAACTCCAACTTAATCAAAGAAACGCAACGCTATATCTTCCTGGCCAGTTCAGTAGATGAGCGTGATATGGGCGATGTCGAAAAATTAATTAGTGATTTCATTAAGAGAAATGAATAACATCGCGGTATTCAGCCCTCTAAGTCAAGTAAAAATTTTTAATCTGTAAAACTTGATGCACTAACATATTAAAGCACCATCAATCATTTATTTTTCGATAGTGAACAGGCTGCAGAAACAGTCTGTTCATACCTTGATCCGCCCCTGTACACCATTCTGTGTAAATACCTTTTCTCAGTAGTGGCTGCCCAGGCGGCTACCGAACTCGATAATAAAGCGGCTCATTGCCATACACAAGTTCTTCAGCGGCATCGTCCATTTCTGTGAGGCCAACTGGATTGCCAGACACACGATCGTTTTCACTACGTCGTCCGTCGGGAACACCTCACGTTTTTTTATCGCATGTCGGATCACCCTGTTCAGCGACCCGATAGCGTTGGTTGCGTAAATGACTTTGCGGATATCGGCTGGGTAAGGGAGAACACAGCCAGATTGGTCAGTTCGCCCGCAAGCTTCGGCTTATCTATCGATAGCTGCTATCCCAGGCACTAGCGAAGGCTTCCAGCGCCTGCTTTGCCTACGCTAACGGTCTTTGCGGAATAGCCGTTGCGGAAGTTGGCTCCGGTTTAGGCTGATTTTTATCGTAACCAAGGTAGTGGGTCATTGCTGCATTGAGTGCGCCCTCGACACTGATTTTTTCAGCAGGCGATCGAGGTAGCTGAGATCTTCGGGAGTTTTAAGATTTTTGGTCAGTTCATTAGCCAGAGCCCGTAACTTTTTGTCCATAATTTAACCTGCTTTTGATGTTTAATTGAACACATCAAACTCAGGTAATAACGCACATTTATTTACAGGCTCTATTGCCAAAAGTTAATGAATCCTAATGGTCACCTTAATGCGACGGAGCCGGATCAAATACAATGGAACCAACGTTCGCAACTTTCTCTTTTGGATTATAAATAGTTTGAATTTTTAACTGTTGTTTTTTTTCAAACAGTCCAGTAGTCTCCTGCTTTAAAGATTGTATCTTTGGGGCATTAGGAAGGCTTTGAAACTTTATTTTCCATTTGCCATTCTCATATTTCATAAATGCTGACCCAGTGATGTTCTCCACCACTGTTTGTTCTTCATTTTTGTGAAAACCGTAATCGTGATACTCCATGGCACCAATCATTCCTAGACCGTGTTCTGACACATCGAGATTATTATATTCTGCGTCTTCTTTGCCTCCCTGTACATGCCTGACACGGATAACTTTTTCGTTAAATTTATCAGCAACAAATGAACATCCACTGAATGCTGGTGTTAATACCAGTTCAGGCTCACCTTTTTGAGGATGGGCAGGGATATCAACATAGCCCCCCTGTGGAGCCCAATAAGCATTAACCCCACCTGCGCTTTTCTGATAATCAGAGGTTTGAGTATCGAGGATTCGTAACGCATATATAGCATCATTATCGGCTTTAGAAACGCGGATAGCATTAAATGTAAGTATCCCCCCATTTGGACTACACAGAGTCTTCTTCGTATCAGCATCCATTGTCACTTTGGCAGGATTGATAAGATCCATGATTAAAGGGGCTTGACTCAGCTCTTTATCGGTTAAAACATTAATCAGATTTACTGGTTCTCCTCTCAAACTAGTATTTACAAAATTTAATACAGGAGGCATTTGCTGAGAACCAGGTATGTGTCTGTCCTGCCCAGTTCTTAATCTTGGTTCATAAAGGTTTGTTCCCGGAATGTTAGATCTGCATAGTTGCAAAGGCGCTCCAGAAGGCTGCTCGTTAGTAAGTGAGTTTTCCTGAACAGTTTTTCCTGTAGAAGTCTGGCCAGTGTTAGGTGCCTCCTTAGATGATTTACTCTGAATCCCCCCCCCTGTAATCGATACTAGGTATTCCCTTGAAGCGAAGGCATTAGTGGATGGTTGTAAATAAGAGGAGGTTGAAGTGTTTCCATATACAGAATCGCTGCTGGTTGGCGAGGGTGAATTATATTCCTGGTGGTCGAAAGAGTTAGGCTGTGTCATAACGTTGCCCGTACTTTGTATTGCACTCCCCATCGTTGTCTGAGAAGAAGATGAATATGACATAACGGTGTTACGTGATGTCGAAGAAATAATGGCGTGCTCTAACATAAAATTGAACCTGTTTAAAATTTTTTGTTGAAATATTAAATTGTTTGACGGGCAATAAATACTGGCCCGTTACGCTGTTCGGAGTGTTTTCTAGGTGCTTCCTGCTTCGATGAGACGGCGCGGATAGCTACTCGCGGTCAATCATACTCACACCGATTATCGAAAATCATACGAACGTCTCGCTGGCGAATTTCAGGGGGAAGCCATAGGTTATAGCCCTCGTCAGCTGCAACGTGCTTGCAAGCGCGTACAGAGTAGAAAAAAACTTTCCAGCAACTTTTCCAGTTCTTTTTCTTGCTGAAAACAATTTTCATCCATCAGCGCCTTGAGTTCATAGCCATCACAACCACGTCCTAATACCGGCTGTCCAGTCACGACCGAGGGAAGCGCCTCCTGTAATTCAAACCATAGCTCACTACCTCTGTCTACCAGAGTGTTACTGTTCATCCAGGATAATCTGCTCCATAACCAGATACGCTCATTTATCACGGATATAAATAAACTAGGGATATTCTTGAGGGTAATTTCAATAGTCGAGTTGGCATCAAACTCAAATCTTTGCCCCTCATACCCCATGCTACTTAGTGTGCGATGAAGAAATTCGGCGATATTTGTTTGCATGTAACTTCCAGTGATTAATTTTTAACGGTGTGAATGATTCTGCAGGCTTGTTCATACATCGCAAAAAGATATGAGCTTACACTTCCGGCTTGGCCAGGTGTTCCGTCAGGTTCATCCACTGCCACACCGTGGTACCGAACGCGCTCAAGGTGCGAATCTTGGTCAACAGTTCTGCGTGTCCTTGCTTGAGAAAACCATCGCGATGGTCTTGCAACGGTGTACTCAGGGTGTGCAACATATAGGACTGGAAGCCCTGGATGCTGTCCATCTGCTGGCTTATCTGGTCAGACTCCTTCGACTGCTGCCTTAAGTACCGCGCCCAGTGTTTGTTTCCCCCCTGAAAATGAACAGTGTGGTTGGCGGCTTCACTCTGCCCGTCCAGTGTGTGGCGCAAATTATTTTGCATTCTGGTCGAATACATGGCCCATCCAGGCTAGCTGGTCTAGGAGCAACATGCTGGTGCGCGCCTCGAAGAACTTGCTGTTATTGACTACCGGTTTCTGATAGTTGGACAAGGTTACATCTTGTAGGTCACTCTTGGATGTTGCTTCCGGCTTACCTTGCTCATTCATTCCGAAAATAGCGTTTAGAGTACTGCCGGATCTAGATACAAACATGGATAATCCTTTCTGGAGAGATTGCAGTCAATTATTTTAAAACAGGCTGTAATTAAAAACTTTCAAAAAACAACTTTCAATTGAAAGTATTATTGCAGCGAGGCTGCTGGCTGTAATTTTTATGTTTTTAAAATGGAAAAATCAGGAATAAATATTATTGAAAGATAAATAGGGTTTTAACGTAGGCCGATACCGTGTCCGTCAGATAATGAAATCACTGTTGCTGCTTGCGAAGTGTCCCGGATGTCATCACTATCCACGGGGTGGGAAACCGGCGTTAGTGGCAGATAACCTGTTGAACCGACAGTTTAATCCAGAGGCATTAAATACCTGGTGATCAGGTGATATCACCTATCGTCGAACAGCGCAGGGGGCTATATCTGGCTATCGTCATAGACTTATGTTCAAGAAAAATAGTGAGCTGGGCCTTCTCAGACAAACCGGACCGCGCTATGACTATCCGGGCACTACGACTGGCAGTTAATAAACGACGGCCAACAGGCCCAGTCGTGTTCCACCGCGATAGTAATAATGCCGGTGTCAGTTTTTATTATTACTCTGTTTGCCGTTAAACCAGATTGGTGTGATTGCTGATACAGTGAAGAGCTTCCCGCGTCCTGACTCACACAGCGTTCGACCTTTTATGTCTTGCCCTAGACTCGTAGATTGCCCGAAGCGCCTTCATGCGAAGCACCTCCTCATCGGTGCACGTGACTCAAGAAGGGCCTGACGGCTTGTCTCGTTACTGTCCTGTCCGGGTCATCTGTCTGGAGATTCAACATTGTTTCCTCACAGGAGTTCTGTCATGGCTGATAACGTTACCGAAGCCGCCGTTGTGGGTGGCGTGGATATACATAAAGATCTGCACGTTGCCGCTGTCGTAGATCAGAACAATAAAGTCCTGGGGACCCAGTATTTCTCCACAACACGACAAGGTTTCCGGCAGATACTGGCATGGATGGCCTCATTTGGGGCGTGAAAGCGAATTGGCGTTGAATGCACAGTTACGCTCAGGGCTTGACCTGCTCCTCATCGAATTGTGCGCTGTGGGTGCACCCGTAGCACACAATAGAATCAGAGATGAGAATTCAATGGTTACTTAATTAGTCGTTTTCAAATCCGGCCCGCTGCGGTTATACCTCAAAAAACTCAATCTTACCGCCAGCAAGGTGATACATGCTGCCAACGATTTTAATTTTCTTCTGTTCTTCTAGTCGTTTCAGTACAGGGCTGTTTTTACGGATATTTTCGATGGTCAACTCAACATTTTTCCGCGCCACAGCATCGACAAAATCATAATTACTGCCTTTACGTTCCCCGCTGTACTCAGTTTTTTCAATCGCAGGTTTAATTTCATCCAACAGGCCCGTCAGGTTACCCAGTTCGGCATTATCAATAGCGCCACGAACTGCACCACAGCGAGTGTGTCCCATAACCAGCACCACTTTCGCGCCGGCAAGAGCGCAAGCGAACTCCATGCTACCCAGCATATCGCGATTACTGATATTACCTGCAACACGGGAATTAAACGTTTCACCGATCCCCGCATCCAGCACAATTTCCGCCGGCACGCGTGAGTCGATGCAACTAAGGATCACCGCCGCAGGGTATTGACCCGCGATACTTTTACGCTTCTGCGCCAGGTAATCATGCTTCGCCGGGCGATTTTCCCGGAAGCGCAAGTTACCCTGTTTAAAATGTTCAATCACAGCATCCGGTGTCATACCATCACGTTCTTCTTTGCTCAATGATGCTGCAAAAGAGATAGAAGGTCCCAATAAGGCAGCCAGCCCGGTGACCGAAAGAGCAGAAACAGCAAGTGTTTGTTTCAAGATTTTCCGGCGTGAAGGTTGAGCCGGTTGGTTATTTTTCATAATATGCCTCAATCTAGGTTAGTGAAAAAATATTATCTCGATTTTATATATAGATTATGTCGACACCAACCTCATTAATAACAACACGGGCTTATAGATTGATATCTCCACAGCTACCGCCAATCGTGGCGAATAACTGCACTACGAATTAACCGCACTAAGAATTATATTTATTGATCACTCAACGAATTTTAACCAAGAATTAATAAAATCACGCACTATACAATTCGCCCATTAAAATACCCCAACGAGCATTGAATCTCACCCAACCAATGGCAAAAATCTGTTCGTTTCCTCAAGCCTAATTTTTTAGCCACAGAAATTCTATGTGTTGAAACGGTTTTTCTGCTACAATGTAATTTAATTGCTGCTGCAGTCGGATCCCCACTATCGATTTCAGCAATAAGCCAAGCCTGTTCTGCTGCGGTTAACGTTTCCTCAGTTCCAGATAGTTTTTTTCTTGTTCCTGAGCTTAATTTAATATCCATACCGGGAAGACATAAACCTGCTATGATTTTTTCGAACTCAGCAAAAGGCTCATCACGCAGAACAATGGCATCTGGACCAGATACCACTAATCCTTTTATCAAAATAGCCTCACGAAGCCCGGTGTAAACTACGACACCATACTGTCGATTTCCATTTTTTTCCTGAGCTGTCAAAAATTTAATCAACTCAAACCCATTACGGAGCCCATCTACGTCCGTCACCAACTCAGCAATAATGAGAACTGTTTTCCCGGTAAACTTTTTGCTCATTATCTTTGAACGTAAATGCATTATCGATGACACATGTTGAATATCCGACGCTGGCAGGCAAGTACTCTCGGTCACGACAGTGGCAATGGCATGAGCGAATAGCGCATTTCGTTCCAGAATGAGTACATATTCATAAGGAAAAATATTTACCAAATTACACCCCCTACTTAGAATATGTATAAGGCCAGAGAGGCGGCGATACTCCAGAAAAAACCACAACCCAAAATCACCAACAAGCATCCTGTATTGTATTTAGCATCCATAACATCACTCTTTTCTTTAAAAAATAATTAATTTTTTATTTATATAAAAACTCTGGCATCGGCTAAATAATTGCACTATCCGTTATAAAAAACCTTCCATTATAGATCAGAAAAATAACCATTAATTTAAAAACAACAAACAACCACCATTAAATTCACTTTTGTCGCACCTAAAATCCCGCATGCCGAAAATATGCGGGATTTTTATATATAACCTAAGTTATTGTGGATGCATATGCAGTTACCGCAGAAATATTAACAGCTTCTGAATCGTTAAATCACGCCATTCGCAGCCAATTGCCTTTCCACAGCCAGGCAAAGATCCCCTACTGTATTGAGACCAATGATTTCATCTCCACTAATCTCTATACCAAACACATCGTTGAGGCTAATGATGATATCCACCAGTTCAAGCGAATCGATAAACAATTGATCCACAAGCAGAGCCTCATTGTCTAAAGCATGTTCACGCCCCACTAGGCAACTGGATATTACTGTTTTCACATGTTGTTCAAGATTATTTGACATTATCAACTCCGGAGTTTTTCAGACGGCTTTCAATCGGGCGGCGTACAAATGGATTTTGATACCAGCTCCCCATACCTAACACACCATCCAGTATCGCCGCCACCAGTGGGTTGGTTTTACCCGACCGCAGAAGATTCGCCTCACGAATCAGTTTGTTGACGAAGCTGAGAATATTTCCACGATTGGTTTCCAGGCCAGGATGCCGGGCAAGAACATCTCGCAGCATATTCATATCCTGCAATAATTCCGGATACTTTTCCGCAGCGGTGGCATCAGCCAATACCTGCATTCGACGACTCTCATTGCTCGGTAAAAGCCTTTCACGAAAATTGTTAAAAACACTATAATAATTCATTGTTTGCTGATTAAGTTCAGGTGCCAACGCCTGGCGAATGCCATACAGCAGTAGCTCTGCGGGCTTATCACCTGGGAAATTGCGAAGGCCCTTCAGATACGACTCAGTTAGTAAAGGCATATTTTTATTCTGGAATTTTAGATCGGCATAATATCCTAAAGGATTCTCCACCTTCATTACCGTAGAGTCAGCAATTACTGATACAAACCTCTCCACTGAGGGGGCCTTAAACTTCATATGATCGAAACGAATTAAATTTCGTGGCCCCGAGTCGTCCCTGGATTCAAAACGCTCCACCG
>NZ_SRIA01000021.1:0-544199 GCF_004684015.1 Serratia proteamaculans
CAGGTTGCCGTTTGCATCCTTGGCCATTGCCTTCACTTTATTGAGCGCCTTGCCGTCAGTCGCTTGGTTATTTGTGACCACGCCCAGCGTCAGCGCCAGCGTATTACTGTCCGCGACGAAAGTGATTTTTGCCGTGCTGATTGTTTCTCCCATCTTCGCCGTGACCGTACTGTCCCCTGCCTGAATATGGGACAGGTTTATAACCGCCTTGCCATGACTATCGCTGATCACGCGGGGGGAGGACACCTTGACCCCATTGTCCGCACTGAATGCAACATTCTGTCCTGCTACAGGATTACCCTGATTGTCTATGATGATGGCTTCAACCGTGTTGACGTCCAGGCTATTGGCCAGGGCATTATTCTTCGTGATAACCAGATTTTTTAGCTCAACACCCTGGGAGTCCACGACAATCAGCGTCTCTGCGGTATTGGATATATTCCCTTTCACATCCTCAGCCACGGCCGTCACCCGATAGGTATTCTTGGCACCGGGCGTTGTGTTGAAAGCAGGGAAGGTGAAGTTGAGGCTCAACCCCGAGGCGAGGCCTTTCACTGCGCCCGCAGGAAGCTCACCCACATTCCACACGACATTTTTCAGCGAATACTTCAACACAGGCAGGGTACCGGTAATAGTACCGGACAGGCTGCCTTTCCCGGACACGCGTACCGGCAAGGCCAGTTTGATCATTTCCTGTTTTTGGTATTCAAGAACGATGGTGTTGTTTCGGTCGACATGATTGTTGCGCATCTGTGAAAGCAGGTATTTTTCCGCCACCCCAGAAGACGATATTTGGTCTTTCCACGGCACACCAAGCCGATACGTAAAGTCGACCTTGCCCAGGGTATTTTGCTTGCCCTCCTGACCAACCTTGTGTTCAAGCCCAAAGGTCACCAACGAAACAGGCGTATAGTTCAAACCGACGGTGATGGCCGACGGATTTTTCTGCCGGCTGTCACGCCCAAAAAGCCCCACCTCATCACCGTAGTACTGCTCAAACATCACTGAGCCGCCTAACTGAGGATAAGAGGGCAAATAAGATTTAACACGCACGTCAAACCCTGACGCCGGGCGCTCATTATAGTCGGTAACATCGCGCGACTGCCGCCAGTCGCTCAGGCGAATATAGCTGTTGGCGGAGAGGGTGAGATAATCCATGCCGGCTTCCACACCGATGCCATAGCGACGGTT
The DNA here is from genome assembly GCF_004684015.1 of Serratia proteamaculans. Taxonomy (GTDB): domain Bacteria; phylum Pseudomonadota; class Gammaproteobacteria; order Enterobacterales; family Enterobacteriaceae; genus Serratia; species Serratia proteamaculans_F. The sequence continues at coordinate 1,192 of NZ_SRIA01000021.1, forward strand.
ATTACCGGTAATTTCGTTATCATAAAAAGAGTTGGCACCCAACATCCACTGGTCTGTAAATGTGCGGTAGCCCACCCCCATATTCAGCGTGTTACGGCTCTCAGCATTGCGAAACCCCAACTGCGTGAAGAACAAATGTGAAGGCATGTCATAAAGCGGCAGCAGATAATCGATGGCGCTGCCCTTCAGGCTGAATTTGTTATCCACATTCAGTTGAACCTTTGCATTGCCAAACTGGTTAAGCCAGTTCTGGGTGGAACTTTGCAGAGGAGGCAGGACTAACGCCCGGCCCAAATCAGAGACTTTATTATCCGACTGGGAAGCCAGGGTCTGCGCCGAGCCAGAAAGCAAGCCTGATCCTGGGAGCTCGTCAGGCAGTTTTGCGGTATTTATTTTGGGTTGATAAAGGATAGGCACCTCAATGGCATCCCCCACCTGAACATTCTCACGCTGAACTTTTTCATTTTTGTTGTTGAGCTTTTTCAGTTCATCGAGAGAAAGCCCGTATTTTCGGGCAACAGTAGCCAGGGAGTCGTCCCCAATCAGCGTATAGCGCGTAGTGGGTATAGGCGGCGCAGGTGATGTGGGGTTAACGGCCCGCCCCCCCTGCGTAGCAGCAATAGCAGGCGAAGCACTGAGCATTACCGGGAAAATAAATTGAATAAAAACGATTACCCATGAAATCGCTTTTGACGCGAGAGGATTTATATACATTTATCTAATATTCCTAGAATAGAACGTGGAAAATATCACAATGCAAGATTGGCATTCATAGTAATCGGCCAAAACTAAAAGCCAATATGTTAGATCGTTAAAATTAATAACAAAGATGGAAAAACCAAAAAAAAAAAAAAAATAACAACACTACAGAGCGCTCATTAATGAGAACATTCTTCCATACAAACGAATGATAAACAATTTTCATTATTTGCAGTGATGTAATCAAGAGAGAATGTCTGTTATTTTATTCGGCTCACCACTCTTCAGCTTCTTTTATTTCGCCATTGGACGACATAATCTCATGCATCCATATTATCATCTGATTATTCAGGTTAGCTGTACGATAGAGTGTTGCCGTAAGTGGTTCGGCAAGATTTGTTTCTGCGCCCACTTTTTCCAGGGTACGCTGCAAAATGTCTTTCTGTTGTTCAAATGTTTTAAATGCCAGATTTCCCGTCGCCGGTTCAACAAATGAGACCATTAACTCATTGACACTATCAATATATTCCTGAAGGTTTCCTGTTGAGGGCAGCCGTAATAAACCATTTAGGAAAGCCATCGCCAGCGGATCATTGTCAAAATCAGGCAAAATGCTGGCCGCGACATTATCTTTCGCAGAGGGTGGGGCTATTCCCGTACGTTGCTTAACGCGGTCATCTAATGACAACAGAGAACCTGCATGGGCAGAAAATACCGGTGCTGGGGAAATACCGGCGAGCGATGAGATCATGGTTTGCTCCTGTCGTTAGCCGCCGCTGAACCTTGAGCCTGCAATTGCTCGATGAATTTATGCAGTGCATCTGCCGGGGCCTGACGACATTCCTGCGGTAGTGCATCCAGCTGTTGCTGCAATAAACGCGTGGCGGATTCCACATACTGTTCCGGTGAAAATTCGGCAACCTGATCGGCATAGCGCATGATAAAGCGCGGCTCAGCATGATAGTCCAACTGGCTGGCGCCGCCCCAGTCTGAAGCGAGCAAATCGTTAAGCTTTGGTTCCAGCGCACTCGCGCTGTCGGGCAAGATCAGGTACAGCGTTTCGTCGGATACCGGTAGCTTACGCAACCATTCTTCCAGCAGTAGCAGCAGCACCTCAGGCTTGTCTACGGCAGCAGATAACAGGGTGCGGGCGTGAACAGCCAGACGTTCACGTTCGTTGCGGAATATGGACTGGCTGGCTGTCAAGAATGAGGCGACGTGCTGTACGGCACAAAGCAGCCCCTGTTGATATCCATCCTGATAAGCATGCTGATGGAATAATTCAGCTTGCTGGCGGGCATCACGCAATATCCGCTGAGCATGCTGCTGCGCTTGCTCTTCCAGGCGCACGGCTCGCATATTCCGCTGCAGATGCTTACGACGAATCAGTACAGCGTCCACGGGGGGCTTAAGGTGGTGAATTGGGATATTTCTCAGCATGTTGTAGGGCCAAAGTCAGGATTAATGAATCAGCAGCAGGTTGTGGTGCTGCACTGTCAACATAGGGAGCAAATAACAGCGGAAATCGTTGTCTCAGCGGTTCTGGTAATTGTGAACGCCAGAGTCGCAGCCGCGCATACCCTGTCGCCATCAGAGCTTCATGACCAGGCACTGACTGAATATTTGCAGACTGGTTCAAAGAGACCTTCGTGGGCAGATCAATAGCAGTAAACGTAATTGCCCATGAGGGCAAATTAAGTAACCCCCCTTTCCATGCAAGTTCCGCACGCAACGAGTGACAACCTATCAGATAGGCGACTTGCGGCAGACGATGCCAGTGGCGCACCCACTGTCTCGCCAGCGGCGAGAGATCGATATGACCGGCCTCTAGCCGAAAAGCGCCGAGCAATAATTCATTTACCGCCGCCCGTTCCGCTGAGCAAGAAGCTAGATCCTCTGGGATCTGCACCCTCTGTGGGTGCAGGTATAACAACGGGTCAAATAACACACGTTGTAATGAGCAAGACAGCGAATGCCTACTCATTTTTGCTTCCCGGCAACGCCTTTAAGCTAGTGCGGTTTTGCCAAAACCAGAAACCTACCCCAAGAGGGAGCAACAAAAATAGAGTTACCAGCCACCCAACAAAACCAAACTCGCGCTCACGTAAAGGCGTGCTCGGAGCCTGCAATTGCGCTTCGCTTCGCCTGGAGAGCACCACCGAAATGTTGTCGTAGTCCACATTCGACAGGCTGTTCTTCAGGAATCGTTTAATATCGTTTATTTTTTGCTCTGGGTTGATGTCCTGGTCATATACTGCTAATGCAGACAAATGGACAGGCGTGGCTGAACGGTTTCCTTCCGTCGAATCGACATCGTAACTAATGTGGACACGGGCCGAAAATAAGCCGTCCATCGTCCGCAAAGACTGCTCCAGCCGCTGCTCAATGGCAGAATACAACCTTGCCTTTTCAGCTCGCGGCGATGACACCAGTGAATCGGCAGGAAACATCTGCGCGATTTCCATTCTCGGGCGTGAAGGCAAGTCATAGACTTTCAACCAGTCAACGGCTGCCGCGAAGTTCAACCGATCAACGCGAATGTTGTAACCCATTTTTCCTTTATCAAGCTTCTCTGCCTTAATGTTATGGCGCTGTAGAACCGCAATAACCTCATTGGCCTGCTGCTGATCCAATTTATCTAGCAAATCTTGCTGCTTGCAAGCCGTCAGCAGCAAGGCAAGCAGCACTGCATAAAGGCTTTTCATGATCGCAGCAAACTTTCGACCGCACCTACAGCTTTACGTGTCAGAGTACTGATGAGGGAAACCTCCAGGTTGTAGTCCGACGTGCGCTGTTGCAATGCGAATAATTTGGCAGGATCGGTTACGGTATGCCGATCCGCCAGACTTGCCAAAATAGAATCCTTCTCCATACCGCGCCCAACGGCAGACTGCGCATAGGCCTGGAGAAGCCGATCATCCAGCGACACAATGTCATTATCCTGACGTGTAATATCACGGGAGCGGCTGAGAACATCCAGAGACTGGATAGCAAATGTTTGCATAGCAAATTCCTCAAAGCGCAGCAGCAATGCTGCTACGCACCGGTTGATTAACGGAAGTTCTGGATAATGGCTGCGTCAATATCCTTAAACACTTTCACGGTGTTAGATTGTGCGTTTCGATATAAGTTGTACTCCGAGAGCTTGCTCTGATAATTAGCAAGTAACATCGGATCGGATGGCTTTTTAGTTAATGCATCAAGTGAAACCGTGACCTGCGCCTGCAGATCTTGCACACCTTGGTTAAAACTCTGGGATATATCATCAAGATAACCTGTCCACGCCATAGTATTTCCTTTTATCAATATTACAAAGAGTTAGTATAAGACCAGTGACCAGGACTCATTTTTATATAGCCATGCTCACCGTACCGAAACGAATAACCTTTAAACCGGTCATCCTTTAATTCAATGGCAACCTGTACATAGCGTTCGCCCCACTGCCGGTAGTAATCGTCGACCAAGCGCCGTGCACGCAATAACTCACCATCATCCAGTGTGCCCTGAATAACAAAGGTGACACTCCCTGACGAATCAACTCTCGAGTAAGGGAGTGCTTGACGCTTTAGCTCAGACTCAGCCTGGTGCACTGCAACAGTGTCATCCATTGAAACGATATCCACGCGATCCGCATAAGGCAACAGCCCCATCAACTGGCTATTCAGCATCTGGGCAGCATCATGCTCCAAGGCTGTGCGTTGACGACTGATCCACAACTGCGGCTGGCGCGGATTATCCAGCTGTAACCGGAAGTATGCGAGGGAGGGATAGTTATCAGCCAGCCAACGCATTACACGCGCATTTTCCTGCTCGGGATTAATAACCTGGGCAGGTTCAGCATAGTCGCCGCGCGCAATAATCTGCTGCGCCCAGATGGCATCGCGATTATTAGCAGCAGCAACATACATCACGTTGTTTCGCCCAGGCATCACCTGGAAGCGCTGATTATCTGTTCCCAGCAACATGCCAAGTTGATCGGCCTGTTTTTGTGGGTTGTCCGCTAACAAAAATCCGACCGCAAACAATACAGCCACCGCCAGCAGCCCCAGAGTGACTAAAGCATTGCGCTTAGCGGGCTGTGCAGGAGCCGGCAATTCAGCATTGCTGTCCTCTGATACTGCTGCGAACCAGGCCTGATGTTCAGGGCGCAGTGCAAACATCAAAGCGCCAACATGCAGAACGTTATTAAAAGTAACCGCGCGCTGATGAACAGAAACACCATCCTCCCCCAGCTCGCGCAGTATCACGTTTTCCGAGTCAGGATCTTCAAATAATATTTCAAAATTAATGCCTCCCTGTTCCAGAGGAACAAATAACGCTTCCTCCGGCAGTTCGGGGATCTGATCGTTAGTGACCATATCGGAACGTTGCCCGACCACAAGCAGAGTACGCCCTGGTGATAACAGAAACTCACAGCCCCGCAGAGGGCTATTGAGTAACCTAATAACGATCCTTTTAGGTGCATTGATTACCATAGTTAAAGCCAGTAATTACGTGATGGCATGAACTATTACAAAATGCTCCACTGATATCCTGATGAAAACTTGATGAATTATCGCTCAAGTTAAAAGTATTCACAAAAATTCACATTAATATCATGGAACTGCTCTATCCGGTGAATGGGAGATCCGCTTTTTTATAGTTTCTTTGTTTTATACACTAAGTTCCAGCGTGCTCATTAATAACATTGAAAAATGGGAAGTGTTTACTATGGAAAATTAATAAGCGATAAAATAGTGGTGAGAATGGCAAAGAGCTCTGACTTTTTTGTGATGAGTTGGAATTAAAAATCGCAAAGAGGATTACACCACTAAAAATATTAACTTGAAAAAACCAATGGTAAGAATAACATTAAAAAACAATCATCTAATGCAGGTAAATATCGAGATAAATAATAACACCATGAGAAAATAATATAAATAAGCAGGCAATAAGTGTTACACGAACATTCCCTCCCCCTTCAATATCCTTAGCAGAAATCATCAGGGTGATAGAAACCAAATAAAATCAGAATTATATATTCGCGCACATGATAGATTCCCCCTATTAAGCCAGATGTAATGAATCATTTTTATATATGACAACTTAACAGCCTAATTTAACCTAACAACCAAAATCGTTGCATTGACAAACACTCATTCTGTAACTGACAAACATAAAACCAGACGAATAATAACATTCACTCATAGCAAATATACTTCCAGCACCTCAACAAGATGTAACACGAACGCACACCTTGCATCCTGATGGCATCATGATTAATTATATGGAGCGTAAAAATTACATTAAAAATAGATGTTAACTTTCATCATACCATTTTATTTGTCAGTGGAAATAGTCGTTTTTTTATAGTCATAAAATACTTCCCACTGATATATTACATATGGATTCAACAAACCAATATAAAATAAGGGTTTACCATGAACGTATCAAATTCAGTGGCGATAGCGACTAAAGACATTTTTAAAAGTGCCATCCAAAATGGGAAGGAAGTGTTTAGGCAGGTGAAAACCGGTTTGGCGGGAAAACTTTCATCCGCTAAACAAAGTCAACATGAATTGAAAAGTAACAACTACAACCAAAGAACTCTTAGGACGAAAATTGCTACTCACAATATAATGAGTGCTGCAGAAAAAGAGTTTAACAGTGTCAACAAAAAACTGTATGACTATACGTCACAACTAAGTAAAACGGCTGCAACTGACCAAAAGGCGGGGGAAGTTAATACGAATACCACTGCATCGGCTGCAACTGACCAAAAAGCGGGGGAAGTTAATACGAATACCACTGCATCATATGGCAAACTCTGGGATACTAACCTTATTCTCCTGGGCGACGCCCAAATCATCGACCAATTAGCAGGCAGGAAAACATGGGATTTTTCTCGGAAGAATCGGAAGACGGTGCTTGCTGAACTGAAGCCAATGGTAGTTCCAACGGTTCCAACAGCTGAACTGAAGCCAATGGTAGTTCCAACGGTTCCAACATCAGACAAACCCCAAGTGGTCCCAACATCTGAGTTACAGGCTGCTTTTAAAAAGTTCGGCCTGGTTAATTAAAACGTAGCTCCCTGCTACATAATTGCGGCCGTCCTGCGGCCGCAATCTAATGAAGTAACTTTCTCGTCAGGATAAAACTATAGTACCTAAATATCCCCTCCTATCGGCCAAACCATAAAAGAGTATTCAATGTGACAAACCCCATCTCTCGCAGTAATGCATTTCGCCCATTTGACGCCCCCCCCCCGGATCTGTTGGCTCAAAACAGGGACAACACCATCAGCAATAATCTGCATACCGTGCGCAGTATCCCCCCTCTTTCACCACCTTCGGCGACAGTCAGGCTGACAGGCCCCGACATGCAACTGTCACGGCCAGACACACTGAAGATCCTGAAGGCGATGTCTGACCGAATTTCGCAACTGCCAGCGAGCAAGCCGCACGTTGGGAGGGTGCAACAGCAAATAAATTCCATATTGCAAAAACAGACCGATCTATTGACAGTAACGAACGAAGATTCGCTGAATATTCAAGAATGTGCCCAACTGTCATTAGATATGGAAGAACTAGCCCGCAAGCTCCCTGCGGGTAACACGCTGGCAGAGCTGAGCCAGCGGCTCGCACTGCTTGCCCAGGCCGCCTGGGCGCAGTTGGCTAAGTCAGTGGCCACAAACAAACTGTTTTCGCAGTTCAAGCACTTTGATCGTCCGGGTGCCAGCAGCGAAAAGAAAGTGGGTGTGTCAGTAGGTGCAGGCCTTGGCTTTGGTGCAGATAAAGCTGGCGGTAAGGCCACCTTTTCCGTCGGCCTGGAAAAAGGCTGGCGCATGGATAACGATGACGAAGGCTTTGTATTCCGGAACAAGACCGCTGCAGCCACCTTTTCCGCCAAAGTGAAAGGAGGTATCGGTATCGTTAGCGCTGCGCTATCCGGAAATGTGGAAGCGCAGAAAACACGCTTTACGGAATACAGGAGCGCCATGGATTTTGTTCAGTCGAACACAGAGCAACTGATGCAAGGTTCCCGCAGCAATACGCCAGGCGCCAGCTCCGGCAGGTTCCGGCCCGGTCGCAGAAACGAATTAAAGCGCCACCGCCGCTTGCTGCAACAGGCTGTAGACCAACAACAGAGGCTGAACCTTTTGCTGGGGTGGATCGGGCTGCGCGACGCCTCACCGGCGCTGAGAGGCAGTCACGCACCGGTGGTGCCAGTATCTGTTATGGTTCGCGTCAAAGGAGAGGCAAAAATACAAGCTGCCGCAGTGGGGGGGCACGCTGCAGCAACCCTGTCGCTGGTGCGCATGAATATCCATCAGCCCGTACTTACGCCGTTTTGGCAGGCGCTAAGCACGCAGGAAGGGGTGGCACGCAGCTCCAGCATCGCAGCGCAGCGGCTGGGGGCGATTGCAAAAAATGCCGGGCAGCTGTTCGACAGTGATAACGACAAGGTGGGAACAAGGCCACTCAGCCGTCTGATCGGCAGTGAAGCGGGGTCTCCAGCCGAATTGCGTAACTGTTCTCCGAATTTACTTCAACACGCCGCAAACCGGTTAAAAGCGGAACTCGAGCACTTCTGCGCGGTGGCGCAGCTACGGGATGCAAGCAAAGATAAGGGGCTGCGAGCAGAGAAGATTGAGAAGTCTATCATCTCCAGCTGGCAGGGTAAGAAACGCGAAGACGTGCTGGCCAATATGGCATTGGCACATGTCACCTTGTTGATTGAGACCAAAGAGTGCGGCAACGCCCCGGAGGCGGAACAAGTACTTAAGGAGATAGCGGAGATACTCGCTTCCCCCCCCATCCGCCACGATGCAGAGGCGTTGTCCACGCGGGTGGCCTTCCGCGATACCCTGGAGCTGCAGATCCGTGACCGCATATATGCGCTGGAACTTGGCGGAAATCTGGGCGGAAATCTAGGCATGAAGGTGGAGGCTTCTCTGACCGAGAGACATCGGATACACATAAACCCGATGCGAGACGGGGATTACAAAGATGTGCGTGTCACATTATCCGGTAACCTGGGCGGAGCCGGGGGGCTGGATAAGCTGAAAGAGGCGTTGGCGGCCCAGTTGCTCCCCCATGGATTAGCGGATCAACTCCCCTCTGCTCTGCAGAGTGTGGAAACTGAGTTGGCCGGAACGCTGGATAGCGGCGTAACGCTCCTACTGCGCTTCTATCGACCGCGTTATCAGTTGCAGGAGGGATTCCCACAGGCGGCGGCTGGCTTCCACCTGCAGTTGGCTCGGATAACGTCCGATAGCAATGCGTCCGGGGCGCTGTCCGCGGGCATCCCGTTACAGCCCGGCGTTTCGCTGGCGCTGGGGCTCCGTGCTGGCGGCACGGTCAACTCGGTGCTCTATGAGCGCTGGGGCGATAACAGCCTGACAGCGCCGATGATGCATTATCTTCACTTACAACAGGTAGGGGAACCCGAACGCTGGCAAGATATGGTTGCAATGCAGCAGCCGGCACTGAAAGGCCTGTTCCGCCAGTTAGCCAGGCTGGATTCAGCGGTAAGGAAGGAGGCAGGGCATTTTTTGAAGCACCAGGCTCAGGATGGCTTCGAAGAAAAATTTTTCGCCACGATGCAAGATTTTTCGTCCGGTAAGAAGAGTTTCGATGATGCCAGAATACTGCTGGATGAGCTGATGTTGCGTCAGCTTCCTCTGTGGCGGAAGGAGAAAGCGGCGTTCCATGGATGGGTAGAACAGGCAGTGTCGGTTTAACGACCAAAAGTTCAGGCATGACGTCGCCATGCCTGATGCTGCCCCTGCATAAGCACCACCTCTCGCGGTAGTGGCCAACAGCAAGAGACGGCTCTAATTTCCCGCCCCTTTTGATTAAAGATGATTAACGTTGCTCTGGGGGTTTGCCTACAACCTTGGCACCTGCATCGCGTAATACCTGCAGACTGTTTTCATCCTTAAATGGCTGCGGTCTACCAATATCCACAGGGTCGAATTCGCCAAAAACAGTTAGAGGGAAACCGGCCTTGACGGCGTCGCCTGCTTCTTTGTAGGCTTGTGGGCCACCGTTATACACTTGCATCTCTGCCCCCAACCCCACCTCGCAGGCAATGCGTAATGCAGCAACCACCATTTCCTCACCAGACTCAGGCATTTTTGTCGCCCAGTCATGCGGGTCCTGATTCTGTACGACAATAATTTTATTGCACCTATCAGAACAGTAATTTTCACCCGCGCTAGCGACGATACCGACAGTATTCATTCGCAGCTCATCTGCCAAGGAATAAACTAGCCCAATCCCCTGTGGGGTTCCACCGGCAACAATAGCAATGTCTGTAGGGTTCAGGCCTTTATCTTGCATTACGTCAAGTAATTGCTGATGCATATGATTGTACACTGCCTCAGAATTCAAATAACCATTACCTGAATGGCCGGCAAACACAATAGCATATTTATTTCCAAGAGCTTCCTGAAGCGCTATTTTATATGACACATCTGTGCGAACTGGATTTTTGACTTCATCGATGGAATTATAGCTGGCACGATTAACATGAATATTATTATCAATTGGCATAAATTTACCCCTTCATTTGTGAACGCGTATTTTGCGCAAAAAACCAATCCTAAAATATCAAAAAAAGCTTTTTCCAGAGCGTCATTCACTTGCGCCAACGCCAGATAATTCGTTACTGAAACAGGAAGCTAAAAAACATTTAACTCAACTTTCTTTTCCGGGTAATTTTAAAAAAATCATGCTAACTTTGATTTTACTAGCCGACCCCAACTCACCTCGATGACTCCCTCATCGATTAATTTTTTGATTATTTTTTGCACGGCACTACGTGATACTTGATTTCTCGACAGTATATAGGTGTATATAGACGTATTCATGCGTAAAACATCATCCATCCTTCCTATCTGTATTAAATGATTTATTACCAGATCGGTTATATTATTCGCACTAGTCAACATCGAGAGGTCAAAATACTCCCGAAGTAATCCAATAGATATATCAAATGCAGAAGGCCATAACGATTTCTCAGTAAGAATGGAACAACATTTCTCCACCGGCAACACCCACATGTCGCTGTTTTCATTGAATCTGTGATAGTGCATTTTTACATCATTACGTAAATAGGGTAAACCTACAATGGCAGGCGCATGGTGGGTCATTGTCAAACTGTCATCTGACAGACGAAAGACTGATACCGCCCCCGCAGATAAAAAGCCAAGGCAGCCCAATCTCCTGAAGTCAACCCTCTGATTTTTTGTATATTCAACCAGAGAGGCATCCTGATGCTGTCGTATTGCTCTTCCAATGGAGTCCACCGCGTGGACAATTTCCTCACCCATTATTCATCTCCCAAGCCAAAAATTGCACTAGCTGCACGTAACGAGTCATTTAAGATATCACGCCTCCCACGGATACCATAAGCATCGATCTAGCCATAATGTATGCTCTGGGGCATGTCTTAACATTGATCATTGTTAAGCTTCAGGGGTGAAAAATCTGATTTTGCTGACCAATAAGATTGTCATCAGTAAAATCTATAATCAGAAGCCAGTCCCCTCATCCACAACCAGAACCTCGCTTAGGGCCATGTACGCATTACGTTGCGTAATGTTTGTTTACGTAAAATTACACATTATTTCATAATCAAAAATCTTGTAATTAACATTGTTATATATACAATCACACCCATCACGTTAAAGTACAACGTCGCGATAAACCCAAGAAACACAGTATTAAAATATGATACTTAACACACACTCCTAACAAAAACGTTAGGCTTATATTTATTAAAATTAGATTTTAATTTTGTATTTACACACAACATAAATTAATGAATTTCATCTTAAACCCATCAACTAATTTAATTAAATATTTACAATAACATCATCACACTTTAATTGACGCACAAAAAAGCACCAATCAAGGATTAACCTAAAAAACTAAATACATATTTAACAGACGTGCACTCAGTTTATTCGTAAGGAATACGATTTTGGAAAACTTTCCCCACAATACCAGATTAATGAATCAACAATATGTCTTTGGTTGCTTCATCTTGCACGCCGATGGAACATTGATCAGTAACGAGCAACAAGTTCACGTCCCGCCAAAAGAGTTAGCTGTGCTGACTCTTTTGCTGGATGCCGCAGGTAAACTTGTCGGCAAAGACGAGCTACTGGATAAAGTCTGGGGGGCCAGTGATGTTAACGAAGAATCACTTACCCGCTGTATCTACGCTTTGCGCCGCATATTGTTAGAGAGTAAACATTGTCGCTATATCGACACTGTTTACGGTAGGGGTTATCGTTTTAGCTGCCCGGTCGCCGTTGTAACCGAGCGTAAAGTCGATATACCCAGATGTTCAATTGCCGTATTGCCGTTTCAGAATCAGTCACCGTTGAATGTAGCAGGTTTACATCACACATTAGTGCAGAGTTTATTGCAGTATTCACCGTTTGGCCTGGTTGTTCTTCCGGCCACACTTACACAAAATTGCCAAGATCTTGCGGATATCGTCACGCTGGTAAAGGATCTAAATCCTGATTATTACCTGGCCGGAAAAATATTCCCCAGTGGTGATGGCTGGAAAATAACCATAGAATTAGTTCGTGCCGATGGCCATCACCTGATCAATAAAGAAAGTGTCGATATTTGCCCACTGCGACCTAACATTAAATTACACAATCAACTTGCCAGTATGTTAACCCGATACATCCCGATGCTGCGATGGGATCCCGGGCACACCAATCAATTAGGATCGATGGATACAGCCATTAGTTACTTAAATGCGCGCCATGAGTTGCGACTTCACACCACCGCAAGCCTCCGACGAGCGCTCGCTATGTTGCAGCAATGTATTGCCGGTGGTGCCGAATATGCTCAGCCCTATTGCAGTTTAGCCGAGTGTTACCTGGCAATGTCCCAGCTTGGTATTTTTGATCAACAACAGGCCCTTGCCCAGGCACGCCTGGCGGCGAATAAAGCGATAGAGCTTGCCCCTGACAATCCGCAGGCGTTGGGGATGCTGGCATTGCTGAGCTGTATGTACTCAGAGCATGCAGTGGCTAAAGCGCTGTTTAAACAGGCCTGGCTATTAGCCCCCGACTCCACCGAACTTTATTATTACCAGGCATGGGCTTTATTTTTGAACGGCGATCTTTTTCAGGCTCAACAACTCCTGAATGAGTGCCTGGCCCGGGACCCCTCATATATTGCCGCAGGCTTGTTAAATATTTGGCTGACTTATTACAACTCACGCCTTGACGATGCTATAACCATGAGCCAGCAACAATTATGTCAATACGGCCAGGGCAATACCGTACTGCAAAGTTTTCAGGCACTGTTACTTGCCATTAAGGGAGAATATCAACAGGCTGAGCAATTAGTACAAACCGTTAAAGCCTCCGGAGAGGACGGTGGGTTGATCACCGTTAATATTTGCTATGCCGAGTATTGCCTGAACGGCGATAGTGCACTGCCGATGCTGCAAACATTTTTAGCTAATGTCGATAGCCGCTATGTCAGGGCAAGCCTCGCACCATTAATTTTAGTGGTTGATGGCCCTGATGCAGCCTTAGCGTTTTTGCGCCAATTGCAAGATGACGGCTATCACTGGCTCAACGCATGGCAGCATGATCCACGGCTAAGTGCGCTAGTGAATGCCATTAGCGACAAGAATTCTTCGGTGGGGGCATGAAATTCATTTTTATACTGCTATTTACCCTCAGTACCGCCCGTGCTGATTGCTGGAATTATGCCGCTAAAATGTTCAACATTTCTCCTGAACTACTTTATGCCATTGCTCAGCAGGAATCCGCGTTAAACCCGAATGCCGTTGGACGTAATCACAACGGCAGCGAAGATCTGGGGCTGATGCAGATAAACACGCTGCATTTACCCCGTCTGAGTAAGCTCGGTATCAGCAGAGAGCAACTTAACGATCCCTGCACATCCATTATGGTCGGTGCATCCATTCTGGCAGATATGATGAAACGCTATGGCTATAGCTGGGAAGCCGTGGGGGCTTACAATGCAGGTACCGCACCCGATCGCCGTGACATGCGTCTGCGTTATGCCAAAAAAATACACAATCGTTATCGAAAACTGAAGCAGGAAAATTAGCCTTAATAATTCTTTTAGTATTAGGTCTGTCTGTATTACCGGCAACAGATCGGCCGCAATTGCACGACCGATTATTCATAAAGGAAATATCCAGCTCCCCTCATCGAGGACGGTATCATCAGGTTCTTCGTATTACATGAAGTATCTATTTATTTTTTATCAATAATTAAAATGGAAAGGTTATGAATAAATTTATCTTGTTAGTAGCAGCATTACTTATGAGTGGGTGCTCTCAGAAAATGTATCCCCTACAAAAACATGCCCTTTCAGAGCCACACAAAGGGATCGAAATTGACGATGCAGATTGCAAAAAGTCCGCCTTTTCACAGGAAGTCAGTAATCAGCCTATAGCAGGCTCCCAGCCCAATTTAACTTATAAAACCAATAATAAAGCGAAGGAAATACAAGCGGAAGCCTATGATACTTGCATGTTTTCGAAAGGCTGGAGCAGCACTGATATCTTTAGATATAAACAGACATACAAAAAAGAAACCGAGAAACAGGCACAAGCATTTTTTATACAATACCCTGAGTATTTGAGCTCACCGCAAAAAGAAAAACTGCTTGAGGTTGCTTTTCAGAAAGCGTTAAACGATCCCAAAAACAGTGAACTGGATTTGTATCAAATTCTCCTCGTAGCCCACCTAAAAATAACGGAAGGCCGGTAGGAAAAAACGCTTTCCCGATCTGCTTGGATCATTTTCTATGCTATCGTCTGACCATCAGCGATAGCAATTCCTATCCTCAGAACTCAGCAGTCCCCTGCATGCTCTCTTCACAGGCCCGTCTCTGGCCCTTGCCTGTAAGTATCCCTGCAAAAGCACCCAGGCCATGCCCCCCTATCCCCCATTTTACTGCACTGTGCATACGACGTTCTCATAAATAGAGGGCCGACAAGAGTTCATCGCCGAGTGACGGAATGAGCATTAAATGAAAGAATCATTGTTATTAATCAGATAGTTTAAAATATCATTTCACCTAAGGAGGGTTTCTAATGCCAGACATGACAATTTCCACTGCGCAAGCACAGCAAACACCGCCATCAGAAAACACCAATAGTGAGCAAGCCGGAGTTAGTCTTCCCTTAACAAGATCGATTATAAATGTTAGTAACAGATCTTTACCCAACATCAGAGAAAATGCCCTTTCAAACAATACACAGTTGAAAATGACGGAAATCCCGCATGATGAACGATTAGGTCATTTGCCACCATCAGACAAGATAGTTATTGATAGTTCGAGTTTTGAAACATTCATTAATATGAAAGAAGGAAATGCACTTGCTGCCATTATGAGATATAACAGAGAAGAATCTACGGTATTCTTAATCCCTGTTAAAAGGGATGACACCAGAGCTTTTGGCAGGGAACTGACTATAGCAGTATTGCGAAGGTTCTTGGTCAGTCAGTAAAAAGCATTATACATAATGAAAACGGCATTACCTCACATGTACAAGCAGCAACCATAGTTAGTGATATTCTTGGTATTCCATATAATAAAAATGATTGGATTTGGCATAAGGAAAGAGCAAGGCCGAGAAAGCATCTATTTCACCCCAAGATCGCGCTCTCTGAATGCTATGAAATTTAAAGTATGGAGAGGTGGGCAGGGGCAGGATAAGGATTTCGAAATAGCCAGAAAGATGGAGTTAGATCGTTCTATAAGCAATATGAAACATGATTATATAGCAGGTTATTTAAAACAAGGCTTTACCCATGAACAAGCCGAAGCATACACTAACCACTATATTTCAGAACTCAAAAGTGATTATCCAAATTATCAAAACGCGCCCAATATAAATAAGGTTGTAGTCCCTGATGATGGCAGAGAAATGGGTGGTCGACTGACGGACATTTTCGTAAAAAAATTCATAACGCATTCTCTCAAATGTGTGCTGACAAAGAAATTAATGTTAGTTTATTAAAGCAGACATTTTAAATGTCCAAACCATTCATTCGGAGCACTATAGCACTCCGAATGAATGGTTTTTAACCCGGTTAAATCATAAGCAACCCAGGCGCAACGAGCCTCAATGGCATACAGGGTTGCGCTAATTAGTTGTGATTAATATTTGAAGAGATATACCGTTTCGATATGCCTCTTCAAACTATAAAGCAGAACCATGTCAGACGGCCTCCTGTTGTACACGGCCAGCCAGCTATGGAGATCAATGACATCGTCTTACTATAGAAAATCGGCAAGTAGCCTCCTCTTTTTCGGGCAAGACATATACTTACTTAGAGGTACTTTTTCATACCCATTTATAGGCTTTCTTGTTTAACTGAGTAATTTTACATAGTTATTTTGTTGATATTTTTTATTACATACTGGATTATTATCAGCCCTTGATCCTGGCCGCCTAAATTAATAGATAAATATCAAAAATTTACAATTAATCCGAATAAAAACACATGCACAATGAATAATCACACCGCTGTAACAACACTGCAAAACAAGATAATCAACGAAACTAACTCAAAGGTTCAATATTTAAAAAAAGGTACAAAAATTGAACCAAGCACAAAAATCATTATGTTAATTGAGGGCGATTTATCCATAAGGCGATGCAAAGACGGTATCCTGATGTCCAGATGTAAGGCACCGGAAATTTTTGGATTGATAGGGGCCTTTAAACCACTTTATCATACGCGTAACTACTTTCGGTGTGAAACCGATTGCGTAATACACATATCGTCAATTTCTCCAACACTCGATGCAATCAATAAAGAAAATTTGTGGTATCACGTATCTGCAAATTTTGCCCATATTATTGAGGCATACTGTACCAAGAACCTTCTCGTTATGCATAATGACGTATATGGTATTATCAGTTCGCATTTAGAAGACATCTGGGCACTACCGGAAGAGGAGAGGTTGAAGATTTCAATCTTTAATTTCATTATGCAAAGAGCGCCAGTATCCAGAAGCTCGATACACAAGATCATAAAAGAGTTAAACAAAGGAGGTTTTATAAAAACAGAACGCGGGAAGCTACTTAATTTGACTAATATACCCAGAGGATTTTAAGCAACCTTACGTTGATTTTTAGTGGCCAACATGAGACATGGCACTTCAGGAATTATCAACTTAACCCCTGTAATAAATAAAAAACAGACGTTCATCTCAGGGGTTTATGATTAGTTATTAATATTACCTAAATTTACTGATATTTCGTTGCAATCATTCTCAGTTGAGCATTAAATTCCTTTAGCGTCCTCACCGGGACTTTCTGTTTTAGGCATAACCGATCCAACGCATTTTCAATCACATCCATAGCATCGCTATGCAATTTATCTGGTTTTACTCCAAATTTCTTATAAGCACTATTTTTAATTAAGTTTGCCAGTGCGCTAGTCCCTTCACCAGCAGGAATCAGCACACCGTTTTTATCTTCTTTTACATCAAGGCCGAAATCTTTTGCTAGATTTCCTATCTCTTTACGATAGGAAATGACATCCTTCCCTTTAGAAAGCAATGATTCCAAAACCTCATCTTTTCGCGAAGCGAACACTGAAGCCATTGTTTGTTCATATGTCATTTTAAAGTACTTTGGGTCCCTTTCGGATTTTTTCATAATATCCGCCCGACTCAGTTCTTTTTCCATATATTTTTTCTCAATACTGCTATTGCCTTTAGCAAATGGAGACGATGCTTTAACACCACTCTTCTTCGGAAAACCACTCGAAATAGAACGAAGAACATTCCCAACGAACTTTATATATTTGGAAATTTTTTTTATTTTCGTTGTAGTTCCTTCGGCATTACTTGCCTTAGTTTCAAATAAGGTTGGGGTTAATCTATTAAATATAATTGTCATGCTCGCATCTCCTAGTTTGGTTTAATTTAACACATATGAACGTTTATATAACGTTCATTATCTTGCTTGAATCGGCCAATTGAAAAAAACAAATAACGCCCTCACCACCTTTTCTGCTCTGGGTGTCATTAACAACCCCCTGTTAAATATTGATGCCGCCTGTTATTTAACCGCGCAGGAAAGTTTTTGCAGTTTCTATACAACTGCTAATGGTGCTGCTAAGCACTTTTACCAGGTTGTCATACAGCGAGTTAGCATTGCTGTATTTCTGCGTCAGCGTTTGCATGGTGTTTTTCATCCCTTCTGCCTGCGCATTAAAACCCGTCTGCCAGGCCTGAAACTTCGCGTTATCCAGTTTTACATTATTGCCAGACCCCAGGCTACCTAAATCACGTTGCATATTTTTAACAGGGGTTAAATCGATAACCACAATGTAACTTCCATCCACTGACTTTTCAACGCAGCTATCCGGCAACCCCATCTCCTTAGCCCATTGTTGGGCTTCGCTCTGTGTCGCACCTGTTACGTTATTACTTTTCTTGTTGGGAAATAGCACCGCATTTTTATTCGGCGGCGAAAAGTCACGCTCTAGCCCCTTCAATGCGTCATTAAGTTTTTCTATATTAAACTTAATTTTCTTGCCATCTGAGCTGGAATCGATCCAGGTACCCATTTGAGCATTTATATTACTGTAGGCTTTATAAAAATCAGTATATTTACTGACTCCATTCTCATAAACTCCGAGATACTCTTCACCGATCTGGTCAATAGCCGCGGAAGCTTGTTCCCATATCACTTTGTCTTCAATAACGTTTGGTTTCCCCTTCAATAATAGCTTATCATAGGCTCGGGCAATCGCATCCTGCACCTCCTTCTTCTGCTCTGCTTTCAGCATTCCAGGATAGTTTTCCAGAGAGCGCAGACTGTTGGAAAATTGTCGCGTGGCAAGCTCGCGTTCATCGCTAAGCACTTCATCTAGATCTAGCGCCTTAGCATTTTGCTGCAAAGCTTGCCGCAGCGCATCCGCTTTAGCCTGAGCACTTTTGAATATCTGCATTTCAGGGCCAGATATCCTCTGTTCCGGTGAAACGGGGGACTCGATTTTCTCACAGGAACGGTTTTCCTGTGGCTCCAGATGAGATTTAAAAACAATAAAGGGTAAATTGTCCGTATTTTGCACACTGGTCATAGTCATGCCTGATCCATAATCATTGCGGCGCAATTCTGTTCAATCGCAGCAAATGATGGATAATGTAGAAAGGGTTGTCACCTAAAACAGTTGAATAGCGGGCCAATAGACCCGCCGGTGAGTAAAAAGCTGATCAGGCGCGAATATTGCCGGTAATCGCCCCCATAGCGGAGGACTTGGACTGTTGGATTTCAGCCATAAGCCTCTGCATCATCTGTCGGAGTTCAAGTATATCGCCAGCCACTTTGCTATCGGCTTTTGATGTCTCATCCGCAGCCCGGCTATCCACCTGCTGCAACTGTTGTTCCGCACGTTCTCCCGCTGACTTAATCAGCATGCCGGCGTTAACAGCACCTGCTGTAGTCAATGCCAGGGTAGTCATTGACGTACCCGCAGCATTCAATTTACCCGCTTGTATTAAGGTATTCTGACGGGCAATCTCCTGAGCATTGATTTTCGTGGTGATGTCGATCTCATGCTCCGAAAGGCTGTTCTTATGTTCGGCACTCAGTCGCCCATTGCTGGGCTGAACTGGCACATTGCGGCCGCTGCTGGCTCCCAGAGCCGACAATTCACCGTTGGCCCCGTTCATGTGGACCGTTTTGCTACCATTAAGCGCCTTATTAAGACTGAGTTTATTCTCATTCAGCGAGTTAATTTTTACCTGGTTATTATTTAACGCCCCTTTTTGTAAATTGAATGACTTAAACTGCAACCCTGCACCACCAACCGTGAGGCCGAGCGTAATTGCAGATTGACCCACAGTTGCCATGAAGTTATTGAACCCTTCAGACGTTATCGCCCCGGCAACCTTTTTCATTGCCTCAGCACTCCGTACGCTGAGGTCAGCGCTGAGTTTAGTCGTGGAGATATTCAGTACCAGAAGCAATTTATTTAATTCAATAAGAAGGCCGATTGACGAAGGTGTCAGCCCACTAATATCGAATGGTTTTCCTTGCTCGAACTGCTCTTCGTATTTCCCACGTAAGGTTTTATCCACACCCGCTTCAACCTCTTGCGCCAGTGCATTAAGTTCACGGACAGATTCCGGATTTTCAATTTTCTCAGACCAAAACGCTGACACCGCCGGATTACCCGCGTTACGCGAGGGGGTCAGAGCAGGTGCCAGGCCAGCCAACTCGCCTGACAGTAGAGCGCCACTCAGCTTGATATCAGCGATACTGACACTCACGCTTTCGGCTAATGCTTTTGGCTCCAACTTTTCAGAGGTTAAAATACCTTTATTCAGGGCTGCTGTATTAAATGCTGTACCAACTGTAGACATAATTACTCTCCTTCCTTAAGCTCGAATCTGTTGTTGTATAAATCGACCGGCCGCCGCATTTTGCCCGTGGGCAGCAGCGCTGAGTTCAATGAGTTCGTTGATAGCTTTCTGTCTGTCAGCAAAGGACTCCACCGCCTGTTTCATCCACTGCTGGAGGCGCTCAATGGCGGTTTGTGAAAGCGTAAATTCAGCCATGGCATCACTTGCCTGATTCATAAGTGCTGCCTGAGCCAGGTTGCCGCCCGTCTGAGAGACTGTATTCACCAGATTGCCGACGGTTACCGCAGCGTTAATATTGTTGGCCAGTAGCGCGGGGTTATTCGAACCGACTTTGCTGCCAACGTCACTCACAGCACTGGTAAGGCGGTTGATCCCTTGGCTCAATACCTTGCTGCTACCTTTAGCAAACTCCCTTATCACATTGGGGACAATTTTCTTGATTGCCTCGTCAAGGAATTTACTCATTACATTACCCAGCTTTGCCGCGGCACCTTTGCCCACAATCGCGACCAATACCACCAGATAAACCATTGCTACAGCGGCCAGAATAGCCCCGGCAATGGCCCCTACCTTGTCCGCCGTTGCTTTATCCACTCCGAAAGCCTTCAGTGCGTTGCCAATCGCTTTACTAACGAGTTCCATCAAAGGCTTAATTATCTTATCCATCAGAGGCTGTAGCGCTTTTTCCATAAATGAGACGCCGGTGGCCGCTGCTACAACCTGATCAATCACCATCAATGCGACACCCACTGCGGCCAACGCCAGACTGGCTCCGCCTGAGAAAATGGCACCCACAACGCCAACAATGGTCAGTAAAGCGCCGAGGATCTTGCCGATACATCCCATAATGCGATTAAGTTGTTCCGCCTTACGAACTTCTTCCTGGAACTCGGCCGCTTTTTTTTCCATCTCCTTCTGACGACTTTCTTGCATGGATTTAAATAGCTCGAGGTCGTTTTTCAGGCTTTCTTCACTGTTTTTGCCTATCAGTTCGACGAACATCGCCATCAACAGCGTCAGTTTGGCAACGTTGGAAAGATTATCCTGCTCACTTTTCTGTACCATTTCTCCCTTGACGTTAAAGCCCTGGACCTCGGTCAGAAATTTGTCGACGCGCTCTGCCTTTTCTGTAGCACCGGTGTGGCACTCTTTGGCCTGCAGCTCCGCCTGCCCGTATTTATCTTTGGCGAGCTTGCTCTCGTTTGCCGCACGGTCGCGTACAGCAAGTGCCTGCGTGTAGCCGGTGTCGTCCTGAGGCAAACCATCCAGTTTGGCTTGCGCTTGCGCCAGCGCCTTGTTGGCATTGTCGAGAGCGGCTTTACGGGAGGCCAGCGTGCTCAGCGCCGAGGCATACGCATCCGTAGCCTGTTCCGCGTCGTTTAATGCGCCCTGCAGTTCAATCGATAGCTTCTCTCCCATCGCCTTTTGCGAATCCATCATCGCGCGCCAGGTCGCCAGCCGGCTTTCCAGTTGTGAAACTGCGGTATCACCCAACAAGCCCATCAGGCTGCTTAATAACAACGTCAGCTTGCCTGCACCATTCAACTCATCTTTGGCCTTTTGCACCGGCTGATTTAATGTCGGCATCACCAGATCTTTCCCGGTAACCGGCACCTTGCCATTATTTTCGCTCGTCTTGACGGCCAATACGTCGGTCAACGCTTTATTGGCTGCTTTAAGAAAAGAGTCATCTTTGCGTACATGCTCAGATACCACTTCGGCAAGCCTGACATTAGGCAAAGATCCATTACGGCCAATCGCACCAGCTTCACTACCCATATTTATTCCTCTTGTTGTTGACGGGATACTCCGGCCTCTGCTTCCTGTAAGCTCTCCAAATAGATTTGTGCTTTAGCGCAGAGAGCTTCATCGCTACTATGTTCGCAGACCAGTTCAAAACACTGTCTGGCATTGGCCACCTTACGCATAAATAACTGACACTGGCCGGTGAAAAAAACGGGGCGGTAGTCGTTCTTACTCAATGTAAAAGCCACTGCATACAAATCGCACGCTTTCTGGAACTGTTTTTTGAGTTGGCAAACGGCTGCCAGTCCCATGATGTAGTCCGGGTTATAGAAGTCATAAATGGCAAGGAAACGAAAAAAAGTTTCTGCTTCATCGAGCCTTCCCTTGTTATAAAAGTCGTAAGCGTGGGCATATAAACCTTCCATCATCTCCTGCGGAATACCTTGTATATCCTTTAAGGTTGCCCCGTCACACACGGCGTCCCATATCATTTCGGCCTGATGTTCGTCGTTAATATTGTCTTTATGATCCATATCTATATCTCCAGGTTATTGTCATCACCCCGACAGTGTTAGCCTGTATCGTGATTTGAATTACGCATCACCATGCAGGCTATTTAAACGCAAAGGGGGACGTTATACATTCAGGAATCGCTCACATTTTTATGAGCGTATTGTTTTTTTAGCGCCTGGTCTCTGAGGGGCTGTCATTCAGTTCGTTATCAGCGATACCGGCATTTTCGACTTGTTCCAGCCACACAAGGAGGCGCAATACATCATCCACCTCTTCCAGACTGACAAAATCGTAGCGGCGATGGCTGGCAAAAATACGCCGGGCTAATTTCACATCCGTCACCACAGGGACACCCACTTTTTCTGCGTAAGATCGAATCGCCAGCGCACGCTGATTAGTCTCCCGCACAGAAATCAGCGGTATAGGGAGTAATTCAGGTTTGAAATAAATACCAATAGTAATATGGGTGGGGTTCGCAATAATAAGTCGGGAGTTTTCAACATCAGATTTCACCTGCTCGGACAGGATCTCCATATGCAATTCCCGCCGACGGGACTTTATTTCATGGCTGCCTTCCTGCTCCTTGTACTCCCGTTTAACTTCCTCTTTATCCATCTTCTGATCTTTCATAAACAAAAAGTACTCCGCGATGGCATCCAGGAGTAACACGACGACAATGCACCCCAGGCAGGTAAGCACCAGCGACAGCAGTAATTCTTGCCAGACCGCCGCCATGGCAAATAAATCACCATTGAGCTGCGAGAACAACAAGGTTTTGTGCTTACGCCATAACACCATAATGGCTACCACAAAAACCGTCAGGTAGAGCAAGGCTTTAACCGTGTCTTTTGCCGTTCGCAGACTGAAAATTTTCTTAAAACCATTCACCGGGTTTAGGGCAGAGAAATTCAGTTTGAAAGCCTTGGTAGCCAGCACAAAGCCACTCTGCAACAGCGCAGGTAATGCAGAAGCGACCACACAGAGCAAGAAAACTGGCAGGAAAAATTTAATTCCCAGCCAAAACACCGCTTGCGCATAACCTTGCATGTTATGTTGAAACCCACCGTTAATAACCTGGCGGAACACCTCCATCAGCGGTGCCAGGGAAACATAAGATGCGAGGTAAGCTATCCCGCACAATATCAGGCAGGAGATAATCAGATCCTGGCTCTTAAACAACTGTCCTTTCTTGGCCGAATCCTTCAGGCGTTTTTGTGTGGGTTTTTCGGTTTTGTTCGCCATATCAGCGTATAACCTCGTGTAACCATTCAGGTAATGCTGAGGCAGGAAAAGCCAGCTGCATCACTCGCTCTGGCAGCACCGGGCTGAAATAGAGCAGCATGATGAAAAAGGCGATCGCGCTCTTCACCGTCAGGGATACCGCAAAGGCATTCATCTGTGGCGCAAAACGGGATAACAATCCCAACACAACTTCAGACAGCAGCAGCGCCCCCACAATCGGGCTGGCTACCACCAGCGCCTTACTCACGACGTTATTGATAAGGCTCAGTAGCGTAAGTAAAGCGGGCATGCATGTGCCAAGCGGGTCACACAGCATGTAGCTTTGACGCAGCGTATCCAGCATCAAAACCATTCCCCCTCCTTGCAAATAAACGGCGGCGGCAAACAAGTTAAGGAAATTCGCCATTTCTGACGTATCAATGCCGTTGGCAGGATCGATAGTGCTGCTGAGGGTTGCGCCACGCTGGTTATCAAAGATGCTTCCCACCGCATGCATAACCCAAAATGGCCATGCCATCAAACAACCCAACAACAGACCGGTGATCGTCTCGCGGGCCATCAACGCCATAAAAGGTAAAGATTGGAAAGCAGGCAACGCCTCAACAGGATGTGGCCACAATCCCAGAGCAACGAACATGATTACGGGTATGCGCACCACGCCAGTCAGCACGCTGTTATTTAAAAACGGCAGAATGAAAAAGACCGGTGCTACCCTGGCAAACCCTATAGCCGCCGCCGCCAGCCAGCCGTGAACTTCAAAGAACAGCCCGGACAACATTGCTCACCCCTCACTCAACGCCAGACGCATCACTTCCCGACTGAAGCCGAGCAGAGTTTCACCATACCAGCCAGAGAGCAAAAAAAGGCACAGGCTGACGCCAAGCAACTTGATGCCAAAGGGCAGAGTTTGTTCCTGTAGCTGTGTCACTGTCTGAAACAACCCCACCAGCAGGCCGATGACGGTAGCAACAATGATCGGCCATGACACCATTAACAACACTAAATACAGAGCCTTATTGCCCGCAAAAACCACGTCATTCATAGCAAACTCCTACCTGCACATACATTACTGCGCCAAATCCAGGTACTGCAATACCAACCCTTTGGATAACAGCGTCCAGCCATCCAACGCGACAAACAACACGAGTTTGATGGGAGCGGAGAGCGTCACCGGGCTCATCATCATCATGCCCAGTGCCAATAACACGCTGGAAATCACTAAATCAACGACCACAAAAGGCAGATAGAGATAAAAGCCAATCTTGAATGCACTTTTGATCTCGCTCAGCGCATAAGCAGGCAGCAACGCCAGCATCGAGGGGCGATTTTCCTCATCAGCTTTCGGGATATTTTCGCTACCCGCTCCCTCCTCGGCCTGGGTACGCTGTGCTTTCTCGAAGAATCTCACCAGCTCAGGATCGGAATACTTGCGTAAATAATCCCGGTAACCGTCCAGACCGTTATCGACAAAATGCGTGACTGCTGACACGCTGGTAAAACTGATCTGCTGTTCCTCAACGTAGTCATACCCCTGCTGTACCACCGGTATCATGACAAATACCGACAGCAGGAGCGCGATGCCATTGAGCGTCATATTCGATGGCACCTGCTGCAGCCCAAGCGCATTTCGTACCATCACAAAAACAATCGAAAACTTGATAAAACAGGTACCAGACGCGATCAAGAAAGGCAGCAGCGTAGAAAAGGCCAGCAGTGCAATCAACGAAATATCATTCGTCATTCCGGCACTCACCTAACCACTGATTGACTTCGACGCCCAATTGCTCATCCAGCTGTACCAACTCGCCATAACCCAGAATGGCACCATTACCACGGATCTCTACATTAAGTTCGGCTCCCGCCGGTAAGCTCAATAATTGCCCGCGACACATGCTTTGCAATTCGGCAAGTGTCAGCCGATAGTTGTGGAGAACAAACTCAAGCTGAACGGGTAAACGCCCCATATCCCGAACAACTTCAACCACCTCTTGCACATCACTCAAGTCCTGAGACTCGTCAATACACTGATATTCCATGTGAATTCCTTCATCTAATTGTTGGAATGGGCCTAACGTTTTTCTATAGCACCGCACCTCTGATACCCGGGCGCCAATCAGCAGTAGATCGCCACGACTAACCCGATTCAGTAATGCAAGTCCAATCCTGCTTTCACCGATGACGAAACGCAGTGGCCAGCTCAAACCTGCCGGAGCGATCAACTCACCGGCATCAACCTCTGGCACCTGCTCAAGCCACAGCGGACCACTCTCGCCCATCACTCTCAACAGCGGCCGCGGTGGCAAAGCGTTACGCGTTACTGGTTCGCCCAACCATAACCTTTGATAGGCCAACTCCGGCATCGGTAATTTCACCGGTTGCTCAACAGCAGCAAGCCACTGCACAACCTGGGCATCAACCCCTGCAGAAATAGCCAAGCCTGCCAAATCCGGGGACACATTTTCCAGCCAGTCCTGGAGTCTCAGCCATCCCTGCCAATGGCGATCGGCATCCGCCAGCGGCAACCAAACACCACCTGGAGGAGGGGTTTCCAGCGCTGCATCCCAGCCCTGATGTCTCCAGGCTGCGCCAGCACTGGCCAGCATTCGGGCTGACTCATCGATTCGTTTTAGTGCCAGCATCAAGTCTCATCTTCCTCATGTTGCTGCCGATCCCGCTGTTGATGCTTCTCACGGCCATCGTCCGACAACTGCCATTTTTCCGGGTTACCTGAAGGCCATTGTTGGCTGAGCTGCTGAGTAACCAAGGTATCAGATGGGCGGAACGTAAAAATTTGTCCCTCATTCTTTACCACTGTTACCGTATGTCCCTCTCCCCAGCGAGAAAACTGGTACGTCAAACCGCTCTGCAACGGGTTGACGACTTCTGCAGGTTGTGGGAGTACCGGAGTACGGGGGGACATTACCGCCGGTACATCACCTGCCTGCTGTACCGGAGCATGCGATACCGGTTGCAATCCAGCCAGAGGTGGCATTACAAGCTCTTCACGCCATTTTCGCTCGGAAACCTCCGTTTTTCTCACAACAACCTGCTCAGCATAGGCTTTTTCCAGATTGCTGCCCCGGACAAGTGAAGGTTGCGGATTGTTTACCTGCACTACATCCGGCATCACCCTCTGCTGCGGAGAGAGCTGGTTTAGCAAGGACGCTTCTGCCCCTGTCTTACTCACCGCAACAGGCGCTTCTGCCCCGGTTTTACTCTTTATAACAGGAGCTTCCACGCCCGCCTTACCGGTCAAAGGTAAGGGCATTTCAGCGTGAGTTTTATCCCCGCCGGCGGAACGCTTTGACGTTTTGTGCAGCGGATCGGTGGCAGCTTCATGCTTCATCGTACGCTGTTCCTCCGCGGCATTTATTTGCTCACGCCCACCCGAACGCAACACGGCTAAGGCTTTGAGTAATGGATGCGGCAGCATCGGCATTAATGGCAATACATCGCTGGCGTCCAGTGGCGATTTTTCCTCGCTATGCGGCCCTGGTTTATTATTCGCCAGTTCAAGAATCCGCTCATCGAGCAGGGTCGTGGGCTTGCTCTGATTTGTTGCCACAGCCTTACCGCCAGTAGCAGTTATTGATTCCATGAAGTCCTCTCTTCTTGTTCAGCCTCGTCCTCACGCAAATACAACAGTTGGTCCTGTTTACGCACGCGCGCCGCCCAACGTTGATATTTGTCATCTTTGCGCAGCCATACGCAACGCTCTCCCTGCCGGAGGATCCTCGACTCAGCAAGCTCCTTCCGTTGTTCGTCAAGTTGCGTGGACTGCAATTCGAGGTTGTGCAACTGGTGCCGCAAAATCGCTTGCTTACGTAACGCCATGTGCAACTGTTCGCGGTTCAGCACGGCATCGTTAAGACGCTGTGTTTCCAGCAATGCACATAGCCCCTCTTTTTTGGCACTGAGTGCATCCTTATCGCTGCACAACTCCTCATCTTTCCTCGCCAGCTGGAGCAACTGAGCCTCACAATGGCGTTGCGATATTTCACTGCGTCGTTGCAGGGCGCGAATTTTAGTCAACAAGCGCATACATACCTCGCAATGTCTGGTCGACAGGAGAATATTCGTGTAGAGACTGGCGCAGCCATTGCTGTAGCGGATTTCGCGCATGCATGACACGATCGTTGTCTGCGCTCTCTCCCGGGCGGAACTCCCCCAGATCGACGAAGACCTGCAACTCCTCCAGACGCCCTATCAATGTACGTACCGCGGCAGCCTGTTGTTGATGTTCAGGATGAGTCACTTGTCCGGAAACGCGACTGGTGCTCTTCAGTACATCGACGGCCGGATAGTGCCCTTGCCCGGCAAGTTTTCGGCTCAGGTAGATATGGCCGTCCAAAATAGAGCGCATCTCGTCAGCCATCGGGTCCGGTTCATCGTCGCTCTCCAGCAGCACGGTGTAGAAAGCCGTGATACTCCCGCCATTAATGGCGCCGGGGCGTTCAAGAAGGCGTGGCAGGTTGTCAAACACCGATGCAGGATAACCGCGCCGCGCGGGTGTTTCGCCGGAAGCCAGCGCCACATCACGCAAAGCGCGAGCGTAGCGGGTCATTGAATCGACGAATAGCACAACGCGCTTACCCCGATCGCGAAAATATTCCGCTACCGTGGTCGCCAGCAACGCTGCATTGCAGCGGTCAACAGACGAAAAGTCAGAGGTTGCAAACACGAGTACACATCGCTCACGCTTGTCCGAGGTACGCAAGGTTTCGGCAAACTCAGTCACCTCGCGACCACGCTCGCCAATCAGGCCGATGACGAATACGTCCGCTTCCGTCTGCTCGATCAACATATGCATCAGCATGGTTTTCCCGCACCCGGCAGAGGCGAAGATCCCCACGCGTTGGCCAACCCCGCAGGTCAGCAAACCATCAATAACGCGAACCCCGGTAATGAGGGGTTCACGCACGCCGATACGGGACGTGTAGGCAGGAGGCGATGCATCAACCCCGCGCATCTCGCCACGCACTCCGGGCTCAGGCGAAAAACGTTCGACAACCACGCCAGTAGGATCCAGCACTGCGCCCAGCACAGACTCGCCGACCCAGGCAGACAATGCGTGCCCGGTGGGTTGCAACACCGCTTCTCGCGTCAAACCGCGAGTGCTGCCGATCAGGCTCAGAACGGCATGGTCACGCTGTAAACTAACAACCTGGGCACGTGCTACCACCTCCTGATCCCGCCAGTTTC
Organism: Serratia proteamaculans; assembly: GCF_004684015.1. Lineage (GTDB taxonomy): Bacteria > Pseudomonadota > Gammaproteobacteria > Enterobacterales > Enterobacteriaceae > Serratia > Serratia proteamaculans_F. The sequence continues at coordinate 29,982 of NZ_SRIA01000021.1, forward strand.
GGCGAACATCGCAAAGCTCTCCAATAGCGACATCGGGGAGTGCGGCCTCGATAATTGGACCTGAAATACGCTGCAGGTGAGCCAGCTGGCGCAGTAAACGTGGTGCTTTCATTTCAGCAGCGACTCGCAGAAACGTTCCAGTTGCTCAAAAAAGCCATTCAGTGCTTCAGAAAAAACCACACCGTCAGTTAAATATTTGGGGTGAATCAGGACTTTGAGCACCAATTCGCTATCCTGCGTTGCCAATTGGAACTGGGTACTGCGGGCAAAATGGCACCCCTGCATTAATTCTTGTAATAATTCAGTGCTTCGTACTTTTACTAATTCTTCACTGTTTTCGCCAAGCAATGACCAAAGCCAAACATCGTCATCATCCTCAACGCTAATATGGATGGCAGGCAGGTTATTTAAATCGAGAGCAATCGTTGAATGATTATCCAGTTTAGCAATGACCGATGGATCACAACCGCTCTCTTCCAGAGCAGAGTGGGTCAGCTGCGAAATATCTAATGTGTACATAATCGTCATCCTTTATATAAATAGTTTAATTAGATTGTTTTAATAACATTCACTGAAACGCCATCGGCAATTTCGCCGAATGACAAAACGTCTAGGTCACGGAAACGAGCTTCAACCAATTTTTTGACAAAACGGCGCACATCGATCGATGTCAACAGTACGATGTCCTTGTTTGTCGTACCCAAACCGCCAAGCCCGAGAGCGAAAAGATCCATCAACTCGTCAGAGACGGCAGGTTCAAGGTTAAGAAAAGCACCACTTGACGTTTGCCGTATCCCTTTGCGCACAAGGTCTTCGACTTCGGCAGAAATCAGCACCGCACGCAGTTCACCTGCATTGGCAAATTTGTGACAGATATAGCGAGCCATTGCTGTTCGTACATGTTCGACCAGGCTAATCACGTCTTTTTCTCGTGGTGCCCACAGTGCCAAGGACTCCATCAGTAATTTCATGTTGCGCACCGAAATACGTTCGGATAGCAAGCGTTGTATTACTTCGGCAATACGTTGAACCGTGGCATGTCGTAGCACCTCTTTAAGAAGGTCTGGGTACTTCGTCTCCAGTTGATCCAACATGTGTTTGGTTTCCTGGACGCCAAAGTACTCATTGACGTTGCGTGCCAGTAGCGCGGTCATACAGTGGTAAAGCTCATCCATCGCCGGACGTAATTGATGCCCCAGCTTCGCAAGCTTGTCTGCATCGGCAGACTGGACCCAGGCACATTGACCAGAACCCTGCTCAGAAAATACCGGCTCTATACCAAAAGCAATGATCTCTTCGGAATAATTGATCACGCGCATCAGATCGAAATGCAGTTCGAATTGCTCGGCACGAACCTCATTAATGAGAAAAACGACATTGTTATCAGCAAGCTCTTCGTTATCGTGCAATACCATGTTGGGTAAACGCACGCCGTAGTCGATAAAAAATTGACTACGTAATCGTTCAATCAACTTTATCTTTTCGAGTGAGGCTCGTCGTGATTTAGGCACCAGTAAAATCAGAGGCAGCGTTTCCGGAGTGACTTTATCCAGATCGCTAATCAGCCCCAGTGAACACTCTTTACTCCCCTCCTCTTGCAGCAAATTGCTCGTTTTATTACTCGTCCCCTCCGCCGTTGCACTACCCGCTTTTGCACCTTTAGCAGCCCGATGCTTGACATAAAACAGTGCACCTAACGCCGCAGATAAGATCAGAAATACGGGCAATGGAAATCCTGGCAGCAGACCGACAGACAAGGCCAGCACGGCGGTCACGACTAAGACAAATGGGTTGCCCAGTAGCTGTTGCATAATGCTGCGGCCCATATTGTCGCCATCCCCATTAACCCGGGTGACAATAAAGCCGGCGCTGATGGCGATCAGCAATGCGGGAATTTGCGCGACCAGGCCATCGCCGATGGTGAGCATGGTGTAGGTACTGAGTGCAGTCGACAGGTCCATGCCATGCTGCGACATACCAACGGCTATGCCACCTATGAAGTTAACGAAAATAACGATGATGCCGGCAATTGCGTCACCTTTAATAAATTTCATTGCCCCATCGAACGAGCCGTAGAGTTGACTCTCGCGTTCTAAAATACTTCGGCGCTCACGAGCGTTATCGGCGTCAATAATGCCGGCTTTGAGATCGGCATCAATACTCATCTGTTTGCCAGGCATACCATCAAGAGAAAAGCGTGCCGCGACCTCAGCAACACGTTCTGAACCTTTGGTAATAACAATAAACTGAACCACAGTGACGATGGCAAACACAACAAATCCCACCGCCAGACTGTCGCCAATAACAAACTGACCAAAAGTCTCGATAATTTCACCAGCATCTGCGTCGATTAAAATAAGACGACTGGTACTGATCGACAAAGCAAGACGAAACAACGTGGTAATTAATAGTACCGCGGGGAATGTAGAAAAACTGAGAATACGATCAATATAAAAAGACCCCAGAAACACCAACATCGCCAGCACAATGTTGACGGCAATCAAAAAATCCACCAAATAGGTAGGCAAAGGAATGATCAGCATCGTGATGATCATTACCATTAACAACAGAATTAAAAGTTCCGGGCGAGAGCGAACATTATTAAGCAGTGAATTTAACACTATTATTCATCCAGATAAATTCGGTCAAAGGAGGCATTCTCAGCTTCCCGGCGTAATTCGACCTGTTCGTGTTGATAAGCAATCGTTGCCATATGACGCAACGTTTCTAACACGACGTCTCGTCCACTTTCGTCCAAAAACAGGGCCGTGGGTAACGCTTTACAAGCTAGATAGAGCACATGCAGTAACGATGAATGTTCATAGTGGCGACGGAACAACGCACTGCCTCCCACAGTTTCGGCCAATAACGCATCCAGCTCATCAGGCTGCTGTAGTAGCGACAGCATAAGCAGTAACCAAACTTCCTCATGGGGATTGAAGGTTTGTACTACCGTGTTTGCCAGCAGCCGGTTTACAAACAGCGCATCCGCTGAACGCAGCAACTTGAGTTGGCCAAGCCGAGCAAGTAAATAGCCAAACTCCAGGCTAGAACAGCTCGCATCCAGCGAGTTGCAATCCGTGACCAGCGCATTTTCAATAAAATCCAGTACCAGAACACGACGTTGAAAACCGTAACTGCCTATCCAGTCGGCATAGATATCAATCTCTGATGCTTCACTCTGCAAAAACTGACGATAGCTCGCCCGTAATAAACCAGGGCGCAGCGCCAGTGCCTTGCCAAACAAGCGGGCCTTGAGAGCACAATTGATGCCTGCCTTAAGCGTTTTAGGATCCGCTTGCTCCTCTACCTGTTGCATCAACTCTTGCAGGCGCTTAGCAACCACCTCCGGCAACTTCTTACGCCGCAACAACTCACGCAATACCAAAATCAGATCGCTGTCATCAGGGAATAGTTTACGCGCTTGATTCAATAATTCCGCCAGACTGATTTTCTGCAACCTGGCAACTTGCAGGATCTGCTTAGCCTTCGGTGAAACTTCTTCGTCCAGCACGCGTTCAAAACTGTCGGCAAGCTGGGCACTCTTTTTTTCGAGATCGCGACGATTCCTGAATTGTGCCAACACAGACGCAAAGTCATCAGACTTGTTAGCGAACTCCAGTTGTTGATTCGGACGGAAATCAGTCTCTTCTGCCTGCACCTCAGGCTGACTTGTATTCCTTTGACCTTCGGCACGCCGCGTATCCTCTTTAGCCAATTGCTTCGGCGAGAGCACACCCAACGGCTTTGGACGATAACTAATTTCCATGGTTAAACTCGCGCACGTCACGATCTAAATAACTGCGAACCCATTTCTGTAATGGTGCACTGTCTAGATCAATTCCCCCCTTTTTTGCCAGGCTTGACGTGAAATCGATAGCATCCTGAGCCAGCGGCTCGGTAATCTCACGAGGCTGGATCAAGAACACGCGCACCATATTGCTCTTGTTCTGGCTGCTATAGCGGAATAATCCCCCGATTATAGGTATATTCCCGAGAAGCGGGATCTTCGTCGTGTCCTCGGAACTCACATCACGGGTATATCCGCCAATCAGCAGACTCTTGTTCTGCGGTACACGCGCAACCGTACTGATATGAGTACGCCCAACTTCAGGCAATGCCCCTGACGATTCCGTTCCAGATTTCGCAGCCTTGTCCTCACGACCGTCTTCAATGTTCAGCGACATCTCTATTTGACCATCTGCTGAAAAACGCGGTAGCACGCTCACCATGGTGCCGTAGGTAACATGCTCTAAGCTGGCGTTACGTTCACCGATCAATTTTGCGTAAAACGTGCGGTTATTGTCGAAAATTGCCGGCACGTTTTCCTGTGTCAGCAGCACGGGACGCGATACCACAGTGGCCTGACGTTTCTGCTCCAATGCTTTGATATGCGCAATGAAGCTATTGCCATCCAGCATACTGATGGCCCCCCCAACCTGATTCAGTGTTGTACCGAGTGAAGCGCCAAAAGTGGCGCTTCCGCTCCAGCTTACCCCTAGCTGTCCCAGGTCCTCTTTGTTTAAGTCAATGATCCACAAAGAGAGTTCGACATGACGTTTTGCGATATCCAGTGCAGTAGCAAGTTGTTCAATGAAGCGAACCTGCTCAGCCGTTCCTTTGATCAACAGACTGTTGGTATCCGGGTAAGCTATAACCTTGATATCCCCGGCCGGGGCCTGTTGCTGCAATGCATTCGCTAAATCCATCGTTGGAGTATATTTAGGTGCAATACCCCCGGTATTACTGGAAAAATCAGGCATCGAAGGGATCTCTTCACTGGCAACAGGAAGGCGAGACGATATACTTTCCGGCATCGGTTGCACAGGCTTAGTCTCATTCTGTAATAGCTTTTCAATGACTGTTGCCACGCCAGGAATGATAATTTTCTGCTCCCGCAACGCATAAACACGGTCATTAACAAAAGTATTATTGAGGCGTAAAACACCTATTTTTTGTCGGCCCAGTTCGATGCCGTTTTTTGGCTTATCGATTAAGTTAGCCGTGTTCACGACAAGATCGACAAATACAGGTGGGCCAGAGATATAAAACGTACCATGACCGGTATCACCACGTAATGGATAGCGTTTATCATACAGGCCAGAGCGCTGCAGAAACTCATTAAATTCCTTAAGCGACATCGTGCGCAGCGATATCACCGCATTTCGGGTTTCGCTGGCGTCATAAACGTAAATCGCCTGACCGTCGTGATACCAAATAAGCCCTAATTGCTGAGAAATATGTTCCAATAATTCCTGCGGATTAGAGAAGTCAAAATCACCACTGATCTGTTTACGGGTGACCTGTTTGCTAATAATAATGGGTTTCTGTAATTGAGCAGACATGGCAACAAAGAAACTACTCAGGCTCTCATTTTTAGCAACGTAGCCGTTCCCAGTTTTAATAATGGGCTCTGCCGCCCAGGCAGGAAAACCAGCCAATAGCATAGTCTGCGTTAGCAGCCATGCGCATAAAATATTCCTTTTCATTTAGTTTTTAGCCATTCGAATAGTGTTTATTAATCCTCTCGGCGATACACCGAGCAGTTCTTTAATTTCATAAGAAAAATGAGATGATGAAGCATAACCATGTTTAATCGCGACCTGAGTCAAATTCTCCTGGCCTTCGATGGCATCCAGTAATGAACGAGCCATCCGCCAGTCACGTAATTTAGCTTTCCCCCCCCCTCCCAAGGCATTACAACACAAGCGCCTGAAATGAGAGTATGAAACGCCATATTGCAGACCTAATTCTTGTAGAGTGCGGGAGGCACTTGTCTCGGCCAGCAAAAAACGAACCAGCCAGTAACTTTCACGCTGGCGTAAGAAGTTAAAGAAATTTTTAAAATTTGATGAGGGGTTAAGCATTTCCTGCAAAAACCAGTATTCGCAACGCTTTCGACTCTCCAGCACGGTTTTATCCAACAACGACAGCGGCATCCAGGGAGATGCATTAGCGTCAAAAGTCTCCAGTTCTCTGGCTTCATCGAGGAAGCCCAATAATTGACTTAGCACTTCCAGACGCAATGCGCAAAAAGAAAGCTCACCTTTTATTACCTCAACATCGACACGGTCCAGGAGTAGCAAGCAGCAACCCGAGGCTTCCCAAGAGGCATTGCCGCCACGCCAGGATAAGTTCATATGAACTGAATGACCGTCACTTATATCCAAAAACCAGACTTCCTGAGTTTGTACTGTACGCTTACAGCTCTCACTCAAGATCTCCTCTTCCTTCAAAACAATGTGATCTGCCATTTGCTAACACCGTTCCATGTCCATAGATCATCATTTAATTCGCTATGGCTTCGCAGATCCTGATGCAAATCTAATCAAATGGTAAATACTTCATCCGGGATGAGAATTTGGATTAAAACTCGCTAGTTAAATGCGAGATAAATCCGCAAAAAAACACTAATTGAAACAGTTTGATGCACAGAGTTCTATTGCAGTTATTGTAAGTTGATAATTTTCGGATTTGAACGAAGGCTGGATAAATGCAGGTCGAACTGATCTTCGGTTGTGGGTGAATGCACGTGGACAAGTTCGGGTCATGGTTAGAAATATTGTATTAAGTCACTATATTAAACTTTGAATTAAAAATTTAGGTCGCAGCGATTTTTTATATCAAACAATCCAGAATTATGTGATTTTAACACTTCATGCTAATTGACACAGGAGAAGATACATTATGTTTATAATCACTCATTTAAAAGCTCACGTATTCCGCAACACGAAAGCAGCCATTAAATTAGTCGAAACAAACCCGTCCACACGAAACATTAAACTGCTACAAAAACTTTCCGGAGTGACAAATACATCTGTAACCCTCATAAAAAGACCTGGAGATGCAACTAAAACAAATAACATCAAGGCTGCTCAGGAAAATAAAGCCAACCCTGTCATTAAAAAACCGACATACGTATTAAACATTACTAAAAATCACTTGAGAAATAATAAAGAAACCTCACCAGAAAAACCTCATACATTTTTGAACTCACCCCGGAAACTCAAGGAACATAGCACGCATCCTACTTCATCAATAAATAAAACAATTAACAAGCTTCCAGCTTATAGTCAGCTAGATGTAACCGATGACGATTATATGAATGATATAGATGATGACGGACCTCTTCCAAAAAAACTGGAAGGCCAATATAAAGCACTTGATTATAGCCTTATCCTGGATGAAGTATCTAAGGGGCTTACTCCAGATAAAGAATATATCTTATATAGGGGTACCAGTAGCGCAGCTGTTGTTAACATGCTTAGCAATCAGTCTGCAGGCGATAAAGCAGACATCAATACACCATCACCACTTGAAAGCGAGAGAAAGAAACAAGTAAGCAAAGGCGGATTCATACCGGAGTTTAGTACTGATATTTCTACTTTTGATGGTTTCTCAAGAGGTCGCTATGGTGTTGTTGTCAAAATAAAACAACGCTATCTTGCTCCAGGAAGCCATAGTGAATCAGGTTTGGTGGTTAACAGGAGTGCCCCGATAAAAATTTTGGAGGTCTATGACAGGACATATGGCAAGCCAGAACTTTCACTTCCTAATGCTTCATAAACCAATTTGGCAAAGCACATCGCGGCCTTTAAAGGAAAAGCCATGTTAAGCACAATCTCTTTGCCAAACCTGAGCCAAACACCAGTGGCGTTGCCGACGACCACAACCAAGCAAAGGCTGGGGGTCTTGCAGAGGGCAAGCCCCGCACCGGCATACAAGCTGGCAAGGGGGGGGGCAGCCGACACGAACAGACTCGAAACTGTACGGGAATCAGCCCGTCAGGCGGGTCAATCCAGGTTATTGAGCGAGGGGGAACAGCGGGTTGTTGACATGGGTTTTATCACCAAGTCACACCTGATCGTAATCTCCGAAGCTGCCCGTAAGGGTAATTTCTCAGTCAGCTTTCGTGACACCGGGACGGATGCGCTGGAGTGGCTGGACAAGGGTGCGGCCACCAAACCCCACTCCATCTTGGAAAAAACACTGAAATCCAGCCGTGTGCAGCCGGGCATGCTACAAGCTGTCAAGGACAGCGGCTTGCAGGGTTTAGCGGCACACTGGGAGGGCGCAACACCTATTGGCGTGTTTGTCACCAGGGCGGCCGCAGCGCAATGGCAGCAGTCGACCATGCCGCAGGCACGATCGGATGGGAAGGGGAATTTCTATGCGCCGATTGACTTTGCCAACCCGCAAGATGCTAACCTTGCCGCTTTGAAGTCTCTGCCAAATTGGGAAAGGACAGTCGTAACCGGTGATTATGACTTGCACGATATGATTTCCTTTACCGGACAGCGCCATGCAGTAAGCGTTGAATCTTCCGAGGAGAATTTTATCCGCAAAGCCATCAATGAGGCAGTGGCTACGGTGCAACCGCACCGCTCGGAGGCAGGCAGCCATACCGAGCACAGAATGGTGCAGCATGGCCCGCAGGCGAATTACCCAGCTTTTGTAAGCACCCGTGAGCCGGATCTTCGTCAAAAACTCGCGCCAGCTGTCGCTTTACCGTCAGTGCTACCGGAAAAAGAATGCAGAGCCATGGTGGCCAAGGGAGAGACACCGCCCTCATTGGCCATTTGCAACCGCGGCGAATGGAGCATTGTCAGCAGCCAAGAGCAGCTGGCCGCCTTTTATGAAAAGCAAGGTGCCCGTATCAAGGTGACCTGGCAGCCAGGGGAGAAGTCAATTCATTTTGGCCAGATAGGGAAGCATGGCTTCGGTTTGACTCGTGGTAGAGCCTAGAAGCGACTAACACGACAGGAAAATTAATCAAATTCACAGAAAAAGCTTTCTTTGTGGGTCACGGCTAAACTCCAGCTTAAATGTCGCTATCTTCCTGTCGGTTTTAATGTGTAGTTGTAGTGGCATTGTTACAAACAGCGAGGGTGGTAAGCTATCACTCACTGTTTTAGCTGGAGGCGCAGCATATGGGGCTTGAGGAATAACGGAGCCTAAAACCCTGTTAATTTATTGGTTTTAACTAACAAAAAACATTCAGTTTAAATACCCATTCATGGCTAAAGGTCGATTTCTGAAAGAAAAATCACCCTTCAACATTTACAATGAAATTTTTAAATAGGAATATAATGAAAGCAACTGGCCACACCCAACCACAAAATATAATTTCGCTTATAAACTCAAGGAATGTCAAAGATGATGATTTAAACGACGTTATAAGGATTAAAGATGCTCTTTGTATTGAAAATAAAGAGAATATAGTTTACCCACAAAACCTGAGCAAAAAAAATTTAAAAAAAATGGCAGCGCATGTCAATAACACATACCTTCATTATTCTGGGAATTGTGTGTTATTATCAGCTTGCTTACATTACAACATCCATCACCGGCAGGATATCTTAAGTTCAAAAAATACAATGTCACCTACTATTGGATTCGAAACCACCATTGTTGATCGAGTGATTTTCGGTCAAGGAATTGAATTATCACATTGCTTTAACTCACTTGATGAAGTGAGAAATGAAATTTCAAGACGCTATGATATTAACAGGGAAAGCTCTTTTATAATTACAGCAACAAACTACACCATCCCGTTAATTGGTGAGTGCGGACATGATTTTAATGCTGTCATTATATGTGAAGAGGATAGGCCCTATGTGCAATTCATAGACTCATGGAAAACATCCAATACGCTTCCTACTTTTGAACAATTAAATACTCACTTTCCTTTACCAGCACAATTTTACATCAGGGCCTATCATGAAAATAATGAATAACTAAATAGAAACAATGAGTGCTTTGCGAAAAGGTCAGGCAGCCCATTGATATTATGGTCATTCTCACGGGGAAGTGCGTCTGAAACGTCTGGAGCTGAATTTGTGATTGGGTATTTTCCGCGCGTAGATTTATAAGGGCGTTGCATGTGAACTGCACCCCAAAAAGTTGGACGGTTTAAATTTATGTCGCACTCAAGGCCTGCGTTCTGTATTCCACGGGACTCAGGCCTTTTAGTTTCTGCTTGATATGACGATTATTGTAATAATCAATGTAGCTTACTATCTCTTGTGATAGTTGCTCCACATTATCAAAGTGTTGTAAGTAATACAGTTCCGCTTTCAGATGACCGAAGAAGTTTTCCATTACTGTATTGTCCAGACAGTTTCCCTTGCGGGACATGCTCTGTTCTATCCCATGACTCCGTAACTCATGCTGATAAGCTGCCATCTGGTATTGCCAGCACTGGACGCCCTTCTAAGAGTCAAGTCGTTATCGGGATGCTGTTGACCTGCCTGTTTTGATTTCGCAGTAATGTATAAACTTCACGACCGTAAACTCCCGTTGCACGCGGTTAAGCGCGATCAATGACGGTCGCCCCCTGGGGCCACAGGGGATCTTATAGCCATGCACGGCTTGTATCTTGTTTTGCTTCATTATTTTGGCAACACGGTTTTTGCTGCACACTTCACCGACTTCGCGCAGATCACCGTGGATCCTGCGGTAACCGTAAACTCCGCCGCTCAATGCGTAAGAGTCGCGGATTAATCCCAGCAGCCGATGGTTATCCTTTTCTCCTGCAGAAACAGGGTAATGAAGCCAGACATAAAATCCCGCACGGGCAACCTTGAGAACCCGACACATAGTTACGATCGACCAGGTATCCCGGTGATCGTTAATGAAGCGGTACTTCAGTCAGGCTCCCTTGCAAAGTACCGCTCTGCCTTTTTCAAAATATCCCTTTCCTCTTCAGCTCGTTTCAACTGGGCCTTCAGTTTAAGGATCTCCGTTCTGGCTTCGAGCAGATCGCTGACCTGGCGTTCGTTGTTATCGGGTTTGATACTGCGGAGTCACTTATACAGACTGTGCACGGAAACACCCAGCCTCTCAGCAACTTCGGCAACAGAGTAGCCGCGTTCAGTAATTTGACGCACGGCCTCCTGTTTAAACTCGGGGGTAAATCGTGGTGTGCCCATAAACTCCTCCTATGCTCAAACTATATGGCAGATTTGTCTACGGGTACGGGGGCACTCCAAAATGTCAGATGACTATCCAACATTTGGGGTGCAGTTCAATGCCGCGGCTTGGTTAAACGGGGCTAATATATTCGCCCCTGGGGAGATTTAATCCAGGGAAAAACCACAGATACTCTACCGGCAGCTCCTGTCCGCATACCTCACTGCCATAAGCCCGCACCAAAAAATCCCCGGCAAGGGCACGGAACAAATACTCCCAGCGACCGTCTTTGACAAGTGAATAGTTACGCAGAATTGCGGGCAGACTCCGTCGTATTTTACTTAAACCGACTCATTGGCGGCGGCGGTGGTAGAGGAATACCGTTTTCATCCATCTTAAGGATAACTGGTGCTCTATTAGCCCTCTCTGCTTCGTTAGCCTTTTTTTTCGTTTTCTCCGCTGCTTCTGCGTTGAGTGCAGCGGTCACTCTGGCCTCTTCTTTCGCTTCAGCAGCCTCCCGATCATACGCTGAACGGACATATGTTTCCTTCTGTTCGGCAAGCTCCTTCTGCCATGGTTTTAACTCCCCCTCGAATGGTTTTTCCCCCTCTATACCTGCAACATCAGCTCGCTTGGCCAGTTTGATTGCAAGTTCATCTAATAGATTAGCCATCAAGGGTTTATTTGTTGTTCCATCTGTTCCATCGGCTCCTCTTTTCCTCGGATCACAGACAGCTATTTTTTTAAATTCATTGATTGAGGCGAATAGTTTTTGCGACACATGAATCCCGGGAGGTGGAGGTGGCAATGGAATGCCGTTTGCATCCATCTTCAGGGTAACTGGTGCTCTATTAGCCCTCTCTGCTTCGTTAGCCTTTTTTTTCGCTTTCTCCGCTGCTTCTGCGTTGAGTGCAGCGGTCACTCTGGCCTCTTCTTTCGTTTCAGCAGCCTGCCGGTCATACACTGAACGGGCATATGTTTCCTTCTGCTCAACAAGTTCCTTCTGCCACGGTTTTAACTCCCCCCCTATTGTTTTTTTTTCTGCAATATCAGCATCACCAGCTCGCTTGGCCAGTTTGGTAGCCAGCTCATCTAATAAACCATTATTTTTTGAACAGTCCACATTTGCTTTTGATTTAAGTGACTGACTATTATTTTGTACTTGCGTTAGATTATTAAATAACTTTCTAAGGTTTTTTCCATTATTAGAATCAGAGTCTTTCGGTGTTACCGGAGATGAGGTTTTTACGACAGCTGCTCCAATTGGCCCTCTTAAAATAGTCATTATCACCTTCCTATAATCGTCATTTTTTGGTTTTCAATATGGTACACGTCCTAAATAACTGCGTTTAATACCGCTACACCCTAAGTTTGAGGCAGGTGGGAAGCATGCAGGTAGCCGACCGTTGAGCGTATGGACGCGTGATACGAGCCTCCATGGACGGATTCACCGCGCGTCGGGGTGCTGCATGCTCCTCACCTGCAGCACTATCAGGCGCAGCTATTTAGCGGGGTGATCTCTGTAAAAATTGAATGAGCCCCTGATAAACACTGTCTACTAGTCATGTTATCTAAGAATATAATAAAACGACTTTTTAATGGTTTTTTTACAAAAAGTTTCAACACACCCGTTTTAGCTCCACATATTTGTTGATATTTCCAGGGGAAGTTCATTCCGATCTTCAGTATGTCACTCGTTATGAAAAAAAGCGTTTACTGAAAGTTTGTTTTCTCTGGTTGATGTAAAATATGATGTTTTCAACCAACAGGGAAATAAAAAAATGGCTCCAATTAAAAACATTCTTACCACAACTCGTTCGCATTATGGCTCAGCGTCAAGCATAAACGCTCTACAAAATATTGCCAAAGGGGAGCACGGCCTGGGGCCGGTAAGACTATTCGCCCGGGCCATTGACCATAGCGGGCAAAGGGGTACATCACTCCCTGACTCAATAGAAAAACAGTCATTAGCACTTATGCTAACGCAACCAGAGCATCTACAGGCCTCTAAAGAAAACTTGAGGGACCTGTCATTCACTGTATTTGAAAATACAATCAATATGATCGGAAAACTGCCTTATTCTGCCAAAATCCTGGACCCGCTTAAGGATAAGTTATTAACGGAATTTAAAAACTTAGGCAGCAAATTAGGTGACGGCGGGATTGCTACAAAACTCGATATTAAACACTGTAAGGAATTTTCAAAACATCTAACAAATACCATCATCCATACCATTCGGGAAAACGTCGGCGCCAAAGCGTTCAAAAACAATAAAATTGAAACGCTTATTAAGAATGAATTACGAATTGGTTTTGCTGCTGAACTTGGTAAAAAAAAATCCCTTTGGGAACCTCTCCAAAAAAAAATCGAGCTACCATCGCAAGCTGGTAAATCCAACTCTTATGAAAGTACTATGCTACCAGCATCCCGCCTGGCAGCTTTGAGCGATAATTATAGACAAAATGGCTTATGCGGCGTCAGCAGCATGGCTACACAGGAGACAAGGCATGCCGTGAACCTATGGACAACCGAGTTCAAGGGTGCAGATGTTGAATTCCAGGGCGTTCGTCACGGTGTCAATATGCCGTTTGGCGAAAAGGACCCAACGAAACAAATCCAGGGTGCCGATCGGCGAACCTATGAGGTGATCACTGCGGCAGCCGATGTCAAGCATGAAGCGATACTGGAACATATTGCAACGTACGGTACAGAGAAGCCTTTCCCCTTAACAATCGTATCCAGTTCCTTGCTAACGCCAACCAAGGGCCTCAAATACAAAAAATATGAAATTGGTCAGCAAGAGGCCTGGCAAAGAGCCACACAAAAATCAAATAAAGGAGAGTATAAGATTAATGTGCCAGATAAAAATGGCCAGCTCCAGGAGGTTACGTTAAAACTTGACGTGCTGCCATTTAGCTTTGGTGTAAACGGTTTAGCAAAGCTGAAGTCTAGCGCACCTATAGCATTAAAGATTTTGAATAAGCTTCCAAAAGTTGACGTAAGTGGCTGGAAATGGGCCGATAAACATAATGCGCCCTTATTTACCCAACTACTAAATAAAGCAAAAGAAATAAAAGAGCAAGGTCAGGAAGGAAAATACGCACGGGTGCAGTCATATATCGCTCAAATTCAAAAAGTCATTGATCTCGGCATGCATCATAAGGACGAGGGTAACGCTTACGCACTACCTGTACTTGTGAGTTTGCTCAGTAACGAATTGGGAGCCGTCCCTGCCTGGAACTGCATGAGTGGTAAAGATAGAACGGGCTATCTTGATGTAAAAATCAAAGAAACGTTGGTGTTGCAACATCAACGTGGTAACAATGAAATTGTTGACCAATTTGCCAAAATGACAGATGAACGCTCCCAGGTATTAGAAAAAATTATATTTGAGTCAGGGAGCTTAGAGATTCAGAAAGCTTGTACTGGTGTGGCCGGTTACAAGGTCAATGAAGGAAGACATAAATTCATGGGTATAAAGAAAGACCTTTCTGTGCAATCAAACCGCAATAACTTGCTGCCACATGCAGCAGCATTACTCGAAGGTTTGTCTGGTGCAGTGAAAGCTTAAGGGGAAACCGTGACATTTGAAACGTTAATAACAGAGTTATTAGAACAGCTTGACGCTGATGACACACATATTTATCTTGAAAAAGACCATGAGTTAGTTATGGAGTTTCAAGATGGCCTGATTGTTACTATAAGCCATGAAATAAACGGCGATATGGAGATAATGGAAATCAATGCAGAACTGGGTGATATTCCCAAGGATACACAGTGTCTTATTGCATTGCTCATGGCCAACAAATATCAACCTGAAGATAATAAAGCAGTGTTCTCTATAAATGCAGCGAGTGAAAAGGTAAATTGCACCGTCACATTGAGCGTAGAGGATAGTCACGCATCTGCCGTATTGGAACAACTAAAGAGACTCATTAGCTATCAGGAATGGTTTTGTTCATTTGCAGTGATGTAATAGAGACACTCAGTAACGCCATATAAACACACAACCCAAAATATCTTTAACTTATTGTTTTTCCCTGAAAAACGGCTGGTACTGGATTTGTAGTTGCGTACACCGCGCCCCATTATGGGACGCGGTTTTTTCAGTTAAGCCTTAGGAAAAATCCACAGGTGCTCGGCCAGCAGTGAAAGACGGCACAACGTCTGCTCGCGAACTTCGGTGCCATAAGCGCGCACCACGAAATCTTCGGCAACGGTGCGGAACAGATACTCCCAACGATCGCCGAGGTACATGCTGGTCAGCAGCGGCAGCTCAAGCTGATTGCCCTGTGGGTCATCCACCAGGCGCACGCGTTCCACACGGATCACCGCAGTGGCCTCTTCACCGGCTTTTACCCCCGCGCCCGCCATGCCCCACAGCGCCCAGTCTTTGCCTTCAATGCGTGCTTTACCCTCACTCAGCTCGGTAACCTTGCCGTGCAGCCGGTTATTGCTGCCCATAAACTCGGCGGTAAACAGGGTCGACGGCGAACCGTACATTTCCTGCGGCGTGCCCTGCTGCTCGATTTTTCCGTTGTTGAGCAACAAGATGCGATCGGAGATGGCCATTGCCTCGTTCTGATCGTGAGTCACCATCAGCGCCGAAAGCCCCAGCTTGATGATCAACTCACGCAGGAACACCCGCGCCTCTTCGCGCAGCTTGGCATCGAGGTTTGATAACGGCTCATCGAGCAGGATCACCGGCGGGTTGTACACCAGCGCCCGGCCAATCGCCACGCGCTGTTGCTGGCCACCGGACAATTGATGCGGATGACGCTGGCCCAAATGCCCCAGCCCAAGCTGGTCGAGCACGCCCTGCACCCGCTGGTTGATTTCCGCCGAGGCGACTTTGCGCAACTTCAGCGGATAGGCGACGTTTTCAAACACGGTTTTATGCGGCCACAGGGCATAGGACTGGAACACCAGCCCCAGGTTGCGCTCCTCCGCCGGAATTTCGCTGCGCGCGCTGCCGTCATAAACCGTATTGCTGCCGATGATAATACGGCCCTGGGTCGGTTTTTCCAGCCCGGCCACCGCCCGCAGCAGCGTGGTTTTACCACTGCCCGACGGCCCCAACAGCGAAACCACCTCGCCACGCTTTAAATCCATCGAGACGCCCTTCAACACCGGGTTGTCGCCGTAGGTTAAATGCAGGTTCTCTACCGAAAGTTCAATCATGTAATTTCACTCCAAAGCGCAGGGCAATACCCAGCCCCAACACCACCAGCAGGATATTAATGAACGAGAGGGCCGCTACGATATCAATCGCGCCCGCCGCCCACAGGGAAACCAACATCGAACCTATGGTTTCGGTCCCCGGAGACAACAGATAGACCCCGGTGGAATACTCGCGCTCGAAAATCAGGAACATCAGCAGCCAGGAACCAATCAGGCCATAACGCGACAGCGGAATGGTGACGTGACGGGTAATTTGCCCCCGGCTCGCGCCAGCGCTACGCGCTGCCTCTTCCAGCTCTGGCCCCACTTGCAGCAGCGTCGAAGAGATCAGTCGCAGGCCATAGGCCATCCACACCACGGTGTATGCCAGCCAGACGCTGAAGATGGTGCTGCGCAAGGAGCGCAGCCAGACGATCAGGTTTTCCCGCAGCCACTCGGCCACCGGCAGCGCCGACAGCCAGCCCTCTTTTAAAGACTTGTCCAGCCACATCGGCAGGAACAGGAACACCCACAGGAACGCCAGCCCCGCCAGCAGACCCGGCACCGCTCGCGGCACCAGCACACTGTAATCGAGGAAACGGGTAGCCCCGTCGGGTTTGCGGTGCATGGCGATGCCAATAAACAGGTAGCAAACCACCGCCAGCGCGCCGCCGAACACCCCAATCGCCATCGAGTTGACGATCGCCCGCAGCAGGTTGGGTTGCTGCCAGATGGTGCGGAAGGTATTGAGCGACAGTTCGTCCCAGATTGAAACGCCCACGCCCCAGTTGGAGATAAAGGCACGCAGCACCACCCCCACCAGCGGTACGCCGATGGTCACCGTCAGCCAAAACACCACCACCGCACCGGCGACCCAGCGCCATTTACCCAGCGGCAATGCCCGCGCCTGCGACGCCTTGCCCTTGACGGTGACGAAGCGGTTAGCGGTGCGCATCAGGCGACGCTGCAACATTACCAACGGAATGGTGATGCAGATCAGCACCACCGCCACCGCCGCCATCAAATGGTAAGATGGCGTACCCAGCTTATTGGTCAGTTGATACAGGTAGGTCGCCAGCACCAGGTTACCTTCCGGATCGCCCAGCACCAGCATCAGGCCGAACACTTCCAGCCCGAGGAAGAACAGCAACACCCCGGCGTACAGAATCGAGGGCCGCACCATCGGCAAGCTAACGGCCGTCATCACCTGCAAAGGCGAGGCCCCCGCCGTTCGCGCAGCTTCCTCCACGTCGGAACCGACGCTGCGCAAGGCCGAAGAAATATAAAGATAGGCGTGCGGCACATGCGTCAGCCCGGCGATCACCACGATGCTGGCCATCGAATAGATATTCCACGGCACAAAGCCCAACAGCGATTCCGCCCACAGCGAGAAGAAGCCGACCGGCCCGGCGGCCACCACGTAGCCAAAACCCAGGACCATCGGCGAGACAAAGATCGGCACCAGGATCAGCGGTTCAATAAAGCGCCGGCCGGGCAAGTCGGTTCTGACCATCAAAAAGGCCAGAATGCCCCCCAGTGGAATGGCGATCACCACCAGGCCGAAAGCCAGAATAAACCCGCTTTTCAGCGCCTTGTAAAAATCCGGATCGGTGAAAATAAACTGGAACGCCTCCAGGCTGAACACCTTGGAGGGGGAGAAAAAGGGAGCGGAGAGGAAACTTTGGATCACGATAAACGACAGCGGCACATAGATAACCAGTGCGGTTATCAACACCACCAAGCCGCGCGGCAGGCTCTGCCACTTTCTGCGCCATGCTTTCATAAAGATATCCCGATGGTTGTAAACGACGACGACCAAAGGGCGCGCGCCACAATGGCAGACGCGCGTCCGGAACCTTGGTTATTTCGCGGCGGCGGTACGCCATTGCTTGATGTAATCCAGCCGTTTGGCCGGCTGCAGATACTCCAGCAGGCTTTCATCGACCGGGATCGGTTTGAGCGCTTTGCCAAGCATTTTGGTCAGGCCGTCAATGTCGTTTTTACCTTCAATATCATTGCGAATCGAAGGAATGTCGGCCTGATTGGCAAGAATGCTCTGACCCTTTTCCGACAACACATAGTTAAGCCACAGTTTTGCCGCGTTGGCGTTAGCCGCTTCTTTGCTGATAAAGGACACCCGCGACAGTACCAGGGTGTAATCCTTCGGATAAGAGATGCCCAGCGAAGGGTCGGTTTTGGCACGAGCTTCGGCGTAGGAACCCAGAATGTTGAAACCAATCAGGTTCTCCCCGGATGACACCCTTTCCATCATGGTACCGGTTGAGGATTGCACCGCCAGTCCCCCTTTGGCGACGTCAGCCAGGGTGGCGAAATAGTTCGGATCGGCCTTGAAGTCCTGCACCGACAACATGAAGCCCAAGCCTGACTTTTCAATGTCATAGGTGGTGACTTTCTTTTTGAATTTATCGGTCTGGCTGGCAATCAGTTTGGCCAGCGCGGCATGGGAGTCCGGCACATCGCCCTGCGGGATCAGGCGTTTGTTGTAGATGAACACCACCGGTTCATAGGTGGTGCCGTAGGCCTTCTCTTTCCATACTGCCCACTTGGGCAACTGGCCCTGCTCCGGCGAAGCGTATTCCTGTGCATAGTCGGTTGCCAGCTTCAGTGCGGTATCCATCGACGAGCTCCATACTACGTCGCCGCTGGTGCCTCCCGCCGCCTGCTCGCTGATATAGCGGTTATACAACTCGGTGCTGTTCATGTCGTTGTATTCGACCTTTACGCCCGGATACATGGCTTCGAACCCCTGGATCAACGGGCCGGCCGCCTTGGTATCGGTGGTGGAGTACACCACGACCTTGCCCTCTTTCTTGGCGCCATCCACAATTTTTTGATAGTCGGCTGGATAACCTGCTGGAAATTCAGCGTAAGCAGGCACTGTACCCAGTACCGCCATCGCCACCACCGACGCGCCGATTTTTGTCAACATGATCAACTCCTGGTTACATTTAAGAAACTAAAAATTAACATATAGTTAATAAGTGTTCTTAAGCAACGCCGTTGATTTTTTATCTTCGTGTTTTGTGAGGTTGGGCGATTTTTGTCCAGTAAAAAGCCCGGCAATTTGCCGGGCTTGAGTAAAGCAACACAATACAGCTTATTTCAGCAGTGCCTGCGCCTTGGCCACCACGTTGTCCACGGTGAAGCCAAACTCTTTGAACAGCTGCTCTGCCGGGGCAGATTCACCAAAGGTGGTCATGCCGACGATGGCGCCGTTCAGGCCCACGTACTTGTACCAGTAGTCCGCGATACCTGCTTCCACCGCCACTCGCGCCGTCACGGCCGCCGGCAGCACGGATTCACGGTACGCCGCATCCTGCTTGTCGAACGCGTCGGTGGACGGCATGGAGACCACGCGCACCTTACGGCCAGCCGCAGTCAGCTGGTCTGCCGCTTCCACGGTGATGCCCACTTCCGACCCGGTGGCAATCAGAATGACGTCCGGCGTACCGGCGCAGTCCTTCAGCACATAACCGCCACGGTAGACGTTGGCCAGCTGCTCTGCGGTACGCGGCTGCTGGGTCAGGTTCTGACGCGAGAAAATCAGCGTGGTCGGGCCGTCGTTGCGCTCAATGCCGTACTGCCAGGCTACCGCCGATTCCACCTGGTCACACGGGCGCCAGGTGCTCATGTTCGGGGTCACGCGCAGGCTGGCCATTTGCTCAACCGGCTGGTGCGTCGGGCCGTCTTCGCCCAGACCGATGGAGTCGTGGGTGTAGACAAACACGTTGCGGATTTTCATCAGCGCTGCCATACGCACTGCATTACGGGCGTATTCCACGAACATCAGGAAGGTCGCCGAGTACGGCAGGAAGCCGCCGTGCAGCGCGATGCCGTTGGTGATGGCGGTCATGCCGAACTCGCGCACGCCGTAGTGGATGTAGTTACCCGCCAGGTCTTCGTTGAGCGGCTTGGAGCCGGACCACATGGTCAGGTTGCTCGGTGCCAGGTCAGCGGAGCCGCCGAGGAATTCCGGCAGTACCTTGCCGAAGGTTTCCAGCGCGTTCTGTGAGGCCTTGCGGCTGGCGATGTTGGCCGGGTTGGCCTGCAGTTTTTCCACGAAGGCTTTGGCTTCGGCTTTCCAGTTGGCCGGCAGTTCACCGTTCACACGGCGTTTGAACTCGGCAGCCAGCTCCGGGAAGGCCTTGGCATAGGCAGCGAACTTGTCGTTCCAGGCCGCTTCCTTGGCTTTGCCGGCTTCTTTGGCGTCCCACTGGGCATAGATGTCCTGCGGGATTTCGAAGGCGGCGTATTTCCAGCCCAGGGCTTCGCGGGTGGCGGCCACTTCGGCGGCGCCCAGCGCAGCACCGTGCACGTCGTGGGTCCCGGCCTTGTTCGGGGAGCCGAAACCAATCACGGTTTTGCACATCAGCAGCGACGGCTTGTCGGTGACCTTGCGGGCTTCTTCAATGGCGGCCTTGATGGCGTCCGGGTTGTGGCCATCAACGTGACGCACCACGTGCCAGCCATAGGCTTCAAAGCGCTCGGCGGTGTTGTCGGTGAACCAGCCTTCGACGTGACCGTCGATGGAGATGCCGTTGTCATCGTAGAACGCGGTCAGCTTGCCGAGCTTGAGGGTACCGGCCAGCGAGCAGACTTCGTGGGAGATACCTTCCATCATGCAGCCGTCGCCCATAAAGGCGTAGGTGTGGTGGTCGACGATGTCATGACCCGGGCGGTTGAACTGCGCGCCCAGGGTGCGTTCGGCAATGGCGAAACCGACGGCGTTGGCGATGCCCTGACCCAGTGGGCCGGTGGTGGTTTCGACGCCTGGGGTGTAGCCGTATTCCGGGTGGCCCGGGGTTTTGGAGTGCAGCTGGCGGAAGTTTTCCAGCTCGCTCATCGGCAGGTCGTAGCCGGTGAGGTGCAACAGGCTGTAAATCAGCATGGAGCCATGGCCGTTGGAGAGGACGAAGCGGTCACGGTCAGCCCAGTGCGGGTTGGTCGGGTTGTGGTTCAGGTAGTCACGCCACAGGACTTCGGCGATGTCCGCCATGCCCATAGGTGCACCCGGGTGGCCGGAATTTGCTTTTTGTACGGCGTCCATGCTGAGTGCGCGGATGGCGTTGGCAAGCTCTTTACGAGAGGACATGTTTTACTCCAGGTCGGATTAAAAAATCAGTCAAGTTTTCTATTTTCTCAGACTCAGCATTAAAACGGCAATCCCTAATGCCAAATGAGAGCGAGTTCACAACTTATTAGCACAATTGGTCGGTTTTTCGGAATAACACTATTTTCCTGATTGCCAGCGTACACTAGTCTCAGGCGGCAAGATTTCTTTAGATTAAAATGGCCCTACCCCCTTGTTACTATCACAGGAAGATAGCTTTATGAAAATCCGTACCTCTTTGATTGCATTAAGCATTGCCACTTTGGTAAGCGGCTGTCAAAACCTGAACACCGATACCCTGATGCAGTCTGGCGCACAGGCGTTTCAGGCGGCAACGTTGAGTAATGACGACGTAAAAACCCTGAGTGATAAATCCTGCGCAGAGATGGACAGCAAGGCACAAATCGCGCCGGCTGACAGCACCTATGCCAAACGCCTGAACAAAATCGCGGCGGCACTGGGTGATAATATCAACGGCACGCCGGCCAACTACAAGGTTTACGTCACTAAAGACGTAAACGCCTGGGCGATGGCCAACGGCTGTATCCGCGTTTACAGCGGTCTGATGGACATGATGACCGACAATGAAGTGGAAGGCGTGCTGGGGCATGAAATGGGCCACGTCGCGCTGGGCCATACGCGTAAAGCCATGCAGGTGGCCTACGGTACCGTGGCGTTGCGCACCGCCGCAGCCTCGACCGGCGGCATCATAGGTTCGCTGTCGCAGTCGCAGTTGGCGGACATGGGCGAAAAACTGGTGAATGCCCAGTTCTCCCAGAAGCAGGAAAGCGAAGCGGATGACTACTCGTTTGATCTGATGAAAAAACGCGGTATCGATCCGAACGGCCTGGTCACCAGCTTTGAAAAACTGGCTAAAATGGAAGCCGGCCGTCAGAGCAGCATGTTCGACGACCACCCGGCCTCCGAAGCGCGTGCGCAGCATATTCGCGACCGCATCGCGGCAGGCAAGTAACCCTTATTGCTCTATAGAACAACGGCACCCCAAAGTGGCTTTCCCACTGATTAAGGTGCCGTTTTCAGAAAATAAAAAACGCATTCCTGTTAAATCCATTATTAAAAAACCACTCAACTCCACTTATAGAATCATATAAATAAAAAAACTTACAACAACACATAATAACTATTGATTTTTTGTGATCTTTAGCGAAAACTCATCGATACAGCATTGATGTCTTTCTGGAAAAAATATAATACTAAGCTCCCTTACGGACATAAAACAACACTATGGAATGGAGTTATTTATGAAACCTATTGATACATCTTTACTCGATCAAATCTCTGGTGGTCGTGTGTGGTGAGTAGCCAGGCCGCCACCTGTCGCATTTTATACATACAGAAATCGCTTTCACTCAGTAATGGCAGTGATTAAGGCGTCAACGCATGAATAAAGCAAGATACTCGTTAATTTCCATTATCTGGATGCCAGGCTGTTACTTTATTGGTATTAAATCATCATTAAAAATATTCCAACCGGCGACCAGCTATGTAGACTTGCTCACACTGGTTCTTGCTATTATTGGGCTACGAGTATTCATTTCAGTGATAGTCGACGCCCTGGGAATATTTAATAAAAATTGATAACCTTTGAACGACACCTCGACAGATTAAGGTGCCGTTCAATCTGTCACGGCTCAGTACAGGGTCTTTTGCGGTGGCCCGGCGAAGGTTAGCGGCCCGATGCTGTTCATGTCCACTTCCACCACCGACGGTCCCGGATAGTTAATCGCCTCCGCCAATACGCCGCTGAACTGCGCCGCGCTGTCGACCTTCCAGGCTTTCAGCCCCATAGCTTCGGCCACCAGCGTAAAGGACGGGGTGTGCAGTTCGTTATAGTACTGACGACCGGCAAAGTATTTATCCTGAATGCCGCGCATCACGCCGTAGCCACCATCGTTCATAATCAGCAAAGTGATATTGGCCTGCTCCTGCGCCATGGTCGCCAGCTCGCCCAAGCCTAACGCCAACCCGCCGTCGCCCACCAGCCCGACCACCTTGCGCTGCGGGTTAGCGATCGCGGTACCAATCGCCATCGGCAATCCCATGCCAATCGCCCCGGCCAGCGAGTGAATGTTACACAGCGGCGAAATCGCGCGGAACAAACGGCTGCCCCAAACGCTGCCAGAGACGGTGATATCACGGACCAGCAGCCCATCCTGCGGCAGCGCGGCGGCAATGGCGTCGTTTAATTTGGCATATTCCCCCGACTGTTGGCGCAGCGCGCTTTCCGCCTGCTGCACCGCGCGGGCGATTTCGCTATCCCACTCGGCATTGACCTTCTCACCTGGGTTAACCCGGGCAGCCAGTGCGTTAAGCAAAGCTGCACAGTCGCCATTAATTTGTTCGTCGGCCAGATAGTTACGGTTGGCCGCCGCAGGATCAATATCAATCTGCACCAATGGGCGTGGCAGCGGCAGCGTCCAGGTGCGGGTTTCATTGCTGCGCAGGCGTGAACCGGCCACCAGCGTCAGATCGCACTGCGTCAGGATCGCCTCAATGCTCGGTGAATTATGGAACGCACGCAGGCTGCGTGGATGGCTATCAGGCAGAATGCCGCGCCCGTGGGTGCTGGAGATCACCGCCACACCGGCATCCGCCAGTTTGCGCACCGCCTCGCCGCAGGCCAGCGCACCGCCGCCCAACCATAATAGTGGGCGTTTGGCCTGTTTCAGCCGCTGATACAGCCGTTCAACCGCGTCATCACTGGCTGGCGGCAACGGCGCAGGCATCACCGGCTGGCTCAGCACCGCACTGGAGACCAGGCTGCTTTGAATATCGATCGGGATCTCTACCGCCACCGGGCCGCAAGGCACCGTCTGCGCGTCGAGAATGGCCCGCTGGATCACGGCCACCGCCTGGTCCGCAGAGTTAACCCGATACGCGCGTTTGGAGCAGGCGCGCAGGAAACCCAATTGATCGCGGGTTTCATGAATAAACCCGGCGTCGGCATCCAGATAAGCTTTTTCCACCTGACCGGTAATGTGCAGCAGCGGCGTGTTGGCGTTCATCGCCTCGATCATTGCGCCGACCGCATTGCCGGCACCGGCACCTGTGCTGGTCAAGGCCACGCCCAGACCGGAGAAACGGCCGTGGGCATCAGCCATGGTCACGGCACCGGCTTCACCACGTGCCGGCACAAAGCGAATGTTGCCACGTTGCCCCACCGCATCGGCAATTGGCAGATTATGAATCGAAATGATGCCGTACATCGCCGACACCTCGTACTGTTCCAGAGTCCGGGCTATCGCCTCGCCAACCGTTATTTTCTCGCTCATCATCAGCCTTCTTATATGTTCGTTGTAGGGGTACGCACCGTCGCTCAAAACTAATCGCTCCAGCGATTCGCCTGATGGCTAAGCGCCAGATACAGGCTTTTTTGCTGCATGTAGGCTTTGATGCCGTGCAGGCCCTTTTCGCGGCCCAGACCGCTTTCTTTAAAACCGCCGAAAGGCGTAGAAATGGAGAATGTCTTGTAGGTGTTGATCCACACCGTGCCGGTTTCCAATTGCTCCGCCAGCGCCATCGCCCGCGGGAAATCACGGCTCCAGATGCCGGCCGCCAGCCCGTACACCGAATCATTGGCCTGTTCAATCAACTGCTGCTCGTCGTCGAACGGCAGCACCACCAGCACCGGGCCAAAAATCTCCTCCTGACAGGCGCGGGCGCTATTGCTCAGCCCTTCGATAATCGTCGGCAGGTAATAGCTGCCAACGGCCAATTGCGGATCGGCCGGGGCTTCACCGCCAATCACTATCCGCCCGCCTTCCTGCTGCGCCAGCGCCACGTAATCCGCCACGCTTTGGCGATGTTTTTGGTTAATCAGCGGGCCGAGATGCACCCCCGGCGTCAGGGGATTACCCACCCGCAATCCGGCCGCCAGTTCACTCAGGCGCACCAGCAGGGGCTGGTACAAAGAACGGTGCACAAACAGCCGCGAACCGGCGATGCAAGCCTGGCCGGCGGAGCTGAAAATGCCATAACAGATGCCGCGCGCCGCCTGTTCCAAATCCGCATCTTCCAGCACGATGGTCGGTGACTTGCCGCCCAGTTCCAGCGAAGTGGGGATCAGCTTCTCGGCGGCGATATGCGCCAAATGGCGACCGGTATTGGTGCCGCCGGTAAAGGAAATCTTTTTCACTAACGGATGGCGGGCCAGCGCTTCGCCAATCACCGAGCCTTTGCCCGGCAGTACGCTGAGCAGTCCGGCAGGCAGTCCCGCCTGTTCAAACAGCTCCGCCAGTTTTAGCGCCATCAGCGGCGTGGCTTCGGCCGGTTTGAGGATCACCGCGTTGCCCGCCGCCAGCGCCGGGGCCACCTTTTGCATTTCACTGGCAATCGGCGAGTTCCACGGCGTAATCGCCGCGATCACCCCCAGCGGTTGATACTGGCTTAGCGTCATCACCTCGGCGCTGCGCTGGGTCGGCAGTTCGCCCTCCAGCACCTCGCAGGCGGCAGCAAAGTAGCGAGCCGTTGCCGCCGCACTGGCCACCAGCCCACGGGTCTCCGCCAGCGGTTTACCGTTGTCGCGGGTCTGCAACTGCGCCAACTCTTCCTGCTGCGCCATAATCAGATTACTGACGCGGTACAGAATGTTGGCACGCTGATGCGGCACCAGCCCACGCCACTCGGGAGCACGCCAGGCGCGTTCCGCCGCGACAACCGCATCATTGACGTCTTCAACGCTGGCGGCACGCAACTGCGCATTGACGCTGCCGTCGGCCGGAAACACCGAGGTCATCTCATCGCCACGCCCTTCGCACCAGCGCCCAGCTACAAAAATCTTTAACTTTTCCATGCTCGCTCCTGCCGTTCAGGCAATAAAGCCACCGTCAACCAGACGGCGGCAGGCTTGTACCGCGCTCAGCGCCGCCAGGGTTGATGTTTTGGGATTACTCGCCAGCGGGTTACCGCTCAGCTCAATCTGAAACTCACCGAAATTGCCGCACACCTGCAGCCGGTGGGTATTGCGCCGGGTCGCGGGATCGACCAGCAGTCGTACCCGGGTGGCGTCCATCCCCAAGCCGTTGAGCGCGATGGTCGCAGCCACGTTGGCATTGGCCGGGAACAGCCTCGCCGCCTCACGCGCCGAGCCTTCAAAAAACACCTGCGCCTCGCTCACCGCATCCAGATCAATCAATTGCTCTGCCATGCTGCCACGCCAGCTCGCCGGGCTTTTACAGGCCTGATAGGTGACGCTGTCCAGCCCGCCCTCGCGTGCCGACGCCAGCCCGTCCATGCCCGCTACCGCACCGGACAGCACAATCAATTGCCCCTGATGCTGGCGACAGGCTTGCTGCAACCGTTGCTGCAACGATGCATCCGCCAAAGCGCCGGTGGAGATCACCGCCAACGGCCAGCCACGCGTCACCACCGCTTCACCAAATTCCGCCACCGCCTGCTGGCTGGCACATTCCAGCACCAGATCCGGCCGTTCGGCGCATTGGTCCGGGTGGGTTAACGCCTGCACATCGCCGCCAAAGGCGCTGGCAATCGCCGCATGATGAGCCGCACGCGCCACAATCCAGCCCACGCTCACCCCATCCGGCAGGCGGGAAAGCACTTCTCTGGCCATTGCGCCGTAGCCAATCATCATGATCTTCTTCATCTTTCAGCCCCTGCGTTAAAGATGGCGGTTAAAGCCACCGGAGACGTCGAGCGCCGCACCGGTAGTAAAGGACGCCAGAGGGGAAGCCAGGAACAACAGCGCCCGCGCCGGCTCCTGTGGCTTACCTAGACGTTTCATTGGGATGCCGCGACGTTCGGCAATCGCCGCCGTCCACTGCTCCCAGCTTTGATCCTTATCGCTGCGCTCGTCGAAACGGCGTCGCCACTGGCCAGACTCCACCATGCCCAGCAGGATCGAGTTGACGCGAATGCCCTTGTCCACCAGCTCTTTCGACAGCGTCAGCGTCAGGTTGAGCAGTGCGGCACGCGCCGCCGAGGTGGCGATCATGTGTTCTTCCGGCTGCAAAGCCAGCAGTGAGTTCACGCAGGTAATTGAAGCGATATCCGAGCGCTCCAGCGCCGGCAAGAACGCCTGCACCGGGTTGATCACGCCGAACAGTTTTAGCTCCGCCTCATGCAGCCAGGCCGCACGCGGGGTGTGTTCAAAATGCGCCACAAATCCCTGACCGGCGTTGTTGATCAACAGATCTACCCCGCCGAAGTGCGCCGTCACCTGAGCGGCAAACTGCGTCACCTGCGCCTCGTCCAGCACGTCGCAGCACTGCGCCAATATTTCCGCCTGTGGGAACTCATTACGCAGGCTGGCTTCGGCTCCGGCCAGTTTGTCCGGGTTGCGTCCGCAAAAGGCCACTTTCGCCCCTTCCGCCAACAGCAGGCGCAGAGTCTCAAAACCGATGCCCGACGAACCGCCGGTGACCACTGCGACCCGTTGCTCAAGCTGAAAATTCATGGTTGGATTGCTCCCGTAAAGTCCTGCAAATAACGGTTGAATTGCACCGGCGCATCGAGATAGCTGGCATGCCCTGCGCCCTCGATCAGCCGCAGAGGCGCGTCCTGCTGCTGCGCCAGTATTGCCGCCGCTTCCGGCGGTGTGATCCGGTCGTCGTCGCCACACCACACCTGTAGCGGGCCACGATAACGCGCCAGATGGCGGCCGATATCGTCGTTGGCCAGCATCCAGGCGGCGCTGAGAAAGCCTTCAGGATCCAGCTGCTGCATGCCATTGCGTACCCAGGCGATATCTTGCGGATCCGCGTCATCACGCAGTAACGCCGCCGCCCGCTGTTCGCCATAGCCCTGCGGCCCCAGCTTTTCAATCATCTGTTTGCGCTGACCGTAAACCTGCTGACGTTTTTCTTCCGGCGCCGTGGCATAACCCTGAGCCGGATCTGCCAGCACCAGTCCGCATAGGCCGTCGGGATGATCGGCAGCATAGGCGCTGCCGATCAACGCACCGAGCGAATGGCCGACAATCAGCGGTTGCTCCAGCTCAAGCTCTGCCACCAGCGCCGCCAGCGCGGCTGCGTAAGCGGTGGCGTCCGGCTGGTTCACCGTCAGCGGCAGGCTGCCACCGTAGCCCGGAGCATCCCAGGCCAGCAGGCGGTGACCGTCGGCCAGGCCAGGATCGTTAAACTGCTTGACCCACGAGGCCGAACCGGAGCTGATGCCATGCAGCAACACCACCGGACGGCCGTGCCCCGCTTCGCGCCAACTGAGGGTGTAACCCCCGCAGCGCGCCTGCTGACGTTGCACCAGGCCGTTCATCAGTTGCGTTTCACTTTGGATAAAGGGTGATCTGCCGGGTAGGTCGGCGTTTCCGGTTTGGCGGTGCCGAGCATCACGCACATCAACGCCTCTTCCTCGCCGTGGTTGAACAACCCACGGTAAACACCGGCCGGCACCGAGATCAGATCGCGCTCTTTCAGCTTGGTTTCGTAGTACTCGGTGCCGTCCTGGATCATCAGCGTAATGCTGCCCTTGAGCATAAAGAACACTTCTTCCACGTCGTCGTGCAGGTGCAACGGGCCTTCGCATTTCGACGGCAGCACCATGGTGGAGAAGGTAAAATTGCCTGCCGGAATGGTATTGGTGTCGTTAACCACCCCGGTGGCACCGGTGCCGATATAGCGCATCTGCGCACGGCGGTATTTCGGGTCGTAGTCAGCCTGGAACTTCAACGCATTCCAGTCATATTTACGGCCTTCAAAGCGGGCGATACGTGACTCCACCCAATTCTCTATCGACTGATCCTGCGGCTTGACGGCAGCTTGTTTCTCAACCTGGGACATGTTGGTACTCCTCTGTGAATCAATGGGATATCAATATTTCTTCAGCAACGGCAGCAGAATGATGCAGCCGATAAAGGCCATCACCACCAGGAACAGCAAGCCGTTATCCATGTTGCCGGTGGCGGCGATCAGCGCCCCCATCAGCACCGGTGCCAATGCACCGGCAAAATTGCCTAATCCGTTAAAAATACCGCCGGCGGTGGCGCTAACCTTGCTGCTGGTGGCCTTCGCCAGCAGAGCAAAGATGTTCGGCGCACCGGCCCCCCACATAAAGGTGCTAAAGGCCATGGCGGCGATCACGCTGTAGGTCCCCTGCATATGCAGCACCACGGCCAAGCCCAGCCCGGCGCCGCACAGCGAGATAAAGCAGGCCAGCGCACGGCGATCCAGTTTGTCCGACAGCCAGGCCCCGAGTACTTCGCCGAGCAGCATGGCGATAAACGGCAGCGATGACAGATAACCGGCGTGTTCCAGGTGAATGCCTTTGCCCTTGATCAGGTAGCTGGGCAGCCAGCCGTTCATGCCCCACAGGTAGGTCAGGAAGGCGATGTTAAACAGGCAAATCATCCAGAAATGCGGGTTGCGCAGCAGTTCAAGGCGATGCTGTTTGCGTTCGGCGACCGCCGGGGGTGAAACGGTCGCGGCGGCCGGACGCGACACATTCAGATGACGCATGCCGAACAGCACCAACAGCATCACCGGCAGCGTCAGGAACGCCATAAAGAAGAAGGTGGCCTGCCAGTCAAAGGTGTTGAGGATATACAACGTGACCGGAAAGCCGAGCGCCGCCCCCAACGGGGTGCCAAGCAGCCACAGCATGGTGGCACGTGCCTGCAGCCGCTGCGGGAAAGCCTGGCGAATAATGGCGTAGGCCATCGGCAGCAGCGGGCCTTCGGCAATGCCGAGTAAAATGCGCAGCGTCATCATGGTGTGATACGAACGGGCCAGGCCCATCAGCACCATCAATACGCCCCACACCACCATCATGCCGATCAACACTTTTACCGGGTTCAACCGGTCGCCAATGCCGCTGAGCAGCATCGAAGAAATGCCGTACGAGAACAAAAATGCACTCATCAGCAAGCCCAGTCGCGCCGGGTCAAAACTGATGCCCAGCGCCTGCTGGAATTCGCTATCGGAAAACAGTGCCGCGATGCTGATCTTGTCGAAAAAGGCCAACAGCACGCAGGCAAACAGCGCAATTGGCACCGACCAGCGCACCCGCTGCTGCGGATTTTCGGCAACGGCTTCCCCCACCCGTCCAGCGCGGGCGTCAATATCTTGCGTAGTCATGAAACGCTCCCGAGGTTACGGGCGTTATTTCAACGCCATCAAAGAAAACTCTGCGTCCGCCAACTGCTGCGGTTCCAACACTCGCCCACTGGCCAGCCAGCGCTTGCCCAGCTTGATGGTGCGTGCGTCGTTAAACGCCACCATCTGCACCAGCTGCCGGTCGGCATTGAGCGTAAAGAACACCTGTGACTGTGGCGTGCGTCGCACCACGTGGTGTACGCCGCCGGTCGGTATGCCGAGGATCTGGATATTGGCGTCGTATTGATCCGACCAAAGCCAGGCCACGTCATCGTAAGGTGAGGCAAAGGCATCGAGCATCGCGCAGGCGGTGCTGATCGCCTGATTCTGCGCATAGGCCCAGGATTGCAGGCACAGACCCAGCGTCGGGTGGCGCGCTACGTCGCCGGCGGCGAAGATCGCCGGGTGGCTGGTGCGCCCCTGGCCATCAACCACAATACCGGCGTCAACCTTCAGCCCGGCGCTATGCGCCAGTTCCAGATTCAACTCCACGCCGATCCCTACCACCACCAGATCAAATTCCTGAGGATCGCTGCTGTCGCTGCCGATCCAGGCGCTGCCGTTACGATCTTCCAGTTGGATGTCACCGCAGCCGCAATGCACCGTTACGCCCTGTTGCTGATGCAGTTCAAGCAACGCCTGGGAAACGTCCGCGCCGACGCTGCGCATGCACAATGCAGGCTGGCGCTCAAACACCGTCACCTCAGCCCCGAGGCGCCGTGCCGAAGCGGCAATTTCCAGGCCGATCCAACCGCCACCGACGATGGCCAGCTTGCGGCAGCCCTGCAACGCCTGGCGCAGTCGGCCGGCATCGTCCCAGGAGCGTAACGTCATAACGCGCGGATGACTGGCCCAACGGGCGTCCGGCAGACGCGGTCGCCCACCGGTGGCGATCAGCAGTTGATCAAACTGCAGCTGTCGGCCGTCGCTGAGAGTGACAATTTGTTTTTGTGCATCAATGGCTTCAGCACGCAGCGGGCGACACCAGTCGATGTTCAACCCGGTCACCACCTGCTCACTGAATAGTCGGCTGAGCGGCGCATTGCCATCCAGCAACGCCGCCTTGGAAAGTGGCGGACGTTCATAAAAGTCATAGGGCTCGTCGCTAACCACTGTCAGCTTGCCGGTGTAGCCGCGGTCACGCAGCGTTTTCGCTGCCCAACCCCCGGCCTGGCCACCGCCGATGATCAGGATGCCCGCCGATTCTGGCTGGCTCATAACGCCTCCGGCTTTTTATGCTGGCGACGGGTGTCGTGGTCAATACCGCCTTCCACGGCCCACTCGGTGAACGACACCAGTGAGTGCTCCAGCTCGCGGGGCTGCCAGTTTTCGGTCAGGTAATCGTCGTTGGTGTAGTACTCAAATGCCCCGCCGGTCGGACTGTTGACGTACCAGAAATAAGCCGAGGAGATCGGGTGGCGACCGGGGCCGATAAAGGTGCTCCAGTTCTCTTTGTTCATGGCGATACCGCCGCCGATCACCTCGTGGATGTCGCGTACGGTAAAGGCCACGTGATTCAGGCCGCGCGGACGATTAGGCAATTTCAGCAGGAACAGGTTGTGATGGCCGCCGCGCACCTGGGTACGCAGGAATACCGCGCGGTCGATATAACGGTCCGAGACCTGGAACCCCAGTACTTCACGGTAGAAGCGCTCGGTCGCGGCCAGATCCTCGACGAAGAACACCACGTGGCCAATATTGATTGGCTGCGCCTGGGCATACACCGGGCTTGGCTGATCGATACGACGCACGTCACCCCACTGGTTGATCGGCGACACCGGCAAATCAACTTCCCGTTGCTGGCTAACGCTAAAGCGCACCGTCATGCCGTTAGGATCAAGGCATTCCAGTTCTTCCCCGACCAGGCGGAAACCCGGCATCTGCGCCAACAAGGGTTGCAACGCCGCCAACTCGGCCGGGCTGCCAACCCCCCAGGTCATGCGACGCAGGGTCGAACCGCCCTCAAACGCCGGAGGTAATGCTTCGCTGTGCAACGGATGCAACACCACCCGCGCCCCGCTCAGGGTAGTGAATTCGCGCTGGGTTTCACCCCAATGCTGTTGTGCCGTCTGAAGGCTGAAGTCCTGCATGAATTTTTCGCTAGTTGGCAGATCTTCGACGCCAAATTCCAGTTTTTCGATTCCGATTACGCTCATTAAATGTGCCTCACGTGCTCGCTGAATGCAGTTTTCAGGCATGACTGATCCCCGACCCATGATTTTCATGAGTCTTATCCCTGCCTGAGTCATTGATAGGGGACGAGTCTATTTGTCCCGATTAATGCGGACGCAGCTTGCGGCGCCCCTATGAAAATCAGTTAACCGACGTTAGCCTGCGGCGGTGCGCCCAGGAAGCCGGAGATTTTCACCGCGGCGTCCCGCACCTCCATGCGTAACCGCTCACGATCCGCTTTTGGGATCTCATCGGACGGCACCATAATGCTGATCACGGCCTCAACCCGCTGCTCGCGATTGAAAATCGGGTAGACGATGGAAGAGATACCGTGGCGGAAAAACGACTCGCCGATCACATAGCCGCGCGCCTTGTCCTGCTGCACCATTTGCCACAGCGTTTCGCGATCCGCCGGGGTGCCCGGGCCGCTACCCGGCAGTTGCTCCTGCGGATACAGCAGTTCGAACTCTTCACGGGTGGCGCTGGTCAGCAACATGCGGCCTAGCGAAGTTTGGTGCACCGGCAGACGGGTGCCGACGCTGACCTGGTTGATTTGTGAACCGGCGGCGCTGACGCGGGCGATGTAGATCACATCGCGTCCATCACGGATCGCCAGATGACTGCTGCACTGGCTACGATCGCGCAGTTGTTCTATTACCGGCTGACCGGCCTGCGCCACATCCAGCGAGGCAATATATTCAAAGCCCAGGCGCAACACCTTGATGCCCAGCGAGAAAGTGTTGGTGCGCGGGTTGCGTTCCAGAAAACCCAGATGCTCCAGCGTTTGCACCACGCGATAGGCGGTAGCTTTTGGCATATCGACCAGGCGATGCAATTGGGCAAAGGTCATTTCCTTATGCTGTTCGCCAAACGCCAGCAACAGTTGCAATCCG
Organism: Serratia proteamaculans; assembly: GCF_004684015.1. Classification (GTDB taxonomy): domain Bacteria; phylum Pseudomonadota; class Gammaproteobacteria; order Enterobacterales; family Enterobacteriaceae; genus Serratia; species Serratia proteamaculans_F. The sequence goes on from NZ_SRIA01000021.1 coordinate 63,333, forward strand.
CGATCCAGTCCTGGGATCAGATATTTACACCCTTGGTCGTCTGCCATGTGCTGCTCCTGGCTAATTGAGTATTGATTAGTTAAAGACGAATCCACCGTTGACCGGCAACAGCTGACCGGTCACGAAGTTCGCCAGCGGTGACAGCAGGTAAAGCACCGTACCGTTGACGTCGTCAGGATGCTGCGCCCCGGCCAGGGCCCGGCCCTGCTCGTACAGTTGATGACGCTCGGCAGGCACATATTCGGTGGCTTCCACCCGCGTCAGGCCCGGAGCAATGGCATTAACGCAGATACCCTGCGGGCCCAACTCACGCGCCATCGAGCGGGTCATCGAGATAATCGCCCCTTTGCTGGCCACATAGGCCATTAAGCGCGGTGCGCCCCACAGCGCGGTATCCGAAGCCACGTTAACGATCTTGGCATGCGGGGTTTGCGCCAGCAGCGGTACCGCCGCCTGACTCACCAGCCAGGTGCCGCGCACGTTGACCTGCATCACCCGATCCCACAGATCGATGTCATATTCCATCATGGTTTTGCCGCCGACGCCGGTGGCCAACGCCGCATTGTTCACCAACCCGTCAACGGCCCCGCCTTCGGCGATGGCGTTAAACGCGGCGCTGATCGACGCCGGATCGGCCAGATCGATCACTTGACTTTCGACCTGTGCTCCCTGCTCGCGCAGGCTGGCGGCGCCGTCTGCCAGTTCATCCGCCAGAATATCGCACATCACCACTTTGGCACCGGCGGCGGCAATAGCGGCAGCAAAACTACGCCCCAGCCCGCGTGCTGCGCCGGTCACCACAATACGTTTCCCCGTCAGCAGGCCGTTCACTGCGCCGCCTCCAATTCACTGAGCCGCGCCAACTGTTTCTGCGCTTCTTTTTGCATCATACGCCGCAGGCGAGATAACCCGACGTCATGCTGATACAGGTATTCCCGGCCACGCGCGTTCGGTGCCATGTTTTCCAGCACGATGCGATCCTGCTCCAGGACGTCCCAGTGCAAGGATTCCAGGCGGTTACGGTACATAAAGCGCCACATGTCACGCTGCCAGTCTTTCACCTTGCGGATCCGCCAGAAGAACACCCGGCAGTGATCCTTGTCTTCCGGAACCACCATGCCGATGATCCAGAAGTGGCCGCCCGGCCCAAAGCGTTTTTTGTACGGGATCGACAGGCGCATCCAGTAAGCCCCGCTGCTGCCGAACTCTACCCAGTCAAAGTTGACGCCGATCTGGCCATTCTTTTTAAAGATGAAACCGCTGTCGGTCGGCTCCAGCGCCATGTCTGCCTTGCGATCCCCTTCCGCCATTGAGTGCGACGAGGAATGCAGGTAGGTGCCGTGCATCGGATCCATTACGTTTTCCAACGCGTACTGGTAATTACAGTCCCAACTGGCGGTGCACAGGAAGTTGCTGTAGTCGGCTTCGTCCGCCAGCTCCGGTGGGAAAGTCAGTTCGGCCGGTTCTTCATCTGCGGTCACGCCGAAATAGAGGAACACCGCACCGTAGGCCTCTTTGGCCGGATAAGAACGCAGGCATTTTTGCCCCACCAGCGGGCAACGATCGACCGCCGGCACGTCTTTAACCGTACCGTCACCGCCCACTTCAACGCCGTGATACCAGCAGGCGATGCGATCGCCCAGGTTCCAGCCCATGGAAAGCCGCGCTCCGCGATGCGGACAACGATCTTCCAGCGCGTGGATCGCGCCTTCGCCGTCACGCCACACCACGATCTGCTGCTCCAGACGCGTAATACCGACCGGGTTATTGCCAATTTCCCAACTGGCCAGCACCGGATACCACATGCCGCGTAGCCCCTGGTCGAGATAGTCCTGCAAGGCTTGTGCGGAGGATGTTGTGTTTACTGTCATTGTCTTCTCCCGGGTGTGGATCAGAAACCGTTAACGTGAAGGAATTCGCGGAACGCCGTCTCATTCCACGGCTGGCCGCTGCGATCGAACAGGCGACGCTGATTAAGCGCACTGACGATCTGCTCCAGCTCTTCCGCGCCCTGATCGAAGATCTCTTCCAACGCCGTCACCAGCGCAGTTTCAAAACCGTCCGGCACCCGGGCACGGTTCTGCCAGATGACGTTTTGGAATTGGCCTGGTTGGTGAATTTGACCGTTGCCGCCTTCGCGCGCCGGGATCACCTGTTGGGTGTCCGGCAGCCAGGGATTGAAATCGGTGATGTGCTGCATGATTACTCCTCCGCAATAAAGGTGATTTGGATTTGATTGTCGATCACCCGGGTGGCATAGGTTTGCAGATCGCGGCCGCCTGGCTCACGCAGGCACTGGCCGGTACGCACGTCGAACAATGCTTCGTGCAACGGACACTCGACCTTACCGTCATCAACAAACCCCTGGCTGAGCAAGGCATAGGCATGTGGGCAGACGTCTTCCAGCGCGTAATAGTTGCCGTCGATCAGATACACCCCGACTTCTTTCCCTTCCACGTTGGCGGAGAAAGGAAAATCCTCTTTCACCTGAGACACTTCACACACTTTCTTCCAGCTCATTGCTTCTGTCCCCTATCTGATTGTTTCATATATGAAACTCAGTTTCTTATTTAATACGCTCACTATAAGTCTGGTGAAACTTTCGTCAAGAGAGCAACGCGGCAATTGTTAATGGAAAGTTGTTTAAACATGACAAATGCGGAGAGGATCACGAAAAAATGCACCGATATGAAAAACTGATGAACATTGTGCTTTTCATCACAAATTCATGGCTAAAAACAGGTTGATCTGGCTGGCGTAATAAGAGTAAAAGTTCTCTCTCACTGACAAGCCACCCTTTTAAATAACAATAATTTTACATTTAGATGACTCAAACCTGCTTTTCAGCACTGTGAAATCAGCGGGTTAGTTCTCTGCTGCCTGAATTCGTTAACCACCCGCCAAAGGAGCGCAGATGGAGCGCATTGTGCAACAACGTCAACGCTGGTTTGGGGTCATGGCCCTGCTGTTTTTGATCGTCATCGCCTATGCCGATCGGGTCAATATCGCCGTGATGCTGGTTAACCCCGACTTCCTGCAACACTTCCAGCTCGGGGATAACCGCACGCATCAGGGTATGTTGATGACGGTGTTTTTACTCGGCTATGGGCTTTCCGCCATGCTGCTGACGCCGTTCCTGGAAACGCTGATGGGTTATCGCCGTGCGCTGACGCTGAGCATTGTGCTGTGGGCGTTGCTCACCGCCGCCTCGCCGCTGGCGGGGTCGCTACTGCTGTTATTTGTGGTGCGCGCATTGTTGGGTGTCAGTGAGGGGCCGCTGTTCTCGCTGAAAACCATGTATATCGGCGATCACTTCGCCGCCGATGAACGCGGCAAGCCCAATGCGGTCAGCACTCTGGGCGTCTCGTTAGGGCTGGTGATTGGTTTTCCGCTGGTGAGCTTCCTGATGGCGCACTTCGGCTGGGCGGTTTCTTTCTATCTGCTGGCACTGATCAACCTGTTGCTGGGGCTGGCGTTGGTTCGGCTGTTTATCCATCCCGCCGCGTTGCCGTCGCGCGCCGTTGATCCAAGGCCGATCCTGCAACGCGTCTGGGATACTTTTGCCCTCGCCTGGCGCACCCCGATGCTCGGCTGGATCATGCTTATCGAGATCGCTACCCTCAGCTACCTGTGGGGATCCAGCTCCTGGCTACCGGCCTACCTGACCGATGAGAAAGGCTTTTCCATCAAACAGATGGGTTGGATGGCCTCGCTGCCGTTTATTGTCAGTATCGGCTCAAAATACCTCGGCGGTGTGCTGCTTGATCGTATTCGCCCTTATCAGGCACCGCTGATTTTCGCCTTTGGCGGTGCGGCGACGGCGCTGTGCATCTATGGCGTGATGCATAGCGAACAGCTCGGCTGGATAGCCTTTTTCCTGCTGGCGGCCAATGCCTGTTGGGGCGCTCAGGGAGCCGCGATCCCGACGCTGTTGCAGCATTATGCGCAGCCACAGGCCGTGGGCAGCGCCTATGGGCTGATTAACGGTATCGGCAATATGTTCTCGGCGTTGGTACCTATGATTATGGGCATGGTGATGGCCAGCCAGGGCAAGGTGTCTGCGGGATTTGCGGTGCTGATCGTGTCACAGGGGGTAACATTGCTGGCAGGGGGTGTGTTGTTCAGCCGGATGCTGATGACGCGTGAGGCAAAGCGGGCGTAAAAGGGTCGGGGCAGATAATGCGCCCCGACCGCCTATTCATGTTACTGCGGCTTAACGCCCTTTCTTTTTACGGCCAGGCTGAGCGAAGCGCTTACGCGCAGGAGCACCTCCGGCTGGCTTTTCGGCGCTTTTCGATGCACTGACGGGCTTTTTCACCGCCGGTTTGGCTTTCTTCGCCGGCTTGGCTTCCGAGGAAGAACCCTCGATCGATTTAAACAGCTCGACCAGTTCATCGTCGGTTAAGTCACGCCATTCACCCGGTGGCAACCCGGCCATGCTCACATTCATAATGCGAGTACGCTCCAGCTTGGTCACCTCATAGCCGAAATGCTCGCACATGCGGCGGATCTGGCGGTTAAGCCCCTGCACCAGCACGATGCGAAACACAAATGGCGCTTCTTTCTTCACCTTGCACTTTTTGGTCACCGTACCCAGCATCGGCACGCCGGCCCCCAGGCCACGAATGAAGTCGTCGGTTACCGGTTTGTTGACCGTGACCAAATACTCTTTCTCGTGATCGTTGCCCGCCCGCAGGATCTTGTTTACCAGATCGCCGTGGTTGGTGAGGAAGATCAGGCCCTGTGAATCTTTATCCAGTCGCCCGATCGGGAAGATGCGGGTACTGTGATTGACGAAATCGACAATATTGTCTTTCTCGCCTTCTTCCGTGGTGCTGACAATACCGACTGGCTTGTTCAACGCAATGAAGATCAGATTATCTTCGTTGCGCGGTTCAATCAGCTGACCGTTAACCTTGACGACGTCGCCTGGAAACACCTGATCGCCAAGCGTCACGCGCTTGCCATTGATAAAAACATTGCCTTGTTCGATGTAACGATCGGCATCGCGGCGCGAGCAGATACCGCTCTCGCTTATATATTTGTTGAGACGTGTTGAAGGCTTGGTCAGCATGCTTTCTCCATGGACTCTGGCCTCTGAAAGGCCAGAGTTTAAGCTGTTACTGTTTAAGATTGCTTCTTGGCAGCCTGCAGATACAGCATTTCCAGGCCCAGGGTCGCCGCGGCCAGCGCGGTGATCTCGGATTGATCGTAGGCCGGAGCCACTTCCACTACGTCCATACCCACGATGTTAAGTGACTGCATGCCGCGTACCAGTTTCAGCGCGCGATCGGAGGTCAGGCCGCCGATCACCGGCGTGCCGGTGCCCGGTGCGAACGCCGGATCCAGACAGTCGATATCGAAGGTCAGGTATACCGGCATATCGCCGACGATCTGTTTGATCTGAGCCAGCAGGTCGTCCGCGCTGCGATCGTTAACCTGCGCAGCGTCCAATACGGTAAAGCCGTTATCGTGATCGTATTCGGTACGAATGCCGATCTGCACCGAATGTTTTGGATCGATCAGGCCTTCGTTCGGCGCATGGAAGAACATGGTGCCGTGGTCGTACTGGCTGCCGTTAGCGTAGGTGTCGGTATGGGCATCGAAGTGCACCAGCGCCATTTTGCCGAAATGTTTGGCGTGCGCGCGCAGCAGCGGCAAGGTAACAAAGTGGTCACCGCCGAATGAGAGCATACGTTTACCGGCCGCCAGCAGTTTTTCCGCGTGCGCCTGCAGGTTGTCGCTCATGCTCTGAGCGTCGCCAAAGTTGAACACCACGTCGCCGCAGTCGACCACGTTCAGACGATCGCGCAGGTCAAAGTTCCACGGCCAGCGGTTGCCTTCCCAGGCCAGGTTGGTAGAAACCTGACGGATCGCCGCAGGGCCATGACGGCCACCGGCACGGCCGGAGGTTGCCATATCAAATGGAATGCCGGTGATGACCCACTCTGCATCGCTGTCGTAAGGCATAAAGTTCAGCGGAAAGCGCAGGAAACCAAAGGCGTTGGACACTAAAGAATTATCGGGCTGGTGGCCTAAGGTACTCATAGTAAACCCTCATATTTCAACGTTTCGCCTGTTGAAAAATCACACAGGCGCTGGCAAAAAAAAATCCCTCCCGCGTCGTTAGCCCGACGAGAAAGGGATCCATTCGAAATCTGTTTCAGTACTGCTGATGCAGCAGATTATCGCCGCATTTCGTTCGCGCTTCAAGAGCGCGCATCATCATCCCGGCAGCTCGTCGTCACACAGTATAGACCCTGCATCCTTCAGCTATGTGAGCGTTGCCGCTTGCCGTGATTAAATTTTGTGATTCTGGTCCCTTAACCTGGCATATAAATTATATAAGTTTGTTATTCCCTCATTTAAGAAACTGGTGTTTATTAAATTAAAAAAACCTAAAAAACACTTTCACTAACAATTTAACCTTATATATTCAGCTAAAAAACAGGCTAACAAATAAAATGTTAACAATCATGCCAAGGCACCATAAACGAATTATCAAGCACCAGAAGGTTTATATTGCATTGCAAGCTATAACCTTTCTGTTAGTTTTCCCCTTGGGTTATCTGTGTTATCAAATTGATTCACTGAATGATATTACCTTAGAAATCATTCTCACCTATGTCCCAACGTCTATGATCTTGGTGGATTACCTTTACCAACGCTTCGAAAAATAATTTCACCGCTACTGTTTCACCAATACGGGCTGCTGGTTGTAACGAGTTGGGAATAAATGCTCCAGCTGTTTTATTTTCGGCTGGTCGTTAATCATGATGTACATGGAGTCAGGATGTGCGGTTAGATAATTCTGATGGTAACTTTCTGCCGGATAAAAATGCCCATTGCTCTCGACGCGGGTCACCAATGGTTGGCCGTAACTGTGGCTGGCCTGTAATTGGGCGATATAAGCGTTGGCAATGCGTTGTTGTGAATCACTCTGCGGGAAAATCGCCGAACGATATTGCGTGCCACTGTCCGGGCCTTGTCGATTAAGCTCGGTGGGATTATGTGCTACCGAGAAAAAGATCTGCAGCAAGTCACCGTAAGAAACCTGAGTCGGGTCAAAGGTCACTTTTACCGACTCCGCATGGCCGGTATCGCCGCCGCTGACCTGCTGATAATTGGCAGTTTGCGCGGCGCCCCCGGTATAACCGGAGACAGCGTTGGTGACGCCCTTCACATGCTGAAAGACGCCCTGCACACCCCAGAAACAGCCGCCGGCAAAAATAGCCGTTTCACTGTGCGAGGTTCCTGCCGGCTCATCAACCGCAGATGCCGGGATCACCACCGCGGTTTCCGCACCGCCAAATGACCAGGCGTTCCCCTGCCAGAACACTGCGCCAGCCAACGCCATCACGCCAATGATGGCAGAAGATCGCAACCACGTACCGGGCTTGTCTGAACGTTTCATCATATTCACCACTCAATTAGCCGAAAGTGAAGGCATAGGCCGCGACGCCTGCCTGTTCGAATTCGATGCTGAAGGTGTGTTCTCCCGCACCGTCGTTTTGTCGGATCAATTGGTAAAGCCGCTGATCGGTGACCACGCCGCGCCCGTCAGGTGCGATATCGGCACCATGCATCTCGCCTGGCGCTTTGCCATCCAGGGTCACTTTGAAAGCCACCGGCTTGCCCCCGCTTACCGGGCCGAGCACCAAATGCAAATCCCGGGCATGGAAGCGATAGACAATGCGCCCGTTAGGGGCATTCAGAGTCACGTTTTCGCCACCCACGGTCCAGTTTCCTGCCAGGCCCCAATCATTGAGCGGTAAATTTGCCGGTACGCCATAGCGGGCAACCATGTCTTGAGTAGCCTCGCCGGAGGCAAAGTTTTCCGCCCGCGCATAACCCAAATAAGTTTCCGGCGAAATGTCAGCCTGAGTACCGGCCGCCTGTTCAACCCCCTGTCCGGCAACCTGACTAACAGCGGTGCTGATATTTTTGGCGCCAGCCTGACACAGCAATTCCTGGATCACCCGCTCAGACTGCACGTAATCACCTTCGCCAAAATGCTGATAACGGATATGGCCGCTGGCATCAACAAAGTAATGGGCAGGCCAATATTGATTGTTGAACGCACGCCAGATGCTGTAGTTGTTATCGATAGCGATCGGGTAGTCGATACCCAGTTTTTTCGCCTCTTTGGTGACGTTGCCAATGTCTCTCTCGAAGGCAAACTCCGGCGCATGCACGCCAATCACCACCAGCCCCTGGTCGCGATATTTCTCCGCCCAGGCCTTCACATAAGGCAAAGTACGCAAGCAGTTAATGCAGGAGTAAGTCCAGAAATCCACCAGCACCACCTTGCCACGCAGGGACTCGGTGGTCAGCGGCGGGGAGTTTAGCCACCGTACGGCCCCTGACAGGGCCGGCATCTTGCCCAGGTCATCCAATATGGGTTGCGTCTCGACCGCCGTTTGTAGCGGCAGTTTTGCCGGCGTGGCGGCAGGGGTAAACGTCTGCACCAAGCGTTGTTCAATGCCACCGGTAGACGCGGCTGAAATGCGCGCCAGCACCGTGGTGTCCAGGCCGAGCGCAATCGCCACCACGCCAATCAGCATTGCGCCGCCCAGCCCGCGACGGATCCATTCACCGGCCCCCAAAGAACGTTTCATGGCACTGAATACCTTGCCGCCAATCAGCAGCGCCAATGCCAGCGAGGTTGCCGCCCCGGCAGCATAGGCCAGCAACAGCAATGTTGATCCGACATTCGCCTCCTGCAACGCGGCACCGGTCAGCACCAGACCGAGGATCGGCCCGGCACAAGGAGCCCAAAGCAACCCGGTGGCAACGCCTAAAAGTAGCGATGGCCCCACCTGATGCTGTTTGTCTGCCGCAATCTTGTCAGACAGGCGATTGCCGGCCGAAACCAGCGGATGCATCACGCGTTCGGCAACCGACGGGAACAGCAAGGTGATGCCAAATACCGCCATCAGCACCAGCGCCAGCCAACGGCCATATTGATTGGCGGCCACCACCCAACCGCCGCCTACGGCCGCCAGCGTGGCAAACAGCGCAAAGGTCAACGCCATTCCCAACAGCAAGGGTAAACCGGAGCGCAAGAAAGGACGGTCGGCGCGCGAAAAGATGAACGGCAGCACCGGCAGAATGCAAGGGCTGGCGATAGTCAGAATGCCGCCAAGATAAGCCAGTATCAGGATCAACATTTCGCTCTCTCCATTATGCCTTTTGCGGCGTAAACAACAGCGCTACCCCATTCATGCAGTAACGCAATCCGGTAGGCTGCGGGCCGTCGTCAAATACGTGTCCCAAATGTCCGCCGCAGCGCCGACAGTGGACTTCATCCCGCACCATGCCAAATGATCGGTCCTGGCGTTGTTCGACTGCCTGTTCCAGCGGCTGGTAAAAGCTTGGCCAGCCAGTGTGGCTGTCAAACTTGGTATGAGAGGAAAACAGCGGTAAATCACACCCCGCGCAGGAAAACACCCCGTCGCGATGTTCGTCGTTCAGTGGGCTGCTATAGGGTATTTCGGTGCCTTCTTCACGCAAAATATGATATTGCGCGGCGGACAGCCGCTGATGCCACTGTTGATCAGTGTAGTTGACTTCAAATTGCCCTGAAGCCGCCGCACGGGCCGCCTTTCTCGGCAATAGCCCTAACGCGAGCGCTGCGGACAGGCCGCCGCCAGCCAGAATAAACCGTCGTCTGTTAATCATTATTGTCACCCCGCAAACCGGTCCAACCGATAGTGACAAGCTACAGAGAAATCCCTGTCCGAATCCTCACGGAGAGATAACAAATTTGTGATAACTGATATGGGGGAAAGAAATATCGAAGGGGATTGCGGGGAAATACCATTAAAAAAGGCCGGACATCAGAGAGATGTCCGGCCTTTCACGGCTACTTACTCATCTTCTAAATAAGTATAACCGTATAAACCAGCCTCAAACTCTTCCAGGAACTGCGCCTGCAGTTCGCTGTCCAGATCGGTTTCTTTCACCTGATCGCGGAATTTGGCCAGCAGCGCGGTAGGATCGAGCTGCACGTATTCCAGCATGTCGGCAACGGTATCGCCTTCATCGGACAGTTCGGTTTCTACTGTGCCGTCAGGGAAGACAAACACGTCAACCGAGGCGGTATCACCGAACAGGTTGTGCATGTTGCCCAGAATTTCCTGATAGGCACCGACCATAAAGAAGCCCAGCGCCGGCGGGTTTTCCGGATCGTACGGCGGCATTGGCATGGTGGTTGCCACGCCGTCACCGTCGATGTAGTGATCGATGGTGCCGTCAGAGTCACAGGTGATGTCCAGCAGCACCGCGCGGCCTTCCGGCGGCTTGTCCAACCCTTCCAGCGGCAGTACCGGGAACAGCTGATCGATACCCCAGGCGTCCGGCATTGACTGGAACAGCGAGAAGTTGACGTAGAACTTGTCCGCCATACGCTCTTGCAGTTCGTCGATGATAGGACGGTGGGCGCGGTTGCTTGGATCCAACTGCTGCTGGATTTTGTTGCAGATGTTCAGGTACAGCTGCTCGGCCCAGGCGCGCTTGGTCAAATCCAGCATGCCGTGCGCGTACTGAGTGTGGACGTCATGCAGGTCCATCTGGCTGTCGTGCAGCCATTCGCGCAGCGAGCGACGGTTTTCCGGCTCGTTCAATTCCTGCCAGGTTTCCCACATGCTTTCCAACGCGCGCGGCGCGTCTTCTGCAGGCGGTAATGGCTCATTGAATTCGTTGCGTTCAACGCCGATCACGTTGGACACCAGCACCGTATGGTGTGCGGTAACCGCACGGCCGGATTCGGTGATCACCGTCGGGTGCGGCAAACCATGTTCATTACAGGCATCGCCGATACCCCAAATCACGTTGTTGGCGTATTCGTTCAGACCATAGTTCACTGAGCAGTCGGACTGCGAACGGGTGCCTTCATAATCCACGCCCAGACCGCCGCCCACGTCGAAGCACTGGATGTTAACGCCCAGCTTGTGCAGTTCAACATAGAAACGCGCAGACTCACGCACGCCGGTAGCGATATCGCGGATATTGGCCAGTTGCGAACCCAGGTGGAAGTGCAGCAGTTGCAGGCTGTCGAGACGACCCGCTTCGCGCAGGGTCTCCACCAGCTTCAGCACCTGAATGGCTGCCAGACCGAACTTGGACTTTTCGCCGCCGCTCGACTGCCATTTACCGGAACCTTGTGACGCCAGACGCGCACGCACACCCAGACGCGGAACCACGTTCAGACGTTCGGCTTCTTCCAGCACCATGTTGATCTCGGACATCTTCTCGATCACCAGGTACACCTTGTGCCCCAGTTTTTCGCCGATCAGCGCCAGACGGATGTATTCACGATCTTTATAGCCGTTACAGACGATCACCGAACGGGTCATACCGGCATGCGCCAGCACGGCCATCAGCTCGGCTTTCGAGCCAGCTTCCAGCCCCAGCGGTTCGCCGGAGTTGACCAGCGATTCAATCACGCGACGATGTTGGTTTACTTTGATTGGGTAAACCAGGAAATAGCCGCCTTCATAGCCGAACGACTCACGCGCGCGTTTGAACGCGGCATTGATCGAACGCAGGCGATGCTGCAGGATCTGCGGGAAGCAGAACAGCGCCGGCAAACGCAGGCCATCTTTTTGGCGTTGTTTTACCAAATCGGCCAGATCGACACGTGCCTGCGGGACGTCCGGATCCGGGCACACGCTAATGTGGCCCAGTTCATTGACGTCATAATAATTGTTGCCCCAGTAGGCGACGTTATAAGTGCGCAGCATCTTGCTGGCATCACGGTCATTCATAGCAACCTCCTGCATGGAGCGCAAAGATATAGATTCGCCCGTTGCTGACGGACGGTGAATCAATAGATCATCAGACATTACTCGCCTCACATCCCGTACTGACGATACAGTCAGCCACTATCGCAGCTACAACCCGCGAGAACAACCCAACAAACCGCCCTTGCGGCAGCGAATAAAACTGCCGTTCGCGGTCAACGATCGGTTTATTACTCATATAATTGTAAGACACCCTGTTCAAACCTCGTGAATCGGGTCAAGAAACATCCCACAGGAAGGCTGCAGGCTACCCTTGTTCAGTTCTTCAGACGACCGTTAACCGGCCCGAGGATCCTGAGTAGCGCCCAGGTGTTTATCACACCTGAAAGGTGGTGTAGAGACTAGACGGGAGATAGCAAAAGAATGTGCGCCAGAACGGCACTGTTGCTGAGAACCAACAACCGGTAGACAACGGATCATTAATCCAACCACCTCCACGCACGCCGCCCACAATGAACGACCGAGCCTCTATTAATAGTGTAAGAACGTGACCGTTCTATGAAGCGGCGACGCCAACAGTCAGCGTCTGCGGCTGACAATCGGGCTACCCAATGGGGATTCACAGAAGTTTACAACTTCTTGCCCCACACTGTGCACCAAATGAGCCGCGCGCGCAGTTTATACCGATAACACGGGGAAAATGCAAAATGAAAATTTGCCGGAAACTGTTTCAAGCGATGAAAATGGCGTCGCCGGCTTTGTGCAAAAGAGCGAAATGGCAAAAAAATACTGGCAATCCGGCCAAGGCCTGACCTAAAATAGACGTCCAGATGTTAATCCATCTATACTGATTAACGAAGAAACTGCTTAACGGCTTTGCCTGAGGGGCGTTGCAGGACATATCTCGCGCCGTCAGCGGAAGACCCTTCGCTTCGATGCCGGATCTCCAGCGCTGTGCAGTAATTTCTAACCCGTCTTATGCAAGGTAAAGAACACAATGGCTAAACACCTTTTCACATCCGAGTCCGTCTCCGAAGGTCATCCTGACAAAATTGCCGACCAAATCTCCGATGCCGTTCTCGACGCCATCCTGGAACAGGATCCTAAAGCACGCGTAGCCTGCGAAACCTACGTGAAAACCGGTATGGTGCTGGTTGGCGGTGAAATCACCACCAGCGCCTGGGTCGATATCGAAGAGATCACCCGTAAAACTGTGCGCGAAATCGGTTATGTGCACTCGGATATGGGTTTTGACGCCAACTCTTGTGCCGTATTGAGCGCCATCGGTAAGCAATCCCCGGATATCAATCAGGGTGTTGACCGTACCGATCCGCTGGAACAGGGTGCCGGCGATCAGGGCCTGATGTTTGGCTATGCCACCAACGAAACCGAAGTGCTGATGCCTGCACCGGTGACCTACGCACACCGTCTGGTACAGCGCCAGGCCGAAGTGCGCAAGAACGGCACTCTGCCGTGGTTGCGTCCGGATGCAAAAAGCCAGGTCACCTTCCAGTACGACGAGGGTAAAATCGTCGGTATCGACGCGGTAGTGCTGTCCACTCAACATTCCGAAGATATTTCTCTGAAAGACCTGCAAGAAGCGGTGATGGAAGAGATCATCAAGCCAGTGCTGCCTACCGAATGGCTGAGCGCCGCCACCAAATATCACATCAACCCAACCGGCCGTTTCGTGATCGGTGGCCCAATGGGCGACTGTGGTCTGACCGGACGTAAAATCATCGTTGATACCTACGGCGGCATGGCTCGTCACGGCGGCGGTGCATTCTCCGGTAAGGATCCGTCCAAGGTTGACCGTTCCGCAGCCTACGCGGCGCGCTACGTAGCAAAAAACATCGTTGCTGCCGGCCTGGCTGACCGCTGTGAGATCCAGGTTTCCTACGCTATCGGCGTAGCAGAACCGACCTCCATCATGGTGGAAACCTTCGGTACCGAGAAGATCCCTACCGAGCAGCTGACTCTGCTGGTGCGCGAGTTCTTCGATCTGCGTCCATACGGCCTGATCCAGATGATGGATCTGCTGCAACCGATCTACCGCGAAACCGCTGCCTACGGTCACTTCGGTCGTGAGCACTTCCCTTGGGAAGCAACCGACAAGGCAGCCCTGCTGCGCGATGCCGCCGGCCTGAAATAAGCCCAGGTATCAAATGTGAAAACGGCGAGCCAGGTGCTCGCCGTTTTGTTTTTATGAGATGGGTGCTCATGGATCAACGCACAAACAACCAACGGCGGGAGCAACGCCCCCGCCGTTGGGTTGCCTTACCCTTTGGATTCGTAAGCCAGAATGGCTGCAACTTCCGTGTCGCCCAGCTTGATGCGCAATTCGCATAGCGAACCGCGGGTGATCCACATAAGCGCAATCAGCGTCATGCAGATAATCATCAGCCTTGGAACTATCCGTCCTTGCTGCATTTTTGACCTCCTTTTCCTTGCCTCTCGGCAGGTAAGAAGCTAACCTAACGTTCTCTGGCGTTAGAGTTGGCCTCGGGTTGATGTATATCGACACGGGGCTTTTCTCTTTCTATCCCTTGCGTATGCTCAGGACGAAAGATCCAGAGCACCCGCACGCAGTATATTCACCTATCCCTTGGCTTCGGCGCCCCTTTCCGCACTAAATTCCGTTTGTGCGCAGCGTTGCGCAAAGCGCTGCAACAGACTGAAAACACAATAACCTCAGCCAAAGTGAAAGCGGCAAGCAAGTAACAAACCGTACAAAGATCTAATGTGCGGCCAGTTCGCGGAAGAATTCAGGGTTAGCCTGGATGGCCGCCAACACCTTTGCCGCCAGACCTGTTGGATTACGTCTCTTGGTTTCCCAACTTTTAATGGTATCGACGCTGGTACCCAATGCCTTGGCCATTTCACTCTGAGAAACATTAAGCTGCGCCCGGATCGCCCTCACATCTGCGATAGCATAACGAGTAACATTGGCAGGGGCCTTAACCCCTTTCTTAATGGCGACAGCTTCTTCCAAAGACGTTTTCATATCGTCAAAAAAGCTCATGTCATACCCCATCTTTCAGCAGTCTCGTCAATTTTTTCAGCTCTGACTTTTCCGTATCGGTCAGGCTGTCTTTAATACTTTTCGGGTAGGCCATCACCAGATAAATAACCTCTTCGGTCGCCAGAAAGTAAATCACCCTGGCGCTGCCGCTTTTCCCCTGGGATCCTGTTGCCATCCTGATTTTTCGCAGGCCACCGGTTTTTTGTATCAGCTCGCCTTTACCTGGCGATTCGATAAGTTCTCTCTGGAGGTCTTTTAGCTCATCATCAGTGGCGATTTGCTTGACCTGCCAGGTAAACATTGGGGTCTCAATAAATACTAGCGCATGACTCACTGGTACCCTCTCCATGTTGAGGTACACAGTACACCACAAGATGTACTATGTACACCGAGGTAACTTGAGTGTAGGGATGCCTCTTTCCTTGCCTCTCAACAAGAGAGGGGCTCCCACCCGCAGTATATTCATCGCCCTCCGGGATCCAGCGCCCCTTTCCGCGCTAAATTCCGTTTCTGCACAGCGTTGCGCAAAGCGCTGCAACAGATTGAAAAAACAAAAAGATAAAGGCCCAGCAATGCTGGGCCTTTGAGGGCAAAAACGAGGATGCAGCGTCGGTTACGAAGTTTGCTTGCGCAACAGGTAAACGAAATACGGCGCGCCGATAAAGGTCGCCAGCAGCCCGGCGGGAATTTGGTACGGGAACATCACCATGCGTCCGCACCAGTCGGCAAACACCATCAACAGCCCCCCCAGCAGCGCGGCAATCACCATCTGCGGTAACGCCCGGCGGAAACCCAACATCCGTGCCATATGGGGCGCCATCAGGCCGATAAAGCTCAGTGGCCCGACGGTCAGCGTTGCCATGGCCGTCAGCGTGGCAGCCAGCAGCAGAATGCTCAGTCGCACCGGCGTCAGAGCAATACCCACCGAACGGGCGGTGGCACTGCCGAGCGGCAGGATGCTGAGCCAACGACGACACAGCGGCGCCAACGCAATCAACGCAACCGCAATGACCGCCGTGCGCACCGCCTGTTCCGGCGTCACCGAATAGGTGGAGCCGGAAATCCAGGTCAACAGCCCGCCGGTACGCGGATCGCCGCTGGCCAGCAGCAGGAAAATGGTGGTGGTAAACGCCGTACTGAGTGCTATACCAGCCAGCAGCATGCGTTCGGTCGAGAACCCCCCCCGCCCGGCAGCCACCATGATCACCAGCAAGGTCCCGGCGGCCCCCAGGCTCCCGGCCGGCAGCAACCAGACAAAGGCATCACCCGGTACCACCAGCAGCATCATCACCACACCGAAAGCAGCCCCTGAGCTAATGCCCAGGACTTCCGGGCTGGCCATCGGGTTACCGGTCAATTTTTGGATTAACGTCCCGGCCACCGCCAGCATCATGCCCGCAGCCAGTGCCGACAACACCCGAGGCCAGCGCCACGGCAGCAATGAATCCAGCTCGGCCCCCTGGCTCCAGTGCCAGCCGGTCGCGTTTTGCCCCAACGCCAGAGCCACAGTCAGCCCCGCTAATAACACGGCCCCCGCCAGCGCCACCCACACCAGCAGATGACCTCGTTCGGCCGGCACCTTATCGCCCAGATTCATCGGCGGCGGCGTAGAAGCACTGCGCAGGCGCGGCAATAGCCACAACAGCAGCGGCGCACCAAACAACGAGGTAGCCGCACCGGTCGGGACTTCGCGCCATACCTGCGTCAGCCAGATCATCACCTGGTCGGTTAACCACAGCAGCAGTGCTCCCAACAGCGGAGCCAGCAGCATGCGGTGCGCCAACCGGCGAGCCCCCAACATTTTCGCCATCAACGGGGCAAACAGACCGATAAAACCAATCACGCCAACGGCATTCACCAACATGGCGCTGAAGATAATCGCCACCGCCAGCGCGCAGAAACGCGCCATCGACAGGCCCAACCCCAGGTTGCGTGCCACGCCATCATCCAGCCCCAGCAGCGTCAACGGGCGCAGCAGCAGCACCGCCAGCAGCCCGGCCACCAATAGGCGCGGCAGAATAAATTGTACGTTGCTCCAGTCTTGTTGATTCAGTGCCCCGGTGCTCCAGAGGAACACCCCTTGCAGTTGATCGTAATTGAACAACGCCAGCAAGCTGTTGACCGCGCCGCAATACAACCCCAGCACCAGCCCGGCCAGGATCAGCGTCACCGGCGACATACGTTTGCCCCAGGCCACACCGAACACCAGCCCACCGACCACTACCGCCCCCACCATAGCAGCCAACTGGCGAGTCAGCTCACCGCCAGGCAACATCCACAACGTGGCGACAGTCAGCCCTAGTTGCGCCCCGGCAGACACGCCGAGCGTCGCCGGTTCCGCCAGTGGATTGCGCAATACCTGCTGGAACAACACGCCGACCAATCCCAGCCCGGCACCGGCCAGCAGGGAGACCGACAGCCGCGGCAACAAGCTGTAGTGGAACAGCATTTGCTGCACGTCGTCGATGTTCGGCGCCATCAGCGCCTGCCCCCACAATGCCCAGGGCAGTTGTTGCAATAGATTGTAGAGCGTCAGGCCGCCAGCCGCCAACGCCAACAGCAGTACCAATGTCAGCGGGAATGCACGGATACGCGCGCTCATGAATAACTCTCCTGCGCCTGCTCCAGCAGATGACAAAAGCGCATTGCCGACAGCGTCGCCCCGTAGAACCACACCGCCGGTACCTGGCGCAATTGATTCTGCCGCACGAACGGCAATGCCTGCCATAACGGGGTGGAACTGACTTTCTTCAACATTTCCTGATTACCGTGGTCGAGATAAATCGCCCGCGCACTTTTCACCATCGCCAGACGTTCAATCCCCACCACTGCCGTGCCCCAGAAGTTGGTTTCCCCTTTCCAGGCATTGACGATGCCAAGCTGATCCATCACTTCCTGGAACAGGCTTTTCTGACCAATGACCAGCGCATGGCGAGTGTCGATCAATGAAAACATCAGCAATGGCTGTGCTGTGTATGAATGCAGACGCTGCCGCGCATCCTGAATAAAGCGGTCAAACTCGGCCAAATGCTGCACCGCGCGAGTCTCCAGCCCCAACCGCTGCGCCAAGGCTTGCAGTGACTGTTTGGCCACCGTCAGCGGCTTGCCGCTACCGTCGTTGAAGCTAAAGCTCATTGAGGGAGCTATAGGCTCCAGCTTTTGCGGCGTGGGGCCATAGCCCTTCGACAGCAACATCAGCGATGGCTGAAGTTGCTGCAACAGTTCGAGGTTAGGTTCGGTGCGCTGGCCGACATCAATCACCGACGCAGGCAACTTTGGCTCTTCCACCCACAAGTTGTAGTTATGGATGTCAGCGACCGCCAAAGGCGTGACGCCCAATGCCAGCAATAGCTCAATCGGTAGCCATTCCAGCGCCACAATGCGCGTTAGGTCTGGCGACGTTGCAGTGGCTTGTCCCGGCAAAGAAAACAGCAAAGGTGATAGCGCCATAGCCGTTAACAGGCGACGGCGAACGGCATCATGGTGGAAATCCGAGGAATCAGGCATCAGTAGACAAAACTCACCGGCGCACCGCCGCTTGGATGTGGCAGCGTTCCCATAGGAATACCGTAAATTTGTTCCAGCACCTCGCCCTGCATCAGATCCAATGGGCTGCCCTGGGCGATCATCTCGCCGCCACGTAACGCCACCAGATGGTCACAGTAGCGCGCCGCCATATTGATATCATGCAGCACTGCAATCACCGTCAGGCCACGTTGCCGGCTCAGTTGCTGGATCAGTGCCAGCACCTCAACCTGATGAGCAATATCCAGTGCCGAGGTGGGTTCGTCCAACAGCAGACAACGGCTGTCTTGCGCCACCATCATCGCCAGCCAGGCGCGTTGTCGTTCCCCGCCGGACAGGCTGTCCACCAGTCGGTTGGCGAAGGGCTTCAAACCCACCAGCGCAATCGCCTCTTCCACCTGCTGACGATCGTTAGCGCCAAAACGGCCCAACGCGCCATGCCAGGGGTAGCGGCCAATCGCTACCAGTTCGCGTACCGTCATGCCTTCTG
This sequence comes from Serratia proteamaculans, assembly GCF_004684015.1. Classification (GTDB taxonomy): domain Bacteria; phylum Pseudomonadota; class Gammaproteobacteria; order Enterobacterales; family Enterobacteriaceae; genus Serratia; species Serratia proteamaculans_F. The sequence continues at coordinate 82,114 of NZ_SRIA01000021.1, forward strand.
CGGCGGGCAGTTGCTGAGGCAGATAGGCGACCTGTCGCGCAAAGGCTTTGCTGTCCCATTGGCTCAGTGGCTGTTGATTAAGCCGCGCATTGCCGGTAGACGGGTTCTGGTGACGACCCAGGATCTTTAACAAGGTGGATTTGCCGGAGCCGTTATGGCCGATCAGCCCACAGACTTTTCCCACGGGAAAGGTCAGCGACAGTGGCTGCAACAGCACTCGCCCGGGAACGGCGAAGCTGGCGCTGTCTAACGTAAAAGTGGCGTCGTGATTGGGGTGTTTATCCTGCATAGGCCCTACTTTGTCCGGAGCGGCATAGCGCCGCCCCGGTGATCCGGTTAGAAACGGAAGGTTGCGGTGGCGACCACCTGACGTTCTGCGCCCCAATAGCAGCCATAGGTGGTAAAGCAGCTAGAGACGTATTCTTTATCAAACAGGTTGTTCACGTTGATGCCAATCGAGGAACCCGGCAGATTGAAACGCGCCAGATCGTATTTTATTGCCACATCAACCACGGTGTAGTCTTTCACTTTAAAGGTATTGGCTTCATCGCCATAGCTGGAGCCGACATAGCGAACACCGGAACCCAGTGTCAAACCGCTGAGTGCGGTTTCATGGAAGGTGTAATCCGCCCACACCGAGGCCATATGTTTTGGGATCGCGGCAGGAGTGTTGCCCTGCTGTGTGGTGTCTTTGGAGTACTCGGCATCCGTGTAGGTATAGGAACCCAGCAGGTTAATATTGGCCGACAACGCGGCTTTGGCTTCCAGCTCGACCCCGCGGGAACGGATCTCTCCGCCCTGGATACTGGCGAATTTATGTTCTGGATCTGGATCCGCCACCTTGTTGTTGGTTTTGGTCAACTGATAGATAGCCATGCTGGCAGTAATAGGACGATCTTTCGGCGCAAACTTCACACCGGCTTCATACTGTTTGCCCTTGGAGGCGGCGAAGGTGTTACCACTGAAGTCGGTGCCTGAAGTCGGCTCAAAGGATTCACTGTAGCTGACATAAGGCGCAATGCCGTTTTCAAAGACATAATTCAAGCCGGCCCGACCGGTGAACTCGTTGTCTTTTTGCCTGGAGACCGAATTCTGGTTCAAACGGTTGGTGCTGTTGGTATCGCTCCAGTCATAGCGCCCCCCCATGGTCAGCACCCAGTTGTTCCACTCGGCCTGGTCCTGTACGTAAAGCCCGGTTTGCTCCTGACGATTGACCTGACTTGCACCACCAGTAATGGTGTAACTTTGGTTGCCGTACTGGGGTGCCACGACATTCAGCGGGGAAGCGGTGCCGTACTGATAGACGACGTCGTTACGCATGCGCATGTAGTCCACCCCCATCAGCAAGGTATGATCAACCAGGCCGGTGGCAAATTTTGCCTGAGCCTGGGTATCTACCGCAAAGCTCGACAAATGCTCTTTCGAGTTCATCACACCACGCGTCAGTTCTGCCGGGTTAGTCGAGCTGATGCCCTGACCATAAATGGAACGGTAATCAAGGTCCATTTTTGAGTAGCGCAGGTTTTGGCGCACCGTCCACACATCGTCAAAACCATGCTCGAAGGCATAACCCACCATCTGTTGCTTACGCGAGATGTTGTTATAACCCGGTTCACCGTCGTTGAAACTGGTTGGCAACTTGCCGTTGATACCATTTTGCACCGTGCCCTCTTTCGGCAGCCAGCCATAGAAGCCCAGGTCAGGATCATCCTGGAAACTACTGAGGAAAGTCAGAGAAGTACGATCATCCGGCCGCCAACTGAAAGAAGGCGCGATAGCATAGCGCTTGCTCTTTTCACCCACCTGCTGCTGATCTTCATCACGCGCCAAGCCGGTCAAACGGTAAGAATAAACACCGTCATCATCCACTGCACCGCCAAAGTCGAAGCCGGTCTGGAACAGGTTGTCGGTACCCATTTTAAACTGAACTTCACGCAGGGTTTCAGTCGTTGGACGTTTGCTGACCAGAGCGACGACACCGCCCGGGTTGCTCTTGCCATAGAGTACCGAAGAAGGCCCACGCAACACTTCAGCACGTTCCAGGAAGTAAGGGTCAATCTGGTAAATGGAGTAGTTATCGTCCTGCAGTTTCAGGCCGTCCAGGTACATATTGGTACCCACCGAACTAAAACCGCGAATGTTCACAGCGTCGTAGGCGGTAGAGGCACCACGGTTGCCCACCATCACGCCCGGCGAATAAGCCAGCGCACTTTTCACCGTCTCTGGCTGACGCATATCCATCTCTTCACGTGTTACCACGGAAACCGACTGCGGGGTCTTTTCAATTGGCGTATCGGTCTTGGTCCCGGTAGCGCTGTGCTTGGCCGCATAGGTGCCGACCGGCCCCCAGGCGCTTTCCTGCTGCGGTTGGCTGCTGCCGACTACGGTAAGCGTTTCTTCCTTACCGTCGGCGGAAAATACCGGCATTGCCAGCGTACCCAGTGCGGCAGCGATAGTTATCGCTAGCCCACTGACGTGAGTGCGGCCCTGCTTGGCCGCGGAAGATGGAAGACGCTTGGTCGGCATAAGTGGTTTCTCTGGTAAATTATTTAATGACGAATGTAAACGATAATAATTATTATAAGCGACGCATTTTATGCAGAAGCCAAATTAAACTGCAAGTCGAATTCAGCCGGTAAATTGGTGTGTGATTAGCCGCTTAGCCCCATTAACCGGATGGAAATAAATTACGCAGAGAAACAAAAAAGCCCGCAACAGAAAGTTACGGGCTTAATAACAAAGAAAAACTTTTCGCCTAAGCGCTTTACATGATTAGCCGCTTACTTGCCAAACATGTCCTTGATCCAACCGGCAACACCGTCAGCATCTTTTTGCTCACCCGCAGCCTGTTGCTGCTGCTGTTGTTGCTGCTGCTCTTGTTGCTGTTGCTGAGCCGCCTGGCTTGCCTGACACAGCCCTTGCGGATTGTCGGTCCACACCGGAATGGTACGCCCGCCACCGCCACAGACAAAGTTACCGCCTGAGTCGATGCCCATCTGGTTAATACCTTCCGGCGGCTGCAGCATCAGCGGCAGCGGCGTCTGGTTTTCCAGATAGCGGCGATACAAGGTCAGCGCACCGTTGGCACCGGTCAGTTTGGCCGGGCCGTTGTTATCACGGCCTACCCAGGCGATAGCCACTTCTTTACCGTCGATACCGGCAAACCAGCTGTCGCGCAGATCGTTGGTAGTCCCGGTTTTTGCCGCCAGATTGTAGTTGGGGAATTTCACCGACAACGAGCGAGAAGTCCCGCGTGCGACACCCTGTTGCATGGCGTACAAGGTCAGGTAAGCCGCCTGCGCCGGCACCACGCGTTCCGCCTGCGGGAAGCTCTGGTACAGCACTGAGCCGTCTTCGGCTATTACCGAGCGCACCGCTGACAACGTCGCACGATTACCGCCACCGGCGATGGTCTGGTATTCCTGTGCCACTTCCATCGGCGTCAGGCCAATGGCCCCGAGCAGCATGGAAGGTACCGGATTGATTTCCGCTTTCGGAATGCCCAGACGTTGCAGTGTGGCACTGATTTGATCCAGCCCAACCGCCATGCCCAGATTCACCGTCGGGACGTTGAGCGAGAAGGCCAACCCGTCCACCAGCATCACCTGCCCACGGAATTTGCGGTCATAGTTGTTTGGCTGCCAGACGCTGCCGTTCGACAATTTCAGCGTCAATGGCTGGTCCGCTAGCCAGGTGTTGAGGCGGTATTTATCCGGCTCGGAAAGCGCAGTCAGGTAAGTAGGTGGCTTGGCCAGTGAACCGACCAAACGACGCGCCTGCATCGCACGGTTAAACCCGGCGAACTGCGGGTTGGCACCGCCGACCATCGCGCGGACTTCACCGCTGAAACGATCGACAATCACCATCGCCGCTTCCAGATCCTGAACGTGACGAGCCGCCCTCAATGCCGGAATACCGTCTTCGACCGCTTTTTCCGCCGCATCCTGTGAAACCGGATCCAGCGTGGTGAAGATTTTCACCCCGGACAGATCGTTAACCTTGTCGCCCAGCTTGGCTTGCAGTTCCTGACGCACCATCTGCATAAATGCCGGCTGCGGTGTGATCACCCCACCTTTCGGCTGCACGCCCAACGGCCTGGCGCTGAGCATGTTATACAGTTCGGCATCGATAACGCCCTGGTTCTGCAACAGTTTCAGGACCAGGTTACGGCGTTCCAGCGCCAGTTTCGGGTTACGCCAAGGATTATACAGCGACGCCCCTTTGACCATGCCCACCAGCAGCGCCTGCTGATCCAGACTCAGTTCATCCACCGGGCGGCCGAAGTAATACAGGCTGGCCAGCGGGAAACCGCGGATTTGATCGTTGCCGCTCTGGCCGAGGTAAACCTCGTTCAGATACAGCTCAAGGATACGATCCTTGCTGTAACGGTAATCCACCAACAACGCCATGTAGGCTTCGTTAGCCTTACGCCACAGCGAACGCTCGTTGGTCAGGAACAGGTTTTTCACCAGCTGCTGCGTCAGAGTACTGCCGCCCTGCACCGCACGTCCGGCGGTCAGGTTAGCCAGCACCGCACGGCCGATGGAGTATGGGCTGATACCGTCATGTTCATAGAAATGACGGTCTTCGGTGGCGATCAAGGTATCCACCAGCAGATCCGGGAAACCGGCACGTGGCACGAACAGACGTTGTTCACCGTTCGGTGACTGCAACATGGTGATCAGACGCGGATCGAGACGGAAAAACCCGAAACTGCGCTGGTTTTCCATGTTCTCGATTTTCGCCAGGCGGTTGTTCTGGAAATCCAGGCGGGCGTGGATCTGGCCCTCTTTACCGTCCGGGAAATCAAACGGACGACGCAGCATCTCAATGCTGTTGGCCTGTACGGTAAATTCCCCCGGACGGGTCATGCGACTCACCTGGCGGTATTGCATGCCCTCCAGCAAATCGACCATTTCCTTTTTGCTGTACGGCATACCCGGTTCCAGGTTGACCATGCGGCCATACACCGCCGCCGGCAACTGCCAGACCTTGCCGTCAATACGGCTGCGGATCTGCGAATCCAGATAAACGCCGTAGATTGCCAACAGCACGGCAACCACCAGAATCAGTTTGATCAGCAAGCCGAGCCAGCGGCGTTTTTTACGCGGCGGAGTCGCTTTTACCTTACGCGGCATGCGTTCTTCCTCGTCTTCATCATCATCATCTTCATCCTGGTACTCGTCTTCCTCGTAATCATCGTAATCGTCATCTCGACGACGGCGCGGCGGCTTGCGCGACGCGGTGCGTTTTGGTTGTTTCCCTTTGCGCCCAATGGGCTCGCGGTCATCCCCAGCCATTGCTGTTAATCTCCAGACTTGGCGGCACTGCCGGCCATTATAAGTCGCTTAATCTGTCGTGGCGTGACGCCGCTGAACAGAAGAAACATCTGAATTCATCAGAATGCCTCCGGGAAACCTCGACCTTCAGGCCGGGGAAGAAAGGAGGCGGTTTTCCGGCTAACTGTATTTTGCATCCCACATATTCTCCTTTAAAGTGTGTACATGAAGCGGGCATATAAATACCGGTTTTACCCAACAGCAGAACAGGCTGAGCTTTTAGCTCAGACATTCGGCTGTGTGCGTTTCGTCTATAATTCCATCCTCCGCTGGCGTACCGATGCGTACGACGAGCGAAAGGAAAAAATCGGTTATCTGCAGGCCAACGCTCGCCTTACTGCGCTCAAAAAAGAGCCTGAATACGTTTGGCTGGGCGAGGTTTCCTGCGTTCCCCTCCAGCAGTCTCTGCGCCACCAACAAACAGCCTTTGCAAACTTCTTTGCCGGACGCGCCGCATATCCGGTCTTCAAAAGCAAACGGCACAAGCAGTCGGCTGAGTTCACTGCGAGCGCATTTAAATACCGTGACGGCAAGTTATACATGGCAAAGAGCACGTCACCGCTGGACGTTTGCTGGAGCCGTGAATTACCTTCTGCGCCGTCAACCGTTACCCTTTCCAGAGATGCCGCTGGCAGGTACTTCGTTTCCTGTCTGTGTGAGTTTGAACCTGTATCAATGCCTGTTACGGCTAACACTGTCGGCATTGATGTTGGCTTAAAAGATGTGTTCGTCACCGACACCGGATTCAAAACCGGCAATCCCCGCCACACGGCTAAATATGCGAAGCGATTGGCGTTGCAACAGCGCGGGTTGAGCAGAAAGAAAAAAGGCTCAAAGAACCGCACCAAAGCCCGTTTAAAGGTCGCTCGACTCCACGCGAAAATCGCCGATTGCCGGATGGATAACTTGCACAAGTTGTCCCGCAAACTGATCAACGAAAACCAAGTTGTTTGCGTCGAATCCCTCAAGGTGAAAAACATGATCCGCAACCCGAAGCTGTCTAAGGCGATAGCCGACGCTGGCTGGGGCGAACTGGTTCGCCAGCTGCAGTACAAAGGAGAATGGGCAGGCCGTAGCGTTGTCGCTATCGACCCGTATTTTCCTTCATCCAAACGCTGTAGCTGTTGCGGCTTCACCATGAAAAAAATGTCCCTTGATGTTCGTAAATGGACGTGCTCTGAGTGCGGAGTAGCCCATGATCGTGACATAAACGCGGCCAGAAATATCAAAGCTGCCGGGCTGGCAGTGTTAGCCCACGGAGAACCTGTAAATCCTGAATCGCATCACGCGGCTTAGGTTCGGCTCGTTGAAGTGGGAATCCCCGTCCTTCAGAGCGGGGAGCAGTCAATTACTGATATTTTTTCGTGCGCCGCGTGGGGGCGGTATTTGCCGGGTCGTCCGGCCACACGTGCTTCGGGTAACGCCCTTTCATCTCTTTTTGCACTTCCCGGTAAGCGCCCTGCCAGAACGCCGCCAGATCGCCGGTGATTTGCAACGGCCGGTGCGCCGGTGAGAGTAACTCAAGCACCACCGGGATGCGACCTTCGGCCAGCATCGGACTGCGTTGTTCGCCAAACACTTCCTGTAAACGCACCGCCAGCGCCGGGGGTTTGCCGGCATCATAGCGGATCGGCAACCTGCTGCCGGTCGGCACAGTGTAATGAGTGGGTAACGCATTATCCAGTCGCTGCTTTTGCTGCCAATTCAGTAACCGCGCCAGCGCCTCGGCGATATTCACCTGTTTCAGCCCGCGCATGTCACGGACACCACTCAGCGACGGCAACAGCCACTGCTCCAGTGAGGCCAGCAACGACTCATCGTCGACCGGTGGCCAGTCAGCCTCCGGCAGCCAGTTCTGTGCGCACTGCAGGCGCAGGCGCAACTGTTCGGCGGCGGTGTCCCAGTTGAGCACCGCTACCCCCTGGGCACGCACCCAATTGAGCAGCGCCAGTTGCAGCTCTTCAGCAGCCGGTTTGGCCAACGGCTGCGCACGCAGCGTCAGGCGACCAATCTGCTGGCGTTTCCAGGCGCGCAGCGTGCCTTTTTCTTCATCCCACTCCACCGCAGTTTGCTGGGAAATCATCGCCGGTAACTGTGCCGCCAGCGCCTCAATCTCCACCGGCAGCGCCAGCAGGATACGGGCATCAGGGCTGTTATGCCCCTGTAACAGACTGGGGGCGATCAGCCATGGCGCACGCGATAACGCCTCGTCCTGATTCATCGCCGCGCCCATGCCGTTGGCCAGCAGGTAACGGCCATCCTGACCGCGCCGTTGAGCAATGCGGTCAGTAAAGGCTAAAGCCAGCAGGCGCGCTGCCAACTCGACATCAACCTGCCCGGTCTTCACCGGCAAACGTCGGGCTAGCTGGGTGGCACGGCGTTGCCAGTTCGGCTGTGGGCGACTCAGCCAATAGCCGATATCCATTTGTCCACTGCGCGGTGGCTCTTCCAGTAACGCAGCCAGCGCGGCGGCCGTTGCCAGCCCATCGGCTCCGAGATCCGCGCCGTGGGTCAGCATCGCCGCCAGCCGTGGCTCACAGCCCAGTTTGGCCATCTGCCGACCGCGCGAGGTGAGCTTATCGCCGTCATCAGTGGCCCCCAACCGCTGCAACAGCCTGCGGGCTGCCGCCAGCGCCGTCTCCGGCGGCCTGTCGAGCCAGGTCAGTTGCCCGACGTCATGGCACCCCCATTGCAGCAACTCCAGCCAAAAACCGGCCAGATCGCTTTGCAGGATTTCCGGCTCGGCGTGCTCTACCGCCCGTTCTGCCTGCTCTTTGGCCAACAGATGCCAGCAGATGCCCGGCTCCAGACGCCCGGCACGACCGGCGCGCTGGATCATTGACGCCTGGCTGATACGCTGTGTGACCAACCGCGTGAGGCCGTTACGCACGTCATAACGCGCCACTCGCTCCAGACCGCTGTCTACCACCAGCCGGATACCTTCGATGGTCAGGCTGGTTTCGGCGATGTTGGTCGCCAGCACCACTTTGCGTCGCCCGGCGGGGGCCGGTTGAATCGCTTTTTGCTGTTGTGCCAACGGCAAGGCACCGTACAGCGGGCATAGATCGGTATCGGCCGCCACCTCACCGTTCAAGCGCTCCTGCACCCGGTTGATTTCCGCTACGCCCGGCAGGAACAGCAACAGCGATCCTGTCTGTTCCGACAGCAGGCGTTTTACCGCCGCGGCCACGCCGTCCTCCAGCCGCTGATGGCTGGCCAACGGCTGATACTGGCGTTCAACCGGGAAACTGCGGCCTTCAGACACCACCACCGGGGCCTGCGGCAGCAACTGCGACAGGCGGGCGTTATCCAGCGTCGCCGACATGATCAGCAGCTTTAGATCGTCACGCAGCCCCTGCTGAACGTCCAGCAGCAGCGCCAATGCCAGATCGGCCTGCAGGCTACGCTCATGGAATTCGTCGAGGATCACCAGCGAGACGTCCTGCAGTTCGGCGTCCTGCTGCAGCATACGGGTAAGAATACCTTCGGTAACCACCTCTAACCGGGTATTGGGCCCGCTTTTGCTTTCGGCGCGCATGCGGTAACCCACCGTCTGGCCTGGCTCTTCTCCCAGTTGCTGCGCCAACCTGTAAGCCACGTTTTTCGCCGCCAATCGCCGCGGTTCGAGCATGATAATGCGCCCCGGCAACCCGGCTTTGGCCAAGATCTGCAATGGCAGCCAGGTGGATTTACCGGCACCAGTCGGCGCATGCAGCAAGACCTGCGGGGCGGATTGCAGCGCAGTGAGTAATTGATCAAGAACCGCGCTGACGGGCAGTGAAGACACAGAACTCTCCGTAGTGGTTAACATTGGACGGCGCACATTGTAGCATTAGACTCCGCCTTTCATTACTTGCCGGGAACCTATGTCCAGCTCGCGCCGCCTGTTTTTCGCCCTGACCTTGCCTGATGCGCTGCAGCAACAGGTGATCCGCTGGCGCGCCGAAGCCTTCGCACCGGAAGTCGGCCGGCCGGTCGCGGCAGCCAATTTGCATCTGACGCTGGCCTTTCTTGGCGACGTCTCGGCGCAAAAAGAATCCGCGTTGAAAAAACTGGCCGCCCGTATTAGCCAGCCCGGCTTCAGCATGGTGCTCGATGACCTCGGCCACTGGCCGCGCCCCGGCGTGGTCTGGCTCGGCACCCGCCGTGCGCCACGTGGGCTGTTACAGTTGGCAGAACTTTTGCGGTCGCAAGCGGCCCGCAGCGGCTGCTATCAAAGCCCGATGCCGTTTCATCCGCATATCACCCTGCTGCGCAGTGCTACGCAGCCGGTCGCCGTGCCGCCCGCTACGCCGGGCTGGAACTTCAGCGCTAACGAATTTGCCCTGTACCAGTCAGTGTTTGAAAACGGCCGCACGCGTTATCAGATGCTTGAGCAATGGTCTTTAGCCCGTCAGGAAACGCCATGATTTTTTCGCCACCGTTGCGTCACGCCACGCTGATTAAACGTTACAAACGCTTTCTGGCGGACGTCGTCACCCCGGAAGGGGAAACCTTCACCCTGCACTGCGCCAATACCGGTGCCATGACCGGCTGTGCCACGCCCGGCGATACCGTCTGGTATTCCACCTCGGATAACCCCAAGCGCAAATATGCCCACAGCTGGGAGCTGACACATACCCAACAGGGGGACTGGATCTGCGTGAACACCCTGCGTGCCAACACCCTGGTACGCGAGGCAATCGAACAGAATCTAATCAATGAATTATCCGGTTACAGTAAAATCAGCAGCGAAGTAAAATATGGCGGTGAGAACAGCCGTATCGATTTGTTATTACAGGCAGAAGATCGCGCTAACTGCTATATTGAAGTTAAGTCAGTCACATTATTGCAACAACAACGTGGTTACTTCCCTGATGCGGTAACGCTCAGAGGACAGAAGCACTTACGTGAGTTGCTAAGCGTGGTTGAAAGCGGGCAACGGGCGGTATTGTTCTTTGCTGTGTTACATAGCGGTATTGAGCAGGTCGCACCGGCACATCATATAGATGAGCGTTATGCGACACTGTTGGCACAGGTTCAGCAGTTGGGTGTAGAAGTGGTTTGTTATGGGGCTAAATTATCACCTGACGGTATATATCTTTGCGATAAGTTACCGTTTTTTATCGATTAGCGCTGGCCGGGCACAAATAATTCGACAACCGGTTAACGCGTCGCCAAATACGCCTCCCTTCACACCATTGTCAAGCAGGTGACAGGAATAATTGCCAACCTACTTCCCATCTGTTATTTATAGCGGCCTGTTTTTCCCCCGCATTGGGGATTCGATAGTGCGTATGTATGTAGGAGAAGCAACATGCAAGAAGGGCAAACCCGTAAAACCTCGTCCTTGAGCATTCTCGCCATCGCTGGGGTGGAGCCGTACCAAGAGAAGCCGGGCGAAGAGTACATGAACGACGCCCAGTTGTCGCATTTCAAGCGCATTCTTGAAGCATGGCGCAACCAGCTCAGGGATGAAGTGGACCGTACTGTATCTCATATGCAGGAAGAGGCAGCTAACTTCCCTGATCCGGCCGACCGTGCCACTCAGGAAGAAGAGTTCAGTCTTGAACTGCGTAACCGCGACCGCGAGCGCAAACTGATTAAAAAGATCGAGAAAACGCTGAAGAAAGTAGAAGACGAAGATTTCGGCTACTGCGAATCCTGCGGCGTGGAGATCGGCATTCGTCGCCTTGAAGCGCGTCCGACTGCTGATTTGTGCATCGACTGCAAGACTTTGGCCGAAATCCGCGAAAAGCAGATGGCAGGCTAATACAGTTGTTACCGCTGCGGCGTGCGTTCTGCGTGCGCCGCACAGAGAAAAGGGAATGTTTCCCCTCTGATATGCAAGAAAGACACTATGTGGGGCGCTTTGCCCCATCGCCTTCCGGAAGCCTGCATTTCGGTTCGCTGATTGCCGCTCTGGGAAGCTACCTCCAGGCTCGTGCCCATCACGGGCAGTGGCTGGTTCGCATTGAAGATATCGATCCCCCGCGCGAAGTCGCCGGTGCGGCCGATCGTATCTTATCCGCTCTGGAACACTATGGTCTCCTCTGGGACGGCCAGGTTATCTATCAATCCCAACGTCATGAAGCCTACCGCGCTACTCTGGATCAACTGCATCAGCAGGGGCTGAGCTATTACTGCAACTGCACCCGCAGCCGTATCCAGCAGCTTGGCGGTCTGTATGACGGCCACTGTCGTCATTTGAATCTTGACCCTCAGGGCGCCGCCATTCGCTTACGTCAGTCCACCCCGGTTTACGCCTTTCATGACCGTCTGCAGGGCGAGTTGCAGGCCGACCCGGCACTGGCACGGGAAGACTTTATCATCCGCCGTCGCGATGGGCTGTTCGCCTATAATCTGGCAGTGGTGGTGGATGACCATTTTCAGGGCGTTACCGAAATCGTGCGCGGTGCCGACCTGATCGAACCCACGGTACGCCAGATAGCGCTGTACCATCAGTTGCAGGCGCCAGTGCCCACCTATGTGCATCTGCCGCTGGCGCTGGGCGCGAACGGCAGCAAACTGTCGAAGCAAAACCATGCGCCCGCCCTCCCCGACGGCGATCCACGCCCGACACTGGTGGCCGCGCTGAAATTTCTGCGTCAACCGCTGCCGGAAAGCTGGCAAGATCTTGACCTGTCGTTATTATTGAGCTGGGCAGTCGCTCACTGGAAGCTGGACGATGTGCCGCACCGGGAGGCTATTTCCCTGGGCGAAAACACATCGGCATTCTCAAAAGAGCCATGGTGAGCTATGATTAGCCGCTATTTTTTGTTAGCGCCATTTTTATCAGACACTATCGAGGTGTACCATTTTTACCCGAGTAGCCAATTTCTGCCGTAAGGTGCTAATCCGCGATGACAAGCAGCCGCGCGATGATGCGCCGGTCAGCGATAAAAACGTAGTCCGCGAAGAAAGCGTGGTGGCGGAACAGCCGGCCGCGCCGCAGCGACGTTCCGTCGATCGCGGCAGAGAAAGCCCTGCCCGCCGGCCGGCACCGCGTAAACGCCCACCTTTTCCTGCCGCAGAGGGAAACGGCTCAATGACCGTGATCCCCCGCGACCAGCACTCAATCTCACGTAAAGACATCAGTGAGAATGCGCTGAAGGTACTGTATCGCCTGAACAAGTCCGGCTTCGAAGCCTATCTGGTCGGTGGCGGCGTACGTGACCTGTTGCTGGGCAAAAAACCGAAAGATTTCGACATCACCACCAACGCGACGCCGGAGCAAGTGCGCAAGCTGTTCCGCAACTGCCGTCTGGTTGGTCGCCGCTTCCGCCTGGCCCACGTGATGTTCGGGCCGGAAATCATTGAGGTTGCCACCTTCCGTGGTCACCACGAGCAGCAAACGCCGGAATCTGACAAAAATTCTTCCCAGCAGGCCCAAAACGGCATGCTGCTGCGCGACAACATCTTCGGTTCGATCGAAGAAGATGCCCAGCGTCGCGACTTCACCATCAACAGCCTGTATTACGGTGTAGCGGACTTCACCCTGCGTGATTACGTCGATGGCCTGCGCGATCTCAAACAGGGCGTGATCCGCCTGATTGGTGATCCGGAAACCCGCTACCGTGAAGACCCGGTGCGTATGCTGCGCGCGGTGCGCTTTGCCGCCAAGCTGGACATGACCATCAGCGATGAAACCGCCGAGCCAATCCCGCGCCTGGCGTCCTTGCTGCATGAGATCCCGCCGGCGCGTCTGTTTGAGGAATCACTCAAGCTGCTGCAGGCAGGCTACGGTTATCCGACCTATCTGAAACTCTGTGAATACCAGCTGTTCCAGCCGCTGTTCCCACAGATTGCACGTCACTTCACACCAAGTCAGGACACGCCAATGGAGCGTATTCTGGCGCAGGTGCTGAAGAACACCGACTACCGTCTGCAAAACGACATGCGCGTCAATCCGGCGTTCCTGTTTGCTGCTATGCTTTGGTATCCGCTGCTGGAACATGCGCAGAAACTGGCGCAGGAAAGTGGGCTGGCGTACTACGACGCCTTCGCGCTGGCAATGAATGATGTATTGGACGAGCAGTGTCGTTCGCTGGCCATCCCGAAACGCATCACCACGCTGGTTCGCGATATCTGGCAGTTGCAGTTGCGTCTGTCTCGCCGTCAGGGCAAGCGCGCACACAAGCTGATGGAACATCCGAAATTCCGCGCCGCTTACGATTTGCTGGCGCTGCGTGCCGAAGTAGAAGAAAACCAGGAAATGCTGCGTCTGACCGAATGGTGGGGCGAGTTCCAGGAAGCCACACCGGCACGACAGAAAACCATGTTGAGTACTTTGGGTGACGATCCGGCACCGCGCCGTGCGCGTCAGCGTCGCCCTCGCCGTCGGACGCCGCGTAAAGAAGGAGAATAATGATCCGCGTTTATATCGCGCTGGGCAGCAACCTGGCGCACCCGCTACAGCAGGTGAAAGCCGCACTGGAAGCGCTGGAGCATCTCCCGCGCACCCGGTTGATCGTTTGTTCTTCGTTTTACCGCACCAAGCCGCTGGGGCCGCAGAACCAGCCGGACTTTCTCAATGCGGTGGTCGCACTCGATACCTTGCTGCCCGCCGAACAGTTACTCGATCACACCCAGGCGATTGAACGCAATCAGGGCCGCGTGCGCAAAGATGAGCGCTGGGGCCCACGCACCCTGGATCTGGATATCATGCTGTATGGCGAACAGGTGATTCATACCGATCGCCTGACGGTACCGCATTACGGCCTGAAAGAGCGTGAATTCATGCTCTACCCGCTGGCGGAAATCGCCCCCGAGTTAGTCTTCCCGGACGGCGAATCGCTGGCCAGCTGCCTGAAGCGCGTACCGCAAAACGGCATGGAACTCTGGCATAAGCCCAAGCATAAAGCCTGAGTCGGCGCAGGATATACAGAGCGCCCTACAGCGCTACCTGAGCAACAAAGCCCCCTTCAGGCCGATTGGTAAAGCTGACACCTAATCCGTGTAAACCGGCGATACGCTGCACAATCGATAATCCCAGCCCGCTCCCCGTTTGCTCCTGACCCGGCGGACGATAAAAACGCTCCCCCAACCGCGCCAAATGTTCCGTCGTCACTCCCGGGCCATTGTCTTCGACCGTCAGCAGGTGCTCTGTCAGCCTCACCGTGACCGTACCACCCGCAGGGGTGTAACGCACCGCGTTATCCACCAGATTGCGCACCAACAGCGACAGCAGCAATGCCTGCCCCTGTATCGGTGGCGGTGTGCCCTGTTGTTCATAACGCAGCGCGACACCGGCTGCGTGAGCATGGCGATCCTGTTCCGCCAGTGTCATCGGCACCAGTTTGTCCCAGCAGACGGCTTCCAGATCGGCTAGATCTGACAGGGAGTCCAGCCGCGACAGCGTCAGCAATTGATCCACCAACCGGGTGGCACGATCAATACCTACCGTCAGATTGTCCAGTGCATGCTCGCGCATCTGCTCGTCATCACCAGCCAGTTGTACCACTTCCGTTTGCACCCGCAGCGCCGCCAACGGGCTGCGCAGTTCATGGGCGGCGTCAGAAGTAAAACGCCGTTCACGTACCAACAGCACATTCATGCGGGTAAATAACGCGTTAAGCGCATCGACCAATGGCCTGACTTCGGTCGGTACCTGGCCGGCATCCAGTGGCGTGGCATCGTCCGGTGCGCGTTTACGCAGCCCGGCGGCGACGCTGCGCAATGGCCGCAGCTCCCGCCCGACCATCAGCGCAATCAGCAGCATCAGCATCGGCAGCGTCACCAGCCACGGCACCAGTTGCCCGGTCACCATGCCCAGTGCCATATCCCGGCGATAATCCCACTCCTGCCCCACCACGATGCGATAACGACCGTCCGGGCTGGTCAGCCACAGCAGCCGCCAACTGTCGTCATCGCCCTTGCGTTCTCCGTCGGTGAAACCTTCGCGGTCGCCATCAAAACGGAAATCCGCACCGTTCTCCCCGTCGTTGAGCAGCATCTTGCCGTTGCGGTCGAAGATGGCGAACGCCAGCGCATCATCATCCTGCTCGCCACGCTTGCCGTGATGCACCAGTTTTTTGGTTTTCGGCAGGCTGCGCACGCTCTCGTCTGCTAACAGATCGCCCAGGTTGGCGGTTGCCAGTCGTTTGGCGAACAGCATCTGCTGGGTATCAAAGACCTCGTTGATGGTGTTGCGGCTCATCTTCCACGCCACCAGGCTGGCAGCACACCAGGTTAATAACGCCAGCAGGCTGAAAATCAGGATCAATCTCAACCGCAGACTAAGATGTTTCACGCGTTGTCCCCCAGCGTATAACCCACGCCGTGAATGGTGCGGATAAACCCATTACCCAGCTTGCGCCGCAGATGATGGATATGCACCTCCACCGCGTTGCTGCTGACTTCGTCGTCCCAGTTGTACAGTTTTTCCTGGATTAGCGGCCGCGCCAATACCCGTCCCTTGTTATGCAAAAACAGCTCAAGCACCGCCAATTCACGCGGGGTCAGCGTGACCGGCTCACCGTTGCAGCTCACGCTACGGGTGGCGGTATCGAACACCACATTGCCATGCACCAGTTGCGGCATCAGTTGGCCGTGACGACGGCGGATTAACGCCTGCAGGCGCGCCGCGACCTCCGTCAGGGCAAAAGGTTTGCACAGATAGTCATCGGCACCGCTTTGCAGGCCGCTGACCCGTTGCTCCAGGGCATCACGCGCAGTCAGGATCAGCACCGGTACGTCATGGCCGGCCTGCCGCCACTGGCGCAACAGATCCAGCCCATCGAGGCCCGGCAGGCTCAAGTCGAGGATCACCGCATCGTAAGGCGCGCTTTCCAGCGCATTTTTGCCGACCAGTCCATCGGTAAACCAGTCCAGATTAAAACCGAGTTTGGTCAGCCCGGCCTTGATGCCGTCACCGATTAACTTGTCATCTTCTATCAGCAGAATTCGCATGTGCGTCCTTTTTTAGCCATTACTGCCCATTACACCACAAGGTTCTTAAGAACCGCTTAAGCATTATGATCTGCGCTACCCACCCCGTTAGGGTTACAGTAGAATGACAGCACTTTTTTGCAGCCAGGGCCCTGCGTACGCCGCGCGGCTCTATTCAGGAGACGTAGTGATGAAACCCACCACCGTGACCCATTTGCACCAGTGGAAGCAGGAACAACGCAAATTTGCTTCCCTCACCGCCTACGATGCCAGCTTTGCCAAACTGTTTGAAGAGCAAGGCGTTAAAGTGCTGCTGGTGGGCGATTCACTGGGCATGACGCTGCAGGGCCACGACTCCACGTTACCGGTCACCGTCGCCGACATTGCCTATCATACCCGAGCCGTGCGCCGGGGTGCTCCGGCTTGCCTGCTGTTGGCCGACCTGCCCTTTATGAGCTATGCCACCCCGCAGTTGGCCTGCACCAATGCCGCCGAGCTGATGCGAGCCGGTGCCAATATGGTGAAGCTGGAAGGCGGCAGTTGGCTGTGTGAAACGGTGAAAACACTCACCGAACGCGCAGTGCCGGTCTGCGGCCACCTCGGCCTGACGCCGCAGTCTGTCAACGTATTCGGTGGATACAAGGTGCAGGGCCGCGATGAACTCGCTGCCAAGCAACTGTTGGAAGATGCAAAAAATCTGGAACTGGCCGGTATCCAACTGCTGGTGCTGGAGTGCGTACCGACCGAACTGGCGCGCAAGGTCACCGAAGCCCTGACCATTCCGGTGATCGGCATTGGTGCCGGTAACGTCACCGATGGTCAAATCCTGGTGATGCACGACGCCTTCGGCATTACCGGTGGCCACACGCCAAAATTCGCTAAAAACTTCCTGGCACAGAGCGGCGATATCCGCTCGGCGGTGCAACAATATATTCAGGACGTAGAGCAAGGCATTTACCCCGCTGAAGAGCACTCTTTCAACTAAAGTGTCCGCGTTAGGAGTTATGGAATGGTAATTATCGAAACCCTGCCGCTGTTGCGTCAGCAGATCCGCCGCTGGCGTCAGGATGGGAAACGCATCGCGCTGGTGCCTACCATGGGTAACCTGCACGAAGGTCATATGCGGCTTATCGATGAAGCCCGCGCGCGTGCCGATATCGTGATCGTCAGTATTTTCGTCAATCCGATGCAATTCGAACGCCCTGAAGATCTGGCCAGTTACCCACGCACCCTTCAGGAAGACAGCGAAAAACTAACCCGCCGCGGCGTTGAACTGGTGTTCGCACCGGCCCCGGCCGATGTCTATCCGCAGGGGCTGGAACAGCAAACCTATGTCGACGTACCAGGCATCTCCACCATGCTGGAAGGCGCCAGCCGTCCGGGCCACTACCGCGGCGTCGCCACCATTGTCAGCAAGCTGTTCAATCTGGTGCAACCGGATCTGGCCTGTTTTGGCGAGAAGGACTACCAGCAACTGGCGCTGATCCGCAAGATGGTGGCGGATATGGGTTACGACATCGACATAATCGGCGTACCGACCGTACGCGCCAAAGATGGCCTGGCGCTCAGTTCGCGCAACGGTTATCTGACCGCCGAAGAGCGGAAAATCGCGCCGCAGCTCAGCAAAATCATGAATGCGCTGGCTGAACAGCTCAGTAACGGTGAACGCCACGTCGACGAACTGCTGGAGCAAACCGCAGAGCACCTGCGCAACGCCGGTTTCACCCCGGACGAGTTGTTTATCCGCGACGCCGACAGCCTGCAACCACTGGGCGTTGAAAGCCAACGTGCCGTGGTGTTAATGGCCGCCTGGTTGGGCAAAGCACGGTTGATCGACAACCAGCAGGTTGACCTGACTCTGTAGGTTTTTGCATATTTGGTACCGTTGTTACCGGGAAAATAATAAAAAATCTACCCTAATGGATTTCGAGTTGCAGCTAGGCGGCAAGTACGGGAATCCCCAGGAGCTTACTCAAGTAAGTGACTGGGGTGAGCGTAAGTAGCCAACAACGCTGCAGCTTGAAAGACGAAGGGTATAAATGCCACCTCAATCGCCTGTGAAGGCTGATACTTAGTTAGGTAAAGTTATGATACGTACTATGCTGCAAGGCAAGCTGCATCGGGTGAAAGTGACTCAGGCCGACTTGCACTATGAAGGCTCCTGCGCCATCGATCAGGACTTTCTGGAGGCCGCAGGCATTCTGGAATATGAAGCTATCGATATTTATAACGTTGATAACGGTCAGCGTTTCTCGACCTATGCCATCGCCGCCGAACGCGGTTCGCGCATTATTTCGGTCAATGGTGCGGCAGCACGCTGCGCCTGCGTAGGCGATAAACTGATCATCTGCTCCTACGTACAGATGAGCGATGCCGATGCCCGCCAACACCGCCCGAAAGTTGGCTACTTCGAGGGTGACAACCACCTGCAGCGCAAGGCGAAAGCCGTGCCGGTTCAGGTCGCGTAAAAGTAAAAACGGGCGCTGTCGGCGCCCGTTCCTTCCTGCTATTGCACCACCAGCGTTCCAGGCTTGTTGGCGATTCTGTCCGCCATGGTCTGAATCGAGTCGGTGCGCAAAATATACAGCCGTTTCAGCGTATAGGGGTTATCCCCCGGTTTCACTTTGCCCTGCACCGTGGTCACCGCCATATGGAAACCGGCGTCCTTCGCGGCCTGTATCGCCCGCAGGTTGTAACCACCGAACGGATAGGACAGGTACAGCACATGCGGATTAAACTGTGACAGCGCGCGGCGTGAGTGCTCAAAATCGAATTCAATATTGTGCAACGAGCGACTCAGCAGGATCGGTTGACGATTACCGTCGGTACGGTGCAGGAAATGGGTATGCGATTGCACGTCAAACACATCCTGGATCTGCTTGAGTTCGGAAACACTCATAAACTGGAGCGAGTCAGGGTTCCACTTCTGCGGGTGGCGCTTGATGCGCGAAGAAATAATAAACGCCGTGGCGCGGAAACCGTAGTTCTTCAATACCGGGTAAGCGTAGCGATAGACCGATTTCAGCCCGTCATCAAACGTCAGCACCACCGCCCTGCCCGGCAGGTTGATCTGGTTTTTCAGGTAGGCTTCCAACTGATACAGGGAAATGGTGTCGTAGCCCGCCTGCTTCAGGTAGGTCATCTGGTTACTGAACGCCACGTCAGAGGTGGTCGTCGAGGTATGGCGGAAGCGCTTGTTCTCTTCGTTTTTCAGCAGATGATGATAGGTCAGTATCGGTATACCGCTGTCAATCTCGCAGTCCAACTCACTGACATAACCCAGGCGATCGCCAATATTAATCTCATACCAGGTATTGTTGAGCCGATCTTTCAGCTTGCCGATGATCGGGTAGCGCAAGTTTTCTTCCAGCATGCCAAACACGTCGCTGGTGTTATCCGCATCGGTATAGACGTTGATCGCCTTCTGAGTGATCAGATTCTGGTTGGTTAGCGGTTTATTCAGTTCCCCCAGATCGTCTTTCACCTTGCGTGATTTCTTAAGTTCACGCACGTCGTCTTTATCAATAAAACCGGTACCGTGGCCGAATTTGAACTCGTAATATTCCGCATCCGCCGGGAACACCTGGATCAGTTGCCCCTGCTTCACTTCACCGACAGGAATGACATGCTCGCCAATCAGCGAATAAACCTCACTGTCGCGTTGTGCTTCCATATATTCGGATTTAACGGCACTGTCTTCCGACAGCAAATTTGCCAGGCTTGCCGGGGCGACAAGTGACAACAGAATGCCGAGTAACCCAGCCGCTATCTTGTGTGTAGACCGCATGGTTATGTTCTGCTTACGAGTGCGTAATACCCGTCGCCTTTCTAGCCGCAACTTGAAATGCATAGGGCATATAACAAAATGGAGAAAATGTGGAGCGCCAGCATAGCATGATTTGAACAGCGGGGAGAAAGGGGTTATTTGAGCAATGCTATTGATTTACAGGCGGCTTGCTTCAGGTCAAGAAAAGCGTCCCCGTACGCGATATCCGGGGACGTTGGTTAATCAGGTACGCAGACCGCGGCCGCGCTCAATCAGGTACCAGGACAGCAGGTAGAACACCGCAATAAACGCCACCAGCACCGTCATGGTCAGCGTCAACGGCACGTCGCTGATGCCCAGGAAGCCATAGCGGAATCCGCTGATCATGTAGACGATCGGGTTCAGTTTGGACACCGCCTGCCAGAACGGCGGCAGCAGCGTCAGCGAGTAAAACACCCCGCCCAGATAGGTCAGCGGCGTCAGCACGAAGGTCGGGATCAGGCTGATGTCGTCAAAGGTGGTGGCAAACACCGCATTGATCAGCCCCGCCAGGGAGAACAAAATCGCCGTCAGCAGCAGCGTGGCGACAATCACCCACCAGGCATGCACCTGCAACGGTACGAAGAACAGCGAAATCACGGTCACCAGCACGCCAACGCAAATACCGCGCGCTACGCCACCACCGACGTAACCGGCAATCACCACGTGCGTCGGTACCGGCGCCACCAGCAACTCTTCGATATTGCGCTGGAATTTGGCGCTGAAGAACGATGATGCCACATTGGCATACGAGTTGGTGATCACCGCCATCATAATCAGACCGGGGACGATAAACTGCATGTAATCAAAACCGTGCATTTCACCGATACGTGAACCAATCAGGTTGCCGAAGATGATGAAATACAGCGTCATGGTGATCACCGGCGGCACCAGCGTCTGGATCCAGATACGGGCAAAACGGTTGATCTCTTTGGCCCAGATGCTCTGCAAGGCCACCCAATACAAACGCATCATGCTTTTTCTCCATTACCGTTAACCAGGGTGACAAACAGCTCTTCCAGCCGGTTGGCCTTGTTACGCATGCTCAGTACCTGAACACCTTGCGCACTAAGCTGGGCAAACAGACCATTCAGGCCCTGCTCACGCATCACTTCCACTTCCAGCGTTGAGGTGTCCGTCAGGCGATGGCGGTAACCGTCCAGCTTCGGCAACGGGCTTTTCGCCGCCAGATCGAGGATGAAGGTTTCAGACTTCAGCTTGGCCAACAGGCCTTTCATCGAGGTGTTTTCCACCAGCTCACCGTTCTGGATAATGCCGATATTGCGGCACAGCATTTCTGCCTCTTCCAGATAGTGGGTGGTGAGAATGATAGTGGTGCCCTGAGCATTAAGCTCTTTCAGGAAGCCCCACATCGAGCGGCGCAGCTCGATATCTACCCCGGCGGTCGGTTCGTCGAGGATCAGCAATTTTGGCTGATGCATCAATGCACGAGCGATCATCAGTCGGCGCTTCATCCCGCCAGATAACATGCGGGCGCGTTCGTCGCGCTTGCCCCACAGATCCAGCTGGGTCAGGTATTTTTCCGCCCGCACCAGTGCCTCACGGCGGGTCACGCCATAGTAGCCAGCCTGATTGACCACAATCTGCATCACGGTTTCGAACGGGTTAAAGTTGAATTCCTGCGGCACCAGCCCGAGTTGGCGTTTGGCGTTGACGATGTCTTTATCGATGTCGTAGCCGAACACCCTCACGCTGCCGGACGTCTTATTGACCAGCGAGCTGATAATGCCGATGGTCGTGGATTTTCCGGCGCCGTTAGGCCCCAGCAAAGCGTAGAAATCCCCCGCCTCGACGTTCAGGTCAATCCCGCGCAATGCCTTGACGCCACCGGCGTAAGTCTTGGTTAGCTGCGCTATTTCCAGTGCATAATTCATAAGTTAAAAAGTACCTTGTGACGATGAGTATGCTGCTGCGTCTTGTAATGAAGGTGATGTTATCATCAGCAGCGTTTTCACTGAGGCAAATCCGTGCGGAAAATTCAGGTTCCATCCCGCCTTACTGTGTAAAAAGTGGCTGAATACCCTCTCGCGTAATTGTTCCGATTTCCAAATTGTGACGCTTGTCCTATATTACCCCAACGCAATCTGTCCGTTACAGGCCTATAACTTCCATGAAAGAAATCGAAAAGCTTATCGCTAATAACCATACCTGGTCAGCTAATATCAGCAAGGAAGACCCGGACTTTTTTGAACGTTTAGCCCAGGCGCAAAAGCCTCGCTTTTTATGGATAGGTTGCTCAGACAGCCGCGTTCCCGCGGAAAGACTGACCGGGCTGGAGCCGGGTGAACTCTTTGTTCACCGTAACGTGGCCAACCTGGTGATTCACACCGATTTAAACTGCCTGTCGGTGGTACAGTACGCCGTCGACGTACTGGAAGTTGAGCATATCATTATCTGTGGTCACCTGGGCTGCGGTGGCGTAGAAGCCGCGGTTGAGAATCCGGAACTGGGGCTGATCAACAACTGGCTGCTGCACATCCGTGACCTGTGGTACAAGCACAGCTCACTGTTGGGTGAACTGGAGCCGGAACAACGCCTCGACGTCCTCTGTGAGATCAACGTGATTGAGCAGGTCTACAACCTGGGTCATTCAACTATCATGCAGTCAGCATGGAAACGTGGCCAGAAAGTGATGATTCACGGTTGGGTATACGGCATTCAGGACGGACGCCTGCGCGATCTTGAAGTGGCCGCCACCAGCCGCGAGAGCCTGGAGATGGGTTATCGCAAGGCAATGGCCACCTTGCAGCAGGATAAGGGTATTTAATCCTGTCAGGGGCGCGGCAAACCGCGCCCACCGCAGTTTACTCGTCCAGCAGCACTACTTTACCGACGTACGGCAAATGGCGATAACGCTGAGCGTAGTCGATACCGTAACCCACCACGAACTCGTCCGGGATCGGGAAGCCCACGTACTCCACCGGCACTTCGACTTCACGACGTTCAGGCTTGTCCAGCAGGGTGCAAATCGCCAGTGATTTCGGCCCGCGCAGTGCCAGAATTTCACGCACTTTATTCAGCGTATTGCCGGAGTCGATGATGTCTTCGACGATCAGCACGTCTTTGCCACGGATGTCTTCATCCAAATCCTTGAGGAT
Organism: Serratia proteamaculans; assembly: GCF_004684015.1. GTDB lineage: Bacteria > Pseudomonadota > Gammaproteobacteria > Enterobacterales > Enterobacteriaceae > Serratia > Serratia proteamaculans_F. Next base: position 105,246 of record NZ_SRIA01000021.1, read on the forward strand.
TTTCACGTCACGGGTGGTGGACATGCCGCTGCCGTAGCTGGAGGCGGTCATAAAGTCGACCTCATGCGGCACTTCAATGGTGCGACACAGATCGGCCATGAACATAAAGGAGCCGCGCAGCAGACCGACCAGCACCATATCACTGCCGCTATCGCGGTAATCTTCGGTGATCTGGCGGCCAAGTTCGGCGATACGGGTCTTAACTTCCTGCTCGGAAATCATTACTTCTACAGTGTGCTTCATAGGTTTTCAGGTCAGTTGCCGGAAGAAGGGCGCAGAGTTTAGCATAGCCTGAAGCCGGTGGCGACGCGAGTGCACCACCTGGTTATTCTACCGGAACTGCGTACCGACTAAGTTTAGGATATAGCTCGAGGGTATTCCTGACGGGCATGAAGCACACTTAGTACCTCGATATGCTCCGCTAATACGCGATAAATCACGATGTAATTTGGGTGTACCACTATTTCACGAGTTCCTGCCACGCGGCCAGATCGGAACAAATAAGGATGTTCAGTTACTGGAATGACCGACTCTTCTATACGCTGCATCAGCGACTCAGCGGCAACGGGATTCTGCTCCGCGATAAAAGCGATAAGGGTATATAACCCCGTTTTGGCCTCGTCAGTCCATTTGACGGTCAACATCAGGCTGATTTTCTTTTGGCTTTAGCTTCTTCGATAATCTTGCGGGCCCCAGCCATGACTTCATCATGAGGAATCAAAGGCGCACGACTATTGATTGCTGCCTCAACCTGGCTGCGAAACCAACGGTCATAGCTGTCAGCCTGCTCTTGAGTTTCAAACTCTGAGACAATAGGGTCCAATTTTGTCGGCATTACGCCTCCCTCCTTAGCTGAAATTTTAAACAGTATAGTCATTTCCTACGGTCAAACCAAGCGCTGGCGACGCGAGTGCGCCGCCAGTTTTTCCGGCATGGGTCGATCAATCGGTTACGGTAAAGCCCAACATCATGCCGGTATCTTCATGTTCCAACAGGTGACAATGGGCCATATACGCATGATCGCTGTTAGCCAGGTGATCAAAACGCACCAGCACTTCACTGCGCCAACCTTCGACACGTACCGTGTCTTTCCAGCCGCTGCGGTGAGCCGCCGGGGGTTTGCCATTTTCCGACAGGATGCGGAACTGGGTGCCGTGAATATGGAACGGATGCAGCATCATGTCGCCCTCACCCGAAATGGTCCATTTTTCGTATTTGCCGCGCTTGGCCTCAAACATCGGCTTGGTCATGTCGAAGGCCTTGCCATTGATCATATTGGCATGGCTAAAGTCGAACGGCTTGGCACCCTGATCCATCCCTTTCATGTTGCCGTGGTCCATCCCCTTCATATTGCCATGATCCATGCCTTTCATGCCGGCCATGTCATCACCACCGCTACCCGCACCGCCGTGATCCATGCTCATACCGGCCATGGCCTGATGTCCGTAGCGGTCCATCAACGCCTGCATACCCAGCTTATCCAACTGCGGGTTCATCATCAGTTGCAGCCAGCGCTCCTGCAGCCCATTCGCCGCCGGTAATGCCGGCAGTTTGACCAGGCTGTCCGGCATGGTTTTAATGCCCTGCGCCAGCGAAGGCTGAATATGCAATACCGGCAGCGGCTGGTCGAACGGTGCCAGCGTCATCCCCATCTGTTTAACCGGCAGCGTGACGATGTCGAAAGGTTTGCCGTCGGAGGCATCCACCAACACTTCAAAGCGTTCGCCCATCAGCACCGGCAGTTCGGTCAGCTTGACCGGTTCGGCCAGAAAACCGCCGTCACTGGCGATCACGTAGAACGGACGGTTATCGCTGGTCGCCAGATTCAGTGAACGCGCATTGCAACCGTTGAGAAAACGCAGGCGTAACCAACCACGCGGTGCAACATGCCGTGGATATTGAGCGCCGTTGGTGAACATGCGGTCACCAAACCAGCCTACCGCAGCACTCATTACATCCAGTTGGTATTCAATCTGTGCATCTTTGCCCAGCCGTTTGTCCTGCAGGATCACCGGGATATCATCCTGTCCCCAGGTTTTCGGCAACGGCAGCTTGCTGCTCTCGTCGTCTTCCAACAGCACCAGACCGGCCAAACCCATCATCACCTGGTGACCCGTCTTGCCGTGGGTGTGCGGATGGAACCAGCAGGTGGCAGCAGGCTGTTCGACCGTGAACTGCACTCTGCGCGTGGTGCCTGGCTGAATCAGTGCCTGCGGGCCACCATCGACGTCACCCGGGATTTCCAGACCATGCCAATGGACGGTACTGGCCTCCGGCAAGCCATTGCGGATATCCACCGTTACCGGTTTACCGCGCTGCAGCCGTACCGCCGGCCCCAACAGCGCCCCATTCACACCCCAGGTTTGGGTCGCCTTGCCCGGCAGCCAGTTCATTTCACCGGTTTGCAGCGCCAGCGCAAGGTTCCCTTGTGCGTCCGGCATCAGTAACGGCGGGATCGACAACGCCGGCAGCTCGGCGGCCCACACGCCCCGACTCCACAAGGGTAAAGCACTTGCCGCGCCCAGCGCAGCGGTCAGTTTGATAAAATCACGGCGTAACATCGCTGACTCCCTTTTTCAGTGATCGGCACTTAATGCGGCACAAGTTGCACTGCAACTTGAAAGAGTATGGTTATTAATTTATCCCCGCCAGCCTAAACCTTCCCCTTAGCGGAAGGTCAAGCCTTTGCTGCCGGTTATGTTACCTGCAGGTAATAAAATTTGGTGCCTTTACAGGCAAGTGTGATAACGTCTGTGGACAATAAACAGGTCTATTTTCATGATGAAAAAAACAACGTTACTGGTGCTGTTGCTCACCATGCTGGGGTTCTCCAACGCCAGTCTGGCGCTGAATGAGTCTGAAGCGGAAGATCTGGCCGATCTGACGGCAGTCTTTATTTATTTGAAAAATGACTGTGGTTATAACGACTTGCCCAATGCTCAAATCAAACGCGCCATCGTTTATTTCGCTCAGCAAAACCGTTGGGATCTGAGCAACTATAATAGTTTTAATATGAAGGCGCTGGGTGAAGACAGCTATCGCGATCTCAGCGGGATCGCCATCCCTACCCCTAACAAGTGCAAATCCCTGGCACGCGACTCGCTTAGCCTGCTGGCTTACGCCAACTAATCCCCCGCCTTGCGCTACCTCTGTTTGAAATTCAGCCGTGCATCACCAGGCAGAGTTAGCTATGATGTTGCGCCAATTTTTCATGGCTGTTATTACGGAGTTCCCGCACATGACCCAGAAAGAAATTTGGTATGAAACACTGCATGCCAACTTCGGCCAGTACTTCTCGGTAGAGAACGTGCTGTATCGTGAGAAGACCGAGCATCAGGATTTGGTGATTTTTGAAAACCCGGTTCTGGGGCGCGTGATGGCGCTCGACGGCGTGGTGCAAACCACCGAGCGCGATGAATTCATTTATCACGAAATGATGACCCACGTACCGCTGCTGGCCCACGGCCAGGCGAAGAAGGTGCTGATCATCGGTGGTGGCGACGGCGCCATGCTGCGCGAAGTCAGCCGCCATCAGGGCGTAGAGCAGATAACCATGGTTGAGATCGATGCCGGCGTGGTCGAATTCTGCCGCCAATATCTGCCAAACCACAATGCCGGTGCTTACGATGACCCACGCTTCAAGCTGGTGATCGACGATGGCGTCAACTTTGTTAATCAGACCGATGAAAAGTTCGATGTGATTATCTCTGACTGCACCGATCCCATCGGCCCCGGCGAAAGTCTGTTCACCTCAGCATTCTACGAAGGCTGCGCCCGCTGCCTGAACGACGGCGGCATTTTTGTTGCGCAGAACGGCGTGTGCTTCCTGCAACAAGACGAAGCGGTCAACAGCCACACCAGGCTGAGCCAGTACTTCAACGACGTCAGCTTCTATCAGGCGGCGATCCCGACCTATTACGGCGGCATCATGACCTTCGCATGGGCGAGCCAGGATCCGGCACTGCGCCAGCTTGATCTGCCAACGCTGCAACATCGCTTTCATCAAAGCGGCCTAAACTGTCGTTATTACAACCCGGCAATTCACGCGGGCAGCTTTGCTCTGCCGCAGTATTTGCTCGACGCACTGAACGTTTCACGTTAAGCGAGAAGATAAAGGAGGTGGACCAAATTGCATAAGCTAAAACTGCACGGCTTCAACAATCTGACCAAGAGCCTGAGTTTTTGTATTTACGATATTTGTTACGCCAAAACCGCGGATGACCGCGCTGGCTATATCGCCTACATTGACGAACAATACAACGCCAATCGCCTGACCGAGATCCTGAGCGAAACCTGCTCGATCATTGGCGCCAATATTCTGAATATCGCCCGGCAGGACTATGAACCTCAGGGTGCCAGCGTGACCATTCTGGTCAGTGAAGAACCGGTGGATCCGAACGATGTCGATACCTCAGAACATCCTGGCCCACTGTCAAAAACAGTGGTTGCGCACCTGGACAAGAGCCACATCTGCGTTCACACCTATCCGGAGAGCCATCCGGAAGGCGGTTTATGTACTTTCCGCGCCGACATCGAAGTGTCGACCTGCGGCGTGATTTCACCGCTTAAGGCGTTGAATTACCTGATCCACCAGTTGGAATCCGACATCGTTACCATGGATTACCGCGTGCGCGGCTTTACCCGCGATGTGAACGGCGTGAAACATTACATCGATCATGAGATCAATTCGATCCAGAACTTTATGTCTGACGATATGAAGGCACTGTACCACATGATGGACGTGAATGTTTATCAGGAGAACATCTTCCATACCAAGATGTTGCTGAAGGATTTCGATCTCAAGCACTACCTGTTTAATGCCAAACCGGACGCGCTGAGTGCCGCCGAGCGTAAAGAGATTACCGATCTGCTGTGGAAAGAGATGCAGGAAATCTATTACGGCCGCAATATTCCGCATCTGTGATAAGTAACGGGTGCGGCATGCCGCACCCTACGCTTAATTGCCAGTCTGTTTTCGCCCAAACCTGTAAGCCTTATTCGTCTGCCCCCTGCATTATGTGATCCCCCTCCCATTATCATTTTTTGTCGATTGCCTGATGAGCTCGGAAGATAGAAGATTTAAATCTTCACAAAAATGAAAATTAAAAAAGATGAGCAAAGCATTTATTAAGAAGGAAGGTCTGGCGTTAGTCAGCCTGGCACGCTACCTGTTCGGCCTGGCACCGGGTGCGCGTCTGAAAACTATTGATGAGCTGTCCAGCGAGTTAAATCTCTCGGTCGGCGTGGTACAGCACGCCTTGAAGACCCTGGAAACCGCCTCTTGCGTTACGCTGGAGCGTCGCGGCAGGAATGGCACCCTGCTTAGCAACATGAATTATCCGGCCCTGCTGGAACAAGCGGATATCGGCAATATTGTGTGCGCCATGCCCCTGCCCTACACCCGACTGTATGAAGGATTGGCCAGCGCGCTTAAGGCTCAATTTGAGGGATATCCACTTTATTACGCCCATATGCGTGGTGCCGATGTGCGCATTGAATGCCTGATCGACGGCGTTTATGACATGGCGGTCGTCTCCCATCTTGCCGCTGAAAGCTACTTGCGCGATGGCAAAGTGAGCGCGGCAATGATGTTGGGGGCCGGTTCTTACGTTGATGGACATCAGTTGGTTTATCGCAAAGGTGAAAAACAGAGCATCCGCCGTATTGGCCTGGACTCACGCTCACCCGATCAGCGTCTGCTAACGGAAATGGTCTTTGCCGGGCAAGAGATTGAACGCATTAATCTGCCTTACAACGAATCTCTGACGCGGATTGAGCGGGGAGAAATAGATGCAACCGTGTGGAACGTGACCGAGGATCTCGACAGTCTGAATCTGGCCAAAGAACCTCTCGATGATTACCCCGTGAGCATTAAAGCTTCCGAAGCCGTCCTGCTGGTACGTAATGATGACCGGGTGATCCCTCATCTGGTCAAGTCGCTGGTTAACCTGCAGCGGCTGTTAGCGCATCAACAGGAAGTCAAAAAAGGGACCAGGGAACCTAGCTACTAACTCAGGAACAGCAAAATGGAAACTCGTCTGCAAATCTTACACGAAGCTCAGGTCATTGATACTGAAGTTTATAGTGGCATGCTCGAGGTCGTTAAACGGCTCGAGCAGCATTGGCAATTCAATATACGCCATACCCAGGGAGAAATGATGATTACCCATATGGCAAACGCCATGACGCGCGCACTGCGTGGGGAAATCATCCCGGCTATCGATCCAGAGCTATTAGATGAGATCGAAGCATCAAACGTCTTTGCCAACGTCAGGGAAATCAACAGCGACCTGCTGAGTTTATTCACATTTGCGGTTCCAGATTCTGAACTCGGCTACTTATTGGCTAACGTTTTTGGCCTGTATCTCGCTCAGACAGACAGCAGCACAGTGTGAAGTTTTGGCCTTGACTTAAATATTCAAAAAAATGAATTAATAGCACACATCGAGGGACCTATGTTTCTAAATGCACTGGAAAAACAAAACCCTGCCCTGATTGATGCCGCTGTTCACTTTTGGCGTAGCGGCGCTATCAAGCCGGATTGCTACGTCATTGATGTCGATCGGGTATTGGAAAATGCCCGGTTGTTGAAGGAGTGCGCGGAAAAACTGGGCCTTTCGCTGTACCTGATGAGTAAACAGTTTGGTCGTAATCCGCTGTTATGCAAGCTGCTACTGGCAGGGGGCTATCAAGGCATTGTCGCCGTTGATTTTAAAGAAGCGCGTCAACTTTGGCAGCAGGGTTTGCCAATAGCCCACATTGGTCATCTGGTGCAAACGCCCGTGAAGATGATTGATGAAGCCATTGCCCAACGCCCAGAAGTCATCACTGTTTATAGCATTGAAAAGGCACAGGAGATTTCCACTGCAGCGCTACGCCAACATCGCCGGCAGTCGCTGCTACTGAAAGTTCAGGATAACGGCGACGTGGTCTATCCGGGCCAGGAGGCAGGTTTCTTGTTGGCAGAACTGCCGGACGTGATTAATAAAATCAGCGAGATGGCGGGTGTTAAAATTATTGGAGTTACCCACTTCCCCTGCATGCTGTTCAACGAACAGCGGCAAACTACCGAAGCAACCCCCAATCTCACCACGTTAGCCAAGGCGAAAAACCTGCTGGAACAGCAGGGTATTGAAGTTCGGCAAATGAATGCCGCTTCGGCAACCAGCATTGAAACCCTGCCCAAACTGGCCGCTGCCGGTGTGACCCATACCGAACCCGGCCATGCTCTGACGGGCACGCAGCCCGCAAATCAGTACGGCAGCGGCCCGGAAAAAATAGCCATGCTCTATCTTTCTGAAATTTCGCATTGCCAGGACAACATCAGTTTCTGCTATGGCGGCGGCTACTATCGCCGCGGCCACCTGCAAAACGCGCTGGTGCTCGACGGCCAATGGCAGCGCTGCCGCGTATTGCCAATAGATAGCGACAGTATCGATTACACACTGCCGTTGGCAGGACGCTGGCCCGTCAGCAGCCCGGTCATTATGTGTTTTCGCACTCAAATTTTTGTCACGCGCAGCGATGTCGCGCTGATAAGCGGCATTCAAACGGGTAACCCTCAACTGTTGGGGGTATTTGATAGTCTCGGTAACAATCTGACAAGGAGCCATCATGGATAAGTTTGTGGTTTTGGTCATCGATAGTTTTGGCGTGGGTGCCATGATTGATGTCCCTGAAGTGCGTCCGCAGGACATTGGCGCCAATACCTGCGGCCATATTTTGCAACGGTTGCCCAATCTGCAACTCCCGATGCTGGAAAAGCTCGGCTTGATCAATGCGCTGCATATCGCCGAACCCTGTCTTCACGTCAGCGCCATGCACGAGAGCCAGACAGCGGCTTTTGGCGTCGCGCTGCTGCAGCACGAGGGAGGTGATACCTTCATGGGACATCAGGAGATCATGGGAACTCTCCCGCTTCCTCCTGTACGTATGCCCTTCTCCAGCGTACTTGAAAAGGTTGAACAGGCGCTAAAAGCCGAGGGCTTTAAGGTCGAGCATTACCCGGCCCCAAACAGCGCATTGCATCTGCTTTGGGTCAACGATGCGGTCGCCATCGGCGATAACCTCGAAGCGGATTTAGGCCAGGTGTTTAATGTCTGTGGCAACCTTTCGGCCATCAGCTTCGAACAACTTGAAAAAATTGGCCGGGTGGTACGCAGCCAGGTCGAAGTCGGTCGGGTTATCGCCTACGGCGGGCTGCTGGAAAGCAGTGAACAAATCCTGGCGGCGGTGGAAGCCAAAGATAACCGGTTTATCGGCATCAACAGCCCGAAAGCCGGGGTTTATCTGCGTGGCTTCCAGGTGATTCATCTGGGCTATGGGGTCGATGCCAGCGTTCAGGTGCCGCAGCAGTTACACCAGCAAGGCATTTTAACCGTTCTGGTGGGGAAGGTAGCCGATATTGTCGAAAACCCGCAGGGCCGCAATTACCAACAGCTGGTTGATTCGCAAACCATTCTGGATATCACCCTCGACGAATTACAGCGCCCTGGGCCAGCGTTTATTTGTACCAATATTCAGGAAACCGATCTTGCCGGGCATGCGCAGGACGTTGCGCGCTACGCCGAGCGCCTGCAATTGGTCGACGCCTCACTGGCAAAACTTATCTCCGCAATGGATCAAAACGATTGCCTGGTCGTCATGGCGGATCACGGCAACGATCCTACCGTTGGCCACAGTAAACACACGCGCGAGCAGGTTCCCCTGTTGATTTTTCGCCCAGGGCAAGCGGCTTGTTCACTGGGGATTCGCACCACGCTTTCGGACGTGGGGGCGACAGTTTGTGAGTTTTTCAACGCAAAAGCACCGTACAACGGTCGCTCGTTTCTGGCCGCGCTTAACGCTTAGGAACTAATGTTCAGGGGCAGTCTCACTGCCCTTGCTGGCACAATCAGTATTTCAGCATAAAAGAACGGTAGGCCTTCAGCACCTGCAGGAAATCTTCGACGCCGCAGAATGAGAGGCTTTCTTCGTCATAATAATTCATCCCCTCCTCCATCTCATCGCCTTCAAACTCCAGCAGATTGGCACGGATCATCACTTCTTCGCCGTCCATCAGCAGCGTGTATTCGTGGCCTTCCAATTGCCATTGACGCTCACTGCCTTTCACTTCTGCCGCACCGGCTTCAATACGATCCAGCAGGTTAAAATCACCTTTGAGTTCTTCGTTGATCCAGTGGCCAATGACCTCATGCCCCATCGAAAATCTGACGATCACCTGCCCGGTCACGTCACGCAGAAATTCGTAATCCATAGCACGCCCTCCTGAGCCCTTTCTCTTAGTGTAAACATTAATTCATGACTAACTCAGTGAGCGCTCGCAAAGTTGGCAACTGAGAAAAATAAAACGGGAGGCCAAGGCCTCCCGTTAAACAGTTGCGCAATATAGCGACTTAAACAGCGGTTTGGAAGATCACGCCGTCGGCTTTTTCAGTGTACTGACCCAGTTGATCAAAGTTCAGATAGCGGTAGGTATCCGCCGCAGACTTATCAACCTGTGCCATATACGTCTGGTACTCGTCCGGCGTTGGCAAACGGCCCAGCAATGAAGCCACCGCCGCCAATTCTGCAGACGCCAGATAGACGTTAGCGCCAGTCCCCAAACGGTTCGGGAAGTTACGGGTAGAGGTGGAAACTACCGTCGCACCGTCGGCCACACGCGCCTGGTTACCCATGCACAGTGAACAGCCCGGGATCTCGATGCGTGCCCCGCTCTTGCCGAATACGCTGTAGTAGCCTTCTTCGGTCAACTGAGCTGCATCCATCTTGGTTGGCGGAGCAACCCACAGACGGGTCGGCAACTGGCCCTTGTGCTGATCCAGCAGCTTACCGGCGGCACGGAAGTGGCCGATGTTGGTCATGCAAGAGCCGATGAATACTTCGTCGATCTTGCTGTTGGCAACATCAGACAGCAGACGTGCGTCATCCGGATCGTTTGGTGCACACAAGATTGGCTGAGTGATCTCTGCCAGATCGATCTCGATCACCGCAGCGTATTCTGCATCCGCATCGCCTTCCAGCAGTTGTGGATCCGCCAACCATTTCTGCATGCCCTGGATGCGACGCTCCAGCGTACGGCGGTCACCGTAACCTTCGGAGATCATCCACTTCAGCAACACGATGTTGGAGTTCAGGTACTCTTCGATCGGGGCCTTATCCAGTTTGATGGTACAACCGGCAGCAGAACGCTCGGCAGAGGCATCGGTCAGTTCGAATGCCTGCTCAACTTTCAGCTCCGGCAAACCTTCGATTTCCAGAATACGGCCGGAGAAGATGTTCTTCTTACCCTTCTTCTCAACCGTCAGCAAACCCTGCTGAATAGCGTAGTAAGGGATGGCATGCACCAGGTCGCGCAAGGTGATACCCGGCTGCATTTTACCTTTGAAGCGCACCAGCACCGACTCAGGCATATCCAGCGGCATCACACCGGTGGCGGCAGCAAAGGCGACCAGGCCTGAACCCGCCGGGAAGGAAATGCCGATTGGGAAACGGGTGTGGGAGTCACCACCGGTACCCACGGTATCCGGCAGCAGCATACGGTTTAGCCAGGAGTGAATAACGCCATCGCCCGGACGCAGCGAGACGCCACCACGGTTCATGATAAAGTCCGGCAGCGTATGGTGAGTGGTCACATCAACCGGTTTCGGGTACGCGGCTGTGTGACAGAACGACTGCATCACCAGATCGGCGGAGAAGCCCAGGCAAGCCAAGTCTTTCAGCTCGTCACGGGTCATCGGGCCGGTGGTGTCCTGAGATCCCACGGAAGTCATCTTCGGCTCGCAGTATTCCCCCGGACGCACGCCGGCAACGCCACAGGCGCGGCCAACCATTTTCTGCGCCAGCGAGAAGCCTTTGCTGCTGGCCGCCACTTCTTTGGCAATGCGGAACACGTCGCTGTGCGGCAGGCCCAGCGCTTCACGCGCCTTGGTGGTCAGGCCACGGCCGATGATCAACGGGATACGGCCACCGGCGCGCACTTCGTCGAGCAGCACATCGGTTTTCAGTTCGAAGTTGGCAATCAGCTCACCGGTTTCATGGTTACGCACTTCGCCTTTGTATGGGTAAACGTCGATCACATCGCCCATGTTCAGGTCGTTCACGTCCACTTCAATCGGCAATGCGCCGGCATCTTCCATGGTGTTGAAGAAGATAGGCGCGATTTTACCGCCCAGTACCACACCACCACCGCGCTTGTTAGGCACATACGGGATGTCGTCGCCCATAAACCACAGCACCGAGTTGGTGGCGGACTTACGGGATGAACCGGTACCGACTACGTCACCGACGTAGGCCAGTGGGAAGCCTTTTTTGTTCAGCAGTTCGATTTGCTTGATCGGGCCAACACTGCCCGGTTGATCCGGCACTATGCCTTCACGTTCGTTTTTCAGCATCGCCAGGGCGTGCAACGGAATATCCGGGCGCGACCAGGCATCCGGTGCCGGTGACAGATCATCGGTATTGGTTTCGCCGGTGACTTTGAATACGGTAACGGTGATTTTTTCCGCCAACTGCGGACGTGACAGATACCACTCGGCATCGGCCCAGGACTGCATAATCTGTTTGGCGTGTGGGTTACCCGCCTTGGCTTTCTCTTCCACGTCGTAGAAGTTATCAAACATCAGCAGCGTATGAGACAGCGCTTTGGCGGCAATCGCAGCCAATTTTTCGTTATCCAACGCGTCAATCAGCGGATGAATGTTATAGCCGCCCTGCATGGTGCCCAACAGTTCAATGGCTTTTTCAGGGGTAATCAGGGGAGATGTTGCTTCGCCTTTGGCGATGGCCGCCAGGAAACCTGCTTTAACATAGGCGGCTTCGTCGACGCCTGGGGGGACACGGTTAATCAGCAGGTCTAACAGGAATTCTTCTTCGCCTTTTGGCGGATTCTTTAATGATTCAACCAGCGCTGCCATTTGGGTGGCGTCTAACGGCTTAGGGACGATGCCCTCTGCAGCACGCTCGGCTACGTGCTTACGGTATTCTTCTAGCACGACATTCTCCTCGCTCTCATTGTCATTTATTGTGCCTGGCGTTTATACCCGTCGTCTTTCAAGCCGCAGTGTTGTTACCTGCGCTCGTCCACCCCAGTTACTTACCTGAGTAAGCGCCTGGGGATGAACGAGCTGGGCGCCTAACTGCAACTTGAAAGCCATAGGGTAACTCTTCAAACCGGGTTTAGCGCACGGTGTTGATGCCATTGATCCTGACGGGGCACTGCTGTCGATGTCCTGGACTGTAAGTTACAGTGCCCGGTTCCGCTCAGCCAGCATATCAGGATTTGAATTGGTTGTTAATTCGTTCACATAAAAGCAACATTAAATCTTTGCTGAATCGTTGAGTACAGTGTAATCGGCTGCGGCACAGGTCAGCCGGGGCGTGGTAAGCAATACGATTTAGCCTGATGAGCACAACACAATAGCCATATATTTACAATGGTTATTGGTTTTGAAGATCAAAAGTTGGGAGCAGAAGACACAAAAAAACCGCCGTAAAGGCGGTTCTCTTGTTCCGTTCGGTGTTAGCAGGCACCTCACGGGTTTCTTACATCGTTAAAGAACGATACAAGCGCTACCGAGCCAAAGCATTGTGCGCAACATCGTTCAAAAAATCAACTAAACAATGTTATCACTGCTATTTTTAGGTACTCTCTCGATGGGTCTGTTCTGCCGGTTTAGCAGCCGGTCATCGGGCTTGAGAACAGTGCTGCAACTACTGCGATACAGGCGCTACCGAGCGCTTGTTCCGCCGAGATTTTTCCGGTGAAGTCGCGGTGGTCGTGGTTCCACAGGGATCGCGCAATGAAAGGGAGTTCTATGTTTATCCTGCTCATTGTACTGGGATCGGCGTTTGGCGTGCACAAAGGGGGTTGGTCGGTTAACGGCAACATCCTGACGCTGAATGTGATATTCCAGAACAAGTAAGCTACTGGCCGCTCACTGAGCGGCCTTTTACTGCATCCCGCCCACAAAAAAACGGCCCCTTTTCAGGAGCCGCTTATCAACCGTTCAAACCAGCAGAATTACTTCTTCTTGGCTTTCGGGTTAGGCAAGTCGGTGATGCTGCCTTCGTAGATCTCAGCCGCCAAACCTACAGATTCGTGCAGGGTTGGGTGAGCATGGATAGTCAGCGCGATGTCTTCGGCGTCGCAACCCATCTCGATAGCCAGACCGATCTCACCCAGCAGCTCGCCGCCGTTGGTGCCGACAATCGCGCCACCAATGATACGGTGTGTTTCTTTGTCGAAGATCAGTTTGGTCATGCCGTCTGCACAATCGGAAGCGATAGCACGGCCAGAAGCTGCCCACGGGAAGGTGGAAGTTTCGTAGCTGATGCCTTTCTCTTTCGCTTCTTTCTCGGTCAGACCCACCCACGCAACTTCCGGCTCAGTGTACGCGATCGATGGGATCACTTTCGGGTCGAAGTAGTGCTTCATGCCGGCGATAACTTCAGCGGCAACGTGGCCTTCATGCACGCCTTTGTGCGCCAGCATCGGTTGACCGACGATGTCGCCGATAGCGAAGATGTGCGGCACGTTGGTGCGCAGTTGTTTGTCGACGTTGATGAAGCCGCGTTCGTCAACTTCAACACCGGCTTTACCCGCTTCCAGCAGTTTGCCGTTCGGCACACGGCCGATAGCCACCAGCACCGCGTCGTAACGCTGTGGTTCTGCAGGCGCTTTTTTGCCTTCCATAGTGACGTAGATGCCGTCTTCTTTGGCTTCTACCGCGGTCACTTTGGTTTCCAGCATCAGGTTGAATTGCTTGCTGATGCGTTTGGTGAAGACTTTCACCACGTCTTTGTCAGCCGCCGGGATCACCTGGTCAAACATTTCGACCACGTCAATCTGTGAACCCAACGCATGGTATACGGTGCCCATTTCCAGGCCGATGATGCCGCCGCCCATAACCAGCAGACGCTCTGGGACAGTTTTCAGTTCCAGTGCATCGGTAGAGTCCCACACGCGTGGGTCTTCATGAGGAATGAATGGCAGTTGGATCGGACGGGAACCTGCGGCAATGATGGCATTGTCGAAGTTGATGGTGGTTGGGCCATTTTCGCCTTCAACAACCAGGGTGTTAGCGCCGGTGAACTTGCCCAGGCCGTTAACCACTTTCACTTTACGGCCTTTAGCCATACCAGCCAGACCGCCGGTCAGCTGATTGATGACTTTTTCTTTCCAGACGCGCACTTTGTCGATGTCAGTTTTCGGCTCGCCGAAAACGATGCCGTGTTCGGCCAGCGCTTTGGCTTCTTCGATCACTTTGGCAACGTGCAACAGGGCTTTGGAAGGAATACATCCCACGTTCAGGCAAACCCCGCCCAGAGTGGAATAACGTTCAACCAGAACGGTTTCAAGACCTAAGTCAGCGCAACGAAAGGCTGCAGAGTAACCTGCCGGGCCCGCCCCAAGTACCACGACCTGAGTTTTAATTTCAGTACTCATCATGACCTCTTAATTGATTGTCCGGCGGGTCAGACGTCATTTTTATAGCTAATCGATCTCATAACGCCCTTCATCCACCGGGACGCTTACACCGCCAGCAGTTTACAGAATTGTTAATAATCTGCAAAGCGTGTTCGAGTGACCCGTGTCTCAACAATTTTGTCGAGTCGTGCAAAAACCGACAAAACTGCTACTGAAGCGATAAGGGCGCAGCATGCTGCGCCCTTTTTTCATTACATCACCATACGGCGGATGTCTGCCAGCATGTTGTTGATGATGGTAATAAAGCGCGCACCATCTGCACCGTCAATCACACGGTGGTCGAAGGAGAGCGACATTGGCATCATCAGACGCGGCACGAACTCTTTACCGTTCCAGACCGGCTCCATAGCAGACTTGGAGACGCCCAGAATGGCCACTTCCGGTGCATTCACAATCGGTGCGAAGTGAGTCGTCCCGATACCGCCCAGGCTAGAGATGGTGAAACACCCACCCTGCATTTCGCCTGCGGTCAGCTTGCCGTCACGCGCTTTTTTGGAGATAGCCATCAGTTCGCGGGACAGTTCGGTGATGCTCTTCTTGTTCACATCCTTGAACACCGGAACCACCAGACCGTTTGGCGTATCAACCGCCACACCCACGTTGATGTATTTTTTCAGCGTCAGCTTCTGGCCATCTTCGGACAGAGAGCTGTTGAAGCGTGGCATCTGCTCCAGAGCAGCAGCAACGGCTTTCATGATGAACACCACCGGGGTGAACTTCACGTCCAGCTTACGCTTGGCCGCTTCTTCGTTCTGTTGCTTGCGGAAAGCTTCCAGATCGGTGATATCGGTTTTGTCGAAGTGAGTCACGTGCGGGATCATCACCCAGTTACGGCTCAGGTTGGCACCAGAGATTTTCTGGATACGACCCAGTTCAACTTCTTCGATCTCACCGAACTTGCTGAAGTCCACTTTCGGCCAAGGCAGCATGCCTGGCAGACCGCCACCGGCGGCAGCAGCAGGAGCCGCTTCTGCACGTTTGACCGCGTCTTTCACGTAAGTCTGAACGTCTTCGCGCAGGATGCGGCCTTTACGACCGGTGCCTTTCACTTTCGCCAGGTTTACGCCGAATTCACGCGCCAGACGGCGGATGACCGGGGTAGCGTGCACATAAGCGTCGTTCTCAGCGAACTCGCCTTTGGCAGCCGGTGCAGCCTGTTGGGCCGGTGCAGAACTTGCAGCCGGAGCCGGTGCAGCTTCTGCTTTTTGGGCAGGAGCGGCAGCAGGCGCAGCGCCTTCTACTTCGAAGACCATGATCAGGGAACCGGTTTTTACTTTATCGCCGGCGCTGATTTTGATTTCTTTCACGGTACCTGCGAACGGTGCCGGCACTTCCATAGAAGCCTTGTCACCTTCAACGGTGATCAGTGACTGCTCAGCGGCAACTTTGTCGCCCACTTTGACCATCACTTCTGTGACTTCTACTTCGTCGCCGCCGATGTCCGGTACTGCAACGTCTTTGGCCGCAGAAGCCGCCGGTGCCGCTGGGGCAGCCGGTGCTTGTGCCGCAGCCGGAGCAGCAGCAGAAGCGGCGCCAGCCACTTCGAACACCATGATCATAGAACCGGTGGTGACTTTGTCGCCGGTGGCAATTTTGATCTCTTTCACGGTACCCGCGAACGGTGCCGGCACTTCCATTGAAGCCTTGTCGCCTTCAACGGTGATCAGGGACTGCTCGGCTTCCACCTTGTCGCCCACTTTCACCAGGATCTCGGTCACTTCAACTTCATCAGCACCGATGTCCGGTACCGCAACGTCTTTGGCAGCAGCGGCAGCCGGTGCAGCAGCAGGTGCTGCGGCCGGTTTTTCTTCAGCCTTGGCAGCTGGTGCGGCCTGAGCCGCCCCTTCTGCTTCAAAGATCATCAGCAGTTTGCCGGTTTCGGTTTTATCACCGACGGAAACCTTGATTTCTTTAACCACACCCGCCTGCGGGGATGGGACTTCCATGGAAGCTTTATCACCTTCAACGGTGATCAGCGATTGTTCTGCTTCAACTTTATCGCCCACTTTCACCAGAATTTCGGTGATTTCCACTTCGTCTGCACCGATGTCCGGTACTTTAATTTCGATAGACATTCTTCAGTACCTCTTATGCCAGACGCGGGTTAACTTTTTCTGGGTTGATGTCGAATTTCTTAATCGCATCAGCTACCACAGAAGCTTCGATTTCACCGCGTTTAGCCAGTTCACCCAGTGCAGCAACCACAACGTAAGAAGCATCAACTTCAAAGTGGTGGCGCAGGTTTTCGCGGCTGTCTGAACGACCGAAGCCGTCAGTACCCAGAACGCGATAGTCGCTGGCTGGAACGTAAGTACGAACCTGTTCTGCGAACAGCTTCATGTAGTCGGTAGACGCAACCGCCGGCGCTTCGTTCATCACCTGAGCGATGTAAGGTACGCGCGGAGTTTCGGTTGGGTGCAGCATGTTCCAACGCTCACAATCCTGGCCATCACGCGCCAGTTCAGTGAAGGAAGTCACGCTGTAGATGTCAGAACCCACGCCGTAATCGTCAGCCAGGATCTTCGCCGCATCACGTACGTGACGCAGGATAGAACCTGAACCCAGCAACTGAACCTTGCCTTTGCTGCCTGCCAGAGTGTCCAGCTTGTAGATACCTTTACGGATACCTTCTTCTGCACCCTGCGGCATAGCCGGCATGTGGTAGTTTTCGTTCAGCGTGGTGATGTAGTAGTAGACGTTTTCTTGCGCGTCACCGTACATGCGAACCAGACCGTCGTGCATGATCACTGCCACTTCGTACGCGTAAGCTGGATCGTAAGAGATACAGTTAGGAATAGTCAGGGACTGAATGTGGCTGTGGCCGTCTTCGTGCTGCAGACCTTCACCGTTCAGGGTGGTACGGCCGGAAGTACCGCCTACCAGGAAGCCGCGCGCCTGTTGGTCGCCCGCTGCCCAGCACAGGTCACCGATACGCTGGAAACCGAACATCGAATAGTAGATGTAGAACGGGATCATTGGCAGATTGTTGGTGCTGTAGGAAGTCGCTGCGGCCAACCATGAAGAGGCTGCACCCAGTTCGTTGATACCTTCCTGCAGGATCTGGCCTTTCTCGTCTTCTTTGTAGTAAGCAACCTGCTCACGGTCCTGCGGAGTGTACTGCTGGCCGTTCGGGCTGTAGATACCGATCTGACGGAACAGACCTTCCATCCCGAAGGTACGAGCTTCGTCGGCAATGATTGGAACCAGACGATCTTTGATCGACTTGTTCTTCAGCATCACGTTCAGGGCACGCACAAAGGCGATGGTGGTAGAAATTTCTTTGTTCTGCTCTTCCAGCAAGGAGCTGAAGTCTGCCAGAGCCGGCATTTCCAGCTTCTCGGTGAACTTCGGCATACGGGTAGGCACATAGCCTGCCAGTGCCTGACGGCGTTCATGCAGGTATTTGTACTCTTCGGAATCTTTCTCGAAGGTGACGTACGGCAGTTTTTCGATGTCAGCATCGGCAACCGGCACGTTGAAACGATCGCGGAAGTGGTGAACCCCTTCCATGTTCATTTTCTTCACCTGGTGAGCAATGTTTTTACCTTCCGCGGTTTCACCCATGCCGTAACCTTTGATGGTATGGGCCAGGATAACGGTTGGTTTGCCTTGGGTGTCCTGCGCTTTTTTCAGTGCAGCAAAGACTTTCTTCGGATCGTGACCACCACGGTTCAGCGCCCAGATCTCTTCGTCGGTCATATCTTTGACCAGCGCAGCCGTTTCCGGGAAGCGGCCGAAGAAGTGCTCACGTACGTAAGCGCCGTCTTTGGATTTGAAGGTCTGGTAGTCGCCGTCCAGGGTTTCGTTCATCAGTTGGATCAGCTTGCCGCTGGTGTCTTTACGCAGCAGTTCGTCCCAACGACCACCCCAAATCACTTTCAGTACCTGCCAGCCTGCGCCAGCGAAGATGCCTTCCAGCTCATTGATGATCTTGCCGTTACCGGTGACCGGGCCGTCCAGACGCTGCAGGTTACAGTTGATGACGAACACCAGGTTGTCCAGCTTCTCACGGGTAGCGATGGTGATCGCGCCCTTGGATTCCGGCTCGTCCATCTCGCCGTCGCCCAGGAAGGCATAAACGGTTTGAGCAGAGGTGTTCTTCAGGCCACGGTGTTCCAGATATTTCAGGAACTTCGCCTGATAGATGGCGCTGATTGGGCCCAGGCCCATGGAAACGGTCGGGAACTGCCAGAATTCCGGCATCAGTTTAGGATGCGGGTAAGAGGACAGGCCTTTGCCGTGAACTTCCTGACGGAAGTTATTCATTTGGTCTTCGGTCAAGCGGCCTTCAAGGAAGGCACGTGCGTAAACGCCCGGAGAGATGTGGCCCTGGAAGTAAACCAGATCGCCGCCATCTTGTTCGGTGCGTGCACGGAAGAAGTGGTTGAAGCAGACTTCATAGAAGGTCGCAGAAGATTGGAAGGAAGCCATGTGGCCGCCCAGATCCAGATCTTTTTTGGAAGCACGAAGAACAGTCATCACCGCGTTCCAGCGGATAGCACTGCGGATACGACGCTCAAGATCCAGATTACCAGGGTAAGCAGGTTCGTCTTCCACCGCGATGGTGTTGACGTAGTTGTGAGCCGCAGCACCGGCTGCAACGCTAACACCGCCTTTACGGGCTTCACCCAGAATCTGATCAATCAGAAACTGAGCTCGCTCAACACCCTCTTCACGGATGACCGATTCGATCGCCTGCAGCCAGTCGCGGGTTTCGATCGGATCCACGTCATTGTTTAAACGTTCTGACATGGTGGTATTCCTTATCTGTCTAATGGTTTGTTTTGGAGCCTGTCTTCCTGTGTTCTGAGGCAAAACACACGAAGACAGGCCCATCAGTTTAGTTGCCGCTTACTTAAATGCTTAATTAAGCACTTCGAACGTAAACCCCGCAGGCTGGTGTGCCCTGAAGAGAACCGCTCTTAATCCTTGCGTTGCTGGAGACGCCGCAGCGATCTCTCGCGTCGAGTATGCTCCCGACTGAGATCCAGCAAGATTTCCTCGATAAACGCCAAATGGCGGTGCGAGGCTTCACGAGCTTTTTCTGGCTCGCGTGCCACAATCGCCTCAAAAATTCCGGCGCGGTGGCTGCTCACTTTTGCCAACATCTCACGGCGCGAGTAGAGCAATTCAAAGTTCTGGCGTACGTTCTGTTCCAGCATCGGCCCCATACAGCGCAGCAGGTGCAGTAACACAACGTTGTGGGCAGCTTCGGTCACGGCGATTTGGTATTGCATGACCGCGTCCGCTTCGGCGTCGAGATCGCCGCTGTCCTGGGCCTGCTGAATCAGCATGTGGCAATCGCGAATGCGTGCCAAATCTTCGTCGGTACCGCGCAACGCTGCGTAATAGGCAGCAATGCCTTCGAGGGCATGACGGGTTTCCAACAGATCGAATTGTGATTCAGGATGGTCGGCCAGCAGTTCAGCCAGCGGATCGCTAAAGCTCTGCCACAGATTAGTTTGTACAAAGGTGCCACCGCCCTGACGGCGCAGGAGCAGCCCTTTGGCTTCCAGGCGCTGGATGGCCTCTCTCAGAGAAGGACGGGAAACATCAAATTGTTTCGCCAGTTCACGCTCCGGGGGCAGTTTTTCGCCTGGGCGCAGTGTTCCCTCGAGGATCAGGTGTTCGAGCTGCTGCTCGATAACGTCTGACAACTTGGGTTGGCGGATTTTGCTGTAGGCCATGGGTGATTTCTTCTCTGCGAATGGCGCGGAGTCAATTGGTAATACCAATTTCAAAAACGTGACGGTAAAGTAACAAAGTATTCACCTCCTGTCCATATGGGCCTTGATCGAAATCAGGTTACCCGCACATTTTAACACCTCAATACCAGACCTGCTGCAAACCGCTAACGCACGCTTGGTAATACCATTTACGAGGTAGGTTTTTGATTTAACTTTTGCGAAACCTCTCGTCAGGCAGACTGAAGCATCCAAAGTAGAATTTTATTGCATGTTTATTAAGCTTTAACGAATACCTATTTGCAGCGCAAAAGGTGCGTTTAATCGGTTAATATTTAGCCTTCGACAACCCTCTACGGCTAAATTATTTTTGCGCATTATGTGAGTTAATGCTTATTTCATGCATTGAATCCCCCCTGCCGTCACACAACCCGCATTTTGTTTCCTAAACTGCTGAAATCTTAATCACTCACCACATAAAGCAGGTGCAAACTGGCGCGCATAACATTATTCTTTGCCAAACGGTAGCGGCTCCGTGGAATTAATAGATATAACGCCGTAAATAAAACAAAACACACATCGTAACCACTGCTTTACAGCATGTGAGTAATTCTGCAACGACAGAGGGTTTCATTGATGGATGGTCAACAGCATGATGGCGACCAGCTGAAACGCGGGCTAAAAAACCGCCATATTCAGCTTATTGCACTCGGGGGCGCTATTGGTACCGGGCTATTTCTCGGCATTGCGCAAACAATAAAGATGGCCGGCCCTTCGGTCATTCTCGGTTATGCCATTGGCGGCTTTATCGCATTTTTGATCATGCGCCAACTGGGTGAAATGGTGGTTGAAGAGCCAGTGGCCGGCTCCTTTAGCCACTTCGCCTATAAATACTGGGGCAACTTCGCCGGCTTTGCTTCCGGCTGGAACTACTGGGTGCTGTATGTTCTGGTTGCCATGGCGGAACTGACCGCCGTGGGTATTTACGTACAGTACTGGTGGCCGGAAATCCCGACCTGGGTGTCGGCCGCCGTGTTCTTCCTGGCGATTAACGCCATCAACCTGGCGAACGTAAAGGTGTATGGCGAGATGGAGTTCTGGTTCGCCATCATCAAGGTGGTGGCGATTATCGGCATGATCGTATTCGGCGCCTACCTGCTGTTCAGCGGCATGGGTGGCCCGGAAGCCACTGTCACCAATCTGTGGGCGCAGGGCGGGTTCTTCCCGAACGGCATCATGGGGCTGGTGATGGCGATGGCGGTGATCATGTTCTCGTTCGGTGGGCTGGAGTTGGTGGGTATCACCGCAGCAGAAGCCGACAACCCGCAGAAAAGCATTCCCAAAGCCACCAACCAGGTGATCTACCGTATTCTGCTGTTCTATATCGGTTCACTGACCATTCTGTTGTCGCTGTACCCGTGGGGCAAAGTGGTTGAAGGCGGTAGCCCGTTCGTCCTGATCTTCCACGCACTGAACAGCAACCTGGTTGCCACGGTGCTGAACGTGGTGGTGCTGACCGCCGCGCTGTCGGTATACAACAGCTGTGTCTACTGCAACAGCCGCATGCTGTACGGCCTGGCAAAACAGGGCAACGGGCCGAAAAGCCTGCTGAAAGTCGACGGTCGCGGCGTACCGGTGATAGCGATCGCCGTCTCCGCTACTGCCACGGCATTCTGCGTACTGATTAACTATCTGATCCCTGGCCGTGCCTTCGAACTGCTGATGGCGTTGGTGGTATCGGCACTGGTGATCAACTGGGCGATGATCAGCCTGGCCCACCTGAAGTTCCGCGCAGCCAAGAACCGCGAAGGCGTGGAGCCGAAGTTCAAAGCCTTCTGGTATCCGTTCAGCAACTATCTGTGTTTGGTGTTTATGGCCGCGATTCTGGTGATCATGTACCTGACGCCGGGCATTCAAATCTCGGTGTTGCTGATCCCGGTATGGGTTGCCATTTTAGGCATCGGCTATGCCATCAAGCAGCGTAGCCAGCGCGCAGTGAGCGCAGCCGGTCGCGGGTAATTACCCCAAAAGCAACCAGGCCCGCAGTCCAAACTGTGGGCCTTTTTATTTCCCTTCTATTTTGCAAGCTGGCTCACAGTTTCCCCGCTACGGTTGATTTGTCCATCTCTACAACCATTCACTTCTGATAACTCGCCGCCAACCGGGACAATAATCGTTGCCACTCAGTCAGATCCTGCCGGTACGGAGAAAATGTCCATGAAGAGCAACGCCCTATCAATAAAAGAAAAGATTGGCTACGGCATGGGAGATGCCGGCTGCAACATGATCGGCGGCGCGATTATGCTGTTTCTCAACTATTTCTATACCGATATCTACGGTCTGACTCCCGCATTGGTCGGCGTGCTGTTGCTGTCGGTCCGCGTGCTGGATGCCGTTACCGATCCGATTATGGGCGCGATAGCCGATCGCACCCAAAGCCGTTGGGGCCGCTTTCGCCCCTGGTTGCTGTGGATCTCCCTGCCGTATGTAGTATTCAGCGTGTTGATGTTTACGACGCCAGAATGGAGCTACAACAGCAAAGTGGTCTATGCCTTCGCCACTTACTTCCTGATGTCGCTGACCTACACGGCAATCAATATTCCCTACTGCTCGCTGGGCGGCGTGATTACCGCCGATCCGCACGAACGGGTTTCCTGCCAGTCCTACCGTTTTATCCTGGTCGGCATCGCGACCCTGATCTTGTCTCTGACACTTTTGCCAATGGCCGAATGGTTTGGTGGCGCAAACAAGGCGCGTGGTTATCAGATGGCAATGGGAGTACTGGCTCTGGTCGCCCTGTTCATGTTTCTGTTCTGCTTTGCCACGGTCAAAGAACGCATACGTCCGGCAGTGCCAACCCATGACGCCCTTAAATCCGATCTCAGAGACGTGTGGAAAAACGATCAGTGGGTGCGCATTCTGCTGCTGACCTTCTGCAACGTCTGCCCCGGTTTTATCCGCATGGCCGCCACCATGTATTACGTCACCTACGTCATGCAAAAATCCGCCTCCTTCGCCAGCCTGTTTATCGCGTTGGGCGTCATCGGCATGATGATTGGCAGCGCACTGGCCAAGCCGCTGACCGATCGCTTCTGCAAACTGAAAGTGTTCTTCTGGACCAATATTTTGCTGGCGGCGTTTTCGTGCGGCTTTTATTTCCTCAACCCGCAGCTCACTTCGCTGATTGTCGCGGCCTATTTCTTACTGAATATCCTGCATCAGATCCCTTCGCCACTGCACTGGTCACTAATGGCCGACGTGGACGATTACGGCGAATGGAAAACCGGCAAGCGCATCACCGGCATCAGTTTTTCCGGCAATCTGTTCTTCCTTAAAGTCGGGCTGGCAGTGGCCGGTGCCATGGTGGGCTTCCTGATGTCGTTGTCCGGCTATCAGGCGGATGCCGTCAGCCAAAGTACCGGGGCGCTTAACAGCATCGTGCTGCTGTTCACCGTGATCCCCGGCATCGGATACCTGATCACTGCCGGCGTGGTACGCCTGCTGAAGGTTGATCGCCAACTGATGCGTCAGATCCAAATCGATCTGGAAAAGCGACGCACTAATTACCGCGAACTGGCCGACTACTCTGAACAACAACTAAAAACCCGAACCCCGTAAGGAGCCCGCGATGCGCGACTACCCTAATCCCTTGATTGAACAGCGGGCCGATCCGTTTGTTCTGCGCCACAGCGATGGCTATTACTACTTCACCGCTTCGGTGCCGGAATATGACCGGTTAGAACTTCGGCGCGCCCGCAGCCTCAGCGAATTGTCGCAAGCCAGCCCAACGGTGGTGTGGCGAAAACCACAGCAGGGGCCAATGAGCCATTTAATCTGGGCGCCGGAACTGCATTTTATTAACGGCAAGTGGTACATCTATTTCGCGGCTGCCCATAGCCCGGCGATTGCCGATGGCCTGTTCCAGCACCGAATGTTTGCTCTGGAATGCAGCGCGGCCAATCCACTGACCGGAGACTGGGTGGAGAAAGGTCGAATTTACACCCATATCGACAGTTTCTCCCTCGATGCCACCCACTTTGAACATCGTGGCAAACATTATTATCTCTGGGCGCAGAAGGATCCGGCGATCGACGGCAACTCCAACCTGTACCTGGCCGAGATGCAAGATCCCTGGACGCTGAAGGGCCGGCCGGTCATGCTCAGCCGACCGGAACTCCCTTGGGAAACTGTCGGGTTCGCGGTCAATGAAGGGCCGGCGGTGATCACCCATGGCCGAAGGATATTCATCAGCTACTCCGCCAGCGCGACCGACGAGAATTATTGCCTCGGCCTGCTGTGGGCCGATATCGACAGCGACATCACCGATGCCACCCAATGGCATAAGCTCGACCAACCTGTATTTCGCACCAGTGTAAAAAACCGCCAGTTTGGCCCCGGACACAACAGCTTTACCCTTGATGAACAGGGGCAAGATCTGTTGGTTTACCATGCGCGAAATTACACGGAGATCGAAGGGGATCCGCTCTATGACCCAAATCGTCATACACGGATTAAACCGCTGGAATGGGATGAAGAAGGAATGCCGGTATTGGGTGAGCCCCCGGCAGATAATCGTTAACCCTTAAAAAGGCTCGGCATCGCGCCGAGCCTCATATCAACTATAGAACCTACTTACGCAGCGCTTTCACTTGCTCGGCCGTCACATCCGCCGGTAACCCGCCCCAGGTCACACGCAGATAGTTCACCAGTTCTGCTACCTGCGCATCATCGAGTCGGTCACCAAAGGCCGGCATGCTCTGCATGCTTTCGCCGTTAGGGAATTGCTGTGCCGGTAAACCGTCCAGCACCGAGACAATCAGGTTTTTAGCGTCCGGTTGGCGCAGCGTGGCGTTATCACGCATCGCTACCGCTACGTGCGGCTTACCCTGGCCTTCACGCGCATGGCAACCGGAGCACTGATCCTGATAGCTGATGCGCCCGGCATCACTGCCCTCACCGATTTTAACCGGCACAGCCGCCGGTGGCTGTTCCCCCATCAGATAGGTCGCCAGCGCCTGGTGGTCTTCCGGTGTCAGATGACGGGTGCTGAGATCCACCACCATGTGCATCTCGCTGAAGGCGGAGCCCTGCGGCGCCAAACCGGTCGAGAGGAAGCGGTTCAGATCCTCCGGCGTCCAGCCACGCTGTGCCAACCCGTGCGGAGTGATGTCCGGTGCCATAAAGCGCCCAAGGTCACCGCCCTGCATAGGTTTGGCCAGATTCATTTGCCCCAGCATACCGCGCGGCGTGTGGCACTCCCCACAGTGGCCCAGCGTATCCGCCAGATAACGGCCGCGTTGCCACAGTGCGGAATCCCCCTGCGAACTGGCCGGTAGCGGATCCTGACTACGGAACAACAGATTCCAGCCAATCAGCGCCATGCGCTGGTTAAACGGGAACGGCATGGCGTTTTCCGGAATGGCAACATCCACCGCCGGACGGGTCATCAAATAGGCATAGATATCATCGGCATCCTGGCGAGACATCCCTTTATATGAGGTATAAGGCATGGCCGGATACAGATGACGGCCCCCCGGAGCCACGCCCTGGGTCAGCGCCAGGAAGAAGTCGTCTTTGGTCCAGCGACCAATACCCTGGTCGGCCGAAGGCGTCAGGTTACTGCCATAGATAGTGCCGAACGGCGTATCCAGCGGATAACCACCGGCCATTGGCGCGCCACCACTGGCGGTATGGCAGGCGGCGCAGTCGGCGGCCTGAGCCAGATAGCGGCCACGGGCAACCTGTTCGGTGCTGGCGGTCACCTTCTGTACCGGGCCGTCGTATTGGCGATTTTCACGCCACCACAGCACGGCGATGATGATAATCACCACCAGCAGGATCAGCAATGCGAGACGTTTTTTCATTGCGCCGTCTCCTTCACCAGCCCTGGGGTTTTCAACACCACGTCACGAACCGCTTCGTAGTAACGCACGTAACCGGTGCAGCGGCAGATATGGCTGTCCAGCGCCTGTTCGATAGCACTTTCCAGTTGATCGCGGGCGATCGGTTCGCGTTTGAGTTTTTCCACAAAAATGGTGGCCGCGTTAACAAAGCCCGGCGTGCAGTAGCCACACTGGAAGCTGTAATGCTCCAGGAAAGCCTGCTGGATAGGTGAAAGCTCGACCACTTCGCCCTGCTCATCCACCTTGGCGTGCCCTTCGACGGTACGCACTTTCTTGCCGCTGAAGAAATGCGCGCCGGTGATACAGGTGCGCACTTCCTCACTGGTGCCGCTCGGGTGATCGACAATCGCCACGCAGGCGTGGCAGATCCCCTGCCCGCAGCCAAGGCGCGAGCCGGTCAGGTCGAGATACTCGTGCAGGAAGTCGATCATCATCAGCCCTTCCGGCACTTCGATCGGGCCGTACTGCTTGTCATTGATGGTCAGGGAAATCGGCTGGGTTTTAATGCTCATTGTAATACCTCACGAATATTTTCTGCACGAACGGGCAAATCACGGAAACGGTGGCCGGTAGCATCGGCGATAGCGTTAACCAGTGCCGCAACTACCGGGATCATCACCACTTCGGCCATGCCTTTGGGTGGATCGGTTTCCGACAGCGCGGGCAGGATGTCATCAGTCTGTTTCCAGACCGCCACATCGCTGGCGCGCGGCAGGTGGTAACGGTTAAAGTTCCAGGTACCGTTACCGGGCCCGTCTTCGTACAGCGGTAAATATTCGTGCAGCGCATGGCCAATCCCCATAGCCAGGCCACCCTGCAATTGGCCGGAAACCAGTTCCGGCACAATCAGGTTGCCGCACTCCATGATGGAATGGTGGTTCAGCAGTTCCACCTGACCGGTAGCGATATCCACCGCCACTTCCGCCAGGGTCCCGACGGCGCTGTAATAGGTGACCGCCGCGTTATTGCGTTGGGTCGGTGGATAGTAGGCCTGGCTGCGCGGCAAGGTTTTAAACTCACCATTGGCAGTGCGTACCGCCAGGCCGTCAATCGGCAGACGCTCGCTTTTGCCGCTCAGGGTAAAATCCGCTTCCGCCCACTGCCAGCGGTTAAACACGTGTACCGCTGCACCGGTGATACCGCCCATCTGGTAGGCTTGTTTCGCCAGGCGCTCCAGGCTCAGCACTTCCATGCCGGCCGCGGTCAGACCGCCTTCTACCCAACGGGCGTCTTCTCTGCGCACCACTAATGGCGCAGCCTGGCCGCCACCGGGGCCGGATTGCCAAATGGCCATCGCCGCCGGCCACAGGCCGTGATCGAATATCAGCCGCGCCGCTTCGCGCGTGCTGTGGGAGAAGTAAAACGCCGAGTTGCTGGCGCTGGACGGTGAGCAATAGCTTGGCGTCCAGGCCGGGTTGGCCTGCAACTGGTCCTGTTCGGCCTGCGACATGATATAAGGATCGCCGCTGGTGACCATCGGCAGTACCGACCAGTCGGTCACCGAGAAGTGCGCCTCATCTGCCGGTTTGCCCAGCCACTGTGCGCACAGCACCGATTGTGAGGTCGACATGCCGGTTCCCATTTCTGCGCCGCTGTGGTGCAGCATGATGCGCCCATCTTCCCCCAGCTCGACGCGGGCGAACGAGGTCTCGGCCCCGGTGCCGAAGTCTTTTTGCACGCAGCCAAAGCCGACACCATAACGTTTGCCCGGGTGCTGGCTCTCAAACTCCGCCTTGCGCTGGGCACGTTGCAGCCACATCTCGTGCTTGGCCGCCTTTTCCAACACTTCATCGGCACGAATGGCCCCGGCCGGAATAGCGCCCTGGGTATTTTTCATGCCGGATTTCAGAACGTTGCGCAAACGGAACTCGATCGGGTCGATCTTCAGCTCGGCAGCCAGTTCATCCACCATCATCTCGGTAGCGGCCATGCTTTGCAGCGTGCCGTAGCCACGCGCCGATCCGGCATCAATGGCGCGCGAAGCCAGCCCCACCGACGACAAGTCGCTTTTCGGGAAGTAGTAAATCGACTGTGCCGCCGTCGCCGCCACCATCACCACCGACGGTGTGAAGTTGCTGCGGCCACCGCCGTCTGCCGTCATTTCGCCGTGGAATGACTGCAACACGCCGGTTTGGCGGTTGACCGCAATGCGGTAATTCATGTCGAAAGCGTGGCGCTTCAGCGCCGTCTGGAACTGTTCGAAACGGTCATTGGCCAACCGTACCGGGTGCCCGTCGCCGTACATCGCCGCCACTGCGCCGTAGTACGGGAAGTTATAGTGATCTTTCGAGCCATAACCCACGGTGTAGCACGGATGCAGAATCAGCTGTTTCACCGGCGGATTGTGTTTGGCCAACATGCGCGGCATTTCGTCGGCCACTTCCTGTGGTGACTGGGTCGGCACCACCAAATGCAGAGTCTGCGTCGTGGCATCAAACCAGCCGTTGGCGTTATCCGGCTCCAGCGCCGAGGTATCGACGGACTGCGTGGTATAACGGCGCGACATCACCAGCCAGTCTTCCGGCGGCGTTTGCAGCTCATTGGCAATCATGCCGGCATAATACATCCCTTCCTGATCCAGCTTGCCGCCCTCGCGGCCTTCCGGCCAGACCGGCAGGTGTTTCTTCATCGAAACCGGGAAAATCGGCGTGTCTTTCAGGCTGGAGAAGCGATCGTCGTCGAACGGCTTATCGCCACCCACCCGCACATAGCGGAAGGTGCCCCAGGGATCTCGTTCCAGCGGGCCGGTCTCCGCCCCGTACTTGAGCGTTTCTTCACGGAATTTCAGCTTGTCTTTGGCAAAGCGGAAACGGGCGAAGTCGTGATAAATCAGAATTGCCACCGCCTGGCCCAGATAGGCCGGAGTTTTACCGATCGGCAGCAGCATGTCGTCGCCGTAGAACGCTGGGAAGGCCAGGCCGTCACGCGCCAAATCCTCAGCCGTCACCAGCCGGTCAGGCTGCAGGTCATCCCCCAGCAACGAGAGATCGATGCCCGCAAACAGCCGGTCAGCCTTGGTGACACGTAAAATAAAGGCGTGCGCCTGCTGTTGCGGCCAGTGCGGCATATCGACTGCGCGAATGTCGCGGGCGAACACCTTTTGCCCCATCACCTTGGCGCGGCCATCGATGCGAAAACGTATGCGTTTTTCATGGGCATCCCAGTTCGGAGACTGGAGGATTTTTTGCTCAAACAGTGCGGCGTAGGCACGGCTGTACAGTGGCGCGAGGTAGACGGATACCCCTGCTATCACGGCGCTTTTGATAAAGCGACGCCGCGACGGGTTAAAATTACTCATAAAAAGTCCCTTACTTCTTTATTGTATTTTTGTATTCAGCGGTGTTGTTGCGCAAACGCTGACGACCTTGCCGTAAACGTCATAAGCATATGCTTATAACCAAAATTATGTGATGATTAACATGCTGTTTTCAACAAAAATACATCTTAAAAACACATATTTTTAGTAAGGTCATAAAAAGTTGCGCAAATTCGGGCAGGTAAAATGGCAACAGGCATAGTGATCGCCGCCGCCGGACGTGGGGAACGCTTCTCGCAGGCCGGTGGGGCAGGCAATAAATTGAATGTCGGGTTTGCGGACGCTACCGGTCGGCAACGCTCGCTGTTTGAACAGACGCTGCGTCAGGCGTTGGCTTCGGGCCTGCCGGTGTGGGTGGTCACCCGCCCGGACAATCTTCAGGTACAACAGGTCTGCGCTAGCTATCAGGTGCCGGTCACACTGCTGGCAAGCGAGGGCCTCGGGGATTCCATCGCCGCCGGCGTTAACGCCACCCCGCACTGGCAAGGCTGGTTGATCCATTTAGCGGATATGCCTTTCGTCACACCGACGGTTTTCCAACAGGTGGCTAGCGCTCTGGAACAACATGCCATCGTTCGCCCCAGTTACCAGCAGCAGCCAGGCCACCCGGTCGGGTTTTCCGCCATTTTGCGCAAACAATTGGGCCAATTGCGCGGTGATAATGGCGCACGTGAACTGCTCAAAGGGCAGTCGGTGTATCTGCTTTCCCTTGAACAACCCTGGGTCGTGCAGGATATTGATCTTCCATCACAGCTACCGACCAGCGAGTAAATCAACTATGCAACATCTCGATATCACCGTGGTCAACCAGGCGATAAGCTGGCTGAAGCAACAACCGGTGTGGCTGTGCACCGTACTGAGCACCTACGGCTCTTCACCGCGATCGCCGGGGGCGATGCTGGTGGCTACCCAGGACGGGCATTATTGCGGTTCGCTGTCGGGTGGCTGCGTGGAAGAAGATTTTCTGCGGCGCGTGGCGGCTGGGGAATATCAGGCGGCCAGCCAGGTGATCCGTTACGGTGAGGGCGGCCTGGAGCCGAACGTGGCACTGCCCTGTGGCGGCGTGCTGGAAGTGCTGATTGAATCCCTGCCCGCTGGCGACGAGAGTATTGCCTATCTGACAAACATTGCCGGCGCACTCAACGGGCACCACGCGCTGGTCAAGCGCCTGACCTTGCCCGATGCCTGTACCAGCCTGACATTAACCGACTTCGCCAGCGCCACCCAGGTGGAACGCCGTGGCCCGCAGGTCACCTTGCATATCGCCGCGGCACCGCGTTTGCTGATCGCCGGGCTATCAAGCGTGGCGCTGTACTGTGCCGATTTCGCCAGTTCCCTGGGGTTTGAAGTGTTGGTGTGCGAGAACCGGCAGGAGGTGCTGGATAATTTCGCGCCGCAGCTTAGAGCCAACGTAACGCTGCTGCGCCAATTTCCGGCCAAGTTTATTGAAGACGGCGGCTGTCACGCCAATACCGCGATTGTGGCGCTGACCCACGATCCACGCATGGATGATTTGACGCTGATGGAGGCAATCCACACCCCGGCGTTTTATATCGGTGCCATGGGATCATTGCGCAACAGCGCGCGTCGTCGCCAGCGCTTACAGCAAATTGCCGAATTCAGCCCGCTGGAACTGGAGCGCATTCATGCCCCGATAGGGTTGCCACTCGGCAGTAAAACCCCGGCAGAAATCGCGCTGGCGGTAATGGCGGATATCGTGCAGCAAAAAAACCGCACTACCGCCATCGGGGCAGTCAATCAAGCGGAGTCACTGGCACCAGATGCTGGAGCTCAAGATGCAACTCCTCCCGCTCGTTCAGCGAATAGTTGAACATCGTCAGGTCTGGCCCAACCCTGCGGGCCAGGCCCAATTCCGGTAATGCCTGGGTATAAATCTGCGCCACATGCTCGTGCAAGGCTACCGGCTTGCCTGAATAACAAAAACGGCAAAAATCACCGTGAATTTCCGGCCATGGCTCAAGGCCGGCATCATCACTGACCGGGCAGTCCTGCGCCACGCCAAGCGCATATTCCACCCTGACCTGCTCCCCATCGGGGATAAACTGGGTCAATGCATAGGTCAACGCCGGCCGACAGCCAAGCGACTCATAAAAGCGTTCTCTGATTTTGCTGCGGATGGGCAGGTGCGACTTATCCAGATCGGCAATGTCGAGGTGGTAAGCGTAACTTTTCCCCTTGATCGCATACTGCCCTGTGGCCACCTTGATGCGCTCAACCTGAATGTCACCGGAATGGTTGGCCGACAACGAACGAACCAGATGGCTGAAATCCTGCTTGCGGGCATGGCGGTAAACGCTGGGGGATTCGGCGAAGTGTTTCTTGAAACAACGGGAAAAGGTTTGTTGGTTATCAAACTGATATTCAATAGAAATATCAAGAATGGTCTTTTGCGTGAAGCGCAAGGCAAAAGCCGCGAGATACAAACGGCGGGCGCGAATGTAGGAAGCCAGAGACTGGCCGGTCTGCGTTTTGAACATTCGCTGCAGATACCATTTCGAGTAGCCTGATTTGGCAGAAACGATATCCAATGATAGCGGGTTGGTCAGGTTGTCTTCAATCCAGACCAGTAATTCCCTGATATGATTTTCCTGCGTTTCCATGTAGTTGCCGAGCCTTCTGTGCCAATATGCCTTTACGTGTGGGTGGTTGCTGCGCAAGTAGGGTATACAGGTTAAAACGCGGCGTCCAGCGAGCTACAGGACTTTACACAGGGTCAAATCAAGCCTGAAACTTGCCGCCCGCTGCCGGGCGACAAGTGTTCCGGAGTTATTTTACGCAGCGAGAACACTGGCCGGCCTGGATCTTCTGGAAGAAGTCATTGCCTTTATCGTCCACCAGTATGAACGCCGGGAAATCTTCCACTTCGATTTTCCAGATAGCTTCCATTCCCAGTTCCGGGTATTCCACGCAGGTCAGGCTCTTGATGCTCTGTTGCGCCAGCACCGCAGCCGGGCCGCCGATGCTACCGAGGTAGAAGCCACCGTGTTTGTGGCAGGCGTCGGTCACTTGCTGGCTGCGGTTGCCTTTGGCCAGCATGATCATGCTGCCACCATTGGCCTGCAACAGATCAACGTAAGAGTCCATGCGCCCGGCGGTGGTTGGCCCCAGTGAACCGGAGGCGTAACCGTCCGGCGTTTTGGCCGGGCCAGCGTAGTAAATCGGGTGATCCTTGACGTACTGCGGCAGACCTTCACCGTTGTCCAGGCGCTCTTTCAGCTTGGCGTGGGCGATGTCGCGCCCCACGATGATGGTACCGCTCAGCGACAGGCGGGTGGATACCGGATATTGCGACAGTTGCTTGAGGATCTCGCTCATTGGGCGGTTGAGGTCAATCTTGACGGCTTCGCCCTCCCCGGCCTGACGCAGTTCTTGCGGAATGAACTTGCCCGGATTGTGCTCCAGCTTCTCCAGCCAGATGCCGTCACGGTTAATCTTGCCCTTGATGTTACGGTCAGCGGAGCAGGAAACCCCCATGCCTACCGGGCAGGAAGCGCCATGGCGCGGCAGACGCACCACGCGGATGTCGTGGGCAAAGTATTTGCCGCCAAACTGCGCACCCAACCCCAGATTCTGCGCTTCTTTCAGTAACTCTTCTTCCAGCGCTACGTCACGGAATGCCTGACCGTGTTCGTTCCCTTCAGTCGGCAGGCCATCGTAGTACTTGGTTGAGGCCAGCTTGACGGTTTTCAGCGTCGCTTCGGCCGAGGTGCCGCCAATCACGAATGCCACGTGGTAAGGCGGGCAGGCTGCGGTGCCCAGCGTACGCATTTTCTCGACCAGATAATCCTTCAGCTTGCCTGGGGACAGCAGCGCCTTGGTTTCCTGGTAAAGATAGGTTTTGTTGGCAGAACCGCCGCCCTTGGCGATGCACAGGAATTTGTATTCTTCACCGTCCACGCTGTAGAGATCGATCTGCGCCGGCAGGTTGCTGCCGGTGTTGACCTCATTGTACATATCCAGCGCGGCGTTTTGCGAATAGCGCAGGTTGTCTTCGATAAAGGTGTTGTACACCCCGCGAGACAATGCGGCTTCATCACCGCCGCCGGTCCAGACGCGCTGGCCTTTTTTGCCGACGATGATGGCGGTGCCGGTGTCCTGGCAGGTCGGTAAAATACCCTTGGCGGCGATTTCTGAGTTACGCAGAAATTGCAGCGCAACGTACTTGTCGTTTTCGCTGGCGTCCGGATCCTTAAGGATATCAGCCACCTGCTGCTGATGCGCAGGGCGCAACATAAATGAGGCGTCATGGAACGCGTGCTGGGCAAGGAGGGTTAACGCTTCGGGAGCTACTTTCAGCACTTCCTGGCCTTCAAACTCACTCACGGAAACGTGGTCACGGCTCAACAGATAGTATTCGGTATCGTCTTTTTTCAGCGGGAACGGATCTTGATAATGGAACGGTTTATTCGACATTAATCTCTCACTTGCAACATCAGCTGCGTTAAATTCACACTTACTCAGCCAGCTCGGGGCAGGCCGCGTCAAAAAACTCCCCACACCTTACGTATTTTTAATCAGCCGGTTATTGCGCTAAATCGCATAATTCCCTCTGATTTGTAAGGGTGTTGTAGGCTTCACCTGCATTAATCGGGACGAATCTATTCGTCCCCTACAGACAGGGACTCGGCATATACGGTTTATTATCCCGCAGTTAACACAATGATTACAATCCATCAGCGTCGATCGGGTTATCAATGCGGTGAAAAACCTGTCTGAAGGCGGTCAGCAAATTAGTTTTGCGTCTTATTGCCAGCCGGTTCGCCATTGCTTAAGCTAGCCGCAATGAACAAAGTAAGAATCCCCATTGCGCTGCAACAGGCGGTGATGCGCTGTCTGCGAGAGAAACTGCAACTGGCCCGTCAGCACTTTTCCGTCGAGTTCCCCGAGCCCAAAGTCGTTTACCAGCAACGCGGTACCAGCGCGGGCACCGCCTGGCTGCAAGCCTGGGAAATCCGGCTTAATCCGGTGCTGCTGATGGAAAACCAACAGCCGTTTATCGATGAAGTCGTGCCGCATGAACTGGCGCACCTGCTGGTATTCCGCCAGTTTGGTCGCGTGCCCCCCCACGGCAACGAATGGCGCTGGATGATGGAAAGCGTATTGCAGGTACCGGCCAGCCGTACCCATCAGTTTGAGATTGCTTCGGTGCAGAGCAAAACCTACCCTTATCGCTGCCGTTGCCAACTGCACCAGCTCACCGTGCGCCGCCACAATCGGGTGATGCGCGGAGAAAGCGAATATCGCTGCCGTCAGTGTGGCGACAAGCTGAAGTTTTTCGCCGGCGAACCCATTTAACGAAACGATTTATACGTTAAAACAAGCAAATATCGCCGTTTGCTACGGCTGCAAACTTCCGCTACCCTGCGTGCTTTTCCAATTTTGAGCTGTTTTGGAATATGCTTCGCAAAATTTTATTTATGGTGGTTCTCACTGCCGGTGCCGCACAGGCACACGGCATCAATAACTTTTCTCAGGCCAAGGCGGCTGCGGCCAAAATCAATCAGGACGCGCCTGGTTCCTTCTACTGCGGCTGCCAGATCGACTGGCAGGGTAAAAAAGGGATTCCCGATCTGAACAGTTGCGGTTATCAGGCCCGTAAAAACGCCCAACGCGCGCAGCGTATCGAATGGGAACACGTGGTACCGGCCTGGCAGTTCGGCCACCAATTGCAGTGCTGGCAACAGGGCGGGCGCAAAAACTGCAATAAAGACGCCGGCTACCGCCAAATCGAAACCGACCTGCACAACCTGCAGCCGGCGATAGGTGAAGTGAATGGCGATCGTAATAACTTTATGTACAGCCAATGGAAAGGTGGCGAAGGCCAGTACGGCCAGTGCCCGATGAAAGTGGACTTCAAAAATAAGCAGGCCGAACCGCCTGCCCGCGCCCGTGGCGCGATCGCCCGTACCTACTTCTATATGCGCGACCGTTACCAACTGCGGCTTTCCCGTCAGCAGACCCAGCTTTTCGAGGTATGGAACCGCCAGTATCCGGTCAACCAATGGGAATGCCTGCGCGAGGCACGCATCGCCAATATTCAGGGCAACCATAACCCCTATATTCAGCAGGCTTGCCAGCAACGAAAGGGCTAACCTACTATATACCCGTCGCCTTTCAAGCCGCCTACACCCTTAAGTCAGGATCGAATATTCATATGCGCATACCCCGTATTTATCACCCGCAGCCGTTGATCGACAACGCGGAAATCTTCTTAAGCGAAGACGCCGCCAACCATATCGGGCGTGTACTGCGCATGAACGCCGGCCAGGCGCTGCAGTTATTCGACGGCAGCAATCAGGTGTTTGACGCCGAGATCACCCGGGTCGACAAGAAAAATGTGCAGGTGCAGCTCAGCGCCGGCCAGTTGGAAGACCGTGAATCACCGCTCAATCTGCATCTGGGCCAGGTGATTTCTCGCGGTGAGAAGATGGAGTTCACCATTCAGAAATCCATCGAGCTGGGGGTTAACGTCATTACCCCGCTGTTTTCCGAGCGCTGCGGCGTGAAACTGGACGGCGAACGCCTGGCGAAAAAAATTCAGCAGTGGCAGAAAATTGCCATCGCCGCCTGTGAACAGTGCGGCCGCAACCGCATCCCGGAAATCCGCGAGGCGATGCAACTGGAAGCCTGGTGTGCCGAGCAGGATGACAGCCTCAAGCTTAACCTGCACCCGCGCGCCAGCCACAGTATCAATACCCTGCCGCTGCCGGTGGAGCATGTCCGGTTGCTGATTGGGCCGGAAGGCGGCTTATCCGCCGGCGAAATTGCAATGACCACAGGCCACGGATTTACTGATATCCTGCTGGGGCCACGCGTTCTGCGTACAGAAACCACAGCGCTCACCGCAATTACCGCTTTGCAGGTACGTTTCGGCGACCTGGGTTAAAGGAGAAAAGATGATTAAGCTCGGCATCGTGATGGATCCTATCGCCTCCATCAATATCAAGAAAGACACCAGCTTCGCCATGCTGCTCGAAGCGCAGCGCCGTGGCTGGGAACTGCACTATATGGAGATGGACGATCTCTATCTGCACGCCGGTGACGGCCGCGCCCGCACTCGCCTGCTGAGCGTGAAGGAAGATAAAGAGAGCTGGTTCAGCTTTGGCAGCGAGCAGGATCTGGCGCTGCAGGATCTGGACGTGATCCTGATGCGTAAAGATCCCCCGTTCGATACCGAATACATCTACGCGACCTACATTCTCGAACGCGCAGAGGTCAAGGGCACGCTGGTGGTCAACAAGCCGCAGAGCCTGCGTGACTGCAACGAAAAGCTGTTCACCGCCTGGTTCCCGGAACTGACGCCGGATACCCTGGTCAGCCGCAGTGCGGCGCATATCCGTAAATTCCACCAGCAGCATGGCGACATCATCCTCAAGCCGCTGGACGGCATGGGCGGTGCGTCGATTTTCCGCGTTAAGCAGGATGATCCTAACCTGTCGGTGATTATCGAAACTCTGACCGAACACGGCAGTCGTTTCTGCATGGCGCAGAACTTCATTCCGGCGATCAAGGAAGGCGATAAACGCATTCTGGTGGTAGACGGTGAACCGGTGCCTTACTGCCTGGCGCGTATTCCGGCGCAGGGCGAAACCCGTGGTAACCTGGCGGCCGGTGGCCGGGGAGAAGCGCGTCCGCTGAGCGAAAGCGACTGGAAAATTGCGCGTGCGGTAGCGCCGACGCTGAAAGAGAAAGGGCTGATTTTCGTGGGCCTGGACGTGATTGGCGATCGACTGACCGAAATCAACGTCACCAGCCCAACCTGCGCACGCGAAATCGAAGCGGCCTTCCCGGTGTCTATCACCGGTATGCTGATGGATGCGATAGAAAAGCGTCTGGCAGCGAAGTAATCCGCAGTGCGGGCGGCGTTGTCGCCCGCTATCCTGACCTCCCTTACTGACGCCATCGGCTTGAAAGGCGACGGGGTTTACCCCTATGAATTTCAAGTTTGCAGCTAGGCGGCAAGCTCGCTCATCCCCAGGCGCTTACTTAAGTAAGTAACTGGGGATGAGCGAGCGCAGCTAACAACGCTGCAACTTGAAAGGCGACGGGGATGGCCGCATACTGGCGGCTGTTTAACTTCTCACCCACTAATCATCTGAAATAACACCATGAATTTACAGCACCATTTTCTTATCGCT
This sequence comes from Serratia proteamaculans, assembly GCF_004684015.1. GTDB lineage: Bacteria > Pseudomonadota > Gammaproteobacteria > Enterobacterales > Enterobacteriaceae > Serratia > Serratia proteamaculans_F. Next base: position 142,796 of record NZ_SRIA01000021.1, read on the forward strand.
ATGCCATCACTTCAGGATCCTCGCTTCAAACGCTCGGTGATTTATGTCTGCGAGCACAATGAAGACGGCGCCATGGGCCTGGTGATCAATAAACCGGTGGAGCAGTTCACGGTGGAAACGGTGCTGAGTAAACTGAAGATCGTGCCGCAAACGCGCGATCCGGCGTTCAGCCTGGATAAACCGGTATTTGCTGGCGGCCCCTTGGCTGACGATCGCGGCTTTATTCTGCATACGCCGCGTAAAGGCTTCGGATCCAGCATTCAGATCTCGCCGGATACCATGATCACCACTTCGAAAGACGTGCTGGAAACGCTGGGTACCCCGGAGCAGCCGGATGACGTGCTGGTCGCACTCGGCTATGCCGGTTGGGAAAAAGGCCAGTTAGAGCAGGAAGTGTTGGAAAACGCCTGGCTGACCATTGAAGCCGACACCGACATTCTGTTCCATACGCCGATCGCCAACCGCTGGCGTGCGGCCGCCAACCGCCTGGGCATCGATATCTGCAGCATTGCCAACCATGCAGGACACGCCTGATGACCAACCGCACCATTATCGCCTTCGACTTCGGCACCAAAAGCATAGGTGCCGCCATTGGGCAGGAGCTGACCGGTAGCGCCCGAGCACTGGCCGCCTTCAAAGCGCAGGACGGCAAGCCGGACTGGCAAAAGATTGAAAAACTGCTCAAAGAGTGGCAGCCGGATCTGGTGGTGGTCGGCCTGCCGCTGAACATGGACGGCACCGAACAGCTGGTGACCGAGCAGGCCCGCAAGTTCGCTAACCGCCTGCATGGCCGTTTTGGCATGCAGATAGCGCTGCATGATGAACGCCTGAGTACCGTCGAAGCTCGCGCCAATCTGTTCGACCGCGGCGGGTTCCGCGCGCTGGACAAGGGCAGCGTGGACTCCGCCTCGGCGGTGGTTATTCTGGAAAGCTGGTTTGAGCGCCAACTGGGCTAATTTTTTCAGCCGGTGCAAACCGGCTGAGCATGATGGCCCCCGCCGTCGGTACCACTTCATCCTCGTCCTCCGGTAAGCTCCAGCCCTCTTGCAGCCCGTAAGTATCGAGCGACAACCGGTTGACCCGATACGAGGTCAATGACCCCACAATCGCATAGCCGCGCCAGTCGGTAGTCACGCCGTATTGGTTATCCACCCCAATACCCGGGGAACCCGGCACGCTGACCAGCGCTATGGTTTCACCCAGCGATTGCCCCAGCGTTACGCCCTGGCTGGACGCAATCATACTGCCGGAAAGTGCGGCATCCTGCTGCTGATAGCCAGGGCCGCGCGAATACCCCACCCGCAATTGACCGGCGTTATATTGGTAACCGGCACTGAGATCCTGGCTGCTGCTCTTTTTCTGGCTCTGGGTAGTGCTGGCGGCATAGTTGAGGCTGTAATCCTTCAGCGCAGTGCCACTGATGCCCAGACGGCGGCTATCTTCGCCATTCTTCACCAGGGTATGATCGTAGTTAAGCCTGACACGTGGCAACAATATCGCACTCATCGGGATCGAGAACGACAGGGCGAGCAGGGCCTGATCTTTGCCGTAGGAACGCTGGTTATATTCAGCACGCAGGTTCACGTCCAACTCTCCCCAACTGCTGCTCACCCCCAACTCAAGACTGGTCTCGCCTTTCTCCTGCCCGCGCATCGTCTCCTTAACCAACGTTAGATAGGCACTGTCAGAATCTGTAATAAACTGGTTATAGCTCGCCTCTAGACGGTATTTTTTTTCAGCATCAAAATCACCGGTAAAAACACCGTCATCCCAATCCCATGAGTAGGTTTTCTGCTGGACTATCGCTTCATTAAAAGTGCGATAACTTTGCCTGGGCGGATAATACTGCGCCAACAGGCTAAAAGAGGACTCCCATTGAGGCACCGCCTTGGCATAACGCAGGCGGGCCATGCCTCCGCTGTCCGGCTTTTGTCGCCGTGGTTCAACCGCCGATGAAAGGCTGTAATCCATCGACAAGGCTCCCCACTCATCCAGACTTTTGCCCACCCCCACTGCCGCACTTCGATAGAGGTCGGAGGTCAGAAAGCCGCCATACAGTGTCATTTTGTAAGCCAAACCGCTGCTAAGGGACATTTCACCAAATACCGGCTGAGCTTGTTCACTGCCGTGGTAGGGCTGATATTTACCGACGGTGGCGTCGTACTTCCAATGATAACGGTGCACCAGGTTGGGCATCGCTGAATAGGGGATCCGCCGTTCGGTTTCGGTACCGTCGCTTTCCTTGATGATCACTTCAATATCACCGTCAGGGGCCGGCGGATAAACGTCCTTCAGAATAAAGGTGCCGGGCGAAACAAAGGTCTGATAAATCACCACGCCGTTCTGGCGGATCTTCACCTGCGCGTTACTGCGTGCGTAACCGCGTACCCAGGGTGAAAAAGCGCGCAGGCCATCTGGTAACATCCTGTCATCCGATACCAGGCTGATACCGCGATATTTCACACTGTTGAACAGCGTCGAAGGGGTGTTGTTATCGCCCAGGGTCAACTGGGAGCGCCAGGCTTTAATATCGCGAAAGGCAAACGCCCGGTCGGTATACCAGGCGGGTTTGCCCCAGGTTTCTTCCTGATAAACCGGCTCATAACGCAAACGCCAGGCACCCAGGTTCAGGCCACTGTTTATATCCGCATTCATCCGACGGCGACGATCGGTATTGCGGTATTTTTCACCCTGGTAGTGACTGTAATTGAGACGATAATCGACGAACGCGGCATTGATGCCATCATCCCAACGGCTGGTGACCACACCATTTTCTTTATTGGTGATGAGATACTCCGGGATCACCAGCGTCAGTAACTGCGCATCCGGATCATAAAACCGTTTTATATTTCGCTGTGCCAATGCCGCCTGCATCACGCAGCCGTCGGCAGAGAAATACATGGCGGCGACATCGGTATAACGCATCCCCCATTCCCTGAGCAAGGGGGCGGTAATGCAAACCTCCCCACTGGAGGTCTGATCAAACCCGATGCGGCCGTGGTAAGCATTATTGACAATAACGTAGATTTTATTGGACTCGGCCAGACAGGCGGGCGCCACTAACGCCGTCAGCAGCAAGGATGTGCGCAAATAGAAAAGCATGGAGGGTTAACACCGGCTTTTTAACCCAATAAAAAAGGCGCTCTACGCGCCTTTATTCTTGAGCAAAAAAGCTTAGCCTTGCAGAGCGGCCAGCTCGGCACGAGCCTGACGCAGGTCAGCGGTGATTTCGTTGACGTCAGACTGTTTTTCCTGCAGTTTTTTCTCGTACTTGGCCACTTTTTTCGCGTCGCCACGTGCCTGCGCTTCGCCTAAATCAGCCTGCACCTTGCTGACATCGTTTTGTTTCTGAGTCAGCTTACGCTCCAGCTTGTCGATTTTTTGCTGCCCTTTGGCTGCCAGGCCACTGTCGGTGCAATGGGCTTGCAGCTCGTTCAAGGCTTTTTGCAGACCGGCCACTTTGTTGCTGTTGCCGTATTTCTGCGCTTCTCTGATCTGGTTTTCAATCGCCCCACGCTTGGCGTTGCAGTCGTTACCTGCTGCAGAAGCCACGGAAGCAAAGCCCACGCCCAACGCCAGAACCAGTGGCAGTGCGATAAATTTAGTCATCTTTTTCATTATCATGTCCCTTTTCAACGGTAAATAAGTCGGGCGATATCCCCTTCCTTCTTGTCGGACAGATAATAGATTTCTGCTGGTGACGGTAATAGCGTAAAACGGCTTCATTCCACTGTAGGAAAGGACTATTCGTTTGTAGTCCATACCCAGGTCGACAGCAGACTTTGTTGCAGCGCCACGACCAGTTCGTCCGCCGCCTGCACCACGACCTCCAAATGCTCATCCGTCGCACTCGTCAACAGCCACCGGCAAGCCTCAGCCAGCCGATCGGCATTCACTAAACGGGCTGCCCCCAGTAATTTATGCGCGACCTCAGCTATCTGGCCGTTATCTACCGACAGGTTGTCCCGTTGCGCAGCTAGTAACTCGCCATCTTCTTTTAGGCTTTCGATTAGCGTTTCGGCAAATTCAGCGAAGACTCCCGCCGCGCGTAGCTCTGCGGGTAAGGTTGCGGGATCAAAAATCCAGAGTTCCTTGCCTGAATGGCTGGGTGTTGCTGACAGAGGGCGAAGTTTTTCGGTGAGGGCCTGCAGGCTCACCGGTTTGAACAGACAGTCATCCATTCCAGCTTGCAGGCAGGCTTCCCGGGCGCTGCCCTGCGCATCTGCCGTCAGCCCCCAGATACTCACTGCCGATAGTCCCCGCTCACGCTCATTCAACCGCAATCGGCGGGTGAAATCATAACCGTCCATATTCGGCATATGGCAATCGGTGATCACTAAATCGACCTGTTGCCGTTCCAGCGCTTTCAGGGCCTGCACACCGTCCTCAACCGGGATCGGATGATGGCCAAGGAAGCGTAATTGCTGCGTCAGTAACAATCGCCCCGCACGGTGATCTTCCACCACCAATATCCGTAAGCCAGGCCGTTCAACGGCAGGTGCCGATGCCACCATTGGCCGAGGTTCTACTGCCATCAGGCGCGGGATTGACAGAGAAACGGTCACCTCAGTGCCAATTTCCGGCTCGCTGACCAGCGTAATAGTGCCTCTCATCATGGTGACCAAAGTGCGGCAAATATAAAGCCCCAGCCCGGCGCCACTGCTGCCGGCCATGTTTTGCTCCTGAGAAAACGGCTGGAACAGCAGTGACTGGGTGGTTTTCTCAATGCCTTTACCGGTGTCGATAATTCTGATGCGCAGTTCAAGACGCTCATCACTAATGGCATCCACCAACGCACTGAGAGTGACAGTCCCCCGTTCGGTGAATTTAATCGCATTGCTGACCAGGTTTGAGATCACCTGCTTGAACCGTACCGGGTCGATCAAAATATCCCCGGCTATCTCGGTATCAATATCCAATTTAAAACTCAATCCTTTCTGGCGGGCGACACCGTCAAACAAAATGGCAATCGATTCAATCAACTGCCGCAGATCGGCCCGCTCCGGGTGCAACACTAAACGTTCAGACTCAATGCGCGAGATATCCAGAATGTCGCCAATCAGCGCCAACAGTGAATGTGCCGAACTGTGCGCGATGCTCAGTAACTCGATATCCGTTTCTTCTCCGCGCTGTTGCTGGCGTAACACCAGTTCCAGCATGCCAATAATGGCATTGAGCGGGGTACGGATCTCATGGCTCATGGTAGCCAGAAAAGTGGTTTTCGCGCGGTTGGCGCTGTCCGCCAGCTCTTTGGCCTGCTGCAATTGCACAATCAGTTGCTCGCGCTCGGTCACATCAAACCAGCCGCCTACTTTACTGACACAGTGCCCCTCTTCCGCCATTAGCAACGTGCTCCACTGCTGCAAAATATGAGGCTGTTCACCAAAGCTCAGTTGCCGGGTGACCAGTAATGCATGGGGATCCTGCTCATTTGAGTTCAGGGCAATATCTTCAGCGCCCGATAGGCTAAGTTGAAAACTTTCCAGGCTATTGCCTACCGCCGCCGGTGGAACCAACCCCAGCGCCTGATAAAAACGAACATTGGCCGAGGTGATTTTTTCTTTTAAATCGGTCAGATAAATCGGCAGCGGCACGGCATCCAGTAACTTTTGCTGATGCAAAGTCATCTCATTGCGTAATACCACCAAACGATGCCGATGTCGCCGACGATAAAAAACCAATATCACCAGCATAAACAGCAATAGGATGACCAACACCAGCAATAACGGGCGATAATATTGCGGTAGTAAAACCCCTTCGGCACTCTCGCCGTTCATTAGATAAGCATTGTTGTACCAGTTGCGGGTCATGGCATGAATATCCTCCGGCGGAATATTCAGTAATGCCTTATCGAGAATGGTGGCCAGTGGGTATTCACTGCCGGAAACACCCATAACAAAACGTGCCGGTTCTGAATCCAACCCGCGCAAAATCTGCAACCCGGGTTGCGAACCATGGGAAAGCAGAAAATCTGCACTGATCATCGGTAGCACCAATACATCGGCATGGTCGTTGGTCAACGCTTTGATCCCATCGTAGGGCGTCGCTACCGGGATAATGCGGCTCTGCGGGAAATGCTGGCGCAAGAAAGCATCGAGTGGGTGGCCACGCACCAGCGCTATACGCTGTGGCTGCAAATCGGCTTTTTGTGCCTCATGGCCCACCAGCACCCAGGAATTAAACAGATAAGAGCGGGTGGTCAGCAGCCCGTTGGGCCACACCGCATCCAGGGTCACACCGGCGACCACATCGGCTTTGCCGTTCTTCACTTCTTCCAGCGACTGCTGCAACGAGGTGGCCCGAATGACGTCAAATTTCAATCCGGTGCGGACAGCGATGGCTTCAAGCACATCGGCCGTTAACCCATGAAAATACCCCTGCTCATCGAAGAAATTCAGGGGTGCAAAGTCGTCGTTAACGACCACCCGCACCCTGGGGTTATCCTCAATCCACTTGCGTTCCAGTGAGGTAAATAACAGATGTTTACCCGCCGAGACCATCGGCACCCCACCGCTCCAGCGGCTCTGAATAGCCACCACCACACTGTCAGGAAGGGTCTCCAGCACCTTGTTCAGTATCCTTTGCAGGCGAATATCATTTTTCCCGACGCCAAAGGAGAAGCCACCGGCGTCATCCTGCGGCAACAGTTGTAAACGCAGATTGTTCAGGTTTGCCTGATTGATCAGATAGCGGGCGGAAATGGCGTCACCGATAAATGCATCAAGATTATTAAAAGAAAGGGCCTCCAGCGCGCGGCGCGAAGAGTCGTAGACCTGGATGCTGTCGGCGAGAAAGCGCCCGGTCAATGCTTTACGATTACGGTACAGATTTTCAATCCCCACCCGCCGGATCGGGGTACCGTGCAGCAGACTGTCCGTTCGCTCCACCAGCGCCGGACTGGCATTGATATAAGGATGGGTGAGCAACAGACCATATTTTTGCTTATCTTCGTCGCTGGCATTGGCGATAAGATCCACTTCACCTTTGGCCAGGGCCTGCATCAGCAACTGATAACTTTCGTAGTAGCGGACACGAACCTGAATATTAAGGTTGTAGCTGATAATGCCCAGATAATCGGCATTGATGCCGCCATAGTCATGCAGCCCGATGGTGATGTCATAGGGCGGATAATTGGGTGCCGATGTGCCGAAGATCAGCATGCGTTTTTGACGTAGCCATTGCCAGTCGCCACCCTTTAATCCCGGTTCCGGCAATTGGACCTGACTACGACTATCCAGGTTTATTTCCCGAAAACCCTGAGTCACGTCGGCGGCAACGCTGCTGCAAAACAACAGCAATATTAAAAATAACTTATTCATCATTGCCGAGACTATTTTTATTGTGAAGAAAATCCGCCAGACCTTCGGCATTTTGCACCTTCAACTTATCCATAAGACGTGCCTTATAAGTACTAATGGTTTTATTACTTAACAGCAGGCGGTCAGCAATCTCCTTATTGCTTAATCCCTCACTCAAATAACGCAGCACGGTCAGTTCACGATCGGAAAGGCGCCCCATCAGGTCTTCATCTTGCGCTGGTGCATTCATCAGTGAGGTAAATGTCCCCTGCGGAAAACAATGATAACCTTGCAATACCACCTGGCACAGTAGCGCCAGTTGACTGAGATCCTGCTCTTTGCTGAAAAAGCCGCAGGCACCGGCACGCCAGACACGCTCGGCATAGATTTCCGCTGGCAGGCTGCTGTAGACGATCACCTTAATCGAACTATTCATTTGGCGAATATGTTGCAGTATTTGCAAGCCATCCATTTTATTCAGCATAATATCGAGGATCACTAGCTGGGGCTGTAGCTCTTTTATTTTTGCCAATGCTACCATTCCATTGGTAGCAGTTATAATTGAGTTATTTCCTAAGGGGGCGAGAATGGCCTTCACGGCAAAACAAATTGCCGGGTGATCGTCAATAATCAGCCAGGTGTGCATAAGGATATCCTTATCCAATAAACAGCGCTCGTAACACGAAAAACACTTCATTAAAGATTTAATGAAGTACATAAATTAATATTTTTAATGGGTTGTTACTGAATAACCAATGAATTCTGCTATCAGACGCGGCTATTTAAGCGATTGTGGCATTATAGTATTCCCTGCGCAACCCGCTGCTGCAGACCCTGTTCAAAGGTCTGCATTCCCGACTGGCCGCCGGTTTGCAGTACGTTGGCCAGCTGATGGGTTTTGCCCTCGCGGATCATGCTGCTGACCGCCGCCGTTGCCGTCAACACCTCAAAAATGGCCACCCTGCCGCCGCCGGGCCGGCTCAACAGCTTCTGTGCAATCACCGCCTGCAGACTCCCGGCCAGTTGGGCACGCACATAGGGCTTTTCTTCTGCCGGGAAAACATCCACCAACCTATCCACCGCCTGCGACGCACTGCGGGTATGCAGCGTAGCCAGCACCAGGTGGCCGGTTTCCGCAGCGGTCAGTGCCAGACGGATGGTGGTGGTATCGCGTAACTCCCCCAGCAAGATCACATCCGGATCTTCACGCAGTGCGGCACGCAATGCATCGTCAAAGCTGTGGCTATCGCGCCCTAATTCCCGCTGTTGGATTAAACATTGCCGACTGAGGTGGATAAACTCAATGGGATCTTCCAACGTGAGGATATGCCGCCGCTGGTGCTGATTGATATCATCAATCATCGCCGCCAACGTGGTGGATTTACCGCTGCCGGTCGCGCCGGTCACCAGGATCAGGCCGTCCTCACGTCGCACCAACGCGGGGATAATGTCTGGCGTTGCCAATGCTGCCAGGGTCGGGCACTGGCTCGCAATTAGCCGCAAGGCCACGGAAACGCCCAGGTTTTGCAAAAAGAAATTGGCGCGCAACCGGATAGTGCCCGGCAGCGAAAGCGCCAGATCCAACTGCCCTTGCTGTTGTAACTGTTGCCGCTGTAACGGCAGCAGCACGCTGTTGCACAGCAACCGCATTCGCGCTTCGGTCAATATTTCCGCCCCTTCCAGCGGCTGCAGTTCACCATCAATGCGCAACATCGGCCGATGTCCGGTACAAAGGTGCAGATCGGAAGCATTATGCTTTACACTAAGGGCCACGAATTCGTCGATATCCATATCAATCTCCTGGGTCAATAATGAGCACTATCCAACAGAATCTGCAGGATGTCAGAAACCGCATTGCCTCGGCCGCTCAAGGCTGTGCGCGCACTCCAGAAGAAGTTACTCTGCTTGCCGTAAGCAAAACCAAACCTGTGGCTGCGATCGCAGAAGCCATCGCGGCTGGCCAGCGCGCCTTCGGCGAGAACTACGTTCAGGAAGGGGTGGATAAGGTTCAGCATTTCGCCGCACTGCCGGAAGGCGCTACGCTGGATTGGCACTTTATCGGCCCGTTGCAATCAAACAAGAGCCGACTGGTGGCGGAGAACTTCGCCTGGTGCCACACCGTCGATCGGTTGCGTATCGCCCTGCGCCTGAGTGACCAGCGCCCGGCGAATATGCCGCCACTTAACGTGCTGATCCAAATAAATATCAGCGATGAGCAGAGTAAGTCTGGCATTGTACTGGCTGAGTTACCGGCGCTGGCGGAGGCGGTTGCCGCCCTGCCCAACCTCAGACTGCGTGGGCTGATGGCTATTCCAGCCCCGCAGGAGGATTATCAGAGCCAGCTGGCGGTATTCGGCCAGATGCGCGACGCTTTTCTGGGTCTGCAACAGCAGTACCCGCAGGTGGACACGCTGTCGATGGGCATGACCGATGACATGACGGCGGCGATTGCCGCAGGCAGCACCCTGGTGCGCATTGGCACTGCCATTTTCGGCGCCCGTGATTATTCACAGGCCTAATATCTTGATGAGGGATTCTAATGCAGCACCGTAAGATCACCTTTATTGGCGCCGGCAACATGGCGCGCGCTATCATCGCCGGCCTGGTGGCGGGCGGTTATCCGGCCAAATCCATCAGCGTCTGTGCACCTTCGGCCAAAAACCGTGATGCGCTGGCGGCGGACTACGGCATCATCAGCAGCAGCGACAACCTGGCCTGTGCCCAGGCGGCCGATGTGGTGGTGCTGGCCGTCAAGCCGCAGATGATGGCCGACGTCTGCCAGCCGTTGCGTGAAGGAGTCGATTTCAGCACCAAACTGGTACTGTCGATCGCTGCCGGTATCCAGGTCAGCCGTTTTTATCAACTGCTGGGTGACAAGCTGAACATCGTGCGCATCATGCCCAATACCCCATCGCTGGTGGGCAAAGGCATGAGCGGCCTGTATGCACCGCAGCAGGTCAGCCAGCAGGACCGCGACTACACCAGCGACTTGATGGCATCAGTCGGCAAGGTGTGCTGGGTAGATGACGAAAGTGGCATTAATAGCGTGATCGCCGCTGCAGGCAGCGCACCGGCCTATTTCTTCCTGTTTATGGAAGCCATGCAACAAGAAGCCGAACGTATGGGCTTCGACAGCCAGACCGCCCGTAATCTGGTGCAGCAGGCCGCTTCTGGCGCTGCTGCGCTGGTGGAGGCCAACCCGGATACGCCATTGTCGACCTTGCGTGAGCAGGTCACCTCCAAAGGCGGCACCACCGCCGAAGCACTGCGCGTTTTCAACGAGCAACAACTGCCGGCAACCGTGGCCAAAGCCATGCAGGCGGCAGTATCCCGCGCGCAGGAAATGGAAAAATCATTTTAAATAATCGAGAGTTAAGGAGAAGGGCTACTACATGCTAACGCTGACTTTTTTGGTCAAAACCGTTATTGACCTGTACGTCATGGTACTGCTGCTGCGTATCTGGATGCAGTGGACGCGCGCTGACTTTTACAACCCATTCGCACAGTTTGTCGTGAAGATCACTCAACCGGTGATCGGCCCGCTGCGCCGCATTATTCCATCCATGGGGCCGATCGACAGCGCATCGCTGCTGCTGGCGTTCCTGCTGATGACCATCAAGTACCCGCTGCTGCTGCTGATCCAGGGCGGCGCAATGTCACTCAGCCCGTATAATCTGCTGTTTGGCCTGATCTCACTGGTGAAGTCGGCCGGTTACCTGATCTTCTGGGTAATGATTATCCGCGCGCTGATGAGTTGGATAAGCCAGGGCCGCAGCCCAATCGACCAGTTGATGTACCAACTGACCGAACCCTTGATGTCTCCTATCCGCCGTATTCTGCCGGCCATGGGCGGCATTGATTTTTCGGCGATGGTGGTGATCCTGATCCTGTATCTGATCAACTACCTGGGCATGGATCTGTTCGGTGAGATCTGGTTCCTGCTGTGAGTGCAGTAACCCCGGTACTGGACGGGCTGGCGATCAGGCTATATATTCAGCCGAAAGCCAGCCGCGACCAGATTGTCGGTTTGCATGGCGACGAACTTAAAGTCGCCATTACCGCCCCACCGGTAGACGGCCAGGCCAACGCTCATCTGATCAAGTTTCTCGCCAAACAGTTCAAAGTGGCAAAAGGCAACGTCACCATAGAGAAAGGCGAACTGGGGCGGCATAAACAGTTACGCATCGTTAATCCGCAACAGATCCCCGCCGTGGTCGCGGCGCTAATCGAATAAATTTCAAGGTAGTCATCATGCAAAAAGTCGTTCTTGCCACCGGTAATTCGGGCAAAGTGCGCGAACTCGCCGACCTGCTGGCCGATTTCGGGCTGAATGTGGTCGCGCAAACCGAGCTGGGCGTAGAGTCCGCCGAGGAAACCGGCCTGACGTTTATCGAAAACGCCATCCTCAAAGCCCGCCATGCGGCACAAATCACCGGCCTGCCGGCGATCGCTGACGACTCTGGCCTGGCGGTGGACGCACTGGGCGGAGCACCTGGCATCTATTCTGCGCGTTACGCGGGCGTTGACGCCTCTGACCGGCAAAACCTCGACAAACTGCTGGTGGCACTGAAAGACGTACCGCAAGGCAGTCGTGGCGCTCAATTTCACTGCGTGCTGGTGTATCTGCGCCATGCCGAAGACCCAACGCCGCTGGTGTTCCACGGCAGCTGGGCCGGTGAAATCACCGACAGCGCGGCAGGTGAAGGCGGTTTCGGCTACGATCCTGTCTTCTACGTCCCGGAACTGGGCCGTACCGCCGCCGAACTGAGCCGCGACGAGAAGCGCGCGATATCGCACCGTGGCAAGGCGCTGAAACTGATGCTGGAAGCCATGCGCAATGCTTAAGCTGCCTCCGCTGAGTTTGTATATTCATATCCCATGGTGCGTGCAGAAATGCCCGTACTGCGACTTCAACTCGCATGCGTTAAAGGGCGAAGTCCCGCATCAGGAGTATGTTGATCACCTGCTGGCGGATCTGGATGCTGACCTGCCGCTGGTCGCCGGCCGTGAAATCAGTACCATTTTTATCGGCGGCGGCACCCCCAGCCTGCTGAGTGCCGAAGCAATGCAATCGCTGCTGGACGGCGTGCGGGCACGCATCCACGTCGTTGATGGCGCCGAGATCACCATGGAGGCCAACCCCGGCACCGTGGAGGCCGATCGCTTCAGCGGCTACCAGCGTGCCGGTGTGAACCGCATTTCTATCGGGGTGCAGAGCTTCAGCGCCGAGAAGTTAACCCGTCTGGGGCGTATACACGGCCCGGAAGAGGCCAAACGCGCAGCGCACCTGGCCACCGGTCTCGGCCTGCGCAGTTTCAACCTTGATCTGATGCACGGTCTGCCGGACCAATCGCTGGAAGAAGCGCTGGACGATTTACGCCAGGCGATTGCCCTGAACCCGCCACACCTGTCGTGGTATCAGCTGACCATCGAACCCAATACCCTGTTCAGCTCACGCCCGCCGGTATTGCCGGACGACGACGCGCTGTGGGATATTTTCGAGCGCGGTCATGAGTTGCTGAGCGCCGCCGGTTATCAGCAGTATGAAACCTCGGCCTATGCCAAGCCGGGCTATCAGTGCCAGCACAACCTCAACTACTGGCGCTTTGGCGACTATCTGGGGATTGGTTGTGGCGCACACGGCAAACTGACCTTCAGCGACGGCCGTATTCTGCGCACCGCAAAAACCAAGCATCCACGCGGTTTTATGCAGGGCAAGTATATGGACAAGCAGCATGAGGTGACGACAGCAGATCGGCCGTTCGAGTTCTTTATGAACCGCTTCCGCCTGCTGGAAGCCGCGCCGCGCGCCGAGTTCGTCAGCTACACCGGGTTGGATGAAAGCACTATCCGTGCACAGCTGGACGAAGCACTGGCGAAAGGCTACCTGGAAGAAACACCGGAATATTGGCAAATCACCGAGAAAGGTAAACTGTTCCTTAACTCGCTGCTGGAGCTGTTCCTGGCGGATGAATAGCAAAAAGCGCTGAATTATCAGCGCTTTTTTTAAAACAACAATCAGGAACGTCAGGCGGCATGGTGAGGGCAATGAGTGATATCACCCCGCCCCTTTAGCAGACCTTCAACGGAAATATCTTCATCCAGCGCCTCCCAATGGATACCACGGGCACTCAGCTCATAACGGGCACGTTCTTCGTCCGTCGCTTTGAGCAACCGGGGGAACCATGCGAGTGGCACACCAATAATTCTGGCATCGCTCAACTCAACCCACATCGTAGACTCATCAAAGCTAACGTTTTTAGCTGAAATACTCATTCCAGGCCTCCAAAAATAACCTCTTATGAACTTCAACGGTTCCGGTTAACTCTTTTAACACTCTGATATTAAAGCCATCATTACGGGCTAACTTCACCTCGGGCGTTAGCCAGAATTTGGCTTCTGCCACCGCATCTCTGACATGAATATGAGCCGGTTCTAACGGCTCTCCTTCATTCGAATAAAAAAAGAATTTATAGCCTTTATAACGAAATATCACTGGCATCAATGCAAAATCCTTTTGGCCATTGATTATAGTTTAGCCAGTCTGTCAGATAGCGGTTAAAAGGTCAAAAAACACGCTGCCAGCCATCATTACTTGTTACTTCAAAGCATTAAGCAGGTCTTTACGCTGGGTTTCCAGACCGGTAACGCGGTTGCACACGTCGTGGCCGAAGTTCTGGAAGTCCTGCTCCTGGTTGTTCCATTCGTTCTGAATCGCTTTTTGCAAGCCACCCAGATTACCCATGATCGCCTGCAACGGATTGCCGCCGCTGTTGGCCGCCTGCTTGACGCCCATCTCGTTCAGGCTGTCCTGCAACACGCCACCCATGCTCTGCTGCACCAGATTACGGCCATCCTGCTCAACCTGGTCAATCGCCTTGTGGTGGAAGGTCAGGCCGTCGCTGCGGTGTTCGATGATGCGGTTCATCTGCTGTTTAAGTTGGTCATTGAGCGTGGTCAGGCGGTTGCGCACGTTGCTGTCGCTGCCCAACTCCTTGACGATCACCTTGTCCAGTGCCACGCGCGCTTTTTCCAGGTGCTGCTGTGCGCCCTTGTCGATCCACGGCAGTTCCTTACGCAATGCGCTCTGGTAGCTGAAGGCCTTCTGTCGCTGGCTGTCATTCAGGCTCAGGGCCTGACCGTTGCGGGTCACATCGCCATCCGCTGAAATTTGCAGGTTGCCGCTAGCTCCTGTCACCTGCACGTTCTGCGGGCTGATAATCACGTCGTCCTGGGGTTTAACGCTGCACTGATACTCGGCATGTGCCTGTGAAGCAGTCAACAGCAGTAAGGCTAACCCGGTTTTCTTTAACATATTTTCTCCTGACTCCCTTCCGTGGTGGGATTAAAAAATCGAACGGCTAATCCGTTGAGACAACAGTTCCAGCGCCGCAGTTCCCGCCAGTGAGTTACCGGAGGCATCCAGCTCCGGCGACCAGACGGCAATCGACAGCTCATCGGGGACGATGGCGACAATGCCGCCGCCGACGCCGGACTTGCCCGGCATGCCCACGCGATAGGCAAATTCCCCCGCGCCATCGTACATGCCGCTGGTCATCATCAGCGCATTAATCTGACGCGCCTGCAGTGGGCTGATCACTTCACGTCCGTTAAGGTCACGACCGTGATTGGCCAGGTAAACAAAGCTGCGCGCCAGCTCCAGACAGCTCATCCGCAACGCACAGTAGTGGAAATAGGTTTGCAGCACGGTGAGCACGTCGTTTTCAAAGTTACCGAACGACTTCATCAGATAGGCGATCGCCGCATTGCGATCGGAGTGTTCAAACTCGGAGCGGGCGACCCGCGAATCATAGGCCAGGTCTTCTTCACCGGCCAGTTGGCGCACCACTTCCAGCATCCGCTGTTTGGGGGCACTGAGCCGCGTTTGCAGCATGTCGCACACCACCAGCGCACCGGGGTTGATAAACGGGTTGCGCGGCTTACCCTGCTCCATCTCCAACTGCAATAGCGAGTTGAACGGCAGACCGGAAGGCTCTTTGCCGACCCGTTGCCAGATCTCGTGCTCCTGATAGCGCGCCAGTGCCAGCGTCAGGCTCAGCACCTTGGAGATCGACTGAATAGAGAAGCGTTCGGTAGCGTTACCGGCCTGGAACATTTCGCCGTCAACGGTGCAAACGGCGATCGCCAGACGATCGGGCGCCACTTCCGCCAGCGCCGGTATATAGTCCGCCACCTTGCCCTGGCCAATCAGCGGGCGCACCTGTTGCAGGATCTCTTCCAGCAACGCGTTATCCAATGTAGTTACCACCGCGGTCACACTCCGGACAAAACAAAGGTGCCGTTAAGGCACCTTAAAATCAATGAATACAGCGCAAAATCAGGCGGGGAAAATCAGTCCCACCAGATATCGAACAGATCGCTAACCTTAACATCGCTCAGCTTGCGCGCTTCCAGCCATTTTTTGACCAGTTCACGCTGTTCGTCAGTACAATGGCCGATAGTCTGCAGGCAGATCAAACCTTCCCACTGCAGGTAGCCGCTACCGTCAAACGCCATGCCGTTCGGCTCGATCACTTCGTCGATGAAAGCGTCCAGCGTGCCGTCGATATCTTCAACCGAGGTGCCTTCGGCAAAACGCCATGCTACGGAGAAACCCAGCTCCTGAAACTCTTCAATGTGTAACTTTTTACGTAAACGACGACTGCGGTTCTTAGCCATTATTCTTTCCTCTCAAACATCAAATCCCAAACGCCATGTCCCAGACGCTGGCCGCGTAATTCAAATTTTGTCAGTGGGCGTGAATCCGGACGCGGCACGTAATCATTATCGCTGGAAAGATTACGATAGCCTGAGATCCCGTTCATAACCTCTAACATATGTTCTGCGTAAGGCTGCCAATCGGTGGCCATATGGAATACGCCGCCGACTTTCAATTTGCGCCGCACCAGTTCAACAAACGGCGTCTGTACGATGCGACGTTTGTTGTGGCGCGCTTTATGCCACGGATCGGGGAAGAACAGCTGCACCATGTCCAGCGAACCGTCCGGGATCATATTCTCCAGCACCTCAACCGCGTCGTGACACATCACGCGCAGGTTGCTCAGTTCCGCTTCGGTAGCGTCGGCCAGGCAAGCGCCCACGCCCGGCGAGTGTACTTCAATCCCCAAGAAATTCTGCTGCGGGTTATGGCCCGCCATGGTCACCAGCGAGGCGCCCATGCCAAAACCGATCTCCAGCACGGTCGGCGCATCGCGCCCAAACAGTGCGGTGATATCGACAGGTTCAGCCTGATACTCCACGCCCATCACCGGCCAATAGTTGTCCAGCGCGTGCTGCTGACCTTTGGTCAACCGCCCCTGGCGGCGGACAAAACTGCGGATACGGCGCATCGCGCGGCCGTTCTCATCAAATTCTGGGGAGATGACGTCATTAATCATAGTGCTTTCTGTCTGTTTGGCTGCCAATTAGGGAAACGCGCATTATGCAAAGATACATTGGTTTAGCAAGTGTTCATCTTGTGTACCTGCCGTGCGACGTCGGAAAGTTCCGGTTTACAGCACCATGACTCTATGCTGCAATCGCGCTTCATTTTCTGCCGGATATCGAATCTGCTTATGATGCAAGCGCAACAGTTCGCACAGGTGGTGCTTGACTGGTACCAGCGTTACGGCCGTAAAACCCTGCCGTGGCAGCTTGATAAGACCGCCTATAAAGTATGGCTCTCAGAGGTCATGTTGCAACAAACACAGGTTGCCACCGTGATCCCTTATTTTGAGCGCTTTATGGCACGTTTTCCCAACGTGCGCGCACTGGCGCAAGCGCCGCTGGACGAAGTGCTGCACCTGTGGACCGGCCTGGGCTACTATGCCCGTGCTCGCAACCTGCACAAAGCCGCGCAGACCATTGTCGCACAGCACGGCGGCGAGTTCCCGACAACCTTTGAAGAAATCCACGCCCTGCCCGGTATTGGCCGTTCAACCGCCGGTGCGGTGTTGTCGTTGGCACTCGGCCAGCATTACCCGATCCTCGACGGCAACGTGAAACGCGTACTGGCTCGCTGCTATGCGGTCGAAGGTTGGCCGGGCAAAAAAGAAGTCGAAAACCGGTTGTGGCAGATCAGTGAAGACGTCACCCCGGCACAGGGCGTTTCTCAGTTTAATCAGGCGATGATGGATCTGGGGGCGATGGTTTGCACCCGTTCCAAACCCAAATGCGAGCTGTGCCCACTCAACCTCGGCTGCATCGCCTACGCCAACCACAGTTGGGCAAAATACCCCGGTAAAAAACCCAAGCAAACGCTGCCGGAAAAAACCGCCTACTTCTTATTGCTGCAACAGGGCGAGCGAGCCTGGCTGGAACAGCGCCCGGCCGTCGGCTTGTGGGGCGGCCTGTTTTGTTTCCCGCAGTTCGGCGAACGCGAAGAGATGGAACTCTGGCTGCAACAACGCGGTCTGAAAAACAACCGCCAGCAGCAGTTGACTGCATTTCGTCATACTTTCAGTCATTTCCATCTCGATATCGTGCCGATATGGTTGGAAATGAACGACACCAGCGCCAGCATGGATGAGGGTGCCGGTCTCTGGTATAACTTGGCGCAGCCGCCATCGGTCGGGCTGGCAGCACCAGTTGACCGTCTGTTACAACAGTTGGCAAAACAGTCACCACGCCAGCAGGGTTTATTTGGCGATAGCGCCATTGATGAGGAATTAGCATGAGCAGAACCATTTTTTGTACCTTCCTGCAGCGCGATGCCGAAGGGCAGGATTTCCAACTTTATCCAGGCGACGTTGGCAAACGCATCTATAACGAGATCTCGAAGGAAGCCTGGGCAGAATGGATGAAAAAACAGACCATGCTGATCAACGAGAAAAAACTGAACATGATGAACGTGGACGACCGCAAGCTGCTGGAAGCGGAAATGATCAAATTCCTGTTCGAAGGGCACGACGTGCATATCGAAGGCTATACGCCACCGAGCGAATAACGCTGTTGGGGCCAGGCGCTGGCCCTCTTCAATACTTCCCGTATACGGCTTTAAGATGAAGAAAATTTTAGCTTTGCTAGTGATAGCGCCTTTGCTGATTTCCTGTTCCGGCAAAAAAAATACTGAAGTCAACGAAGCCCTGGTCAAAGACACCAACGGCTTTGAGATCCTGATGGGCCAATTCGCCCACAACATCGAGAATATCTGGGGTCTGAACGAAGTTCTGATCGCCGGGCCAAAAGATTACGTTAAATACACCGATCAATATCAAACCCGTAGCCACATCAACTTTGATTCCGGTGCCATCACCATTGAAACCATCGCCACCACCGATCCTGCCGCCCACCTGCGTCAGGCGATTATCAGCACCTTGCTGATGGGTGACGATCCGGGTTCTATCGATCTGTATTCCGACGCCAACGATATCCAGATCAGTAAAGAGCCGTTCCTGTACGGCCAGGTGCTGGATAACAAAGGCGCGCCGATCCGTTGGGAATGGCGTGCGGCGCACTTCGCCGACTATCTGGTGCAGAGCAAACTGCAAAAACGCACCTCCGGCCTGCACGTGATTTACTCCGTCACCATTCAACTGGTACCGAACCACCTGGATAAGCGTGCGCATAAATACCTGCCGATGGTCCGCAAGGCGTCGGAGAAGTACGGGGTGGAAGAGTCGCTGATCCTGGCGATTATGCAGACCGAATCGAGCTTTAACCCCTATGCGGTGAGCGGTTCAGATGCGTTGGGCCTGATGCAGGTGGTACAACATACCGCCGGTAAGGACGTATTCCAGATGCGTGGGAAATGGGGCAAACCAAGCCGCAGCTACCTGTTCGATCCGGAGAACAACATCGACACCGGCACCGCTTATCTGGCCATTTTGCAGAACAACTATTTGGGCGGGATCCAGAACCCAACCTCACGTCGCTATGCGGTGATCACCGCCTATAACGGCGGAGCGGGCAGCGTGCTGAGAGTGTTCTCCAGCGACAGAACCCGCGCGGTCGATATCATCAACGGCATGCAACCGGGCGACGTCTACCAGACGCTGACCACCAAGCATCCAGCCGGTGAATCGCGCCGCTATCTGGTGAAGGTGAACAACGCGCAGAAGAGTTATCGACGCCGTTAATCACCCCGGTCAGGGCGGTCTCTCCCGTCGCCCTGACCACCAGCATCCCTAAGCGATACTGTAGCCATTACGGCCAAGCTCCTTGGCACGGTACAGAGCCTGATCGGCTGCTGCCAGCAGTTGTTCACGGCTTTGTCCCAATTGCCATTGCGCTACCCCCTGGCTGACCGTCACCCATTGCGCCACCTCAGAAGCCGCATGCGGCATCGCCAAGCCGGCAAGCAACCCTTCTATCCTCTTCGCCACCTGCACCGCCTCGCCGGCGCCGGATTTTGGCAACAGGATAATAAACTCCTCACCGCCATAACGGGCCACCAGATCCTGCGAACGTCGGGTCGCGCTCTCCAGACAGGCAGCCAGGCGGATCAGGCATTCATCTCCCTGTTGATGGCCATAGTGGTCGTTGTATTTTTTGAAAAAATCGACGTCCAGCAGGATCAGGGAAAACGGGGCCTGCAGGGTCGACTCCCGCAGCAACACCGCGTCAAAGTAGTTGTCGAAATAGCGTCGGTTGGCGATACCGGTCAGCGGATCGCGGTGTGCCAGCTTGCTCAGCCGCTCAATCAACAGTTTATTTTCCTGTTCACGTTCGATAGCCAGGCGAAACCATTGCTCCAGCCGACTCCGCGCCGAGTAAATCAGAAACAGCATCAGCGCATAGGAGATCAGGTTCACCAGCGAAAAAGCGTTATGAATAAACATATTTTCGGCAATCGCCACCAGCAGTACCGGAATGCTGAACAGGAAAAACAGCCGTGGGGACAAATAGAAAGCGATCAGGGAGGAAAACAGCAGGCCGATCGATAACGGGTAAAGCAGATTAATGCTGTTGTCGATAATCAGATGGTGAAAAACGCCGCACCAGGACAGGGTCAACAAAAAAATACCCACCACCGCCCCACGCCAGACCGCCTGTTCACCTCTGGCGGCCAACTGACGCAACGCAACAAAAACCACAATTGATACCAACACCACACCGCAGATAGCCGGCGCACCCTGTAACAGAGGCATCAAAGAGTATTCATCATACATCCGCGCACGCTGAAGCAGCAGATAGAGTGCCAACAGCACATTAACCAATAGGAACCAGTTAAAATTCCTCAAGGTGGAGCGTTTTTTCTCTCTGCCTACCCAATCGAGATAACCCTCTTCTTTCATCATCTTATTCCGCTACTGGACGCTTTAGCTAAAGGTAGCGCCAGCTCCCGGCTTTGTCATCCCGGGCCAGAGTGATTTAAAAACGGCCCCTGCGGGCCGCGCAAGACTATTGCTTGATCATATAACCGAAAATACGTTTCCAGCCGTGATCCTTTTTCTCGATATACACGCCCTGCAGCTCCGGTGAGAAGCCCGGCAGCCGGTTGATGCCGTCCTCCAGCGCCAGGAAGTAGCGCTGCACCGCCCCACCCCACACTTCCCCCGGTACCACGCACAGCACGCCCGGTGGGTATGGCAGTGCGCCTTCCGCCGCAATGCGCCCTTCTGCCTGGCCGATCGGCACCAGTTCGACGTTGTCGCGGATAAATTCCACGTTGGCATCCTGCGGGTTCATCATCACCTGCGGGAAATGACGCTGGCGGAACATCTCTTTTTGCAACTGCTTAACGTCAAAGCTGACGTACAGGTCGTGCATTTCCTGGCACAACTGGCGAAGGGTATAGCCGCGATAGCGCTGCTCATTCTTGCGATATACCGTCGGTAGCACCACGCTCAGTGGCGCGTCCTCTTCCACGTAACGCTCGAACTGCACCAGCATCTCCACCAACTGTTCCATCTTGGCCGGGTTTTCTGCCGGGGTCAGCAGGAACAATATTGAGTTAAGATCGCATTTCTCCGGCACTATGCCGTTCTCACGCAGGAAGTTGGCCAAAATAGTCGCCGGCACGCCAAACTCGGTGTACTGGCCGGTAGCCGCATCAATACCCGGGGTCGTCAGCAGCAGTTTGCACGGATCGACCAGATACTGATCCTGCGCGTAACCTTCAAAACCGTGCCATTTCTCATCCGGTACAAAGTTGAAGAAACGCGCGTCGTTGGCGATCAGATCGGTGTCGTAATCCTGCCAGTTTTTACCCGCCACCTGCGGCGGAATAAACGGCCTGAGCTGCGAGCAGCGTTCCAGCAGTTGCTTGCGCGTCTCGATCCCCAGCTTGACGCAGTCCAGCCACATACGGCGACCGGCGGCCCCGGCATGCATCTTGGCGTTAACGTCCAGCGCGGCGAACAGCGGGTAAAACGGGCTAGTAGAGGCGTGCAGCATGAAAGCATTGTTGAGGTGCTTGTGGTTGCAGTGACGCTTCTGGCCCTTGATATGGTCGTCTTTCTTGTGGATCTGCGAGGTCTGCGAGAAACCGGCCTGCTGCTTGTGTACCGACTGGGTGACAAAGATACCCGGATCCAGTTCATCAAGCTCCAGCAACAGCGGCGAGCACTCTTTCAGCATCGGGATAAAGCCTTCGTAGCCCACCCAGGCAGAGTCAAACAGAATGTAGTCACACAGGTGGCCGATGGTGTCGATCACCTGACGGGCATTATAAATGGTGCCGTCGTAGGTACCGAGCTGAATAATCGCCAGACGGAACGGACGTGCCGCATTCGCCTTTTCCGGTGCCACTTCGCGGATTTGCTCGCGCAGGTAACGCTCATCAAAGCAGCGCGAATCTATGCCGCCGATAAAACCAAACGGGTTGCGGGCGGTTTCCAGATAGACCGGCGTTGCCCCGGCCTGGATCAACGCACCGTGGTGGTTGGATTTATGGTTGTTACGATCGAACAACACCAAATCACCGCGGGTCAGCAAAGCATTGGTCACGACCTTATTGGCGGCAGAGGTGCCATTAAGCACGAAATAGGTTTTATCGGCGTTGAATACCCGTGCCGCATGCTTTTGCGCATCCTTGGCCGAGCCTTCGTGGATCAACAAATCGCCTAGCTTAACGTCGGCATTGCACATGTCAGAACGAAAAAGCGTTTCGCCGTAGAACTCAAAAAACTTCCGGCCGGCCGGATGTTTACGGAAAAACTCGCCGCCCTGATGGCCCGGGCAGGCAAAGGTTGAGTTTTCCATTTCCACATAGGTTTTCAGCGTCTTGAAAAACGGCGGCAACAGCGCCTGCTCGTAGGCATCGGCGGCAGCTTCGAGCTGTGCCATATAGAACGCCTTACTGGCGCCTTCCAGCGCAAAAACTCCGCTGATCAATGGCAGGTACGCCGGAGAGAGATGCTCGTCCCCCGCCACCGCCACAAAGGTCGGGATCTCGAACCCGGTCGCTTTGAGCTGCGCCAGGTGACCTGCGTTAACGTCATCAACTGACACCACCAACGCGGCCACATCGGTGTAGTCCGTTTGCTCGATGCGGACGACCTGGCGCAGTGTTTCAATGGTGGCAACCAAACTGGCGCTGGTGGCTATTTTCAATTCTTTCATTGTGCTAACTCTCAAACGGTTAAGGATGAGGGTGTGCCAGGGGGCACGGTGATGAGATAACACAGGTTATCCCGGCAAATTGATGTCCGGCGCTCGCACATAAAGCACAAGCGTGACCGGCTGACTCTCTTAAGATTATCAGGTAACTATCGGGGACTGGTATCGGCAGCGTCCAATAGACATCAGTAAAAGCAGAGCCGCAGCTCTATTTTTAATAATGCCTAACAGCGAGCATCAGATAGCCTTACCGCATGGCAGGCTGGGCGTTTTTGACGGATTGCGTTCGGGAAGGGTAACGGTTGAGTGACGGCATCATTTGATGTCTGGTGCGCAGTGACGCTTGAGTAACAAAACCAGCCATGCCTGCAACCCTCTGACTTAAATGGGCGGGAACGCCGTTAGGAGACGTAAAGTGCCAAAATTTGCGCAATGATTGCATGTTTTTTTATGAGGTTCAAGTGACAATTATGCTGATTTGATTACAAGAAAATAACGAATAACACATTGTTAATTAACGAATAAAAATAAAACACAGAAAAATCAAAACGGTATAAATAGACGATTTTTTTGCATATCTATTACCAAATCACAGGACTGACTCTCGCCTGCCCCATCAGCCATTGCATGAAAATAGAGCAACCGATCGGCTTTGTGACAGAAAGCGATTGACGATTTCCGGCCAATAGGGTTAAATGCGCCCCGTTGCCCGGATAGCTCAGTCGGTAGAGCAGGGGATTGAAAATCCCCGTGTCCTTGGTTCGATTCCGAGTCCGGGCACCATATTTAAAGAACCCAGCCTATGGCTGGGTTTTTGCATTTCAGGGACAGGACTCTTCATCGAACAAGTTCGATTATTCGGCCAAAGGCCTCACCTCGCATCATTTATTAATAACTAATTCATACACCTACATGATTTATTCTATATTACGGCTAGTGTAGTGATGCATAAAATCAGGACACTTCCGTAACCCCATTTCAGCCGCGACTCTCCAGACAGATGCTCAACTTGCAACAACACAATTTTATTGTATACCTTTAAAAGGGTGGCCCGTATAAGCGATCAGAGGCACTTAAAATCAGTTAATTGAGAGAAAAAGTCATTTCAGGAATCCTTCTCCATGAATATTAACTTCTACCAGCTTCCTGAATTTGTCGCCTACGGGATCCTGTTTTGCCTTTCTCTGGCTCTGATCAGACAGCAAAAACAGGAGCCGCGGATGAAATACTGGCTTTACGGCTGGCTGCTAATCCTGATCCATGCCAGTATTTTCATGCTTTTCCCGCCCATTTTCCCTTTCACAGAAATGGCTCGCGGCACGCTGTTCCTCGCCGGACAAATGTTTATCCTCGCGGCTTACTTGCACGGACCGGCGAGCATTTTGTCGTCAGATTTGCTGCGTCACATGAGCTTACCTGCCACAATAAACGTTCTCTTCATGGTCGCAAGCCAAGCTTATTCGGAGTCGCAACCCAGCGAGCAACAACTGTCGCTTTTCTACCTGCTCATACTGTTGGGCGCGATATGCACCGTCCGGATTGCCCTGAACGATAATAAAACAAGAAGCTGGCATGCCGCCCTTTCCATCATTCTGACCCTGATAGTGTACACACTTCAGGCCACCGCCCTACACTTCTACGGCCTGGTGATCGCTAGCCAGTGGCTGATGTGCTGGACCTATCTAGCCGTGGCATTTTTCTTCCTTCGCCACTCGCCAACCTTAACCATAGGGATCATTGCCACTTCATTTAGCTTCATACTGTGGGGGCTGGTTTTCCCAGTTTACGAGTTGTTCAACAATTTGGCCCCGGATATCAGCGGTAAGATTGACCCGGATGTCTGGAACTTGCCAAAATTTCTCGCTGCCGCCAGTTTTATTCTGGTACTGCTGGAAGAACAGGTAACTGACGCCATCCAACTTGCCAATCATGACGAACTTACTGGGTTAGCTAACCGTCGCCTGTATACCGATCACTTTGGACAAGCCGTCGCGCGGGCAACCCGAAACCGGTCAGAGTTCGGGTTAATGGTGATTGATCTCAATGGCTTCAAAAAAATTAACGATACTCTGGGCCATGAAGCCGGCGATACCGTGCTCAAAACCGTCAGTACCCGTTTTCTCGCAGTACTACGCAGTACGGATACGCTTGCGCGAACCGGCGGGGATGAGTTCACTCTGATCCTGGAAAGTGTGAACAACACACCCGATGCAAAAAAAATCAGTCGTAAGCTTGAAGAGGTACTTGAGGTCCCGATTCTACTGGCCAACGGCATCACCTATCAGGTGAAGGCCAGTTTTGGCTTCGCAATTTATCCTCAGGACGGCACCACCCAAACCCTGCTACAGGCGGTAGCTGACGCGCGCATGTACCTGTGCAAAGAGCAATGCCACAATGAATGAGTATGCGTCTAAAAAAGTCTTCGTATTCCTTACAGTCCTGGATAAATGGAAAAATCCAATTATGGCGTAATCTCGTGGTACTCGGAGGAGGAGACAGAATTGACATGGGCACAGCAAGGGTAAGTTTGCATAGGTACCCCCAGAAGGTCTGGATACTATGATTTTAAATACAGTAATTTAAGTGGAACTATTTGTAATTTAAAGCTTTCCTGCTAATGTTTTGATATCAGGCAATTTTCGGAGAAAGAAAGTGAAGCGTTTAAAACCTGCAATAAACATGAATATAATAACAGAATGTATTAGTGATGATATTAAACCATTAGATATTACAGCAGGTGAAACGGTACCTATCAGCCTAAATGGTCATCCTCGCGTGATATTTCTCTTAAAGGGCAGTGTGGAATGTTATCGTACAGAGGATGATTTACTCATTTCTGAGGTGTCAGCGCCTTATGTCATGGGGGTGATGGTCAATGAGGTAGAAAATTTTTATTACTATATCAAGCCGGTCAAAAACACTGTTTTAGGATATGTAAATTACAATGACTTCATTTCGTCAGTGAAAAGACATGATCTTTGGCTGGATTTGTTGGAAGTTGCATCCCATATCACCTCTTATCTCATCCACAGAGACATCAGTTTGGTGAATAAAGATCGATACGCTGTCGTAATGCACTATCTAAAAGAAATCTATTCATTCACTGATGAGAAAAGAAAAGGGATAATGACCACAAACTACATTGTTCGTCGTTCCGGCTTATCCAGAAGCGGAGTGATGGCGGTACTTTCCGAACTAAGGAAAGGAGAGTACATTACGATAGAAAATGGGGTTCTGACATTTTTATCTGATAAGGTACCAAAGTCCTTTTAATGCTTAACTAATTTGTACTTTGTGTCAAATGTAAATAATAATTATTGTATCACCTGGCCCTAAGGCCAGATACTTTACAAACAGGGCTGTATTTCAATCCGTGGGGGAATGACAATAATCTTAACGTGAATAGTTCCCGATGAGCGCATCTCTGGAGTCCCTGCGTCCATCACGCTTCGTATCTTTTTTATCCCGGCGGCAATCACGATTACTTTTATCATTGTCGCGATAACACTCTTTTTTCTCTACACGAGCGTCAGCCCGAGAATCTTGTCGGATATCCCTGGCTTCCTGAGGTCGTTGATACCATTTAGTCTGGTCAGCAAACGAAGAGGTTGTGAAAAACAAGCTTGATAGCAATAGAAAGTAGGTTTTATTCATTAGAATGACTCCTTTAGAAAAATAATTAACACAGCGTTACAAATAGCATGTTCACGCTCGGGAAATAATAATCTCCAAAATGCCATTAATGAGAAATTGAACGCCCATACATACCAACAAGAACCCCATCAGGCGTGAAATGGCCTCTATACCGCCAGATCCAACAATCCGCATAATGGTTCCTGAACTGCGCAGGCAACCCCACAGTATCAATGCGACGATAATAAAAATCGCTGAAGGAGCGATCCAAAGCACCCAGTCGGGGAAATTTATGCCGTGCTTAACTGTCGACGCCGACGAAATGATCATAGCAATAGTGCCCGGCCCCGCCGTGCTCGGCATCGCTAATGGCACAAAAGCGATATTATTCGCGGGTTCCTGCTCGACAATACTGCTGGACTCCATGCTCTTAGGTGGCGGGAACAGCATACGGAAGCCAATAAATGCTACGATTAATCCGCCAGCGATACGCAATCCGGGAATAGAGATCCCAAAGGTGTCCATTACGAATTGTCCGGCATAATAGGTTACCAGCATAATCGCAAAGACATAAAACGAAGTCATCATTGCCTGGCGGTGTCGTTCAGCAGGGCTCATGTTTCCAGACAACCCCAAGAACAGAGCGACAGTGGTTAATGGGTTTGCCAAAGGCAGTATGAGCATTAACCCAAGACCTATGGCTTTAAACAAATCCAGCATACATTACGGTTCTCAACAAAAAATTCAATTTCCAAGCATAGCGTTTCTCTGAGATAAACATAATGTCCACTAATAGGCACCTTAGTGATATAGGTTTATGAAACCTGAACGTAATCAAGACCTCTCCGTACGGTGTCTAATATTAGACACTGCAAATACCTTGACTAAGAACATAAAGCCAAGAGCATCGTTCCTTTCCTGACAAATAACATAGATCGAAAATAAACAATCGCATTTATAACCCAGAAAAAAACATCATGAATATTATTATCTTCCATGGGGGAATATAATAATTTCATCCACCTTTTAAGGAATATATCTTTTATCCAAAAGAATTCAGCGCTCGCGAGCAAAAGAGAAGTTGCGTCCCCCAATGCCCCGGGAACAGAAAAAAGAAGCCGCAACGTTGGCATCAATGCTGGTATCACCGCCGCTATTCCAGATTTTCCCCACTTCCGTATACGCCTGCACTTCATGGGTAGACCTGAGTTCACGTGCTGCGGCGCAGCCAGCCATAAAGCTCCGCATTGCGGCGAAAACCCATTTTCCGCATTACGCTCATCTTGTGGTTACTGACCGTTTTCACACTGATCTCCAGCATATGGGCAATTTGCGTAACGCCCAATTCCCACTTCATGCATCGCATGATTTCTTGTTCTCGCAGCGTCAGGATCCTTTGACAGGCACAGGAGCGTTTATGGCTACGGCTGTCCAATGGCCACAACCGCTGCCGCTCCAGCCCGGCGATAACCACCTGTAATATCGATGAAACAGGCATATCGTGATGGATAACCCCAGACTCAAGCACGCATTTGGTACCCGCTGCCCCAAAGCGCCGCTTATCCGGCTGACGCAGTGTGAAATACAGGGGTTTCCGCCCCGTTGACGGCAGCTCATATTGACAAAAACAGCTCAAATTTCCGGGGGAGAAATAGCGAAAAACCAAATCTGCCTCACTGGCCTGATCAATATCCACGATACGCACCAACATACCGCACGAATTAAAGTGCTGTACTAAAACATCCTGTAATCCCTTGATGAAAAAAGTGTTCTTATCAGATAAGGCGATTGTCATTATGGAACTCATGTTGGCTCTCCTGCCTTTATTAATCCTAACCACTGCTGTATTCGCCATCAGGGGATCTGGCTATTGTCGATACGCAATTCGTAAACCATGGTGGCATTCGGCGGTACTTTTGGCGGATAGCCCGCCTCGCCATAGGCAAATTCCGGAGGCACAACCATGGTCAATGAACCGTGATTGCGAAGATGACCAATCGCTTCCCGGAATAAAGGCGGATACGCGGCGAGCTGTTGCGAAAGGACTTTTCCGCTGAGTTCCATATCCTGGATGACGGTGCCATCGGTCAGTCTTTCCTTAACCACCACATCAATCACCGCATCCTTGGCCAACTCGTGATCACCGGCGTAATCCACCCGGTACCAGAAGCCCATCGCCGATTGTTTTACGCCCTTTTGTTTACTGAAACGGGCAAGATAATCCTGATCTTGTTGCACCTGCGCTTTGACCCGTTTTTCTCGTGCGGCACCAGCGGCACTATCTGCCTTTTCCATCAGTCTGGTCAGCTCAGCCGGGGGTAACAATAAATGACCGGCAACCGCATCCAATACGCCAGCCAGCAGGCTGTTGCGGTCTACCGGCACGCCCCAGCTCTGGCGTTCAGCCATTAACCCCTCAATATCCCGCCCCAGCGCACTGCCTGCCGCATAGGACAACCGAGTCTTTTCATCCTTTAACTGTTCAGCCGTGACTTCCCACTGCTGGCGTTTGCGTAATTCCGTCGCCTCGCTCTGCGCTTGCACCAGCAGTTGCTGCTGCCCTGCCAGCTTCTGCCCATACTCCTGATTCGCTTGTTCTGTCGCGGACAATTTCGCCGTCAGGCTGGTTAATTGGCTCTCGGCCAGTGCCTGCGCCTCTCTGGCCTGCTGCGTATCCTGTTGGGCTTGCTGCAGTAAAGAAGCCGTTCGTTGCGCATCCGGCGAACCACGCCAGGCCTGACTCAGCCCCGCCAACGACTGCTGCAACAGCGACATGTCGGGTGGCACCGGTGAAGCATTAACGGGCGGTTTCTCGGCACGCAACGCGGTAATTTCCTGGCGCAACGCATCCAGTTCTGCCTGTTGGCGGGTCAGTTGTTGCTCACTTTCCACCAGCGACCGGCGGAGCGTAAAGGCCGTCGAAGCCCCGGTTTTCGGGGGTTCTGCCTGCTTTGCTGTCTGGCGGGGACTGTTATCTTTCTTTTTCGGCGCAGCCGCTTTCTGGTCGTTGCGCGCTTTCTCGCTCGCTGGCGTCTCCGGCTTAACATTCTGACGCTGGTATTGTTCGGCAAACTGCAGCAGAGCAGGCACGCCCTCCTCTGCCTGTGCCTTACCCACGACCATCAGTGCCATAAACCCCAAAAAAGCCAGCCGAGACACCCGCATCATTTAACCAGCTCCCCGCGTTCCGCCAGGCCCGTCAGTACCGCCTGATTCACTCCGGCGCACAGGAAATTAACTTTATAGCGATACAGCGCATCCACGGTCTCCTGGGTATCGCCATTAACTTTGGTTCGCACCCCGGCGTACTGCGAAGCCCCGCTCATCAAACTGTCGAAAGCCTGCTTATACTGTTGAAACTGTTTGGCATTGATATTACGCAATGCGCCCAGTTGCTCCTGGCACTGCTGTAGCCGCTCAGCCTCACGCTGTTTGCGTAAGGTTTCCTCCGATATCTCCCTGGTGGCACTGGCTTTTCCAGCGGCTAAAGGTTTAGTCGACTTCGGGTTTTGGCACGCCGTGGCCCCCATCACCAGCAGACACAAGATCCCCACTCGGACACTAAGATTTATATGCTTCACCATCATCTTTCCGGCTTCCTTTTTTAGATGTATTCCTGTCCAGCACGGCCATAGCCAGCCGTGACTACTCGCCCGTTGTTGCCGCTGACCGGCGAAAACGCGGGTCGGCGGGAAACAACAACCCAGCGTCAAAACCATATTTTTCGGCCTCTGCCGTTTGCTGCTGATAACGCAATATGGCAATCAAACTGGCGTACACATTGGCGTCAACTCGCCTCGTCAGGTAATGGCGAGCCCATAGGGCATAGCGCGAAAGTTCACTGTCGTCTCGCCGGGTGTTGTAGGCCAGTAAGCGACGCGTCTGTAAATCAAAATCGACCCTGTCCTGCAGCCCCCATCGCGCAAGCGGCGACATCGAGTCCAGGCTCTGGATATCGCGCAGCCCATTACGCTCTACCTGCGTCAGCGAAAGGCCCCCGCGGAAAATCGCCACCATCATCACAACCGCCGCCACGCACAGCCCACCAATGCCACAGCGCAGTGGTAATCTTCCCCTTACCGGAAGAATAACGACGCCCACTTTCCGGCAAGAAAGACGGTCTGCCATCGCCAGCAACACCAAAAAAGCCATCCAGTGCATGGCCGACAGATAGAAAGGGTATTCCAGCTGGGTATGTACCAACATTGGCAGCAGAGCCAGGCATAGCGCGGTGGGCTCACCGGCGTTACCGACCCCGGCCGCAAAAGCACGGCGATCATGCCCGATCGCCTGTAAGAACAGCCGCCCTCCCCCCAGGAGCAGCAACCCCATGCCCATCAGCGCAACCAGTCCACCTTCCACCCACCAGTACAGGATCTCATTGTGTGGATGGCGCGCAATTTCCAGCACCTGCGTGGGCGGCACCTGTTCGATGCGGAAATGCTGGAAAGCGTATTCAAAACTGCCGTATCCCCAGCCGGAGAGCGGATGTGCAGCGATCATCTTCAGCGTGTCCTGCAGCATCGCCAGACGCGCCTGGTTCGACATCTCGTGGGAGATATAACGCACGCCGCCTGCACTCTCCGGCCACAGCATGACAACGCCGCCCAAAACCGCCCCCAGCACCATCAGCAAAGTGGCTGTCAGTAATCTGTGGGCAAAGTGATGGCGGAAACACACCCAAAAACCCAGTACGGTCAGCAAGGTTCCCAACCAGGCTGCGCGAGACTGTACCCAGACCAGTACGGCAGAGAATGCCACCAGCAGCAGTGAAAGAGCGGCTCGGCGTACCCGTTCCCAACGGGACGCATTCAGCACATAGCCCGGCAATAACCACTGCATCAGCACCAAGGCCAGCCCGGTGGCGATAAAACTGCCTAACACGTTGGGTTGCTGAAAGATGCCGTAAACCCTGGCCCCTCGCAGCGGCACCCAGTTCCAGGCCGGCAAAAACAGCTGTAAGACCGCGATCACAGCCTGACCGGCGGCAATTGCCAGTAGCCCCCCCAGCAAGAGGTTGCGTAACCGTGAAGGTATCCTTACCTGCAGCCCACTACAGTAAAAAGTCCAGCCAGCCAGCAAACCTGCAACACGCCATGCTGCGGAGGAAAACCCCGTGTCGGGGCCATAGGCCAGCGGCAGAGATAACAGAACCACGCCCAGCGTTAAATAACGGGACGTCGGCGTGAAAACAATGCCGCGACGATGTGGCTTGCCGCACCAAATCAACAACACCATCACGGCCATGACGGCATAAACCAGCGGATTAAACGGCAGGCTCAACCCAACACCGCCCATATTGGGGAAGTAACACCACGACACTATCGGCAAGCCGATGAAACAGGCGACTAATCCTTTATTTCTTCGCAACACGTCAACCGCACCCTAAAAGCAAATAAAAACCCGCAGGTATCGCTACTCGTATTCCAGGGTAAACGTCGTTACCGCACTGAATGTCCCGCGCCCGATTGACTTGTTTTGGATCGCCTCAGGCTCTCCCTTTACATAGGCCTGCAGGTTGATCATGTTGCTCCCCGCCGACAGCCGGAATTTTTCGCTGGCGCTGTTGAGCGGCAAGGCTTTGCCGTCCTGGGTTTCCAGTCCGATCCCCACACCCGATGCACTACTGCCACCGTCCAGCGCCAACAGGCCGGGCAGCTTGGTGTTTTCCGTGCCGCTAAAGGTGATCGAAACCGTATTACCCAGGCTGAGATCGCACTCGGCCAGATGCAGGGCAAAAGGCTGGCTATGGGTGCGGGTATTCAGATACAGGTATTTGTCGACAATGGTGCCGAAATCGAGCTGTATTTCCTCTTCACCCGGCGGGATCACGCAGGGCTCCGCCACCAGGGTGCCGTGAAAACGCATATTTTCCTCTGCAGCCGCCGGTTGACCGATAACCCCTGCCAACATCGCCCCTGCAACGCCGAGCCTGACGGCCCTGCGCCAGTACCTTTCTTTCACGCCCATGATGACACTCCCTTTTATCGGTGTTGCGCTTGCCCTTTAGCCACACAGTTTTCAAACGTTTAGTCGTAATACAGGCGAAAATCGATCACCGCGCGATAGGCCCCAGCCCCCAGCGTTGCCGGGGTGCGCACTGGCGTCACTGTGTACGTCAGGGTGTTTTGTCCCGGCGTCAGCAGGACGGGCTTGTTACGGGCTCCGAGCCGTACCGGCAACCCGGTTGCATCCGCCAACTGCAACCCCAATCCCGTTACGCCCGATACCTTGATCAGGCCCGGTAAGTTACTGTCGGCGGGCGCCATAAAGGCTAATGACACCGCAGGCTGACTGCTGCTCCAGGCTAAAGCGCCGGTCCAGGCATCCCGGTTGCTCGCCGGTGCCCGCAGGCAATCTTTCAATCTCAGTTCAAACGCCACCGGCGTGCCGCGATCGCCAGGATGCTGAAACTGCGCCGTCCCACTTTCGCCCAGCCACACCTCCTGCCGAGCGGTAGCCATCTCCAGGCTGCAGGCGCTCTCGGTCAGCGATCCGTAGACATGCAAAGTGCCATTGGCCCCCTCCACGTCCCAGTTATCCACTGCACCCGCCTGGGGTATCAGCATTAAAATCATTCCCGCAGTCAGCGGGATCATCAGCGCGGCGAGGACCGTCAGGCCAATAGTGCGGCGTTGGTAGCGGTCATAGGCCTTTCCTGACAACACTGGGCTCTTTCCTTGCATGGTTTATTTCACTCCGCTGTCTTTGAAACCGTTTCTTCCTTGCTTGCCGTAGTCACCGCGTTTTTCCGGTTATTTTTTGGCAGGCACAACCTGACAGGTACTGCCGGTGCAGCGGAACGTCAGTTGCGGCCGGCCACCGTAATCGTTGATGTAAGTCAGCACCGGGCTCTCCCCGAGCGCCGCGGTAGTCAGGTTCAAAGAGGCACTGGCTTTCGGTGCCACCATCATGGGCTCAAAAGCGGCGATCCCCTTTCCTTCCTTACGAGCATTGGCCTCAACAATCGTGACGTAATAAGGCGTCGGGTTATTCACCGCGTACTTGTCGCCCTGTCGGGTCAATGTCAGTTTTTCCTGCCAGGGAGCCGCATTTTTTTGCGGTGCTATTGAGCCCGGCCGATAAAACATCTTGATGCGTGTCTGTAACGCTATCTGCAGGGTGTTTGGCTTATCGCTACGCGGCGGTATTTCACGCAGGTTGAAGTAATAAAGCGTTTCCCGGTCCTGCGGCAGCTGACGCGCGGCAGGCAGAGCCTGAATTTTCACCTGGCTCGGTTTACCGGGTTCCAGCCGCTGTACCGGTGGCAGCACGGTGAACGGACTTTGGATCTTGTTCCCCTGCTCATCCTCAATCCAACCCTGCGCCAGATAAGGCAATTGCTTGTTCTGGTTGCTGATGTTGAGACTCATGGTCTTCAGGTCACCGTCAAAGATCACACGGGTGCGATCCAGGGCAATGGCCGCATCAGCGGGCATGGCAGCCGTACCGGCGGACAGAACGGCAACGGTGGCGAACG
This sequence comes from Serratia proteamaculans, assembly GCF_004684015.1. GTDB lineage: Bacteria > Pseudomonadota > Gammaproteobacteria > Enterobacterales > Enterobacteriaceae > Serratia > Serratia proteamaculans_F. Next base: position 176,708 of record NZ_SRIA01000021.1, read on the forward strand.
TGCTCAAAAGTGAGATTTTTTGTTTGGTCATAGTCTGATTCATCATTTTCTTCGCAATTATCAGCCAGCCCCAGTGCAACTGGCTGACCGGCGGTTAAAACGGTGAGGCGGGCCTCACCCTGAATGTGGTCAGGTAACAGGCGTAACCTGCGCAGCCTTAATACCTTCAGGTGACGAAGGCAAAACCGGTTTACTGGTTCCCAAAGGGTGACAAGGCAACAACAGCGTGTTCATCAGCACCTCATCAGGCAGCAACGCCGGTAGCTGGATCTCGCATTGCGGGCCGCTGTTCCAATGCACCGTCATCACTTCCCCCGGATTAATGCCCGACAGGTAGACACTGCCGCCATCATTGACGATCCCCGTGTCCTGTTTGCGTCGGTTCATCACCGTCGCGCCAAATGGCGGTTCACTGCCATCGGCCAGTTTGATGATGGCCATCGCTTTCTCACCGGAAATCACATCAAACTTGCGATAACCAATGGCACCTTCAGTCAAGGTCGCTTGCACCACCGATCGGGTCGCTTCAACGTTATCCCCAAGGCGGTTGAGATCGATGCTGGCCTTGTTGCGGTAATAGCTGTTCACATCAGTCACCACCGCCTTGCCATATCGGTTGGTCAGCACCGTGCTGCCGTAACCCCGTACCGGCACATCGGCAACGCCGTCGGTATCCAGCATTAATCGGGTTCCGCCCGGCGTATTGATCCGGTGCAGCACCACGCCTTCCTGTGCCAACGTCACCCCACCTTGTGCCCCCAACCCAATGGCGCTGTAACGGCCGGACTGGTAGCTGGCGTTGGCGTTAATCTGGGCCATATCGCCCTCATGGCTGTAATAGCCACTGGTTGTCGCTCCGCTGCGAGCGGCACCCGCAGTGATCTGATAGTTGTTGTGTTCATCAATCCGGTCGTAGTAACCCACGCGGTGCGCGTTATCATCACGATTGACCGTCATGTTGTAGCTAAGCGTCCCCGTGTTGCCCCAGGGGATCGACAAGGACAGGTACATCCCGTCGTCGTTACGTTCGTTGTAGCGGTTGCGATAAGCAGACAGCGACGCGCTGACATTCTTGAAAGTGCCGATATCGAAATAACGCGATACCATCAGGTTGTAGCGATCGTTGGCAGCGCGGTCCCAATAGGTTTGGTGGCTGTAGTTGAGGTAGGTGCTCAACCCCAGTTCACGGAACTGTTTGTTGAAGGTGATGGTGTACATCTCCTTGCTCTTGCCGCTGCGTCCGTCTTCATAACGCGAATCGAGATATTCCCCCATGCTCATAAAATCTTCCTGGGAGAAGCGATAACCCGCGAAGGTGACCTGGCTGTCATAGTCGTCAAAGTTTTTCGAATAACTCAAACGGTAGGAACCGCCGGTCAGTACGCCGTCTTCCGGCAATTTTGCGCGAGACTGCGTGGCATCGAACGACAATGCACCCAGCGCCAACAGATCACGCCCCAGCCCCACCGACAGTGCGTTGTAGTCCCCGCCGCTGATGGCCCCGCCATACAGTGACCAGCCATTGCTGATGCCCCATGAAAACTCCCCGGTACCAAACAATGGCCCGCGCAGGTGGTGGCCCCATTCGGACGGTTTGCCCGCGGCCAGCTTGTAGCGAACGGTGCCTGGACGTGTCAGGTAAGGAATGCTGGCGGTGTTCATCTTGAACTCCTGCACGCTGCCATCCTGCTCTTCAACACGCACATCCAGTTCACCAGACACCGCATCGTTGATGTCCTGAATGCGGAATGGCCCGGCAGCAACCTGGGTTTCATAAAGCACCCGCCCCTGCTGACTCACCACCACCTTGGCGTTGGTTTTTGCCACGCCGCTCACTTCAGGCGCATAGCCGCGCAGGTTAGGCGGCAGCATGCTGTCATCCGAGCGCAAGCTGGCACCGGAGAAACGCAGGCTGTCGAAGATATCGGAATTCAAATAATCTTCGCCCATCGTCAATCGGGAGCGCAGTGCAGGGATAGCCCGGTAGGCGTAATAGCGGCTCCAATCGAACTGTTTATCGGTCGGCTCATTAGAACCCGTCTGGTGGTTGAGATTGGCTTGCCAGTCAGCACGCAGGCGCCAGGCCCCCAGATTGGCGCCACTGGTGCCATTCCCGCTCAGGTTGTAGCTGCTGCCGCCCCCTTTCAGATTTTTTTGCGTTTGGGCGTTAACGTTGTAATCGAACAGCAAGCCCGGAATACCTTCGTCCCACCGTGATGGGGGGTCCCAGCTTTCTGAGCTGTATTCGAGGTAGGCCTGAGGAATATTGAGATACAGGGATGAAGTGCTCAGATCGCCACGCGCTTCCATTCCTGCCAGACGCTGCAGATCAAGGCACTGGCCGTCATGTGTCCAGCTCAGGGAGTTTTGCAGTTTTTCTTTGAACCCTAATTGCTTGACCAATGTCGGCGACAGGCAGGCTTCGCTGCCTTTAGGATCCTCAGGTGGGGCTAAAAAGGTCACCGCCTGCTCCGGCAGATCGTTTTTATTGACGTGTACCACCATGGTATAGACGCCCGGCATAATGTAGCCGCTACGCGTAAACTGGCTCAGATCGATATTCTTGCGATCGTTAATGTCTAATACATCCGTGTTGAACTGGATTTCGGCGGCGGCGTAAACCAACGCAACTGGGTTGCCCAGCGAAAGTGCGACACAGAGCCCCAGGACCTGAAGACGAAATAACTTCCCTGCCGGTGAAAGCATAATAAAAGTCCCTTCAAAAACGAATTAACCGTCAGCACGAGATAATTCAAAAATAATCCAGTTTAAAACGCACTGTGGAAAAATAAGCTCCCGCTTTCAACGGCTGATGATTGGCCATCAGCGTCATGGAGTAATTGAGCATTCTATTTCCAGGAATTATTTCTTCCATCGGCAATGGCTCACCAGGAATAACAACATTCCCGTTACTGTCATTAATTTTCAGTGCAACACCGCGGGCATCGCCTTGTACACCAAACAGTGTTCCTTCTGCAGAACCGTCAAAAGTAACCTGAAAAAAATTCCAGTCGGATTTATTCCCCGGTCGTTCCAGGATGCAGTTAACCAATTCGATACTGAAAGGTTTAGTCATCCCCTGACCGTCACGGATGATTTGTCCTAAAGGAATAGTTTCCATATCTATGGTTTGGTCCCGACTGCCAGCCGCAATGGCGCAGGCGGTATCAATAATAGCGCCGTGCATATTGACCTTGCCCCATCCCTGTAGGGTTTGGGAGGCATAACTGGGCCCGGCGGCCAACCCCGAGAGTAATATCAAAAGTATTACACCGACCTGATTCCCTTGTGAAAACATCGCGACATTCCTTTGACAGGGGGATCAACCAGGCATGCGATAACTCACATGCCTGGTCTATTAAACCTGCGGGGTTACTTACTGATAAGCCAGGGTGAAATCGGCTACAGAAGTAAAATCACCTGGGACGACAGCGGCAGAAGCCCCTTCACCCTGGAGATAAGCAGCAAAGTGCAGGGTGTTGTTGCCGGCGTTCAGAGTCTGAGCCGTTGTCGCTTCACCCAACTTGATAGGCTGACCACCATAAGAAATGGCTACACCCGCGCCGCTGGCCGTACCCGCGATACCCAACAGATCTTTGTTGGTTGATGAAGCTACACCGCTGAAAGTGGTTTTAACCGTTTTCAGAGTAGTGATATCGCACTGTTCCAGCTTGATTTCGAATGGACGAGGATTAGATTTGCCGCCGCCATTCAGTGCCACGTTGGAAACCTGACCCAGGTCTACTGTCTGGTCAATGGACTCAGGGGCAATCGAGCATGGCGCATCAATGATTGAACCTGTGAAAGTAACTTTACCGTGTCCCTGATCGGCTGCGTGTGCAAAAGAAGTTGCGCCAAATGCAATCACTGCAGCCATCATGATTTTGTTAAGTTTCATAGAACCTATATTCCTTATAAGAAAAAATGCATATCCCAATAAAGAACAGAGCATCCGCGTGCCGAACACGCGCAAATTCAACGCTCTAATTCCTTAGCATCTTGAGAGTAATTAAGCCACCGTACTCAGGGGCGAACAGCAATATAATCACCGATTCTAGCCAGGCGATGAGGTTTAAAAAAACCAATGAATTAACATATAACAAATAAGCAAACACATTGAATATTAAAACCGCAAAACCTTTAACTCCCTCTCTTGGTTGGCGATTAATATTCTTGCAAAAGCCTCCCATTAAAAAAAGGATTTTCTTGAGCGCCTTTAATATTCGCCATTTATTCCCTGTATCAGGTTAATTTATTGTTATTTTTAGCCTCATAGATCGTAAAATATTCTTTCTTGGAATAAAATCCTGTTTTTTATAATCTGCCAACCAATGAGATCGCAAACCGACATTTTATGAATATAATAAACCAAATTATGGGGCTTAAGTATGACATCACCCCGTTACACCTACTGGCGACAAATGGATAGCAAGCAATCTATTTCCCAGCCTCAAAAAATAGATAGGCATTTGCTTTCTATAGGAATTAAAGCAGGTTCTACGAAAAGAAAGAGTTTATTTTTCCGGTAAAAACAGCAATAGGAATACAGAGGAAGTGCTATGGAAGCGTTATCCCCGAAACAAAAGGAAGTCCGGCAGCTGCAGCAAGCTCTGCTACAAGCTTTATTAACGCAGTCCCCTCAACCCAGCCCTTTCACAGGGGTGCCGCCTCAGCATGAATGGCTGTCAACCAGGCAACTGGCAGACATCATCGATGTAGGGGTTTATCGGGCCAGAAACCTGCTGCTGGAAATGGTCGCAAAAGGTGAAGTTGTGGTCTCCTCCGGTTCGATAAAAAACTCCCTTAGATGGTACCCGGCAGCCATTTTCTCCAGCCAGGGCGTCACGATTTAAATAGCCGCTAACCTTATGTTTATCAAAATGAAAAAAATTAAACCTCCCGTACCGGGCGGCCTGTTTTCATCTGGATAACACCAAGAGCTCAGCAAAATCGTTAGCCACAGATTATTGGAATATTATAGTGAGAAAGACATCCGTTTTATTATTGCGTTGTTGTTTGGCCGCCTCCTTCTTTTTACTGGTTGGCAATGCCAATGCATTTACCTGCAGAACCTCAGATGGCGGAATAATCCCTCCGGGCGGCTCCAACACACCGGTTGATGTCAGGGTGCGAATCGGCCCGCAGCTGTCCTACGGGAAAAATGAAATTGTTAACGTGAGTCAGGTAACCTGTAAAAACGACGTTGCCAGCTGGTGGGATTACTTAAAAACCGATGCGCCGGCACTGACAATGAATACCGCCATTTTTGGGGCCATTGGCAGCGGGATGACGATTAATGGGGTAGATTATAATTCCCCGGTTTCTTCTAATATCAGCGTATTAAATTTGACTGGCCTGCAGACCAGCAGTGTCGCTATCAGGGTATTTATCGTCTTGAACCGTTTCCCTACGCCAGATATCAAGGTCAATAAAGGCGACGTCATCGGTCAAATCAACTTTCGTCAGACGAACGACCAATCAGGCTGTCCACAATGTGGCCCTTATCGCTGGCGCCTGATTGCCGACAACGACGCCTACTTTGTGACGACCAGTTGCACCATCAACAATGGGCAACAAATTAACGTCGCTTTTGACCAAATCAGGCAGGATTACCTGACGCAAAACGTCAGCGACGCACAAATAAAACAGGACAAGGCTCTGAGTTATCAATGTGATGACCAAAGTGCCACCCAGGATATTCTGATTCGCATGGTCAGCGATGCCACCGGATTCTCTAGCGATTTTATTAAAACCAGCAACCCAAACGTCGGTGTTGCCATGGTTTATAAAAATGCGGTGGTTAAACCCAACAACAGCTTTAGAACCCGCATCGTTAATGGCATGGGGAGCGACACCATCACCTTTGTTCCGGTAAAAAACAATGTCCCTTATACCAGCATTGCCACCGGGCCATTATCAGGTTCAGCCACGCTTATTTTCAGCGCACCTTGAGGCAGAGGCAGATATGATCACCATGAAAAAAAGGCACCCTCACCGCCTTATTTTTATCTTGTCGATGCTCAGCTTCACTGCGTCGGCCGTAGATCAGGGTACCCAGGTAAACATCACGGCGACAGTGGTAGCCCCCCCTCCCTGTGTGATCAACGAGGGGCGGACTATTGATGTCGACTTCGGTAAGGTCGGAGTAAATAGAATTGACGGCACTCGCTATATGCAACGAGTGGACTACAGCATTAAATGCGAGTTTTTGGACAACACCAGACAGCTAAAGATGAAAATCATGGGCAGTGGGGCGGCTTTTGATGCCAATGTCTTAAACAGCAACATTAGCGGATTGGGCATAAAGTTGCTGGCGGACGGTAAGGCATTCAATATCAATACCCCCTTGAGTATTGATTACACCAAGCCGCCAACCCTGGACGCCGTACCGGTTAAAAGTTCCGCACTGGCCTTGAAGGACGGCGACTTTACCAGTGGTGCCACAATGCTGGTCGACTATTTTTAAGCTTTTGGCAACGGGGAAATAGATACAGGGTGGCATTCAACGAGTGCCCCCTGCCCCCAAGCGCGAAAACTCACCTCTGAGCCCTATCACCCATTTGCCGATGAGATGTTAATATCGACGTTTTTCAGGTGAATAGGCTCAGCATGCCATCTTATTATCTTCGCTGTCTTACCTTGGTTTTCACGCTGATTGTCGGCGTTGGCTCCCCCATGCTGGCGCAGGCCAGGCCCGATCTGGAGCGTAAAATTGGCGTGACCGTCGCCGATAGCCCATCACCTGATTATCAATTCAGTGATTTACGGTTCAATTCAGCCGATGGCCAACGCCATTACCGTATCCGCATAGCGCAACCGCGCATTGCCCCGCCAGCGGCCGGCTATCCGGTAGTCTATATGTTGGATGGTAATGCGGTGCTGATGGAGTTGAACGCCAATTTATTGGCCCGGCTTGCGGCGCAAAAACAGCCACCGGTATTGGTACTGCTCAGTTATGACAATGATTTGCGTATCGATGCCAATGGCCGTAGCTACGACTACACACCGGCACCCCTGCAAACCGGTGGGATGCGGGCCAATGGCGGTGCGGATGCCTTTTTGCAACTGATCGAAAGCCAGATTAAACCGGCAGTGGCGGCAAAGGTGGCCATTAACCCTCAACGGCAAACGCTGTGGGGGCACTCTTACGGCGGCCTGTTCGTGCTGCATTCGCTGTTAACCCAGCCAACCGCATTCCAACATTACGTCGCCGTAGAACCTTCACTGTGGTGGGGAAAGGGCTTTATCCTGCAGCAAGCACAGCGGGTTATTGAACGGCATCCCGCCATGTCCGCCCATCTGTGGCTGTGGACTGGCGGTGCGGATAACATGCGCAAAGCGCCCCCCGGTATAAAGCAAAACCCACTCCCTGCAGACGCGGCTCGGCGGCTGGCAGAACACCTGACGACGCTAAACGGACTTGCGGTCAATTTCCGGGAATGGCCAGGTCTGGATCACGGCGCCATGTTCAGTGCGGCCATCGCGCCGGCATTGGATGCGGTAGCTGCAGGCAACTGAATAACGCCATGCCGTTAATCTGGCGATGATCTCAAATGGCCGTTTACGCCAGTAAACTGTTATCTGCTTTTGTCGAAAACAAACAGAATATGGTCATCGTCCAGATACTTGATCTCAACCTCACAGCCTTGCTGGACCTTCGAAGAGTAAAAGGCGGGAATGGTCTCCTTGCCTTCTACCTGTTTGGTCACATCACCTTCATGCCATGAAAGGCGGTATTTTATGTTGGTGGTCCCGTTATCATTTGAACTGATGTAATGGACCTCTTCGACCCGAGCCTGAATATTTCGCCCCTGCGACTGGATTTTGTGGTCGCGGTTAAACAGATAGGCGATATAGGCGATACTGCCCGCGATAATAATAACGGAAATAACAATCGCAAACTTCATTGACGCATCCCTCACATAAACATTGTCATACCGTAAACCGAGGCCATCATTTGGCCATACTGCGCCATCGCACCAGCAAAGGATGCTCGTCCCTCGGCGGTCGCAAGATCAAACAGCGTCTTATCAAATTTCATGTTGGTCATCCCAACCTTAGTGGCCCCGGTGACGCTGAAAGAAGAGCCTTCGGTAACCACTTTCACCGCCGTGAAATCAAAGGAAAACAGGGAAGCAGACTCTTTATGATCTTTGTATTCAAAAGCATGCGGCGTCTTGATGCTCACTTTCTCCGCACTGTCGATGGTGATCATTTTCGGTGAAGTGATGGATACTCCGCCTTGCACCGTCTGGGTCCAACTGCCCAGGATATCCGTCTTGGCATCCTTGGTGATGGTTTGTACTCGCCCCCCCATAATTTCGTCAGTCACGTCCTGGGTGACGATATTATGGCGTTTCCCCGTGACTTTGTCATAGCGGTCCCCGGTGAGGAAGGAGTCCATGCCGTCATCATAGGTGCGGGTCACCTTGCCGGTAACATGTTGATTTTCTGTACCGTCCGTATCGATACTCCGCTTTCCCTTGATGGTTAGCGTTTCCCCGCCGCTGGTAATATCCGACGTCCGGCCATTGGTGATAGTGACCTTTTCGCCGTCTTTAAAGGTTTTGGTTTCCGGTTTGTCGACCGTGGTAGTGCGCGTACCGTGGAATTGGAAAATAGCGTTGCCGAACACCTCATCCTTCTGGTCTTTTTGGATGGTGGTGGTGCGATTGCCGTCCACGGTCACCGTTTTATCGTTCTCCACCGAAATATTCATATCTTTTTCGGCATGCAGCTGCACCATCTCCGAGCCCGCCTTATCTTCGAAGAACAGGTGGCTGGAATTATCACTGTGGCCGTCTTTGGATCGCGTCATAAAGCCCATCATGGTCGCACCGGCGGGCAACGTCCACGGTGGCATGCAGGCTTCGTTATATACCCGGCCGGTGACCATCGGGCGGTCCGGATCGCCATTGATAAAATCAATCACCACTTCATCCCCCACACGCGGGATCTGTACGCCACCGAAGCCCTGGCCTGCCCAGGCGCTGGACACTCGTACCCAGCAGGAACTGCTTTCATCCCCTTTCGCCAGACGATCCCAGTGGAACTTCACCTTCACCCGGCCGTACTTATCGGTCCAGATCGACTCCCCCTGCGGCCCCACCACCCGCGCCGTTTGCGGGCCATGGGTACGCGGCCACGGGGTACGCTGCGCTGAGCGGAACGGCGTGCTCACCGGGATCACCACAAAATCGGTGCGATGCACCGCCTCTTCTCCCCCGCTGGCATAGCTGTTCTCTTCAAAATCGTAACGCGCGCTCAGTACCAGATACTCTCCGCCGTCACTGGCAAACGGCGGGTTGAGCAGGGCAAAGGTACAGCCTGGTACAATGCCCAGCGCGGTAGCCGTGGCGTCAATGCGCTGATGTTCCGCCTGCCACTCCTCCTGACGCACCCGGGCATAAGTTTCGCCGTGGCTGTGCTCCACGAAATGCCCCGGCCAGTCGTAGTAGTCAATCTGGCCCGGTGAGGGTGAGGTTGGGTTTTGTCGCGCCTGGAACAGCCATGCGTTGGGCTTGCGGAAATCGTAGTCGTCGATGCTGTAGATCCCCGGTGTCACCCGCTCGGATATCGCCCACTGGCCGATCCCCTCTTCGCTGGTGCTGCCACCGGAAGGCGTAGCGTGGTAGGGAATCGCCTCATAACCGCTAAACGGCTGGTGCTGCTGAGGCGCGTCGTACAGCACCATGGTGTGTTTACCCGACTCGTGGCGGAAAAAGAAATAAATGCCTTCCAGCTCCATCAGGCGCGAAATAAAGTCGTAGCTGCTTTCCTGGTACTGCACGCAATATTCCCAATTGCGGTAGTTGCCGGTGAGCTGGTTCTCCATCTGCACGCCATATTCGTCGAGCACCGTTTTGATGATGTCCGGCACCCGCTGATTCTGGAAAATACGCTGGTTGCGGTCCCGCTTCAGCGGCCACAGGTCCGACTCCATGGTCAGCGTGTAAACCACGTAACGCTCACCATTAATATCCGCACTGTGTACGTTAACCCTGGTGATTTTTCCGTTGAGATAGCGTGGCGCAGCGAGCAGCCCCTGAGTAGGGATAGTCAGGGTAATCGGCTGGCCAAGCATGGCCCTGCGATCCAGGCGGGCGTTGGTGCTGAGCATCGTCACGCTCAATTCAAATGAACGTGAAACCACTTCCTCTCCGCCAAGTTTCCAGAACTTCAGCGTTCCCTCACCCGCAGGCGTTGTTGCCGTGATACGGTCAAACATAGCTTCTTACCCCTATAACTGAGACTGCGTTATGCCGCTCTGCCACTCATGGCGCCAGCATCAGTACTTTGAATTGGCTGGGTACCGCACGTATCCCCACGGCATTGGTTGAATTCTGCAGGCTGACGCTGGTCAGGCGCGTCGCCGGCGTGCCTTTGAGTAGCACGGTAAAGGAACCGGTGAGATGACGCGATGGCCCCATCACGGTGCCTGACGCCACACCGGTGGCGACACCGGGATTATCCCCGTTGGTCAGCGGAGTCACCGTGGCCATGTTATGGGCAGGCATGCCCATAAACAGAATATTCAGCGCGTTGGGGACGGCCGTTGGCCCAAGCGCAATATCCGGATAGGGTATCGGCGTTGGTGTCGGCATCGGCGTCATGCAGACATCGGGAAAAGCCAAATCGGTGCCCATCAGTTGACAGTTGGCAAACATCGCGGCCTCCTCAGCCCATATGGATCTGTTCGGCATCCACTTTGGTGATTGCCTTCGAAGTAATAACGGTATTTTGCGCATGCAGACGCGCATAATCTTCGGCCTGCATATCCAGTTGGCCGGCACGGACCTGCTCCGTCTGGCGCGTAGTACGCAGCAGGTTATGGCTCACCTGGGTGATGGTTTGCCAGATTGACTCCGTGTGCTTGCCCACCATGCGCGAAAGGCTTACCCAGGCGGAAAACTTATCGCCGCTGTACTGCATTTCGCTGATATGGCAGTCGCCCTGGCTGGCGTTGATGCGCAGCGCTTCACTGCTGAGGCTGATTTCGCCGCTGCTGCGGATATGCAGATCGCCCGGTACGCTCAGTTCGGCCATTTCCGGATTGGCGCGCTCCAGCACCGCCAACAGCCACACCTGATTATCCACGCTGGTGATAAGCACCAGATCCCCGGTCTGAGGAGTAATAACGCAGCTGGCGGCACGCCGGCAGTGCCAGCCGCGCCCCTCACTCTCCACGCTCAGGCTACCGTTGGAAAAGCAGTGGGTCACCACCCCCGCACTCTGCAGTGGCGGTGCTGCCGCTTGTAGCAGTTTGTGATTGATATTGTTCATCTTCTCTCCTTAACGGCGGCTCTGATGCTGAAGGCTCCAGGCCTCGGCAGCCAATAACTCTTCGTCATATTCAAGGATGCCCCGACGATCGGAAAAATGGGCCCCCTCCTGCTGCGCCCGGTGGAACCGGGTGCGGGAAAATGTGGCACTGCGAAAATCGGCGCGGCGCAAATCCGCATGGGTAAAGTCGCTGTAGGTCAGGTCGCACAGGGCAAAGTTGCTGCCTTCAGCCTTCACCTGCTGCAAAATGCTCTGGAACAAGCGGCTGTGGCTAAAATCGGCCTGTTGTAACCTGGCGCCGATAAACAATGCCTGATCAAACACACTGCCCTGGCAGTTGGCCCCGCTAAGATCCGCACTCATAAACAGCGCCTGACTGGCGTTCACCTTACGGAGTTGGGCTTTTCTCAGCGAAGCGCCTTTGAAATTGCACTGCGTCAGTTGCGCCCCGTTGAAGTCCACCGCGTCGAGCTGATTATCGGTAAACTGACAGCCGCTAAAGCGCTGCTGGGCATAACTTTTTCCACGCTGATCGCAGTTGAAGAAGACGGCCCGGTCGAATTGACTGTGGCCCAAACGGGTCGTACGCAGATCGATATTGAAAAAGGTCGTCAGCAGGCACTGGCACTGCCCCAGCAGTGCCTCGTCCAGCGAGCTCTCGAAGAAGGTGGTACGTTCCAGCGTGGAGTGGCTGAAGGTGCTGCCGGAAAGCGGGCTGCGCATAAACTGGCAAGCGTCGAACCTGCTGCGGGAGAAATCGCTGTTGCCCAGCTCACAATGATTAAAGATGCACTGCGCCAATAGCGTGTCGCAGACGCTGATGGCCGTCATTTCACAATCGTTAAACACGCTCTGCTGCATGTGCGCGCCGCTCAGCGTCACCCCATTCAACAGACACTCATTAAACACCGTTTCATGCAAATTGGCCGCCTGCAGGTTCGCCCCCTGTAGCGAGACCTCCTGAAAAATTCCGCCGGACAGGTCGCACCCTTGCAGCTCGAGGCCATCGAGGTTGCAGGCGTTAATCAGCTCGCCATTTTTTATTTTCTGCTGTAGCTCGACCGCGCTCAGCGTCGTCATTTCAGTTCCTCATCGCGCTTCGGCAGCGTTTTCACCCGGCTGGTATAGGCGTTATCCAGCCGCGTCTCCCTGTTAATAAAGGATTGTGACAGGTCAGCGCGGAACAGATTGGCACCGGTAAAGTCCGCGCCGCCCAACTGAGTTTTCTGCATCAGCGCGCCCATCAGGTTGGCTCCGGTGAAATTGACCTGGCGGAAATCAGTGCGGATCAACAGGCTCCCGACCAGGTTGGCACGGGTGAAGTTCGCCCTCTGGCAGTCCGCCTCACTGAGATCGCTGTTCTCTACCTTTGCCAACGTAAAGTTCGCCTGCGTGAGTAAAGCCTGCCGCAGATTGCTTTCTTTCAACGTTGCTTCGCTAAAGTCCGCACAGCTTAAGTCACTCTTCATGACGGCCGCGCAAGTCAGCAGGCTGGCCGCTTTAAACTGGGCGTACGGCAGTTTGCTCTCCACCCAGTTACAGCTCTCCAGCCACGCACCGTTGAAGACCGCCGCCTGCAACTCGCACTGTTGGAATACGGTCTTGTGTAGCCTGGCCTCGCTGAAATCGAGCTGCGGCAGCGTTAAATTCATAACGATGCATTCCTCCAGCTCGGCACGGTGGAAACGGCAGTGGCTAATACCGACCTGGCGCAGCAACAGCGTTTTTAGCCTGGCATGGCTGAAGTCACAGCCGTCAAACAGGGCGTCTTCCAGTTGGGTTTCCGTCAGGTTGGCACCGCTAAAATCGGTCTGCCGACACTGAGCCAACGCCAGACTGGCTTTGGTCAGATTACATTCACGCAGCGAACTGTTGCACAAATCGGCCCGCGCCAGCATCGCCTCGCTAAAATCAGCGCCGTCCAGCTGACAACCGCTGAGATCGGCGCTTTCCAGCAACGCCTTACGGAAATTAGCGCCGCGAAAATCCATGCCGGAGAGGTCCGCGCCGGTGAAATCTAGCTCGCTAAAATCCCCTCCGCACACCATGGTGTTCGAAGCGCGCTGGCGAATGATCCGGGCGATATCCCCCGTCATGCGTTTCGCCGGCGGTTGATGCTGGACTGCCATCAGATACATCTGGTGCAGCGATTCACGGCTCTGCGCCAGTTTCTTCGCCGTCATGCTGTCCGCATGTTGATGCAGCATTTCCTGCATACGGTGCATGGATTCCGGGCCACGAGGCCGATTATCTTGTTTGGCGCCCTGACGGGCTTCCACCTCAGCCTGACGCGCCTCGGCCTGCGCTTTCATCTCCTCAGCCTGGCGCTCCAGTCGTTCAACAAACGCCGGCAGTTCATCCAGCTTCGGCATCTCTGGCAGCGCAGTCTCCGCCAGTAACTCGTTAACATCCCGCCCTTCAGCCTCAAGCCTGGCGCGGTGCTGTTCGCGTATTTGACTTACCCGGTTTTGCATATTGTTTTGCATCGGGCTGTCTGTTTGCTGCATTTCGCTGTCAATCCAGGGACCGATCAGCTCTTCCGGCAACAAATCTTTTTCACGGAAGGCAAACAGTGCCCCTTTCCCTTTATCCAGCCGCTGGGCCAGCACCTTGCGATAGTGGTTGGCCGAACGGGTCGCACCCTTTTTCTCCAGCGCCGGCATGAGATGCAGCACATCTGCCGCATCATCCTCGTTAATGCGGCAACTGCCCTGCCAGATCAGCATCATCTGTTCCCGATGCGGGAAGAACCAGAGCGTGGTGGCACGCAGCGCAATCTCTTCAAACAGCGTTTCGTCCCCACGCTGACGATTGATAAAACAGCGCGCCCGCCATGGCGGCAGTTTGCCCGACTGTAGCGGTTTCTGCGGATGCATATTCCAGATGCGCCACTCGGCTTCGGGCGGCAGCTCATCCTGCTCCGGCCACCACTGATCCGGACTGGCGGCATTGAATACACGCCAGTCGGCATCGCGGGCCAGACCAGGAAAGTCATTCTGCAGCCAGTTGGCATCATAGGCTTTGCCCATGCGCTTAAAACGACGCGGCCAGCTCATGTCCAACGGCCCAAAACTTACCGGCTCGGGTTGCTGTCGCTGTGAGGTCATACGCTGATGCGGCAGTTCGATATTCGGCAGACGACGATAAGCCACGCCGTTGTGTTGCTCTTCGACGGCGCCAATACCATGAGGATTCTCTTCGTATCCTGCGCCGCCAAAAGCACGGCTCCAGTCGAGGCGCATCGATTCAAAATTGCGTGGCGGGGTCGGCTGCGAACCAGACCAGAAACGATCGCCAAAAGCCAACAGGCTCTTGCTGAGGTTCCCCACGTCAATACGTACTGCGCAGCTGTTTTTTTCCTTCTGATGATGGGTATAGGCATTCCCCGTCGCCAGAAATTCGGCCCGGACTTTCGGGATGGCCACATCAATGACGCCGCCGCTGGTTTGCAGTTCTTCCGCCGCCAGTTGCCATAATTCCACCTCAGGACGCAGCTGGGGCGTTGCGCCCATATCCAGCAGTGCCATCACTGAGACGCCCAGATAATTTTTACCCTGCTGGCGAAAAGGTCGATTTAATACGCTCAGACGCAGCGGCTTAATAATCTTCATATAATGCGCCTTTAGGCAGCCAGTTAATGAACGCGGTTAAAAAGAGGGATAATACATCTGCCTAGTTTTCTATCGCATTACCCGAATGAGTGCAAGATGGAGCCAGGAATGATTATTCCCCTGGAGCAGATAATAAAAGATATTTATTACAGTAAGTCATTCAGGGTGGATGAACCTCTCCCCTCCCAGGCCAAGCGCCAGCAGGGCTGGCGCTTTCTGACTTTCGGCCCAGGGCGCTGGTGATGGCACGGCAACCCTTGAAATTAAGATTATTCTTAATTAATGAGGTTTTTCTGCTATTTTTTTGCATTAATCAAAAGTAGCTTCTATTACTAATAAGCGTCAATCCGTTATATTCCAAACAATAATATAGTGCGACATGGTTATTGGGATGAGTTTTAAACTGGAAGGCGTGGCGGAAAATCAAAGAATGGGATCATACATCGTTTAGGCCCTAATCGATAAAGCCATACTGGTTATTTTAAATACGACAAACGGCATTAAACCGCTGATGTTCTCCCCGCATTAAAACAATAAAATAGCATCCCCCTTCTGCTCACCCTCTGACAAGTCGCCGGCAAGGCCTGCTCTTTTTCCGTCGACGACCGACGGCAGATTTTCACACGGATTGACCAGAAGGCTGAAGATAGCGGCTCCCCTTTGGCAAGTTGACTTGCTCTACCGGTGGAGCCTGAATAGCTAATGTATTTCCTGGATGAGGCCCTGGTGAGGCACAATAGGAATAGATTGACTGAGCAAGGCTAACCGCTATTTATTACCGCGTATTACGCTATTTTCTAGCCTCGTCACAGTTAATATAAACCCTTGGCCCCCTGACGGGAACGGGTGAAAAACACCCTTGTAATACATTACGAAAAGTGATAGTTAAACCCGTTGGCAAGGCCCTAATTGATTGCCAAAAGACATTATTATCACAGGGAATTATATCACATCCATGAAAATCAATATTACCGACCAGCCAAATCCGCAAGATGAAGAGTTCGTTATCGACAGCCTTTGGGCTCATAATGAAAAAACCGAACACGTTGATATCCACCCCTTGTTCCTGACCGTGACCGATGACCAAGGCAAAATCGTTGCCGGACTGGTGGCCAGAACCTGGTGGGGCGGGCTTGAAGTGCAATATCTTTGGGTCAGCGACCAGCATCGTAAAAGCGGCTATGGTCGCCAACTGATGCTCCAGGCAGAAGAAGAAGCCAGGAAGCGCGGCTGCCACATGGCCTATGTCGATACCTTCGACTTCCAGGCCCGCGGCTTTTACGAAAAACTGGGCTATCAGCTGTACGGCAACCTGGGCGGCTATGCCAAAAAGCATACGCGCCACTACCTGGCAAAAGAGATTTAATCCGGTTGTCACCGGTGAGGTCAGAATGGATTCGCCCGATAAAAATAATGAATTCTATTTGAAAGGTCTGATTGCCATGATGGAGCACTTAAGTGAACCATGGGGCATTAAGGATCTGGCATCCCGTCATATTTACATGAACCATGCCGCCTACCTCTATACCAACACGCCGCTTGATTTTGATGTGGCCGGTAAGCTGGACGACGAGTTTCCCGCCGACTGGGCCGAATGCGCGGCCGATTTTGTCGAACACGACAAAATGACAGAGGTCTCGCGGGAACGGGTGGCGGTGATAGAAACGCATTATTGGTACGGAAAAGACAGTCTGACCCCGTTTATCAGCGAAAAACTGCCGATCTACAACGATAAAAAAGAAGTGGTTGGGGTGATGTGGAACGCCAAACCGCTCAACACCCTATCTCCGCTGAAATTTATCAATCAACAAAAGCCCAGCGTTCTGACCACAGAAACCAATAGCACTATTTTCACCCGGGCCGAACTTGACGTGATATTTTTAATGCTGCAACGGCTGTCGGTGAAAGAGATCGCCAAAATATACAACATCAGCAATAAAACCATAGAAAACAGAATATATAACATCTATCAAAAATCTGACGTCCATACACAGCAGCAGTTTGAAGAATTTTGCAAATATGCGCATCTGGACAATTACATTCCCGATCGCCTGATAGCTAAAGGCATTCAGTTTATTTAATAGCAAGGAATACCACACCGTGATCAAAATTGAAGACTATCCGTTAACCCGGGTACCTCAGGATAAAAGAGTCTCGTTTTTAAGCGTGGCCATTGTGCATATGGGCATGCTGACCGCGCTGGATCAGTTTATGCTGGGCGCCGTATTGGGCCACTCAATGACGCTGTTCGATGCCTTTACCGCCATTTTCGTCGGTAGCCTGATCTTTGGCGTAGTGACCTACGGCCTGGGGCTGGCGGGGATGCGCGAAGGGATCTCCGGCAGCCTGCTGGCCCGCTGGTGCGGCTTTGGTCGACTGGGTTCGGTGCTGATCGGCGTGGTGGTGGCCGTCAGCCTGCTGGGCTGGTTTGGCATACAGAACGCCATCTTCGCCAAGTCGCTGGATTTCGCGCTGGGCAATAAGCTGGGCTTTGGCCTGGCGGCCGGCCTGTCCGGCACCCTGCTGACCATACTGGTGGCCTTTGGCTTCAAGGCATTGCGTATCGCCGCCCGAATTGCGGTACCGATGTTTATTATGCTGGTAGCCTATATTTCTTACATCACCCTCACCGGCCATAATCTGCCGGAGATTATTAAATTAATGCCGCCAGGTGAGCCGCTGTCGATCAGTGCCGGTATCACCATCGTGGTCGGTGGCGCCATTGTCGCCAGCCTGATGACACCCGATCTGACGCGTTATTCCAAAAACGGCAAGCACGTGTTTGGCGTAACAATTCTCACCATTGTCGCCGGGGAGTTCGTGGTTAACGGTCTGGCACTGCTGATCGCCAAAACGCTCGGCACGGCAGACGTCGTGACCATCATGTCACAGGTCGCCGGGGGGGCAGGCCTGCTGGTGGTGGTGTTCTCCACCTTAAGGGTCAATGACCTTAACCTGTATTCCTCTTCACTGGGCATCGTCAACGCGGTTGAAGGCATGACCGGTAAAAGACTGAAATACACCGCCACCACGCTGGTGATTGGCGTGTTGGGTACCACACTTTCGGTATTGGGGATACTGGATCGGTTCGTCGACTTCCTGACGGTACTGGGTGTGGTGTTCCCGCCGATTATCGGCGTGATGCTGGTGGATTACTACGTGCTGCGTACCCACCGTAAAATTCTCGATGACAGCCGCCGGGAAGGCAAACTGCCCGACCAGACGCCGACCATTGGCTGGGCAGCGATCGTCGCCAGCATTGCCGGCAGCATCGTCGGGTTAGTGACCGAATGGGGCGTGCCGACCATCAACTCATTGCTGGCCGCCAGCCTGTTGTATTGGGTATTCAAGTTGGCGCTGAATCGTTCGCAGAAACCGGCCCCAGCGCAAAGCTGAGCTGACCGCTAGCGGCAAAACGTTATTGCCACTCTCCAGCAACTGGGGAGTGGCAAAACAATAAACTGGGGATCTGACGAACTGAAAGCGGTGGTTTTAAAACTGAGACCTAATTGGAATTCCCTGGTGTCGGTAGCTAAAACATCCTTTAATACCCAGAGAATGGAAACGCCTCCCTCCCTGAGCTTTTTATTATAGAAGTTGTTAGACAATCGTTTATTAACCGTTTTGACCGTCACGAAACACTTCAGTATGGGTGAACAGTAGCTCACAAAAACCACCGTGGTCAACACAAAAGTAGACACAAAACCCACTTTTGTGTTCACTTTTAAGGGTTGACCATCTAAGCGATTGATTTGTATTCAATTACCTTTATTCCACTTTACGCTCAATCGGGTGGAAGCATCATTGGGTGTAATACCAGGCAATTGAACATACGTTTTCAAAGATTAATCAGCCGGTTACCGCCCCGTTTCCGGTGTCAGTTCTGGACAATATCAGCGCGTGCGATATAGTAAAGCCGGCCAGAATATTGTAAGGAATGCTTATGAAGACCACTAACGCCCAGCGCAAAAGCAACATCATTAAGAACATTGAATATCTGATGCGCACCCGCGGCGAAACCAAGGCATCCTTCTCTAACCGTACTGGCCTGACACGCACCACTATCTACAAAATCCTCGATGGACGAGTCAACAACGTGCAGCAAGCCACGGTTAACCGGATTTCAGATTTCTTTGGCGTTTCCTGCGAAGAAATCGAAGACTATGATCTGGAAAAACTGGAGCTGCTCAATGAAACCCTGTCCACCGAAGGCAATAAAAACCCTTCCGCCATTCCTGTTATTCCGCAGTCGCGTTTTTTAGCAACTGCCGACAAGAAGATCGGCCAACTGGTCACAGAGTTCCCTTTGACTTATTTCTTCGGCGATGAGTCAAATATGGTAGCAATGCGAATAGAGACCGAAATAAAAGGTTCATTTATTCCAGGCGAGGTCATTATTATAAAACGCCCGCCGGTATTAGTTTGCGATTCGCCTTTATTGTATCACTCGGGAAAATACGGCTTCTTTGTGGTTAATGACAAAGAAGAAAATAGCATGGAGAAAAATCATCAGGATACCGTGCAATTCCTGGGTTATATCATTGGAGAAAGGCTATAAATGGAACCGAATCAAAAGTTCAAGCTATTGGGCTTTACCCGGCATGGTACTTTGGCTGCCAATGTCATGGTATTAGCCACCGGCAAAACCATTACCATGGGGCTCAATGAGCTGGCCGACAGCGACATATCGGAAGATTTGAGCCGACATGAGCTACAGGCGCTGTATCGCAAAATCTACGGCAACAACCAGCAGCAAACCGCCTATGAGCTCAGCGATCGCCATGAAAGATCCTGGTACGCCTATCTGATCATTACCGTGGCGCTCAGCGTGATTTATATCTTCTCAACCCTGTGCGGCGTCAAGCCGATTGAAATTGCAGCGTTGAACATCATCACTCCCCCGGCGATATTTATTTATCCCCTGACCTTTATCCTGGTGGATATTCTGAACGAATTTTATGGGCTGCGGCTGGCCAGGCGCACCATTATCATCTCGTTTATGGCCAACCTGATTTTTGTGCTGGGCGTTTGGGCAACCACACTGGTACCGAGCATTCCACAGTGGGAGTTCAGCAAGACTTATGACGGCATCGTCCACAGCATCATGGCGGTGCTGGTGGCCTCATCTGCCGCCTATTTAATCTCCGAGAACGTCAACTCCTACCTATTGTGCAAAATCAAAGAGCTGACCAACTCTCGCTATCTGTTTGTGCGGGTGATCACCAGTACCGTGGTGGCCTCGGCCATCGACAGCGTGGTGTTCTGTACCCTGGCGTTCTACAACGTTTTGAGCTGGGACATCATCAAAATCATGATCCTGTCGCAGTTCCTGATTAAAGTGGTCTACGCCCTGGTGGGTGTCGGGCCGATATACGCCGCCCGGAGCCTGTTTAACCGTTATATCAATACCGATCTTGCAAGGAGCAATGAATATGCATATCAAAAAACAAGATAAAATCACCCATCTTGGCGCCAACTCCGATTACCCGGACCAATATGCTCCCGAATTGCTCGAAGCCCTGCCGCGCGCGCGCGGTCGCGATTTGATCGGCGTGGATGAACAGCAGCTGCCGTTCCACGGCTTTGACCTGTGGACCGCCTTCGAACTTTCCTGGCTTAACGCCAAAGGCAAGCCGGTGGTGGGCATTGGTGAATTTACCCTGCCCCATTCGTCCACCAACCTGATCGAGTCCAAGTCCTTCAAGCTGTATCTCAACAGCTTTAACCAGACGCGCTTCGACAGCGTGGAACAGGTCAGCGCCGCGATGCAAAAAGATCTGTCGCAGGCCGCCAATGGGCAGGTTGGGGTGAAGCTGTATCCGGGGTTAGACGGTTATTCAGCACAGATCGACGCCCTGCCGGGCATTAATATCGACGACCTGGATATCGCCGTCGATGACTTTGATTTCAAACCGGAATATCTGATTGGTGCCACCAGCGAACAGGCGGAACAGGTGACGGAGACGCTGTCTTCCAACCTGCTGAAATCCAACTGTCTGGTGACCAATCAGCCGGACTGGGGCAGCGTGGTTATCCACTATCAAGGCCGTAAAATAGATCGCGAGCGCCTGCTGCGCTATCTGATCTCCTTCCGCCAGCATAACGAGTTCCACGAGCAGTGTGTCGAGCGTATTTTCAACGACATCAAGCAAAGCTGCCAACCGGAGAAACTCAGCGTGTTCGCCCGCTATACGCGCCGCGGCGGTCTGGACATCAACCCGTTCCGCAGCGATTTCGAAACGGTGCCGACCCTGGGCCGTTTGATCAGGCAATAACCGTTCGTCTTGTCATGCCCCCCCCGGGGGCATTATTTTCCCCGTCATCTGTTTGTTATTTTTCGCCATTACCGTCGTTAACCACTATCTTCAAAACACCCCTCAGGGAGATTAACGACGCATGCCTGATTTTTCGCGCAGAGAAATACTGCGGGCTGCCGCCATCGGATCGGCTTTTTCACTGTTACCCGCCTCGATCCGCAAAGCGCTGGCCATCCCCGCCAATAACCGCACCGGCACCCTTAACGATGTCGAACACGTGGTGATCCTGATGCAGGAAAACCGCTCTTTCGACCATTACTTCGGTACCTTGCCCGGCGTGCGCGGCTTTAGCGATCGCATAACCATCCCTTTGCCAGGTGGCCGTCACGTCTGGCAGCAGCAAGGGGAAAATCGGTTGGTGCTGCCCTATCATCTCGACAGCAAGCGCGGCAATGCCCAACGGGTTAGCGGCACGCCGCATTCGTGGGTCGATGAACAATCCGCCTGGGATAACGGCCGCATGAGCGCCTGGCCGACTTACAAAACCCCCACCTCGATGGGCTATTACCGTCGGCACGAACTGCCGTTCCAGTTTGCGCTGGCCGAAACCTTCACCCTGTGCGACGCTTATCATTGTTCGATCCACGCCGGGACCAACACCAACCGCCTGTTCCACTGGACCGGCACCAATGGCCCGACGGCGGCCGAGGTCGCGGTGGTGGTCAACGAGTGGGACAGCCCCGGCCCGGCGGAAGTCGGCTACCAGTGGCAGACCTACCCGGAGCGGCTGGAAGCCAGCGGCGTCAGTTGGAAGGTCTATCAGTTTTTACCTGATAACTTCACCGATAACCCGCTGGCGGGATTCCGCCAGTACCGCGCCGCCAGCGTCAAGGTCGGTAACCCGGCACAGCCGCCAAAAGACTTCACCGCCTTTGTCCCCTATCGCGATGAGCTGAACGCTGAAGCCCCGCTGTACAAGGGCAATGGCAATACGCTGCCGGCAGCCGACGGCAACGACCTGGATGCGATGCTGACCGGCTTTCGCAACGACGTACAACAGGGCAAGTTGCCACAGGTGAGCTGGATCATCGCCCCGGCGGCCTACTCGGAACACCCCGGGCCTTCCAGCCCGGTGCAGGGCGGCTGGTTTACCCAGGAAATTCTCAATGCGCTGACGGATAACCCAGAGGTGTGGAGCAAGACCGTGCTGCTGGTCAATTACGACGAAAACGATGGCTTCTTCGACCATATGCCTTCGCCATCGGCCCCGTCACTGCGCGAAGACGGCAGTTTCGCCGGTAAATCGACGGTGCCGTTCGACAGCGAAATCTTCCAGCACCTGGCCCCACCCGGTTCTCAGGAGCAACCGCCACCGGATGGCCGCATTTACGGCCCTGGGCCGCGGGTACCGATGTTGGTACTCTCACCCTGGAGCCGTGGCGGTTGGGTCAATTCGCAGGTATTCGACCACACCTCGGTACTGCAATTTTTGGAAAAACGCTTTCAGGTGCATGAACCGAACATCAGTGCCTGGCGACGGGCGGTCTGCGGTGACCTCACTTCGGCCTTCAACTTCGTCGACCCTAATGAGGAAACCTTGCCCCGTCTGCCCACCACCAGCCGCCACGCCGCCGATAACCTGCGCCAGCGACAGGAACAGTTACCGCAGGTGCCCTTGCCGCCGGTAGACAAGCAACAGTTACCGCATCAGTCGCGACTGGCGCGCCCATCGCGTGCACTGCCTTACCAGCTGCACGTTGAGGCCAGCAGCAACCCCGAGCAAAAAATGCTGACGCTCAACCTGTACAACACTGGCGAACAGGGAGCGGTCTTTCATGTGTATGACCTGCTGAGTCTTGAGCAGATCCCACGGCGCTATACCGTCGAGGCTGGTAAAGCGGTCAGCGATCACTGGCTAACGGCGGATCGTTACCACCTGTGGTTGCTCGGCCCCAACGGTTTCCATCGTGAGCTGGGTGGCAGCGTTGTGCAGCCGCAGCCGGAAGTGCAACTCACCCCGCACAGCGACCATTTATCGCTAACGCTAACCAACGCGGGTAGCCAGGCGACAACGGTGACCATCGCCCGCTGTCCTTATACGCAACAAGGCCCCTGGCAGATTGAACTGCCGGCGGGTGGCCGCCATCAGCAGGCCTTTGCTACCCAGGCCAACGGTGGCTGGTACGATCTTTCGTTAGAGGGGGCTGATGGCTGGCAACGCCGACTGGCAGGTCGGCTGGAGAACGGCAACCACAGCGTCAGCGATCCGTTGATGGGTAAAGTCTGAGATAGCCGCGCAGGCTGTTCAAAGGGGGAATGCCCTGTGAGGGGCATCCTTTTACCGGCAGTACAAGCGGAACAAACGCGCCAGGTGTGCGCCCATCGGCGTCAGCGTGGTGTCTTTACGCTGGATCAGATAAAACGTCGCCTTTGGCAGGCTCTCCTCCAGCGCCAGCGGCACCAGATGTTTACCCAATATCGGGTCGGAAATCACATCCACCGACAGAATGCTGACAAAATCGCTCTGCGCCACCAGGCTGGTGCAGGCCATGAAAGTCTCGCAGGTGACGCTGATAGACGGCGCCATTCCCAAATCCCCGAACAAGTCGTGCAACAGCCGGTAGTAGCTGCCCTTGGGCGTCGGCATGGTCCAGTCGCAGTGCTGCAGTTGCCTGAGTGACGTCGCCCCCTCCATCGGGTGCCCCTTGCGCACCACCACCTTGTACTCTTTCTCCATCAACCGTTCGTACTGCAATTCATTGTCCAGACTGCTGGGGTAATAAGTATTGACGGTGAAATCCAGCTCACCCTGGCGCAGTTCCGGGATCATAGACACCAGTTGCCCTTCGACAATCCGCACTTTGACCTTCGGGTATTCACGGTGGAACTGATTGATCACCTGCGGCATCACGGTGCGCGCAATGCTGCCGCCAACGCCGATATTCACTGAGCCGCCCGCCAGCCCCAGCCTTTGCTGGATATCCTCCTGCGCCACCCGCAGCTCTTCGAGGATCAGGCTGGCATGCTGGAAAAAGTTATCGCCGCAGTCGGTCAGCACCACGCCCTGGCTACGGCGGATAAACAGCTTGGCCCCCAGCACCGTCTCCAGCTCCTGAATCGACTTGGTCAGCGCAGGCTGCGAAAGCTGTGAAGTCCGGCTGGCGGCACGGATGCTGCCCTGACGGCTGACTTCTACAAACGCACGTAATTGGTGCAATTTTATTGAGGCGGGCATAGGCGAAGGGTGATAACCGTTGTTTATCAATAGCAAGATATTGGCATCTTATTTAGCCTGATTCCATTGTGTACATTCGAAAAAAACATAATAAATAACCAAATTCTTATTTCGCTTAATTAAACGCATTTTCTGCGCCAATAAGCGCATTTCACGGCAGTTAGTCACTAAATACGTCTTTTTCATTAAACAGTTCCACCGTCTGACTTCAGTTCAGCGCACCACTGCTGCCCGGCGTTTGCCTGGGCGCGATAACCAATGAGATCTCCCAATGAATAATCCGCTTTCGATGTTGGTGTCCGATTTATCTCCGCAACTGCAGGCCTGGCGCCGCGATTTTCACCGCTATGCCGAATCCGGCTGGTTTGAGTTCCGCACCGCCACGCTGGTGGCGGAAGAATTGGATCGGCTGGGCTACCGCCTGCAGTTGGGGCGCGAAGTCATTAATGCCGATGCCCGCATGGGATTGCCTTCGGCCGAAGCTCTGCAGCAACAGGAGCAGCGCGCCCGCGAGCAGGGGGCACTGGAGAAGTGGTTACCGCACTTTTCCGGCGGCTTCGCCGGTATTGTCGCCACGCTGGACACCGGCCGCCCCGGCCCGGTGATCGCCTATCGCGTTGACATGGATGCACTCGATCTCAACGAAAAGCTGCAGCCGGATCACCTGCCGTTCCGTGAAGGCTTCGCCTCCTGCAACAGCGGCATGATGCATGCATGCGGTCATGACGGCCACACCACCATTGGGCTGGGGCTGGCACGGGTGTTCAAGAGCCTGGAAGCGCAGTTGAGCGGCACCATCAAACTGATTTTCCAACCGGCAGAAGAAGGCACCCGTGGCGCAAAATCCATGGTGGAAGCCGGCGTGGTGGACGACGTTGATTTCTTCACCGCCGTACACATCGGTACCGGCGTACCGGCCGGGGAACTGGTGTGCGGCAGCGACAGCTTTATGGCCACCAGCAAGCTGGACGTCACCTACCGCGGCGTAGCCTCTCACGCCGGTGCCAAACCGGAAGACGGTCGTAACGCCCTGCTGGCGGCGGCGCAGGCCACATTGGGGTTGTACGCCATCCCACGTCACAGCGACGGCAGCTCACGCATCAACGTCGGCGTGCTGCAGGGCGGAACCGGCCGCAACGTGATTGCCGATCGGGCGTTTATGAAGGTGGAAACCCGCGGGGCCACCAACGCCATCAACGAATTTGTTTACCAGCAAGCCCTGAACGTGATCGAAGGCGCAGCCAAAATGCACGGCGTGGAATACGACATTGCCCTGATGGGGGCAGCGCAGAGCAGTAAACCAACCCAGCCGTGGGTGGACTACATTCACCGCCAGGCGCAGGAGATAGACGAACTGACTTCGGTGGTCGATCGCCGTGAGCAAGCCGCCGGTTCAGAAGATGCCACTTATATGATGGAGCGGGTGAAATCCCACGGCGGACAGGCCTCTTACGTGATTTTCGGTACCGAGCTGAGCGCCGGGCACCACAACGAGAAGTTTGATTTTAACGAACAGGTGATGGCGGTGGCGGTGAAAACGTTGGCGTCGCTGGCACTCAACCTGCCGACCTTTGGGAGCAAAGCATGAGTCAGCCGCAACTGTTAGCCTTTATCAATCAGTACATTGACCAACACCAGCCGCAGTTCAGCGCACTGAGCGACAGCATCTGGGATCACCCGGAAACGCGCTTTACCGAAACCTATTCCGCCAATCTGCTGGCCGATGCGCTGGAGCAGGAAGGCTTTCGGCTCGAACGCGGCGTTGGCGGCATTGAAACCGCGTTTATCGCCAGCTACGGCAGCGGCCAGCCGGTGATCGCGCTGCTGGGCGAGTACGACGCGCTCGCCGGACTGAGCCAACAGGCCGGCTGTGCCACCCCGCAGCCGCTGGTGGAAAACGGCAACGGCCACGGCTGCGGCCACAATCTACTGGGTACCGCCGCGCTGGCGGGAGCATTCGCGGTGAAGGCCTGGATGCAACAGCAGCACCTGACCGGCACCGTGCGTTTCTACGGCTGCCCTGGCGAAGAAGGCGGCTCCGGCAAAACCTTTATGGTGCGTGAAGGCCTGTTCGATGACGTTGATGCCGCCCTCACCTGGCACCCGGAAGGCTTCAGCGGCATGTTCAATACCAGCACTTTGGCCAACATTCAGGCGGCGTTTCAGTTCAAGGGCATCGCCGCTCACGCCGCCAACTCACCACACCTTGGCCGCAGCGCGCTGGATGCGGTAACGCTGATGAACACCGGTGCCAATTTCCTGCGCGAGCACATCGTGCAGGAAGCGCGGCTGCACTATGCCGTCACCAATACCGGCGGCAGTTCACCCAATGTGGTGCAAGCCGATGCCGAGGTGCTGTACCTGATCCGCGCGCCGCAGCTCGATCAGGCGCAGGATATTTACCAACGGGTGATTAACATCGCCAAGGGTGCGGCACTGATGACTGATACCCAGATGACGGTACGTTTCGACAAGGCCTGTTCCAACTACGTGCCAAATCGCAGCATGGAACAGGTGATGTATCGCTATGTCTGCGACTTCGGCCTGCCGGAATACAGCGAAGCGGAACGCAAATTCGCCGGCGAAATCCGCCAAACGCTCAACAAAGACGATCTGCGTAATGCCAGGTTGAATATCGCCCGCACCGGCGGTGCGGCTGGCCGCGAGTGGGTTGAGAATTTGGGCGACAGGGTGTTGATGGACCAGGTCGCCCCCTATGTGGCATCGGAAGAGTTGCTGTACGGCTCTACCGACGTCGGCGATGTCAGTTGGATCGCGCCCACCGCCCAGTGCTTCAGCCCCTGTTTTGCGCTCGGGACTCCGTTGCACACCTGGCAACTGGTGGCTCAGGGGCGCACTTCCATCGCCCACAAGGGCATGTGCCTGGCCGGTAAGGTAATGGCGGCCACCGCCGTTGAACTGCTGAGCGACAGTGCCCTGCTGGCAGACTGCCGCCGCGAGTTCGAGCGCCAGCGCGCCGAACAGCCGTACCACTGCCCGATCCCCAAGGGCGTCAAACCTTCACCGTTAAAATAACGACTAAGCTGCAAAGGCCCGAAAAATCGGGCCGGTAATAATAATTATAATTAAATCAAATAATAAAAAATAAACACAACAGGACAAACACAGAGGGTAGCACAATGAGTGAGGTCACAACTTCAGCCAATAAAAGCCCCGGTCGCGTTTTTTACTGGGTAGAACGCATCGGGAATAAAATCCCCAATCCATTTTTACTGTTCGTCTATTTAATCGTGGTTTTAATGCTGGCCACCGCGCTGTTCTCCTGGCTCGATATGGCGGTGAAAAACCCGGCCACCGGCGAGCTGATCAAGGTGAATAACCTGATGAGCGTGGCGGGCATGCAGTGGATCTTCCCGAATATCATTCATAACTTCAGCAGCTTTGCCCCGCTGGGGGCGATTTTGGCGCTGGTGATCGGTGCCGGGCTGGCCGAAAAGGTCGGGCTGCTACAGGCCTTGATGTACAAGATGGCCTCGCGCGTTAGCGCCCGCTATGCCAGCTATCTGGTGCTGTTTATCGCCTTTTTCAGCCATATATCTTCCGACGCCGCACTGGTGGTGATGCCGCCGCTCGGCGCGCTGATGTTTCTGGCGGTGGGCCGTAATCCGATAGCCGGGCTGCTGGCCGCTATTGCCGGGGTCGCCTCCGGTTTTACCGCCAACCTGTTGATCGTGACTACTGACGTACTGCTCTCCGGCATCAGCACCGAGGCCACCAAGGCGGTGGACGCCGCCGTTCACGTCAGCGTGATCGACAACTGGTACTTTATGGCCACCTCGGTGGTGGTGCTGACCTTCGCCGGGGCGCTGTTGACCGATAAATTTATCGAACCGCGCCTGCCCAAATGGCAGGGCAGCGCCGAGGACAAAATTGAGGCACTGACCCCGCTACAGAATCGTGGGCTGATGATGAGCGGTATCGCTGCGCTGGTGTTTATCGCGATTATCGCCGCCCTGGTGGTGCCGGAAGCGGCCCCGCTGCGCGATCCGAAAACCGGCTCGGTGATCCCATCACCGTTTATTAAAGGCATTGTGCCAATCATCATCCTGTTCTTTTTCACCGTCGGCATTACCTATGGCGTGGTCACCAAACAGATCAAGCGGCCGGACGATATTCCCAACCACCTGATAGAGCCGATGAAAAGCATGGCCGGCTTTATCGTGATGGTGTTCCCGCTGTCGCAGTTCGTGGCGTTCTTTAACTGGAGCAACATGGGCAAGTTTATGGCCATCGGCCTGACCGATATGCTGGAGGCCGCCGGCATGAGCGGCGCACCGGCGTTTCTCGGGCTGATGTTCCTCTCGGCCTTCCTGTGTATGTTTATCGCCAGCGGCTCTGCCATCTGGTCGATTCTGGCGCCGATCTTTGTGCCGATGTTTATGCTGCTGGGCTTTCATCCGGCGTTCGCCCAGATGATTTTCCGCATCGCCGACTCCTCGGTGTTGCCGCTGGCACCGATGTCGCCCTTCCTGCCGTTGTTCCTCGGCTTCCTGCAGCGCTACCGCAAAGACGCCCAGCTAGGCACCTATTACGTGCTGATCCTGCCGTATCCGCTGGTGTTCTTTGCCGTGTGGATTTTGCTGCTGCTGGCCTGGTACGCGCTCGGCCTGCCGATTGGCCCAGGGGTCTATCCGAAGATGGGGTAACCCTGCTGACCCCGCCCTGAACAACACCAGGGCGGGCATTTCCTCCTGCATTTTTACTCTCTGTCTCTACCCTCTCCCCTCCCCCTTTCGCTGTACAACACATTAATTTATTGCTTTGCTAAACCGGTTCTTCTATTTTAGCTCGCCATCAGACACCGATGAACACGGGGATCGAACATGGTTAATCGCGTATGGGTGCTGGGTGACGCAGTCGTCGACCTGGTGCCTGAAAATTCAAACAGTTACCTTAAATGCCCCGGTGGCGCTCCGGCCAATGTGGCGGTCGGTATCGCCCGCCTGGGCGGCAACAGTGCCTTTATCGGCCGGGTGGGTCAGGATAGTTTCGGCGCTTTCCTGCAGCAGGTATTGAGCGAAGAACAGGTCGACATCGGCCATATGTCACAGGACCCAGACCACCACACCTCTACCGTGGTGGTGGATCTTGATCTGATGGGTGAACGCTCCTTCACCTTTATGGTCAGCCCGAGCGCCGATCTGTTCCTGCAACCCGAGGATCTGCCTGATTTCAAAGCAGATGAATGGCTGCACGTCTGCTCTATTGCCCTGTCGCAGGAACCCAGCCGCAGCACCACCTTCACCGCGATGGAGAACATCAGGGCGGCCGGCGGCTGGGTCAGCTTTGACCCAAACATTCGTGAAGACGTTTGGCGCCAGCCGGAAGCGCTGCGCCCCTGCTTGCAAAAGGCGTTATTGCTGGCGGACGTGGTGAAAATCTCGCTGGAAGAACTGAGTTTTATCAGCAATATCGGTGAGTTGGAGAGCGGTATCGACTGGATGATGCAGCACTACCCACTGCGTTTGTTGTTGGTAACGCTGGGCGGCGACGGCGTCTGCGTACATGACGGCAAACAGATCCGCCACTTCCGCGCCCCTTCAATCACCCCGGTCGATACCACCGGTGCGGGTGACGCCTTTGTCGCCGGTCTGCTGGCCGCGCTGGCACACCTGGGCGCGTTACCACAGAAAGAGCAATGGCCGGCAGTGATCGCCCAGGCCCAGGCCTGCGGGGCGCTGGCCACCACCGCCAAAGGTGCTATGACCGCCCTGCCGCATGCCGACGAATTGCAGGACTTCCTGCGTCGCTAACCTGATAGCGGTGAGTCTGGCCCAATGCCACCCGGCATTGGGTATCCCTCTTTCATCTCCGGTACGTAATTTGCGGACTCGATCACAATAGCTGAATCGGGTTAGCAAACTTGATTGCCAGCCGTCGTTCAACTCTCTATCTTTCTCGATGAAAAACCGGTTTAGCAATTTAGCAAAAAATAATAACAACCTTCCCGGATGATAGAAAATCATGAAAAAACTAGGCTATCTGGCAGTCACTACAGGGCTTCTCATCTCTACCTCTGCGGCAGCAACGGGTGCCAATACCAGTATCGAAGCCCGTCTGAATGCGCTGGAACAACGGCTGCAGCAGGCCGAACAACGTGCGACGCAGGCTGAAACGCGTGCTACGGCGGCGGAACGCAAGGCACAACAGCTGGAACTACGCACCGCCAACACCGAGCAGCAAACCCAACAGGTTGTTCAGCGCACCGCGACGCTGGAAACCCACGCCGCACCGGCCTCCAAGCTTCAACTCACCGGTCTAACCGACCTGAAACTGTACGGCGACGTCGAATTCAACCTGGACGGTGCCAGCCGCAGCGGCCAGCTCACCTCGCTGAAAAGCAGCGACAACAAGGACTGGAAGCCGGGCAACAAAGAACGCTGGGATATCAACGGCCGTATTCTGGTCGGTGTAGACGGCTACCGACGCAACCCGGACGGCAACTTCTCCGGTTTCAGCGTGCAGCCGCTGGCCGACATGACCGGTAAAATGAACCTCGACGATGCCGCCTTCTTCTTCGGTAACGAAAAGAACTGGCAGACCAAGATTGGCCGTTTTGAAGCCTACGACATGTTCCCGCTCAATCAGGACACCTTTATCCAGTATTCCGGCAATACCGCCAACGATCTGTATGCCGACGGTTTTGGCTATATCTACATGATGAAAGAAGGTCGTGGCCGTAGCAGCAGCGGCGGCAACCTGATGCTGAGCAAGTACGCCGGTGACTTCTACTTCGAACTCAATACGCTGGTGGAGGACGGCACCTCTCTGTTCCAGGATCAGGCCTATCACGGCAACAGCCTGGATAATAAGAAAAATGTCGCCTATCTGCGGCCGGTGATCGCCTGGAAAAAAGACCAGCTCAGCGCGGCAGTGGCGATGGAAAGCAACGTGGTCAACAATGCCTATGGCTATCACGACAGTCAGGGGCAATTCGTCGACCAGTCCAAACGTAACGGCTATGGCATGACCCTCAGTTGGAACAACACCGCCGCCAACCCGGACAACGGCGTGGTCGCCAACCTGAGCACCGCCTACCTGGACGCCTCCGGCGAGCAGGACCTGACCGCCGGCATCAACGTCCTGTGGCGTCGCTTTGAAGTGGGTTATATCTATGCCCACAACAACATCAAAGAGTTCAATACCGCCGGTATGAGCGCCGACATCAGCAACCCGCTCAGCGAGCCGGGCAAATATGACATTCATACCATTCATACCTCGTACCAAATACCAAACATCATGAATATGAAGAACTTTAACCTGTATCTCGGGGCCTACGTCTCGATGCTGGAAGCCAATGCAGATAACAAAATTGCCAACGCCAGCAACGATCAGCGCTATGGCGTGCGTGCCCGGTTCAAGTACTTCTTCTGAAGCTGATGAGCTGATTTCCGCCGCGAAACACCGCGGCGGCATTTTTATTTTTTAAGGGAGTGAACATGGACATTACCGCAACCGCTAACGCACTATTGCCGTTACTTGGCGGCAAAGAGAATATCGCCAGCGCCGCCCATTGCGCGACACGCTTGCGCCTGGTGCTGGTCGACGACAGTAAGATGGACAAAGCGGCGATCGGCAAGCTGGACGGGGTGAAAGGCTGCTTTAGCAACGCCGGACAGATCCAGGTGATTTTCGGTACCGGGCTGGTCAACAAGGTACATGCAGAATTCATCAAGGCGGCCGGCGTCAGCGAATCGAGCAAGTCTGAAGCCGCCGACATCGCGGCTAAAAAGCTCAACCCGCTACAACGTATCGCTCGCCTGCTGTCGAACATCTTTGTGCCGATCATCCCGGCGATTGTCGCCTCCGGCCTGTTGATGGGCCTGCTCGGCATGGTGAAAACCTACGGCTGGGCCGATGCCAACAGCGCCGTATTTGTGATGCTGGATATGTTCAGTTCGGCGGCATTCATTATTTTACCGATCCTGATCGGCTTCACCGCCGCGCGGGAATTTGGTGGTAACCCCTATCTGGGCGCGACGCTCGGTGGCATTCTGACCCACCCGGCGCTGACCAACGCCTGGGGCGTCGCCAGCGGTTTTCACACCATGGATTTCTTCGGGTTGCAGATTGGCATGATCGGCTATCAGGGCACGGTGTTCCCGGTGCTGCTGACGGTGTGGTTTATGAGCATGCTGGAAAAACAGCTGCGCAGAGTGATCCCCAACTCGCTGGATCTGATCCTGACGCCGTTCCTGACGGTGGTGATCTCCGGCTTCGTTGCCATGCTGTTTATCGGCCCGGCCGGCCGCGCGCTGGGTGATGGCATCTCCCTGGTGCTCAGCACGCTGATTGCACACGCCGGTTGGTTTGCCGGCTTGCTGTTCGGCGGCTTGTATTCAGCCATCGTCATCACTGGCATTCACCACAGCTTCCATGCCGTCGAAGCCGGGCTGCTCGGCAACCCAAACATCGGCGTTAACTTCTTGCTGCCGATCTGGTCGATGGCCAATATCGCTCAGGGCGGAGCCTGTCTGGCGGTCTATTTCAAAACCCGCGACGCCAGGATCAAAGCCATCGCGGTGCCTTCGGCCTTTTCCGCCATGCTCGGCATTACCGAGGCGGCGCTGTTCGGCATTAACCTGCGCTTTGTGAAACCCTTCCTGGCGGCGCTGGCAGGCGGTGCGCTGGGCGGGGCCTGGGTGGTGGCCAATCACGTTGGCATGAACGCGGTCGGGCTGACGGCAATTCCGGGGATGGCGATTGTGCAGGCCAGTTCGCTGGTCAGCTATATCATTGGCCTGGTGATCGCCTTCGGCAGCGCCTTTATTCTCTCGCTGCTGCTGAAATACAAAACGGACAGTGAATAATGGAAGAACTGAATTTAATGAAGCAGGCCGTTCAGGCGTTAATGAGCGGCATGCCGCAGGCGCTGCGCGATCCGCACCGGCCGGCGTGGCACCTGGCACCCAGCGTTGGGCTGCTCAACGATCCCAATGGCTTTATTCAGCATAACGGCGTCTTCCACCTGTTCTATCAGTGGAACCCGCTGGGCTGTGATCACCGCAACAAATGTTGGGGCCACTGGCAATCGACGGATCTGGTCAACTGGCAACATCAGCCGGTGGCACTGGTGCCGGGAGCCTGTTACGACAGCCACGGCTGCTACTCCGGATCGGCGGTGGTGGCCGACGGCAACATCACGCTGGTCTATACCGGCAACGTCAAATATCCCGACGGCTCTCGCACCGCCTACCAGTGTCTGGCGCAAGAAAATGCGCAAGGCGGCTATGACAAACTCGGCCCGGTGTTGCCGTTGCCGCCGGGCTATAGCGGCCATGTGCGCGATCCCAAGGTTTGGCGTCATCAGGAAGACTGGTACATGGTGCTCGGCGCTCGTGACCTGCAAGACTGCGGCAAAGTGCTGCTGCTGCGCTCCGCCGATCTGCGCAGTTGGCAGCTGCTGGGTGAAATTGCCGGTTCACGGCTGAACGGCATCGGTGACTTCGGCTATATGTGGGAATGCCCGGACCTGTTCACGCTGGACGATACCGAGGTGCTGATCTGCTGCCCACAGGGGCTGACGGCGCAGGCCGAACGTTATCTTAACGTTTATCAGGCGGGCTACCTGACCGGCAAACTGGATTATCGGCAGGCCACTTTTGATCATGGTGCCTTCCACGAGCTGGATCTCGGGTTCGAATTCTATGCGCCGCAAACCACCCAGGCCGAAGACGGCCGCCGGTTGCTGGTCGGGTGGATGGGCGTGCCGGAACAGGACGAGGAATATCACCCGACGCGGCAGTACGGCTGGATCCACATCATGACCTGCCCGCGCGAACTGTCGTTGCATCACGGCAAGCTTTACCAACAACCGGCACGCGAACTGCAACAATTGCGTGATGAGGGCCAGCAATGGCAAGGCATTGCCGACAACGCCCCTGGCTGGCCGATTGACAGCACGGAACTGCTGCTAACGCCAGAAGGGGCATTCAGCGCCGACTTTGGCGGGGCGATGACGCTGCTGTGGGACGGCACCCTGCTGCGACTGACGCGTAATAATCTGCGTCACGGGCAGCCGGAACATCGCTACTGGCGCGGCAACCTGAGCCAACTGCAGATCCTGTTTGACCGCTCCAGCGTGGAGATTTTTATCAACCACGGCGAGGCGGTGATGAGCGCACGCTACTTCCCCGGTCCGCAACCACAATTGCAGCTGAGCGGTGAAGCGCACCTGGCGCTCGAGCACTGGTCGCTGACGCCATGCATGCTAGAATGACGCATTCTTCGATGAATTCAGATGCCGTCAGTGAAAAAAAATAAACGCATTACCATCAGTGATATTGCCGCACTGGCCGGCGTGTCGAAATCGACCGCCAGCCTGGTGCTTAACGGCCGCAGCAAGGAGTATCGGGTGTCCGACGACACCCGCGATCGTATCCTGGCGCTGGCTGGCGAGCACCACTACCAGCCCAGCTTCCACGCCCGTTCGCTGCGGTCCTCCCGCAGCCATACCCTGGGGTTGGTGGTGCCGGAAATGACCAACTACGGTTTTGCGGTGATTTCACGCGAACTGGAAACCCTGTGCCGCGAGGCCGGTTTGCAGTTGCTGATCGCCTGTACCGATGAGAACCCGGCGCAGGAAATGATGGCGGTAAACAGCCTGGTTCAGCGCCAGGTCGACGGCCTGATTGTCGCCTCCAGCCAGCTTAACGATGCGGAATACCAAAAGATTAACGCCGGTCTGCCGGTGGTACAGATGGACCGGCTGATCATCGGTTCCGACCTGCCGCTGGTGATCACCGACTCGCTAACCTCGACCGCCACGCTGGTGGAAAACGTCGCGCGCCAGCATCCGGACGAATTCTATTTCCTTGGCGGCCAACCCCGCATTTCACCCACGCGCGATCGGCTGGCCGGTTTCCAACTCGGTCTGGAACGGGCCGGGGTGGTGTGTAAACCGGAATGGATCATCAACGGTAATTATCACCCCAGCTCCGGCTACGAGATGTTCGCCCAACTCTGCGCGCAACTTGGCCGCCCGCCCAAGGCGCTGTTTACCGCCGCCTGCGGCCTGCTGGAAGGGGTACTGCGTTATCTGAATCAGCACCAGTTGATGGAAAGCGACTTGCATCTGTGCAGCTTTGACGATCACTACCTGTTCGATGGCCTGACGTTGAAAATCGATACCGTGGCACAGGACTGCCGCGCCCTGGCTCAACACAGTTTCGACATGGTTAGCGCACTGATTGACGAGCGACCACTAGAGCAAAACGCGCTATACCTGCCGGGCAGCATCCACTGGCGTCACGCCGGTTCGAAGGCATTGCTCGGCCAGCCTTAGGCTGTTCTTTTTCCCGGTTAAGGAGCTCCTCATGAGTCGTGAGATTAATAAAGATACCCAACTCTGTATGTCGCTGGCCGGTCGCCCAGGTAACTTTGGCACCCGTTTCCACAACTATCTGTATCAGGAACTGGATCTCAACTTTATCTACAAGGCCTTCACCACCCAGGATATTCAGGCGGCGGTGGGCGGCGTGCGTGCGCTGGGCATTCGCGGCTGTGCGGTATCGATGCCGTTCAAAGAAAGCTGCATTCCTTTCCTCGACGAGTTGGATGCTTCCGCCACCGCGATTGAATCGGTCAATACTATCGTCAATGACCAAGGTTTCTTGCGGGCTTACAACACCGATTATATCGCCATCGCCAAACTGCTGGCGCAGCATCAGATCCCAGCGGAAACCTCCTTCGCCCTGCGCGGCAGCGGCGGTATGGCGAAAGCGGTCACCGCCGCGCTGCGTGATGCCGGTTTCAAAAATGGCCATATCATCGCCCGTAACCCGCAGGCCGGTCAGGCGCTGGCAAAGGCCTACGGCTATCAGTGGCAGGCAGAAGTCGGTGACTTAAGCGTAGATATGGTGATTAACGTGACGCCCATCGGTATGGCGGGGGGAACAGAAGCCGAGCAGTTGGCCTTTGCACCCGCGACTATTGCGGCGGCGAAAATCGTGTTCGACGTGGTGGCACTGCCGGCGGAAACCCCGCTGATCCGCAACGCGCGTGAGCATGGCAAACGGGTGATTACCGGTGCAGAAGTGATTGCGCTGCAAGCGCTGGAACAGTTTGTACTTTATACCGGCGTGCGTCCTACCGATGAGCAGATCGCCCGCGCGGCGGCCCATGCTCGCGGCTGAATAGGCTGGACGTTGGGGGCTGAGCAGATGAGCCAGCCCTTAACGCCCTAACGATAGGCCAGCAAACGCAAAATATTTCTCGCACCGTGGAATACACGTTCGATCCTGACATTGCGTTGTATCGCTGTGAAAACAATAAGATATTTACCATAGGGGCTGATCCTGACACCTCGGCCAAGTTCAGGATGCTTTTGATAGGCTTCCGGCGACTCACCAATACGCTGGCATTGGTTGTATAGCTCAGAAATAAAACTCACAGCACGGTTCGGGTTATCTTGCGCAATATAGTCGCCAATATTTTCAATATCACTTACCGCTGCCGGCGATATTGTTAGCCCCATTAGTCACTTCCGTTATCTACCATCCGTTGGTATTTAGCCCGCATACGTTCAAAAACTTCCTCCGCCGGGACTCCCTCACCACTTTCTATTCCCTGTGCAATAGCCACTCGCAGTTGTTCGATTTTCATCGCCTGCTCATGTTCTTCGAGCAGACGCAGACCCGCCCGTATTACTTCGCTGACGTTGCCGTAACGCCCGCTGTCAATTTGCTCATGAACAAACTTCTCAAAATGAGGGCTTAAAGCAATGCTGGTTGGCATAGCCGACTCCAGAAAGTAGTGTTAGTTACTATCTATTAGTATTTTCATTTGCCGGGGGCACGTCAAGTAATTGTACAAAATTAAGGCAATAAAAAAGGGCGCCTGAGCGCCCTGCTTAACCTTGAGGATGTCAGCCCGCTACTTGGCGGCACCTTCCATCCCCACCAGCCCCACCTTCAGGTAACCGGCTTTACGCAGCGTATCCATCACGCTCATCAGCGTCTCGTAGTCCACGGTCTTGTCCGCCTGGAAGAAGATGGTGGTCTCTTTGTTCGCCTGAGTTCGCTGATCCAGCACCGACGTCAGTTGATCGGCACTGACCGCCTGTTCACCAACGTAGAGCTGCTTATCCGCTTTCACTGACAGGAACACCGGTTTTTCCGGGCGCGGCTGCGGTTTGGCTGAGGAAGCCGGGAGATCGACACGGATATCTACCGTTGCCAGCGGCGCGGCCACCATAAAGATGATCAACAGCACCAGCATGACGTCGATAAACGGCGTCACGTTGATTTCATGCAGTTCGCCGCTGTCGTCCAGATCTTCATTTAAGCGCATCGCCATAACTCACCCCACCCGCAGTTGCTGTGAATGCTGTGAACGTTTGGCTTGTGCCGTGGCGGCCAGATCCAAATCGCGACCCAGCAGCAGCAGCACCTGCGCAGCCACGTCGCCAACCTGAGCGCGATGGCCGCTGATCACACGGGCAAAGATGTTATAAATCACCACCGCAGGAATTGCGGCGACCAGCCCCAATGCGGTTGCCAACAACGCTTCTGCGATGCCGGGGGCAACCACGGCCAGGTTGGTGGTTTGCGAGTGCGCGATACCGATAAAGCTGTTCATGATGCCCCAGACGGTGCCGAACAGACCGACAAACGGCGAAATGGCACCGATGGTCGCCAGGAACCCATTGCCACGGCCCATGTTACGACTGTAGCCCGCAACGCGACGCTCCAGACGGAAACCGGTACGTTCCTTGATGCCGTTGTTGTCGTTAGACTCTGCCGACAGCTCCAGCTCGTTCTGCGCATCGCTGAGCAATACGGAACTGATGCTCTCGTCCGAGAAATTCTGTGCCAGTTCGGAGGCTTCATCCAGTGAACGGACATTGGCCAGCGCCAGTTGTTCGCGGCGCAGACGGCGCTTGGCGCGGAACAGTTCGCTGCCCTTGGAGAACAGGATGGTCCAGGTGACGATAGACGCCAGCACCAGGCCGATCATCACGATTTTCACCACGATATCCGCATGCTGATACATGCCCCAGACGGACAGGTCCATACCGCGAGTTTCCGGCGGCTGGATGGTCGGCTGTGGATTCAGCGGGGTAATACTTTCCGGTGTGGCTGCGGCAGGGGCTGAGGCCGGAGCAACGCTCTGGGTAACGGCCGGATTAGTCGCCGGTGCAGCCTGAGCGCTACCGGCCAGACCCACCACCAATACCATTGAAGCTAACAGACCACGGCCAAATGCCTGGCCCCATTGCGCCCGGCCCTGACCGAACGATCCTTGATTTAAATGCTTGCCAGCCGTTTTCACGCTGTGCCTCCACCCGTTACCGATCAAAATTGAGGAATAATTCAGCGTGCGATCATATCAAACCAATCAGGGATTGATAGTAGTTCTCATTATTATTTACCAAATAGTCGGCAAAATAACGCCTCCCGAACGGGTAAATCGGCCTTGCTTTTACATTTAGCGGTTAAAACGTCTGGATGGCTATCATGCGTCATGCTAACTTAAGGGCTATCGCAAATGTCCCGTGAAGACCAAGCCAAAGGTGAGCCCGCTCCTATGACGTCAAAAAACATCGAAACCACCCTGATCGGCGCAGGACGCAGCAAGCGCTATACCCAGGGCTCTGTCAATCCCGTCACCCAGCGCGCTTCTTCACTGGTCTTTGATTCCGTGGCCGCCAAAAAACACGCCACCGCCAAGCGGGCCCATGGCGAACTGTTTTATGGGCGGCGCGGTACCCTGACCCACTTCGCGTTACAGGATGCGATGGTTGAGCTGGAAGGCGGCGCAGGTTGCGTGCTTTACCCTTGCGGCGCGGCTGCGGTCTCCAATGCCATTTTGTCCTTTGTCAGCGCCGGTGATCACCTGCTGATGACCGGCTCGGTGTATGAACCCACGCAGGATTTTTGTAGCCATATCCTGAGCCGCATGAACGTGACAACCACCTATTTCGACCCACTGATCGGTGCCGATATCGCCGGGCTTATTCAGCCCAATACCCGTGTGGTGTTTCTTGAGTCACCCGGCTCGATCACCATGGAAGTTCAGGATATCCCGGCCATGGTGCAAGCCATCCGCGCCGTGGCACCGGAAGTGGTGATCATGATCGACAATACCTGGGCGGCCGGTGTGCTGTTCAAGGCGCTGGACTTCGACATCGATATTTCGATTCAGGCCGGCACCAAATACATTATCGGCCACTCCGATTACATGCTCGGTACAGCCGTGGCAAACCAGCGCTGTTGGGATCAACTACGCGAATACTCTTATCTGATGGGCCAGATGGTGGACGCCGATACCGCCTATATGGCCAGCCGTGGCCTGCGCACCCTGGGCGTACGCCTGAAGCAGCATCAGCAAGGCAGCATCGAAGTCGCCAATTGGCTGGCCAAACGGCCGGAGGTGGCGGTGGTCAATCACCCGGAGCTGCCCAGTTGCAAGGGCCACGAATTTTACCGCCGTGATTTCAGCGGCTGCAACGGTCTGTTTTCTTTCGTGCTGAAACAGCGTCTGAACGACGTGCAATTGGCCGAGTATCTGGACAACTTCAACCACTTCAGCATGGCCTATTCCTGGGGCGGCTATGAGTCGCTGATCCTGGCCAACCAACCGGAGGAGCTGGAAGCCATTCGGCCGGCCGGCGGCATCGACTTCTCCGGCACCCTGGTGCGCCTGCATATCGGTCTGGAGAACGTGCAGGACCTGATTGACGACCTCGCCGCCGGATTCGAGCGTATCGCCAACGCGCACTGACACGCCACCTGTTGCAATGGCAACTTTATTCGCCTTGTTTAATGTGTGCTTAAGCTATTAGCGTTACACTAGCCGGGTAACTGTCAGATACGGTCAACACCGCATCCTGGGGTCGTAACTCCAGGCGCAACCGGCATGCAACAGGATATATAATGGATGTATTACGAGAGATTGTTCATGCGCTTTGGCAGCAGGACTTTATTGCCCTTGCTGATCCAAGCGTAATTTGGGTGGTTTATGCGGTACTTTTCACCACCCTGTTTTTAGAGAACGGACTACTGCCAGCCTCCTTCTTGCCCGGCGACAGCCTGCTGCTGTTATCCGGTGCCCTGATCGCCAAAGGCGTGATGGCCTTTGTGCCAACGCTGATCATTTTAACGCTTGCCGCCAGCCTCGGCTGTTGGCTGAGCTACCTGCAGGGGCGCTGGCTGGGTCACACCAGTCTGGTCAAAGGCTGGCTGCTGCAACTGCCTGCCCAATATCATCAACGTGCGCATAATCTGTTTAACCGTCATGGCTTGATGGCTTTGGTGATCGGCCGTTTTCTGGGTTTTGTTCGTACCTTGCTGCCGACCATGGCCGGTATCTCAGGCCTGAACAGCACGCGTTTTCAGATATTTAACTGGCTGAGTGCCGTGATTTGGGTTGGCGCGGTGGTCGGTCTTGGTTATGCTTTCAGCCAGATCCCACTGGTGAAACGCTACGAAAGTCAGGTAATGACCGGGCTGATGATCCTGCCGCTGCTACTGCTGCTGGTGGGGCTGCTGGGTGCCATGCTGGTTATCTGGCGTAAAAAGCGCGCTGCCTCTTCCTGATCGGCTTGCGGGCGGCAATAGCCGCCCCTACAAGGCTTTCTCAACCAGCGCCAGGCTCGGGGGCAACTTGCTCACCAGCGTATCCACCGCCAA
Source organism: Serratia proteamaculans (assembly GCF_004684015.1). Classification (GTDB taxonomy): domain Bacteria; phylum Pseudomonadota; class Gammaproteobacteria; order Enterobacterales; family Enterobacteriaceae; genus Serratia; species Serratia proteamaculans_F. The sequence continues at coordinate 217,746 of NZ_SRIA01000021.1, forward strand.
CCGTACCTTCAACGGCAAATGTGGCGTTTGCGGCCACACCGCGTGAGCCTCAAATGACATGCCTGGTCGATCGCGCATCAGCCTGACCAATTCCCCTTTCAACAACGATTCCCGCACCAGCCAACAGGGCAGCCAGGAGATGCCAAACCCGGCCACCGTGGCGTCCGCCATCGCCTGCAGGTCATCCATCTGCAGACGCTTGTTTGGCATCACTTCCTGCACTTTGCCGCCGTTATCCGGGATCAGCCAGTTACGCACCACACCGGCGCGCATGTAGGTCACCGCATCATGTTGAGTCAGCTGTTCAAGGCTTTTCGGCTCGCCATGCTGCTGCAGGTATTCCGGCGCCGCGCACAACGTCATACGGTGATCGCCAATGCTCCGCGCCACCAGTCCGCTGCTGCTGGGCAATGCCCCGTTACGGACAGCCAGATCAAAACCGTCCTCAATCAAATCCACGATGCGATCGTTAAATGACAGCTCCAGCTCCAGCCCGGGGTGCTCACGCGCCAGGCCGGTTAACAGCGGCGCAATGCACATGCGGCCGAACAGCACCGGCATCGACACCCTCAGCCTGCCACTGACCTGCTGTTTGCCCGACTCCAGCAGAGTTTCTGCGGTGCGGATCTCCTCCAGCGCCCGTAAGCAACGTTCATAAAACAGAGCGCCGTCATCGGTCAGACTCAAACTGCGGGTGGTTCGGTGAAACAGGCGCACAGCCAATCGCTGCTCCAGACGGGCGATGGTTTTCCCCACCGCCGAACGTGAAAGGTGCAGCCGACTGGCCGCCAGCGCGAAGCTGCCCGCCTCCACGGCGGTGACAAACACCGAAATACCGTTCAATCGGTCGGTCATGTTTTGTAGCCCTTAGAGAAACAATCAGAGGAAATTTTATCGCCACTGGCGAACCTCAATCAACGATAATATCCACAGGTCTGTTTACCACTGACTTTGGAGTCAATCATGACCAAAACCATGCAACGCTGGACCATGGACGCCCTCGGACGTCAGCACCTGAAACTGAGCGAAAGCGCCATTCCGCAACCGGGGCCACATGAGATTAGGGTGAAAGTGAATGCGGTATCACTTAATTACCGCGATAAGTTGATGATCGAAACCGGCATGGGGCTGGAGTTGCCACCGTCGTTTATTCCAGCCTCCGACATGGCCGGTGAAGTCGACGCAATTGGCGCCGATGTCAGCCGTTTCCAACCGGGCGAGCGGGTAATTTCCACCTTCAGCCCCGGTTGGATAGATGGCAAACAGAAGCCCTATGGTAATGCGCGCATCCCACCTTACCGTACGCTGGGCGGTTTTTATCAGGGCATGTTGGCGGAATATGTGGTGCTGCATGAGGACTGGCTGGTGGCCGCCCCCACCTCGCTGGACGACGCGCAGGCCAGTACCCTACCCTGCGCCGGGCTGACCGCCTGGTTCGCGCTGGTGGAACAGGGAAACCTGCACGCCGGTCAATCGGTATTGGTACAGGGCACCGGCGGTGTGGCACTGTTCGCGCTGCAAATCGCCAAGCTACAGGGGGCAGAAGTTTACGTCACCTCCAGCAGTGACGAAAAATTGGCGCGTACCAAAACGTTGGGTGCCGACCATGGCATCAACCGCCTGAAGGAGAACTGGGTGGAGGCGGTGTATCGGTTGACAGAGGACCGCGGTATTGACCACGTGATCGACACCGTTGGCGGCCCAAACCTCGGCAATTCGGTTCGCGCCGTCGCTGTGCAGGGACGGATCTCGGTGATCGGCGCGCTGGAGGGCTTTGAGGTCTCGGCCCCTGCCGGACCGCTGCTGCTGAAATCGCCGGTGATCCAGGGGATTGGTGTCGGCCACCGCCGCGCACTGGAAGATCTGGTACGGGCGGTGGATGCCAATCGCTTGCAACCGGTGATTGATCAACGCTATCGCTTTGACCAACTGCAGCAGGCACTCGATCATCTCGATCGCGGGGCGTTCGGCAAAATTGTACTGACGCGCTGAATTGCCGTCCCGGCTGCGGGATTAGCCTTCCATCATTAAAGGCGGGTTATCGCGCAGTCGGGCCACTTCGTCGCTTGGCGTCACACCAAAGAAACGTTTGAATTCACGACTGAACTGCGAAGCGCTCTCATAGCCGACGCGGATCGCCGCGGTGCTGGCCTTCAGACCGTCGTGAACCATCAGCAGGCGCGCCTTGTGCAGCCGATAGGACTTCACATACTGCAGCGGCGAGGTATTGGTCACCGCCTTAAAGTTATGGTGAAACGCCGAAATACTCATATTCACCTCCCCCGCCAACTGCTCGACGTTGAGGCTGTCGGCATATTGGTTCTCGATGCGTCGCAGCGCTTTGGCGATTTGGCTGAAGTGGGTATGGCGATTGACCAGTTCCTGCAACGACGTCCCGCAGCTGCCACGCAACACGTGGTACAGAATTTCGCGCACAATCTGCGGCCCCAATACCCGTGCATCGAGCGGCTTGGCCATCACGTCCAGCAGGCGTTCGGTGGCGCACAACAGCTCTTCCGACAGCTCCGCCAGATTAACTCCGCTGCTTTCTCTGCGCGGTTTCATCAGGTAGTCATCATCGCCGATGTCGATCAACAGATCCTGCAGCATCTGGCTGTCGATATTCACCGCCAACCCCACCAGCGGCAGTTCCGGGCTGGCAAAGGTTTCGCATTCGAACGGCAGCGGTACCGTCATCAACAGGTAGTTACGCGGATCGTACTGAAACACCCGGTTGCCGCAGTAACCCACTTTGTGGCCCTGGAAAATGATCACCACCCCAGGTTCGTACATCACCGGCTGACGAGGGCAATGGCGATCCACATAGAGGATTTTCACCAGTGGCACCGGTGAAGGGGTATAACCGTTACTCTCGGCAAAGCAGGCTGCCTGGCGCGCCATACGGCCGCGCAGTTCATCGATTTCACTCACGGAAACACCCTCTTACACTAAGAACAATTCGGCATAAATAATAGTTTAAAACTCTGCTTTTCTACAACGCTTTGTAGGAATAGGCAAGACTCGGGCAGGAATGAGCATTGTGCCGAGGGGGTAAGTTACTGACAATACACCCCAGATATTTTGCGCCGTCTGGCGCTTGCCTAATGCAGAAGAGAAATCAGCCATGCAAAACTTTATTCTTCATACCCCAACCAAAATCCTGTTCGGTCAAGACCAAATCGCCGGTCTGGCGCAGCAGATCCCAGCCGACGCACGTATTCTGATCACCTACGGTGGCGGCAGCGTGAAAAACAACGGCGTGCTGGATCAGGTTTATTCCTCTCTGGCCGGTCGCAACGTGCAAGAATTCTCCGGTATTGAGCCGAACCCAACCTACGAAACGCTGATGAAAGCGGTCGAGGTCGTGCGTGCAGAGAACATCGATTTCCTGCTGGCCGTCGGTGGGGGTTCGGTGGTTGATGGCACTAAATTCATCGCCGCAGCGGCCCATTATCAGGCGGATAGCGACCCATGGCATATCCTGAAAACCGTCGGCAGCGAAATCAAAGGCGCAGTGCCTATGGGTTGCGTACTGACACTGCCGGCAACCGGTTCTGAATCCAACAGCGGCGCGGTGATCACCCGTAAAAGCAGCGGCGACAAACAGCATTTCTTCTCGCCATACGTACAGCCACTGTTTGCGGTACTGGATCCGGTGGTGACCTATTCGCTGCCGCCGCGCCAGATCGCCAACGGCGTAGTCGATGCCTTTGTGCATACCATTGAGCAATATCTGACCTACCCGGTCGATGCGAAAGTACAGGACCGTTTTGCCGAAGGCCTGCTGTTGACGCTGCTGGAAGATGGTCCGCGTGCGCTGGCCGAACCGGAGAACTATGCCGTGCGCGCCAACGTGATGTGGAGCGCCACCATGGCATTGAACGGTCTGATCGGTGCCGGTGTGCCGCAAGACTGGGCAACCCATATGCTGGGCCACGAGTTAACCGCCATGCACGGTTTGGATCATGCCCAGACGCTGGCCATCGTCCTGCCGGCATTGCTAAACGAGAAAAAAGCACAGAAACGCGAAAAACTGCTGCAGTACGCCGACCGCGTCTGGGGTCTGCGTGAGGGCAGCGAAGACAGCCGTATTGACGGTGCCATTGCCGCCACTCGCGCCTTCTTCGAACAAATGGGCGTGCCAACCCGCATGGCCGATTACCAGCTCGACGGCAGCTCGATCCCGGCACTGCTGGATAAGCTGCATCAGCACGGCATGACCGCACTGGGTGAGCATCAGGACATCACCCTGGAAGTCAGCCAACGCATTTATGAAGCGGCACGTTAATCGCAAGTAATCATTTTCTGTCAGGCTTTAGTTTCCCTCGCCTGCGCCCGTGCGATCGCCGGGCGCAGTAACCAGCACTATTCCGATATCACCGAAATTTGCTTAGCGAACTCAGCACCACCCCGATTTGCCAACTAGAATTTATTGATAGCTGTTCCCGGTGCATGCAGTACCGGGCAATCCGTTAACCAGGAGATGCGCATGACAACGCAACAACCCATCATCAAACTCCACGATGGTAATCTGATGCCGCAGTTGGGTCTCGGCGTTTGGCAGGCGAGTATTCCAGAGACCACCAACGCGGTGATTAAAGCGCTGGAGGTGGGGTATCGCTCCATCGATACCGCCGCAATTTACAAGAATGAGGAAGGGGTCGGCGCTGCGCTGCAATCCGCCTCGTTACCGCGCGATGAGCTGTTTATCACCACCAAACTGTGGAACGACGATCAGGGTGATCCACAGGCCGCCCTGGAAACCAGCCTGGAAAAACTCAAGCTGGACTACGTCGATCTGTATCTGATCCACTGGCCGAAACCGCAGCAGGATCAATATGTGGATGCCTGGCGTGGGCTGATCAAGCTGCGCGAGCAGGGTCTGGCCAAGAGTATCGGGGTCTGCAACTTCCATACCCCGCATCTGCAGCGTCTGCTGGATGAAACCAATGTCGCCCCGGTGATTAACCAGATTGAGCTACACCCACTGCTGCAGCAGCGCCAGTTGCGTGCCTGGAACGCGACGCATCACATCGCTACCGAATCCTGGAGCCCGCTGGCACAGGGCGGTGAGGGGGTATTCGACCAACCGTTGATCAAACATCTGGCGGAAAAATACGAGAAAACCCCGGCGCAAATCGTGGTGCGCTGGCATCTGGACAGCGGTCTGATCGTGATCCCGAAATCGGTCACGCCATCCCGCATTCGTGAGAACTTTGAGGTGTTTGATTTCAAACTGGATAAAGACGAACTGAGCGATATCGCCCAACTGGATATCGGCAACCGTCTGGGGCCAGATCCCGACTCACTGTAATGCTACCCAGCCCTGTTGTTTAAGGGTAGGGGCGCTGCATGCCGCGCCCGATAGCATCATCAATGGGTTAAAGCGGGTCGAACATGTTCGACCCCTACAGGTTTAGCTCTTACCAGCCTTCTCTTTCAAGAGAGGGCTGCTTTTTCCCCGCTACAGTTGCTCGCCATTGGTGGCGATCACCCGCTGATACCAGCCAAAGCTCTGCTTCTTCTTGCGTGCCAGATTGTTGTCGTGATCGACATACACAAAGCCGTACTGCTTTTGATAGCCGTTGAGCCAGGAAAGCAAGTCGATAAACGACCAGGGATAGTAACCGCGCACATCGGCACCCTGCTCGATCGCGGCACCGATCGCCTGAATATGATCGCGCAGATAGTCAATGCGCGGTTGATCGCGCACTTCCCCCTCAACGATCGGATCCTTGGCTCCCAGTCCGTTCTCGGTAATGTAGATCGGAATGTTGCCGTAGCGTTTGACGATGCGGCCAATGGCATCGGTCAATCCCTGCGGATAAACCTCCCAGTCCCAGTCGGTGTAAACACCATTCGGGTTACGCACCAGCTTGAACAACCCCTTAAAGCCCAGTTCACGCCCGCTGCCCTTCTGGCCACTGGTGTTGATCGCGTAGCCCTCAACGTCGTCGTTATGTGCCACCATTTCGCGCTTGTAGTAATTCAGGCCGATAAAATCGACGATATTGTCCTTCAGCAACACCTCATCCCCCGGCGCAAAATGCGGTACGCCAAAGGCCTGCTGCGCCATCGCCAACAGCTCTGCCGGGTATTCGCCCTTCAGCACCGGATCGTACAGCCAATGGGTGAAGATCCCCTCGGTTATCTCGCAGGCGCGGCGATCTTCTGGCGAGTCGCTGATCGGATCGTTAGGTTGCAGCACATTGACGAAGCCGATCTGACCGTTGATCTTCATTTCACGGAAACTTTTTACCGCGCGGGCATTGGCCAGAAACACATGGTGGCAGGCCTGAATGCCCTTCTTCGGATCGGTCAGTTTGGGCGGATGCGCCCCGGTGATATAGCCCATGCCGATAAACACGATGGTTTCGTTGAAGGTGGACCACAGCTCGACGCGGTCACCAAAACGCTGATAACACAGACGGGCATATTCATCGAAAGCATCGACAATCTCACGCGACTCCCAACCACCAAACTCGTCTTGCAGCGCCTGCGGCAGATCCCAGTGATACAGGGTGATCATCGGTTTAATGTTGTGCCTGAGCAACTCGTCGATCAAGTCGCTGTAAAATTGGATCCCGGCCTCATTCACCTCGCCCCGCCCCTGCGGCAGCAACCGTGGCCAGGAGATCGAAAATCGGTAGGTCTGCATCCCCAATTCCGCCATCAGCGCCACGTCTTCGCGGAAACGGTGGTAGTGATCGACCGCGACATCGCCGTTGGTGCCCTGATAAGTGGTACCGGGCAGGTGGGAGAACAAGTCCCAGTTGGACAGGCCCTTGCCGTCGGCATCAAAGCCGCCCTCAACCTGATAAGACGCGGTCGCCGCCCCCCACAGGAAATCCTTCGGAAATACGCTCATTGGTTTTGCACCCCGTTCTGCTCCAGTAATCGGTAAATTCTCACCAGTTCCTCCACCAGATCGCGCGCCAGCATGGCGTTCATAATGTGGTCCTGCGCGTGCACCATGATCAGATTGACCGGCAGCTTGCCTTCCCCCTCGTCGAAACCAATCAGTTCCGTCTGGGTGGCATGCGCACGCTTTACCGCCAGTTGCGACTCCGCCAGCAAAATATCGACCTGATCCCACTGATATTTCCGCGCCGCGTACAAAGCCTGCATGGCGCAACTGCGCGCCTCACCGGCGTTGATGATCAACTCCATGACTGCCGTTTCCATATCCATCATTCGGTGACTCCCTGTGTTGGTTCAATCTGCTCGGCTTCACTCACTTCCTGATCCAGCAACTGCTGCTCATAGACCTTGAAGAACGGGTAGTAAATCAGCGCCGATACCGCCGCCAGCAGCAGCACCAGCAGTGCGGCACGGAAATCCCAACCGGTGGCCCAGGCGGCGCCAATCGGTGCCGGGGCGGTCCAGGGCACTACCGAGATCACCCGGCCGATCAGATCCAGCTTCACGGCCGCATAGGCAATGATCGAATTGACGATCGGCGCGGTGATAAACGGGATGAAAAAGGTGGGATTCATGACGATCGGCGTACCGAAGATCACCGGTTCGTTAATGTTAAAGCAGCTCGGCACCAGGCTCAGCTTGCCGATCGAACGCAGATGCGCCGAACGGCTGCGCAGGTAAAGCAACACCAGTCCAAAGGTCGCACCGGATCCGCCGATGACGATAAAGAAGGTCCAGAAAGCTTCCATAAAGATATGCGGCATTGGCTGACTGGCGGCCAAGGCATCCTGATTGATGCCCAAATTGGTCAGCCAGAATGCCTGCAGCATACCGGAGACGATCACCGCGCCGTGAATGCCGGCGAACCACAATAAATGGCCGATCAACACCGCCAGCAGGATCGCCGGCAGCGAGTCGGCGGCGGAAATCAGCGGCTGGAACAGCGCCATAATTGCCTGTGGCAGCAGTAAATTAAACTGGTGCTGCACCAGCAGGCTGAGAGGATACAACGTGATCACCACCGCCAGGATCGGGATCAGCAGATCGAACGACTGTTTGATCTTGGCCGGCACCTGTTCCGGTAATGAGATACCGATATTGTGCAGCTTGAGAAAACGGATCAGTTCGGTGGTGTAGATCGCCACCAAAATGGCGGTGAAGATCCCCACGCCCCCCAACGCAGCGGTCGGCAGCATCTTTTCGGTCTGCGGTGCAGCGACCAGTAAAAATGACATTAGCGCCAGCATGGCCGCCATAAAGGGATCGAGCTTATAACTCTGCGCCAGGTTATAAGCGATGGCGGCAGTAATATAAATCGACATAATCCCCATGGTCATATTAAACGGGGTAAGAATAGCGACCTGGTGTTTTTCCGCCGCACCCAGCCACCATTGCGCTATTCCCCAACTGCTGTCGGCTGAAAAAGGCGGGTAGGCAAATACCAGTAAAAATGAGCCGACGATCATAAACGGCATCGCGGAAATAAAACCGTCGCGGATCGCCATAATATGGCGTTGAGTTGATAATCTTCCGGCAATGGGACTGATGCGGTTTTCAATGAAATTGAATGCGGCTTGGCTGATACTCATGGTTCAACCCTCGGGACTTTCTGAGTCAATGGTCACAGGGCGAGAAAGCCGGCGGCAACAGGCTGCAGCAGGCGCCCAGGTGGGATTAGTGTTGCGCGAGCATCGTTAAGGCTTCGGCGAGAATTTTATCGCCGCGCATCATGCCGTAATCTATGCTGTTGATAACCGCGATCGGTTTATTTTCCCTGTCGGCAATCTTTTTAAAATCGGCCAACTTATATTTAATCTGTGGCCCGAGCAGGCAGCATTGGTAATTCGCCAGAGTGGTTTCAAACTCATCAATGCCCACGGCAATAATATCCACCTCAATACCCTGCTGTTCGGCGGACTTTTTCATTTTACTCACCACCATGCTGGTGGACATACCGGCGGCGCAGCATAGAAATATTTTTTTCATCCGTACTCCATAAGCCAATAGGTGCAAAGGATCCCGTTGAGAAATGAGTATGGTTTCAAAAACGAAAAAACAGCAACCGGTTTCAGTAACCGGTTGCTGGGTTTGAGCGGGTTCTGTGAAGAAGATCCGAATTTTAATTTTCGGACTTAAAGTGCTGAATAACCGAGCAGCAAGGCCTGACTGAAACGCTCCCCCTTGACCAAGCGGCGCAGCCCACCCAGCCCCGGCATGTTATGGCCATTGGCCGCATGCGTCATCGGCTCCAGGCAGAAGAACTCGAACTGGTAACCCGGGCTGAAGGCCGGATCCGAGATAAACATAAAGTACACCGGGCAGGCAGGTTCGGTGTTCATTTTCAGCCCGATCCCCTGCTCCGGCCACTGGATCTTTGCCTCGCCGTTCCAGCCGCCAAACCCGTTATTCAGCCAGCGGCGAGGGATCGCGGCTAAGGAGTTAAAGTCCATTTCCTCACTGAGCGGTACCTGTTCGCCCGGCAACCACTCGTCTGCCTCCAGCCAATAGGCATCCGCCGCTGCCTGCAGCCGGGTATGCGGCGTTAAGGGGAAAAAAGGGTGCCAGCCCAATCCGTAGGGCATCGGGTTTTCGCCGCGATGCTCCACGGTCAGTTCCAACCTAAGCTGCTGCCGCTCCAGGGTAAAACACTGATCGACCCGGTACTGATAAGGCCCTTGCTGGTGCTGATAACGCAAACGGAGGAAATCGCTGCGCTGCTCAATGCACTGCCATTGCTGCAGCCAACCATCACCATGAAGGTAATGCCGATCTCCAGCCGTATTGGCGTTGAGCACGTAGTCTCGCCCCTCGAAACTGAACCGATTTTGGCTGACCCGGTTACCAAAGGGAACCAGCGGAAAGCAGCCCGCTTGCCCCGCCGGGGTGGTTGCACTCAGCGGTGCGGGCCGCAGCAGCGGGATCTCCCGCCCTGCGCTATGTGCGGCCAGTTTAAGCACGCTGCCGCCCAATGATGAAACCACCAGCGACAGATTGCCGTTATCCAGGCAGAACAAGCTCATATCACTCCCAGGTGCAAATTATGCATTCTCGCGGCTGATGGCCGGCACCAGTTGCTCTTCCAGCGCTTCCAGCGTGATGCCTTTAGTTTCCGGTACGCGGGCATAAATGAACAGCGCACCGGCCAGACAAATACCGCCATACAGCAGGAAACTGCCCGCCGCGCCCAGTGCCGCATTCAGCAGCGGGAAACTGTAGGTCAGTACAAAACAGGCGACCCACAGGGCAAAGGTGCCTGCGGCCATTGCCGCGCCGCGAATACGGTTGGGGAAGATTTCAGACAGCAGTACCCAGGTGACCGGTGCGAGCGTGACGGCATAGATAGCGATGGCGACCAACACCAACAGCAATACCGGCAACCCCAACAAACCATAGGCGTAAGCCGCCGCCATCAGCAGGTAGATCGCCGTTAATCCACAGGCACCGATCAACATCAAACGGCGACGACCAATGCGATCCACCAGCGGCAGGGCCAGCAAGGTGAAGATCAAATTGATCAATCCGGTGGCGACAATTGACTTCAAGGTATCGTTGATATCAAACCCTGCCGAAGCGAAGATCTCCTGCGCATAGTTGAAGATCACGTTGATACCGCACCACTGCTGGAAGACCGCCAGCACAATGCCAATCACCAGCACTGGCCGTACGTCGCTGCGCAATAACGCGCGGAATGGCACCTTGCCACTGTCCTTGCCCAGAGTCTGACGGATCTCCGCCAGCGTTTGCTGTGCATATTGTTCGTTGCCAATGCGCCGCAATACCCACTGCGCCTTTTCATGACGCCCGGCTTTCGCCAGCCAGCGCGGGGACTCCGGCACCACCAGCATCAACAGCAGGAAAGCCAGCGCCGGTACCAGTTCGGCGCCGAACATATAACGCCAGCCAATTTGCCCATTCCAGCTGGCCAGCAGATCGGCCTGGCTGGCATTGGCCACCACCGGATCGGCGATCAACAAATTGATCAACTGCGCCGCCAGCACCCCAATCACAATGGTCAATTGGTTCACCGCCACGAAGCGGCCGCGCTGGGCTGCCGGGCTGACTTCGGCGATATACATCGGCGACAGTGCCGAGGCCAGGCCAATACCGACACCGCCGACAATGCGGTACACAATAAAGGCGTCAAAACTGGTGGCCATGGCGGTGCCCCAGGCGGAGATCACGAAGGTTAGCGCGGCGATCGCCAACGGCAATTTTCGGCCAAAACGATCCGACAACAAGCCCGAGATCAGGGCACCAAAAATGCAGCCCACCAGCGCTGAGCTCATCGCCCAGCCAGACTGCGCGGGATCGGTAATGCCGAAATAAGCCTCGTAGAACGGCTTGGCACCGCCGATCACCACCCAGTCATAGCCAAACAACAGGCCACCGCAGGCGGCAACCAGACAGATAGTCCAGACATAGGGCATGTTCAGTTTATTATTGTTCGTCACATCCGTTCTCCTTCTGGCATCAGCTCGCTAACGCGTCGGCCAGTACACTGAATAGACGCGCTTTGTCATGCGCAGGATTGCAAGCCAGCAACGCTTTCAACGTCTGCTGCGCCGCCGTTAACTGCCCTAACCCCAGTTGGGCCAGCGCCGCCACCAGCAGGCAATGCTGTTGGTGCGCCTGCTGCAGGTCGTTGTCCAACGCCATCAGGTCCGGCAGCGAAACCGCGAAGAAATCGGCACCGGGCACCTGACCGGACTGCTGCTGCACCCACAGCTGCATTTGCCTGAACAGCTGTTCGGCCTGGGCTGACTGCCCCAGTTGTTTGAGGGCCATGCCGCGATAGAACAGATAGTCCACCGGTTGGTCGTTGTAGTAACGGCTTTGCGTCAGGTCACCGTGCCCGGCGCAGGCCTGCTGCCAGTAACTGGCGGCGGCGTCAGAGTCACCTTGCCGGGCGGCACAGATGCCGAGCCAGTAGTAGAGATCGTTGTCGCTTTGCCCGGCCAACCGGCCTTCTCCCAGATTGGGCGGGTAGTGCAAGGCTGACTGCAGCCAGGCCTGCGCCTGCTGCGGCTCACCCTGCTGTAGAGCCTGAAATGCCAACCGCTGCAGGTTGATCAGGTATTGGCCAGTGACCTTGCCTTCACCGCCTTCCCACGGGTGGAACTGCCGCTGTTGCAGAGCCTGTTGCGCCTCACGCAACCGGCCGCACTGGTTGTACAGGCTCAGCAGTTCGGCAGTGAGATCGTCACGCCTGGCCACCACCGGCAGGTGTTGCTCCAACAAGGCCAGCCGCTGTTCAGGAGCCACTCGCAGATGCTTATTCAGTTGATCCAGCTCGAACAATAACCGGGCATCGTCGGGCTGTAGCCTGAATGCCCGTTGCAGATATTCCAGCGCAACATCATGCTGCTGGAGCTTGTTGAAGCTGTAGATCCCCAGATTGCGCCAGGCATCGGCAAACCCCGGTTGCCGTTCGACGCAGCGCTGCCACAGTGCCACCGCCTGCAAGTAGTTGCGTTTGCTGTAATGAAAACACCCCAACAGGTACTGCGCAAAATCGCACTCCGGCAATTGGCTCAGCATCTGTACTTCGTTCAGGGTATTGGGGAAGCGCACCTGTCGGCTAAAGCTGTCACGCGCCTGCGCCAGCAACTGCTGGTATTCGCTATCGCTAGCCTCGCCTTTGCGCAAGCTGGTCAGTAGATAAAGCGGCAGGCTTTCCTGGCTGTCCAGCAGCGTCAGCAGTTCAGTCGCCTGCGGTTTGGCCCCCCATTCACTGAGTTGACCGGCGATGGTCAGCGCATTGATGCCACGGCAACCGGTCACCGTACGCAGCCGCTGTAAATCAGCCGCTTCGCGGGTTTGCGCATAACGCAGGTAATACAGGCTGTAATGCAACGGGCGGGCAGCCAGTTCCCGGTCGATATAGGCCAGGCTCTGTTCTCCCTGCCCCAGGCGTTGCAGCAGCAGTGCCTTTAGAGCGATCAACGGATAATGGCTGGCATTAACGCTCAGGCTGCTTTCGCAAAACGCCAGCGCCTGCGAATGATCCCCGCGCCGCGCCGCCACCCGAGCCAGGCCGTAAAAACCACCCGGTTTACCGTTACCGCTCCAGATCGCACGGTAGAAATCTTCATAAGCCGCGCTGTCGTCACCCAATTGTTCATGTGCACAGCCGCGGATCAGGCTGGCCAAGCCGCACTGTGGGTTATGGTTAAGATGATGGGCGCGTGCTAACGCGTCGTCAGCATAGGCAATGGCACGTTCAAAATTGGCGCGGTTATATTCCAGCGTCGCCAGGGCCAGATTGCAGCGGTAATCCAGCGGATCCAGCGTCAGACCGCGCTGGTAATAATCGAATGCCGAACGGCTGGCGTGGTTGTATTGCTCCAGATGCTGGCCGATAAACCAGGCCTCATCGGCACTGCCGATTTGCCCGGCCACCGGCGGTGCTTTGGCGGGCTGCGGCAATTCTGCTGCCGGATCGGCCTGATGCTGACGATAGCTGAGTACGCAATGCCCCTGCGAGTCCAGCAATTCAATCGTCAGGCGACCTGGGAAATCACCGGTCATGGTTTCCAACAAGGCCGCGCCGGGATTGAGATCGATACGTCGGTCGAGCAGCAACTGTTGGTCGCTATCGCTGCGAACTACCAGCCGATGTTGTGCCAGTGGTGCGACCGCATACAGCCCCCACACCAGCTGCCGTCCGTCGCTTTCCAACTTTAGCGCCGCCTGGGTGTTGGCGTTCTGCACCATGCCCAGGGTGTTGTAAGGCAGGAAATTCTGCACGAAGCATTTTTCTTCATAGGCATCGAGCCAGGTGAAATCCGGCTGGTTATCGGTGTAGACCCCGGTCATCAGCTCAATGTACGGGCCATTGCTGTCGGTCAGATTGCGATCCCAGGCCTGACCAAACTCGCCGTGGCCCCAGCTCCATTGCTTCTTGCCGGGTGATACATGGTGATCGGCGATATGCAGCAAACCGCCTTGTTCATCGTGGCTGTAGGCGCCGACGAAGTCATAGTCGGACTTATGCGCCATATAAGACGTCGGCACCGGGATATTCTTGTAGCGTGAAATATCTACCCCGGCCGAGTAATCCACCTTGTAGTAGGTGCCGGTAGCGATAGGGAACGAGGACACATCGCGCTTGCCGTGGTCAAAAACGGCGGTCACATCCGGCGGGAACACGCTTTGGTGATCGTCGCCGCCCTTCACCGCCGGGTTGGCCCACCAGAGGAAATGACGCGGCGTCGGGTTGGGGTTAAAGATCCTGGCACTGATTTCGATCAGCGCGCGGTCGGGATACAGAGTGAAACCGGCCATCACCTGCAAGCCGCGCATCGGTTCCACTTCCCCCAGCCAGACGGTCTGCGCACCGTTATCATGCTGTTGAATCTGACAGTCCACCGGCATGTAGGTGGTCGGACGGTGGTGCTGCGGCCAGTTAAACTCGATGCCCCCGGAGATCCACGGCCCCAGCAGCCCCACCAGTGCCGGCTTGACCACCTCGTTATGGTAGACAAAATCGCGCTGTTGCACTTTGTCGTAAGCCCGGTGGATACGCCCACCCAGCTCCGGCAACAGCATCACGCGCAGGTAGTCGTTTTCCAGATAGACCGCCTGATAGCGGCGCAGGGATTTCTCGCCGCTGAGGGTATCAATCACGCCGTAGGGGTAAACCGCGCCGGAAGAGCCCTGATAGACGCGATTTTCCAGGAACATCGGGTGCGAGTCCTGTTCGCCGGTGCCGTAGGTGGGTAATTCAACCTGTTCTTGCCAAACCTTGACTGTCCCGTGCATGCTTTCCTCTCTAAAAATACTGAACATTGCGTTTCAGGCAGTCTAGATGACAGGATTGGTGGCTTTATGCGCTACCATCACGCAATACAGTAAACGGAGTTTAATGAATGGCATTGCAAGGTTTGAATAACCAGCGGGTGCGCAATTTTAATAAACGGGTGCTGTGCGCGCTGCTGTACCGGGAGAAAGTCGCCAGTAAGTCGACGCTGGCGCGGCTTTCGCAGCTGTCTATTCCTGCGGTCGGTAAAATTCTCGACGAACTGCAAGAAGAGCAACGGGTAGAACACGACCCGCACAACCTGCACAGCCGTGGTCTGGGTGGCGGCAGTTACCGCATCGCCGCCGCCGGGCAACGTATTCTGTGCCTGAATGTCTCCCCTTATCTGATCGAAAGTATCGTGGTGGATGGCCTGATGACGCCTTGCAGCCCCTTCACCCCGCAGCCGATCGTCGCCACCACGCCGCAGGCGATGCTGCAGGAAATGGTGCAAATTTATCATCTGCACAGCCGCCAGCAGGGCATGCCACTGAAAATAGCCTTGTCGATCCACGGCCAGGTCAACCCGCTGACCGGGGTATCCCAACGTATGCCGCAGGCCCCGTGGGAAGGGCCGATAGAGATAAAATACCTGCTGGAAGAGCGCCTGAAGACCGAGGTTTTGCTCGATAACGACTGCGTGATGCTGGGGCTGGCGGAAAAGTGGCAAAATAACGCCAATTTGCAGGACTTTTGCGTGATTAATGTCGATTACGGCATAGGTTCGTCATTTGTGATTAATCAGCAGATTTACCGGGGCAGCCTGTTTGGCAGCGGCCAGATTGGCCATACCATTGTCGATCCCGATGGCGGCCTTTGCTCCTGTGGCCGTTACGGCTGCCTGGAAACCATCGCTTCGCTGTCGGCGCTGAAGAAAAAGGCCCGCATTCAGCTCAAGGTCACGCCCTGGGCACAGCAGGAAGGCGAAAGGATTAAAACCCCCACCACCGCCGAATTGATTGCCCGTTATCATCAGGGCGACGCTGCGTTGCAAGTGCTGGTGCAACGCGCCGCCCAGGCGATTGGCCTGAGCCTGTATAATTTCCTTAACATCCTAAATATCAACCGGATTTACCTTTATGGCCGCAGTTGCGGGTTTGGGCAGGCCTGGCTGGACAGCATCATCAACCAGACCGGTTTTAACCCCTTCGACCGGCACGACCAGATCCAGGCTCAGGCCACACATATTGGCTTTGGCCAACTGACGCGCGCGCAACAAGTTACGGGGATTGGTTATCTGTATGTCGAACAGGCACTGACCGAGATGCTATGATGCCCGACTTTATCCCAGCAAAAACAACATGGAGCACCATGAACCCCACTCTACGACTCTGGTCGCGCGCCGGCATTGTCTGCCTGATGCTGATCCTGGCCGGCTGTTCCAGCAAAAAACCGCGTACCAGCTATGATGCTCACGCTTTTGATGATGCCATTGAAGATGCTGCGGATAAATACGATGTCGATCAAAAGCTGATCGCCGCGATGATTAAGGTGGAGTCCGGCTTTAACCCGGCAGCCATCAGCCGGTCCAATGCCATAGGGTTAATGCAGTTGAAAGCCGATACCGCAGGTTGTGACGCCTATCGCTACAAAGGTAAACGCGGCTGCCCGGACGAAGACGATCTGCTGGATCCTGATACCAATATCGATCTCGGTGCCGCCTACATTGCCGTGCTGCAAAAACAGCAGCTTAAAGGGATCAACAACCCGGTCAATATGCGCTACGCCACCATCATCGCCTACGTCAACGGCACCGGCGCGCTGTTGCGGACCTTCTCCAGCAACCGCCAGCAGGCTATCTCGATGATTAATAATCTGTCGCCGGAAGCCTTTAACTGGCATATACGCAAATATCATCCCGCCCCGCAGGCACCACGCCACTTGATGAAAGTGGAAGCCGCCTACGATCAATTGTGATTTAAACGCAAAAAAGGAGAACCCTAGGGTTCTCCTTTTTGTTTAAACACTGACTTAACCGTTACGGCTTGCCGTTGCGGATTGGCTTGCGCGGCGGCTTATTGGTCGGCGTACGCTGACGGGTGATGTCAGTATGCTTGGTCAGCGCCGGACGGGTATGGCGCTGCAAGCGCTTGGCTTCACGCTGCTCGTCAATGCTGGGCGCCGGTACCAGACACTCGCGACGGCTGCCGATCAGGTGTTTCATGCCCATCTCTTCCAGCGCGGTACGGATCATCGCCCAGTTGGCCGGATCGTGATAACGCAGCAGCGCCTTGTGCAGACGACGCTGACGATCGCCCTTCGGGATCACCACATCTTCACTCTTGTAACCGACCCGGCTCAGCGGGTTTTTACCGCTGTAATACATGGTGGTGGAGTTAGCCATCGGTGACGGATAGAAGTTCTGCACCTGGTCGAGACGGAAACGGTTTTTCTTCAACCACAACGCCAGATTCACCATATCTTCATCGCGGGTGCCCGGATGTGAAGAGATGAAATACGGGATCAGGTACTGCTCTTTGCCCGCCAGCTTGGAGTAATGGTCAAACAGCTGTTTAAAGCGATCGTAGCTGCCCATGCCCGGCTTCATCATTTTCGACAGCGGGCCTTCCTCGGTGTGTTCCGGAGCAATCTTCAAATAACCGCCCACGTGGTGAGTAGCCAGCTCTTTGATATAGCGCGGATCTTCTACCGCCAGATCGTAACGTACGCCCGAGGCGATCAGGATTTTCTTGATGCCCTCCAGTGAACGCGCACGGCGGTACAGCTTGATGGTCGGCTCGTGGTTGGTGTCCATGTAGGTACAGATTTCCGGATACACGCACGAGGCGCGGCGGCAGGTCTGTTCTGCGCGTGGATTGGTGCAACGCAGCATATACATGTTGGCCGTTGGGCCGCCCAGATCGGAGATCACCCCGGTAAAGCCCGGCACCTTGTCACGGATCTCTTCGATTTCACGAATAATGGAGTCTTCCGAACGGCTCTGGATAATGCGCCCTTCATGCTCGGTGATCGAACAGAATGAACAACCGCCGTAGCAGCCACGCATGATGTTGACCGAGAAGCGGATCATGTCATAGGCCGGAATGGTTTCCTTGCCGTAGGACGGGTGCGGAATACGCTGATACGGCAGGGCAAACACGCTGTCCATTTCCGGCGTAGTCAACGGGATGGCCGGTGGGTTGATCCACACATAACGGTCACCATGTGACTGCATCAGCGCACGGGCACAGCCCGGGTTGGTTTCATGGTGCAGAATACGCGAGGTGTGCGCATACAGGACCTTGTCGGCCTTCACCTTCTCAAAGGACGGCAACAACACGTAGGTTTTTTCCCACGGCTTCGGTTTGGCCGCGCGAACGGTGACCGGTTTGGCCTCAGGTTCCACCTTGCCACCGTCGGCGCAAGGCAGATCGTCGCCGTAAGGGTTAGGAATGGGTTCAATGCGGCCTGGCTTATCCAGACGGGTAGAATCTACGCCAGTCCAACCCGGCAAAGCACCTTTGCGCATTACCGCCGTATTGCGAATATCGTGGATCTCACTGATTTTTTCGCCAGCAGCCAGACGGTGCGCCACTTCCACCAGCGGGCGTTCGCCGTTACCGTAGATCAGCATATCGGCTTTGGAGTCCACCAGCACCGAACGGCGTACGGTATCCGACCAGTAATCATAGTGAGCGATGCGACGCAGGCTGGCTTCGATGCCGCCCAGTACGATCGGCACGTCTTTATAGGCTTCTTTGCAACGTTGGCTATATACCAAGGTTGCACGATCCGGGCGTTTGCCGCCCACGTTGCCGGCAGTATAGGCATCATCGTGGCGCAGCTTGCGGTCGGCGGTATAGCGGTTGATCATCGAGTCCATGTTACCGGCGGTGATGCCGAAGAACAGGTTCGGCTTGCCCAAACGCATGAAATCTTCTTTATTGCTCCAGTCCGGCTGCGCAATGATGCCGACGCGGAAGCCCTGCGCTTCCAGCATACGACCGATGATGGCCATACCAAAACTGGGGTGATCGACATAGGCGTCACCACTGATAATGATCACATCGCAGCTATCCCAGCCCAGTTGATCCATCTCTTCGCGCGACATCGGTAAAAACGGCGCGGTGCCATAACATTCGGCCCAATAAGGCTTATAGGAAAACAATTCACGGTCGGGTTGGATCAGGCTGGTCGTGCTCATTCTGGTGCTCTTTCACAGGTTAATTAATCGCCGGGCGGCGATTATACGCACTAGTGGCAAAAAGAGCATGGTTATTTCACCCATTAGTCGCATCCGCAGGAGCACCGCCCACCAATCACAAGCTCGCGAGTCAGGGAGCCCGAACCTGAGACGTGATGCGATGCCCAACGGTTTACCCATGGGTACAAAATGATTAAGTGTGATAAATAACATGGCAACCTAAACAAAAGCCTCGCCAACTGTTAATTAAATTAATGATTAAAATTATTTTAAAACATAAAAACAACATAAAATGATTAAGATAATTCTTGCACAACAGATTTTATAACAAAAAATAAAAATTATATCTTATTGTTTTTTATGAACATATAAAACCCGTTCGTTAATGAAGCAATTATTTAAATACCTGAGCAATAATCAAGTAGAAGACAATATCCTAATTATGCAACCATGAGTGGTAAGACTTATCCTAAACACATTGATTGTTATGGAAAATCTTGGGGAATAAATAGTGCTTTAATTTTCACCGCACATATATACAACGGAGGTAAATGTGAAATCGAAGATTAGAAAATACCTGGATGAATCAGAAATAAAAAGCATGATAGAAAATATTCATAAGGGTCTGAACGCCTGGCGTGACAGATGCATGATCAGCATGTGTTTTATCCACGGCCTGCGTGCCAGCGAACTGAGTGGCATGACCTTGGATAATATTGAACTGGACGCCAAAAGGATTTACATTACCCGTCTGAAGAATGGTCTTTCCGTACAACACCCTTTGCATGATGATGAGATCGCCATGCTAAGCATCTGGCTGGAAATTAGAAAAAGTTGGCGTGATGCTGATCTGCCCTGGCTTTTCCTTTCACGAAAAGGCGGGCGTATTTCTCGTCAGCAAATTTATCGGCTGATCCGTGACTACGGTAAAAACGCCAATATCTCCGTCCCTACCCATCCGCATATGTTACGCCATGCCTGCGGTTATTGTCTGGCGAATCAGGGGATTGATACGCGTTTGATTCAGGACTATCTGGGGCATCGAAACATTCATCACACCGTACTCTATACAGCCAGTAATGCGATGCGCTTTCAGGCCATTGAGTTTTGATCTTGCAGCAGGCAACAGCACGCCGATAGCCAATAATATTCTGAGGAATTAATTTATACACCTAAAATTAATTTTCACTGACTTGCCTGGTCATCAATATAAAGACATAAAAAATAAAAATGATGCAAAGCGGGACAGATTATTTAATCCAAGATTATGGATCCTTGAGTTATCAACTCTTAAGATGATTGGAATTACTAATATAATGAACAAAGATAATAATGGAATTAGTTACCGTCACGAAACCGAATTGACTATTGATTCTACTCACTGGGAATACGGTCAGGTTGATAACGTTTCGGTTAGTGGCCCCCATCAGGCTCAGTTGGTTCGCCCCAGTCATACGCTGATTGTTTACGACAGTTTTCTCACGCCTGAAGGGGGCCACACCATTGAGGGTGACATTTGGTTTGACCAAAGACGCATTCCCTGCAAACGGGCGATAGGCCAGGTTGCGGACATGATCCCCTACGGCTGTGACTTTGATGCGGTGACGTACATAGATGGCACGCTTAAATATACTGCCGTTTCTATTTCCCCCGAGCTGATTACCTCAAGCCCTGGCGATAAAACCGAGTTAAGCATTGAGCCGCTCGCCAATATCCGCAGCCCATTAATCAGACAACTTTGCGCCAGCCTGAAAACCAGCAGCGATGAGTTGCATGCCACCTCCCTGATGCTGGCATTACTGACAGAAACCTCACAATATCAGCGTGTTTTATCCTCTCCTGCGCTTTCCCGTGAACCACTGACCAAGATGCAACGGGATCGACTGGCCTGTTATATCGAAGATAACCTGGGCGAAACCATCACACTTCAGGCTTTGGCCCAACTCACGGAGCTGAGCACCTTCCATTTTTCCCGAGTGTTTAAACAGTATTTTGGCCTGCCACCCTATCAGTATGTGTTGCTCCGCCGTTTGGAACGCGCATATCAACTGGTGATCAATAGCCCGTTGTCCCTGACGGATATCTCCGCCCAATGCGGTTTCAGTGCACCGGCACAATTCAGCACCCAGTTTCGTCGCCAGTTCGGTCAGACGCCTTCTTCCCTGCGGTCCCTGGCGACGTGACAAGGTCAGTGCTGCTGTGGGTGATTGACGGGGGCAAAATAAAACCGCAGCACCGGCCCACGCGGCCCTTCCTTGCTGCTGAATTCGGCGTCCGCCGCTTCTGTGCCGCTCAGGCAAAAACTGATCTCATGCCGACCGGCCTGTGTTGCCTGCATAATGGCGGCGGTGACATCAAAGGTTTTCTGTACCGTGTCCCGCCACATCTGGGCGCTATCCAGATATGAAGTGGCCGGGCAACTGCTGAGCGCATGTGGGCCCGTATGCTCGTCCCAGTCACCCTGCGGCAACGCGTATAACCGGACCTGTCCGGTTTCGCCGCTGACCTGGCGGCCATAAAGACGCAGGTCGGCCTTGGTCACGCTTAGGCTGTCGAGACGTTCCGGCAGGTTAAACGTCAGCAACCCAATGCTCTGTTTGCCCTCAACCTTAATGACCGGCTCATCACCATGAGTCCGCCCATCGGCCACCGAAACCCAGGCATCGGCACTGCTGCGCTCGAAATCCCCCGGAATATCTTTGTCACAGGCAACATTGCGATTGAGACACTCTTCTACGCTGTAACGGGTGGCTCGTTCACCCCAGGCGGCAAAGAAGTCCGCATGCGCGCTATACAGATCGCCCCAGGTGGATTGCAGACTGCCATCGGCCTGCAGGATCGGGTTCATCGACAACAAGGCACCTTTCAGGTTGCCATTATCGCCCAGCGCATAATGGATACGCATATTCAAGCGAGGGATCTTTACCGGATAGGCTGCAGGACACAGCCCTGTTTCCCCGTCGCTGTATGCCGCATTGCGTTTTTGCGGGGAAGTCGTCAGGTTTTTTCCATCCCAGCAGTCGGGGAAAGTCAGCGAAATATTAAATTCGGCACCTTCATCAAAATCAGCTATTTGCGGGCAGCTCTCCGGCGGCGCGTTTGAATGCTCGCCACCTTCAAGTGAGGTGCGGCAGTAGAACCAGACATTCGGATCATACTTGCCTGCCGGGCGGTGGTGATTACCGGCCAGGAGCTGCAGCCCCATGGGAACCGGCACTGCGGCCTGCTGTTCCGGCCCCTCGTTACGGTAATAAACCTTGATATAACTGGGCATTACGATGCTGCCATCGGCGCGTTTAAGCTGTGGCGCCCAATATGAAGAGGCGTCATAGGGCGAGGTGCAGGTGGTCATCGGCGCTGCCTGCAATGAAGTTGCCGTACTCATCGCATCCGACCCGCGATTACCAAAAAAGTCGTGGACCATGGATAACCCCGGTAATCCCGGCATAACAATGGCATCATCCGCCAGCGTATGGGAGTAATCACAGACCACGTTAAAAATGCCGACATCGCCACCGTCAATCACCTCTGTCGGCGTGAATTCGGGTACCAAAAGGGCGGCAAGCGACAAGCCAGGTAGAAATAAAATCAAAGGGAAAAGAGCGCCAGGGATATTTCTATACATATTTTCTCCTTCTCGGCCGCGGGCGATATTAGTTATAATCCTCACCAGACCGGAAAAATGACGACCAACCGAAATTCAGACCATTCTTGACAGAATATTTCTCTTATCAAAAAACTGATGTTTAATCACCGCAGCGACATGCATTAACAACATCAGTCCCAACGCCATACAGCTGTAGCGATGAACGGTGAAAAAAAACAGGTTCACTTCGAGGTTATGTAACGGTTGCGGAACCGGGAGCACGCCAAACAGCGTATAGCCATCCTTCAGCATCAAAAAGCCGCTGATTAACACCACGAAAATAATCAGGTAAAACACTTCGTGAAGTAAAATCACCAGGCCTTTTTTATTGCCCTGAATATGTTCACCATAAGGTACTGCCGGCCGAAAGAAGCGCCAGATAAAACGCACAATCATCAACAGCGTCATAACCGTCGCCAATGACATATTAAGCTCTGAGAAGAAGGTGAAAACCTTGGGGTCAGAAATGAAATGCAACCCATAACCCACCAGCGAGGCATAAATAATCCCGACGGCCAGGACCCAATGCAATATTCGAGAAAAACGATCGTAGCGAGAACGTGGTGCATTACTTTTCATATTCATTAATATCCTTATTATTGAAGAAAAAAGTCGGCCTGGGGCAGGCCGACAAAGCAAAATAGTGTTGCTGTTAGTTTTTTAATATCCAGGCTTGTTCCCAGTGTTCACCCACACCCGGTTCGAATTGCGCTTTACTGCTGGTCCATTGTTTGCAGTAACCGCTGTAAGGGAAAGGTTTGCACTGATAGGTTTTGCCATTTTTAGGCTGTAGCACCACTGTTCCTGCCGTGTAGCTATCGAGACCTTCGGGGAAGATATATTGATAGTTGCCGGAAGCAGCATCTTCGATTTGCAGGTTAATCACATCCTGTTTAACCAACCGGCCTTCTTTATTGGTCGCGAAGTATTTCAGCATATGGTGGCCGGCGGTCACCTCGCTCAGCGGTATCGTCATTGTCAGGCTGTCGTCCGCGATGTCTTGCTTCAGGTAACCTTTATCGTTGCCCTGATGATCGATCACCTTGGCTTCAAACCTGATCGCACCCTTAACGTTAAGCTTGAAGCTCACGTTGGCGTGCCCATCCTGGATTTTATCCACCTGAACGCCGGAGACTTCCACTTCCTCTTCAAAGGCCGGAGTCTGCTCTTCATAGGAGATGACAACGCTGCTCAGGCGGCTGTCATCCTTGACGAACGCACTGTTGTTGCCATAGACCGGATTGACCTGGCCCTGATTATCCTTGACGCCGACCCGCACATCGCTGTGTTTGGTGTTGATCAGCACCGCCAGATCATGTGACCAGCGGTTCTTGTCGGTTTGCTCCTGATTGCTGATGGTCATTTCGGTGCGCAGGGAAGTCACTTCACCCTGGTCGTCAAAGAAGCGAGCAATAACCTTATCGCCTTCCTTCAACGACTTACCGGCCACCTGACCCGAAAGTTGTTTGCTCCACTCTGAAGTCACGGCTTCGCCTTCACCAAAGTCGACGTCAATCACCTGATAGAAGCTGTTAGAAGTATCGGCAATTTCCCAAACGCCGTAAATGACCTGATAACCGGTGCGCTCCGGCACGTTACACTCGGTCACCTGACGTTGGGCCGGTATTTGCCCATGCCCCTCTTCCTGGCAGAAAGGGGTGGATTCAAACGCCTCACGCGTCAGTGGCTTATTCGCATCCCAATTCTGTTTGGTGATGTAATAGCGCCAGTTATTGGTTCTATGCATAGCAGTATGGAACCAGGTAAATTTATTCATTCCTGCCTTGATTGGGTTCTTGGCCCACATATTCATGCTTTGCTTATCAAGTGGCGAATAATTAGGAATGCTGGCGCTGGCCAGTTCACCGTCGAGCGGTAAAGCGCCAGTCGGGAAACCCGAGTTTTTCTCAATGCTCTGTGGCTCATACTGCACCGGACCACAGTCGGTATTTAGCTGTAAATTACATTTATAAGCGCGACTTTGTGGCGATTCCACATAGCCATGCGCCAAAGCACCGCAAGAAAGTGTTAATGTGGCTACCGCCAGCGCAATTCTTTTCAATTTCATTTTATCACCAGAGTTACATCTCGATTTAACATGGTTAAACAGCGCTAGTGCCTAGCGCCGATAACCCCATTTAGTTACTCTGCTGATATATTAGGTATTTTTTCACCATCAACCTCTTAAAAACCCTGAATATAAGAGGATATAAGTGACATAAACTCTCTGAAGCCCCATAATAGTTACCACGGAAATTATGTGCTTCCTCCACAAATATACTGAAGGAAAAACATACATGCTGAAAATTCACGGAGCGCGCAGGTTTTGAGAAAATTAATATTTCCATCTTTATTCTTATGCAACTTACTATTGGCAGGTTGTTCAACCTCGGCTGATAATAACGCTAACCCGATGTTAGACACTCAGCATCAACAACAGCTGGCGGCATTGATCGCGGGAAGTGAATATCTAAAAGAAAATTGCCAGCGTAGCGATATTCCTGCTATTTCGGTTTTAACCCAAACGGCAATATCAGAGGCTAAAAAGAAGCATTGGCCGGTTAGTACGGCAATGGCTGACGCACTGCCTGCGGATGCCCGGAATATCATTAACCGACTGAATCAGGACACCGCCCCGATAGCCCAGAAATGCAGCTACTTTAACCAATCTTTGGCCGCTTTTATTGAGGCTTCTCGCCAGCAATAAATTACAGGTTTACCAACGGTAGCATCAGGCAAATCACCCCGGCAGCACACAGCCCCGGACCGAAAGGTTGGGGCTGGCTCCAGCCATCCGCTCTTTTTTTCGCACAGAGTAAAGTAACCAGCAGCGTTGCCGTGGAGGCGATCAGCAAGATCTCAGGCAGTTTTTGCCATCCCAGCCAGGCACCGAGCGCCGCCAGTAGCTTGAAGTCACCGTATCCCAGCCCTTCCCTTTGGGTCATAAACCACATGCCCCAATACAGCAACCACAACAGCAGGTAGCCAATAATCGCCCCCAGCACCGCATCAGCCAGAAAATCAGGCTGCGCCAGCCAATGCCAAAACAGGCCGCACCACAGCAGGGTCAAGGTCAGGATATCCGGCAAGATTTGATGGCGAAAATCAATCACGGCCAACGGCAACAGCAATGCACCAAAGACCATCATCATCACCCAATCAGGCCCTGGCGACAGATAGCAGGCCAATAAGGTGGCGGTTAGCGCCATCACCAACTCAATCATGGGGTACACCCACCCCACTGTCTGCCGACAATAACGACAGCGTCCGGCCAACAGCAACCAACTGAGCAGGGGAATATTGTCGTGCCAGGCGAGAGCATGCTTACAGTCAGGGCAGTGCGAACGCGGCAGAAACAGGTTAAACCTCGCTGGCGACGTCTCTGCAACCAGAGGCTTGGCTGGGGATTGGCGGGATAAATACTCCACCACCAGCGCTTTTTCTTCCTGCTGCATCATCAATGGCAAACGGTAGATCACCACATTAAGCAAACTGCCAATGCAAAGCCCTATTAACCCAGCGAACAGTGGCCAAAGAAAAACATCCGAGTAAAACGACATACTGTTTCCTATTAATTAACGAATTGAGGGGACATGAAGGCGTAGTTTTTTCACTGTGGCGACATCGTCATCCCCCGGCAGACTGAGATCGACCGCATCAACCCCCACACCATATTCCTGCTGCAAACTCCCCAGCCATAACAGCAAGGGCTTTAACGGTTGCGGAGGAAGCGCGACTTCCAGAGTCTGTTGGTTGCCGTGCAGCGTGCCCAGGAGTACGCCATGTTTTTCAGCGCTGCTCTTTAGCAAGGCCTGTAGCGATGAGCCCTGTGGAGGGCCTGGAGGGTGATGGCGCCGCAGCGTGTTAATGCGCTGGGCATTGCGCTGTAGCTGAGCCAGCTCACTGGCCGCCTGTTGCCACTGGTTTTTTTGCTGAATATAAAACACCAAAAGACAGAGCCCGACAGCCAGGCAACACCAGAGCAACTGTCCTCTCTTTTGGCCCACGGCCGCTTGGTCGCTCATAGGTTTTCCCTCAGCGTCAGTGTGCCCTGCCGGTTTCCCGGATCCACGCGCAACTCCAGCCTATTCCCCTGATCGTTGATTTTGGTAAAAGGCTGCAATGCTGCGCCCTGTAGCCTGAGGGTCAGGACTGACTTATCGGCTTCGAAAGCCAAACCAATCACCCGATGCTCTGGGATCCCCGTTAGGGCCTGTTGCGCCTGTGCGGCAAGGTCGAAGAAATGGCGCGGGGATTTTTCCTCTTGCAGCGCCCGGATATAAACCGCGCTCTTTTCCAAGGGATCGGGTGCTATGGGTTGGCCGACAAAAAGCCGTTGATACAAAGCGTCGCGCAGTTGAATGGTCTGCCCGGTCTGATAGCGGTATTGCAGCCCACCGGCAGCCAAAGCACCCAGCATTAATGTCACACCGGCCACCGCGGGCCAATGGCGCCAAAACGGATTACGTTGCCAGCGAGGTAACGCCTTATATTTGCCCTGCAGCAGCGAAACCGAAGTATTCGCCTCCCCTCTGGCCCGGTTCCACAGGACATCGCAGGGCGACAGGGGAACGGCATCCCGCACGGTGGCATCTGCCGTTGGCAGCGGCCAGTGTGACGGTAACGAGTAGCCTGACCATGGCGAGGTTCTGCACAATAAACGCCCCTGCCAACGGTAAAAATGACTCTCGTCGATCGGGCCGCAAAGCGTATCCGGCAAAAACCGGTCTGGCGTTATGCCCCAATCAGCCAACTGTGACAGCCAGCGCTGCATATCCGCATGGCGATAACCGGCCAAGGCATATTTTTCTTCCTGGCGACCCAATATCACCCAGTGCAACTGCTCGACTTCTTCCAACACCTTATCTTCACACTGATACGCCAGCGCTAAAGGTGTCGCTGCTCGGCTGGGGCCAGTGAATAATACCTCCTGCAACGTCACCGACTGACCCGGTACGCAAACCAACACCCGGCATTGTGAGGCATCAATTGGTAACCCGGTTGGCGATAACAACACCCCCGCCTGCCGCCATTGCGGCTCGGCGGCATCCCCCAGGCACCATAAAGTAGGCATTTCGGCGTCACCCAATGCCAGCACCAGCAAAGGTTTTGAACCCGTCATTGACCCTTCCCTCCCTGTCCGGTTTGCCGGCCCGTTACCGTCACCTTGCCCTTTTCATAATGCAATTTGCTATGCAGGTAATAACCGGCGTCTGCCCCCTGAGTGGCCAACCGAAGGTTAAAATAGCGACTCTCCGTCACCAGCAGTTTCTCCCCGCCGGGTGCGGCCAGACGCAATCCTGCCAAAGCTGTCGTCCAGAGTTCACCGTCCAGTGCCTGCCATCCGCCAGCCGGGCGGGCATGCAGCAGTTGCTTTAGCCTGGCGTCGCTGGTCTGGTTTAAAAACAGGGCTCGCAGCAGCGGTAAGTCAGCCTCGCTGAGCGTATTGATATTGATCGCCGGTTTTCCCTCAGGCAATGCACATAGCCACGGCCGCAAACGCAGATACTGTTGACGGTCAATAAAAGGAAATGCACGCAGTTCAGAAACGTCACTGAATAACGAATTAAGCGGCAGCAGATGCTGTTCCAGTGCTTGACCGATACGTTCGGTTTCTTCATCGGTGAAGGCCAGATTGGCTAACAGGGCATCGAATACCTGACGGACAATATTATTCGCGGTTGGGGTATGGGTCGCCTGGGTTGGCGCCTGGTCTTTCGGAGGCGTTTTTTGTTTATCCGGCAAATAACGGTAGCGTAACGCATTGATATTGAAACATGACTGAGCATCCCTGATGTTATAAGCGATGGTCCGGTCTTCAGTCCGTATCTCCCCTGAGGTGGCCCAGCGCTGCCCCAGGTTGACCGACGTCTCATCATGCAAACTGTCCGACAACAGTTGCCTGGCAAACTGTTCCCCGGCCAACAGATCCCATTTGACCTGAAAAGCGGTTTGCGCATGCAAGGTTCGGGAAAAGGTCAGTTGCCAATACTGTTGGATACCCATCGACAAGATAGCCATCAACGCCAGTAATAACAGCACGATCAACAGCGCCATGCCTCGTGACTGTTTCATGATGCTTTTCCGCCCGTCAGCAAGAAAATACGCTGTAATGTCCCGCGGTCAGACAAGGTCACGGTGACCTCAATAGCCTGAGGCAAGTCGCTGCCGACGACCCCGCCATCCTGCCAGCGACCGGCCAGCCGCTTGCGCAGGTGAAAATTTTCTACCCCCGGAATTAACGTGATGACTCTTGCTTTGCTCTCTGGCGCATCAGGAGTGGGATAGCTCAGTCGTTGCAATTGGCCATCATGAAGGCGATAAGTTACCCGCTCCAGCGAGGAGCGCGGTAATAAGCCCCCTGGATTGAGCCAGTTGCTGCGCAATAACGCCAGCCTCGGAGCGTTTCCCCCCGTCCTGGGCGATGGCTCGGCCGGCAGCAAGATAGTCTGGCGAATATCCCGCTCCATCAGGCTAAATGCCTGCTGTAACCGAGTCAGGGCGTTGGCCTGTGTTTGGACCAGGGCATTGTTCTTCACGATGCTGCTCAGCAGCTGTGACGCCATTAATGACATCAGGGAAAAAATCACGATCGCCAACATCATTTCAATTAAGGTGAACCCCTTTTGATCAGGACCCGGCATGGTTAATCCTCCAGGTACGCAGACGCAAAATCGGGTAGCTGAACTCAGGCTCGCTATCCACTTCGATCTCAATGGCCTGGAGCTGGCTGTCGGTGGTCTGCCGACTGCGGCAGCGCCAGAACCATTGCCGATTGGCCATCATGCTGTTGCCCTGCTGCCAGAGTGGGGACAAGACAACATCCCCCAGATAGAGCCGAGCCAGTTGGTTATCCGCCACCCAGCCGGCCACCATCTTGTCCTCCAGTTTGCCGAGGTTGCGCACCTGTTGCCCGGTGGTGCGGATCACCGCCATGCACCCGACGGCTAAAATCATCATGGCCACCAGCACCTCCAGTAACGTCATGCCGTTATGGCGTTTGCGGCTCATCGCAGTTTTCCTCTGACAGGTTAAAGCTCATAAACCCGTTCGACGCTATCGCCTGCTCACAGTGCTTTTGTCGTAATTTCAGGGTAAATAGCGACATTTCCCCACCAGGATAAAACCAAATCTGCGGGGTAGCGTCGGGGGTAATGGCTGAGGGTAGCGCGATTTCCTGCCCCTCCAGGGTTAATGCCAGGCTAAAGGTGTCAGGTAACATCAGGGGATATTCACCGTCGACTCGCCAACTTTCGACAGCGTCGAATTGTTCTGTCAAAGGGTAAAGCATCCGCTGCCAGCCCTGTTCCGCGACGGCAATACCTATGGGAAAACCGGTTTGTTCTGCACGCTGCTGGGCTGCGTTCAATGCCAGCGTCAGCGTTGTCATGGCATTGGCAAACGCCGCCCGTTCCGACCGCCCCTGAGGGACGATCACCGCCCCGGCCAGGCCAATCAGTACCAGTACCAACATAATCTCCATCAGGGTAAATCCACGCGCACGCCGCCTGTGGCTAGGAACCATTGGTGATGTCGTCCTGGTTATCCCATTGGCCATCCGGCCCGGCTGACGAAATATCTATCTTGTTGTGTATCCCTGGGTTCAACAGGCGGTAATCGCTGCCCCAGGGATCCTGCGGCAGGCGGCGCAGATAGCCATCCTCCGGATAATTGCGCGGCAGAGGTGGCGTGACCGGTTTGGCAATCAACGCCGCTAATCCCTGCTCGCTGGTCGGGTAGCGACCATTGTCGAGCCGATACATGTCCAGCCCGTTCTCCAGGGCGACAATGTCGCTGGCGGCTTTTTGCCGATCGGCCTTGTCTTTGTTGCCCATCAGATTGGGGATAATAAAGCTGGCCAGCAGCCCAAGGATCACAATGACCACCATGATTTCCATCAGGGTAAAGCCGGATTGCCGGGTGTTGCGTATTAGCGTTGGGGTTCGCATAGTGTTCTCCATTGAGTTAACCCATCATGTTATTGAGCTGTAGGATCGGTTGCAGGATCGCCAAAATAATGAACAGCACCATGCCAGCCATACTGATCACCAGCGCAGGTTCAAACAGGCTTAGCACCAGCGCGATCCGCTGATTGAGGGCATCCTGCTGCATATCGGCGGCCCGTTTCAGCATGCTGCCCAGCTCACTACTGCGCTCACCAGCGGCGATCATGTGGCGCATCATCGGCGAAAAAAGGGCGGTTTCTGTCAGTGCCTGCTGCAAAGAGCCGCCCTCCTGTACCTGCGTCATCGCCGCCAGCAGCCGGCTGCGCGCCTCATCGTTATTGAGCACGGCGGCACTGATGTTCATGCTGTCCAACAGCGGTACGGCGCTGAGCGTAAGGATGCTGAGGGTGTGTGCATAGCGGGCGGTATCCAGGTTCAAAAACAAGGGGCCCAATACCGGCATGCGCAATAAATAACGGTGCCATGCCAGGCGAAATCTCGCTTTTCTCAACTGCCAACGGAAAACGGCCATCGCCGCGCCCATTATCGCCAGAGCAAAAGGCCCCCAGCGGCTTATCCCGTCACTGCAAATCAGCAGGATCTGGGTGGTTAACGGCAGCGTTTGTTTCATATGCACAAACTGCTCAATCACCTTCGGCACCACCGCCACCAACAGCAGGCTGATCACCGCAATAGCCACCAGCGTCAAAATCACCGGGTAGGTCATGGCCTGGGTCATTTTATTTTTGATTTTTTGGCGCTGTTCAACGTAGTCCGCCAACTCGGTGAAGATCAGCGGCAATTGGCCGCTGCTCTCTCCGGCCGCCACCATGGCGCAAAACAGACGATCAAAGACCGAGGGAAATTGCATCAACGCCTGAGACAGCGACAGCCCTTCAAGCACGTGGCTGCGCAGGCGGGTGATGAGCTGGATAACGGCCTTTTTTTCTGACTGGTGCGCCACGGTCAACAATGCTTCTTCCAGCGGTAAGGATGCCGCGATCAGGGTAGCCAGCTGCCGGGTCACCAGGGCCAGTTCGCTGCTGCTTAAACGCGGACGCTGTCGGGCCGTCAGCAGAGAGGCCACCACGCTTTTCTTCTGTGGGCTAATCTGCGATGGCGTCAGGTTCTGCTCACGCAACCGCTGCCGGGCACTGCGCAGAGAGTCGCTCTCCAGCATCCCTTTGACGCTTTTGCCAGAGGCGTCGTATGCCTGATAGTTAAACTTCACCGCAATGGTCCCCACCGGTGACCCGCAGCACCTCTTCAATACTGGTGTCTCCCGTCAGCAGTTTGCTTACGCCATCTTGCCGCAGGGTCCGTCGCGCATGGCCGCACAATTGTTCTATTTCCTGCTCACTGCTGTTCAAATGGATGGCTTTGCGGATAGCATCATCGACCAGCAACAGTTCGTGGATCCCCATCCGTCCGCGGTAGCCCAAACCATTGCATTTTTCACAGCCGACCGGACGCCATGCGACCTGTTCAACCTCGGGGGATAACTGTACGGAGAGCGCTTGTTCGGCAGAAAGCACATAGGCCTGACGGCAATGCGGGCACAGTTTTCGCACCAGCCGCTGGGCCAGAATGCCGGTCAGCGAACTGGCCAGCAGGAAGGGTTCGATCCCCATGTCGCGCAGGCGGGTGATGGCGCCGATGGCGGTGTTGGTATGCAAAGTTGATAACACCAGGTGCCCGGTCAGCGAAGCCTGTACCGCGATATGTGCGGTTTCGGTATCACGTATTTCCCCCAACAACACCACATCCGGATCCTGACGCAGTAAGGCGCGTAACCCTCTGGCGAATGTCATGTCGACCCGAGTGTTAACCTGAGTTTGCGAGACGCCCTTTAACTCAAACTCCACCGGATCCTCTATGGTCATGATGTTGCGATTACCGTCGTTAATCTGCATCAGTAACGCATACAGCGTGGTGCTTTTGCCCGAGCCGGTCGGGCCGGTCACCAGGATCACCCCGTGGGGCTGATGAACCAGGCGCGTCAGCGCCGCCAGCTCAACCGAACGGATCGCCATCTTGCCGAGATCCAGACTGACGCTGCTTTTGTCCAGCAAGCGCATCACCACCCGTTCCCCATGATTGGTAGGTAAAACGGAAACCCGCACATCGACGGCGCGGCCACCGATTTTCAAAGTAATGCGGCCGTCCTGCGGAATGCGTTTCTCTGCAATGTCCAGTTTGGACATCACCTTGATTCGGGAGGTCAGTAAGGATGCCAGCTGATGCTGAGGGGTCAGAATGGTCTTTAGCACGCCATCAATACGAAAGCGGATCACCAGTTCGCTGTCATAGGTCTCGATATGGATATCCGAGGCCCGCTCTTTAATCGCCTCACTGAGCATGGCATTGAGTAAACGGATAATCGGCGCATCGTCCTGCTCATCCAGCAGATCCTGGGTAGCCGGCAGGGCCTGCGCCAGGCTGTAGAAATCCAGCTCTTTGCCTAAATCGTCCATGGTCTTTTGCGCATTGCTGTTGCCCTGTTGGTAATGCTCCAGCAATTTCTGTTCAAAGGCACTTTCGTCCAGCAGGCACAACGGAATGTCTTCCGCCAGCAGGCGGGCAAGCTCAGCCAGGGTGGCCAGGCTGACATCCTGTCGGCACCACAGGGTCGGCCCGCTTACTTCCCGGGTGAGCACCGCGTGATGCTGACGCGCCCAGGCGTAAGACAGGCCAATCTCTGTCATTGGGCCCCCTGGCGATAAAAGGCATCGATTTGCTGTTGGACCTGCTTAAAAGCACCATTTTCAGCAGAACCCACCATCTCAAGCTGTGCGTCCGCATGGGCTTTCAGCGGCAACGACTGGGCATTAAGCGATCGGAAACGGGCCGCCTTGCGCAGGCTCTCCTGTTCATATTCCTCGGTAGACCGGATCACCGTCGGCCGAATAAACAAGATCAGATTGCGTTTACTTTCTTTATGAGAAGTTGACCTGAACAACGCGCCAAGCAGGGGAATGCGTTCCAAAAACGGCACCGCACTTTTGCTGTCGGATTGCGATTTGTCCAACAGCCCGCCGACCACTACGGTCTCGCCACTTTCCACCAGCACCGTGTTATTGACGGTACGGATATTAAAAGTGGCGCCCAGGTTATCCTTGTCCACCGAGCTGTTTTCCGCCACGCTGGAAACTTCCTGCTCGATCTGCAGCAGTACCGACTGCCCTTTGTTGATTTGCGGCTTGACCTTGAGTTTGATGCCGACGGTTTTGCGCGATACCGTATTAAACACGTTGTCACTGTTGGTGGTTTGCGAGCCGGTCAGAATAGGCACATCCTGACCGACGCTAAACTCGGCATCTTCGTTGTCCAACGTCATGATGCTGGGCGTGGCGAGAATGTTGTTCTGACTCTGATTGCTGATGGCGGTAAGCAAACCGGCCCAGTTGCCGCTGTAAAAACCCGTCACCAGACCGTTGGCGTTTTTAAACACCTCCGTCATTCCCCCTTTAAAGCCGGGAGCGATCTGCGCCTGAGCATTACCGAACTGCGTGCCGCCACCGTAACGGTTAGCCCATTGGATGCCCAGATTCAGGCCATCTGCGTTTTGCATTTCGACAATCACCGCCTCAACCAGCACCTGCGCCCGACGAATATCGAGCTGCTCAATGACTTTTTCCAGGTTGCTCATCACGTCCGGCGTCGCGTTGATGATCAGCGCATTGGTCAGTTCATCCGCCTTGATCACCATGTTCTTCATAACGGAAACGCTGGCGCCGTTGCCAGCAGATTTTTTATCGTCTTGCAGATTGGCGCTGACGCCGGACAGCACCTCCAGCAGGCTCTGAGCTTTGGCATATTTCAGCCGGATCACCTTGGTGTTGCCCTGGCTGGCTTTCTCCTGATCCAACTGCTGGATGATCCCTTTGACCCGCGCCTGTATCGTCGGCTCACCGGCAATCAATACGGTGTTGGTTCGCTCATCGGCAACCACTTTCATCCCTGGCTGCGCGCCCTTCCTGGTTCGGCTTTCATCACGAAACAGGGTCGTGACGATACTGGCGACATCAGCAGCGGAGGCATGTTGCAAGGCGACAGAGGCCACCGTTGCCTGATCGGTGCGATCCATTTCATGGGCCAGTTCCACCAGGCTATTGACCACGTCAGCACGGCCGGTGATCAACAATGCATTGCCGCTTTCCAGGAAGACCACGTTGCCGATGCCGATACTGTCGTTAAATTGGCGCATCAGCGGTGCCACCTCTTTGGCCGCGATATTGTTCAGGGGAACAATCCGCATAATCAGCTCATCACCTTCAGCGGGGGTTTTCAGCGAGCTCAACGCCGCCCTTTTCCCCTCTTTAGCCGGGATCACTTTCAATACATTGTTGGGCATGCTGATCACCGCATACCCGTAGACATCCAGCACGTTGAGGAAGAATTGGTAATATTGCCCGGCATCCAGCAGTTCATAGCTGCGAACCGTGACTTTGCCTTTGACCGCATCGTCAATAATGATGGTTTTCCCCAGCGCCTTGCTGGCGGTGCTGATAAATTCATGAATATCCGTGCCTTTAAAATTGGCGGAGAAAGCCTCTGCCTGAGCAGGGGCTGTCATACCCAGTACCATGATAAGCACTGCCATAAAGCCGACTATTTTTGAGATGAGGGGAATTGTCATTTTTAGGTGCATGAACCAATACTTGTCTGGAGATAGGTCGGTGTTGTACATACGTCTTTCCAATTGCGAGCCCAATAATGCAACATCGATGATCACATTCAACTCTCGAGCATTAATGCCGCATAAAATCCGTTTTCATTGATAACGATCCGGTCTGAAAATATTTTCATTATTGGGTAAGTGTCATTGATGGCTTCACCGGAGATATAACTCTGCTGACTTCCCGAGCCTTCAATAATCACCATACCGGCATGATTATCCTTATCGCACAGCAAACCCACCACTTTCAGCGTTAATTTGGCAACAGGTGCCGCCATTAATAAATCATCACCCGCTAACTTTCCGTGGACACGGAAACGCCCCCGTTCGGCAGACACCTCTGAGTCCCCCTTTGGATAAAACAGCCCTGACAATGAATGGGCATCCTGACTGGCCTTTTTACTGGGCTGTTTTCTTAATAACAATTCAATATTGACTTCAGAATTTTCTGTTTTATACACGGCGTTGTAAGCAATGCCAAAAACAGAGAACACGCCCAATGAAAATAATAGGTATTCCAATGCCTTAGGCCATTTCATTTTCTCGATACGGCCCAAACCAGCAGAAACCAAAAAACACCTCATGCTGCGCCTCTCACTTATCGCAATTTTCGATAGACAAGCCCATCTCATTTACACCATTGCACTGACGATGAATATCGAGTTAATAATCATTAAAATCAAAATATTGCGAATCAGTCGCTGCCTGTTACTGAGCATGGCGGAGAGCTTTCCACGCAAAAATGACAGCTTATTGCCGTACCGGCTGGGCACTTCTTCCAGTGGCGAAAAATTGAATCTGACACCATACCGTGGGATTGTTTTGATAACTTCAGGAGGAATACCGTGGCGGGAAAGTAGGGTTCTGCACTGATAGATTAATTGGTGATAGTTGTTGTCAGTGATAGTGACGTGATTATTTTCCCATACCGACTCTATCACTTCTTGCTTTTTGGTAACACCGCTGAGCAAAATGCGAAACAAGCGTCGTTGTAGTTCAGTAAGATGAATGGTCTTATTTTCAGACTTAATAATTAGGATGCTACTCTTACTGTTCAGGGCGAAGAAATCGTTTTCAACCAAAGACAACTTTTTCTCTGCGAGTGCCATAATTAAAATATACCCTTCAGCAATAATCCATTATTCCCCGTTATCAATAAGAGACCACATCGCCCGACAGCAGTCAAGAAATACCCTCTTAAAACTTAACCAACAATAAATTATTTATCCTGGTTATTAATTTTAAAAAATAATAATTGGCATTCTGTTGTACCGATGTTTTTATTTGTTGGTCATTATTTAATATTTATGCCACTCGCGGCAATAATAATAAAGAATAGCAATTTTAATCAACCAACAACAAAATGGGCGCCACTCAGTGCGCCCATATATTTTAATGCGCCCGTTGCACCGGCCCCGGATTTTCCTCCGGTTGGTGCTGATAGTTGAAAGTCAGCGCGAAAATCACACCCAGCACCAGCGTATAGAGTGCGAACACCAGCCAGATGCTCTGCCAGTCCTTGACGCCATTTTGAGTGAAGAAGTCCACCACTTCGCCGCTGGCAATCGCCCCCAGATAAGCGCCAATACCATTCACCATAGTCATAAATAGCCCTTGTGCACTGGCGCGAATGCGGTGATCGGCCTCTTTCTCCACGAAGATAGCCCCGGAGATATTAAAGAAATCAAAGGCGCAGCCGTAGACGATCATAGAAAGCAGTAGCAAAACAAAGCCGAAACCGGCTGGCGTGCCGTAGGCCAGGAACAGGAAACGCAAGGTCCAGGCCGCCATGCTGATCAACATCACCTGCTTGATGCCATATCGACGCAGGAAGAACGGGATGGTGAGGATGAAGAACACCTCGGAGATTTGTGACAGCGACAACAGCACCGCCGGGTATCTGACGCTTATGCTGTCCTGATACAGCGGATTATTGGCGAAATCATGCAGGAACGGATTGCCGAAGGTGTTGGTTATCTGCAGTGCCGCACCCAGCAACATGGCAAACAGGAAAAACAGCGCCATACGCCGCTGACGAAATAGCACCAGCGCGTCCAGCCCCAGCACGCTGAACCAGCTTTTCGATTTCTCCACTTTACTGGTCGGGCAATTCGGCAGCGTCAACGAATAACCTGCCAATAATAGCGACACCCCGGAGGCCAGATAGAGTTGCATATTGCTGAGTTCAATTCTGCTAAAACCAATCAGCCACATCGCTACGATAAAGCCGACGGTGCCGTACACCCGTACCGGTGGGAAATCTTTCACCGTATCGTAACCGTGCTTTTCCAGGCAAAAATACGATATGGCGTTGGAGAGCGATATGGTCGGCATATACACCATGGCGTTGAACAGCATCACCCAGAACATCACCATAGGTTGCTCAACCTGGGCGGCACAGTACAGCGCTCCTGCACCGAACAGATGGCACAGCGCATAGAGATAATTGGCCTTGATCCAGCGATCGGCCAAAATGCCTGCCAGCCCCGGCATAATCAGCGCGGCGATACCTTTGGCGCTGTACACCATCCCCACCTGCAAACCGGAAAAATGCAGGGTGTTAATCATGTAAGATCCCAGCGTCACCAGCCAGGCTCCCCAAATAAAGAACTGCAGAAAGACCATCACCTTAAGTCGCGTTTTTATTGCCATCACCATCACCTTATTATTTTGATTAAAACGATGATTCGCGCAGCAGGGTCCCTGCCCCCTGCCGCGAGGGGTTTTCCTGCATTACAACGTTTTGAAGAACTCGCGGATCAGGCGCATAAAGTCCTCTGCCGCCAGCGCCGCACAGCTCAGCGTTTGTTCATGAGAGAGCGGCGTATCGGACAGCCCTTCGGCGTAGTTGGTCATCGCAGACACCACCAACACCTTCAGCCCACAATGACGTGCCGAGAGCACTTCCGGCACGATCGACATACCGACCACGTCACAGCCCAAGATTTGCATCATGCGAATTTCCGCCGGCGTTTCGAAGTTTGGCCCGGTGTAAGCAGCAAATACCCCTTCGGCCAACGGAATACCCACGCTTTGCGCCACCTGTGCCAACTGGCCGCGCAGTTCGCGGTCATAGGCGTTGGCCAGGCTGAAGAAACGCGGGCCGAAACGCTCGTCGTTATCGCCAACCAACGGCGACTCGGGCATAAAATTGATGTGATCGGTAAGTGCCACCAGGCTGCCCGGTGCCACCGACTGACGCAGCGAGCCGGCAGCATTGGTGGCCAGCAGGAATTCGCAGCCCAGCAGTTTGAAGGTGCGCACGGCGGTGGTCATCACCTGCATGCCACGCCCTTCGTAGTAGTGGCCACGCCCTTTCATACACAGCACCGGCACGCCCTCCAGCCAGCCGGCAACCAGTTGCCCGGCATGGCCCACCACGCTACTGACCGGGAAGCCCGGCAGCTCGGCGTAGTCAATGGTCAAGGTGTCGGTCATCACCTCCGCCAGCGCGCCCAGCCCGGAGCCCAATATCAAAGCGGCGCGCGGCTGGAAACCCGGCAAACGGGTGCGGATCACTTCGGCACAGGAAAAAGCATCTTCTTGATTAAACATTGTATTCTCTTCTATGAGGGGAAAAGTAACCCCCATAGTAGAGAGCGATGTCCGGCGGCGACCAATACATTATTGGCGGCCGATTTATTCCATTTACCTATAAATTGGTAGCCCAGGAGGCGATCATCAGCATCAAGCAGCCCCAACAACTGCCGGACCCTAGCCGGATTAATTTCCGTCTGCTGCACTATTTTCGCGTGGTGGCGGAGGAAATGAATTTCACCCAGGCGGCGCTGCGGCTGAATATTTCGCAACCACCGCTCAGCAAGCATATTAAAGAGCTGGAGAGCCAACTGGGCGTCGAGCTGTTCAAACGTACCACCCGCTCAATGGCTCTGACGCTGGCGGGCCGCACGCTGTTTCATAACGTAGAAATGCTGCTCGATCAGGCCGGACATGCGCTCAATCAGGTGCAGCAGTTGGGGCGTGGTGAAGCCGGACATATGGTGGTCGGTATGGTCGGCACAGCGGTATGGGGCGGGTTGATACCGGCACTGAAACGCTTTGCCGGGCAAACGACCAACGTCACCTGGGCGTTAAACGAACTGACACCCAGCCAGCAGATTGTTGCGCTGCAAAAGCGTCATATCGATATTGGCGTCTGGCGCGAGGCAAAGGAACAGGTATTGCCGGGGCTGGCGAGTCAGCTGCTGGCACGGGAGAATATTGCGGTAGTGTTGCCGCAGGAGCATCCGCTGGCACAGGCGGAAAGCCTGCCGCTGGCGGCGCTGCGGCATGAAAAATTCATTGTGCTGCCGCCGCATGAGGCCAGTTTGGGGCTGTATCTGCATAATTTGTGTCTGCAGCAGGGTTTCAAGCCGGACATTGCCTATCAGGTCAACGAGCCACAAACGCTGATGGCACTGGTGGCCGAAGGCTATGGTATTACGCTGCTGCCGGACAGTTACGGTCGTATCCCCTGGCCCGGCGTGCGTTTTTGTCCGCTGCAGCAGGCGCCGTCAGCGGATCTGTATGCCATTTATCATGCCGATAGCGCAACACCGGTGGTGCAGGCATTCCTGGAGATGCTGCGTTCGCCTTCCCAGGGGAAGCCCGTACAAC
The DNA here is from genome assembly GCF_004684015.1 of Serratia proteamaculans. Classification (GTDB taxonomy): domain Bacteria; phylum Pseudomonadota; class Gammaproteobacteria; order Enterobacterales; family Enterobacteriaceae; genus Serratia; species Serratia proteamaculans_F. Next base: position 257,496 of record NZ_SRIA01000021.1, read on the forward strand.
CGGTTTAAAGCGCCGGCTGCACCATAAACTGGCCGGCACTGCCGCGATCCGCCATCTCCAGCGTCTGGCTGTAGAACAGGAACGGGAAATGTTCCGAAGTGGACTGGTTGAAGTAAACCAGCAGTTCGACGTCGCCGTCGACCCATACCGTGTCCTTCCAGCCGCGATCTTCCGCCATCGGCTGCGCACCGTTGACCCGTTTAACCAGGAAACGTACACCCTGAATATGGAATGCCTGCGGCGTATCCGCATGGATATTCCAGCGTTCCCAACTGCCCTGCTGGGTTTGCACATCGATACGGTTCATGTCCCAGATAGCCCCGTTGATCCCGGCCTGGCTGTCGCCCAGACGGAATTCACGGGTGCGGCTGACGCTGCCGTCCAGCAATTCATCCGCCAGCAGTCGCATCGGCAGGTTATCGGTCACCAGCGGCAACAACCCGGTCGGTTTCAGCGTCAGAACCTGGGTAGAAACCAGGATGCTCGAAGGCTCTATCAGGCCACGCAGACGATCCATAATGCCCGCAGCTTCACCGGCACTGATGGTCACCTCATCGCCTTTCGACATATCGATCAGCACTTCACGGCGCTCACCCGGTGCCAGTGAAAGCTGTTGCACTGCTACCGGTGCCGGCAGGAAACCCTGATCGCTGGCGATCACATTTAACGGCCGACCGTCACTCAGTTGCAGCATGTAGCGGCGTGAGTTGGAGGCATTGAGCAGACGCAGACGCACCCAACCACGTGAGACTTCAACATAGGGGTTTTGCACACCGTTAACCAACAACGTGTCGCCGACAAAGCCGCCCTGCGACGGTGGGTCATATTCCGGTGTGCCGAAGTTATCCAGTCGCTTGTCCTGAATGATCAACGGGAAATCATCGACGCCATAGTGGTTGGGCAACGGCAATGCCTTGCTGACTTCATCCTCAACCAGCCACAGCCCGGCCAGGCCGTTGTAAACATGCGGCGCCATGCGGTTGGGCGTGCTGGCGTGATACCAGCAGGTAGCGGCACTCTGGCGGATTGGCAGCACCGGCGACCAGTCAACGTTAGGCGACATCATGCGCGGTGCGCCACCCATCAGGGTACCCGGCACCTGGAGACCGCTGATGGTCATCGCTACTGGCTCCGGCAGGCGGTTGCTGTAGATCAGCTTGACGTCATCGCCGTTGTAAACCCGCACCGTCGGCCCAAGGTACATGCCGTTAATGCCCCACACCGACGTCTTGCGGTTATCCATAAATGCCCAATGGGCGCGCTGCAAGGTTAAAAACAGCGGCTGGCCACGGCGGGATTCCAGCAGCGGGGGAATAGGTAATGGGGTCTGCATTCCGCTCGCCTCAGCCCTCAGCGGCACGGCTCCTGCGCACAGCGCCAAGCCCGATGCCTGAATAAACTGACGTCGACTGAGTGACATATTTTCTCCATGAAAAGCAATGACTAAACCGTGTGCAAAGACTGGGCTCCTGTTAATCAGATTAGCAGGAGCCCAGGCGTTAACGACGTTTTACGCCGTTTAAAAGTTCATTCTTTGAAGCCGGTAGGAATATTATTTTCCGGCTGCATTGCGCTGGGCAACTTCCGCGTCCAGCTCGGCAATTTTCGCCAGCATCAGCTCATGGCAATGGGCTGCCAGCTCACGCACATTTTCTCTACCGTAATTACTGATATCGATCGGTTCCATCACTTCTACGATCGCATGACCGTTATCCCAACGGTTAAGATTAATTTTACCGCTGGTGGTGGAAACGCAGATCGGCACAATCGGCACCCCGGCAGCGATTGCCGCGTGGAATGCGCCGGTTTTAAATGGCATCAACCCACGCCCGCGGCTGCGGGTGCCTTCAGGAAACATCCAGACCGAAATATCACGTTTTTTAAACTGTTCAGCCACCTGGGCAATGGTGCCGTGCGCCTTGGCACGATTATCCCGGTCAATCAGCAAGTTACCTGTCACCCAATACAGCGGGCCGAAGAACGGGACCCACAGCAGGCTTTTTTTACCCACGGTCACGGTGCGCGGCTGCACCGCTTTGGCGGCCGTCACCATATCGTAGTTATTCTGGTGGTTGGCAATATAAATACAGTTGCCGTTTTTGGCCGCATCGGCCGGCACCCGGACTTCCACTTTCAGACCAAATAACCCGGACAGGCGGCCAAACAAATGACCGAACGTCGCCACATGGCGGGGATCGCGGGGACGGAATACCAAACAGTAAATAGAACCGAAAATGCACACCAGAAGACAATACAGGGTGGCGAGCACGGCACGTAAAATTAATAACATAACAACCTCATTAGCACACTGCCGACGCAGCCTGAAACGCTGCGCAGATCCCTTTACTCATTCTTTGATTGCAGGGTTCGAAAACCTGCCCTGCCTTTTTTTGCTATTTTCCCGCCAGCCGACGAAACGCACAATAATTTTATGCCGGGAAATGTTAACTATTTGAAAATAATTGCCGGTGGTGGGAAATAAAGCGGGCGCAGCATGCTGCGCCCGTGGGGTTATCCAGCCTTCTCAGGCTTATTCTTCGCTGTCACCGGTAGGCGCACGTGCCGGGGCATCAACCTCTACGCGATCGATTCGCTGCAGGCCACGTGGCAGTGAGGTGCCTTTACGGCCACGTTCCGCACGGAACTTCTGCAAATCTTCCGGACGCAGCGTCAGCTTGCGTTTACCCACATGCAGGGTCACAGAGGTTTGCGGCGGCAGCACGAACAACCATGCCAGCTTGTCTTCACCGGATGCGGCCTGTGCCGACGGGATGGAGACAATCTTGTTGCCTTTGCCTTTCGACAACTGCGGCAGGTCGGCTACCGGGAAGAACAACATGCGCCCGGCGGCAGTGATCGACAGCAGCATGTCATCGTCACCGTGGATTTCCATCGGCGCCAGCGCTTTGGCGTTATCCGGCAGAGTAATCATCACCTTACCGGCACGGTTACGCGCCACCAGATCGTTGAAGGTACAGACGAAGCCATAACCGGCGTCAGAAGCCATCAGCAACTTCTGGTCGTCCGCGGCCATCAGCACCTGCTCAATGGTCGCGCCCGGCGGTGGCGTCAGCTTGCCGGTCAACGGCTCGCCCTGCCCACGCGCCGAAGGCAGCGTCAGCGGATCCAGCGCGTAGCTGCGTCCGGTCGAGTCGATAAACACCACCGGCTGGTTGGTCTTGCCGCGTGCCGCACTGCGGAAGCTGTCACCGGCCTTGTAGCTCAGGCCACTTGGATCGATATCGTGGCCCTTGGCGCTGCGCACCCAACCCATTTCAGACAGCACGATGGTCACCGGCTCCGACGGCACAAAGTCGTGCTCGCTCATCGCCTTGGCTTCTGCACGCTCGGTAATCGGCGAACGACGATCGTCGCCGTAGGCCTGCGCATCAGCCTGGATCTCTTTTTTGATCAGGGTGTTCAGCTTGCGCTCGGAGGCCAGCAACGCCTGCAGTTGATCGCGCTCTTTGGCTAACTCATCCTGCTCACCGCGGATCTTGAACTCTTCCAGCTTCGCCAAATGGCGCAGTTTCAGTTCGAGGATCGCTTCGGCCTGGGTATCGGAAATGCCAAAGCGCTGCATCAGCACCGGCTTGGGTTCGTCCTCGCTACGGATGATGTGGATCACTTCATCGATATTGAGGAACGCCACCAGCAAACCTTCCAGGATGTGCAGGCGTTTCAGGACTTTTTCCAGACGGTAGTTCAGGCGGCGACGCACCGTATCGCGACGGAATGCCAGCCACTCGGTGAGGATTTCCACCAGCCCTTTCACCTGCGGGCGGTTGTCCAGACCAATCATGTTCATGTTGATGCGGTAGCTGCGTTCCAGATCGGTAGTCGCAAACAGGTGATTCATCACCTGATCCAGATCGATACGATTGGAGCGTGGCACAATCACCAGCCGCGTTGGGTTCTCGTGATCGGATTCATCACGCAGATCCTCGACCATCGGCAACTTTTTGGCACGCATCTGGCTGGCAATCTGCTCCAGCACCTTGGCGCCGGAAACCTGGTGCGGCAAGGCGGTGATCACCGCGCTGCCGTCTTCTTTATTCCAGACGGCGCGCATGCGTACCGAGCCACGGCCGTTCTGATAAATTTTGCGGATTTCTTCACGCGGGGTAATGATCTCGGCTTCAGTCGGGTAATCCGGGCCCTGTACGAACTCGAGCAACTCTTCCAGCGAAGCGCCTGGTTTGTCGATCAACGCCACCGCAGCGGCGGCCACTTCACGCACGTTGTGCGGCGGAATATCGGTCGCCATACCCACCGCGATGCCGGTGGTGCCGTTAAGCAGGATGTTGGGCAGGCGGGCCGGCAACATCTTCGGCTCCTGCATGGTGCCGTCAAAGTTCGGCACCCAGTCAACGGTGCCCTGGCCCAATTCGGCCAGCAACACTTCCGCGTATTTGGACAGGCGGGATTCGGTATAACGCATGGCGGCAAAGGATTTCGGGTCATCCGGCGCCCCCCAGTTCCCCTGGCCGTCTACCAGCGGATAGCGATATGAGAATGGCTGTGCCATCAGCACCATGGCTTCATAACAGGCGCTGTCGCCGTGCGGATGGTATTTACCCAGCACGTCACCCACGGTACGGGCAGATTTTTTGAATTTGGCGCTGTTGTTCAGCCCCAGCTCAGACATGGCGTAGATGATGCGGCGTTGAACCGGCTTCAAACCGTCACCAATGTACGGCAACGCCCGATCCATGATGACGTACATGGAATAGTTCAGATAGGCGTTTTCAGTGAATGTGTGCAGCGGTAAACGCTCTACACCGTCATGAGTCAGATCACTCATTACTCAATTATCCTCAGACCGTGGCTTGGCAATCCCTGGACGACAAAGGGTTGATTCTGTCCGCGATAGTAACTCATCAGCGGGGTGGCTGTCACAGATGGCGCAGCAATCGTCCGGTGTCGCGGGTTCATCGGCCGATTTTATGCAAAACTCCGCTATCCCCTGGCGCTTTTGTTGACTCACAGTCAACACTGTTGTGCGCTGGATCCCATTTTTACTTACATTGCTAAGCATTACACTCCCTGTCAGCGAAATGTTTTCCGCCCCCTGACGCAGAAGACATCATAAATTTTAACTCTGACAGGAGCCGCGAAAGATGAGCAATATCCTGATTATCAATGCTAAAAAACAGTTCGGTCACTCTAACGGCGAACTCAACCAAACCATGAGTGACGTGGCGGAAACCTATCTGCGTGATGTTCAGCACCAGGTACAGGTCACCGTGGTTGACGACGGTTACGACATCGAAGCCGAAGTGCAGAAATATCTGTGGGCCGATGTGGTGATCTATCAGATGCCGGGCTGGTGGATGGGCGAGCCGTGGATCCTGAAAAAATACATCGACGAAGTGTTCACCGCCGGGCATGGCAGCCTGTATGCCAGCGATGGCCGCACCCGCTCCGACGCCGGCAAAAAATACGGTTCTGGCGGCCTGATCCAGGGCAAAAAGTACATGCTGAGCCTGACCTGGAACGCCCCGCTGGAAGCCTTCACCGACCCGGACCAATTCTTCCACGGCGTCGGCGTTGACGGCGTGTATCTGCACTTCCACAAGGCCAATGAATTCCTGGGCATGACAGCACTACCGACCTTTATCTGTAATGACGTGATTAAACAACCGAATATCGACAGCGACATCGCACGTTATCGCGAGCATCTGGCCGAAATTTTTGCTTAACTTGCATAATGCACGTCAATCTATGAGGTAGTGATGATCACCGTAATAGCAGAAATCAAAACCAAACCGGGTCACCGTGAAACGGTCCTGAAGGCGATTGAGAAACTGATCCCGCTGGTGCTGGCAGAAGACGGCTGTAGCGAATATACGCCAATGGTCGACAGCCACACCCAGGCCCCCTGGCAGAAGCTGTCACCGGACTCGGTGTTTATGCTGGAAAAATGGGCCAGCCAGGCGCACCTGGAAAAACATCTGGATATCGCTCACATGCATCGGCATCGTGACACCATCAAGGACAGCGTACTGGGCGTGACCATTCACGTACTGGGTAACGCGCTGTAGCCCCCTACAGCGTCTGCGCATCAATATGCGCGCTGACGTAGTCCAGAAAACAGGTAATACGCGCCGCCAGCTGAGTATTGCGGTAATACACCGCATTAATCGGCTGGCGCACGTCCAACGTCTCCTGCTCCAGCAGCGCCACCAGCCGCCCGCTACGCCGATCGTCACGGGTCATAAAATCAGCCAACTGCACAATCCCTTCCCCCCGCAACGCCAACTGCCGCAAGGTTTCGCCACTGGATGCCGATATCGTCGGTGTGATAGCAAAGTGCTGTGCCTGCTGATAACGCAACGGCCACAGATTGAGTGACTCTGGTTGGGTGAAACCCAGCAGGCTGTGATCTCGCAGCGCTTCGACGCTGGCCGGTGTACCGTGACGTGCAAGGTAATCCGGGCTGGCGAGAATACGTAAGCGGCTGGCGCCCAGCAGGCGCGCATGAATAGTCGAATCCCGTAGCGCGCCGATGCGAATGGCAATATCGGTGCGTTTTTCCAGCAGATCGATGATCAGGTTGTCGGTATTGAGTTCCAGCTCAATTTGCGGGTAGCTTTGACGAAAACCGGCCACCAGCGGCACGATCACGTGCTCCATAAAGGGCGCGGCGGCATTGACCCGCAGCCTGCCGGCCGGGATCAGCCTGCGCAGTGCCATCTGCTCTTCAGCGTTCTCCACCGAGTTGATAATCTCGCGTGCATGGCCGAGAAAACTTTGGCCTTCTTCGGTCAATTCCAGCCGTCGCGTGGTGCGGCGCATCAGGGTGGTATCGAGTTTTTTTTCCAACCGGCTGAGGGCACGACTGATGCCGGAAGTGGTCTGGCCGAGCTGTTCGGCGGCGGCAGTAATGGAACCGCTGTCAACAACGGTGGTAAACGCCAGTAATTCTTCGAGGGTGATTTTCATGCATTCCGCCCAGAGTGGTCGGGTGCCGCACGCGGTACCCCTGCGGGAAGAAGGCCCGGCGGGGAAGCCGGGCCTGTCGGTCTGTCGCCTGGTCTGTCAGGCAGACAGCTCGGCCATATCGCCTTTGTCCTGCAGCCAGTTGCGGCGATCTTCAGAACGTTTCTTGGCCAGCAACATGTCCATCATCGCCAGTGTCTGATCCACGTCCTCGTCGCTCACCGTCAACTGCACCAGACGACGGGTATTCGGATCCAGAGTAGTTTCACGCAGCTGTGGCGGGTTCATCTCGCCCAGCCCTTTAAAGCGCTGAACGTTAGGCTTGCCCTTTTTGCGCTTCAACTGTTCCAGTACGCCGGCCTTTTCTTCTTCATCCAACGCATAAAACACCTCTTTGCCGAGGTCGATACGGTACAGCGGCGGCATCGCTACATACACGTGCCCCCCCTTCACCAGCGAACGGAAGTGGCGCACAAACAGCGCGCACAGCAGCGTGGCAATGTGCAGGCCATCTGAGTCCGCATCCGCCAGGATGCAGATTTTACCGTAGCGCAGTTGGCTGAGATCTTCGCTGTCCGGATCAATACCAATCGCCACCGAGATGTCGTGTACTTCCTGCGAGGCCAGCACTTCGTCCGAAGAGACTTCCCAGGTATTAAGGATTTTACCTTTCAGCGGCATGATCGCCTGATATTCACGATCGCGTGCCTGCTTGGCTGAACCGCCCGCCGAGTCCCCTTCCACCAGGAACAACTCGGTCATGTTCAGATCCTGCGAGGTACAGTCGGCCAGTTTGCCCGGCAGTGCCGGACCGCTGGTCAGTTTCTTGCGCACCACTTTTTTGGCGGCACGCAGACGCCGCTGGGCGCTGGAAATGGCCAGTTCGGCCAACTGTTCCGCCGCCTGTACGTTCTGGTTCAGCCACAGGCTGAAGGCATCTTTCACCACGCCGGAGACGAAGGCTGCACACTGACGCGACGACAAACGCTCTTTGGTCTGCCCGGCGAACTGCGGATCCTGCATCTTCACCGACAGCACGTAGGCGCAACGGTCCCAGATATCCTCAGCGGAAAGCTTCACACCGCGTGGCAGAATATTGCGGAATTCGCAGAACTCGCGCATCGCATCCAGCAACCCCTGACGCAGGCCGTTGACGTGGGTGCCGCCCTGCATGGTCGGGATCAGGTTCACGTAGCTTTCGGTCAGCAGTTCACCGCCTTCCGGCAGCCACAGCAGTGCCCAGTCCACCGCCTCGGTGTCACCGGCGAAGTTGCCGACAAATGCCGCTTCCGGCAAGGTAATCAGGCCGTTAACCGCTTCCATCAGATAATCGGTCAGGCCGTCCTGATAGCACCAGCGTTGCTCGGTATTGTTCAGCTTGTCGATGAAGTAGATTTCTACCCCAGGGCACAGCACCGCTTTGGCTTTCAGCAGGTGGCTGAGACGCGAAACCGAGAAACGCGGGCTGTCGAAGAACTTCTCGTCAGGCCAGAAGTGGATGCTGGTACCGGTATTGCGTTTGCCGCAACTGCCGGTTATCGCCAGATCCTGCACCTTGTCGCCGTTTTCAAAGGCAATGCTGTAGACGTTACCGTCGCGCTTGACGTTGACTTCCACCCGGGTCGACAGGGCGTTAACCACCGAAATCCCCACGCCGTGCAGGCCGCCGGAAAACTGGTAGTTTTTATTGGAGAATTTACCGCCCGCGTGCAGACGACACATGATCAACTCAACCGCTGGTACGCCTTCTTCAGGGTGGATATCCACCGGCATGCCACGGCCGTCATCGATCACTTCCAGTGACTGATCGGCGTGCAAAATCACGTCGATGCGCTTGGCATGACCGGCCAACGCTTCATCGACGCTGTTATCTATCACCTCTTGGCCGAGGTGATTGGGGCGCGTCGTGTCGGTATACATGCCGGGACGACGGCGCACTGGTTCTAGACCGCTGAGTACTTCAATGGCATCAGCGTTATAGCTGGATTGAGTCATCGTTGAGTTTTTCGTGGTTAGTAGGAAGGTGCCTATACCCGTCGTCTTTCAAGCCGCAGCGTTGTTACCTGCATTCGCTTCCCCCAGTAACTTACCAGAGTAAGCGCCTGGGGATAAGCGAACTGGGCGCCTAGCTGCGACTTGAAAGCCATAGGGTATAAATCGCTAATTCAGACAGCGTTTAGCCCTAAAAAATCCACAATCTGGGGGAAGTAATGCTCGAAACCGACGAAGGCGTGATTTCCACCCGACTCCACCGTCTGTCGACATGCGGTGTAATACGCCACCGCTTGCCCATAATCGAGAATTTCATCGCCCGTTTGTTGCAGCAACCAGATTAAATCCGGTGACTCCAAGGGATCGACCTGCATCGTTTTCAGGTCGTAAACGTGTCGAGACTCTAACACATATTGCTGGCCGGTGTAGGGGTTCTCGTTTTTGCCGAGGTAGTCAATCAGCAGCTCAAACGGCTTCACAGCGGGGTTAACCACTACCGCTGGCAGTGAAAAACACTGCGAAAGCCAGGTTGCGTAGTAACCGCCCAGTGAGGAACCGACCAGGCCTATCGTCTGCCCGGCGCGCTCCATCACCATGTTCTCGATCATCTCGGCAGCCTCCGCCGGGAAAACCGGCAGCTGCGGCACTAATACCTCGATATGCGGATGATGTTCGGCCAGCCACGCCTTGAAAGACGTTGCCTTGGCCGAGAACGGCGAACTGTTAAAACCGTGCAGATAGAGCAGTGTCGAAGGCATCAGTACCCTTCCGAATCCATGTCGGGGCGGAAATCGTCGTTTTCCAACCGGAAAACCTGCGTTTCGACGCGGCCGTCCGGCAGTAGATCAATATAGCGCCAGCCGGGTGAAACCTCGTCGATGGTGAAATTGGTGCAGTGCGGCTTGAACTGTACGCAGGTAGATGGCGATGCCAGCAGGCGCCGGCCCTGCCACTCCAGATCCAGCTCCTGGTGAATATGCCCGCACAGCAGGGTATTCACTTTCGGGTAACGCAGCAGCACCGCGCCCAGCATATGCGGGTTGCGCAGACTGTGCTGATCGAGCCAGGTGCAGCCGGAAGGCAGCGGATGATGGTGCAGCAGCATTAAGGTATAGCGCTCGGGATAGGCTTGCAGGCAGCGCTCCATCCACTCGAGCTGATAGTCGCTCAACTCACCGTAGGGCACGCCGAAGACCTGGCTATCGAGCAACAGCACCTGCCAGTGGTCACCCACCAGTACCTGTTTTGACGGGGCAATTCCGGCGTCGGCCAAGGCGTCGACCATCGCCGGCTGGAAATCATGGTTGCCCGGCAGCCAAACGCAAGGCGCCGGCAGTCGTGCAATACCTTCGGCAAAGTGCCGGTAGGCAGCCAATGAGTGATCCTGTGCCAAATCACCGGTGGCGACGACCAGATCAAAATCACGCTGCTGCGCCAAAATGGCGTCCAACACCGCGTGATAGCTGCGATAGGTATTAATGCCAAGCAAAGTCTCATTTTCGCCGGCAAAAAGGTGGGTATCTGTTATTTGCAGGATCCTGACCCTGGCCCCACTTGCCACGGTCGGTTTAAACAGGCTTTCCAAATGGTGTCCTTTGTTATCTCAGTCTGTTTAACAAACCGGAACCGCCATTGCTCCATGCGCCAAACAGTAGCGCAACCAATCAGCAAGAAACTGGTTAATTTGATGCTTTTCGTCGCGTTGATGCAACTTTTTGTTGGGATAATCATAACGCGCTTTAAAGCGATAGATCTGCTGACTTGAACACACTTCCGCAACCATCGCGTCATGATACAGCCTTACCGTCATGGCAGGCAGGCTCCAGTAGCTGACCGCCGGGGCGGTCTGTTCGATTTGCACCAGCGAGGTATAGCGGGTGGATTCAATAATGGTCAGACGATAACTGGCGCCGCTCACCTGATAAGTCACCGTTTCACCCACTTCGTCATTGCGCGGCAACAAGCGGCGCAATTGCGCGAAGTTGGTTTCGCACAATCTCATCATTTCGGGGAAATCAGGGGTATAGCGCTGTTTCATTAATTGGCCCACTCTTTTCTTAACGATTCATGGTGCAACGCCAGCCACTGCAATGCAATCACTGATGCCGCGTTATCAATCGCGCCCTCTTCAACCCAGCGGTAAGCCTGCTCGCGGCTGACCACATGAACGCGGATATCTTCATGCTCTTCTTCCAGTCCATGAATCCCTTCCGCCGTCGTGGCGTCCACTTCGCCCACCATAATCGACAAGCGCTCGCTGGTCCCACCGGGGCTGGCCAGGTAGCTCAGCACCGGCTTGCAACGTCCGACCACTACGCCGGCTTCTTCTTGCGCTTCGCGGCGGCAGACGTCTTCAACGCTCTCGCCGGTTTCGATCATACCCGCCACCATTTCCAGTAGCCAGGGTGAGTTACTGGTATCGACCGCGGCGATCCGCAGTTGTTCAATCAGCACCACCTCGTCACGCACCGGGTCATAGGGAAGTAACACCGCGGCGTGCCCGCGTTCGAAAATTTCGCGTTTAATTTCGGGACTCATGTCACCGTTGAACAAGCGGTGGCGGAAACGATATAAATTGAGTGAAAAAAAACCACGATAAAGCGTCTCACGTGCAATAATTTCTACATCATTTTTATCGAGAGTAACGGGCGATGGTTGCGAGTGGCTCATAAATGAATTCTCCAGCGTGAGTATGCCGATAAAATAAACAGTTTTGATGACAGAAACGGCGGGATAATCTTCCGCGGCTTTATGATAGATTGTGAGCCATGATATCAGGTGTGACGTACGCGGCCAGTTGAACTAAGGTAAACAGGCGGCCTGAAAGGTAAAAGTTACGCAAGATGGCACATTCAGCCACCTGAGGCGTACAACAGACTCTGTTAGAATCGGCAACTATTTCGTCTATCGTCAGCGCTAACAACATAGCAATATTGCTGCACAACAAGGAATGCAAATGAAGAAACTGCTCCCCCTTCTTATCGGACTGAGCCTGGGCGGCTTCAGTGCAATGAGCCAGGCAGAGAACCTGCTGCAGGTCTACAAACAGGCCAGGGAAAGTAACCCGGATCTGCGCAAAACCGCCGCTGACCGTGACGCCGCATTCGAAAAAATCAACGAAGCACGCAGTCCGCTGCTGCCGCAGTTGGGTTTGAGCGCCGGCTATACTTACACCAATGGCTACCGTGACAGCAAAGATGCCAACAGCGATGCCACCAGTGGCTCACTGGCGTTGACGCAGACTATCTTCGACATGTCCAAATGGCGTGCGCTGACGCTGCAGGAAAAAACCGCCGGTATTTCCGACGTGACGTTCCAGACCTCATCGCAGCAGTTGATCCTCGACACCGCTACCGCCTATTTTAACGTGCTGAGCGCCATCGATACGCTGTCTTATACCCAGGCGAACAAGCAAGCGGTTTACCGCACCCTGGACCAGACCACCCAACGCTTTAACGTGGGCCTGGTAGCGATCACCGACGTGCAGAACGCCCGTTCGTCCTACGATACCGTGCTGGCGGCCGAAGTCACCGCCCGTAACAACCTGGATAACGCGCTGGAAAAACTGCGCCAGGTGACCGGTACCTTCTATCCGGAACTGGCCTCGTTGAATACCGACCGTTTCAACACCAAACGCCCGGATGCGGTCAATAACCTGCTGAAAGAAGCCGAGAGCCGTAACCTCAGCCTGTTGTCCGCTCGTCTGAGCCAGGATCTGGCCCGTGAGCAGATCCGTTCCGCACAGACCGGTTATATGCCTACCGTTGATTTCAGCGCTTCCACCGCGGTGAGCAATACCAACTACAGCGGCTCTCGCAACGTTAACAACGACGCTGATATTGGCCAGAACAAAGTGGGCCTGAGCTTCAATATGCCACTGTACAGCGGCGGCCAGACCAACTCGCAGGTGCAGCAGGCGCAGTACAACTTCGTCGGCGCCAGTGAGCAACTGGAAAGCGCCCACCGCAGCGTAGTGCAGACCGTGCGTTCTTCGTTCAATAACGTGAACGCCTCGATCAGCAGCATCAACGCTTACCAACAAGCGGTAGTGTCTGCTCAGAGCTCATTGGATGCGACCGAGGCCGGTTACCAGGTTGGTACCCGTACCATCGTCGACGTGCTGGATGCCACCAGTACGCTGTATAACGCCAAGCAACAGCTTTCCAGCGCGCGTTATACCTACCTGATCAACCAACTGAACATCAAGTCGGCGCTCGGTACCCTGAACGAGAACGACCTGATGACGTTGAACGGCGCATTGGGTAAACCGATTTCCACTTCGCAAGACGTGGTAGCACCGCAGACCACCGCACAGGACGCTTACGCCGAAGGTTATAACGGTAACGCACCTGCGCCGCAAACTGCAGCACCGGTTGCCACCCGCGCCTCGGCGCCAGCGACCACCACCAAACCTGTACGCAACAGCGGTAACCCATTCCGTAATTGATTGCCGTACTGCGCTGAATACGGGGTCCGGCTTCTGCCGCACCCCGTTTTTTTTGCCTGCTCATCGGTTCTGCCCACCGCCTCACAGCCGTTTCCCCACCCTGCGGTGGTATCATCAGGGTTATCGTTTATCTCGTCTGGACGGGATCCAATGGAAAACACCTCAAGCTGGCAACGTTTGATCGAAGGCGACCTGCCGCCCGCACAGCGCCCCGCACCGGCAATCTATGCTTCCTGGCTACGCTGCCGCAGTCTGATGCAGCCCGCGGTGTGGAAAAAGCCCCACTGCGCACTCGGTGCGACCTTTAACTCCATCTGCCAGCGTAAGAACGATCTGTTGACGCTCGGCCAGGCGGCGCTGGAAGACGCTTGTGAATATATGGAACAGCGGCGCTGCCTGCTGATGATCCTCGATGAAAGTGGCTGCATGCTGTGGCTATGTGGCGACACCTCAACGCGCGAAGAACTGCAACAACTGGGGTTTATGCCCGGCGCTTATTGGGCCGAGGGGGACATCGGCACCAATGCACCGTCGCTGGCGGTGGCGGAGGGCCACCCAATGCAGGTCCGCGGCAGCGAACATGTGCGCGAGGCACTGCACGACTGGTCATTCTGCGCCACGCCGGTCTATGACAACAGTGGCCGTCAACGCGGCTCGATTGCATTGGGCTGCCTGCTTGCCGACTGTGCCGCCGGCGATCTGTCACTGACGCTGGCACTGGCACGCGAGATCGGCAATTCACTCAACGCCGACAGCCTGCTGGCAGAATCCAACCGCCATCTGAATCAGCTTTACGGCCTGCTCGACGGGGTGGATGACGGCGTCATGGCCTGGGACCATCGCGGCTATCTGCAGTACATCAATCAGCGCGCCGCCGCCTTGCTCAAGCTCGATGAACAACAAAGTCAGGGCAAGCCCCTGAGCCAGTTGCTGACGCTGCCCGCCCTGCTCAACCGAGCCATCACCCAGCGGCAGCCGTTGCAACACGTTGAAGTGACCTTCGAAAGCCAGCGGCAGTTTATTGCGACACTGTTAACCCTCAAGCCGATCCTCGACGGTGAGCGCTGCAGCTTTATCGCCCTGCTGCATCCGCTCGAACGACTACATCAGTATGTCAGCAGCCAACTGGGACGCGTCAGCCACAGTTTTGAACAGATGCCTTCCGCCTCGCTGGAGATGCGGCGGTTGATTCGCTATGGCCAACAAGCGGCGAAAGGCCAGCACCCGATCCTGCTGTGCGGCGAAGAAGGCGTCGGCAAGGAACTCCTCAGCCAGGCGATCCACAACGCCAGTGAGCGCGCCACCGGGCCTTACATCGCCCTCAACTGCCAGTTATTACCGGAAGCCCAGGGGCTGCGGGAACTGCTGGGCAGCGATGCCAACGAGGAAGAAGCAGGCCAGCTCAGCAAGTTTGAACTGGCCAATGGCGGCACGCTGTACCTGGAACAAATCGAGTATTTACCGGCGGAGATGCAGTCTGCGCTGCTGCAGGTGCTGAAAACCGGCGTAGTGATGCGGCTCAATTCCAATCGGGTGATCCCGGTCGATGTGCGGGTGATCGCCAGCAGCGCCGCCGATCTGCCGCTGCTGGTGCAGCAGAATCGCTTTCGCCGCCAGCTGTTCTACAGTCTGCAGGCATTCGAGATCCAAATCCCGGCTCTGCGCCAACGGCTGAGTGATATTCCGCTGCTGGTGAAGCACCACTTGCGCACGCTGGAGCAGCATTTCCAGTGCCGTTTTCGGGTGGATGACGAGGTGATGGTCCAGCTCGGACTTTACCTGTGGCCCGGCAACGATCTGGAACTGAAAGGGGTGGTGGAGCGTACCGCGATGATGTGCCACGGCCACCATCTGCAGTTGGCGGATTTGCCCGAGCACCTGCTCAGCCACCAGCCACTGCTGGAGAGTGAACCGCAACCGGGCATGCCGCTATTAACACTCGCGGAGATGGAACGTCAGGCAATCATTCACGCGGCCAAGGTCAGCCGCGGACAATTGAACGAAATGGCGCAGCTGCTGGACATTGGTCGCACCACGCTGTGGCGAAAGATCAAACAGTATCAGATAGATATCCGCCAGTTTAAGCTGCGCGCCTGAGGCCACGCCGTCAGTGGCTGAGTTGCAACACACCGCGTGCCGCATCCAGCATCGCTTTCTGGCCGTTGCGGGTTTTGCTCATGCAATCGTTCATGCCCACGACCATCGGCATACCCATCGCCTTGGCCAAAATCGCGCTGTGCGACAGCGCGTTGCCACCGCTTAAGCAGATGCCGAGCACCAGACGACGATCGAGCATCACCACGTCAGACGGCATCAGTTCATCCATCACCAGAATGGATGGCGCGGTTAGCGTAATCACCGGTAACGGCTGCTGTTGCAGATGACTCAGGGTGCGCCGCAGCATGTCGCGCACGTCCAACTCCCGCGCCCGCATATACTCGTCGTCCAGTTCACGATATTCCCCGGCAATCGCTTCCATCTCCTGCCGCCAGGCCTGCTCGGCACTACATAGTTGGCGGGCGATACGGGTATAGGCCGCCTGCTGCAAATCCGGGTCGTCCAGCAACATGCTGTGCGCGCCGAAAATCGCCGCCTGGGGTTTGCCGATCAATGAACCGGTGCGTTCGGCCAACCGGTTAAGATCGCTCAACGTGTGCTGCAACGCCTGCCGTAGCCGCTGTTGTTCATTCAGTACGTCATCGGCAGTAATCGGGTGTTCAACCACTGTCGGCCAGAAGCTGAGCGCCTGCCACACCGGGCCACTGGTCACGCTTTCGGCCACCGGAATACCGTGCAGCGAGGGCAGGCTTTGCTCAGACACCGTTTCGCCAAAGTGCTGCTCTGCCAGCGCGCTAAACGCCGCCAGTGCCTGTTCGGCCTGCGGCCCGCTGGCAATCAGCAGAATGGTGTCGCCGTGGCGCACCTGCAAAAGCGCCAGCTGATTAAGACTACGCGGATTGGCGCACTGGCCCTGCTTTTCCAGCACCAGTTCGGCATCAAAGGGGGCCAGCGCTTCCGCCAGCCGCGCCGCCGGGCGGGCGTGCAGCCCATGCGGGTTCTGTACCGTCCAACTGACGCTTTTCCCCTGAGCCAGCGGTAATTCAACGCGTTGAGCAACCGGCGCGGCGGCTTCCCCCAACTGCGCCTGTTTGGCCTGCAACGCACCCTGCGCCTCGGCCAGTACCTGTTCCAGCCCGGCTCCGGCATTGGCAGCCACCACCGCAGCCAGCGTCCCTTCGACCAGTGGCGCCGAACACAGCCGAACTTTGGCGGCCACCGACGGATCCAGCAGGTCGATCGCGGTTTCGGCACTCAGCAGCGCACTGCCCAAATCCATCAGCACCACAACGCCCGCCCCGTCAGCCACTGACTCAATCGCGTCCATCACTTTGACCGCATCGGTGCCTATCGGGTGCTCCGCATCATCGACCCCCGCCGCCAGCACCAGTTTGCAGCCATCACCACGCATCATCTGCAACGCCAGCTCTTCAACCCCGCGCGCCAACAGCGCGCTGTGTGAAACTACAACGATATTGATCATCTCGCCTCCTGCTATTGGCCGGCGACCGCTGCCAGCGTTTTCATCATCAGCATCACCGAGGTGGCACCCGGATCCTGATGACCAATGCTACGTTCACCCAGGTAACTGGCTCGCCCTTTGCGTGCCTGCATGGTGATGGTGCTTTCAACCGCCTGCTCCGCCCGTTCACTGGCGCGCTGCAAGGCCTCCGCCACGCTTAGCTGTTGTTGAGCCGATTGGCCCAGGCTTTCCACCACCGGCCACCAGACGTCACACATGGTTTTATCACCCGGCTCCGCCTTGCCACGCATCACCACCCCTTCGACGCCTTCCTGCATCATTTGATGCAGCTCCGCCAGATCCAGGCTCTGCTTGGCATTGGTCGACTGCGCCGCGCGGATGAAGAAGGTGCCAAACAGCGGACCACTGGCTCCTCCCACGCTGGACAGCAACGTCATGCCGGTGTTCTTGAGGATAAAGCCGATGTCTTTGTCCGCCACCGAAGGCAGCTTTTCCACCACTTTGTTGAAGCCGCGGTTCATGTTCAGCCCGTGGTCGGAATCACCGATCTCGGTATCCAACTGGGTTAGAAAATCACGCTGCTGGGCAAACACCTCGCCGCAACTCATCAGCCAGTCGACCACTTGTTGTTTGGTTAACGCCATGACTCCTCCTCAGCAACCCCAACGTAGCGCAGGCGTTTTCACCGGCGCATCCCACAAGGACAACAGTTCGTCATCCACCTTCAGCAGCGTGATTGAGACCCCTTGCATATCCAGCGATGTGCAATAGGACCCCACCAGGCTGCGCTCAACAATCATGCCCGCTTCGGCACAACGCTCCGCCAACCGGTGATAAACGCCATACAGTTCGGACAGCGGTGTCGCGCCCAGGTTATTGACCAGAGCGATCACCCGATCACCGCGTGTCAGCGGTTGCTTGGTCTGTACTTCATCGCGCCATTCGCCCTGTTGACGATCCCAGACGCGGATGGTGCGCTGGTAATGACCGTGATCGATCAGGGTATGGAACATGTCGTCCACCGCCGCATTCAGGGTGGTGAATGGGCGACGCGCAATGCCCGGTTCGCCGTGAATACCGACGCCGAATTCCATCTCGTTTTCCGCCAGCACGAATGACGGTTTACCGGCAGCCGGTACGGTACAGGCCCCCAGCGCGATGCCGATCGAATGCCCGTGGTTATTGATGCTGTGGCCCAGCGTCACAATGCTATCGAGGCTGTCGCCGCGCGCCGCGGCCGCGCCGAGCAGTTTTTCCATCAGCACGGTATTGGCCACCCCGCGTCGCCCGGCAGTGAACAGGCTGTCTTTAACCGCCACGTCATCATCCACCAGCACCGTCGCCACCTGGATACCGCTGTCGTGCAGCAGTTCAGTGGCAGTTTCAAAGTTCAGTACGTCGCCGGTGTAGTTTTTAATTAGTAACAACACCCCGGCACCGCCGTCGATCGCCTGGCCGCACTCGTACATTTTATCCGGCGTTGGCGAGGTAAAAATTTCCCCCGGGCAGGCACCGTCGAGCATGCCTTCGCCGACAAAACCGCAGTGCATCGGCTCGTGGCCGCTGCCGCCGCCGGACAGGATCGCCACCTTGCCCGCCACCGGCGCGTCAGCGCGGGTGACGAACACCGGCTCCTGATGCACCAACAGCTCAGGATGTGCCTCTGCCAACCCCAGCAGTTGCTCTTCCAGTACCGACTCAACTTTATTGATCAGTTTTTTCACGGTTATTTCCTCGATTGGCCAACGGGGCGCAGCCTGTAAACTGCGCCCCTGCGGTATCAGCTTGCGTGTTGTTGCAGCCAGGCGCTGCCCAGCCGGTCTGCCGTCAGAATGGCCGCCTGTACGCTGGCAGGCGTGACTTCAAACGGCATATTGTGGATGGTTTCGCCTGCTGCGCAGCTGGCTTCGGCCACCGCCATGATTTTCTCTGCCGGGTCGCCGCTAACGCCCATTTGCGCCAGCGTGATCGGCAGGCCGAGACGCTGGCAGAACTCCAGCACCGTTTCGATCTGCGCCATGCTGCTGTTTTGCAGCACCAACTGTGACAGCGTGCCAAACGCCACTTTTTCGCCGTGGTACAGGTGATGGCACTCTTCCAGCACGGTAAAGCCGTTGTGGATAGCGTGCGCGGCCGCCAGGCCACTGCTTTCGAAACCGATGCCGCTCAAATAGGTATTGGCTTCGATAATGCGCTCGACCGCTTCCGTCACCACACCGGCCTCAACCGCCAGCTTGGCCTTAACGCCCTCCGCCAGCAGCGTCTCATAGCACAACCGCGCCAGGCTCAATGCCGCCAGCGTGGATTTGCCGCCCGCCATGCTGGTCGCCTGGGCATCGAAACAGGCCTGCGCTTCAAAATAGGTTGAAAGCGCGTCGCCCATGCCTGCCACCAGCAACCGCACCGGTGCCTTGGCGATAATCGCGCTATCCATTATCACCATGTCCGGATTACTGGTATGGATCAGATATTCGTCAAATTCGCCCTGTTCGGTGTAGATCACCGACAGCGCACTGGTGGGCGCATCGGTGGAAGCAATGGTCGGGATCAGCACCACCGGCAGATGCTGGTAATGGGCGATTGCCTTGGCGGTGTCCAGCGTTTTACCGCCACCGACACCAATCACGCCGCGACAGCCATGGGCTTTCAGTTCCTGGCCCAGTCGGTCGATTTCCTTATGGCAGCATTCGCCGTTGAACACACAGGCGTGATGCTTCACCCCATGCTGGTGCAGGCTGCCCATCAGGGTATCGCCCGTCAGCTTCATCACGAAGTCGTCGGCGATCACGAAATAATGGTCGGCAAGGGCTTTCGCGTATTCGCCCACGGCGGCCAATGCGTTGGCGCCCTGGATGTACTTGCCTGGAGACTGGATGATTCTCAACATAACCGGATCCTTGTAGGGAAATTGGCGATGGTAACGTTCAGATATCAGGTGATAGTGCGTCGGTCTTGTGCCGTCGCGTTGTTATGGACTGACTATAGGGCTTGCCGAAGGCTTTGCGACCTCCGGTATTTTCGTTTCATTATGGAACATTACTTTACCCATGATGTTCCATAATGAAACTCTGCCGAGGTTTTTTTAGCCGGTAAAGCGAGCTGGCGCACAGCCCAACGTATAACTGCGTAAAGAGTGGATTCCGTAGGCATTTCAGCTTTAATTTTAACCATCTTTCCCCTATCCTTACCGCCATTACTGGGAATGGGCGAATACAGCCCGACTGATGGGATGAATAACGATGAAACGGACAAAAAACATCAACCGAGAGACGTTCCGCAAATCCTGGCGCGACTACCGCGTTGCGCCCGTAGCCTTGGCGATCAGCGCAGTCTTTATGCTGGCCGGCTGCGAGAAGAGCGATGAAACGGTCTCTATGTATCAAAATGCCGACGACTGTTCGCGCACTAACCCTTCGATGAGCGAGCAGTGCACCACCGCCTATAACAACGCCCTGAAAGAAGCCGCAAAAACCGCGCCGAAATACGCCACTCGCGAAGACTGTGTCGCCGAGTTCGGTGAAGCGCAGTGTACTCAGGCACCCGCCCCGGCACAGGCCGGCATGGCAGCCGAGTCACAGAGCAGTGGCAGCATGTGGATGCCGTTGATGGCAGGCTACATGATGGGCCGTATGATGGGCGGTTCCGGCTTTGCTCAGCAGCCGCTGTTCACCTCTAAAAACGCCGCCAGCCCGGCCAACGGCAAATTCGTTGATGCCTCCGGCAAGAGCTACGGCCCGGCCACCGCCGGCGGCCGTACCATGACGGTGCCAAAAACCGCCATGGCACCGAAACCGGCAGTGACCAATACCGTCACCCGTGGTGGCTTTGGCGAATCCGTCGCCAAGCAGACCAGCATGCAGCGCAGCAGCGCGACCTCCAGCTCACGCAGCATGGGCGGTTAATGCATGAAACGCGTTGCGATCACCGAGCGCCCGGACTGGCGCGAAAAGGCCACCGAATTCGGCTTCCGCTTCCACACCATGTATGGCGAACCCTACTGGTGTGAGGACGCCTTTTACCAATTCACGCTGGCGCAGATTGAAGAAATTGAAAACGCCACCGCCGAATTGCACCAGATGTGCCTGCAGGTGGTGGAGAAAGTGGTCGCCAGCGATGCGCTGATGACCAAGTTCCGCATCCCGAAACACACCTGGGAGTTCGTTCGCAGCTCATGGCGTACCAACCAGCCGTCGCTGTATTCACGTCTTGATCTGGCCTACGACGGTATCAATCCGCCCAAGCTGCTGGAGAACAACGCCGATACCCCGACCTCGCTGTACGAAGCGGCCTTTTTCCAATGGTTGTGGCTGGAAGACCAGATCAACGCCGGCAAGCTCAGCCCGGAGTCCGATCAGTACAACAGTCTGCAGGAAAAACTGATCGAGCGTTTCGCTGCCCTGAAAGCACACCACGGTTTCGGTCTGCTGCACCTGGCCTGTTGCCAGGACAGCGAGGAAGATCGCGGTACCGTGCAATATCTGCAGGACTGCGCGCTGGAAGCCGGAGTCCCGACCGAATTCCTGTTTATGGAAGAGATTGGTCTGGGTGAGAAAGGCCAGTTTACCGACCTGCAAAATCAGGTCATCGGTAACCTGTTCAAGCTTTACCCGTGGGAATTCATGCTGCGCGAGATGTTTTCCACCAAGCTGGAAGATGCCGGCGTGCGCTGGCTGGAGCCGGCGTGGAAAAGCATTATCTCCAACAAGGCCCTGCTGCCGATGCTGTGGGAAATGTTCCCGGATCACCCTAATCTGCTGGCATCGTACTTTGCAGAAGACGATCATCCACAGCTCGATCACTACGTCACCAAGCCGCTGTTCTCACGCGAAGGTGCCAATATCCAGATCGTGCAGAATGGTCAGGAAGTTGCCAGCGTCGACGGCCCTTACGGCGAAGAAGGCATGATCGTGCAACAGTTCCACCCGCTGCCACAGTTCGAAGGCAGCTATACGCTGATCGGCAGTTGGCTGGTTGACGATCAACCCTGCGGCATCGGTCTGCGTGAAGATCGTGAGCTGATCACCCAGGATCTGTCGCGTTTCTACCCGCACATCATCCTTGGCTAACAAGCAAATTGGTTGATATCAAGCGCGATAATATCGCGCTTTTTTTATGCTTTCCTGCTGGTGATTAATCGATTAACCTTTTATACTCGAAGCGTCTGTTCTCCTCGGGCGGAGCAACCAGATATGAAACTGACTTCCCTTATTCCACCGCAGGTCAACCTGGCCGACGGATGCTTTACCGCAGCTGATATTCAACGAAAATCTACCCCCCTGGGCAGTCTGGCGGGGATCTTTGCCGATCCTGCCGCATGGCGGGCGATGCCGGCAGAACTTGCCGTGTATCAGGTAGAAATGCTGCCTTCCGAACAACAGGAAGGTGAGCTGTTTGTGGGCACCACTCACCTGCTGCCTGGCCGGGTAGGCAACGAGTTCTTTATGACCCGTGGGCATTTTCATCAGCGCCCCGAACAGGCGGAATTCTATTTTGGCTTACGTGGCCAGGGTTTACTGCTGCTGCAACACCGGGACGGGGCTTGCAGGCTGGAACAGGTCTCCCCCGGCAGCGTTCACCATATCCCTTCCTTTACCGCTCATCGCCTGATCAACACCGGTACTGAAGTGCTGTCCGCATTGGCGGTCTGGCCAACCGTGGCGGGACACAACTACGACGCACTCCAGCCACAGGGTTTCAAACTGCGGGTGTTTGCCGATGGCAACGGTTGGAAAGCGGAGGCGCAATATGAGTGATTCAATGCTTAAATTTGGCCTGGATGTTTCCATTAGCGACCATCCGATGGGGTTTGCCTATGGCGAAGAAGTGATTGGCCCCTTGCCGGAGATTCGGACGTTGGAACAGATCCGCCGCTCCCTGCGCGATCCCGACTGCAACGGGCCAGAACAGGTCTATGCCATCGTCATGGACGTCGCCAAACAGCGGCATTTGGCTGAATTGAAAAAGCGCATGTTGCTGTTCGGCATTGTCACCTATGCCAAAGGCCAGTTGGGTCAGGAGCCAGTACGCAGCCAGGGTCATGTGCACCGCATCAGCGTACACAGCGGCTGGTCACCGCCAGAGCTGTACGAGATCTGGCAAGGCAAGGCCATTATTTACATGCAAGAACGGGTGGAACGTGAGCCGGGGCGCTGCTTTGCCGTGCATGCAGGCCCAGGTGAAAAGGTATTGGTACCACCAGGATGGGCGCACGCCACAATTTCCGCCGATCCCAACCAGCCGCTGACCTTCGCCGCCTGGTGCGATCGTGAATATGGCTTCGAATATGATGCCGTCCGTGAGTACAAAGGGCTGGCCTGGTACCCGCTATTACAGGGCAACAATATTATCTGGCAGCAAAATCCATGCTACCAGTCCAGCAGACTGCACGCCATCGGGCCACGCCAATACCACGAATTCGGTTTGAGCGACGCTCCCTTATATTCGCAGTTTGAAGACTGTCCGGCGCGTTTCCAGTTCATTTCCAAACCAGGCAGCGTAGCGGACAAATGGCAACGATTTGAGCCGTAAAAAAGAATGGGGCGAATATATTCGCCCCCTACATGTAACTCATTGATAGCTTAAGAAAACAAACCGCAGGCTACCCCTGCCGCTGCCAACACCAGCAGCCCCAGCATCGCTTTCACCGGTGAAAGCCCGCGCTTGGCCATCAGGTACCAGGTCGCCAGCACCACAATCAACGGCATCAGGTTAGGGAAAATACCGTCCAGCATTTGCTGCAGGTGAATATTCACCCCGTCTTTGGTAACAAACTCCAGGCCGGTCCCCAGTTTGACGTAACTTGCGGCGACGCCGCCCATGACGAACACCCCCAGCAGGGAAAGTGCCTCCCGCAGTCGTGAGGACTTGCTGCTGACCAGCATCTCCACCGAGCCGGAGCCCATATGGTAGCCTTTCATAAACAGCCAGTAAGACCCCGGAATGACGATCAGGCTAAACGCGATGATATAAAACAGCGGGCCAATCACACTGCCACCGGCTGCCAGCGCCATGCCGATACTCAACAAAATCGGGATCAGCATGCCCGGCACCATCGAGTCACCAATGCCGGCCACCGGCCCCATCAACCCCACCTTGAGCGTGTTGATGGTTTCCCCGTCGATCGGCTCGCCGTTGGCGCGTTTTTCTTCCAGCCCAATCACCATGCCGTTAACAATCGCGCCCAACTGCGGCTCGGTGTTATAGAACGAGGTGTGGCGGCGAATGGCTTCAATACGCTGCTGTTTGTCCTGATACAGTTTTTTCAGCGCCGGCATCATGCTCAGGCAAAAACCGTACGACTCCAGGCGCTCAAAGCTCATCGATGACAGGTTGTACATCATCCAGCTGCGCCAGCAACGACGCAGGTCTTGCTTATTCAATTTAGGTGTTGGCGTATCCATCAGAATTCATCCTCATCATCAGCCTGAGGCGCGGCCTGTGCGGCGGCCACCTGCGGCTCTGGCTTATAGTTGTAGTGAATCAGTGCCAGCAGCGCGCCGACAATCACCAGCGCCACCATATTCAGCTTGAGGAAAACAATGCAGATGAACCCCACCAGGAAGTAAATCAGCATGCTGTAGCTTTTAATAATCTGTTTAAGAAGAATGGCGATGCCGACCGCGGGCAGAATGCCGCCCACCACGTTCATGGTGGTCAATACCAGTGCCGGCAGGCTGTCCATAAAGGCGTTGATATAGCGCGCCCCGAAAAAGACCGCGATGAACGTCGGTATAAAACGCAGCAGGAAGTTGGTGACCTGCGGCCAGATGGCGCTATTGAGGTAAATCCCTCGCTCATCACCGCGCTCTACCGCCAGATCCGCACGGTGATTCCAGTAAGAATTGAGCACCATCATGGCGTTGAACAGCACGGTGCCCATGATGCCGATAGTCGCCGCCAGCGCCACCGCCACCTCGGTTCCTTTACCGGAAAGAATGCCCAGCGCAATCGCCGGGAACGCCACAAAATTGAGATCGGCCGGCATCGATCCGCCCGGTGTGACCATGGCGATATACACCGCCTGAACCGCAACACCGATGATAATGCCGGTCTGTACATCACCGAGAATAGCCCCCACCAGCATGCCGGAGACCAACGGGCGGCTGAGAATATACCAGCCTCCGGTCAGCCCCAGCAGCCAGGGGCTGCTCAGCGCACCGAGATAGCAAAGTATCCCGATAAGCGTCGCTTCAAACCACATAGTTCACTCCTGCCGTTCAGGCTTATTTGAGTTTCTTTTTGGCATCCAGCCAACTGAAATGGCTGGCATCCGGGACTAAACGGAATTCGATGGCATGCCCATGTTCGGTCAGAAAGTCGAAAGCCTCTGCCTCTAATGTGTTTACCGATTGATTAGGCCCAATGGTCACCGTGTCCCTGCGGGCCGACATCGGCCCGACGTTAATTTTCTTGTTACGATTACTCAGATCGATCCCTGCCTCTATCAACCTGCGCAACGTGACCGGCGACTTGCCAATCACAAAGTACTGTTTGTCGCTGGCGATCACCTTCGGCAGCTTTTCTATCGCCTGCTGCACGGTAAACAGCCACACTTTCGTGTCCTGTACCGCCCCTTTCATCACCGATGACAGTAACGGGTCTGCCGCCACCTCATCATCGATCGCCACAATACCGTCGCAGGGCAATTCCTTCGCCCAGCGGGTCACCAGTTGACCGTGAATAACCCGGTCGTCGATACGTACAAATGAAATGGCCATCTTCTCTCCTCAGAAATCGTCCAATTGCGCCGTTACCGCCGGACGGGCAACAGCAATCGCCTCACCCGCCAGCGCTACCAGCTCTTGTGCCGCCTGGTGAACGTCCTTTTCTTCCAGCAATTCGGCACTCATCAACAGCATCGGGAAATTCACGCCGGTCACCACGGCCATCGGCACCGGCGTTTGGGGATCAAAAGCGTGGCGACAGGCCACGTTGTAAGGCGTGCCGCACAGCATGTCGCACAGCACCAGCACCCCGTCGGCCTCGGCGCTCACCCGCTGCAATTCGTCGGCAAAATCCTGTTTGAAGGCTTCGATACCGGTACCTTCACTCAGGCCCACATGGCTGGTCCCCGGCAATTCACCGTAAACCATACGCGCGCTGCTCATCAGCGCCTCAGCCAGCGGGCCATGGGAAGTCACTATCACTTTCAACATACGGCTTATCCCCTTACCCAGGCTTTGATGGTGCCCAGGGTTTTGCCCAGGCTGCGACCATGGGGGCTGATGCGATACGGCCCCACTGCGGCCGGTACGATGAAGGTTTCAGCGTAATGCACCACGAAGGGCGCAAAATGTCCTTCAGGGCTTTCCACCACCGCCTCTTCCCCTTCGACCAGATTCAACACGTTCACCCGGCCTTCGGTATGGTGCAGCACCGGTTCACTAAACCAGTGGCGACGGGTTTCGATAAATTCACGCTCGTGCAAACCGGTTCGTTCTTCCTGCCAGCCCGCCCCTTCGGCAACCGGTTCAATGCGGTTGACCAGGTGCTCCTTCGCCCAGGTGGTGTCGCACTGCCAGTTGATTACCTGTTCGCCATGCTGCAGATGCACCGGGCGTGGCTGGCCATCTAATCCCAGGCGGCCCCAGTCCCACAGTTTGAAGGTGAAAATATAGGGCGTAGCGCTGATTTCCAGCACCATGGCACCCGCACCAGAGCAATGCACCGTCCCTGCGGGGATCAGGAAATGGTCGTGTTTACGCGCTGGAAAACGATTCACGAAACGTTGATCATCGAAGGCTTTTTCGCCCCTTTGGGCCGCGGCCAGGTCAGCCATCATCGCTTTCGGTTCCGTACCGTTCTTCACCCCCAGATACACTTCTGAGCCTGGCTTCGCCGCCAGGATGTAATAGCTTTCGTCCTGGGTGTAATGCATACCGAAATGCTGTTGGATGTATTCCGTCAGCGGATGCACCTGGAAGCTGAGATTTTGCCCGCCGACGGTATCGAGCAGGTCAAAACGGATGGGGAATTCCGCCCCGAAGCGAGCATGCACCTGCTCACCCAGCAAGGGGCGAGGATATAACAGCACCAAATCCTGTGAGGGGATCTCGACCCGGACGTCACCAAAACGCATTAGCAGGCTGTTTTCCTCGGGCACGCAGTCAAAACACCATGCATAGTTGGCTGCCGTCGGGTCGAGATCGAACTGTTGTTTCATCCACTGGCCCCCCCAAACGCCGGGGTCGAAAAACGGCACCACGCGGAATGGGCGTTGGGTCGCCTGCTGCAACCCGGCATGGAAAGCCGCACCGGTCACAAGCTTGGGTTGGCCGGCCTGATTGGTGTCCAACACAAAATCGGCACGCTGTAGCAACGGGGTTTTATGACGGTCGAAGACTCGCCATTCCACGAAGAAGGCTCGCTTGTAGCGACGCAGCACATCTTCATCCACATTATTCGCCCCCCAGTTACCCAGTTCACCGCGGCGGAAACGCTGCTGAATTTCCCAGCGGGCCATGTCGGCATACACCAATACATCGGCTTCGGCGATCAGCGCCGCACCCGGCCCATAAACCACCACCAGCCCACTGTCGACGCGCGCAATTTGATCGCGCAACTGCTGGACGCGCGCAGCATCAAAAAACTCGGGCATTTCATGGCACGACAGCACGCCAAACACACGGTCATCCGTTAAATTGCGCTCAATCATCGCGCGAATGTGTGGCTCATCGTATTTGGCCGATTCGGCATTGACGCTACTGACCGGCTGCAGAGGATGAATAAAATTCTCGATTAGCTCTGCCAGATTCACCCCATGGTAGCAATCCACGACCAACAGGGTTTTGCGCAACCCGAGGGCGGTAATCTGATGGCTGACCGCCTCGGTCACGGCCTTCCACCCTTGCCAGGCGGCGTGGTCAAACCCCTGCACCGCTACTTCGGGAGACTTGTCATAGCTGGTTGATTTATGCTGTTGGTCTGTCATATTCTTCTGCCTATGAGCTGGATACATAGAAAAAGATTAATCGATTAACCTTGTGTTAAACAGGCTGATTAACGAGATTAACCTCATACAATCGATAATAACCCCATAAAAAGCCGAACTTTCGTGACGCGAATCACGATTTATTGGCGGGATTTTACGGAATAAGGTTAATCGTTATACCTTGATGTGACAGTGGGTACCGACAGGAGATGAAATGAGCACAATAACCTTGGCGGACGTCGCCGCGCACGCAAAAGTCTCCACCGCAACCGTATCGATGGTATTGCGCAATCGTGGCCGCATATCGGACGCCACCCGCAAGCGGGTGCTGAGCGCCATTGATCAGCTGGGCTATGTCTACAATCAGACTGCTGCCAACCTGCGCAATCGCAGCAGCAATCAGGTCGGCCTGCTGCTGCACGACATCACCAACCCGTTTTATGCGGAGATGACCGCCGGGCTGAGCCAGGAAATGGAGCGCCACCAGTTGATGCTGTTTCTGGCCAACAGCGAAGAGTCCGCCGACAGGCAGCAAAAATTTGTCGACTCCCTGCTGCAAAACAATACCAGCGGTATGGTGCTGTGCGCCGCCCGGCAAACGCCCCCGCTGTTTTTTGAAACGCTCAAGCGCCGCAAGATCCCGGCCATTATGGTGGTCAGGCCGGTGACCGATGCGCACTTTGACTTTGTCGGCACTGACAACTTCCTGGGTACCCAGTTAGCGACCCAGCATCTGCTGGATTTGGGGCATCGCCATATCGCCTTTATCGGAGGATCCATCAGTTCGGCTACCCGCGCACAACGGCTGGGCGGCTACACCAGCAAGCTGCTGGAACACGGGATTATGGTCAACGGGGAATGGATTGTGGACAGTGAAGCCAGCCAGAGCTCCGGTGCCAAGGCAGCGGAACAACTGCTAAAAGCCCATCCGGAAATCACTGCGGCCTTATGCTATCAGGACATTGTCGCGCTGGGGGTGATGCAGACATTACGCAAACTCGACCGCCAGATTGGCCGTGATTTTGCGCTAATTGGTTTTGATGATATTACCGAAGCCTCGCTGGTGCAGCCAGGTTTGACCACCGTGTCGGTGGCCTCGCGCGAGATTGGCCGTAAAGCCGGGGAACTGTTGTACAGCCGTATTCAGGGCAATGATGAACCACCCAAACGCATCATCCTGCCGCCTTCTTTGGTGATCCGCGAGTCCTGCGGTTTTGCCAATAAATCCGCGCCGGCCTGAACCGGCGCGAAGGACTTAACCGACTTGTACCGACAACATGCTCAATGAGCTCATCTCAATGCCATCTACCGGCACGGTTATCGCTTCCTTACCGTCCCAACCGCCGAGTACGTACAGCAGCGGCAGGTAGTGCTCCGCCGTCGGGTTCGACAGCGCCGCGCCTTCATGCTGCATAAAGTTCACCAAAGGATGGTTATCACCCTGATAATTCAGGTTATCCCGCACGAACTTATCAAACGCCGTGGCCCATGGATAAGGCGTGGCGTCCCCCTGCCATTTCACCATCCGCAGGTTATGCACCACGTTACCGCTGGCTACGATCATAATTCCCTGCTCGCGTAGCTCCGCCAGCTTGCGGCCCAGTTCATAATGGTATTCCGCAGGCTGAGTACCGTCGATGCTGAGCTGCACGACCGGAATGTCCGCCTCAGGATACATCTTGATCAACACGCCCCAGGTGCCGTGATCCAAACCCCATTCGCTGACGTCGGCCTTGACGCGAACTGGCTCCAACACCTGCTGGACCTGCGCAGCCAATTCAGGAGAGCCGGGAGCCGGATACTGGGTATCAAACAGCGCCTGTGGAAAACCACCAAAGTCATGGATGGTTTTCGGATTTTCCATCGCAGTAACGGCGGTGCCACGGGTATACCAGTGAGCGGATACGGCAACGATGCCCTTTGGACGTGGCAAGGTTTCGCCCAACGTACGCCATGCACGGGTGTAGCGGTTTTCTTCCAGCGCGTTCATCGGGCTACCGTGACCGAGGAAAAGTGCTGGCATACGAGAGGTGTTCATACAGGTTCCTTGGGTTGGTCGCAATACATTCTGTGGACCAGACTACGCCGTTTACCGGGGTAAAACAGCCGGATAACCATGATGATGATCTTCAATAAATTTGAATGGTTAAAACAATGGAAGCAATCAGCCAAATCCACTCGATTTATGCCTTTACTCTGTTAGTATCAGAAAATAAACAATAATTTCAGCCTACAGGAGATAACCATGTCCGTACCGCTACTCCTGACCCTGCTGGCCGGTGGCGCTACCTTTGTCGGTGCCCTGTTCGGCATTATCGGCCAGAAGCCCTCCAACCGAATGCTGGCGTTTGCTCTCGGCTTTGCCGCCGGGATTATGCTGTTGATATCGCTGATGGAAATGCTGCCCGCGGCGCTGCACACCGTCGGTATGTCGCCGATGTTGGGCTATGGCATGTTCATGCTCGGCCTGCTGGGTTATTTTGCGCTGGACCGGATGCTGCCACATCAGCATCCACAGGATTTACTGCAAAAACCACTCAAGCCGCACAACCTGAAACGCACTGCCGTGCTGTTGACGCTGGGCATCAGCCTGCACAACTTCCCGGAGGGCATCGCCACCTTCGTGACCGCCAGCGCCGATCTGGAGCTGGGAATGGGTATCGCGCTGGCCGTCGCCATCCACAATATCCCTGAGGGCCTGGCGGTCGCCGGGCCGGTATATGCCGCGACCGGCTCAAAGACCAAGGCGCTGTTGTGGTCGGGTATTTCCGGCATGGCAGAAATTCTCGGCGGCGTGCTGGCATTTCTGCTGCTTGGCCCGATGATATCGCCGGTGGTAATGGCGTCTATTATGGCGGCCGTCGCCGGCATTATGGTGGCGCTGTCAGTCGATGAGCTGATGCCGTTGGCGAAAGAGATTGATCCGAATAATAACCCGAGCTACGGCGTATTATGCGGAATGGCGGTGATGGGATTCAGCCTGACGCTGTTACAGAGCGGCGGCATCGGTTAATCGTTTTTCAGCTACAAAAAAAGCCGCGCATGCGGCTTTTTTCATATTCAGAAAATCAGTGTGATATCAGCTGGCTTTCTGCTCGTGTGACTGGCGGTAGGCCACCAGGTCTTCGATGGTCAGTACGGTCATGTCATGCTGTTTGGCGAAGAGGATAACTTCTGGCGCATGCGCCATGCTGCCATCATCGTTGGTCAGTTCACACAGCACGCCGGCAGGTTTGAAACCGGCCATTGCCACCAGATCGATAGTCGCTTCGGTATGACCACGACGGCTCAGCACGCCACCCGGCTGCGCACGCAGCGGGAACACGTGGCCAGGGCGGTTCAGATCGCTCGGCTTGGCGTTATCGGCAATTGCGGCGCGAATGGTGGTCAGGCGGTCGGACGCGGAAACACCGGTTGTCACACCCTGTGCCGCTTCGATAGTCACGGTGAAGGCAGTCTGGAACTGGCTGGAGTTGTTGGTCACCATCATCGGCAGTTCAAGCTGCTGACGACGTTCTTCGGTAAGACACAGGCACACAATACCGCTACCGTGGCGAATGGTCAGCGCCATCTGCTCAACGGTCATGGTTTCTGCGGCGAAGATCATATCACCTTCGTTTTCACGATTTTCATCATCGAGCACCATCACACCGTGCCCATTGCGCAATGCTTCAAGAGCGCGTTCTACGCGTTCTACCGGCGTGCCGAAATCTGAAAGTAGGGTCTGATTCATGGTAAAAAACCTCATTAGAAAATTATGGATTACCAGAACCAGGGCGATCTTGAGGAGTAGCTAGCAATAGCTAAAAAAATAACGCAAGCGGGCGCAAACCCGGCAGATACCGTTACTCTCTCCCATCCGGACTATAACCGTCGGCCCCGGAATTACACCGGATCTGCTGACCTCTAACCAAACTGCAAAAACTGGCTGAGCGCTCGCGGGCTTTCACCGTAAAAGGTGATTTACCGCCGGTGGGGACTTGCACCCCGCCCTGAGAATAAGCTTCTCGACTATAACGCTAATGATTAATCAGGGCAATTGGCAAAAGCACAATTCGGCCAGCCGCAGGGAAAGCGGTTAAATAGTTTATCCGGCGGGCAACTCGCATTACACTAGGCGACAGCTATTAAACTCTGAAAGGGATACGCCATGATTGACCCGAAAAAAATTGAACAGATCGCACGTCAGGTGCATGAGTCCATGCCTAAAGGCGTGCGCGAATTCGGGGAAGACGTTGAGAAGAAAATCCGTCAGGTGTTGCAGTCACAGCTCACCCGTCTGGATTTGGTCAACCGCGAAGAGTTCGACGTGCAGACCCAGGTACTGCTGCGCACCCGTGAGAAACTGGCGTTGCTGGAACAGCGTATGAGCGAGCTGGAAAGCAAGCTGAACGCCACGCCTGCTGCGCAACAGCCAGACGCCGAATAGTTACCCTTAAGGGCGCGGCAACGCGCCCTTATTGCGCTTTGAGCGCCGTCTGTGCCTTAAACCGCAACACCAGCCAAATCAGCGCAAACATTCCCAGTGCATACAGGCTTTTCCAGCCGATGATCACCATCAACAGCACACACAGCCCTAATCCTGTCGCCGCCATTAGCCGCGAACGCCCGTGCAAAATTCGACAGCCCGCCAGCATACACAGCAGATAAATCAGCACGAAAATGCCATTGGCATACACCAGCAGCGTATCCAGCGGTAGCTTTAGCGTATAAATCAGCAAAGTGAACAGCAAGCAGCTGCCGACCACCGCGCTTAATGCATTGACCGGTGCCTGTCCGGCAGACAGCCTGGCCAGCGCGCTGGACGGACGATCCTGCGCCTGCGACCACACCAGCCGGGCGAAGCTTTGGGTATAGATATTCACGCTGGCAAAACAGGCCAGATAGCCAATGATGCAGGCCACCCACAGCGCATGTTGACCAAACAATTGCACCACGATACCCGGCAACGACGCAGCCGCCGCCTGATGCTCGCCGTAGGCGTGGAAATGCAGCACCGCCACGGTACAGCCCCAGTACACCGCCCCGGCAACCAACATGCCAAACAGCAGCGCACGCGGAAAATCGCGTTCAGGATTACGGAACTCGGTCGCCAGATGGGCAAAGGCCTCCAGGCCGACAAAGCACCAGAACATCACGGCCAGCGCGTGGAACAGATTGGGAGAGGAGATTTCGTTGATTGCCGGCCAGGGAATTTGAGACAGTGAGATGTCGCCACGCCACCAGATAGCGGCCACCAGCGCCACCACCAGAATGGCAATTAACGTTTGAATATTGGCACTGGAACCCGCGCTGCGCGTGCCTAAAAACCAAATCACCACCAGCGTGGCAATTTGTACCAACAGCAGGACATTGGCGCTCCAGCCGAAAGTGGCCTGCCAAAAACCGGCGGCAATCTGCAGCGCAGCGGGTAACCCAACCGGAATAACCGACAAAAACAGCCAGCCGGTGACTTTCGCCATGCGCGGGCCAAAGGCCAGCCCGACAAAATGCGCTGCCCCGGCCGCACTGGGGAAGTGGCGGCCCAAAGCCGCAAAAACAATGGCGATCGGGAACACCAGGATAATCAGCAGCGGCCAGGCCCACAGACTATCGCCCTGCGCCACCTGTGCCGCCAAAGCCGGAACGGCAAACACACCGGTCCCCAGCAGTGAAGTGGACAATAGCCCAACGCCCTGCGCCAAACTCAGCTCTTGCTTCAGTCCACTCACTGCCCACCGCCGTTTTCAGCGAACGTTAGCCACGCCCGTCTTTTATTGCCTTGATGATGTTGGTGGTCGACAGGCCGTCTTCAAAGTTCAGCACTTTGACGTCGCCGCCATTAGCCCATACCTCGGTACTACCGGCGATATCTTCAGGCTTGTAATCGCCGCCTTTCACCAGCAGATCCGGCAGGATATCGGCGATCAGGCGTTGTGGCGTGTCTTCTTCGAACGGCACCACCCAGTCCACCGCTTCCAGCGCACCCAGTACAATCATGCGGTTTTCCAGCGCGTTGACCGGACGGGTTTCGCCTTTCAGACGTTTAGTGGAAGCATCGCTGTTCACTGCCACAATCAGGCGATCGCCCAGCTTGCGGGCATTAGCCAGATAAGAGACGTGACCGGCATGCAGAATGTCGAAGATGCCGTTGGTCATTACCACTTTTTCACCGCGCTGACGGGCTTGCGCCACGGCGGTTTTCAACTGGGCCTCGGTCATCACACCAAAGCCGGTTTCGGCCCGGCCGCGTACCGCGTTTTCCAGTTCAATCGGCGAAACGGTTGAAGTCCCCAATTTGCCCACTACCACGCCGGCAGCGGCATTGGCCAGGAAACAGGACTCTTCCAACGTGTTGCCGGCAGCCAGTGCCGCGGCCAACACGCCGATAACGGTATCGCCGGCACCGGTAACGTCAAACACTTCCTGCGCCAAAGTGGGTAAATGCAGCGGCGCGATGCCCGGCTGCAGCAGCGTCATGCCGTGCTCGGAGCGGGTGACCAGCAGAGCGGAAAGCTCAAAGTCCGCCACCAGCTTCATGCCGCGTTCAACCAGTTCGGCTTCGTCTTTACAGTGACCTACCACCGCTTCGAATTCGGACAGGTTTGGCGTCAGCAGCGTTGCGCCGCGATAACGCTCGAAATCCGATCCTTTAGGATCAATCAACACCGGTACCTTGGCGGCACGCGCCAGTTGGATCATGCTCTGTACCTGACTCAGCGCGCCTTTGGCGTAGTCAGACAGCACCAGTGCGCCAATCTGCGGCAGCGCCTGCTGAATACGTTCCAACAGCGGCTGCGGATCGACGTTAGAGAAACCTTCTTCGAAATCGAGGCGGATCAATTGCTGGTTACGCGACAGCACGCGCAGCTTGGTGATGGTCGGATGCGTCGGCACCGAGACAAAATCACAGCGCACGTTGACTTCATTGAGCTTGGCGCTTAGCGCCCGCGCGGCATCATCAATACCGGTCAGGCCCACCAGGCGTGAATTGGCACCCAGCGAAGCAATGTTCATCGCCACGTTAGCCGCACCGCCGG
Organism: Serratia proteamaculans; assembly: GCF_004684015.1. Classification (GTDB taxonomy): domain Bacteria; phylum Pseudomonadota; class Gammaproteobacteria; order Enterobacterales; family Enterobacteriaceae; genus Serratia; species Serratia proteamaculans_F. The sequence continues at coordinate 292,367 of NZ_SRIA01000021.1, forward strand.
GACGCTCTTCAATGGTTTCAACCTTGACCACCGGCACCGGCGCTTCCGGTGAGATACGGCTGGTCGGCCCATACCAATAGCGATCCAACATGACGTCACCCACCACCAATACCCCGGCGCGGCGAAAATCAGGCAGTGTAACTTTCATCCGATAACTCCAAAAAAGTACAAAATTTTAGTGGCGCAGATATTACCACAGACGTCTGTAATAGCTGCAAAACGTATTGCGCAACCGGCCTGCTCAGCCCAGCCACTTCGCCCAACTGGCGCGGACTTGTTCACGTTCGGCGGCGAATTGGCCGTTACCGACCTTGCCGGAATGCTCCTGCAACGCCAGATGATGGATCTCGTCGCGCATGGTGACGTAAGCCTGGGTCAGTGCGCGCGCTTCTTCTTCCGGCATGATGTCGTAATTGGCCATCAGCTCGAAAATGCGCACGTTATCAGACCAGCGTGTCAGGCGCGGTTCGGCGGCCGCATAGCCTAAGACCAGATACTGGGCAATAAATTCGATATCGGTGATCCCGCCCTCGTCGGCTTTGATATCAAACAGATCGCGCTGCTTGTTGCCAAGGTGATTGCGCATTTTCTCGCGCATCTCACGTACCTCGCGCTTCAGCGTTTCCAGGTCACGCGGTTTGCACAGGATCTCCCGGCGGATAACGTCAAACTGCTGATGCAACAGCGGATCGCCATGCACGATGCGTGCCCGCACCAGCGCCTGATGTTCCCAGGTCCAGGCTTCGCTCTGCTGGTAATCGGCAAAGGCTTCGACGGTGCTGACCAGCATACCGGCCGCGCCCGACGGCCGCAGGCGGGCATCCACTTCATACAAAATACCGGACGAGGTGCGAGTGCTGAACAGGTGCATGACCCGCTGAGCCAGACGCAGATAAAACTGACGACCGTCGATGCTGCGATCGCCGTCGGTCATCACCTCAGGCGGACAATCGAGGATAAACACCAGGTCAAGATCGGAACTGTAGCCCAGCTCCCAACCGCCCAGCTTGCCGTAGCCAATCACCGCAAAACCTCGTCCTTCACGCTCCTGCAAATGGGTTGGCTGGCCATAGCGTGCGACCATATCGTTCCACGCCTGCTGCACCACAGTGTCGATAATCGCCTCCGCCAGATAGGTGAGGTGATCGCTCACTTTCATCACCGGCAGGGCACCAGAGATATCCCCGGCGGCAATACGCAGCTGCTGCGCCTGTTTGAATTGGCGTAGCGCTTCCAGCCTTTGCTCTTCGTCGTCCTCCGGCACCCGCAACAGGTACTGGCGCAGCTCGCTGCGATAGGCATCCGGGGCCACCGGCTGATACAACGTCGCCGGCTCCAACAGCTCATCGAGCAGCAGCGGATAACGCGACAGCTGGTTGGCCACCATCGGCGAAGCGGCACACAAACGAATCAGATGGCTGAGCGCCGCATGGTATTCCACCAGCAGCTCAAGGTAGGTGGTACGGGTCACGATGCTCAGCAACAGCTGGGTCAGCCTGAGCAGTGCGGTCGGCGCGTCCTGACGCGGACAGACTTCCGCCAGCAGGCGCGGCATCAGTTGGTCGAGCACGTCGCGGCCACGCGGGCCAATGGTCCGTTTGTCGACGTCATGACGAAACTCGGCGATGGTGCGCAGCATCTGTCTGCGCGCCTCTTCGTCCAGGTGCGGCGTCAACGGGGCCAGTTCGTTCTCTTCCAGCGCGTCCTGCCACAAACTGTGATAGTGCTGATAGTCGGGATCTTCTCCGACATCCGGACTATCGTCGCCAATCAGGTCGTTAAATACTGCCCTGACCGCCTGCATATGGTCATCCAGCGCCAGCAACAGGGCCGACCAATCATCGAACCCCATCCCCCAGGCCAGCCGCGCCTGGTCGAGTTCATCTTGCGGCAAGGTTTGCGTTTGTTGATCGGCAATCGCCTGCAGCAGGTTTTCCAGCCGCCGCAGGAACAGGTAACTGGCACTCATCGCCTGTACCTGTTGCGGCTCCAGCAGCCCCAGTTCCCCCACCGCCTGTAGCGTCGGCAACAAGGAGCGCCCCTGCAACGCCGGTTCGCGCCCGCCACGGATCAGTTGGAATACCTGGGTGATAAATTCAATTTCGCGGATGCCACCGGCACCCAGTTTGATATTGTCTTTTAGCCCGCGCCGCCGTACTTCACGGGCGATCATGCCTTTCATATTGCGCAGCGACTGGATCACGCTGAAATCGATATAGCGACGGAAAACAAACGGCCGCAGGGTTTTGCGCAGTTCTTCGCTGTAGACGTCTTCCGAACCGCCCATCAGCCGCGCCTTGACCATCGCATAACGTTCCCAGTCACGGCCCTGCTCCTGATAATAATCCTCCAGCGCGGCGAAGCTCATCACCAGTGGGCCACTGTCGCCGAACGGTCGCAGCCGCATGTCCACGCGATAGACAAAGCCGTCGATAGTTTGTTGATCCAGCGCTTTGATCAGCCGCTGTCCCAGGCGGGTGAAGAACTGGGCGTTATCCAGCTCACGCCGTCCGCCCTGGGTCTGGCCGTTTTCAGGGTAGGCAAAGATCAGATCGATATCGGACGAGAAGTTCAGCTCACCGCCGCCCAATTTCCCCATACCGAGGATCAACAACGGCTGCGGCACGCCCTGAGCATTACATGGGGTGCCCCACTCACGGCAGCAGGTTTGGTACAGCCAGTCGCGGGCGCTGACAATCAGCGTTTCCGCCAACCCACTCAGCTGTAACAGCGTTTCTTGCGTGCTGCATTGGCCCAGCGCCTGCGCCCAGGCGATCCTTACCAGCGTCTCACGGCGAAACAGACGCAGTGCACGCATCAGCTGCGCTTCGTCACGCACCTCTTCCAAATCATCCTGCAGCCAGGCGGCATAATGTTGCCACTCGTCCGCCACCGGCGGTTGCTTGCGCAGCGTCGCCAGCCATTCCGGCTGGTTGAGCAACATGTCGCAGACAAAGTCGCTCGACGCCAAAACCCACTGTTCCTGATCGCTGAGCGCGCAGTCCGCGCCCTGAGTTTCCTGAAAACGCTGCACGATGTTCTGTGCCTGAGTCTGTAACGCTGCTGAAAGTGGCAACATAGTGAATGATCCGTTCTGCGGCCTGCGCCGGGCAGGCCAGCTTAATTAGCGGAGGGCGCCGTTTAACCAGAATGGCGCATGCGATAAGGCCTGCTTGCGGCTGCCTTCGTACCAGCCCTGGCGCCGTTCGGCTACCGCCAGCTGCAGCTCGCGCCAGCCGTCGATGTACGGGCCGGTTTCGTCGTCAGGGTAAGCCCCGGACAACAGGATAAATGCCGAGACCTGACGCGTCAGACGCGGCAGCTGTTCCTCGTATTCGTCATCGTTCAGCGTGCGGGTGAAGGCTTCTTTCAACTCGGCGGCGCTGCGCCCCAGCATAATGTCGCTAAAACGTTTGAAGGAGCCGTCAAGCTTGGCCTGCGCCTTGGCATCGATAAAGGGTTTCCAGGCACCGGTTACCAACCACGATGTGAGCGCTAACTTACATTGCAGATATTCCGCGCTGTAGCACAACTCCTGTGGCTGAGTGGTTTTATCAACCAGCAGCGGCTCCAGTGCGGTCAGTCGGGCGCGCAGATCGGCGCTGGCCTTGCGTGGTACCAGGCCGCCGAAAATCACCAATGCCTGGCGGATCAGCGCAATCGCCTCCATCACGGAACGACGGGCCTGAGTATCACCACGTAACCACAGTTCTTCGTGATATTGCCAATGGCTCAAACCCAGTTCGAAACTGGCGATCATCCCTTGCTCAACGGTGGATTTGGCGGCCGGTTTCAATACCGCCAATGGATGACGCTCACGCGGGGCGTTGCCCTGCGCCAAATGGTAACCCCGCGCTGCCTTGCTCAGGCTGCCCTGGCGCAGGCCGCCGTGTTCCGCCAGTGCGTTGGCCAGCGCCAGCAAATCGGCGGTATTGCCTTCCTTTAATTCCAGCTCGATCTCGCACAGCGCTTCGCTCTGCTCTCCGGCACGCACTTCACCCTGATCAAGACCAACCTCAATCTCGCTCTTACCGTAAGTGACCACCCACTTCTCACGCACGAAGTCGGTACGAAACAGCGGTTGCAACGCCTGCTGCAAAGCCGGGATATCACAACCCTGCGGCCAGATATCTGCCGGGAACCGATCCAGCGCCAGTTCCGGCGTGGCGATCGCCACATTGTATTCCGGACGCTGATGCAAGCCCGCGACCACCTTTCCGGCGGTTTTGATGGTCATTTCATAACTGTCGTCGAACCCGCGGATACGCAGCCCCATATCCTGACCACGCAGGAAATTATCGGCGGTTTCGAAATAAATATTGGTCAGTTTTTGCGGTGCGGAATGCTGATTCGGCCAGGCGGCCAGTTGCTGCGGCAAGGCGGCAACCGCATCCGGGGTGGCAATAAATTTCAGTTCTATTTCAACGGTCATAAGTCTTTTACACCAATAAGTTACGCATTCGCGTCAGCCTTCACGGCGGCGGGCCTGGCCTGCCACGTTCTGCCCGGTGACGCACAGTTGCCGATATCTTACCGCGATTCCCGGCGCCTTAACCCTGCTAACTGCAGAAAAAACCTGTTACGTTATAAAACACTGCGCAACTCACAGAATCTGCCACAGTAAGATAGTTCTCATTCCGGTTTTTGCGTTGCGTCGTCAGACTGAACGCTCTACTATCGTTCCCATAAATTCACACAGAAACGATGAACTAATGCAGAAATTACGCCTGATTTGCCTTGCCGTGCTGAGCTTCAGCATCACTTGGGGCGCCCATGCCGAAGATAAACGCTATATCTCCGATGAATTGAATACTTACGTCCACAGCGGCCCGGGTAATCAGTACCGTATTGTCGGTACCTTGAACGCCGGTGAAGAAGTGACTCTGTTGAGCGTAAATGACAGCACCAACTATGGCCAGATCCGCGATGCCAAGGGCCGTAATACCTGGATCCCATTGGATCAGCTGAGCCAGACACCAAGCCTGCGCACCCAGGTGCCCGCGCTGGAGCAACAGGTAAAAACCCTGACCGATAAACTGGCCAATATCGACAACAGCTGGAACCAGCGTACCGCTGAAATGCAGCAGAAAGTAGCCGGCAGCGACAGCACCATCAGCGGTCTGCAGCAGGAAAACCAGGATCTGAAAAATCAGCTGGTAGTGGCACAGAAAAAGGTTAACGCCGTTAACCTGCAGCTCGACGACAAACAGCGCACCATTATCCTGCAGTGGTTTATGTACGGCGGCGGTGTGGCTGGCGTAGGCCTGCTGTTGGGTCTGCTGTTGCCACATCTGATCCCGCGTCGCAAAAGCAACAACCGCTGGATGAACTGATCAAAGTATCGTTCGGTTTGAGATTGGGCGCCTGCGGGGCGCCCTTTTTATTGGTTTCGGCAACACCCCGCTAATTGAGGTAATCTGGTCAACAGAGCCTTAACATAAATTCAGGAGTTAACAGTGAAGACTTACCTGGTCGGCGGTGCCGTCCGCGACAGCTTGCTTGAGATACCGGTAGTCGACCGCGACTGGGTGGTGGTTGGCGCTGCGCCTTCAGAGTTGACAGCTCTGGGCTATCAACAGGTCGGTAAAGACTTCCCGGTGTTTCTCAACCCGAAAACACATGAAGAATATGCATTGGCACGCACCGAGCGGAAATCCGGCCAGGGATATACCGGTTTTACCTGCTACGCCGCACCGGACGTAACGCTGGAAGAAGATCTGCAACGTCGTGATTTAACCATCAACGCCATTGCCCGCAGCGCCGACGGTGAGTTGATCGACCCTTTCCACGGCGTGGCCGACCTGCAAGCGCGAGTACTGCGCCACGTGTCCGATGCCTTTGGTGAAGATCCGTTGCGTGTACTGCGCGTGGCGCGTTTCGCCGCCCGCTTCGCCCATTTGGGTTTTAGCATCGCCCCGGAAACCGCCGAGTTGATGCGTCAGATGGCACGCAGTGGTGAACTGGCAGCGCTGACGGCCGAGCGGGTATGGAAAGAAACCGAGAAGGCACTGCAAAGCCAGAGCCCACAGGTCTATTTTCAGGTACTGCGTGACTGCGAGGCGCTGAGCGTGCTGTTCCCGGAGATCGACGCGCTGTTCGGCGTACCGGCCCCCGCTAAATGGCACCCGGAGATCGACACCGGCATTCATACTCTGATGACGCTGGCCATCGCTGCCCAGCTCAGCCCTGAAGTGGACGTGCGCTTCTCCGCTCTCTGTCATGACCTTGGCAAGGGGCAGACACCAAAAGAGCTCTGGCCACATCACCACGGCCATGGACCTGCGGGCGTTCTGCTGGTCGAAGCACTGTGCCAGCGGCTGCGAGTCCCCAATCCGGTACGCGATTTGGCCAAGCTGGTCGCCGAATATCACGACCTGATCCATACGGTAAACAAGCTGCGCCCTGAGACCCTGCTGAAACTGTTTGATGCGGTCGATGTTTGGCGCAAACCGCAGCGGCTGGAACAGATGATCCTCACCAGCGAAGCCGACGCCCGCGGCCGTACCGGCTTTGAAAACAACCCTTATCCGCAGGGCGACTACCTGCGCCAGGCGTTTCAGGTGGCAAATGCGGTGTCGGTCAAAGAGGTGGTAGCCAGTGGCCTGCAAGGGCTGGCGATCCGCGACGAGTTGAAACGCCGCCGCCAACAGGCACTGGCCGACTGGAAACAAACCCAGGATATCCCTCTCGATCAGGCATAAAAAAACCCCGCAGCGCGGGGTTTTTTATTGCGGTGTCGCTTACATGAAGACCATGTAAACCACGCCGGCCACGATAAAGCGATAGATAGCAAACGGCACAAACGAGATACGTTTGATCAGCGTCAGGAAGGTCTTGATCGCGATCAGCGCTACCACGAAGGCAGTGGCGAAACCGACCGCAAACATCGGTAAATCGCCCATCGTCAGGAAATGCAGACTCTTGTACAGATCCAGCGCACTGGCACCAATCATCATCGGCACCGCCAGAAGGAAAGAGAACTCCGCAGCCGCATAACGATTCACACCCACCAGCATGCCACCGGCAATGGTGGAACCTGAGCGGGAGAAGCCCGGCCACAGTGCCAGACACTGGAAGCAACCAATCATAAATGCCTGACGGTAGGTGATGTCATCGAGCCCTTCGGCACTCGGTTTTTTCGGCTTCAGCCATTCAGCGGCCAACAGCAGGAAACCACCCACCACCAGCGCATACATCACGTTTTTCGGTGCAAACAGCGACTTGATAAAGTCATGAAGCAGCAGCCCCAGCACCACCGCTGGGATCATCGCCAGCAGAATATGGCCCAGTTTCAAATGGCCCGTCGTTTTGCCTTCGTGCTCAACCGGTTTACCACCAAAATGAATGCCGATCAGTCCGAACAAGCGACGCCAGAACATCACCACCACCGCCAGAATCGACCCCAACTGGATGATCACCTCAAAAGTTTTGGCCTTATCGCCAGTAAAGCCCAGCCACTCGCCGACAATAATCATGTGCCCGGTTGAAGACACCGGTAAAAATTCAGTTAACCCTTCGACCACCCCAAGAACAAACGCAATAAACAGTGAATGCATGTCCGCCATGTGCTTCGATCACCCTATAAAGTTACGGCTATAAACATAAAAAAGCGGCAGTGCTCAATACATTGCCGCTAAAACAATTCTCAGGTTCAGACCAGGTTAACGGTCTTAAGTTGCACAGGTATGACAGAACGTCACGCCGGCCGGGTACCACGTTCAATGATCACCCCAACCCGGCTGGCATGTGCAACAGCGCCCGGTTTGCTGACCTTAATACGGACCCACGGGGAATTGAAGCGCTGGAGTAATATTTCAGATATTTCCTCAGCAACCCGCTCCACCAACGCAAACCGATTGGGCTCCACGTGCTGGATGATGGCTTCACTGATATCGGCATAGCTCAGGCAGTCATTCACATCGTCACTGGCGGCCGCCTGGTGGTTGTCCCAGCCCATTTCGATATCGAACACCAGCTTCTGGCGAATGTTTTGTTCCCAGTCATAAACGCCAATGGTAGTAATTACGGTAAGCTCTTCTATAAATACGATATCCATCACGTCATTCTCTGTTTTTGGCCTTGCCGGATACCACTTCCAGCGGAATATGAGTATTATCCATATATGTTGAGAGTAAAACGACCCTTATTAAACGGAACCGCGTTATGAGTGCTACCGCGCTTGGCATGATTATCTTCGCGTATCTGTGTGGCTCAGTTTCCAGTGCGATCCTGGTTTGCCGGATCGCCAGGCTGCCCGATCCGCGTGAAAATGGCTCAGGGAATCCAGGAGCGACCAACGTCCTGCGTATCGGCGGGCGCGTGGCTGCGGCGGCGGTGCTGGTATTCGATATTCTCAAAGGGATGCTGCCGGTCTGGCTGGCATACAAACTTGATGTCCCGCCGCTGTATCTGGGCCTGACGGCGATCGCCGCCTGTCTGGGGCATATTTACCCGGTGTTCTTCCACTTCCGCGGCGGTAAGGGCGTGGCAACCGCGTTTGGTGCCATAGCACCGATCGGCTGGGATCTTACCGGCCTGATGACCGGTACCTGGCTGCTGACAGTGCTGCTCAGCGGTTATTCTTCGCTGGGGGCGATTATCAGCGCGCTGATTGCTCCGTTCTACGTCTGGTGGTTCAAACCGCAGTTCACCTTCCCGGTAGCGATGCTGTCATGCCTGATCCTGATGCGGCACCACGACAATATTCAGCGCCTGTGGCGTGGCCAGGAAGGGAAAATCTGGGGTGTCTTCCGCAAGAAGAAAACCGACGCGGCAGAACAGGAAGAGCAGAAAGAAGAGTAATTAAAAAGGCCGGAGATCTCCGGCCTTTCGACTATTTATACTGCAGGCAATTCAGCCAGTGGCCAACGCGGTCGCACCGAAACGCTCAGTTCCGGATTGGCACCGCTCTGCAACCGCACCAGACCCGCATAAGCGATCATGGCACCGTTATCCGTGCAGAATTCCGGACGGGCATAAAACACCTCGCCGCCGCGTTTGTGCAGCATTTCCGCCATTTTGGTGCGTAGCGTGCGGTTGGCACTGACGCCGCCGGCCATAACCAGTCGTTTGAAACCGGTTTGCTCCAGCGCACGTTTGCATTTGATCGCCAACGTATCCACTACCGCATCTTCAAATGCCCGGGCAATATCCGCACGAGTTTGATCGTCATTACCGTTGGAACGGATAGTGTTGGCGGCAAAGGTCTTCAAGCCGGAGAAGCTGAAATCCAGCCCCGGCCGATCGGTCATTGGCCGTGGGAAGGTGAAACGGCCTGCGGTACCCTGCTGCGCCATTTTCGACAGCATTGGCCCGCCGGGATAGTCCAACCCCAACAGCTTGGCCGTTTTGTCGAAGGCTTCACCCGCTGCATCGTCGACCGATTCGCCCAGCAGTTCGTATTGACCGATGCCGGTCACGCTGATCAACTGGGTATGGCCGCCGGAAACCAGCAGTGCGACAAACGGAAACGCCGGTGGATTGTCTTCCAGCATCGGTGCCAGCAAATGGCCTTCCATGTGATGCACCGGCACTGCCGGCACGCCCCAGGCAAACGCCAGCGCACGACCAATGGTCGCGCCGACCAGCAATGCCCCCACCAGGCCTGGCCCGGCGGTATAGGCCACGCCGTCGATATCGGCCGCGGTCAGGTTCGCTTCCTTCAATGCCGCCTGAATCAAGGGCACGGTTTTACGCACATGATCGCGGGAAGCCAGTTCCGGCACCACACCGCCGTAGTCGGCATGCAGCTTCACCTGGCTGTACAATTGATTGGCTAATAAACCGGCCTGATCGTCATACACTGCAATTCCGGTTTCATCGCAGGAAGTTTCTATACCCAGTACTCGCATTACATTTCCCATCATTCACGTGCGGCCGCCAGTTTAGCACAAACAGGCCGATTTACCGCCAGTGCGGCGCATCTTGGCGGCCACTTTGGGCTATGTTGATGATTCCAGCCATAAATGCCGGTTTGATTAAAAACGAGCATTTTTTTCTGATTAGTCTATAATCAGCGCCCGATGCAAAATTGCGCATGTTTTACCAGGGTGGCCGCAGGTTCAATTTGCTGTGGTGCTTTACAAAGCAGCATCCGTTGAAGTAAAATTCCGCACCATTTTGAAATTGCTGGCGCTTGGCCAGCAGCAAACCGAATTTTATTGAGGTGAGAGGCACATGCCTGTAATTAAAGTACGTGAAAACGAGCCATTTGACGTTGCTCTGCGTCGTTTCAAACGCTCTTGCGAAAAAGCGGGCGTTTTGGCTGAAGTTCGTCGTCGTGAGTTCTATGAAAAACCGACTACCGAACGTAAGCGCGCTAAAGCTTCTGCTGTGAAACGTCACGCGAAGAAACTGGCTCGCGAAAACGCACGCCGCACTCGTCTGTATTAATTCTTCGGGGGCAACCCCGCCGCGTGAATTTCTGATTTTAAAAATCGCGCAGACCGAGTAGTTGCATACGAAGGCCGTGCTTTCCGAAAGGAATGCGCGGCTTGTTCTCGTTTATAGGCTAGTAAAGTAAGGGCTTATGGCTGGACGAATTCCGCGTGTATTTATCAATGACTTGCTGGCTCGCACCGACATCGTCGATCTGATCGACGCCCGGGTAAAGCTCAAGAAGCAGGGCAAGAACTATCACGCGTGCTGTCCGTTCCACCACGAAAAAACGCCTTCATTTACCGTTAATGGTGAAAAGCAGTTTTATCACTGTTTTGGTTGTGGTGCGCACGGTAACGCCGTCGACTTTCTGATGAATTACGACCGACTTGAGTTTGTCGAAACCATCGAAGAGCTGGCAACCATGCACGGACTGGAAGTGCCTTACGAGGCAGGTTCCGGACCGACCCAAATCGAACGTCATCAGCGCCAAAGCCTGTATCAACTGATGGAACAGCTCAGTGCGTTCTATCAACAGTCACTGCATCAACCTTCCGGTACGCCGGCGCGTAATTATCTGCAACAGCGCGGGTTGAGTGACGATGTTATCCGCCATTTTGCCATCGGCTTTGCTCCTGCCGGTTGGGATAACGCCTTAAAGCGTTTTGGTCGCGACGCCGACAGCCGTAGTGCATTGAACGATGCCGGCATGCTGGTGACTAACGATCAAGGACGCTCGTACGATCGTTTCCGTGAACGCGTAATGTTCCCTATTCGCGACAAACGTGGGCGAGTGATCGCCTTTGGCGGGCGCGTATTGGGTGACGGCATGCCGAAATACCTGAACTCGCCGGAGACCGAAGTATTCCACAAGGGTCGTCAACTGTACGGCCTGTATGAAGCGCAGCAGAACCACCCTACCCCGCAGCGTTTGCTGGTAGTGGAAGGTTATATGGACGTGGTGGCGTTGGCGCAATACGGCATTGATTATGCCGTCGCCTCGCTCGGAACCTCAACGACGGCTGAACATATTCAGTTGCTGTTCCGCGCCACCGACAACGTGGTCTGTTGCTATGACGGTGACCGGGCCGGCCGTGAAGCGGCCTGGCGCGCACTGGAAACCGCGCTGCCCTATCTGAATGACGGGCGTCAGCTGCGGTTTATGTTTTTGCCTGATGGCGAAGACCCGGACACATTGGTACGCAAAGAAGGCAAAGAGGCCTTCGAACAACGGATGGAGCTGGCGCAGCCGCTTTCCACTTTCCTGTTCGAAACCTTGATGCCACAGGTTGATCTGAGCAGCCCGGACGGCCGCGCCAAGCTGAGCACGCTGGCGCTACCGCTGATTACTCAGGTGCCGGGCGAAACGTTGCGCCTGTACCTGCGTCAACAGCTCGGCAGCAAGCTTGGCCTGCTCGATGACAGCCAGCTAGACAAGCTGATGCCCAAACAGGCTGAAAATGCGAATACCTATCAGGCGCCCCAGCTAAAACGCACAACCATGCGTATACTAATAGGGTTACTGGTACAAAATCCGCAGTTGGCTACACTTATCCCTTCACTCGAGGGATTGGAGCAGACCAAACAGGCCGGTTTACCGCTGTTTGTCGAGTTGGTGCAGACCTGTTTAGCTCAGCCAGGCCTGACTACCGGCCAGTTGTTGGAGCAGTATCGCGACAACAAATTGAGCCAGCAACTTGAAACCTTGGCGACATGGAACCATATGATCGTTGAGGAAAGGGTCGAACAGACTTTTTTGGACACCCTGGCCAGCCTATATGACTCGGTATTGGAGCAACGGCTGGAGACATTGATCGCCCAGGCCAGAACACATGGCCTCAGCCCGGAAGAACGTGAAGAAGTCCGTTCTCTTAACCAAGTGCTAGCGAAGAAAAACTGAATACCTAAACGGCTTAAGTGCCGATAAATGCGAGGGCAGAGCCCTGCAATATGCCGCCACAGTGGGCCGCGGCAACAACAAAAACGCCCCAAATGCTATTGTTGGCGGTTTCGCCGACCGACACCAACCCCAATACTCTGAAGTGTGGATACCGTCTTATGGAGCAAAACCCGCAGTCACAGCTAAAGCTACTTGTCACCCGTGGTAAGGAGCAAGGCTATCTGACCTATGCTGAGGTCAATGACCATCTGCCGGAAGATATCGTCGACTCCGACCAGATCGAAGACATCATCCAGATGATTAACGACATGGGCATCCAGGTGCTGGAAGAAGCACCGGACGCCGATGACCTGATGCTGGCCGAGAACACCACCGATACCGATGATGATGCGGCTGAAGCGGCTGCTCAAGTGTTGTCCAGCGTTGAGTCTGAAATTGGCCGTACCACCGACCCGGTGCGCATGTACATGCGTGAAATGGGGACCGTTGAACTGCTGACGCGCGAAGGCGAAATCGACATCGCCAAGCGTATTGAAGACGGCATCAACCAGGTTCAGTGCTCAGTTGCCGAGTACCCGGAAGCCATTACCTATTTGCTGGAGCAGTACGATCGCGTCGAAGCAGGCGAAGCTCGCCTGTCCGATCTGATCACCGGCTTCGTCGATCCTAACGCGGAAGAAGACATCGCTCCTACCGCAACGCACGTCGGTTCTGAGCTGTCGACCGAAGAGCAGAAAGATGACGAAGAAGAAGACGACGAAGACGAAGAAGAAGATGACAACAGCATCGATCCAGAGCTGGCTCGTCAGAAATTCGCCGATCTGCGCGATCAGTATGAAGCGACTCGTGTCGTCATCAAAAAGAACGGCCGCAGCCACGCCAGCGCAGCAGAAGAAATTCTGAAGCTGTCTGAAGTCTTCAAGCAGTTCCGCCTGGTGCCAAAACAGTTCGACTTCCTGGTCAACAGCATGCGCATCATGATGGACCGCGTTCGTACTCAAGAACGTATCATCATGAAGCTGTGCGTTGAACAGTGTAAAATGCCGAAGAAAAACTTCGTTACCCTGTTCTCCAGCAACGAAACCAGCGATACCTGGTTCGCAGCAGCGCTGGCAATGGCCAAGCCATGGTCAGAAAAGCTGAAAGACGTCGCGGATGACGTGCAGCGCAGCCTGCAGAAACTGCGTCAGATCGAAGAAGAGACCGGCCTGACCATCGAGCAGGTGAAGGACATTAACCGTCGTATGTCTATCGGTGAAGCGAAAGCCCGCCGTGCGAAGAAAGAGATGGTTGAAGCCAACTTGCGTCTGGTTATTTCTATCGCCAAGAAATACACCAACCGCGGTCTGCAGTTCCTGGATCTGATCCAGGAAGGCAACATCGGTCTGATGAAAGCGGTAGACAAGTTTGAATACCGCCGTGGTTATAAGTTCTCAACTTACGCCACCTGGTGGATCCGTCAGGCTATCACCCGCTCTATCGCCGACCAGGCGCGTACCATCCGTATTCCGGTGCATATGATTGAGACCATCAACAAACTCAACCGTATTTCGCGCCAGATGCTGCAAGAGATGGGCCGCGAACCGACGCCGGAAGAGCTGGCTGAACGCATGCTGATGCCGGAAGACAAAATCCGCAAAGTGCTGAAGATCGCCAAAGAGCCGATCTCCATGGAAACGCCGATCGGTGATGATGAAGATTCACATCTGGGCGATTTCATCGAGGATACCACCCTCGAGCTGCCGCTGGATTCTGCTACTTCGGAGAGCCTGCGCTCTGCCACGCACGACGTCCTGGCTGGCCTGACCGCCCGTGAAGCGAAAGTGCTGCGTATGCGTTTCGGTATCGATATGAACACCGACCACACGCTGGAAGAAGTGGGCAAACAGTTCGACGTTACCCGTGAGCGTATTCGTCAGATCGAAGCCAAAGCGCTGCGTAAACTGCGTCACCCAAGCCGTTCCGAAGTGCTGCGTAGCTTCCTGGACGACTAAGGTTTAGCTGCTCGCAAAAACCCCGGCTTGCCGGGGTTTTTTATTGCCTAAAATCCATCGGACTTATTTCAACGCCAGGAACAGCTCGCGATAGCTCTGTGTAAGCTGCTCCAGCGTGGCACGGTTCAATCCGCTGGGGTTCGGCAGCACCCACACCTCCGTTTTACCGATCGTCATTTCCTGACGTCCCCAAGGCGCATTACGTACCCCGAAGGCACTGCTGAACGCCTGCTTGCCCAAAATCGCCAGCGCACGCGGCTGGTAGCGCAGGATCTTTTCTTTTAACGCCTCACCACCGCTGAGTAGCTCCTCACGCGTCACCTCACTGGCCGCCACCGTGGGACGCGCCACCAACGCAGTGATGCCACAACCGGTCTCCTGTAACTGTTGCCATTGCTCCGGCGCTAACTGAGTGTCGGTAAAGCCCGCCTGATGCACCACCTTCCAGAACCGGTTACTGCCGTTAGCAAAGGGGTAGCCTTGGTGGGCCGAGGACAGACCCGGGTTGATGCCGCAAAACACAACCCGCAGGTTGGGTACCAGGAGTTCCATAGGGTTCGAGAGTCCATTAAAGGGATTTACAGCGGTTATCGCAAAATCCGCCAGTAATTACAACAGGCTAGAACTGCGCAGAAAAGCAACATACAGATGGTTAACAGTAGACCTGTGCCGGAGGATTACCGTATAATCTCGCCGCTTGGCCCCTTAGCTCAGTTGGTTAGAGCACGCGACTCATAATCGCTTGGTCACTGGTTCAAGTCCAGTAGGGGCCACCAAATTTTAGCTGATATAACAGCACATTAAGCCACTTCCTCAGAAGTGGCTTTTTTGTTTTTTGCCCGTAATGGCGACAAAATGGCGGCGTTCGCACTTTTCAGTGCCTTAGGATACGATCCAGTAGTAAAATTCAACATACCGCTACATAATTTGTCCTAACAAGGATTCTATTTTTCCAGGAGGGACCATGACAACCTGCATTCAATGCAACAACCAAGCACTGCAAGACAGTGATTTTTGTGCGAATTGCGAGAACAAAGAATTTAAGAAAATCCGTGGCTGGCTTTTTGTCCCGGCATTCGGGTTACTCATTGGCATCATTGCTAATATTGTCGCGCTCACCAATACGCTCAAGATAGCACTTAACAATTACGATGTTCTGCAAGCAGCACTCAAAGGGATTTTGTTTTTCGAACTATTCAGCTTTATCGGGCTGTTTCTATTGTCTGTCTATACCACCAGCCTCTTCTTCCGTAAGAAACGCCAACTACCGAGGTCTTATATTGGTCTGCTGCTGGCTAATATTCTTTTCTTGACGATCGATCTTTACCTCGGCAATCGCTATCTGGACGTTGCACTAAATTATGAAGAGTCCCGTTCATTGATCCGAAGTATTATCGGAGCCTGTATCTGGATACCTTATTTCTGCGTCTCAGTACGAGTTAAACGCACTTTTGTGCACTGAGTCAAAATATTGGCGCCAACCCAACATGAGTCCTTTATGCTTCAATAATCCACGGACGGCGCCTTTACCGCCTTAGCCGATATCGCCAATCTTGATTCCCAGCGCCTGCATAAAACGCTGGGTTTTAGTGAAGCAGAACGGGCGGTATTTTATCGAAAAACGCTAATTTAAGTTCTGCCGCTGGTGCGCCAGCTGTTCGGCGCGCAACAGGATTTCCTGCAGATCGTCTTCGTCGATATCAAACAGCTCGCCCTGCATCAGTGCCTGATGCAAGTCAGCACGGGTAATGGACACCGCATCGATCGGCAGATTGGCGGGTTTGGCCTCGGTTGTGGCCAGGGGGTGCGGGTAGCGTCGTCCGGCCAGGTTATTGAAAATAATTGCCAACACCGCCAATAACACCGAGTTCAACAATACCGGATATAGCACAAAGCTATAGCCCAATTGATGAATGCCCGGCCCACCGAGGATCGCAGTCAGCGCGACCGCGCCGCCGGGAGGATGCAGGCAACGCAGTTTGAACATTAACCCAATCGCCAATGCCGCCGCTACTCCACAGGCCAGGCCGGGATCGGCTATCAGCAGGCTGGTGCTGACTCCCACCGCGGCGGCCGACATATTGCCACCAACAATAGACCATGGCTGCGCCAGCGGGCTGTTCGGCACGCCAAAAAGCAGCACCGCGGAGGCCCCCATCGGCGCGATAAACCACAGGTTCACCTCACCCAACACAAAATGGCTGATCCAGCCGGAAATCATCAGCCCCAATCCGGCGCCAACGCTGGAAAGAAATATCTCTTTTTTGCCTACGGCCAAGGGGTGCGGCCACAAACGTGCACACCCCAGTTTCAAACTCTCTATCCACTGCTGCTTCATGTTACTTCGCGCTGCCAAACTCAACTTAATGGCAACAAATATATCACAGCGTCGGCAACCCTCGCCCGCAGCACGGCTCACCGTTGAAATAACTTTCTGTTAACAGATTGATCTTTAGCCACTGCTCGTCAATTATCTAAGTTCGCCGCCCTTTGCCTTGAGGAACCCCCAATGTCTCAGCCGATTGTCGAACTCTATACCGATGCCAACTTTTTCAGCCCCTATGCCATGTCGGCGTTTATTACCCTGACGGAGAAAGGCATTCCCTTCACCGTTAAGCCGGTCGACCTGTCACAAGGGGAAAACAAAGCGGCAAGCTATGCAGCGCTGTCATTGACACGCAGAGTCCCTACGCTGGTGGTCGGCGAGTTTCAACTCTCGGAGTCCTCGGCCATTGATGAATATCTCGATGAGATCCACCCGGCCCACCCGGTGTATCCGCGCGACGTTAAACAACGCGCCAAGGCGCGGGAAGTCCAGGCGTGGCTACGCAGCGATCTGCAGGGCCTGCGCGCCGAACGCTCGACCGAGGCCGTTTTCGGCAAGGACAAGTTTCCCCCGCTGTCCGCCGCCGCACAGGCTGACGCCAACAAGCTGATCGCCGCCGTCGAAAAACTGCTGAGTCACGGCCAGGATGATTTGTTCAGGGAATGGTGCATTGCCGATACCGATCTGGCGTTGATGCTTAATCGGCTGGTGATACACGGTGATGCGGTGCCGGAAAACATTCGCCACTATGCGCAAAAACAGTGGCAACGTCCTTCGGTGCAGGCCTGGTTGGCGCTGCCGGAGAAAATGCGCGGGTAAAAAAACCGGCGGCCACGACGCCGCCGTTCTCAATTATCGAGAAACAACATCACTTCTTGAGGGAAGGCAATTCACCATCCAGAGGGCAGATAGCCGAACAGCGACGCAATGGCATACACCGCGCTGCCCAGATACAACAGCACAATGCAGACCTGTAACAGCGGGTGAGTGATCCAGCTGCACTGCCAGCGTGGCGTCTGGTCACCATGCTTGCGCGCCCCGCGCAGGATCAGCATCGGCATAATCGACAAGATCACCCCGCTGAATACCCCGGCGAAATACAGTGCGTTAACGAATGACACCAGCCCGCTGTAAGCCAGCACGAAGGGGGGCAACACCACCAGCATCAACACGCCGAAACGGCGCAGCGGCTGTTCGTCATTACCCAGTCTGAACTGGTCGAAAATATTGGTCAGGAAGCTGCCGCCCAATCCCCAGTAAGAGGTCAGCATCGCGCACAGGGCAAAGATGTTGGCGGAGAAGAAGGCCCATTGCCCCAACGCCTGGCCCCAGGAAATGGTCGCCACGTCAGAAATACCATCCAATCCACTGAGGGCAATGACCGACATCGGTACCGCCGCCAACAGCACAAAGGTCACGGCCATACCGACCATAATCGCCTTGGGCAGCTGCTCCGGTTTATCCGAGAAGCCGCGCGCCATTTCCGGCACGATATATTGCGCCGAGAAGCAGAACACCACCACGTTGAATACCGGCACCATAAAGCGCCAGTCACCGTCCAGCAGGTTACGCATCTGGCTGGTATCTTTAAGCAGTGTGGCTGCCACCAATGCGGTCAGCATCACTACCATGCCGATACTGATAAACTTTTCGCCGCGGCCAATCGCCTTCAGCCCCAGGTACAACACCCCCGCCGCCGGCACGAAAAACAGCAGACTGCCGATCGCCGGTGAGATACCAAACAGGGATTGCAGCAGTTTGCCGCTACCGGTCATATAGGCGGTCAGCGCCCCGACGCTGTTAACGCAAACCGAGGCAAACATCAGCCAGGCACCGATACCGCCGACATAACGTTTTGCCAGGCCACTTAATTGCAGGTGCGCACGGGTACGCAGAGTGGATTCGGCAACATACAGCATGGTGATGGTGGTCAGACTGCCGACCAGTACCAGCCAGAACAACAGCGGTAAAAAACCCGCCTTACTGGAGGCGTAAGCGATGGACAGCACGCCGGCACCAATGTTGGTGCCGACAATCATCGCCACCCCTTCGAGAAAACTCAGTGATTTGGCGGGTGCAGGTGCTCGCACCCCGGCGGCAAGCGCCGGAGAAATAGAGGTATTTTCAGCAGACATACGGCATCCTTTGTTTCCCGGCGGCTCAGGCCACCGGGATCGGTTAATTTCCCGGTGGTTAACAGCTCACATCGATACACAGGTATTTCAACTCCAGATATTCTTCAATCCCGTAACGCGATCCTTCACGTCCGAGTCCTGACTGTTTTACGCCGCCAAACGGCGCGACTTCGTTGGAAATCAGTCCGGTGTTGATGCCGACCATGCCGTACTCCAGCGCTTCCGGCACCCGCCACTGGCGCGAGGCGTTCTGCGTGAACAGATAGGCAGCCAGGCCGAATTCGGTATCGTTGGCCATGGCGATGGCTTCTGCCTCATCATGGAAACGGAACAACGGAGCCACCGGGCCAAAGGTTTCTTCTTTGGCGAAGCGCATTTTTTGCGTCACGCCGGTCACGACCGTTGGCTGGAAGAAGGTACGCCCCAGTGCGTGTGGCTGACCGCCAATAGCAATCTGCGCCCCTTTGATCAACGCATCGTCGATATGACTCTGCACTTTTTCCACCGCATCCTGGTCGATCAGCGGCCCCTGAGTGGTGCCCTCCTGGCTGCCGTCGCCGACCTTCAGTTGCTCGACCGCCGCCACCAGTTTGTCCACCAGACGGTCATAGATGCCGTCCTGCACGTAGATACGATTGGCGCAGACGCAGGTTTGGCCGCTGTTGCGGAATTTGGAGGCCATAATGCCTGCTACCGCCGCGTCCAGGTTGGCGTCGTCGAAGACGATCACCGGCGCATTGCCGCCCAGTTCCAGCGACAGTTTTTTGATGGTTGGCGCGCACTGCGCCATCAGAATGCGGCCGACCTCGGTCGAACCGGTAAAGCTCAACTTGCGCACCACCGGGCTGTCGCACAGCACCTTGCCCACCTGAGCGGCATCACCGGTGACAATCTGCAATACGCCCGCCGGAATGCCGGCATCCTGCGCCAGCTTGCCTAACGCCAGCGCGGTCAGCGGCGTTTGTTCGGCCGGTTTAACGATAATCGCGCAGCCAGCCGCCAGCGCCGGTGCTACCTTGCGGGTAATCATCGCCGCCGGGAAGTTCCACGGTGTAATGGCCGCACAAACGCCAATGGGTTGCTTGACCACCACCAGACGCTGTGAGGCCAGTGGCGCCTGCAATACCGCACCGTCGACCCGTTTGGCTTCTTCGGCAAACCAGGTGATAAACGAAGCGGCATAGGCCACTTCACCTCGCGCTTCCGCCAATGACTTGCCCTGTTCAGCGGTCATCAGCTGCGCCAAATCTTCCTGCGCCACCATTATCTTATCGGCCCAGGCCAACAGCAGTGTGGAACGTTGTTTGGCGGTCAGCTGCTTCCAGCCTTGCTGCGCCACCTGCGCCGCGTTAATCGCCTGTTGGGTTTCTTCGCCGCTGGCCAGCGGAATGCTGGCCAATTCGACGCCGGTCGCCGGGTTGATCACCGCTTCACGTTTGCCGCTCAGCGCATCACACCACTCACCGTTAATCAGACACTGGCTACGCAGCAGCTCGGGATTATTCAATTTCATTGCCACGCACTCCTTATTGGGCCAGCGCGCGGGAAAGAATGCCCAGCGCCTTGGTGAACTGGTCTTCAGGGATGGTCAGCGGATACAGGAAGCGGATCACGTTACCGTTCACGCCGCAGCTCAGCAGCAGCAGGCCTTCTGCCAGCGCTTTCTGCTGCACCTGACGGGTAATCTCCGCCGAAGGCTTGCCGGTGGTCGGATCGTTGAACTCCACGGCTACCATCGAACCCTGCGCGCGGATATCTACGATCGCCGGGCTGGTCTGGCGCGCCTGCTGCAACACTTCCACCAGATGCTGGCCCAGGCGCTGCGAACGCTGGCATAGCTGCTCTTCTTCAATCACGTCCAACACCGCCAACGCGGCCGCCACCGCCAGTGGGTTACCGGCATAGGTACCGCCCAGTCCACCCGGTGCCGGGGCATCCATCACCTCGCTACGCCCTGCCACCGCCGACAGCGGCATACCACCCGCCAGGCTTTTCGCCATGGTGATCAGATCGGGTTTCACACTGTAATGATCCATGGCGAACAGCTTGCCGGTACGGGCAAAACCGGTCTGCACTTCATCGGCAATCAGCAAAATGCCGTGCTCGTCACACAGTGTGCGCAGCGCTTGCATAAACTCGGCCGGTGCGATGTTGAAACCGCCCTCGCCCTGCACCGGTTCCAGCACGATGGCCGCAACCTGCTTGGGATCGATATCCGCTTTAAAAATGCGTTCCAGGCTGTTCATTGCGTCTTCGGTGGTCACGCCGTACAACTCATTTGGGTACTGGCCGTGGAACACCGAGCCGGGGAATGGCCCAAAGCCCAGTTTGTAAGGCGCCACTTTGCCGGTCAGCGCCATGGTCATGTAGGTACGGCCATGGAAGCCGCCGCCAAAGGTGATAAGCCCTGGACGACCGGTATGAGCACGGGCAATCTTGACCGCGTTCTCTACCGCTTCGGCACCGGTGGTGAAGAAGGCGGTTTTACATGGGCCTTCGATCGGCGCACGCTGATTAATGCGTTCCGCCAGTGTGACGTAGCTTTCGTAAGGAACAATTTGGTAAGCGGTGTGGGTGAAGGCCTTCAGTTGCTTTTCAATCGCGGCGATCACTTTCGGGTGACGGTGGCCGGTATTCAATACGGCAATACCGGAGGCGAAATCGATGACTTCATTGCCTTCGACATCCCACAGCGTGGCGTTCTCTGCACGCTCGGCGTAAAAACCGCACATTACACCCACCCCACGTGGGGTAGCATCCTGACGACGTTGGTTCAATTCTGCGTTTTTCATGTTGTTCTCTCCGGTCGGTGCCATCTGTACGTTTCGTTCACATTTGTGAAACAATGACGTTTATTTACACAGGATGTGGCCCTATAATCGAGAGCCAGTTCCGATTAATTAAGGGATCCAATTGCGCTCACTGAGTGGCGACCTGTTATTGCAACGTCTCGGCGAACAGCCGGAGGATAAGCTGCATAAGCGGCTCTATAATGCGATCCGCACCAGCATTCTGGACGGTAGCCTGCCGCCCTCCAGCCGCCTGCCCGCCTCACGCGATTTAGCGCAGGAGCTTAGCCTTTCACGTAACACCGTTTTAACCGTTTACGAACAATTGTTGGCAGAAGGATATGTTTTGGCACGCGCCGGAAGTGGCACATTCGTCGCCGAAACCGTGCCGGACAGTTGTTTATCCACTGCCAGCGCCCCTGCCGGCAGTGACGGGGAACAACGGCGTATTGAGCTGTCGGCGCGGGGCGCTGCTTTGTTGCATCACGCCAGCGCCAGCCCGAAACAATGGGGGGCGTTTATCCCCGGCGTACCCGACGTTAATGCTTTCCCTCATCAGTTATTCAGCAAGATCCAGGCACGTATCAGCCGCCGCCCGGCCCCGCAGAAACTGACCTACAGCAACCAGGGTGGCAGCCCGGAATTGCAACATGCGCTGGTGGATTATCTGCGCGTGGCGCGTTCGGTACGCTGTTCACCGGAGCAAATTCTGATTACTGAGGGCATCCATCAGGCAATAGATCTGGTGACGCGGCTGCTGTGCAATCCAGGCGACGACGCGTGGATAGAAGAGCCGGGCTATTGGGGGATCCGCAATATCCTGCGAATGAACGACGTGAATATCTGCCCGCTGGAGGTGGATGAGGCCGGCATGGTACCGCCGGAGCAACCCACCGCTGCACCACGGTTGATATTTGTCACTCCGTCGCACCAATACCCACTGGGATCGGTAATGAGCCTGGCGCGACGACAACGCCTGCTGGCACTGGCACGTAACGGCGGCAGTTGGATCGTTGAGGATGACTACGACAGTGAATTCCGCTTTTCCGGCCAGCCGATCCCGGCATTGCAAGGGCTGGAAGCCGACGCGCCGGTGATCTATATCGGCACCTTCAGTAAAACCCTGTATCCGGCGCTGCGGCTGGGTTACGTGGTGTTGCCAAAGCCGCTGGTCGCGGCGTTGAAAACCGCCCATGCCGAGCTGTACCGCGGTGGTCATCTGCTGATCCAGACCGCATTGGCGCAGTTTATTCAGGAAGGTCACTACACTGCACATATTCGTCGCATGCGGCTGCTGTATGCCCGCCGCCGGGCATTTCTGACCGCATTGATCGAACAGCATCTGGGCAAGCAGGCGTTGAGCGAGTTCAACAACAACGCCGGCCTGCACCTGATCCTTAACCTGCCGGACGAGGCGGACGACGTGGCGATCGCCGCCGCCGCCAACCAACGCGGCGTGCTGGTGCGGCCGCTGTCGCGCTACTACATGTTGCCTAACCATCGCCGCGGCCTGCTGATGGGGTTTGCCTGCGTGCCGGAAGAACAAATGGCCGCTGCTTTTACCCTGCTGTTGGAATGCATCCGTCCCTGAACGCGGTCTTCCATCAAAGGCTCTGCAATTGCCACCCTTCCTTCTGCCATTGTAAGCGGTGAGTCAATTTCAGCGCCTGCAAAAACGCCTCATCATGGGAGACCACCAGCATCGCGCCGGGAAAACTGGCCAGTGCGGCCTCAATCGCCAGTGACGATGCCAGATCCAGGTGGTTGGTCGGTTCATCCAGCAACAACAACTGCGCCGGCTCCTGCCGCCACAACATGCAGGCCAGCGCCGCTTTCAGCCGCTCACCGCCACTGAGCGCCGCCAGGGGCAACAATACGCGCTCGGCGTTTAGCTGCAACTGTGCCAACTGGCTGCGCATCCTGCCCTCATTGAGTGGCGAATCTTGCAGGCCAAGATGCTCAACCACCGAAAGCGACAGATCGAGCTGCGAAAGGTTTTGATCGAGATAAGCCGTCGGTAGCGAGCAATGGCAACGACCGGCTTTGGCGGCCAACTGCCCCAGGATCACCTTCAGCAAGGTCGTTTTACCGCAGCCGTTCGGACCGGTTAACGCCACGCGCATCGGGCCATCGATGCGTAAATCCAGCGGCGGCATAGTGATAAAGGGCAGTTGCAGTTGTTCCAGCACCAGTACCTGTTTACCCGCCGCCACCGCGCTGCCCGGCAGGGTCAGCATCACCGGGCTGTCTTCCTCCACCCGCTGCCAGGCTTCATGCACTGCGGCATCGAGGGAGCCTTTCTGCTCCTGGTGCTGCTTGCGCAGCGTACCCAGGCTCTCTTTGGCCGCCGCCTTGTAGGCCACCCGCTCAAAAGAGGCGATGTTCAGCGTATCGACGGTTTTCAGCGTCTGTGCGGAACGCCGCTGGCTGATGTCATGCTCTTTCTGCTGCCGGGCGCGGGTACGCCGACGTTCCTGACGCGCATGTTCCAGCCCGGCACGCGCAGCCTGCTGCTCCAGGTCACGCTGGCGGCGATAATCCTGGTAGTTACCGCCGTAGCTGTGCAATGCAGCAGGGGTCAGTTCGACAATACGCTGCATGCGCGCCAGCAGTTGCCGATCGTGGCTGGCAACCAGCAAACTACCACGCCAGCTTTCCAACTGCTGATACAGCCAGTCGCGAGCGCGGGTATCAAGGTGGTTGGTCGGTTCGTCCAGTAGCAAGAAGTCCGCCCCACCGAGCATCGCCCCGCACAAGGCGGCACGCATCCGTTCACCACCGCTCAGATCGCTCGCTGGCCGCTTCGGATCAAATACCGGCAGCCCGGCAGCGCTAAAAGCCGCCTGCAGACGATCGCTGAGATCCCATTGCCCTTCCAGACGATCGATATCTTCCGCTTGCGGTCGCCCTTGCTCAAGACGGGCCAAAGCGGCAAAGATCTCACCGTAGCCGAGCAGCTGCGCCAGCGTGGTCTGCGGAACAATGTCCGGCTGCTGCGCCACGTAGGCCAGTGAAGCATGAGATTCAACATGGCCGCTACCCGGCAAATCCAGCCCGGCAATCAACCGTAGCAGACGCGTTTTGCCGACGCCGTTGCGCCCAACCAGGCCACAGTGTTGTTGATCGAAAGTCAGATCCAGCGGACCGAACAGCGTTTCGCCGTCAGCAAACTGGCAGGTCAGTTGATGTAAAACGAGATAAGGGGGCTGCGTAAAATGAGCCATAAGCACTCCTGAATGAGATCAAAACATCCCCACAAGGCACCGATGTGCGCAACGTGGGACAAGATATCAGCAGGCGTGTGTGTTCATTTTCGGTAATGGCTCCGCAGAGAGAAGGAATTTCAACGCGCAAATGCTAACCGATTTGCTGTTCACTATGCAAACAGCAAGAAAGATTCATGACATCTATCACATTCAGCGCAATGCAGATTCCCAACGGCAGTGACAACGGCTAGATTTATCTCATCCGACCACTTGGGTCGCACATAATAATAACGATGAAAGACGCGATGGAGACTGCAATGAGCAATTACCCACACCTGCTGGCGCCGCTGGATCTCGGCTTCACTACCCTGAAAAACCGGGTGCTGATGGGATCGATGCACACCGGCCTGGAAGAACTGCCCAATGGCCCCGAGCGAATGGCCGCTTTCTATGCCGAACGCGCGGCGGCCGGCGTGGCGCTGATCGTCACCGGCGGGATCGCCCCCAATGAAAAAGGCGTGGTGTATCGCGGCGGCTCTACCCTCAGCCACCCGCAGCAGGTCAGCCACCACCGCATCGTCACCGAGGCCGTTCATCAGGCCGGCGGCAAAATTGCGCTGCAGATCCTGCACGCGGGTCGCTATAGTTATCAGCCGCAGCCGGTCGCGCCCTCCGCGCTGCAGGCGCCGATCAACCCCTTCGCCCCCACAGCGCTGAGCGAGGATGAGATCATCCAGACCATCGCCGACTTCGCCCAGTGTGCGGCACTGGCGCAACAGGCCGGTTACGATGGCGTCGAGGTAATGGGCTCCGAAGGTTATCTGATCAACCAATTTCTGGTGTCGCGCACCAACCAGCGCGACGACCAGTGGGGCGGCAGTTTCAGCAACCGCATGCGTTTTGCCGTGGAGATCGTCCGGGCGGTGCGGCAGGCGGTCGGTAGCGATTTCATTCTGATTTATCGCCTTTCGATGCTGGATCTGGTGGAAGACGGTTCCAGCTGGCAAGAGATTGAACAGTTGGCGCTGGCGGTTGAGCAGGCGGGTGCGACCATCATCAACACCGGTATTGGCTGGCATGAGGCGCGTATTCCGACCATCGCCACCATGGTGCCACGCGCCGGTTTCAGTTGGGTAACCCGTAAGCTGATGGGCAAAGTGCGTATTCCGCTGATCACCACCAACCGTATTAACGATCCGGCCGTTGCAGAGCAGGTGCTGGCAGACGGCTGCGCCGACATGGTTTCGATGGCCCGTCCGTTCCTGGCCGACGCCGCCTTTGTGCAAAAGGCCGCCGAAGGCCGCGCCGACGAGATAAATACCTGCATCGGCTGTAACCAGGCCTGCCTTGATCAGATTTTTGAGGGCAAACTCACCTCCTGCCTGGTTAACCCACGCGCCTGCCGCGAAACTGAAATGCCACTGGTTGCGGCAGAAAAACCGAAGAAACTGGCGGTGATCGGCGCCGGGCCAGCCGGGTTGGCCTTTGCCACCACCGCCGCCAGCCGTGGCCACCGGGTGACGCTGTTTGACGCTGCCGATCAGATTGGCGGCCAGTTCAATATTGCCAAACAGATCCCCGGCAAAGAGGAATTCCATGAAACCCTGCGCTACTTCCGCCGCCAACTGGCGCTGCTGGAGGTCACGCTAAAACTGGGCTGTTGGGTGAAGGCAGCCGATTTGGCGGAGTTTGACGAAGTGATCCTCGCCTGCGGCATAGTGCCGCGTACCCCGGAGATCCCCGGTATCGATAACGCCAGAGTCTTGACCTATCTCGACGTGTTACGCGACAAAAAACCGGTCGGCCAGCGGGTGGCGATTATCGGTGCCGGCGGCATTGGCTTCGATACCGCCGAGTACCTCAGCCAGCACGGCGTGTCGAGCAGTCTGGATCAGGCCGAGTTTAACCGTGAATGGGGCATCGACAGCCAGCTTAACCATCGCGGCGGTCTGGCCGCCGAAGGACCTGTAGCTACGCACGCGGCCCGGCAGATTTATTTGCTGCAACGCAAGACCAGCAAGGTGGGCGAAGGTCTGGGGAAAACCACCGGTTGGATCCACCGCACCAGTCTGGCGATGCGCGGCGTAAAAATGCTCAACAGCGTGAGTTATCAACGCATTGATGATGAAGGCCTGCATATTTCACGAGCCGAACAGGAAAGTTGTTTGCCGGTAGACACGGTGATTATCTGCGCCGGGCAGGAACCCCGCCGCGAGCTGCAACAACCGCTGCTGGAGATGGGTAAAACGGTGCATTTGATTGGCGGTGCGGACGTCGCCGCCGAACTGGATGCCCGCCGCGCTATCGATCAGGGCACGCGGCTGGCGATGGCGTTGTAATCACCATCAGGGGCGCATTCTCTGCGCCCCTTGGCCAATCAGTAACGTGCGCCGGATTTCACCGCTTTGAGGATCACGAACTTCTTGTTGGATGCGATCAGGGTGCAGTTGCCGAACAAACGTTTCAGCTTCTGGTGGTAATCCAGATGGCGGTTGCCGACGATACGCAATTCGCCACCCACCTGCAGGCAACGCTTGGCGTCACAGAACATCTGCCAGGCGGTGTGATCGGTAATGGCATGCTGCTGGTGGAACGGTGGGTTACACAGCACCGCCTGCACGCTTTCACGCTCAATCCCCGCCAGCGAATTGTTCACTTCAAACTGGCAACGATCCATATCCTGCGGCAGGTTGTGTTCCACATTCAGTTCGCTGGAAGCCACCGCCATATAGGACTCATCAACAAAGCTCACCTGCGCCTGCGGGTTCTGCATCAATGCGGCCATGCCGATGATACCGTTACCGCAACCCAGATCGATGATGTGGCCTTCAATGTCATGCGGCAGGTGATCCAGGAACAGGCGCGCGCCAATATCCAGGTTGCTGCGTGAGAACACGTTGGCATGGTTGTGGATCACCCAATCGGTGCCGTCCAGCACCCAGTTGGTGGTTACCGCCGCGGCCGGTGGCACGATGTCTGCAACTTCACAGTGGATCAACCGCGCTTTCTTCCATGCCAGGCTGGTGCGAGTAGGGCCGAGCACCTTTTCAAACAGCTGCATGGTTGAGGTATGCACGTCACGCGCTTTGGCTCCGGCGATGATCACCGTGTCTGGCGCCACGACATCGCGCAGCGCACGCAGTTGCTGTTCCAGCAGTGCCAGCGCTTTAGGAATACGGATCAGCACCACCGCCGGTGACGCCGGCAGTTCGGCCAGGGTGTCCAGCAGCGTTACCTGCTCCGGATCCAATTCATTGAGTTTCAGATTATGGCGCGTGGCCAACTGACTCATGTAGGAATCGCTGATGCTGTAAGGCTGATGACCGTGCAGTGCGCAGGCCAGGGTGCCGAAGTTGTCGTTGAAAATCAGCACCGGACGATCGCCCATGTTTACATTTTCAAGCTGTTGCAGCAGATATTCGTCCGCCGCTTCCCACGCCTGTAGTTGGGTGGATTCTTCCTGTTGGGGATAACGTTCCAGCTCAAGTTGCTGTGTTCCCAGATCGAGTTGGCTCATTGCCCCTCCTGACTGATAAAATTTGGGCTGTTTATCCCCTAAAAACGTCCGGCAGTAAAATGTTTTTTCGGATAAATTGCGCATTCACTCGCATAGCGGAAAGCCAAACCCGCTTTTCGCCGCTGATAGCTATAGCATTCCTTCCGCTTAATCTGTATTGAGCAATTTTCAATCCGACACAATGTAACTTTAAATGTTACACTCATTGACCCAATGGAATGGGGAAGGAAATGATTTCGTCTTTCCGAGACAAATATTTGGCGCAATTCTATCAGGAGGGTCGACACGATCGTTTGATTCCTTCGACCATTGAACGCCAACTAGCCAGAAAACTCGATATGCTGGCCGCCGCTGAAAAAGAGTGTGATTTACATAATCCGACCAGCAATTACTACAAACGCCTGTCCGGCACCTTTCAAGGTTGGTCCAGTATGCGGGTTAATATTCAATGGCGCTTAATGTTCCGCTGGCGCAATGATGCCGCCGAGCAGATTTACCTGGACCCACATCAAGATACCTAGGCAACGGAGAATATATGTTAGAGACCACAAGCCGAAAACCCACTACGGTGGGGGAAGTGCTGCAAGAAGAGTACTTAACACCGCTGGGTATCGGCCAGGAGGATCTGGCCAAGGTCTTGGGCGTCACTCGCGCTACGGTAAACCGCTTATGCAATGGGCATCGCCGTCTCAGCGTTGCGGAGGCCAACCTGTTTGCCGATCTTTTTGAAACCACGGCAGACTTTTGGCTAAACCTGCAGGCGGCCCACGATCGCTGGGAAGCCCGACAGGCGAATATACAGCGCGAGCGACTGCGCCCGATTATGGAAATACTGGGGCGTAATATTACTCATGCGTGAAATCGAACTGACTTACCTGCAGGGTTACTCTGAACATCTGCAAAGCCAGGTGCAGCAGTTGATCGACCAGCAACGCCTGGGTGAGGTGTTGTTGCAGCGTTATCCGCAGGTACATGACTGCACCACCGACAAGTCGCTTTATCAGTTTACCGTCGATCTGAAAAACCAGTACCTGCGCAACGCCCAGCCGCTGAGCAAGGTGGCCTACGACGGTAAAATCCAGGTGATGAAACATGCGCTTGGCATGCACACCGCTATTTCCCGCGTGCAGGGCGGCAAGCTGAAGGCCAAGGCGGAAATCCGCGTGGCGACGGTATTCAAGCTGGCACCGGAGCCGTTTCTGCGCATGATTGTGGTGCATGAGTTGGCGCACCTGAAAGAAAAAGACCATAACAAAGCCTTCTACAGCCTGTGCTGCCATATGGAACCCAACTACCATCAACTGGAGTTCGACACCCGGTTGTATCTGACTCACCTGTCGGTGTTTGGCAATCTGTATACCTGACGAGTGCCTGTGATACTCTGATTTCTAACGTCTGGGAACCGGAGAACTCTATGATTCGCTTTGCCGTTGTTGGTACCAACTGGATTACGGAACGCTTTATCGACGCCGCACACGAGAGCGGCAAACTAAAGCTGACCGCCGTCTATTCGCGCAAGCTGGAACAGGCGCAGGCATTTGGTGCCAACTACCCCGTCAGTCTGTTTTTCGATTCCCTTGAGGCGCTGGCCCAATCTGACGCTATCGACGCGGTTTACATCGCCAGCCCCAATAGCCTGCACTGCCAGCAAGCGTTGCTGTTCCTCAGCCATAAAAACCACGTGATTTGCGAAAAACCGCTGGTGTCCAACCTGCGCGAAGCCGAAAAACTGGTGGCCTGTGCGCGTGAGAATCAGGTGGTGCTGTTCGAAGCCTTTAAAAGCGCCCACCTGCCCAATTTCCTGACCTTGCAGCAGACGCTGCCGAAAATCGGCCGTTTGCGTAAAGCCTTTATCAACTACTGCCAATACTCTTCACGCTACCCACGCTATCTGGCCGGTGAAAATCCAAACACCTTCAATCCACAGTTTTCCAATGGTTCAATTATGGACATTGGTTATTACTGCCTGGCCAGTGCCGTGGCGCTGTTTGGCGAGCCAAAATCGGTGATCGCCAGCGCCAGCTTGCTGGATACCGGCGTTGATGCGCACGGCACCGCCTGCCTCAACTACGGCGACTTCGATGTGACCCTCTCCCACTCCAAGGTCAGCAACTCGGATATTCCGAGCGAGATCCAGGGCGAAGAAGGCACACTGGTGATTGAGAAAATTTCGGAGTGTCAGGGCGTAGTCCTGACGCCACGCGGTGGCCAACGTCAGGATCTGACCCAGCCCCAGCATATCAATACCATGCTGTACGAAGCGCAAGTCTTCGCCGAACTGGTGGAGAAACGGCAGGTGGAGCATCCGGGGCTGGAAAACTCGTTGATTATCGCCCGCCTGTTGACCGAAATCCGCCGCCAGACCGGCGTAGTGTTCCCTGCCGACGGAGAATGACATGAAACCGTTATTACTGATGCAAACCGGCGACGCACCAGAGGCTATTCGCCGGGAAAAAGCCAATTTTGATGGCATGTTCCTGCAACAGGGGAATATCGACGCCGATCGTGTACAGGTCGTGCATCTGCCTGCTGGCGAACAACCGCTGCCACCGCAAAATTACTCTGGCGTGGTGATCACCGGTTCACCGGCAATGGTGACCGAGCAACTGCCGTGGAGCGAACAGGCCGCCGAATGGCTGCGTCAGGCGATGCTGATCAAACTGCCGATTTTTGGTGCTTGCTATGGCCACCAGCTGCTGGCCTATGCGCTTGGTGGGGAAGTTGGCTATCACCCGCAGGGCATGGAAGTGGGTACGCTGGAGATAGAACTGTTGCCCGCCGCCGCCCATGACCGGCGGATGGCGATGCTGCCGCCGCGCTTCAAGGCCAATCTGATCCACTCGCAGAGCGTATTGACGCCCCCTGCCGGGGCCGTCGTGCTGGCACGCTCGCAGCAGGATGCCTATCAGATCCTCAGCTATGGCGATAACGTGTTGACCACTCAGTTCCACCCCGAGTTTAACGGCGCGGTGATGCACCAGTATCTGAGCTGGCTTGGCGAGCTGTATCCGCAGCAACAGGCGGAGTATCAGCTTAAGCAACAGCAGGTTAGCGATACGCCGTTCAGCCGGCTGCTGTTGCAGGGGTTTGTCGTCAGCCTGGGTGCGCAAAAAGCCCTGGCCGGGTAACGCAATAAACGTTGACCGCTGACACATTTTGCATTACTTTCTGCCGTGCAAAGGGGAGTAACTTCATTGCCGGTTAATCGTCATTACGGTGCGCAAGCACCCGGTTACCGGGCAACCTGATGTCAGGGAGCACCAAGGTGCACCTTCATCAACGTTGTAAGTGAGACCTTGCCGGAAGGCGAGGTTTGCTTGCAGCGTTCATAAGAGCGGCTAGCGTCTTCCGACGTTGGCCGTTTTTGTTTTTGAAGGATACCACTGATGATGAATACCGTTGGCACACCTTGGTTATGGGGCAGCTTTGCCGCCATCATAGTTGTGATGCTCGCAATTGACCTGCTGCTGCAGGGCCGCAAAGGCGCACATACCATGACGCTGAAGCAGGCCGCCAGCTGGTCGCTGGTGTGGGTCAGCCTTTCTCTGCTGTTCAACCTGGGTTTCTGGTACTACCTGAACCAAACCGCCGGGCGTGAAGTTGCCGACACCCAAGCGCTGGCCTTCCTCACCGGCTATCTGATCGAAAAAGCGCTGGCGGTAGATAACGTCTTTGTCTGGCTGATGCTGTTCAGCTACTTTGCCGTGCCGGCAAACCTGCAACGCCGGGTGCTGATTTTTGGCGTACTGGGCGCGATCGTACTGCGTACCATCATGATCTTCGCCGGTAGCTGGCTGGTGACCCAATTCCAGTGGCTGCTGTACCTGTTCGGCGCTTTCCTGCTGTTTACCGGTATCAAGATGGCGCTGGCGAAGGAAGATGGCGCGGCGATTGGCGACAAGCCACTGGTGAAATGGCTGCGCAGCCATCTGCGCATGACCGATAATCTGGAAGGTGAGCGCTTCTTCGTGCGTCGCAACGGCCTGCTGTTTGCTACGCCGCTGGTGCTGGTGCTGATCCTGGTAGAACTGAGCGATGTGATCTTTGCGGTCGACAGCATCCCGGCGATCTTTGCCGTGACCACCGATCCGTTCATCGTCCTGACCTCTAACCTGTTTGCCATCATGGGCCTGCGCGCCATGTACTTCTTGCTGGCTAACGTGGCAGAACGCTTCTCGATGCTGAAATACGGCCTGTCGCTGATCCTGATGTTTATCGGCGTCAAAATGCTGATTATTGATTTATTCCACATCCCGATCGGTGTTTCGCTCGGTGTCGTCGCCAGTATCCTGACGCTGACGCTGTTGATCAACGCCTGGGTGAACCGCCGGAATGACCGCCTGGCGAATAATAAAGCACCATAATCTGTTATCCGGGCGGCTTGCCGCCCCGTGATTGTTTGGCAATTCGCCTAAAACACCAAACGTTATTGCGATCACACAAATGTAACTAGTATGTTATCAAGAGTTGATCCGCCCTCAGAATTTCACCGCTGGCCCTTTCCAACCCCTTTGGTTTGCTGAATACTGATTTGGCAAACACACCTGGTTACAGATTCAAATAAAAGTTGTCCGGCGAGGTTCCCGCCGAGATAAAGCTGTAAGCAACATCATCGGGAAGAAAAAGCACTATGCAAAAACTATTACAGAAAATCACTCAGGGCAGTCTGGTCAAACAAATCATGGTCGGCCTGGTGGCCGGTATTATCGTTGCACTGGTCTCACCGGCAGCAGCTTCGGCAGTCGGCTTGCTGGGCGCGCTGTTCGTTGGCGCACTGAAAGCAGTGGCACCGGTACTGGTACTGGTGTTGGTTATGGCCTCAATCGCCAATCACAAACACGGGCAGAAAACCAATATCCGGCCGATCCTGTTCCTCTACCTGCTGGGCACTTTCGCTGCGGCGCTGGTGGCGGTGGTACTCAGCTTTATGTTCCCGTCCAATCTGGCACTGGTAGCCGGCAATACCGACATCAACCCACCGGGCGGTATTGTTGAAGTGCTGAAAGGCCTGCTATTGAGCGTGGTTGCCAACCCGTTCCAGGCGCTGATTAGCGCTAACTATATCGGTATTCTGGCCTGGGCTGTGGGCCTGGGGCTGGCACTACGCCACTCCTCTGACACCACCAAATCACTGATTAACGATCTGTCACATGCCGTTACCATGGTGGTTCGTGCGGTGATCCGCTGCGCCCCGCTCGGCATCTTCGGCCTGGTGGCTTCGACTCTGGCAGAAACCGGCTTCAGTGCGCTGTGGGGCTATGCTCAACTGCTGGTGGTGCTGATCGGCTGTATGTTGCTGGTGGCGCTGGTGCTGAACCCGCTGATCGTTTACTGGAAAATCCGCCGCAACCCTTATCCACTGGTGTTCGCCTGCCTGCGTGAAAGTGGCGTGACCGCGTTCTTCACCCGCAGCTCGGCCGCCAATATTCCAGTGAATATGGAGCTGTGCAAAAAGCTGAATCTGAACGAAGACACCTATTCGGTTTCTATCCCATTGGGCGCGACCATCAATATGGCCGGTGCAGCGATCACCATTACCGTGCTGACGCTGGCGGCGGTGCATACTCTGGGGATCCCGGTTGACGTGCCGACCGCACTGCTGCTGAGCATCGTGGCTGCCGTCTGCGCCTGTGGCGCTTCAGGTGTGGCCGGGGGGTCGCTGTTGCTGATCCCATTGGCGTGCAACATGTTCGGTATTCCGAACGACGTGGCCATGCAGGTAGTCGCCGTCGGCTTTATCATCGGCGTGCTGCAAGACTCCGCCGAGACCGCACTGAACTCTTCTACCGACGTACTGTTTACTGCCGCAGCCTGTCAGGCAGAAGACCAACGTTTGGCAGATGAAGATCCGCTGAAGGTGCGTTAATTTCCAGGCTTACTCGACAAGGCGCTCGTTATCGAGCGCCTTTTTTTGGTCTCGATACCACTGCCCTACAAGGTCACCCCGCTTTTAAAAATCGCCAACTCACGGAAATCATTCACTTCGTTACGTGCCGCCTGGCCATTGGCAATCGCCACGATCAGGTCGACAAACTGCTCCAGCAGACTTTCCATCGGGGTGCCGTGGATAAGCCGACCAGCGTCAAAATCGATCCAGTGGGGTTTCTTCGCCGCCAGTTCGCTGTTGGTCGCCAGTTTTACCGTTGGCACAAAACCGCCATAAGGCGTGCCGCGTCCGGTGCTGAATAGCACCATATGACAGCCGGCACCGGCCAGCGCGCTGGTCGCTACCGCGTCATTGCCTGGCGCACTGAGCAGGTTTAATCCGGGTTGCCGCAGGCGTTCACCATATTTGAGCACGTCTACCACCTGACTCTGTCCGGCTTTCTGCGTGCAGCCGAGAGATTTCTCCTCCAGCGTGGTAATACCACCGGCTTTGTTGCCCGGTGATGGGTTTTCATAAATCGGCTGATTATGGGCGATGAAGTACTGTTTGAAGTCGTTCACCATGCTGACGGTCTTCTCGAAGGTCGCCTGATCGCGACAGCGGCTCATCAGGATCCGCTCGGCACCAAACATTTCCGGCACTTCGGTCAGCACCGTGGTGCCGCCATTGGCGATCAGGTAATCAGAAAAACGCCCCAGCAGTGGGTTGGCGGTAATGCCCGACAGGCCGTCCGACCCGCCGCACTCCAATCCGAACTTCAACTCGCTCAGCTTGCCCGGCTGGCGGCGATCGTTGCGCATCACCTGATACAGCGCATACAACTGCTCCAACCCGGCTTCGACCTCATCGTCCTGCTGCTGGCACACCATAAAGCGCACCCGTTGCTCATCGATAGCGCCCAGCGTACTGCGGAAGACATCCACCTGATTGTTCTCGCACCCGAGGCCAATCACCAACACCGCCCCGGCGTTCGGATGGCGCACCATGTTTTGCAGCATGGTGCGCGTGTTCTCGTGATCCTGACCCAGTTGCGAGCAACCAAACGGGTGGCTGAACAAGTGCACACCGTCGATCCCCTGCGCGTCCTGAGTTTCCTTCAGAAAACGCTGTTGGATTTGCCGGGCAATGCCGTTGACACAGCCAACGGTCGGCACGATCCACAGTTCGTTGCGGATCCCCACCTCCCCGCTGTTACGGCGGTAAAGCTGCACCTCACGATCCGCAGCCTGTGGCGGCAGCGTCGGGAAAGCGGGTTGATACTGATAGCTGTCGAGATCGCTCAGGTTGGTTTTGGCATTTTGCGAGTGAATATGTTCACCCAGCGCTATGGCTACCAACGCATGACCGATAGGCAAACCGTACTTGGTGATGGCCTCACCGACGGCAATCGGCTGCAGCGCAAACTTGTGCCCGCGCGTCACTGGTTGCACAAGCTCAATAGTCTGTGTCTCCAGCGCCAGCGTTTCACCGGCAGCCAGATCGCGCAGCGCTACCGCGACATTATCCAGCGAATGAATTTTTACCATGCTTTGCATAAACCCACCTCGGGCAACGGCTACGCCAGTTCAATGGCAAAATAGTTTTTGGCATTGTCGAAGCAAATGTTTTTCACCATCTCACCCAGCAGAGTGATATCCGCCGGCGCTTCCCCGTTCTCCACCCAGCCACCAATCATCTGGCAAAGGATGCGGCGGAAGTATTCATGGCGGGTATAAGACAGGAAACTGCGACTGTCGGTCAGCATGCCGACAAAACGGCTCAGCAGGCCCAACTGCGCCAGCTGTGTCATCTGCCGTTGCATACCGTCTTTTTGATCGTTGAACCACCAGCCGGAGCCAAACTGCATCTTGCCCGGCGTACCCTCGCCCTGGAAGTTGCCGACCATGGTGCCGATCACTTCGTTGTCGCGCGGGTTTAGGCAATACAGAATGGTTTTCGGTAGCCCACCCTGACGTGACTGGGCGTCCAGCAGGCGAGAAAGCGGCTCCGCCAGCGGCCGATCGTTAATCGAGTCGAAGCCGATATCCGGGCCGACGTTAGCCAGCATGAGGCTGTTATTATTACGCAGCGCACCAATGTGATACTGCTGTACCCATTCACGACGTTGATATTCGGCGGCCAGGAACAGCAGCACCGCGCTTTTGAACTGGGCGCTCTGCTCCGGCGTCGGCAGCTTGCCACTCAGGCGCGCCGTTAAAATCGCGTCCAATGTGCTTTCGTCCGCTTCGCCATACACCACCACGTCCAGCGCATGGTCAGCCACTTTGCAGCCATGGGCGGTAAAATGATCCATGCGTTTTTTCAGCGCGTCACACAGCGCGCTAAAACGGCCGATATTGATATCCGCTGCTGCTTCCAGTTTTTGCAGATAATCATTGAAACCCGGTGCGTCGATATTGAACGCTTTGTCCGGTCGCCAGCTTGGCAACACCTTGATATCGAAGCTACTGTCAGCCGCAATGGCTTTATGGTGGCGCAAGTCGTCGATCGGATCGTCGGTAGTACCGACCATCTTCACATTCATTTGCTGCATGATGCCGCGCGCCCTGAAATCGTCCTGCGCCAGCAAGGCGTTACCGCGCTGCCAGATATCGTCCGCCGTCGTTGGGGAAAGCAGCGTGCCGGTAATCCCGAATGGGCGACGCAGCTCCAGATGGGTCCAGTGGTACAACGGGTTACCTATGGTGTGCGGCACGGTGTCGGCCCAGGCATCGAACTTTTCACGATCGCCGGCATCACCGGTACACAGTCGCTCAGCCACACCGTTGGTACGCATCGCCCGCCATTTATAGTGATCGCCCTTTAGCCAAATCTCATATAAATTTTTGAAGCGGGTGTTCTCGGCGATCTGCTCCGGAGGTAAATGACAGTGGTAGTCAAAGATCGGCTGATCTGCCGCATAGTCATGATACAAACGCCGGGCAAACTCGCTGCCCAACAGAAAATCTTCGTTTAAAAACGTCGCCATATCTGGCTCCTCACCTTGATTGCCGTTCGGCACCGTGCCCAATGCGACAAAGTTATCACACCAATTCCACTGAGCGTCCAGCAAAATATCACCCTCAGCTTTGGCTCTGCCGCCCCTAAATGGCCATCAACCGGCAGTTTTACGGCAAAAAGCCGCCTGAATCGCATAATTATACGACAAACAGTATTGCCCAATTGAAAAATGGCTTTTGTGATATCACTCAACTTTTAAATCTGTATGACAAGTTATTGTCTCGCCACCCAGTCGTTCATGCGGCGGGAAAACGCCGGTGACGGACAGGCCGACGCAGAACAACGAAAAGGGATCGCCCCTTAAACGCTGTCGCCATCCAAGCGTCGCCAATTGAAGACTGGGAGATATTTTTGATGCGTAAAATTAAAGGGTTACGCTGGTACATGATCGGGCTGGTGACCATCGGCACCGTGCTGGGCTACCTGACGCGTAACGCCATCGCCGTGGCTGCACCGACGCTGGAAGGCACCTTACATATCACCACGCAGCAATACTCATACATCGTCGCGGCCTATTCCGCCTGTTACACCCTGATGCAGCCGGTGGCGGGATACGTACTGGACGTATTGGGTACCAAGGTGGGATATGCCATGTTCGCCATTCTGTGGGCGCTGTTTTGTATGGGCACGGCACTCGCCAACAGTTGGGGCGGTCTGGCACTGGCACGCGGCGCCGTTGGCATGGCAGAGGCGGCGATGATCCCCGCCGGACTCAAGGCCAGCAGCGAGTGGTTCCCGGCCAAAGAGCGTTCAATTGCCGTTGGCTACTTCAACGTCGGCTCGTCGATCGGCGGCATGCTCGCTCCGCCGCTGGTGGTCTGGGCCATAGTGGCACACAGTTGGGAAATGGCGTTTATCATCACCGGCGTGCTAAGCCTGATTTGGGCCATCTGTTGGCTGATTTTCTATAAACACCCGAAAGACCAGAAGAAACTCAGCAGTGAGGAACGCGATTACATCCTGGAGGGCCAGGAAGCGCAGCACCAAACCGACAACGCCAAGAAAATGTCCGCCTGGCAGATTGTGCGCAACCGCCAGTTCTGGGGTATCGCGCTACCGCGTTTTCTGGCAGAGCCTGCCTGGGGGACCTTCAATGCCTGGATCCCGTTATTCATGTTCAAAGCCTATGGTTTTAACCTGAAAGAGATCGCCATGTTCGCCTGGATGCCGATGCTGTTCGCCGATCTCGGCTGTATCGTTGGTGGCTATCTGCCACCGTTTTTCCAAAAGCACTTTAAGGTCAACCTGATTGTGTCACGCAAACTGGTGGTCACTATGGGTGCGGTGCTAATGATTGGCCCCGGCATGATCGGTTTGTTTACCAGCCCTTATGTGGCTATCGCGCTACTGTGCGTCGGTGGTTTTGCCCATCAGGCGCTGTCTGGCGCACTGATTACCCTTTCTTCAGACGTATTTGGTCGCAACGAAGTGGCCACCGCCAACGGCCTGACCGGCATGGCAGCCTGGACCGCCAGCACCCTGTTTGCCCTGGTGGTCGGTGCGCTGGCTGATACCCTGGGCTTCAGCCCGCTGTTCGCCGCGCTGTCGGTATTCGATATTCTCGGTGCCATCGCCATCTGGACCATCCTGCAAAATCGGCCAGCTTCGCAGCCAGAGGAAGATCCACTGCAAGCAGATCCAGTACGCAGTTAATCCCACCGCCCGGCCACCGTGCCGGGCGTTCCCCGCAGCCACTGGTAGCTCTGCCGGATAAGTGGTATAACAAATCCATGGTTACGCGCCCCTCTCTACCCTAAGAGCATTCACTATGGAATTCACTGAAACCAGACGCCTGTATCAGCAACTGGCCGCCGAACTTAAGCAGCGTATTGAAAGCGGCCGGTACCCGGTGGGCGATAAACTGCCGGCCGAACGCTATATTGCCGAAGAGATGAACGTCAGCCGCACCGTCGTGCGGGAGGCGATCATCATGCTGGAAGTGGAAGGCTATGTTGACGTGCGCAAAGGCTCCGGGATCCACGTGATGTCCAACCACCAAAAAAATCTGGTGGTGCCGGGCGACAGCATTGAGTTTGCCACCGCCGGGCCGTTTGAACTGCTGCAGGCACGTCAGTTGATCGAGAGCAACATTGCCGAATTCGCCGCCACCCAGGTCACCAAACAGGACATTGTTCAGTTGATGGAGATCCAGGAACAGGCGCGTAAAGAAGATCGCTTCCGTGATTCCCAGTGGGATCTGAAATTCCATGTTCAGGTGGCCCTGGCTACCCAGAACACGGCGATGGCCACCATCGTGGAAAAAATGTGGGTCCAGCGCGTAAATAACCCTTACTGGATCAAACTGCACGAGCATATCGACCACCGTTCAATCGCCAGCTGGTGTGACGATCACGATCAGATCCTCAAAGCATTGATACGTAAAGATCCTTACGCCGCCAAACTGGCCATGTGGCAGCATCTGGAAAATACCAAGCAAATGCTGTTCAACGCCACCAGCGACGATTTTGAATATAACGCTGACCGCTATCTGTTCGCCGATAATCCGGTGGTTCATCTGGACGGCGTGGCCGCAGAAAATAAATAGCTCAGGCGGTCAAAAACCGTAGTGTTATGTCAGGTATTGTAAAATCCGCTGAATCGATGCCTGAACGGCGATTTGCCGTGTAGTATTTCACCGCTGGCAACGTAGATTTCCCTGTTGCCAATCGTGCTATTTTGGTAAAGTTGAGCCACTTTTTACCCTCTGCTACGGGGCGGGACGCGAATACATGCGCTGGTTGTTTGCCATGCTTATTGCTCTTTTTTGCTGGACCGGTTCGGTCTCCGGCCAAAAGCTATGCGCGGCGTCTTCCAAAGCTATTCCCACAGCACAGAACGGTCAGCCATCGCTCGCCGAGTCGGTGTTTTCCCCTGATGACCCGGTTTACCGGTCACCGGCAGAACTGCGACGTAAAGCGCCAGGTAAAATGCCGCTGCTGCTGCCGCGGGTACATTCTTACCCCGGCTCGCTACCCGCCCCCGCCCAACTGCTGCCGGTTTATTCGTTAGCCACAGAGTTGGGTCACAGTACTCGACTCCCGCGCCAGAAATCACCTGCGCCAAACCGGCTTGCCCAGATCAACTGGACGCTGCATACCTCACAGCAGCAAAACAGGCTGGGTGGCTGGAAAGAAAGTAATATGCTTTATCGTGGCACGCTGACTTACCACTCTTGACCGGTGTCGCACCGATTAGAAACCACTAAAAAGCAACGCCGTTTCATCATTATCAGCAGCCAGGATCGCCCGCGCGCTTTGCGCCCACTCCCGATCCGCCGCTGAGACAAAAACAAACAATGACGTTTTAGGAACACCGGATGGACATCATTAAAGAACTGTTACATGCCTTATGGCAGCAGGATTTTGAGACGCTGGCGAACCCTTCGCTGGTTTGGACGCTCTACGGCCTGCTGTTTTTGATCCTGTTCCTGGAAAATGGCCTGTTGCCGGCGGCGTTTCTGCCGGGTGACAGCCTGCTGATCCTGGTTGGCGTGCTGATCGCCAAAGGCACCATGAATTTCCCGCTCACCATTTTTATCCTCACCGTCGCCGCCAGTCTGGGGTGCTGGGTCAGTTACATACAGGGCAAGTGGCTCGGTAATACCCGAACCGTGCAGGGCTGGCTATCCCATCTGCCGGCTCACTATCATCAGCGCGCCCATCAGTTGTTCCACCGCCATGGGCTTTCCGCTCTGCTGGTCGGTCGTTTCCTGGCGTTTGTCCGCACTCTGCTGCCGACCATTGCCGGCCTCTCCGGCCTGAGCAACGCACGTTTCCAGTTCTTTAACTGGATGAGCGGTCTGCTGTGGGTAGTGATCCTCACCTCGCTGGGCTTTGCACTGGGCAAAACCCCGGTGTTCCGCAAGTATGAAGACCAGTTGATGTTCTGCCTGATGCTACTGCCATTGGTGTTGCTGGTGGTCGGGCTGGTCGGCTCGTTGATCGTACTGTGGCGCAAGAAACGCGCCGATAGCCAGGATCAGGGGAAAGGGGCGTGATGACCAAGCGCCCGCGCTGGCAGTACGTGTTGCTGATTGCGCTAGCTTTGCTGGCGCTCGCCACGCTGTTGGTGCCCTGCATGGTGCGTACCGAAAGCGAACTGCGCATCCGCGCAGGCCAGCAAGGCCTTTCGCTGCCTGACGGTTTTTATGTCTACCAAAGGCTGGATCAGCGCGGCATTCGCATCAAAAGCATCACCCCGGAAGGCGATGGCCTGGTGATCCGTCTGGACTCGCCGGAACAACAGTTGCTGGCGCGCGAAGCATTACAAAACATTCTACCGCCGGGCTACATCATCGCCCTGAGCGAATCCCCTGTGCCTACCCATTGGGTGCGTGAATTTGCACGCGCCCCACTCAATCTGGGATAATACCCCCTTCATATGAAGGGTTTTCCTTTCATTTGCGCTCCCTGTTCAATTAATCACCGATCACCACCGAACTGGGGCGGATTCTTTGGGGGTCTGCGTGATCTGTGACTATGCTAAAGGTTAGCGTCAGTCAGCTGCGTAGACTCCTGTCGCACTGCCTTTTTGGGCAGTCAGGAACAGAGGATGCATGCCAATGCATCCCATTAATAAGGAACTGATAGTATGAAATTACGCCCAGCCATTTTACTGGCTCTCCCATTATTCGCCCTACCGGCACTGTCGTTCGCAGCAGAAAACGGCTGTGTGACCAAGGCGCAAGAAATTCAAAAGCAGATCGATTACGCCACCCAACACGGCAATACTCAACGTGTGGCCGGGCTGAAGACGGCATTGAGCGAGGTGCAAACCCATTGCACACCAGCCAGCCTGCAGGCCGATCGTCAGAAAAAAATCGATGAGAAACAAAGCAAGGTTGCCGAGCGTCAGCAGGAGCTGAAAGAAGCCCAGCAGACCGGCAACCTGGAGAAAGTGGCCAAGAAGCAGAAAAAGCTGGCTGAAGCTCAAGCCGAGCTGAAACAGGCTCAGGCGGAATAATTTTTTTACACCAGCGGATTTATCGCTGAGAGCCACGCCACACGGGATTTTTATTGTGTATAAAATGGATGCTTAGTGATATCAGCTACCCATCCGCCCTTTGCTCCGGCGAAAAAATCCGCTATGTTGAAAGTCTGTCGAAGTTAACGTTAAGGAATAATCACATGGCACATGATTCAAATGCAGAAAACTTACGCGCTGAACTTAAATCCTTAGCCGATACGCTGGAAGAGGTGTTGAACTCCTCCACCGATAAGCCAAAAGCTGAACTGGAAAAGCTGCGTTCCAAAGCCGAAAGCGCATTGAAAGATACCCGCGTACGTCTGAGCGATGCCGGGGACAAGATTGCTTCCCAGACCAAACAAATCGCTGGCCAGGCGGATGATTACGTTCGTGATAATCCGTGGACCGGTATCGGTATCGGCGCTGCGGTCGGCGTAGTGCTGGGCGTTCTGCTAGCGCGCCGCTAATTATGGCAGAACAACCGCAAGTTCGTGCACAGGGCCCCGCTAAAGGGGTCCTGGATGTCGCTCAGCGCATCATCACTATTCTGGTCGGTATGGTGGAAACCCGGGTTCGCCTGGCCGTGGTCGAGCTGGAAGAGGAGAAAGCCAACCTCATTCAGTTGCTGATTATGGCCGGCATGACCCTGCTCTTCACCGCATTCGGCCTGATGAGCCTGCTGATCCTGATTTTCTGGGCTATCGATCCTGTTTACCGTGTGATGGCATTAGGTGCGACTACCGGGGTGCTGTTGTTCCTGGCCGTGGTTGGCGCTATCTGGACACTGGTCAAAGCCCGCCGCTCCACGCTGCTGGGTGCGACACGCAAGCAGTTGGAAATCGACCGTTCCGAGCTGGAAGGTGAAAAATGAATCGCCGCCGCTATCTGGAATGGAGAAAAGAGAAGTTGATTCGCAAGATCCAGCAGCAAAGGCTGGATCTCGCCGAAAACAAAACCCTGTGGCTGGAAAAGACCGAACGCATCGATCGCGGTTGGCAAACCCTTTTCGGCCTGCGTAAATATCTGGTGGTCGGCTCCAGCGTGATGGCGTTGTACGGCATCCGCCATCCCAGCAAGCTGATTCGCTGGTCACGCCGCGCTTTTGGTGCCTTTGGTACTATCCGCTTGATCCAGAAAACTTTTTCCAGCAAGTAACCCTCCACAATTCCATCAATACTTCCGATGTTTTGCCCGCCTTTTCACAGAGACTTTGCGTTTCTGCCGGTGAAGGCTGGGCAACTTTCTGATTCCCCACGATTTATTAGCAGGCTAAAGATTCAGTTTTTTTGAAAAAATACGACAGTATTACTTGCTAACAAAGCGTTTGCTTCGCGATTAACAT
The DNA here is from genome assembly GCF_004684015.1 of Serratia proteamaculans. GTDB lineage: Bacteria > Pseudomonadota > Gammaproteobacteria > Enterobacterales > Enterobacteriaceae > Serratia > Serratia proteamaculans_F. The sequence continues at coordinate 335,805 of NZ_SRIA01000021.1, forward strand.
TCACTCCATCAAGACAAAACGGGCAGGACAGGGTCAGAGACCCGGCATACCGCTCACTAACATGACAAACGCCAAAACTGGCAAACAAAAATCACTTTGGAGTAGAAGATGAAAAAATTAGAAGATGCAGGTTTGCTGGTTGCTCGTATTCTGATGCCAATCCTGTTTATCGTGGCAGGCTACGGCAAAATGGGTGATGCCTATGCAGGCACCCAACAATATATGCAATCGATGGGCGTACCTGGCTTCTTGCTGCCACTGACCATCCTGCTGGAATTTGGCGGCGGTCTGGCAATTTTGTTCGGTTTCCTGACCCGCACCGTGGCACTGTTCACCGCCGGTTTTACCATCCTGACCGCGTTACTGTTCCATACTAACTTTGCGGATGGCGTAAACCAGCTGATGTTCATGAAGAACCTGACCATCGCCGGCGGCTTCATCGTACTGGCCGTTGCCGGCCCAGGCGGTTTCAGCATCGACCGTCTTTTGAACAAAAAGTGGTAAGGTTTTAACACCGACTCAGGGGCCCGCATGTCGGGCCCTTCTGCTTTTTCACTCGGACACGAAGGAGACTCTCATGGGACAACTCGTCGATGGCGTTTGGCAAGACATCTGGTATGACACCTCATCCACCGGAGGCCGTTTCAAACGCTCAACCTCTCAGTTCCGCAATTGGGTGACCACAGGCGGTCAGCCGGGCGAACACGGAGTTGGAGGTTTTCAAGCGGAGAAAGATCGTTATCACCTGTACGTTTCCCTCGCCTGCCCCTGGGCACACCGCACCCTGCTGATGCGCAAATTGAAAGGGCTGGAGTCACTCATTCCGGTTTCCGTGGTGCATCCGCTGATGCTGGAAAATGGCTGGACCTTCGGCACCGACTTCCCTGAAGCCACCGGCGACAGCCTGTACCACTCAGACTTCCTCTATCAGCTTTATCTGCGTGCCGACAAACATTACACCGGCCGCGTGACGGTGCCTGTGCTGTGGGACAAACAGCAACAAACCATCGTCAGCAATGAGTCCGCCGATATCATTCGCATGTTCAACAGCGCATTTGATGGTGTTGGCGCACGCGCCGGTGACTATTACCCCACCGAGCTGCGCGGAAAAATTGATGAACTGAACGGTTGGATTTATGACCAGGTGAATAATGGCGTCTACAAGGCCGGTTTTGCCACCAGCCAGGAAGCCTATGACGAAGCGGTGAACGGGGTATTTGAAGCGCTGGCACGACTGGAGCAAATACTGGGACAACAGCGTTACCTGACGGGCGATCGCCTGACTGAGGCCGATCTGCGCCTGTGGACCACGCTGATACGCTTCGATCCGGTGTATGTCACCCACTTTAAATGCGACAAACACCGCATCAGCGATTATCTCAACCTGTACGGCTTCCTGCGTGATATCTACCAAATGCCGGGCATTGCCGAAACGGTCAGCCTGCCGCACATCCGCAATCACTATTACCGCAGCCACGCCACCATCAATCCTCACGGCATTATTTCCATCGGGCCGGCGCAGGATCTGGACGAGCCGCACGGCCGCGACCGGCGTTTCGGTTAACGCACTCCCCCCTTTGCTTAATGGCGAGGGGGAATGTTACTGGCGTTCCAGTTGAGCGAACAGCCGCGGGATTTCGCGCAGGAACCAGGCTTTCGCCTCCCCCATGCTGTCACGTCGCCAGGCCATAATAATATCGGCCTCGCGGCTGTATTCCGGCCCCACCACGCGTAAACGCCCTTCTTCGATGTCTTTCTCGACCATCGGGTAAGGCATGGTCGCCACGCCCAAACCGGCCAGCAAAGCCAGGCGCTTGTCTTCAATGGTGCTAACCGTCAGACGTTGCTGTTTATCCAGCAATTGCACGGTCAACACCGGACGTTCACGTGCGGTATCCGCTACGGCTATGCCACGGTATTTCACCCGTGTCATTTCGGACAATGGCTCCGGCTCCAGATGGATAGGATGGTTCGGGGCGGCTACATACACGCTCATCACCTTGTACAGCTTACGGGTGTTGATTTCGGACGACGCACGAAAATGCATGTCCGGAGCGATAACGATATCGGCGCGTCCCTGCTCCAGTCGTTCCCAGGCACCGGCCAGCACCTCGGTAAAGATCGATACCTGAGTGTTGGCCTTCAGCGCCAGCTTGTCGACCAGCGGAAACAGTTTGCTCGGTGGCGATAGCGCCTCACTGACGATAGTCAGATGGGTTTCCCAGCCGCGTGCCAGCGCTTCAGCATCGGTGGTCAGCTTGTCTGCGGCTTCCAGCAACACCCGCCCACGTTCCAGCAGCATACGCCCAACGTTGGTGAACTTGGTTCTGTGGCCTGAACGGTCGAACAGCACCACGTCCAATTCTTCTTCCAATTTTTGCATGGTATAGCTGAGCGCCGAAGGCACGCGCCCCAGTTCATCGGCTGCCGCAGCGAAGCTGCCACGTCGGTCGATCGCATCCATAACCCTTAACGCTTCAAGCGTTAACGCCCGATCTCTGGCCATCGAATCTCTCTGTCAGGAAATTTGAATATGCCGACCAGATTAACTGGCTAACAATCCGCCGTCCAGATGCTTACCATCTAGATAATGAATTTAGAGAGCCGATTGCCATGATTACATGCAGAACAGCACAACAATGCGGGCAAGCTGACTTTGGTTGGCTGCAGGCTCGCTACACCTTTTCTTTTGGACACTACTTCGATCCCAAGCTGATGGGCTACGCCTCACTGCGGGTGTTAAATCAGGAAGTGCTGGCTCCGGGTGCGTCGTTCCAGCCACGCACCTACCCCAGCGTGGATATCCTGAATTTAATCCTGCAGGGTAAAGCGGAATACCGCGACAACGACGGTAATACGGTCAGCGCCAAGGCCGGTGAAGCTTTGTTGCTGGCTACCCAGCCGGGACTGAGCTACAGCGAGCAGAATATCAGCAGCGACACGCCGCTGACCCGTTTGCAGCTGTGGCTGGATGCCTGCCCAGAGCGCAACAACGAACGCGTACAGCGCCTGATGTTGCCAGAGGCCGGGCTGACGCTGCTGGCCTCTCCGGACGGTGCTCAGGGCAGCCTGCAGCTGCGCCAACAGGCGTGGATCCATCATCTGGATTTGCAACCGGGCGAACAGCAAACGCTGGCGCTCAACGGGCCGCGGGCGTACCTGCAATCGATCCACGGCACCATTGAAGCCCATGGCGAGCGCAACGACAGCCAACACCTGACCTGCGGCGATGGGGCGTTTATCCACGAAGAAAACCGACTGACTATCCGTGCCGAGACACCGCTGCGTGCACTGCTGATCGATTTGCCGGTGTGATAGGCATCCAGAAAGGAAAAAACCCCGCGTAACTTGCGTCACGCGGGGTTTTCTTTATAGAGGGAGTTGACCGGTAAGCCGGGTTCTGTCGTGGACAGTCATTCCTCTAGGCCAGCAATCGCTCACTGGCTCAAGCAGCCTACCCGGGTTCAGTACGGGCCGTACCATGTGAACCCCTATTTGGCCTTGCTCCGGGTGGAGTTTACCGTGCCACGAACTGTTGCCAGTCGCGCGGTGCGCTCTTACCGCACCCTTTCACCCTTACCTGATCCCGCTTGCGCGGGCCATCGGCGGTTTGCTCTCTGTTGCACTAGTCGTAGGCTTGCGCCTCCCAGGCGTTACCTGGCACCCTGCCCTATGGAGCCCGGACTTTCCTCCCCTCCATCTGTCTCCCCCGAAAGGGACGGCAATGAAGCGGCGACTGTCTGGTCAACTCCGGCGCGGATAGTAGCGTTGCACTCACGGCAGGTCAACCGCTTTACTGTTCTTGTTGCTCTAAAGCATATTTATACAACGCATTTTTCTTCACGCCGTGGATCTCTGCCGCCAGCGCCGCCGCCTTTTTCAGCGGCAGTTCTTTTTGCAGCAACGCCAGGGTACGTAGCGCCTCGAGCGGCAATGCGTCTTCCTGCGCCTTGTGGCCTTCAACGATCAGCACCATTTCGCCACGGCGACGGACTTCATCTTCCTGCACCCAGGCCAGCAGTTCGCCAACCGGCGCGCCGGTGATGGACTCCCAGGTTTTGGTCAACTCGCGCGCCAGCACCACATAACGTTGCGGCCCCCAGACGGTGACCATGTCCTGCAAACTTTCCAGCAAGCGATGGGTGGATTCGTAGAAAATCAACGTACGCGGTTCCTCTGCCAGCGCCATCAGCGTATCCTTACGCCCCTTGGTTTTCGCCGGCAGGAACCCTTCGTAGCAGAAGCGGTCTGAAGCCAAACCGGCGGCACAGAGTGCAGTAGTTGCCGCACAGGCTCCGGGCAACGGTACTACACGGATGCCGGCTTCGCGGCAACGGCGCACCAGGTGATAACCGGGATCGTTGATCAAAGGCGTACCCGCGTCGGAAACCAGCGCAATGCTCTGGCCTTCCTGCAGTTTCGCCAACAGTTGATCGGCCTTTTGTTGTTCGTTATGGTCATGCAGCGCAAACAACCGCGCGCTAATCGCAAAGTGTTGCAGCAGCAACCCGGTATGGCGCGTGTCTTCCGCCGCAATCAGATCAACGCTTTTCAGTACCTCTAACGCACGGTGGGTAATATCCCCTAAATTGCCGATTGGGGTGGGCACCACATACAGCGTTGATGCAGAAATGACTGATTGTTGGTGTTGATTCATTGTTTCATCCGGGTTGCCGATTTAATATTGAGCATCTTGAAAAAAACATCACTGGATACAGTATGCTTTCCTCAACATTCGTTCGTACCAAAGCAGGGCGTTCAAAGCCTGTCCGACTTACCGCAGTTATCGCAGCAGCCCTTTTCCTTGCAGGCTGTCCAAGTCAGGCCCCACAGACGCCGCCTGTCAATATACAGGACGAAGCGAGCGCCAGTTCCGATTACTATCTGCAGCAGCTGCAGCAAAGCAGCAATGATAACAAGGCTGACTGGCAATTACTTGCTATTCGCGCCTTGTTGCGTGAAGGGAAACTGCCGCAGGCCAGTGAACAGCTCAAACAACTGCCGAAAAACCTCAGCAGCGTGCAGCAGGTGGAAAGCCAGTTACTGACTGCTGAACTGCAGGTAGCGAACAAAAGCTACGTCAGCGCTCGCAGTACGTTGGGACATATCGATAGCGGCTCGCTATCAGCCAACCAGTTGGTGCGCTTCTACCAGGCGCAGATCGCTGCCAATCAGGGCAAACCTTCCCTGCCGCTGATCCGTGCTTACATTGCGCAAGAGCCACTGCTGACCGGGAAAGCGCATCAAAGCAACCTGGATCAAACCTGGCAGTCGCTGTTGCAACTGACGCCGCAGGACATGAACAGCCTGGTGATCAACGCCAATGAAAATGTGCTGCAAGGCTGGCTGGATCTGCTGCGGGTATATCAGGACAACAAACAGGATCCTGACCTGCTGAAGGCAGGGATTAAAGACTGGCAGAACCGCTATCCGCAGAACCCGGCGGCAAAAACGCTACCGACCCAGTTGAACCAAGTGCTGAACTTTACCCAGGCTTCCACGTCGAAAATCGCCCTGCTGCTGCCGTTGAACGGCCAGGCCAAAGTGTTCGCCGACGCGATCCAAAAAGGCTTTGAAGCGGCTAAAAATGGTGTCACGCCTTCCACCCCGGTTCAGCAACAGCAACCCGCCAGCGTACCTGAGCAGGCAGCGCAGCCGGCATCAACCGATCCAAACGCCAATGGCGCAGTAAGCACCTCGGCACCAGATGCAGCCCCGGTGACCGCCGCCCAGCCTTCTGCACCTTCCACTGCGCCAATTACACCGCCACAGGCCGCTAACGCACAGATTAAGGTGTATGATACCTCCAGCCAGCCGCTGGCCGCGTTGCTGACGCAGGCACAGCAGGATGGCGCGACCCTGGTGGTCGGCCCGCTGCTGAAAGAAAATGTTGATCAACTGGCCAGCAGCACCACTACGCTGAACGTGCTGGCGCTCAATCAACCGGAAACGCCAAAAGATAACCCGAACATCTGTTACTTCGCGCTTTCACCGGAAGACGAAGCGCGTGATGCAGCCCGTCACATTTGGGAACAGCAGAAGCGGCAGCCGCTGTTGCTGATCCCGCGCGGTGCCTTCGGCGATCGCGTTGCCAAAGCCTTTAACCAGGAGTGGCAAAAACTGGGTGGCCAAACCGTGCTGCAGCAAGGCATCGGTTCCGCCAGTGAGCTGCGCCAGATGGTTAACAGCGGTGGCATTCGCATGTCCGGTACGCCAATCTCCGCTGCACCGGCGCCGCAGGCCGTGACCATCGCCGGACTGACTATTCCGGCACCACCGAGCGATACGCCTGCAGCCAGCGGTGGCAGCGTAGACTCGGTCTATATCGTCGCCACCCAGTCCCAGTTGACGCTGATCAAACCGATGATCGACATGGCCACCAACTCGCGCAGCAAGCCGGCAATGTACGCCAGTTCCCGCAGTTACCAGGCCGGTGCCGGCCCGGACTTCCGTCTGGAAATGGAAGGCCTGCAATTTAGCGATATTCCATTGTTGGCCGGCGCTAACCCGCAGTTGTTGCAGCAGGCAAGTAGCCAGTTCCGCAACGATTATTCGCTGGTGCGTCTGTACGCAATGGGGATGGATGCCTGGACATTGTCCAACCACTTTGCTGAAATGCGCCAGTTACCTGGCTTCCAGGTCTCTGGCACCACTGGCGTACTCACCGCTGCGCCAGGCTGTGTGATCAACAGAAAGCTGCCTTGGCTGCAATACCGTCAGGGCACGGTCGTTCCGGTCTCTTGAGTCAACGCGCCATAGGGGCGGGCTATGAGTTACAGGCCCGTCACTATCTGGAACGCGCCGGGCTCACCTTCTGCGCCGCCAATGTGGCGCTGCGCGGCGGTGAGCTCGATCTCATCATGCGCGATGGTCAAACCTGGGTGTTCGTTGAAGTCCGCTACCGCCGCAGTGACGCTTTTGGTGGTGCAGCTGCCAGCGTCACCTATCGCAAGCAGCAGCGGTTGCTGCATGCCGCCGCCGTTTGGCTGGCGGGACGCGGAGCCAGTTTTGACACATCGTCTTGCCGTTTTGATGTTTTGGCCATCACCGGTAACCAGTTAGAATGGATACCCAACGCCTTCAATGCGGATTAATCGTGGTTTACCGGTGCAGACCGGCCCTTTGACTTAGTGGATTAATACAACGTGCTGGATAGAATTAAAGCCTGTTTTACCGAAAGCATCCAAACCCAGATTGCGGCGGCGGAGGCTTTGCCCGACGCCATCTCGCGTGCCGCGATGACGCTGGTTCAATCCTTACTTAACGGTAATAAAATTCTGTGCTGTGGCAACGGCACCTCGGCAGCCAACGCGCAGCATTTCGCCGCCAGCATGATCAACCGCTTTGAAACCGAGCGTCCAAGCCTGCCGGCCATTGCGCTGAATGCCGATAACGTGGTGCTGACGGCGATCACCAACGATCGGCTGCACGACGAAGTTTATGCCAAACAAGTGCGCGCGCTCGGCCATGCCGGCGACGTATTACTGGCGATTTCCACCCGCGGCAACAGCCGTGATATTGTGAAAGCGGTCGAAGCCGCGGTGACACGCGACATGACGATTGTCGCACTGACCGGTTATGACGGCGGTGAACTGGCCGGCTTGCTCGGCCAGCAGGATGTCGAGATCCGCATTCCATCACACCGCAGTGCACGTATTCAGGAGATGCATATGCTTACCGTAAATTGCCTATGCGACCTGATAGATAGTACGTTGTTTCCCCACCAGGACGAATGAATAAGGAACTGAAATGAAGCTGAAAGCCACATTTGCAGTGCTGTCCAGCGCCCTGCTGTTACAAGGCTGTATTGCAGGCGTTGTCGTTGGCAGCGCCGCCGTCGCCACCAAAACTGCCACCGACCCACGTAGCGTCGGGACTCAGGTAGACGACGGCACGCTGGAAGCCCGGGTTGAAAACGCCCTGAGTAAAGATCAGCAGTTGAAGAAAGATGCCCGGGTGGTTGCGACTGCCTATCAGGGTAAGGTGCTGCTGACCGGCCAGGCGCCGAGTACCGATCTGGCCGCCCGCGCCAAGCAGATTGCGATGGGTGTTGAAGGCACTACCGAAGTGTATAACGAGGTCCGCCAGGGTACACCGGTCAGTCTGAGTACCGCGTCTTCCGACACCTGGATCACCACCAAGGTGCGTTCACAATTGCTCGCCAGCGATGCGGTGAAGTCATCCAATGTGAAAGTCACCACCGAAAATGGTGAAGTGTTCCTGCTGGGTCTGGTCACGCAACAGGAAGCACAGTCTGCGGCGCAGACTGCCAGCCAGGTCGGCGGCGTGAAACACGTCACCACCGCCTTTACCTATGTGAAGTAAAATGGTCTGATGCCCTCTCCCACCGGAGAGGGCATCAGCTCACTCAATCCAGATTATTTTCTTTCAGAAACCCTTCGCCACCCAACTGACGCATCTGGCGCATGATCCACTGCTGCCGCTGTACCACGTAGCCGGAAGGCGCATTGGCTTTGAAGCGATGCGGGTTGGGCAATACTGCCGCCAGCAAGGCCGCCTCTGAGGCCGTCAGGCGTTTGGCCGGTTTATTGAAAAAGCGCTGTGATGCTTCTTCCACGCCGAATACACCGTCGCCGAACTCCACGATATTCAGATAAACCGTCAGGATCCGTCGCTTGGTCCACACCAGCTCAATCCCCGATGTCAGCCCGGCCTCCAGCCCTTTACGCAGCCAGCTGCGGCCATCCCACAGGAACAGGTTCTTCGCCGTTTGCTGGGATAGCGTAGAGGCACCACGGATGCGTGTTGGCCGCCGTTCGTTGTGGCTAAGCGCCTTTTCAATTGCTGCCACGTCAAACCCCCAGTGCTCAGGGAATTTCTGATCTTCCGCCGCCATCACCGCCAGCGCCATCTGCGGGGAAATATCGTCCATCGACACCCAGTCGGAATGCGCCACATAGCCAAAATCGCCACTCAGCCAGGCGCCAACCTGCCGTTCAACCATTACCGCAGAGAAAGGCACTGGCAGAAAGGCGAAGACGACGATCCCCAGTAGCCACGCGCCAAACACCGTAATTAATCCGCGTTTCAGCCAAAACCAGGGCCGGGAAAAAATCGATTTGCCCGCAGATTTTCTCATTCAGTCAAATCCAGCACCCGTGAAACCAGCTTATCAATTCCGCTGGCCGCCTCAGCGATCGATTTCGCCAGCATATAGGCCGGCGTAGTCACCACTTTGTTCTCAGCATCCACTACGATGTCATCAACCGGGCAAATCACCGGCTCACCGCCCATGGCATCAATCACTTCACCAAGGTCAGGCTCGTTGCCAATGGTCAGCCGCACTTGTTGATCCAATAACTTCGGCAGCAAGGCAGGCGCAATGCACATAAAACCGATTGGTTTATTTGCCTTATGCATTTGCTGCGTTAACTTGGCCAAATCCTTATCAATCCAGCATTCCGCCCCTTCACTGGCGAAACTGCTGAGGTTCTTTGCCGCACCAAAGCCACCGGGGACGATCAGGGCATCGAGTTGGCTGGCGTCAGCCTGCGAAAGCGGCTGGACGTTGCCTCTGGCAATGCGCGCAGACTCCACTAAAACATTGCGACTCTCCGGCTCTTCATCACCAGATAAATGATTAATAACATGAAGTTGAGGTTTATCAGGGGCAAAGCACACCGCCTGCGCCCCCGCCCGGTCCAACGCCAGCAGCGTCAGGACGGCTTCATGGATCTCCGTACCGTCATAAACCCCGCAACCACTCAGCACTACGCCAACGTTTTTCATCACCCTTCCTCCTGTCGCTGCTGTCAACTGGTTAATGCTCTGAGTTGACAAACACTAATCTACATCACACATTTTAATGAATCTTCTAACAAGAGCGCTTACATTTGCTATGTTGTTGGCTGTATGATGTTTAGGAATTCTCTACAACCTGCTCGACCAGAACATTAAAACCAATACGCAGGTTCACAATTTCCCTGGTGTTGGCGCAATATTCGCGCACCCCGGCCTAGGTCGGGGTCATTTTTTTTCAGCTTCCGCTACCCACTCACGCAGTACCTGTACGTCGTTACGCCATTCCTGTTTCAACTCATCAACCCAGTCTTGCACGTTATCCCACCATGCCGGCAGTGTCGGGGTTTGAATTTGCTGTGCAATCTGTTGCAGATGACGCAGGCCAACCGAGCCGGCGGCACCTTTGATTTTATGCCCTTCTTCCGTGATGCCTTTCTGATCGCGCGCCGTCATGTTGGAATCCAGCACCGCCAGATAACCCGGCATCATCTGCTCAAACATCTCCAGGCTCTGATGAATCAACTGCGGCCCCACCAGGTCCATGTACTGTTCCAGCATGGTGGTATCCAGTAAAGACTCATTAATCTTCATCGTCTTTTGCTCCGTTTTCTTTGTGGTGTGAGAGGGTTGATGATCCCAATAATGCTTAATCACCTTGGTCAACGCCGGTACCGACAGCGGCTTGCTCAGGACATCGTCCATGCCCGCGTCGAGGTACTCTTTTTTGTCTTTCAGCACGTTGGCGGTCAGGGCAACCAGTGGCGGCAGCGCCTGCCCGGCATAGCGTTCACGCAATATCCGGGCGATATCCAACCCGGTCATGTCCGGCAGTTGAATGTCCAGCAACACCAGATCGAACTCGTCCGGATCAAACATCGCCAGCGCATCTTTGCCGTTCATCGCCACGTCAACACTGTTGCCCAGCTTCTCCAGCACCGAACGCGCCACAATCACGTTCAGCTCAATATCTTCCACCAGCAGAATATGCAACGCCGGCAATGGCAGTTCCTCTTCGACTGCGATTTCACTTTCCGCTTCCTGCACCGCCGGTGCCTTGATGGATAAGGTGAAACAAGAACCCTGCCCCTGTACGCTGCTGACGGTGATATCGCCGCCCATGCTCTGCGCCAGACGTTTGGAAACCGCCAGCCCAATGCCGGTGCCGGTCGCCGGACGGCCGCCGTGCTGATCCTTCACCTGATAATACATGGCGAAAATCTTGTCCTGCTCATCTTGCGGAATCCCCATACCGGAGTCTTCCACTTCAAACACCAGCCGATCCTGCTCTTCGCGCCGCACACGCACCACGATTTGCCCCTGCGGGGTAAACTTCACCGCATTGCCGATCAGATTCCACAGGATCTGTCGCAGGCGGGTACCATCGGCGATAATTTGTTGCGGCAGCGGTGGCTGCGGCTCCATCACAAACTGCAGCCCTTTCGGCTGTACCAGCAGGCCGGAGAGGTTTTCCAGATCGGCCAGGAAGCCGGTAAAGTCCACCGGTTGGTTGTCGAGCTGCACTTTGCGGCGCTCGAGTTTGTCCATCTCGATAATGTCATTAAAGATATTACCCAGCGTGATGGCGCTGACATGGATGGTTTTGAGGTATTTGAGCTGTTCGTCGTTTAATTCGGTATCGAGCAGAATGCGGCTCAGGCCGACGATGCCGTTAAGCGGCGTACGCAGCTCGTGGCTGATCGTTGAGATGAAGGTGGTCTTGTCCCTGCTGGCGTTCTCCAGCGCGTCCTGGTAGCGCTTACGCTCGGTTATATCGCGGCCAAAGCCCATAAGACCGTGGCGTTTGCCCACGCGATCGTAAAACGGCACCTTGCGCAGCTCAAAACAGGCCTTGCGCCCGTCCGGGTAAACCAGCCACTGTTCGTAGGTCAATGAGACGTTGTGACGGAACACTTTCTCGTCGGTTTCGATCACCTTCTCGGCAATTTCCTGGCCGTAGACGTCAAAGGGGGTCAGACCGATCAACTGTTTTTCGCTTTTGCCGGTCAGCAGTTCCATCGCCCGGTTACAACCAGAGAACTCTTTGTCTTCATTGCGGTAATAGACCAGATCCGGCGAGGCATCGAGAAAGGAACGCAACAACGCCGACTGCTGACCCAGTTCGATCTGCGCCAGTTCACGCTGTTCCATCTCTCCCGTCAGTTTGTCCATCACCTGCTGACGCTCTTCTTCCGCCTTGATACGGTCGGCAATTTCCTGATTCAGTTGGCTGATGTTGTCTTTGAGCTGTTGGTTAAGCTCCAGATCGCGGTGGCGCATCTCTTCGAGCTTATCCACCAGCCGCGTCAGGCGCTGGCGTGACTCTTCGAGCTGTTCGACCACCACCGACAGAAAGTAGACCGCCCACGGCGTAATCAGCAGGCCAAAGAAGATGGAGCGCACCACGTCGATGCTTTCGACTTCCCCACGCAGCAGCATGGTGACGGCCATCTGTACCACCATCGCCAGCACCACCAACGCCGACGCCAGCAACAGCGAAAAGCGCACCAGCCCCAGTTTTACCATTAAATCAACGTAGTACTGGGCTAACACCCGGATTTGCTTCATAGCCGCTCCCTTCAGACAGAATCTTTTAAATCATACCGTAAAACCCCGGTGAGATAAGAAAGCAAACGCCGAAGTGTGGGAAAGATTGCAAATCAAAACAATGCGCCAGGGCGGTATTGCTGCTTTTCTTCCAACGCGCTGCCCTGGCCACCCTGACGTTGCAGGTAGCCACCTACCGCCTGCATGCCGTTCCAACGGTTTTCGCACCATAATGGTGCCAACAACGTCGGCCGACGCGCGCTGGCGGAAATACGGTGATACACCACTTCTTTCGGCGTATGGCGGATCATTTCGCCGGCGCTGGCGGCATATTCATCCAGTGCCAGTTCGGGCAGTCGCCCAGCCTGCCAGGCACGCGCCAGAGTGCTGCCGGTAACGATATGCAGCGGATGCAGCTTGATGCCGTCCACACCGCTGTCTACCACCTGCTGCAAGGTCGCCAGATGGTCGGCGGCCGTTTCCCCCGGCAGCCCAACAATCAGGTGGCAGCAGACCTTCAACCCGCGTTCGCGCGCCAGCCTGGCCGTGTGTTGATAACAGGAGAAATCATGGCCGCGATTGATGCGTTTCAGCGTTTTATCGTGTGCCGTTTGCAGCCCCAATTCCAGCCACACTTCATAGCCCTGATCGCGGTAACCCGCCAACAGATCGAGCGCAGCGGGCGGTACGCAGTCCGGGCGCGTGCCGACGCAGATACCGACCATATCGGCCTGTGCCAACGCCTGCCGATACATCTGCGCCAGCAGGCTCACTTCTGCATAAGTACTGGTATAGGCCTGGAAGTAAGCCAGGTAGCGCTTGGCGCGGTTAACCCTGACCGCCTGTAACGCCAACTGTTCGGCAATACTCTGCTGCTGCATTTGTTCATCGGCGAAAGAGGCAACATTGCAGAAAGTACAGCCACCACGCCCCAGGGTGCCGTCACGGTTCGGGCAACTGAAACCACCGTGCAGCGTGAGTTTATGGATCTTTTCACCATAGCGGCGCTGGAGATCGCCACCAAACATATTGACTAATTGCGGCAACTGCATAATCTTGTGGGTCTCTGTGCTCAAAGCCCGTGATGCTAATAAGAAACGGCTTTTCCCGCGATGACGGAGATCAACGCTTTCCCCGCAAGGCTCCACCAGGCATAACTATTCATTATAAATGCAAATAAAATCACTCTGGCCGAGATGAATTTTTCTTATTCTCACGCAACCGTTCACGTCAATATGACAAAGCGATGAAAAATAGTTACAAACAACGAAAAAGAATGACTTATTAGAATAAAACTCTGACATTCCCACCCGCACTAGCATGGTGCAGAGATTCAGGCGTTGCACTATAGTGAGACAGCTCACATTTCTCCGGGGGTTACAGCTCTTCTGTTCAAGCGCAAAAACTGACATAACATATTAAATATCAATTAATTGACCGTAAAAAATCCCATAAGAAACCCCCTTAGGCCTATAGTTGACCTGCGTATTCTTTCTCGCTAAGTTGGAAGTCCGCTGGAAGCTTTCTGGACGGGCAAACGTCTCGTCATATTTATGCAGTAATTTAAGACTCCCTCTTAAAACAAGTCATTTACCACTTGTGAGAACCGTCACGAGAGGCCATTAACGGAGGGCGGAAAAGCAGATCGGCGCTATTAACCTTGCTGATTGGACTTCTGCCTGAAATTAAGAAGCCGCTCGCAGTGGGTTGTGAGAGTCACGCAGAGCCTGGGGAGGTTCACTGATATGTTGTACGATAAATCCCAAGAGCGGGACAACTGTGGTTTCGGCCTGATCGCCCACATAGAAGGCGAACCTAGCCATAAGGTGGTGCGTACTGCTATTCACGCACTTGCCCGTATGCAGCACCGTGGCGCAATCCTTGCTGACGGCAAGACTGGCGACGGTTGCGGCCTGTTATTGCAAAAGCCCGACCGCTTTTTCCGCATGGTAGCGGAAGAGCGCAACTGGCGTTTAGCCAAGAACTACGCCGTTGGCATGATGTTCCTCAGCCAGAACGAAGAGGAAGCCCGTGCCAGCCGCCGCATTGTTGAAGAAGAGCTGCAGAATGAAACACTGTCAGTGGTCGGTTGGCGTGAAGTGCCGACCAACCCGGACGTCTTGGGTGAAATCGCCCTCTCTTCTTTGCCGCGCATTGAACAAATCTTCGTAAACGCCCCAGCCGGTTGGCGTCCGCGTGATATGGAACGCCGCCTGTTCATCGCACGTCGTCGTATCGAGAAGCGTGTCCAGGACGACAGCTTCTATGTCTGCAGTTTCTCGAACCTGGTGACGATCTATAAAGGCCTGTGCATGCCTGCAGATCTGCCGCGTTTCTATCTTGATTTGGCGGACCTGCGTCTGGAATCGGCCATCTGCCTGTTCCATCAGCGTTTTTCCACCAACACCGTGCCGCGCTGGCCGCTGGCGCAGCCGTTCCGCTATCTGGCGCACAACGGCGAGATCAACACCATCACCGGTAACCGTCAGTGGGCACGCGCCCGTACTTATAAGTTCCAGACGCCGTTGATCCCGGATTTGCAGACTGCCGCGCCTTTTGTTAACGAAACCGGCTCCGACTCCAGCTCGCTGGATAACATGCTGGAGTTGCTGCTGGCGGGCGGGATGGATCTGATCCGTGCCATGCGCCTGCTGGTGCCGCCGGCCTGGCAGAACAACCCGGATATGGATACCGACCTGCGCGCCTTCTTCGACTTCAACTCGATGCACATGGAACCGTGGGACGGCCCAGCCGGCATCGTGATGTCCGACGGCCGCTATGCCGCCTGTAACCTGGACCGTAACGGTCTGCGTCCGGCGCGCTACGTCATCACCAAAGACAAACTGATTACCTGTGCCTCGGAAGTCGGTATCTGGGATTACCAGCCGGATGAAGTGGTAGAGAAAGGCCGCGTGGGCCCTGGCGAACTGATGGTGATCGACACCCGCAGCGGCAGGATCCTGCACTCCGCCGAGACCGATAACGATCTGAAAAGCCGCCACCCGTATAAAGAGTGGATGGAAAAGAACGTCAAGCGTCTGGTGCCATTTGAAGACCTGCCGGCCGATCAGGTTGGCAGCCGTGAACTGGACGACTCGCAGCTTGAGACTTACCAGAAGCAGTTTGGCTACAGCAGCGAAGAACTGGATCAGGTGATCCGCGTGCTGGGCGAAATTGGCCAGGAAGCCACCGGCTCAATGGGGGACGATACCCCGTTTGCCGTGCTCTCCAGCCGTCCGCGCATTATTTATGACTATTTCCGTCAGCAGTTCGCCCAGGTGACCAACCCACCGATCGACCCACTGCGTGAAGCGCATGTGATGTCGCTGGCGACCAGCATCGGCCGTGAAATGAACGTGTTCTGCGAGGCCGAAGGCCAGGCGCACCGTTTAAGCTTCAAATCGCCGATCCTGCTGTACTCCGACTTCAAACAGCTCACCACGCTGGAAGGCGAATACTATCGCGCCGATACGCTCGATCTGACCTTTGATCCGGCGGAGCAGGATTTGGAGCAGACCATCCGCGCGCTGTGCGACGAAGCGGAACGCAAAGTCCGCGACGGTGCCGTGCTGCTGGTGTTGTCCGACCGCGCTATCTCCACCAGCCGTCTGCCGGTACCTGCGCCGATGGCGGTAGGGGCGATCCAGACCCGTCTGGTAGAGAAGAGCCTGCGTTGTGATGCCAACATCATTGTTGAAACCGCCAGTGCCCGCGATCCGCACCATTTCGCCGTGCTGCTGGGCTTCGGTGCGACAGCGGTCTACCCGTACCTGGCCTACGAAACCTTGGCCAAACTGGTAGATACCCAGGCGATCGACAAGAAATACCGTGAAGTGATGCTGAACTACCGTAACGGCATCAACAAAGGCCTGTACAAGATCATGTCCAAAATGGGCATCTCGACGATTGCCTCTTACCGCTGCGCCAAACTGTTCGAGGCCGTCGGTCTGCATCGCGATCTGTCCGATCTGTGCTTCCAGGGCGTGGTCAGCCGTATCGGCGGAGCCAGCTTCAGTGATATTCAACAGGATCTGCAAAACCTGTCCAAGCGTGCGTGGCTGAAACGCAAACCGCTGGAACAGGGTGGCCTGCTGAAGTTCGTTCACGACGGCGAGTACCATGCGTACAACCCTGACGTGGTGAGCACACTGCAAACCGCGGTCCACAGCGGCAAATACAGCGACTACCAAACCTACGCCAAGTTGGTGAATGAACGCCCGGTGGCGATGCTGCGCGACCTGTTGGCCATCACGCCGAAAGGCACGCCAATTCCGGTCGATCAGGTTGAACCGGCCGAATCGCTGTTCAAACGCTTCGATACCGCGGCCATGTCTATCGGTGCCCTGAGCCCGGAAGCGCATGAGTCGCTGGCGATCGCCATGAACAGCCTCGGCGGCTTCTCCAACTCCGGCGAAGGCGGCGAAGATCCGGCGCGTTACGGCACCAACAAGGTGTCACGCATCAAGCAGGTGGCTTCCGGCCGTTTCGGCGTGACGCCGGCCTACCTGGTGAATGCCGATGTGATCCAAATTAAAGTGGCGCAAGGGGCCAAACCAGGTGAAGGCGGCCAGTTGCCGGGCGACAAGGTGACCCCGTATATCGCCAAGCTGCGTTACTCGGTACCGGGCGTGACCCTGATATCGCCACCGCCGCATCACGACATCTATTCGATCGAAGATCTGGCGCAGTTGATTTTCGACCTGAAACAGGTCAACCCAAAGGCAATGATTTCGGTGAAACTGGTTTCCGAACCGGGCGTCGGCACCATCGCTACCGGCGTGGCGAAAGCCTATGCCGACCTGATCACCATTGCCGGCTACGACGGAGGTACCGGTGCCAGCCCACTGTCTTCGGTGAAATACGCCGGTTGTCCGTGGGAACTGGGCCTGGTGGAAACCCAGCAGGCGCTGGTGGCTAACGGCCTGCGCCATAAAATCCGCCTGCAGGTGGACGGTGGCCTGAAAACCGGCGTGGATATCGTCAAAGCGGCGATCCTCGGCGCGGAGAGCTTCGGCTTCGGCACCGGCCCTATGGTGGCGCTGGGCTGTAAATATCTGCGTATCTGTCACCTGAATAACTGCGCCACCGGCGTAGCAACTCAGGATGAAAAACTGCGCCGCGATCACTACCACGGCCTGCCGGAACGTGTGACCAACTACTTCCAGTTTATCGCACGTGAAACCCGTGAGATTATGGCGCAACTGGGTGTCAGCCAACTGGTGGATCTGATTGGTCGCACCGAGTTCCTGACCGAGCTGGACGGCATTTCAGCCAAGCAGAACAAGCTGGACCTGTCGCCGTTGCTGAAAACCGCCACGCCGCATCCGGGCAAGGCGCTGTACTGCACCGAGAGCAGCAACCCGCCGTTCGACCAGGGGTTGATGAACAAAGATCTGCTGGCGCAGGCGCAGCCGCATATCGAAGCCAGACAGAGCAAGGCTTTCTACTTCGATATCCGCAATACCGACCGTTCCGTGGGCGCTACCCTGTCCGGGGCTATCGCAACCGTGCACGGCGATCAGGGCATGGCGGCCGACCCGATCAAGGCGTACTTCTCCGGTACCGCCGGCCAGAGCTTCGGCGTCTGGAATGCGGGTGGGGTTGAACTGACCCTGACCGGCGACGCCAACGACTACGTCGGTAAAGGTATGGCCGGTGGCCGTATCGCGGTGCGTCCGCCGATTGGTTCTGCGTTCCGCAGCCACGAAGCCAGCATCATCGGCAATACCTGTTTGTATGGCGCGACCGGCGGTAAGCTATTCGCCGCCGGCCGGGCAGGCGAACGCTTTGCCGTGCGTAACTCTGGTGCCATCACCGTCGTCGAAGGTATCGGTGACAACGGGTGTGAATACATGACCGGCGGTATTGTCTGCGTCATGGGCAAAACCGGCATCAACTTTGGTGCGGGCATGACCGGCGGCTTCGCCTATGTTCTGGATGAAGACGGCGAGTTCCGCAAACGTGTGAATCCAGAGTTGGTCGAAGTGTTGGATGTCGAACAACTGGCTATCCATGAAGAGCACCTGCGCGGCTTGATTACCGAGCACGTCCAGGCGACCGGTTCTTCGCGTGCGGAAGAGATCCTGGCCAACTGGCCGGAATGGGCACCGAAGTTCGCTCTGGTCAAGCCGAAGTCCAGTGATGTCAAAGCATTGTTGGGTCACCGTAGTCGAACCGCCGCCGAGTTGCGGGTTCAGGCGCAGTAAGAGGTCATTAATGAGTCAGAATGTTTATCAATTTATCGACCTGCAGCGCGTTGATCCGCCAAAGAAACCGCTCAAGATCCGTAAAATTGAGTTTGTAGAGATTTACGAGCCGTTTTCGGAAAGTCAGGCGAAGGCGCAGGCGGACCGTTGTCTGTCCTGCGGTAACCCTTATTGCGAATGGAAATGTCCGGTTCACAACTACATCCCGAACTGGCTGAAGCTGGCGAATGAAGGCCGCATCATGGAGGCCGCAGATCTGGCGCACCAGACCAACAGCCTGCCGGAAGTGTGCGGTCGCGTTTGCCCGCAGGATCGTCTGTGTGAAGGGTCCTGCACCCTGAACGACGAGTTCGGTGCGGTGACCATCGGTAACATCGAGCGCTATATCAGCGATAAAGCGATTGAGATGGGCTGGAAACCAGACATGTCCCACGTGCTGCCTACCGGCAAACGCGTGGCGGTGATCGGGGCCGGCCCGGCGGGCCTGGCCTGTGCCGATGTGCTGACCCGTAACGGCGTGAAAGCGGTGGTCTACGATCGTCACCCGGAGATCGGCGGCCTGCTGACCTTCGGGATCCCGGCCTTCAAGCTGGAAAAAGAAGTGATGGTGAAACGCCGTGGCATCTTCAGCGAGATGGGCATTGAGTTCCAGCTCAATACCGAAGTGGGCAAAGACATCACCATGGAGACGCTGCTGAGTGAGTTTGATGCAGTGTTCCTCGGCGTCGGTACCTACCAGTCAATGCGCGGTGGCCTGGAGAACGAGGATGCGCCAGGGGTCTATGACGCACTGCCGTTCCTGATTGCCAACACCAAGCAATTGATGGGCTATCAGGCCGAGCAGCACGAGCCTTATGTCAGCATGGAGGGCAAACGTGTGGTGGTGCTGGGCGGTGGTGACACCGCGATGGACTGCGTGCGTACCTCTGTCCGTCAGGGGGCAACCGACGTTATCTGCGCCTACCGCCGTGATGAAGCCAACATGCCGGGCTCCAAACGCGAAGTGAAAAACGCGCGTGAGGAAGGGGTTGATTTCAAATTCAACCTGCAACCGCTGAGCATCGAACTCAACAGCGCCGGTCGCGTGGCCGGAGTGAAAATGGTTCGTACCCAGTTGGGTGCACCGGATGCCAACGGCCGCCAGATTGCTGAGCAGGTGCCAGGTTCCGAGCACATCATTGATGCCGATGCGGTGGTGATGGCATTTGGTTTCCGTCCGCACCAGATGGACTGGCTGGCCGCGCACGATGTTGAGCTCGACAAGCAGGGCCGTATTGTGGCGCCGGAAAGCACCGATAACGCCTTCCAGACCAGCAACCCGAAAATCTTCGCCGGCGGCGATGCGGTACGCGGGTCGGATCTGGTGGTGACGGCGATTGCCGAAGGCCGTAAAGCTGCCGATGGCATCATGAGCTACCTGGAAGTCTAATCTTCCGCTCGCTTTTCCCCAAAGGGCCCGCAGGTGATCTGCCGGGCCCTTCGTTTTTTCCTCGCCGACCACACGCTTTGTAACAACCTCCCCCACAGCACAACGCCTGAAGCGCTATAGTATTCAGTTAGCATCACTGACAGGCGCGGTCGTGCCTGATATCTTGATAAGGATAGTTCACCATGAAATTGCCTATTCCCTTGTTAACCGGCGCGCTGCTGGTTGTCAGTTTCAACTCATTGGCTTCGTCTCTGGATCCGCAAGAAGTGGGTTACAATATTGAAGCACGCGGTGCGGCACCGGTAGTCGCTCAACTGGCCAAAGCAGGCCAGCTTGCGGCGGTAGAAAACAGCATCAAACTGGGTGATGACAGCTGGATCGCGCTGGCACCCAAACTGGCCAATGGCGGCAACGCTGCCTTCACCACTGGCATAAAATCTGCCCTGTCCTTTGCATTGGCTTACAACCCGGCCGCGGTGCTGCATGCCCTCGACAAGGGCAATAACCTGCCCATCAACGACATCTGTACCGCGCCCCCTGAAGTGCAAGGCGACACAGCCATTACCTCGTTTAAACAGCGCGCGACCCACGCACTCACCACGGTGCGTATCGGTGACCTCAGCGCCCCGCGTGATGCCTGCATTGCATCACTAAAAAGCTGAGGATTTCCCGGATCGCAAGCCATAAAAAAGGCCGCCGAAGCGACCTTTACTGTTCACCGCTGCGGGATTATTTCACCACGCGCAGTGCCGGGCGGCCACCACGTGGAGGCGGTGGCGGCTCGTCGTCTGGATCATTACCTTCATCCAGATCGGGGCGATCGCCATCAATCACCGACATCAGGCTTTCCGAAGGGATCGTCTCATTGTCCAAACCTTCAAAGGTGCCTTCCGCTTCATAAGCGGCTTCCGGTTCGAACATGGTGCCTGCACCGTTCTCACGGGCATAAATCGCCAGCACCGCTGCCATTGGCACCGAGACCTCACGCGGTACACCACCGAAACGTGCGTTGAAATGCACTTCGTCGTTGCCCAACTCCAGGTTGCCCACTGCACGCGGCGCGATGTTCAAAACGATCTGACCATCACGGGCGAATTCCATAGGCACCAGAACGTCAGGACGCGTCACATCCACCACCAGGTGCGGAGTCAACTGATTGTCCAACAGCCAGTCATAGAAAGCTCGCAGCAGATACGGACGGCGCGGAGTCATCTGAGACATATCCATAACGCTTAGCCCCGAGTCTGCAGGCGCATTTCGCGCTCGGCTTCGGTCAGGGAGGCCAGGAAGGCGTCACGCTCGAACACGCGAGTCATGTAGCCTTTCAGCTCTTTGGAACCGGCACCGCTCAGTTCAATGCCCAACTGCGGCAAACGCCACAGCAGCGGCGCCAGGTAGCAATCCACCAGGCTGAACTCTTCGCTCATGAAGTACGGGGTCTGACCAAAGATAGGGGCAATCGCCAGCAGTTCTTCGCGCAGTTGACGGCGAGCTGATTCAGCTTCCTGGCCGTTGCTCTGCTCGATTTTGTACATCAGCGAATACCAGTTTTTCTCGATGCGCAGCATCATCAGGCGGCTCTCACCACGAGCAACCGGGTAGACCGGCATCAATGGTGGGTGCGGGAAACGCTCATCGAGGTATTCCATGATGATACGGGATTCATACAGGGTCAGTTCGCGATCGACCAGGGTAGGCACCGTCTGGTACGGGTTGAGGTCAATCAGATCCTGCGGCAGGTTATCCAACTCAACCTGCTCAATCTCAACGCTGACACCTTTCTCCGCCAGTACGATACGTACTTGATGGCTAAAAATGTCGGTCGGGCCAGAGAACAGCGTCATTACCGAACGTTTGTTGGCAGCGACAGCCATGAAAACCTCCAAGTTATCTAGAAAATACTGCGAATAGCCAACTGACAGGCTGCTATCCTGAATGATCTTGACCGCAGGCCAGCAACTTGCAGCGAAACCTTAGGTCATAAAAACGGCCTCGGAGGTAGACTGATAACTGCTGCATGGCGAACAGGCGCAAAAGTGGATGATAGTTTACCAGATTTTGCTTGTTTTGTGGGGGCTGTGCGGTGATTTCGTATTGAATTGTCTGATATACCAAAGATTTTAGTAGCGACAAGTTGATTTTCAGGCATAAAAAAACCCGGTGAAGCACCGGGTTTTTGGCGTAAATTCCACTGCCGGGGCAGTAAAAAATTAACGCTTGGAGAACTGCGGACGACGACGTGCTTTACGCAGGCCGACTTTCTTACGTTCAACCTGACGGGCGTCACGAGTAACGAAGCCAGCTTTACGCAATTCAGCGCGCAGAGTCTCGTCGTACTCCATCAGTGCACGGGTGATACCGTGACGGATAGCGCCAGCCTGACCAGAGATACCACCACCTTTAACGGTGATGTACAGGTCAAACTTACCAACCATGTCGGTCAGTTCCAACGGTTGACGAACTACCATGCGGGCAGTTTCGCGACCGAAGTACTGTTCCAGACTACGCTGGTTAATTACGATGTTACCACTGCCCGGCTTGATGAAAACGCGAGCGGCGGAGCTTTTGCGGCGACCAGTGCCGTAGTATTGATTTTCAGCCATTGCCTATAATCCCGATTAGATGTCAAGAACTTGCGGTTGCTGTGCCGCGTGAGTGTGCTCGGTGCCCGCGTAAACTTTCAGTTTACGGAACATTGCACGACCCAACGGACCCTTTGGCAGCATGCCTTTAACCGCGATTTCAATCACACGCTCTGGGTTGCGGGCAATCATCTCTTCAAAGGTCGCTTGCTTGATACCACCGACGTAGCCGGTGTGACGGTAATACACTTTGTCTGTACGCTTGTTGCCGGTTACAGCAACTTTTTCTGCGTTCAGAACGATGATGTAGTCACCGGTATCAACGTGCGGGGTGTATTCCGCTTTATGCTTGCCGCGCAGACGACGAGCCAGTTCAGTAGCGAGACGGCCTAAAGTTTTACCATCTGCATCAACAA
The DNA here is from genome assembly GCF_004684015.1 of Serratia proteamaculans. Taxonomy (GTDB): domain Bacteria; phylum Pseudomonadota; class Gammaproteobacteria; order Enterobacterales; family Enterobacteriaceae; genus Serratia; species Serratia proteamaculans_F. The sequence continues at coordinate 358,744 of NZ_SRIA01000021.1, forward strand.
CGTACCAGTCGCGTTTTACGCTCTCTGGTTTAGCTGTAAAAGTTTTCATTAGAAAGCTTACCCAATAATTAGTTACACGTTGGTGAACACCCAAACGCTCGAAAACAGTTGAGGCTCACACGACCATACAAGTCCAGCAAACCTACCCCTTCGAATAGCCATTGCCGGCACTAAAAAGTTTTTGGGAAAAAAACTTTGTTGTAACGTGGGGTCGCAAGATTATAGAGAAGTCGCTCACAAAGATCGAACGCTTTTTGAATAGAAACGCAATTAAACGCCAATGGCGGAAAAGCGGGGACGCCAGTGTCCTGGGTCCCCCTGGACGTCACGGCAGATGCGGCAACTTCAGATACTCCTCGCTCTGCATTTCTTGCAGCCGCGACAGACAACGCTGGTACTCGAACTTCAGCCGCTCGCCCTGGTAGATATCGAACATCGACGCTTCGGCAGCGATCACCAGTTTGACGTGACGTTCGTAAAATTCATCGACCAATGCCAGGAAGCGACGCGCGGTATTTTCCTTCAGCGGCCCCATCACCCGCACATTATACAGGATCACGCTGTGGTACAGGCGCGACAGGGCGATATAGTCCAACTGGCTACGCGCCTCTTCGCACAACGTGTGAAAATCGACTGCCAGCACGCCGTCTACCGCGTTGATCGCCTGCAACGGCCGATGATTGATCTGTAATACCGGCGCCGCCTCCCCTTGCTTGCCGGCCAGCTTCACAAACATCCGGTCCATGGTCAGCCGGGTCTGTTCATCAAGCGGCGTCAGATACAAATGTGCCTGGGTCAAAGTGCGCAGGCGATAATCAATGCCGGCGTCGACGTTCATCACGTCACAGAATTCGTTAATCAGATCGATCGCCGGCAGGAAACGCGCCCGCTGCAAGCCGTTGCGGTACAGATCGTTTGGCGGAATATTGGAGGTCGCCACCAGCGTGATGCCACGGGCAAACAGCGCCTGCAACAACGTTGCCAGCAACATGGCATCGGTGATATCGGAAACAAAAAACTCGTCGAAACACAGCACGTCAGTCTGCGCCTTGAAACCATCCGCGATGATTTCAAGTGGGTTTTCCTGCCCCTGCAGTTCGGTCAGCTCTTCATGCACTCGCAGCATAAAACGGTGGAAATGCAGCCGTAGCTTGCGATCCCCCGGCAGGCTCTGGAAGAACATATCCATCAACCAGGTCTTGCCACGTCCAACACCGCCCCACATATATAGGCCCTGGGCCGGACGCTGCTGAGTCGTTTCATTGCTCTTGCCCAGCCAACGGTTCAGTTTGCCGCGCAGGCCCCCAGCCGGCGCACTGACCGCGGGCGTCTGCTGTAATAATGCCTGATAGATATGATCCAGTTGAGTCACGGCCGCCATTTGGACTTCATCGGCCTGGTATTCTCCCGCAGCAAGCAGCCGCTGGTAGCGTGATAACGGTGATTGTGCCTGCATCTGTTCGATGTTCCTTCACAACGCTTAGAAATTATTTAGCCCATTTTCGCGGCAACTTTGGGTGGCTTCGCGCCCTTATCGCTACAAATACCCGCTCAGGGCGGCGCTGAAAACCCTGAAGAAATCAGGTCATGGCTCATCAGGATTCCACTCGGACAAGGTTAACGGTTATAGTGGATATTATTAAGTGAAAAATCCCTGCGGAACAACGAAGTCACAATAGGAGTCATCATGACCTGGGAGTATGCGCTGATTGGTTTGGTGGTCGGTATCGTCATTGGTGCGGTAGCGATGCGTTTTGGTAACCGTAAATTACGTCAACAACAAGTTTTGCAGAACGAGTTGGACAAGAGCAAAACCGATCTTGAAGAGTATCGCCAGGAGCTGGTCGGCCACTTTGCCCGCAGCGCCGAGCTGCTGGATAATATGGCGCGCGACTATCGCCAGCTGTATCAGCACATGGCGAAAAGCTCCAACAACCTGCTGCCGGACCTGCCAATGCAGGAAAACCCGTTCCGCTATCGCCTGACCGAAGCCGAAGCGGATAACGACCAGACGCCGGTAGAGATGCCGCGCGATTACTCGGAAGGCGCATCAGGCCTGCTGCGTGGCGAACGTCCGCGCCGCGACTAAACACTATTTTCGCCCGTGGGTCATCCCACGGGTTTTCGCTCCCCCATGCTTTTTCTTCCCATGCCGAGCTATCCTTAAAGCTGGCGCCTGAGTGAACTTTTCACGCAAATTCACGGTCTTACCCTTCACTATGGTATTGCTGCTGCATTATCATCACCCTTTCACCGGCAGGTATTGAGAGAGTTATAATCAATGAATAAAAAGTCGTTAATTCTTAGTGCATTGGCAATGAGTATTGGCCTCACACTGACCTCCGTACCGGCAGCCAGCGCGGCAATGCCCGTCGCCGTGCAGGGACAGCCGCTGCCAAGCCTGGCGCCGATGTTGGAAAAAGTCTTGCCCGCTGTCGTCAGCGTGCATGTGGAAGGCACCCAGGTACAGCGCCAGCAGGTACCGGAAGAGCTCAAACGTTTCTTCGGCCCCGGTGGTCCTGGGCAGCAACAAAGCTCACGCCCGTTTGAAGGGTTGGGCTCTGGCGTGATCATCGACGCAGCCAAAGGCTACGTGCTGACCAACAACCACGTGATCAACAACGCCGACAAAATCAGCGTGCAGTTGAATGACGGGCGCGAAGTGGATGCCAAGTTGTTGGGACGTGACGAACAGTCCGACATCGCCCTGCTGCAGCTCAGCGATGTGAAAAACCTGACCGCGATAAAAATGGCGGACTCCGATCAATTGCGGGTCGGCGATTTCGCCGTGGCCGTCGGCAACCCATTCGGCCTCGGCCAGACGGCGACCTCCGGTATTATCTCTGCACTGGGTCGTAGCGGTCTGAACCTGGAAGGGTTGGAAAACTTCATTCAGACCGATGCTTCCATCAACCGCGGCAACTCCGGTGGCGCACTGGTTAACCTCAAGGGCGAGTTAATCGGCATCAACACCGCCATTTTGGCGCCAAGCGGCGGCAACGTGGGTATCGGCTTTGCCATCCCGAGCAACATGGCGCAGAACCTCAGCCAGCAGTTGATTGAATTTGGCGAAGTGAAACGCGGCCTGCTGGGTATTAAAGGCAGTGAAATGACCGCCGATATGGCCAAAGCCTTTAATACAGACACCCAGCGTGGCGCCTTCGTCAGCGAAGTCCTGCCGAAATCTGCCGCCGCCAAGGCTGGCATCAAAGCCGGTGACATTCTGGTTTCCGTCGATGGCAAGCCGGTCAGCAGCTTCGCCGAACTGCGGGCCAAGGTCGGTACCACCGCGCCAGGCAAAACCATCAAGGTTGGTTTGCTGCGCGACGGTAAGCCACAGGAAGTTTCTGTCACTCTGGATAACAGTGAAGGTGCCTCCACCAATGCCGAAACGCTTTCTCCGGCTCTGCAGGGCGTTTCACTCAGCAACGGTGCCCTGCCAAGTGGCGACAAGGGCGTGAAGATCGATAGGGTCGATAAAGGCTCTGTAGCCGCGCAGATCGGGTTGCAGAAAGACGATGTGATCATTGGCGTCAACCGTCAGCGCGTTGAAAACATCACGACCTTACGCAAGGTGCTGGAAGCCAAGCCACCAGTGATGGCACTGAACATCGTGCGCGGCGGCGAAACCATTTATCTGCTGTTGCGTTAATCGGTAATTTGTTTAAAAACCGGGCCCGGTGACATACTGCGCCCGGTATTCTCATGCTATCCTCCGTGTATCTTTCATCTCACGTACTAAAACTCCATGTTTGCTAAGCTCTTGCGTTCCGTCGTTATTGGTTTAATCGTTGCCGGCCTGCTGCTGGCTGCTTTGCCCGTGCTACGTTCTTCCAATACCCTGTTCGCAGAAAAACATGAAAGTACCCGTGATGAAACGCCGGTCAGTTACAACAAGGCGGTGCGCCGCGCCGCGCCTGCAGTAGTGAATATCTACAACCGCAATATGAATGGTGCCGCCAACATTCTGTCTTTGGGTTCTGGCGTGATCATGAACGAACGCGGTTATATCCTGACCAATCGGCACGTAATCAAAGATGCACAGCAAATCACCGTGGTATTGCAGGATGGCCGCCGCTACGAAGCGTTGCTGGTCGGCTCTGACAGTCTGACCGATCTGGCGGTGCTGAAAATAGATCCGGGCAACCTGCCGGTGATCCCCTACAACGACGCCCGCACCGCGCACGTGGGTGACATAGTGCTGGCGATCGGCAACCCCTATAATCTCGGTCAGACCGTCACTCAGGGGATCCTCAGTGCCACAGGTCGCATCAGTATGAGTACCACAGGTCGCCAGACTTTCCTGCAGACCGATGCCTCGATTAACCGCGGCAACTCTGGCGGTGCGCTGGTCAACTCGCTGGGCGAGTTAATCGGTATCAATACCCTGACCTACGATAAAATCACCGACGGGGAAACGCCGGAAGGTTTGGGCTTTGCCATTCCCATCGAGCTAGCCACCAAGATTATGGACAAACTGATCCGTGACGGCCGCGTCATCCGCGGTTATTTCGGTATTCAGGGTAAAGAGATTATTCCCCTGCGCTCGTCCAATTCCGGTATCGATCGCCTGCAGGGCATTATCGTGACCGAAATTACGCCGAATGGGCCGGCAGGTAACGCCGGCTTCCATATCAACGACGTAATCATCAATGTCGACAACAAACCGGCGGTATCGGTGCTGGAAACCATGGACCAGGTGGCGGAAATCCGCCCTGGTACTGAAATTCCGGTGATTGTGTTGCGCGAGGGCAAACGCATAACCTTGAAGATGACCGTGGGTGAATTCCCGGAAGACAGCAATTAAAAAGGGCCCGGCAACGCCGAGCCCTCCAATACTGCATTGCGCCGGGTTAGCCCCCGGCATCCAACAGATTACTCGCCTTTCACTCGCTCGATATTCGCACCCAGCGCACGCAGCTTGTCTTCAATGCGCTCATAGCCACGGTCAATATGATAGATACGGTCAACAACGGTCACGCCGTCGGCGATGCAGCCGGCAATCACCAGACTGGCTGAAGCGCGCAAATCGGTCGCCATGACCTGAGCACCGGACAGTTGCTCAACGCCGTGACAAATCACGGTATTGCTCTCAATCTCAGCGTGTGCGCCCATACGGATCAATTCTGGCACGTGCATAAAGCGGTTTTCAAAGATGGTCTCGGTGATCACACCGGTGCCTTCTGCAACCAGATTCAGCAAGCTGAACTGGGCCTGCATATCGGTCGGGAACCCCGGGTGCGGCGCAGTGCGAATGGTCACCGCTTTCGGACGCTTGCCGTGCATGTCCAGGCTTATCCAGTCTTCGCCCACTTCGATATCCGCACCGGCTTCACGCAGTTTGGCCAGCACAGCATCCAGCGTATCGGGACGGGTATCACGGCACATCACTTTACCGCCGGAAACTGCGGCAGCGATCAGGAAGGTACCGGTTTCGATACGGTCCGGCAGAACGCGATAAACGCCGCCGCCCAGGCGCTCAACGCCTTCGATGGTGATGCGGTCACTGCCGGCACCGGTAATTTTCGCACCCAGCGTGTTAAGGAAGTTGGCAGTATCGACAATTTCCGGCTCACGTGCGGCGTTCTCAATCACGGTCGTACCGGTCGCCAGGGTTGCGGCGCTCATGATGGTCACGGTAGCGCCCACGCTCACCTTGTCCATCACGATGTGTGCCCCCTTCAGACGACCGTCAACGGAAGCTTTTACGTAACCTTCTTCCAGTTTGATCTCCGCGCCCAGCTGTTCCAGACCCGTAATATGCAGATCAACCGGACGTGCGCCGATCGCACAACCACCCGGCAGGGAAACCTGACCGCGACCAAAACGAGCGACCAGCGGCCCCAAAGCCCAGATAGAAGCACGCATGGTTTTCACCAGGTCATACGGCGCGCAGAATTCGTTCACGCCGCTGGCATCAACGAATACGGAACCGTTACGCTCAATCTTGGTGCCCAACTGGTTGAGTAGCTTAATGGTGGTATCGATGTCCTTCAGCTTCGGGACATTCTGCAGCTCGACCGGCTCTTCCGCTAATAATGCGGCGAACAGGATCGGCAGGGCGGCATTTTTGGCCCCGGAAATAGCAACTTCACCGCTTAGGCGGGTCCGGCCCTGCACACGAAATTTATCCATTTGACTACTCTCTATTATCTAAACTGACGCTGCCCGCCCCGCTGGGCAAACAGCCTTAAAATCCGTTGAGTTTGCGGTCTCGCTGCCACTCTTCTGGGGTGTACGCCTTGATCGACAAGGCATGAATTCGGTTGTCCGCAATGTATTCCATCAGCGGTGCATACACCGTCTGTTGTTTCTTGACGCGGCTCATGGCGGCAAACAGTTCGCCGACCACGATCACCTGAAAGTGGCTACCATCACCGGTAACATGTGCTTCATCCAGTGCCAATGCTCGCATCAGCACGTCTTTAATCTCGTTATTTTCCATAGTATCCAGTTCTGCATCAAAAGGATCATAATCAGCCTGACATCTTAGTGGAATCAGACGTTTTCTTAAACTAAAGAAAAAGCCCCTGTGTAACAGGGGCTTTCTGAGGAGAAACCGTCTTTAGTCAGTCGAAAGTCGGGCTAACCAGCGGTATCGACAGGCATTATTGCTTGCAGGTTGTACAGCGTGATCAAGGTTTTCAGGCGATCGCTGGCACCAGAAATTTTTAATTCCACGCCGTGCTGACGCTGCTGTTCACGCAGATGTACCAGCAATGCCAGCCCGGAAGAGTCCACACGCTGCAATTGCGTAACGTCGAGCACGGTTTTATCCGCCAACAACGTTTCCCGCTGTTCCCACAGCGGCAACAGAGTTTCCCGATCCAGTTCACCGCGCAGGATCAGAGTCTGCTGCTGCGATTCAAAGCTGAGTGCCGTGGTCATCAGTTTTTCTGATCCAGCGTAATTGGACGCTGCGCCGCCGCCTGCAGTTGTTTGGTCAGGCCGTCAATCCCCTGGGTACGCAGGGTGGATGCCCACTCATTTTGCTTGGTGGTGATCATGCTGACGCCTTCGGCGATCATGTCATATGCCTGCCAGTAACCGGTCTTGCTGTTTTTGCGCCACTGGAAGTCCAGACGCACCGGCGGACGACCGCCCTGGTCAATGATGGTCACGCGGATGGCGACGATATCGGCATTATCCAACGGCTTTTCAGGTTCGATCTGGTAAGTCTGGCCGTGGTACATCGCCAACGCCTGACCGTAGGCCTGTTCCAGGTAAGCCTGGAATGCGGTGAAGTAAGCTTCACGCTGCGCCGGGGTCGCTTCTTTGTAATAACGGCCCAGCACCAGCGCACCGGCATATTTAACCTGTACAAACGGCATCAACTCCTGGTGCACCACGGTACGCAGGTAGTTGGGATCCTGCTTGATTTTTGGCTGCTCGGTCTTAAGACGGTTAAAGGTCTTCTGAGCCGCATCTTGCATCAGGCTGTAAGGATTGGTTTGATCCACCGCATTTGCCAGTGGCGCAACCACCAGCAGAGCAACCATAAGTAAACGTTTAAACATGCAGGTTTCCTCTTTTAATGAATAGGGGCGGCAGGTTGCGGCGCAGCACCGGCAGCAGGCGCATCGCCTGCCTTGTCCGTATCATTCTGGCCGCCGCTCTTATACAGGAACTGGCCGATCAGATCTTCCAGAACCATGGCTGATTTAGTGTCCTGAATAGTACCGCCATCTTTCAGGATGGTAGTCCCCATATCCGGATCTTCAAAACCGACGTTCAGTGCCAGATATTGCTCCCCCAGCAGGCCGGAGGTGCGGATCGCCAGCGAACTGGTATCCGGTATCTGATTGAATTTCTCCTGGATATCCAGGGCAACGCGCGGCGTATAAGTTTTAGGATCGAGCGAGATATTGGCCACTCGACCAATCACCACGCCGCCGATTTTCACCGGTGAACGTGCTTTCAGACCACCGATATTATCGAAGGTCGCGTAAATACGGTATGTCGGCTCGTTACCGATCGACTTAATGTTTGCCACTTGCAGGCACAAAAATACGACGGCGCACAGCGCAATCAGCATAAATGCCCCAACCCAGATTTCACTCTTCTTCGTTTGCATCGAATCAATTCCCAAACATCAGTGCTGTCAGCACGAAATCCAATCCCAACACCGCCAGTGACGAATGTACCACGGTACGGGTCGTTGCCCGGCTAATCCCTTCAGAGGTCGGTACTGCATCATACCCGTTGAAGATGGCAATCCAGGTCACGGTGATGGCAAATACCACGCTCTTGAGCAGGCAGTTGAGCAGGTCTTTTTTCCACTCTACCGCGCCCTGCATCGCCGACCAGAAGAAACCACCGTCAATGCCCTTCCAATCCACACCGACTATCGAACCGCCCCAGATACCAATGGCGACAAAGATCAGTGTCAACAACGGCATGCTGATCAAACCGGCCCAGAAGCGCGGCGCGACAATACGCCGCAGCGGGTCGACCGCCATCATTTCCAGGCTGGAGATTTGTTCGGTCGCTTTCATCAGGCCAATTTCGGCCGTCAGCGCGGAACCGGCACGACCGGCAAACAGCAGTGCCGTCACCACCGGGCCCAGTTCACGTAACAGCGACAGTGCCACCATCATGCCCAGGCTGGCTTCGGCACTGTAGGTGGTAAGCACCAAATAGCCCTGTAGCCCCAGTACCATGCCGATAAACAACCCGGAAACCATGATAATCAGCAGTGATTGCACGCCCACACTGTGCATTTGCTTAAGCAGCAATGGCCACTGTTTGCGCGGCTCGGGCCGCCCGACCAGCGCGCCCCACAGCATCAATCCGGCGCGCCCAAAGCTGGCGCTGGTGTTGATGCCACGGCGTCCTAACGACGCTAACGCCTGTAATAACATCAGCTTATTTACTCCCTAAACCTAACAACTCGGCCTGGTAATCGCCGGCCGGATAACGGAAAGGCACCGGCCCATCGGCAATACCATCCAGGAACTGGCGCACACGTGCATCAGGATTGTTCTGTAATTCTTGCGCCGTGCCTTCGGCAATCACCCGATGATCGGCAACAATGTACGCGTAGTCGGCGATGCTCAGCACCTCCGGCACATCGTGCGAAACCACAATACAGGTGATGCCCAGCGCATGATTGAGCTCATCGATCAACTTAACCAACACGCCCATGGTGATCGGATCCTGGCCGACGAAAGGCTCGTCGAACATGATCATCTCCGGGTCGAGCGCAATCGCCCGCGCCAGCGCCGCACGCCGCGCCATCCCGCCGGACAACTCATTGGGCATCAGCTCGGCCGCGCCACGCAGTCCGACTGCCTCCAGCTTCATCATTACCGTACTGCGCAAAATAGGCTCCGGTAAGCGGCTGTGCTCACGCAGCGGATAAGCCACGTTTTCAAACACCGTCAGATCGGTGAACAGCGCGCCAGACTGGAACAGCATGCTCATTTTCTTACGTGCTTCATACAGCTGATGGCGGGACAAGGCGGGGATGTCGTCGCCATCAAACCAGATCTCACCGCTGTCCGGTGTCAACTGGCCGCCAATCAGACGCAGCAGCGTTGTTTTACCAATACCGGACGGCCCCATGATCGCCGTCACCTTGCCACGGGGAACCGTCAGGTTGATGTCTTCGAATATTAGTCGATCGCCGCGAGAAAAAGTCATGTCGCGAACTTCGACCAGATTCTCTGCCTTCTGGTGCATGTTAATGGATCCTTTGCGGCTTATTTTTGCCAAATCTACCCGCGATGTTAAAGCAACGGGCGCAATGCGTCTCATCTTTACAAAAACTTACCGGCATTTCGTTACCAATGGTGCCATAGGTTTTACTTTTACGCGCCACCCGGTCAAAATTGGCACCATAACGAAAAAAAACGAAAGTGTTCATATATTAGCCGGGAAATCCCGTTGCTGCGGCTTTAGCCTGCGCAACGGAGGGCAAAGCAAGATAGCCGAATTACGGCTTTTAACCAACGAACCGGGATAATACCCAACAAAGGACCCTGCATGTTTCTCGCGATAGTTTTATTAATCGTTGGTTTATTTTTACTGGTGTATGGCGCAGACCGCTTAGTTTACGGTGCTGCGGTGATTTCTCGTTCACTGGGTGTGCCACCATTGATTATCGGCATAACCATCGTCGGCATCGGCACTTCGCTGCCGGAACTGTTTGTTTCGACCACGGCCGCGCTGAACGGGCAAATAGATATGGCGGTCGGAAACGTAATAGGTTCCAACATCACCAATATTCTATTGATCCTTGGTGTTGCCGCACTGATCCACCCGCTGGCTGCGCGTTCTGAAGTATTGAGGCGCGAACTGCCGCTGATGTTGGCGGTCACAGTATTGTGCGGTTTTGTGCTGATGGACGGCACGCTGAGCCGGCTGGATGGCGTGGTGCTGTTGGCCGCCGCCGCCGTCTTCATTCTGTTGATGTTGAAAATTGCCCGGCTGGCGCAGCGCGAAGGCAGCGACAGCCTGACCCTGGAACAAATGGCCGAGCTGCCGCAGGACAGCAGCAACACCGTGGCGGTGCTGTGGCTGGTGCTGGCGTTTATCATTCTGCCGCTGTCTTCCAAAATGGTGGTCGATAACGCCACGGTGATCGCGCACTTCTTCGGTATGAGTGAGCTGGTGGTCGGTCTGACCCTTATCGCTGTCGGCACCAGCCTGCCAGAACTGGCCACCTCCATCGCCGGAGCACTAAAGGGTGAGGATGATATGGCAATTGGCAATATCATCGGCTCCAACATTTTCAATACGGTGATAGTACTGGGTGTCCCCGCCCTATTGTCCCCGGGCAGCGTCGATGGCGCCGCCTTCCACCGCGATTACTGGGTGATGCTGGCGGTCAGCATTGTGCTCACCGCCCTGTGCGTTGGGCGTAAACATCGTATCGGTCATCTGGCAGGGGCTCTGTTATTATGTGGCTTTATTGCGTATCTTGCGGTGCTGTTTTTTAACCCTTTCAGTACTTTCGGCTAAACCGACGGGAATGAGCATGTCGAATATTCAGTTGCAACCAGGCTTTGATTTTCAGCAGGCAGGCAAAGAAGTGCTGCAGATTGAGCGTGACGGGCTGGCCCAGCTCGATCAATACATCAATGCAGACTTTACCCGCGCCTGCGAGTTGATCGCCGAATGCACCGGTAAAGTGGTGGTGATGGGCATGGGTAAATCCGGCCATATCGGCTGCAAGATTGCCGCCACCTTCGCCAGCACCGGCACGCCTTCGTTCTTTGTTCACCCTGCGGAAGCCAGCCACGGCGACCTAGGCATGGTGTCTGCGCAGGATATCGTGCTCGCCATCTCCAACTCCGGCGAGTCCAACGAAATCCAGGCGCTGATCCCGGTATTGAAGCGCCAGCAAATCCCGTTGATCTGCATGACCAACAACCCGGAAAGTTCGATGGGCAAAGCGGCGGATATTCATCTGTGCATCAAGGTGCCGCAAGAAGCCTGCCCGCTCGGCCTGGCACCAACCACCAGCACCACCGCCACCCTGGTGATGGGCGATGCGTTAGCCGTTGCCCTGTTGAAAGCCCGCGGCTTCACGCCGGAAGATTTTGCGTTGTCACACCCTGGCGGCGCTCTGGGCCGCCGACTGCTGCTGCGCGTGAGCGACATCATGCACAGCGGCGATGAAATTCCCCACGTCAGCGCCGATGCATCGCTGCGCGACGCGTTGCTGGAAATCACCCGCAAAAATCTGGGTATGACGGTCATCTGTGACGACCTGATGAAGATCGCCGGTATCTTTACCGATGGTGACCTGCGCCGGATTTTTGATATGGGCATCAATCTCAACGAGGCCAAAATTGTCGATGTTATGACGCTCGGTGGCGTGCGGGTGCGTCCGAACCTGCTGGCGGTCGACGCGCTGAACCTGATGCAGCAACGCCATATCACCTCGGTGCTGGTTGCCGATGGCGACCAGTTGCTGGGTGTGGTACATATGCATGACATGCTGCGCGCCGGCGTCGTTTAATTATGGAAGAGAACTCAATGAGTCTGGTTGAAACCTGCTACGGGCCAGTAGAACAAGAGGTCATGGCTCGCGCCGGTAAAATCCGCCTGCTGATTTGTGATGTCGATGGCGTGCTGTCAGACGGCCTGATTTTCATGGGCAACAATGGCGAAGAATTAAAAGCGTTTAACGTACGCGACGGTTACGGCATTCGCTGCCTGAAAACCTCGGGTATTGAAGTGGCCATTATTACCGGCCGCTCCGCCAAGCTCCTGGAAGACCGCGCGAATACCCTCGGCATTACCCACCTTTACCAGGGGCAATCCGATAAGCTTTTGGCCTTCCGCGAACTGTTGGATACACTGTCGCTAACGGCAGATCAGGTAGCCTATATTGGCGACGACCTGATCGACTGGCCGGTGATGGCTCAGGTTGGCTTGTCGGTCGCGGTGGCAGATGCACATCCTCTGCTGCTGCCACGCGCCCACTATATTACCCGCATTGCCGGCGGCCGCGGTGCGGTGCGCGAGCTGTGTGACATTATTCTTTTGGCTCAGAACAAGCTGGAGGACGCCAAAGGGCTGTCGATATGAGTAAAACCAAACTTTGGATCACCATCCTGCTGGCGGTGATCGCATTGGCGCTGATTGGCTGGAACATGACGGATGTCAATGATGATGCCACGCCGGGGCCGGTTAACAGCCAGGACCCGACTTATCAGAGCCAGCACACGGTCACCATAGTGTACAATCCGACCGGCAAGCTGAGCTATAAGCTGGTGGCGGAAGACGTGAAGTACTATGAAGCCGACGAATTAAGCTGGTTTACCCAGCCAGTGATGACGCTGTTTGATGAAAACGCGGTGGCCACCTGGTCAGTTCGCGCCGATCGCGCCAAACTGACTAAAGACCGGATGCTGTATCTTTACGGCCATGTCGAGGTGAACAGCCTGACCACCACCTCACAGCTGGAAAAAATTAAAACAGACAATGCTCAGGTGAACCTGGTGACCCAGGATGTGGCTTCGGATGACGAAGTGACACTCTATGGGACGAACTTCACCTCTAACGGCATGAAAATGCGTGGGAACCTGCGGGCCAAAACCGCTGAGCTGATTGATAAGGTTAAGACCAACTATGAAATTCAGAACCAACAAACAAAGCCGTAATCTATTGATCGGCAGCTTGATTTTGGCCGCCAGCGCCCCCGCCTGGGCGCTGAAGTCCGACTCCAGCCAACCGGTAAGCATCGACTCGCTGAAACAGTCTCTGGATATGCAGAGCAACGTCAGCACCTTTACCGATAACGTGGTGATCAAGCAAGGCACTATCGATATCAAGGCTGACAAGGTGGTGGTGACACGACCAGGCGGCGATCAGAACAAAACTTATATCGAAGCCTTTGGCAACCCGGTGACCTTCTATCAGATGCAAGACAACGGCAAGCCGGTGAAAGGCCACGCGCAGAAGGTTCGTTACGATGTGGCGTCGCAGTTGGTGACCCTGACCGGGAACGCCTATCTGGAACAGCTCGACAGCAACGTAAAAGGCGATCGCATCACCTATCTGGTGCAACAGCAGCAAATGCAGGCGTTTAGCGACAAAGGCAAACGCGTGACTACGGTTCTGGTACCGTCGCAGTTGCAAGACAAAAACGGGCAAAAGAAGAGTAACTAATCACTTATGGCTACACTCATCGCAGAAAACCTGGCGAAAGCCTACAAGGGCCGCAAAGTTGTTGAAGACGTCAGCCTGAAAGTGAAATCCGGCGAGATCGTCGGCCTGCTGGGGCCAAACGGCGCCGGCAAGACCACCACCTTCTACATGGTGGTGGGTATCGTTCAGCGAGATGCCGGACGTATCGTGATTGACGAAGAAGACATCAGCCTGCTGCCGCTGCACGCCCGTGCACGTCGTGGCATCGGTTATTTGCCGCAGGAAGCATCCATCTTCCGCCGCCTCAGCGTGTATGACAACCTGATGGCCGTGCTGGAGATCCGTGAAGATCTCAGCAGCGAGCAGCGAGCCGACCGTGCGGTAGAACTGATGGAAGAATTCCATATCACCCACCTGCGCGACAATCTGGGCCAGGCGCTGTCCGGTGGTGAACGCCGCCGCGTCGAGATCGCCCGTGCGCTGGCAGCTAACCCGAAATTCATCCTGCTGGATGAGCCGTTCGCCGGGGTTGACCCGATTTCCGTTATCGACATTAAAAAAATTATCGAGCACTTGCGTGACAGCGGCCTGGGCGTGCTGATCACCGACCATAACGTGCGCGAAACGCTGGACGTGTGTGAACGCGCCTATATCGTCAGCCAGGGCAAACTGATTGCTCACGGCACGCCGGATGCTATTCTGGCCGATGAGCAGGTGAAACGCGTTTATCTGGGCGAAGAATTCCGCCTCTGAGTGCCAGCGCGTCCTGATGGACGACTGTTAACGGAAGTAGACTGAAGAATATGAAGCAAGGTTTGCAACTCAGGTTTAGCCAACAACTGGCCATGACCCCCCAGCTCCAGCAGGCTATCCGCCTGCTGCAGTTGTCCACGCTTGAGCTCCAGCAGGAGATACAGCTGGCGTTAGAGAGCAACCCATTGCTTGAACAGAGCGACCTGCACGAAGAAGTCGACGCCAAAGAAACTGTCGAAACCGAAGGTTTGGATACCCGCGAGGCGTTGGAACAAAAGGACATGCCCGAAGAGCTGCCGCTCGACGCCACCTGGGACGAAATCTACACCGCCGGCACGCCGTCCGGTACCCGTACCGATTACAGTGACGATGAGCTCCCGGTTTATCAGGGCGAGACCACCCAGACCCTGCAGGATTACCTGATGTGGCAAGTGGATCTGACGCCGTTTTCCGATACCGATGCCGCCATTGCCACCTCAATCGTCGACGCCGTTGATGACACCGGCTATCTCACCGTGCCGCTGGAAGACATTCTGGAGAGCCTGGGTGACGAGAATGTGACAATGGACGAAGTCGAAGCGGTATTAAAGCGCGTACAGCGTTTTGATCCGGTTGGCGTCGCCGCGCGCGACCTGCGCGATTGTCTGCTGGTTCAGCTTTCCCAGTACGCTAAAGACACGCCCTATCTGGCTGAAGCACGGCTGATCATCAGCGAGCATCTGGACCTGCTGGCTAACCACGACTTTCGCAGCCTGATGCGAACAACGCGCTCAAAAGAAGATACACTGAAAGAAGCGATGTTGCTGATCCAGTCACTGGATCCGCGTCCGGGTCAGTCGATCAACACCGGCGAATCCGAGTATGTGATCCCGGACGTGCTGGTGCGCAAAGTGCAGGATGTCTGGACGGTCGAGCTCAACAGCGACAGCATTCCACGCTTGAAGATCAACCAGCAGTACGCGGCGATGGGCAATAGCGCGCGTAACGACAGTGACGGCCAGTACATCCGCAGCAATTTGCAGGAAGCGAAATGGCTGATCAAAAGTCTGGAAAGCCGAAACGACACTCTGCTGAAAGTTTCGCGCTGCATCGTCGAGCAGCAACAGGCGTTCTTTGAACAGGGTGCAGAATTTATGAAGCCCATGGTGCTGGCAGATATCGCCCAGGCCGTGGAGATGCATGAATCGACAATTTCACGCGTGACCACGCAGAAGTTTTTGCACAGTCCGCGCGGCATTTTCGAATTGAAATATTTCTTCTCCAGCCATGTGAATACCGACAGCGGGGGCGAGGCCTCCTCTACGGCGATCCGGGCAGTGGTCAAGAAAATGATCGCGGCGGAAAACCCCGCCAAACCGCTCAGCGACAGCAAGCTGGCCACCCTGCTCTCCGACCAGGGGATCATCGTGGCGCGGCGCACCGTCGCCAAGTACCGAGAGTCTTTGTCCATCCCGCCGTCCAACCAACGTAAACAGTTGGTTTGACCTCTATTGAGAAGGAAGACATTATGCAGCTCAACATTACCGGACACCACATCGAAATCACCGAACCTTTGCGCGAGTTCGTGAACACCAAGTTCGCCAAACTCGAACAGTATTTTGACCGCATAAATCAGGTGTATGTCGTACTTAGTGTGGAAAAAGTGCAGCAGATTGCGGAAGCGACGGTGCACGTGAATGGAGGCGAGTTGCACGCCACCTCGGAAGACGAGAACATGTATGCCGCAATTGATAACCTGATCGACAAACTGGCGCGTCAATTGAACAAACATAAAGACAAACTGAAACAACACTGACATTCTGGGCCGTTTCCGTCAGCGGGTACGGCTCAAACGTAGCCTCGGCCATCGGCGCGTTACCTGTATGGGTATCGCGCCGATAAGCCATCAAGGGTTAAACAAGGCGAAAAATCACCTCACAAGCCTCCTGCTTGCTGGTGTGGTTTTAAGTGAAGATGAGATGAACAACGAAACAATGCAATTAAGCTCGGTGTTAAACATCGAGTGCACCAGAAGCTCCGTCCATTGCACCAGCAAGAAACGGGCTTTGGAAATTATCAGCGAACTGGCCGCAAAACAGCTCAACCTGTCATCACAGGTGGTGTTTGACGCGGTTCTCACCCGCGAGCGCATGGGCAGTACCGGTATCGGCAATGGTATCGCTATTCCCCACGGCAAACTGGAAGAGGACACACTGCGGGCCGTTGGCGTGTTTATCCGTCTCGACCAACCTATCGCCTTTGACGCCATTGATAACCAGCCGGTCGATCTGCTGTTTGCCTTACTGGTACCGGCCGACCAATGTAAAACCCATTTGCATACTCTGTCGCTGGTCGCCAAGCGCCTGGCCGACAAGACCGTATGCCGCCGCCTGCGTGCGGCGCAAAGTGACGAAGAGCTTTACCAAATCATCACCGAGTAACGCCCGGCTGGCGTGACTTCCAGCTCGGATAACGATACTGTTTAGCCACGATGGATCCCGGTTCAGACTGGGATCCTAAAGTTTCTAACGGTGGCGATAAACGCCACTGAGATGCCAGGGGGAGTTGCCACATGGTGCTGATGATTGTCAGCGGCCGTTCCGGTTCAGGGAAATCCGTCGCCTTGCGGGCGCTGGAAGACATGGGTTTTTACTGCGTTGATAACCTGCCCGTGGTACTGCTGCCGCAGCTTGCCAATACGCTGGCGGAACGCAATAGCTCCGCGGCAGTAAGCATTGACGTACGTAACATGCCGGAATCGCCGGAAGTGTTTGAATATGCGATGACCCAACTGCCGGACAGCTTTTCGCCGCAGTTGCTGTTCCTCGATGCCGACCGTAATACGCTGATTCGACGCTACAGTGACACCCGCCGTCTGCATCCGCTCTCCAGCAAGAACCTGTCGCTGGAAAGTGCCATTGATGAAGAGAGCGACCTGCTTGAGCCACTGCGCTCCAGGGCTGACCTGATCATCGATACCTCGGAAATGTCAGTCCATGAGCTGGCCGAAATGCTGCGTACCCGCCTGTTGGGCAAACGCGAGCGCGAGCTGACCATGGTGTTCGAGTCCTTCGGCTTTAAGCACGGTATTCCAATCGATGCCGACTACGTGTTCGACGTACGCTTCCTGCCTAACCCGCACTGGGATCCGAAACTACGCCCGATGACCGGCCTGGATAAACCCGTCGCCTCGTTCCTCGATCGCCACACCGAAGTGCACAACTTTATCTACCAGACCCGCAGCTATCTCGAACAGTGGCTGCCGATGCTGGAAACCAACAACCGCAGCTACCTGACGGTCGCCATTGGTTGTACCGGCGGTAAGCACCGTTCAGTCTACGTGGCAGAACAGTTGGCCGACTACTTCCGCTCACGCGGCAAAAACGTGCAGTCACGCCACCGCACGCTGGAAAAACGCAAACAATGACGGTCAAACAAACGGTTGAAATCAAAAACAAGCTGGGCATGCACGCACGCCCGGCGATGAAGCTGTTTGAGCTGGTGCAGAGCTTTGATGCCGAGGTGATGCTACGCAATGACAGCGGCACCGAGGCCGAGGCCAGCAGCGTGATTGCGCTGCTGATGTTGGATTCCGCGCAGGGTCGTCATATCGAAGTGGAAGCCACCGGCCCGGATGAAGCGAAAGCACTGGCCGCCGTGATTGAGTTGATTAACTCCGGTTTTGACGAAGACTAACGTCCCCGCGACAAAGAAGTAAACCTCAGGAACGCGCCATCATGGCGCGTTTTATCTTTGCGAGACGCTCCTCAATTCCCTGCGCATATCAGATAAAGACTTGTTGCCTCGCTGCGAGCCAGACTCCAGGTCCTGCAACGACTCCCGCTCTCCCCTTTCCTGATAAAACAGCAACGATATAGTGACTTAGCGGCAAATAACCGCACCAATAAATTGGGCTATGACTTGCTGCAAGACAAGAAAATCAGAGTTTACAAATTGTGAACTCACCGCGCAACGGCTACAATGCTAACATGATGTGAAAGAGGGAGCGATGCACATAATCTCAAGGGAAGCATTCAACGAGGCTGCCAAACATTATCCCAACGAAGCCGCCTCTCTCGATACCATCTACAAAACGCTGCGCCGGGGGACCTTCAATACGCCGGAAGAGTTAAAAAACCTGTTCCCCAGCCTCGACCGAATGAAATACAAAGCAAAATGGTGGGTGATTGACGTCGGGGGTAACCATCTGAGGATCTTGTTCTTTGCCAGTTTTGATACCCAGAAAATATTTGTTAAGCAGATAGTTACCCATGCAGAATACGACAGATTGATGCAACAGTACCGGAGGAACCAAGAATGATCACTGATGCAATTAAGGCTACCCACGAGCTGTTGCGTGCCGTTCCCCTACTGGGCGGCAGTGCCTCACCACAGGCCTACCGTGATGCACTCGCGTTAGTGGAATACCTGCTTGAAACCGACGAGCACCACCCACTGATTGAAGTCCTGGCAGCAAAAATTGCCGAATATGAAGATACCAGCCCCGATTTCGCCGGATTTAATCAGCGCATTTCGCAGTTGCCGCAAGGAGTGGCCGCACTGAGCATTCTGATGGAACAATACAACCTTAGCCAAAGTGATTTCGAAAACGAGATTGGCAAAAAGTCGCTGGTGAGCCAAATCCTGAGCGGAAAGAGATCGCTGACCATTCCGCATATCATGGCGCTGGCCAAACGCTTCAACCTTCCTCCTGCCCTCTTTCTGCCTGAAGCCCGTTAGAGTGACACCGCAGGTCTAGATCCGGCTTAAACAGTCCAGCGCCACCGCCTTGAAGCTGTCGAAATTGTCGCTGCCCAACAGGCGGCTCATTGAGCGTTCACGCACAAAGGTGACAAACAGGTCATAGATTGCCATCGCCTCTTCGTAATCGCTCTTGCTGATTGCCAGCAGGAAAATCACGTGAGCAATTTCACCTTCACCCCAGACCACCCCCTGCGGCGCCAGCAGCGTCACCACTACGGTTTTCTTCGCCAGCAACCCCAGCGAGTGTGGCAAGGCGATCCCTTCGCCCAGCAGGGTAGAAACAATGGCCTCGCGCTCCACCACCGAAGGATAAAAATCATCGCCAACATAGCCTTCTTGCTCAAGCTGGCTGCATACCTGCTGGAATAATTCCGCCTGGGTCAGCGGTTCATTGACCAACATAAAATGCTCGGCGTCGAAGAACTTCTCCAGCATATAGGGCTTGGTGCGATCCACCAGCACCAGCTTGCCAAGCTGTTCGAGCTGGTATTCGGTCGGGAACGGCGACATCACCACCACCGGCTTGTTCTTTTCGCTGACCCGCGCATTGGAAATAACGAAGTCTTCGTCGATATGGTTGAGCACCTCGTAATCACGCAGTGAAACGATGCGCGTCATCACCAACTGTGGGTATTTGCGCGCGATCTGCGCCTGGATCATCCGCACCGTCGAGTTACCGGTATCGCACACCAGCATCACCTGCGGGTGTCGCTCATAGCCAATGTTGTAATGCCGCTCCAGCCCAACGCCAATGTGCAATACCAGGTAGCCAATCTCGTTTTCGCTCAGGGTGTAAGGCGTATATTTTCCCCAGCTGGAGACCGCAGCCAGCGTCACGTCATAGGCCATCGGATAGTGCTGTTTAATGTTTGCCAGCAACGGGTTGGGGATATTAATCTGGTATTTCACCCGGGTGATCATGGTCTTGATATGGGTCAGCAGATCGGCACGCAGCTGCTTGTCACCCTGCAGATTGTAGTTATAGTGCGCGTTGATATACGACAGAATGTAATCCACCAGCGCTTCTTCATCGTCGGCGTTGATCTCGGTCGGTTGCACCTCCTGCACCCGCCGCGCGGCAATGTTCACCCGCAGGTAGGCCTCTTCCGCTATCGATATCTCTTTGCCACTGGCTTTGCGCAGTTCCCCGGCCAGCCAGGTCGAAACCTTGCGCACCGCATCATCCCCGTCCTCAACGTCAAAGTCCGGCAGCGGATAACCATCGGTAATGCGTCGCAGCGCCACTGCACAATAGAAAATCAGATACTGCTCACCTTCGTCCGTCAGACGAATGGCATATTGCGACAGCAACGGATGCAGCAAACCGGCAAAGGTCGCCACCTGCGGCTGCAGCAGGATCTCATTGTTAAGCAATGGATTTTCAGCATCGGCCAGATGCAACTGGAATAACAGATCGGTCAGACAGGCGCGGATCGCCATCTCCGAACCGAACAGCTTCATGCCGTAACGCGGTTTGGTTTCAATGGTCAACTGGTAGTGCGCCAGGCGCTCCCTCACCTCAGCCATGTCGTTTTGCAGCGTACCGCGGCTGACAAACCATTCATCGGCTAAATCTTCAAGCTTCAGAGAAAAGGCTGAGGTCAGAAAACGAATCAGCAGATAGTGCACCCGTTCCTGCGCGCTGCGCGGCGTAGCGTGCTTTCTGCGCTCCTGATGTTGCAGGGCGCTAAACAGTGCGGCGTCATCAATCTGCAGGCGATAGCCTGCTCCGCGACTATGCACAAAGTGGGCGCCATATTTTTCCAGAATATCGTTCAGTGCCGTGATGTCGGCACGCACGGTACGGGTGGACACCGCGAAGCGCTTCGCCAGTTCATCCTGCGGCAAAGTCTCAGATTGCAAAGCATCAAACAGATAGGCCAAACGCGGGTAGGGAAATCGCACCATTCTCTTTCCGTTAATTAAGGTGCCCACCTGGGGAATCAGGCGGGCAACGGGTTACTTCGCCAGCGGTAAGAACACCATTTGCGAGGGGCTGCCCACCGGCGTATAGCCTTCGACAAAGCTGAGTTTGCCGCTGGCCTTATCCACGCTAAAGCGAGTGAGGTTATCGCTGCGTTGGTTCATTGCATACAGATAATGCCCATCCGGGCTTAACGTCAATGACCGAGGATAATCGCCACGCGTCCAGGTTTCCGCCACCGCATGCAACTCGCCATCGCTGCCGACGCTGAACTGCGCGATGCTGTTATGCAGTCGATTGGCGACATACAGATTTTTGCCGTCTGCGCTCAGAACCAGACCGGCAGCAAAGTTGGTCCCTTTATAATCGGCTGGCAGTGAAGAGACGACATGTCGCTGTTTCAGAGTCCCTTTTTGGCTGTCGAAACGGTAGCTGGTCAGCGTCGAAGCCTCTTCATTCACCAGCAGTACAGTTTTGCCGTCCGGATGGAAAACAAAGTGACGCGGGCCGGCACCAGCGGAAGACGCGGCGATCCACGGCGGATCGTTCGGCGTCAGTTGGCCGCTGGCATCGTCAAAGCGCCACTGGTAGATCCGATCCAGCCCCAGATCGGTGGAGAACACAAACTTGCCGCTCGGATCGCTGGTGATCATATGCGCATGCGGCCCATTGTGATCGCTGATGGCGAAGCTGCCTTCCACCGCGCCTTCCGGCTTGCCGGTACCTGCAGGCCCCTGCTGTTGCTGCACTGAGCTGGCGTTACCCAGCTTGCCGTCGCTCTCCAGCGGGAAGGCGGCCACGGTGCCGCTGACGTAGTTCGCTACCAGCAGATAACGGCCGTTAGGCGTCGGAGAAAGATATACCGGCCCCGCGCCTTGGGAATCGACCTGATTGAGCTGAGTCAGATTGCCATCGGATGGATTGATGCGGTAAGCGATGATGCCGCCGTGTTTAGTACCGTTAAAATCTGCCACTTCGCTGGCAACATACAACGTCTGGCCTTTGGCATCCACGGTGAGCTGTGCCGGGTTGGCCTGCTTGCTGACCAACGTTTTACCGCTCAACGCACCGCTGGCCGAGTCGACCTGCACCCGATAGACGCCTTCACCGTTAGGATTGTAGGTACCGATATAAGCAAAATGAGATGACGTAGATTTCATTGCATCCTCAGCATGCAGCACCGGGCTGGTCATCGCCAGTAGCGCCAGGGTTAACGCGGTGCGTAGGGTTGGAGACTGCCAGTTTCGCATAGTTATCCTTATGATAGATAGCGGCGCGGAGTGCCCGCGCCGGTGGATACAAAGCCTGTCGCCTCCCTGCCTTACGTCATCCGATCATGCGTTTATCCGACCAGTTTTTTGGTGATTGCCAGCAGGGTTTTAACGTCCTGCGGGCGAGTGTTGCCGGTAGCGGAGTCGATGATGGAGCTGTAGATATGTGGGATCACCCGTTTCACGCCCGCAGCCAGTGCTATTTCGACGATCGGCTCGAAGTTTTCCAGATCGATACCGCCGGTCGGCTCCAGCATAAAGTCATGTTCGGCGCAGGCCTGAGCCACATACTGGTATTCTTCTTTGCAGGCCAGCCCGCCCATTGGGAAGTACTTGATTGAGCTGCCGCCCATATCCTTTAACAGGGCAATGGCGGTTTCCACCGGCACAATGCCGTCCGGCGCAGAAGCGCTCAGTGGACCGGTAGAAATCTTCACCCAGCCAACGCGGCCGGTAGGCGATACCAGGCCATTGACCACGCTGTCATTTTGGCCCAGCAACGCGCGGCTGGCACCGACGCCGGTAAACACCTGGTTTACGTGCTGTGGCTGCACCTGCTGAGAAATCAGGCTGACCATCGCCGACTGTTTCGGATCGCCCGCACCCAATCCCACCGACAGCGCATTCTCAATCAGCCGCGCATAGCGCTGCATGTCTGCCACCGCACTGTCGACGTCCGGGTAGTTCTTGGACAGAACGCCCACCAGCACATGCCCTTCCGCCGCCGAATAAATGTCCTGCGCATTGTCTTTCGAGCCGGCCAAGACGTTGAGACACACGCGATCGCGATAGTAGTTAGGTTGCAGCTTCATGCTTGTTTCTCCGTGAACAGATTTTTAATACAGGTGAAGACAGTCATCAGCTGTTGCTGATCAACGCTGCGCACATCCACTTCAATCTTGCCTTCGTTCGCCTTATAGCCCCGGAAGTAGATAGCGATATCGCCGGTTTTCAGCGCCTGCACGATGTCGTAGGTAGAACGTCCGAGCACCGCTTCATCAAAAGTGATCTCTGCCCGCGCAATATCGCGGCCGGCACTGTCCCAGACGGTTTTGGCGCTGATGCCGGTCAGGGTGTTCAGGCTGTCGATAAACGGCGTCATTCTTTCCACCATTTGCTGACCGGTGGTTTTCTCCAACGTCAGATAGCTTTCGATCGCCTGCGTCAGGCCGAGGATGCCCTCTTTGCCGACCTTCATCGCCCGACCGATACCGCCGGATTGCAGCTTCACCCACTCGACGTATTGCTTCTTGCCGATCACCAGGCCGCTGGTTGGGCCTTCGATGGCTTTGGCACCGCTGTAAATCACCAGGTCGGCCCCCATCTGGTAGTAGCACAGCAAATCTTCTTCCGCCGCGGCGTCGACGATCAACGGCAGGTTATGTTTGCGCGCCACCACCACCGCCTGCTCAACGGAAAGAATGCTTTTCTGCACGCAGTGGTGCGATTTGATATAGAGGAGCGCGGCGGTCTGCGGCGTAATGCAGGCTTCGAGCTGCTCGGCGGAACACTCGTTGGCGTAGCCCGCTTCGACGACCTTGCCGCCACCCAAAGCGACCATGGTGTCGACCGGCGCGCCGAAGTTGACGTTATGGCCACGCGGCAACACGATTTCACGCGGAACGGTAGTTGATGCGGAGTGCAGGTTCACCAATAGATTGGCGTTATCTTTAACGATCATCGCCGCCACCGACTGAGCGATACCCGCCGAAGCACAGGAAACAATCACCGCAGCCTCGACATTCAACAGATTGGCGATATAGGCACCGGTCTTGTCGACCAGATCCTTGATTTCAAAATAGTGATTCAGGCCGTAGTCAACGGCGTCAATAACGTCCTGGCGTGGCGTGGACACACCGAGCATGGTCATGCGGCCGGAAGTATTAATCACCTGTTTTAAATTATATTTTTCATAAATCGAAGACATGAGCGGCTTTCCCTTCATCGGTTAATAGGATTTCCCCGGCCACCACCGCGGCCAGCGGAACCAGCAACTGTTGCCCGGTTGCCGATTGCCCTTCTGAATCGGCAAAGACCTGCGGCCCCTGGCGGAGATCAAACAGGGTGAAATCGGCGTCGCAACCCACTTCGAGCCGGCCCTTATTGACCAGGCGTAGCGCCGACGCGGCATTCTCAGTCACGCAGGCAATCACCTGCGGCAGCGACAGCCCGACGCTAAAGAATTTGGACATCACCGTCGCCAGGCTGTGTACCGGCCCGGCCATGCGGTTACGGCAGTAAATATCGGAACTGATGGTATGCGGCAAAATGCCCAGCGCTATCGCCTGCCGGGCGACCTCGAAGCTGAAGCTGGCACTGCCGTGACCAACGTCGAGCAATACACCGCGCTGCAGCGCACGCTGAATAGACTCACGCAGCGTGCCCGCCGGGGTCAGGATGCGGTTTGGTTTGCCGTTGTAGCAGTGGGTGATAATGTCGCCGCGAGTCAGCAGATCAGCGATCTCATCAAGATCCGGTGGGTTATTGCCGATATGCACCATCAGCGGCAATTGGTTATTTTCCTGTTGGATCTCTTTGGCCAGCACCAGCGGCCGGGTGCCATTCTGGCCGACCACGCTGCTGCTCATGCGCGCCTTGATGCCAATGATAAAGCCCGGGTGTTCACTTATTGCCTGGCCGACTTTCTGCTTGTCGATATCGGTCAGGTCTGCCAGTTCGTTCTGTCGCAGCAGACCGATGCGTGAAATATTCAGGAAGGCAAAAACGTTGGTTTTGGCACGGCGCGTCAGTGCATAAAACGTGTCTACATCGTCAGTGCCAGTGCTACCGGCGTCGACCACCGTGGTGACGCCACAGGCGGTGCCGACCAAATCCGGTTCGTCATGGTAAATCGGCGAAGAGGGGTAACAATGCACGTGGGAGTCGATCCAGCCAGCACTCAGGTGGTGATTGCCCGCCAGATCCCATTGCCGATGCGCGCGAACGTCTTCAGCCAGTTGCCCGACCGCGGCAATCTTGCCGTCCTGAACCGCCAAATCGACCAGTCGGTCATCCGCCAGTCTGGCGCGTCTGATTACTAAGTCATACATACTGCATTACTCCTTTTCAAGCAGGGGAGCGGCATCCCGCTCCCCAACAATCACAGTCGCATTTAAGCGATGGCCACCGGGAAAATGGCCCCTAACAGCATCGCCCCGAGGATCGCCCCGCCGGTGATTGGCTTATTCCAGATATAGAACAGCAGTGCGCCGAGCAGTGAACCAATACCAATCGGAATCGAGGCGGTCATCGCCGACAGGATGATCAACGGCCCCAGGAAACGACCGGAGGAGTTACCTGCGCCCATCATCACGTCCGCCCCGTAGGTGGAGTTGCTCTGATTGATGGTAAATTTACGCGCCAGAATGATCAGGTAGCCAATCGCCAGACCAATCACCAGGCCGGTGATCAACGAAGCGGCAAAGTTGGCGACCGGGAAGATAATGCCTGCCCCGAGCAACAGTGCCGGCACTCCCAGCCCTACACCGGTCTGGATCGCCCCACCAATGTCCAGGATCCCCACCAGCGAGCCTTCAATGATGCGTGCAAACAGGAAGCTGGCACCGAAGGCCGCCACCGCGCCATAAACGCCGGTATCCATTCCGGCCCGCAGCATGGAAACGAAGGCCACTTCGTTAAAGGCGCCGATACCGTACAGGTAGTACATGTGCGTCCCGGCGAACACGCCGGACGAGAGCAGGCCAACAAAAATCGGGAATGACCAGTCGGCATACCAGAAGCCTTTTTGAGTTTGTTCTTCCATCATCCAGCTCCTTATTTACCGCTCAGGGTATTGTGAATGGCATCCAGCCAGCCCGGCACGCCGAGGCTGAAGGACTCGAGGACTTTCATGTCGAAGCCGCGGAAGAAACCGCTCAGCACGAACAACAGTACGATCACCGCCATCATGATCTTGGTGATTTTGTTCCAGCCGCTCTCTTCCACACCTTTACCGATCAGGATACCCAGCACCAGACCCGGTACGGCGTTGCCCATGATCAATTGCGCCAGACCGCCGAAGATGGTGCCCCAGAAACCGGAGCGACGCCCGGCGTCGATAGCCGCCAACCAGAAGATCACCGGCATCACGGTGTTCACCAGCAGGTTAGCTGCCGGCACCAGCACTTTAATCGCCGTCACCTGCAACGCAGCAGGCACTGCAGAAGCGGTGGTATTGAGGAAAGCCACCACCAGCATGCCGATAATGCCGCAGGCAATAGCCATTTTTTTCGGGTCGTGCAGCGTTTGCGCCAGGTTGCGGTTTTTGACCATCAACGCTGCCGCCCCCCAGTGTGGGATGATGCGGTGGTCAACGTCCTGCGTGAAGGCACCCGCCGCCACGGAAGACGCCCAGGCGTTGAAGAAGAAGCCCAGACCGAATGAAAAGTGGGAAGCCGGATCGCCCTCGCAGGAGTTCAGCTCGCCCAAGGTACGGAAAGCGCCCATGCCCTGGGTGGTTGGGGCGTGGAACATGCGTGCGGCGCCGGCCCCTACGCCAACCCCCACCAGTCCGCCGATAATAAGCGACTTAAATAAGATGATTAAAAACATCAGTATACCCTTTGATTTATGCTAACGTTTTTATTTCGTGACGAAGACAACTTTTTCTGTATTGATGATTGTCACGTTCACGGTTATTTCCAGAGAGACGGAATAGTTCTTTCTTTCGCGCGGCAGAAAGAAGAATAAAAACTTTTCTTTTGTTATTTTTTCTTCCGCTCTTAATACGCTGACATCCTGCGGTTCAATACGCAGCAGAATATTACTGGTGGATTTTAATACCGCGCCCTGCACGTTGGCCAAGGCGGAAGCAAAAGCTTTCGCTTTGCTGTCGCCCTTACCCTCCACCTTTACCGACGTTGTATATTGTTCTTTCATTACGGATTGCCGTGTTTTTTAACGTAGGCCTCAACCAGCCTTTGCCCCAGCTCTTCTTTATCCATAAAACCGAAACCCAACACGGTGCAACCTTCGTTAATTGCCGTCACGCCTTCATCAATCGAGCGCATGCCGTATTTGGCTTTGTAGCCGTATTTGGTCTGAGCGGTAATGGCCCCTGCACCGCCGCTGCCGCAGAAAGAAATACCCAGCTGTGCGCCTTCCGCTTTCATCACGTCGCCCAGCTTCATATCCGCCGCCACACCAGGGATCACAATGGCTTTTCCGCCTGCATTTTCAATGCCCTGACCCACTTTTTGACCTTTACCCAAACGATCGCCAATCACTACGGTAATCTGACCCATGGTATTTCTCCTGATTAAATTAATTCGTTAACTGCTATTGGTTATTATCTTTTGCCACTTCAAAATGGACGGAAAGTAAATAAGCTTCTTCGATCGGCAGAGTAACAAACTGCCCCACGACCCGTTCCGCCATTTGCATGGATTCCGCCGAAATTTCATCAAACAATGATTTATCGACTTCCGGTAATGGCTCGCCAGTTATTGAGCGTAGCACCATGGCACGAATATGCGACTCCAGCATCTGTTGCTGTACCGCGTTGGTATAAATACCCTCTGCGCTCAGCATCGCTGTAATATCGGTCAGCACCTGCTCGGTTATCCCTCCGGCCTGACTGACATCGGGTTGCTCACTATTTTCTATCGCAACAGATCCATCATTCACTTTTCAGTACCCCTAGACTCAAACATGATTCAGTCAATTGCACGGCATCACCTGAATAACCCGCCTTCTCTGATGCCTTTACCCTAACCCCGGGGAGATTTTCTGTGTAGCCTGTTTTTTTCCAGTTGGAAGTGGAAATTCAGTGACCGTCAGGGATCCATTTCGCAAAATAAGCTTTTGCCAGATAATTTAATTAAATTACAAAAAGATAACGCCACAAACTGTTTCCAGTTAGCCCGGCGGCGGTGAAAAGCTTCGTGATCGGGATCTCTTTCTTTTCCCCGCTTAACCGCCTACTATCGGTAAGACAATTCGACATCAACAACACCCCCGCTCCTCTGGCGCGGGGGTGTTGCTTTTGTGCTGTTTTTCCGAATTTATGGGCGCGTAACCTGCGCCCTTTGATTTGACTGGAGAGTGGAATGACCAAACCAACCATTACTATTAATGAGCTGGATGCGGAGCGCCTGGATGCGCTATTGGCACAACCGGCCTTTGCCAACACCGATGTCGCCACCGCGCTGAACATCGAACTGGATCGCGCCGAAATCCTGCCGCCGTCCCAGATCCCAGCCAACGTGGTGACCATGAACAGCCGCGTGCGTTTCCGCGATCTGCATACGGCAGAAGAACACGTGCGGACGCTGGTTTACCCGGCTTCGCTGAAGGACAGCCACGAACAGCTTTCGGTAATGGCCCCCTTGGGCGCAGCCCTGCTGGGCATGCACGTAGGTAACCAGATTACCTGGCAGTTGCCGAACGGTGAGGAAGCGCGTATCGAAGTGCTGGAACTGTTGTATCAGCCGGAAGCGGCGGGTGAATACCACCGCTAAGCGGTTATCAGGGCGGTACCCTGCCGCCCTTTCTGTGTCTTACAAACTGATGGCAATCAAAACCAGAATCAGCAGCAATACATAAATTCTGGCATGCCACCTGTCAGCGATCTTCGGCAGGCACCTCTTGGCAAACACAATCCCCAGGATACCCGCCACCAACAACATCCCCAGCAGGGAGAGATTGACATAGCCCAGGTATTGCGGCCCGCTCATGTCCTTCCAGCCCAAACCGACATACATCAGAGCACCAATAACGGCGACCGGGATCGACAACGGATTGGCCGCGCTGACGCAATGCTGCATCTCATAGCCATGTCGGCGCAATAGAGGCACTGTCATCACGCTCCCCCCCACACCGAGCATAGTGGCAATCGCACCAATCAATGGGCCACCGCCCCACAAGGTCGCCTTTGACAGCACTGTGCGAGCCGGCTTGACCAAAAACCCCGGCCTGAACAGGCAATCTGCAATCGTCACCAGCATATAAATCACAAACAATAGCCTGACCACCGCATCGTCCAGCAGGCTAGCGGCCAAAGCCCCCAATGCAGCGCCAATGCCGATAAAATAAATCAACGGGACAATGGTTTCACGCAACAGGTTACCACTGCGCCAGTTGGTGACGGTGGCATAGCCAGAATTGAGGATCATCACCGCCGTCGAGGTCGCTACCGCGATATGCATCGCCTGGCCAGGGTGTTCGCCTGAAGCAGCAACCAGATGATAAACAAAGGGAACCACCACAAAACCACCGCCAAAACCGAACAAAATGGTGGTGATACCGGTAATAAACCCGGTTAACAATACGAGAATGATATCTGCCATAGCCTCAAGCGCTCCCTGAATAAATAAGTCGGAAGGCAGAATAAAACGATGGCTATTGGCTTGCTTCATATGAAAGGCCAACTATCATTGCGTTTCGGCCAAACTGTTCAACGTCAGAGTTTATGCGCAACCTACGTATTGATGACCTCGACCACGTCCCCAGACCGGTGATTGCCATCGGGAATGACTATCCGGCAGGTTATCTGTTGCCGATGCACAGCCACCGGCGCGCTCAGCTGTTGTATGGTGCTACCGGAGTCATGCACGTATTCACCCGCCAGGGGAACTGGCTTGTGCCACCGCAGCGAGCGGTATGGCTACCGCCACAGATGCCGCACGAGGTGAGAATGGTCGGCGTCACTACCCGCAGCCTGTACATTGAACCTTCAGCGCTGCCGGCCGCCCAGCCACAGGTTTGCCAGGTGGTTAGCGTGACACCGCTGCTGCGCCAACTGTTGATGGCGGCGGTCGATATGCCGCTGGAATATCAGCAGCAAGGCCGTGACAGCGCATTGGTAAGTCTGTTATTGCATGAAATTGCCCATCTGCAATCCCTGCCACTGCACATCCCACTGCCTGCCGACCGGCGACTGGAGGAACTGTGCCAACGTTTTCTGCAGCAACCTGACGCGCACGACTCGCCGCAAACGTGGGCTAAACGCCTGTATATGAGTATCCGCAGCTTCAGCCGCTTTTTCCGGGATCAAACCGGCATGTCATTTTCACAATGGCGTCAGCGGGCCTGCGTGGTATTGGCGCTGGCCCGGTTGGCTGAAGGTAGCAGTGTGACTCAGGTAGCACTGGATATGGGTTATGAAAGCAGCGCGGCGTTTGCAACCATGTTTCGCCGCGTGCTGGGGCAGGCGCCGTCCTGTTATCTGGCCTCAGAACGGCGCGAAAGGGTTTAGCGGAATTTCTTGTGGTTGGTGTCGCGGGTTTGCTTGAAGCCCTGGGCGACCTGTTTGGCTTCGGCCAGCTTGCCCTGATTAGCCAACGCCAGCGACTGATCGATCTGGCCGATCAGCGTATCCAGCCCGTGGTGGAAATCTTTAATTTCCGGGCTATCGTTGGCTTTGTCTTCCATTTTTGGCGGCTTGCTTTGCTTGGCATCCACTGCCGCGGCCCGCATATTCTGCAAGCTCTGTTTGAGGGTATCCGAGGAGTCGGTACTCAGTACCTTTTTGTAATTGCCGGCGATGGTATCCATATCGTCGGCCAGATCGGCTGCGACCGCCAGTGAACTGGCACCCAGCAGCGCCAACGCCAACAGCGCTTTCAGTTTGTTCGACATACTTGCTCACCTTCCAGTTATTGTTTTAATTAACCCAGCCTAACCATAGGCAAGGGGGCTGAAAACCGAAACCGAAGATTTGTAAGCAAGGTTAAAACGGGGAAGTGAAAGTGATGCGGCTGGCAACCGGAGCGGCCAGCCGTAGCAGAGATTACTGACCAGCGATTTTCATGTCCGGCAACAACACGGAACCGCACTGGATGTTGCTGCGGGTTTCGATATCGCTGCCCACGCTGACAATATTGCGCAGCATGTCTTTCAGGTTACCGGCGATGGTTACCTCGCTGACCGGATACTGGATCTCACCATTTTCCACCCAGAAACCCGCCGCGCCGCGCGAGTAGTCTCCGGTAATACCGCTGACGCCTTGCCCCATCAGTTCGGTAACCACCAGGCCGGTGCCCAACTGCTTCAGCATGCCGGCAAAGTCATTACCCTGCCCGGCAATACGCCAGTTATGGATGCCGCCCGCATGGCCGGTGCTGTGCATGCCGAGCTTACGCGCCGCATAGCTGGTCATCAGCCAGGTTTGCAGCACGCCGTCTTTGACAATGTCGCGCCGTTGGGTGCGCACGCCCTCGCTGTCGAACGGCGTGGAAGCCAGCCCTTTCAGCAGATGCGGATGCTCTTCGATGGTCAACCACTCCGGCAGGATTTGCTTGCCCAGTGAATCCAGCAGGAAGGTCGATTTACGGTAAACGCTGCTACCGCTGATAGCACCAACCAGGTGGCCGAACAGGCCGGTCGCCACTTCAGAGGCAAACAGCACCGGAGCGGTCATGGTCGACAGCTTGCGCGGTGACAGGCGTGACAAGGTGCGACGGGCGCATTCCTGACCCACCCATTCAGGGCTTTCCAGATCGCTCATCGCACGACCGATGGTATAAGCGTAATCACGCTCCATATCACCCCCTTGCTCGGCGATCACACAGCTCGACAATGAATGTCGGCTGGAACAATAGCTTTGCAACATACCGTGGCTGTTGCCGAACACTTTGATGCCATAGTGGCTGTTGAAGCTGCCGCCTTCGGTATTGGTAATACGTTTATCCACCGCCAGTGACGCCTGTTCGGCGCGAGCAGCCAGCTCGATACCGCGGTCGGCGTCCAGCTCTGCCGGATGGAACAGATCCAGGTCCGGCGCGTCAAACGCCAGCAGGTCTTTTTCCGCCGGGCCGGCATGCGGATCCACCGAGGTATAACGGGCGATATCCAGCGCCGCCTGCACGGTACGGGCAATCGCATCCGGGCTGAGATCGGTAGATGAAGCGCTGCCTTTACGTTGCTGGTGATAGACGGTAATGCCCAACGCACCATCGCTGTTGAACTCAACGTTCTCCACTTCGCCAAAGCGGGTGCTGACGCTGATACCGGTAGATTTGGTCACGGCAACTTCTGCCGCATCAGAACCGGCGCGCGCCAGTTCCAAAGCCTGTGAGACGGCCTGTTCCAGCGCCTTGCGCTGCTGTGCAACTTGAGTGACTACTTTCATCAATCTGCCATACTTAATCAGAAAATCGTTGAGAAAAGTGCCGTGGCGGCGTGGTTGCGCGCGGAGTCACGCGCAAAAATCATGAGATTTATACGTTTGAGTCTAACAGGAACCGCGTGGAATTTCGCATAAAGCCGGCAACCTGTTAGGATTAGCCTCTTTTTAACGGAGCCTACCATGAACAAACAGCCTGAAGACTGGCTCGACGATGTCCCGGAGAACATTGACGAGGAAGATGACGAGATTATCTGGGTCAGTAAAAGTGAAATTAAACGTGATGCCGAAGCGCTGAAAGACCTGGGTGTTGAACTGGTCGAGCTGGGCAAGAACGCGCTGGAACGCATCCCGCTGGATGAAGATTTGCGCGCTGCGATTGATCTGGCGCAGAAGATCAAAAAAGAAGGTCGCCGCCGTCAGCTGCAACTGATTGGCAAGATGTTGCGCGCCCGCGACGTAGAGCCGATTCAGACCGCGCTCGACAAGCTGAAGAACCGCCATAACCAACAGGTTTCGCTGTTCCACAAGCTGGAAGCATTACGTGACCGCCTGGTCGAAGAAGGTGATGACGCGATCCCGCCGATTCTGGCGCTGTATCCGGAAGCCGATCGCCAGCAGCTGCGCTCACTGGTGCGTAACGCACAGAAAGAGAAAGCCGCTAACAAGCCGCCGAAAGCCTACCGTCAAATCTTCCAGTACCTGCGCGATCTGGCCGAGACCGCCGAATGATCGCCGCCGTCACCACGGGATGAACCCAGTTCATCCCCGGTGATGTGCAGGTTCACCAGTGCTTTCACGGATGTTGAAACGCAGGTTGCCTTCCAGCTCTTCCTCCGCCTCTTCGAACAACAGGATAATCGCGCCAAAGCGACGTTTGCTGCGGGCATTGAGATGGGTGAATTCTATCTCCACCGGTAAACCGATGTCCGCCGTCACCACGTCCCACAATGCGTCCAGATTGGCACCAAAGGCCTCATCCAGCGCAAACTTATGCGCGAAGTCGCGGTAAAAAGCCGGCAAATCGTTAATCTGATTAAAATCGAACTCTACTTTTGCCATCAAGCTCACTCCACCCGAATGAAGTTTTTATAATGGTCACGCGTGACAAAAATCAGGCCGTCGCTGGAATACAGCAAACGATCGGCGCCGCGCCGGCCGCATTGATAATTGATATCCGCCTCATGCCATACCCGACTGCGGGCCGTGGGCAGTTGCCCTTCACGGTTTGAGAAACGATCGCCGCCAATCGCTTTGCCCGGCAACACCGAACACAGATTGCCGTTACGTGCATCCCATCCCTGCTCACGCGCCTGCTTCTTGGTGATGTAATAGTCCGGCAGCCGCTGGTGCTGCTGCAGATAGCTCACCACCCTTTGCTGCTGCGTCAGTTGGTCAATATTCTGACCTTCGGCCACCGCCGGTACGTTGGCAATCACCCGATCGTTACTGCGCAGTGCATTAAAACCGGCTATCACAACGGCGATAACGATCGCCACGAGGATCCGCTTGTTCATTGCTGTCCCTGATTTATGGCCGACAGGGGTGCATCAGCACCCATGCTGGTTGGATTTATAGATGAAAAGGATGAAGCAGAGATGACTGGCATGTAACGTTTTCACTTCAGGGAAAGCGCGCCGAACAACTTTGCATCACCCGTTCAAGCTAATCATGCCATTTTGCAGCCGGTCAGGCACTCAGTGCAACTCTGAAACGGGGCCATCTCAGGCAAGTATAGCCCCGGCAAGGGTATTTGAGGTATTAGTCAATCAGGGCGTGGCGATAGCGATACAGCATGTCGGCCAGACGTTTTACCGGCCCGGTGACGCTGAGCGGGGCCTGATAATCCACCAATTTCTGCTGATAATCGTTCATTTCGCTCAACAGCCGATCGTAATAATAAGCACGTTTTACGTCGTTTTTCGCCGAGACCATGTGGTCGGCGGTATTGCGGATCTTCTTATGGAAAGCCGAAAGCTCTTCGCTGACCGGGATCTCAGCTCGCTGCATACGCTGGTGAGCGATGATCAGGTTCAGCGCCAAGCGGTACTTGGCAATATCGTTCGGGAACATCATCAGCAGTTGATTCAACTGCTGATACAGCGCAGGCAGGTGGTTTTGCTGACGGCGTGAGGCCTTGGTGGTCAGCGCCGATACCGCGCTGCCGACAAACTGGTTCAGCAAGGTGCGACCGGTACGTTCACGCGAGTTATCGCGGATCAGCAGCAGCACCATCAGGCCCACACAGCTGCCGAGGAACTGGCCGAGCGCGCCATCGAGGAACTGCGTGACGTTGAACTCCATCGGGTTGCTCAATACCAGAATATTGATGGTCCCCGCCAGCAGGCCGAGCGAGCCCAACCGCCGTTTCTGCACTTCGATACCGATGAAAAACGCCAGCAGGCCCAGACTGAGGCACAGCAGTAAAATACTTTGCTGCGTCGCCGGCAGGATCACCATAAAGTACAGTGAGCCGACCGGGATCGCCGCCAGCATGCCCAGTATAAAGTCCATCGCCACCATGCGCGGTGCCGGGGTGCGCATCGCCAGCGAGGTGATCACCGCAATGATCACCATAAAGCCGCTGCCGGAGGTCCAGCCGGTCCACAGCCACAGCAGGCTGCCAAAGGCCGTCGCCACAAAGGTGCGCAGACCGTTAATCATCGCGTGGTGTCTTTCCGCCGAGGTCGGTTTGACCACTACCTCACTGCTCAACACCCCTTCTTCTACCGAACTGATACTGCTGTTGGTGTGTACGCCTTTGGCCAGCAGCAGGTAGCGAGTGGCCGCCCCCACCCAACTGGTGATGGTTACTAATGTCTCGTCGGTACGGTTGGTGGTCAGCACCTGCCGCAACAACTTCATGCGTTTATGGATTTCCTGCGGCGTTTGGGCCGGAACCATCAGCAACTCGCGAACGTTTTCTTTCAGCGCATCCGGGTGGTTCAACAGGATTAAATAGGTCTCGCAGGCCTGGGTAATCAAGGTTAGCGAAAGCGTATGCAGCGCCAGAATGCGGCGATTCGCCTTTTGCCAGCGTGATGACTCCATCATCAGGTTGCTGCGCATGCCGTTCAGCGCAGTGGTGCTCTTCACCAAATTGCTCCAGGCGCGGTCGATATCTTCTTTCTCGGCATTGCTGATGCACATCTGCATCAACAGGTACTGATCCACCAGCAGTTTATCCACCGCCCGGTCGATATCCTGTTTGATTGAACGCGGCGAGAACAACAAGTCTGCCAGCACGGCGCTGACGATCCCCAGCACGATCTCGCTGCAGCGCTCAATGGCGAACTGCGGCGCTTCCAGCAGATGCGCTTCACTGCTGGCAACGGTGACAATAATGATTAGCGCGGTATAACCCGCCAGGCCCCAGGCATAGGAGTTTTCAACTTTAACCAGGGAGGAAAGCCAGGTACAAAAGCCGGCCCAGATGCAGCACAGCAACAACATCACCACCGGTGCACGCGCCGTAGTGACGATAATCGCTATACCGACAAAGCAGCCGATAAATGTGCCGATAATACGCAGCCAACCGCGATGGCGAATAGCGCCGGAAAAAGGCTCGCCGCCCGCCGCAAAGGCCGTACCGGCGGCCACGATGGCGGCGGTCATCGCCGACCAGCGAGGGGTTTCCAGATTGAGATGGAAGCCGACGAACAGCGCAAACACCACCGCAAAGCTGAGCTTGAAGGCAAATCTCAGCCGGATAAAGGTTGGGTTATTCATTAACCGAACTCACGCAGCCGATGCATCAAGCGAACAAAAGGCGAGCCGCTGTCGGTAGCGCGGTCATTCTTACCGGTGATCACCACGGTGGCGGTGGTTCCTGCCGGGTACGGGTGCAATTGGTCTTTGTCGTCCAGCAGGATTTTCACCGGCACGCGCTGCGCCAGACGCACCCACTCCAGGTTGCTGTCGATCGACGCCAGCCCTTTGCTGTTCACCGTGCTGCTGCTGTTGTTGACGGCGGCAGCCACGCTATCGACGGTGCCATGCATAATGCGGTTGCTACCCAGCGGGGTGATTTCCGCACGGTCGCCTTTGTTCAGGCCATTGAGCTTGGTTTCTTCCAGATAGGCCAGAATGTAGAAACTGTTTTTCTTCACCAGCGCCACGGCAACTGAACCCCGGGTGATGTATTCACCGGCGTGCACGTTCAGGTTAGTGATCCAGCCGTCGGCCGGTGCGCGCACCGTGGTGCGTTCCAGATCCAATTTTGCCAATTCACGGGTCGCTACGGCCTTCGCCAGCTGATGCTCTACGGTTTGCAAAACGTTATTCGCCTGATCGATCTCTTCCTGCGACATCGCCTGCACGCCGAGGCGCACACGACGGCCGGCTTCACGTCTTTTTTCTGCCGCCAGCGTTTGGTAGTAGGCGACATCGGCATTGGCTTCCGCCAGGGCCTGTTGGTAGCGTGGCTGATCAATCACCAGCAGCACCTGCCCTTTCTTCACCAGTTGGTTATCCACCAGTGGGACATCGGTCAACAGACCGGTGACGTCCGGGGCGATCGCCACCACGTCGGCGGTAAACTTGGCGTCACGCGTCCAGGGGGATTCGGTGTAAAACACCCAGGCCTTGAATATGGCGACGATCCCCAGCAGGACCAGAATCAGAGTGATCGCGATCCGGGCTATTTTTATTGAAAAATTTTTCACAGCGACCTCAAACGAAAAGACAGGTAATCAGATAGAACAAACAGCAATACAGCGCGGTATTAAACAGCGCTGGATGCCAGACAAAATCGTAAATCCCGGTGGGTTGCAGCAGGCGACGCAGCAAAAAAAACAGCGCCAGCGAAAGCAGCAACTCAAAAAATATCGGGGGAAACGACAGTCCGAAAATGACCATAACCGGAAGCAAACTCATCAATTTTTCCTTATCACTCACTGCACCGGGCGTTAAGAACTCTATCCATTCACATTCTCTTTACATTTTAGCGGACACGCACCACAAATTCTGGCCCAGACAGGTCAGGAACCTGAAATAAGAGTAAACTCTGGAGCGTACATCCGCGATAGGGACTGCGAGGATACCGGAGGGATCGGCCACCATGGCGCTGCCGATCGCACTCGCGCGTTAGTAAGGTCTTTTCACCCGACCTGTTTATATTAGCGTGCTTACTATCAAGTCATCAACAATCTGTGATCTAAATCACTTTTAAGCCAGAGTGAATAATGGAAAGACTAAAACGGATGTCGGTATTCGCCAAAGTG
Source organism: Serratia proteamaculans (assembly GCF_004684015.1). Classification (GTDB taxonomy): domain Bacteria; phylum Pseudomonadota; class Gammaproteobacteria; order Enterobacterales; family Enterobacteriaceae; genus Serratia; species Serratia proteamaculans_F. The sequence goes on from NZ_SRIA01000021.1 coordinate 396,319, forward strand.
GTTGAATGCGGGTCATTTACTGCGGCAGCACGCCAGTTGGATATGAGCGTTTCATCTATCAGCCAGACCGTCTCCAAACTGGAGAATGAGCTGCATGTCAAGCTGCTCAACCGCAGCACGCGCAGCATTGGCCTGACGGAAGCCGGAAAAATCTATTATCAGGGCTGTCGCCGCATGCTGCTGGAAGTCAGCGAAGTGCATGAGCAGCTGTACGCGTTTAACAATACGCCGACCGGCACGCTGCGCATTGGTAGCTCATCCACCATGGCACAAAACATGCTGGCAACCATGACCGCAGATATGCTCAAAGAGTACCCCGGCCTGACGGTGAACCTGGTGACCGGTATCCCGGCACCGGATCTGATCGCCGACGGGCTGGATGTGGTGATCCGCACCGGTGCGCTGCAGGATTCCAGCCTGTTCTCCAAACGCCTGGGCTCAATGCCGATGGTGGTGTGCGCCGCCAAAAGCTATCTCAGCCAACACGGCACGCCACTAAAACCAAGCGACATGGTCAATTTTTCCTGGCTCGAATACAGCGTGCGGCCAGACAGCGAGTTCGAGCTGATCGCACCGGAAGGTATCAGCACGCGCATCGCGCCGCAGGGGCGCTTCGTCACCAACGATTCACAGACCATGATCCGCTGGCTGAAAGCCGGAGCCGGTATCGCCTATGCACCGCTGATGTGGGTGATCGAGGAGATCAAACGCGGAGAGATCGAGATCCTGTTCAAAAACTACCATTCGGATCCTCGCCCGGTGTACGCGGTGTACACCGAGAAAGATAAGCTGCCGCTCAAGGTACAGGTGTGTATCAACTATCTGACCGAGTACTTTAAGCGCGTGGGGGAAGTCTATCAGGGCTATCGCTGAGCAGCACACGACGCGCCAAAGCGCCAAGCACCACTAATGCCAGCATGCCCAGCCCCCAGATTAACCAGACGGCATACTTCACCCAGGTGAGTAGCAGTGGGAAAGATCCCGCCAGCCAGTTCCCCAGTTGCTGCAACTGTGGCAGCCAGGTATCCAATAGCGCCTGTGGCACCAGGCTGAGCACCCCGGTGAGCTGCGGTGCCAACTGTGCCGAGCCGCTCTGCGCGAGCCCCGTTAGCGCGGGCAACCAGCCCAAGACGCCAGAAACGCCCCAGGCCAGCAGCGTCCATAACGCCATTGCTGCCAACAGCACTGCCACACTCCATCCGCGTTTTGTCATGGTTGCCCCCCGTTAGCGGCCTTGCCGCATTGCTGACAAAAACGGCTGCCTGGCGGCAAGGGGGCGGAACATCCGCTGCATTGTGCTGCCGCCGCCTCAAAAGGTTGACCGCAACGATGGCAATAACGGGCACCTGGCTTGCTCAGCGCCTGACATTGCAGGCATTGCGGCCCCTGATCGCCGTGCTGGTTATAGCGGTTGCCATGGTGGCCACTGCGATGCCCTGAGCGTTGATGCCCACCACCAAAATCGCCTTGCCCCAAGAGTTTTTTCAACAGGCTCATCGCGCTTCTCCTCTGTGCTTTACGCCAGGTGACAGAATAAACCCTGGAGTAAACTCCAGGGTAAAGTGCGGCGAGGGAGATTTACGTTTAATTACACCTTCAGATTAGCAACGCTTTGATGTGGTTAACAAAAAGCATTATCGGTCATTACCCCACCTGCTAGCGGTGCGCTATGCTGCGCTGACCTCTCCCTGCATCAGGAATAAATAAAAATGAAAAAAATCATACTGGACTGCGATCCGGGACATGACGATACGATCGCCATGCTACTGGCTTGGGGTAACCCGCAGATCGATCTGCTGGCCGTGACCACCGTGGTGGGCAACCAAACGCTGGATAAGGTCACCCGCAATGCGCTGGCCGTCGCGCGTATCGCCAATATTACCGGTGTGCCCTTTGCTGCCGGCTGCCCACGGCCACTGGTACGCCAGATAGAAGTCGCACCCGATATCCATGGCGAATCCGGCCTGGATGGCCCGGTATTACCGGAGCCAACGTTGGTGCTGGAACCCTGCCACGCGGTAGATCTGATCATCGACACCATCATGGCTCACCCGCCGGGCAGCGTGACGCTGGTACCGACCGGTGGCCTGACCAACATCGCCATGGCAGTACGCAAAGAACCCCGCATTGCCGACCGGGTGAAGGAAGTGGTGCTGATGGGCGGCGGCTACCACGTGGGCAACTGGAGCGCGGTGGCCGAATTTAATATCAAGATCGATCCGGAAGCCGCACACATCGTATTCAATGAAAAGTGGCCGCTGACCATGGTCGGGCTGGATCTGACCCATCAGGCACTCGCCACGCCAGAAGTCTGTGCCCGCATTGCCGCTATCCAAACCGGGCCGGCCAGGTTTGTCGGCGAACTGCTTGAGTTCTTTGGCAAGATGTATCAACAGGCGCAGGGCTTTAGCGCCCCGCCGGTACACGATCCTTGCGCGGTGGCCTATGTGATCGATCCCGAAGTGATGACTGTTCGTAAAGTCCCGGTGGATATCGAACTGACCGGCACCCTGACGCTGGGCATGACGGTGGCCGACTTCCGCGCCGCGCCGCCACCGGACTGCCACACTCAGGTGGCGGTAAAACTGGATCAGGATAAGTTTTGGGGTTTGGTGGTGGATGCACTGGAGAGGATTGGGGAAGTGAAGGTTTAAGCTGCGGCTTGTAAAGGTGGTATTGATGGGCCGGGTGGCTTTTGGATTGCCGCTCGGCCTGGTTTTATCGCGGAGGAGAAACTAGCGCTTTAGTAATACGGTTAATTGCCTATCCAACTGGCTAAGGCAGTCATCCATATATTCCGTGGTGACCTGCTTCACCATCGCATAATCACTGGCTTGCCACTGTGTCAGTGATGCCGAACGCGGGGTTGGGCTGCACTTGAATTGGTCGAAGGCTGAGAACATGTTTCCCCCCTCCGGCCGCTTATAAAAGGTAACGGCGTAGCGCAGTTCGTATGGAGTATCACTTTTCGCTAGCTCCTGATATACCAGCAGCCATCTGGCGGGGGTGATATTCAAATTATTCTTGTAGCTGTAACCGGCGCCGTTCTTTTGCAACCAGTCGGCGATAACAACCTTGGCTTTAGGCACCAGATAACTTTTAGTCGGTTCTGGCAAAGTATCGACACTGCTGCCTTTCAACGTGTCCTTGCTGAAAGTACTGGCGGAAAGACCACCGGTAAGTGCAGAGGTTAAAACCTGTAGCCCCACACCTACGCCGGTATTGGTCTGTGTGACAATACGCAGCCTGGTGTCAGCATATTGATTATTGTTATTTTCAGGTAGAGCAAAGAAAGTCTTCACACCAATGCTACTGCCATTAACGGCGGTGACTTTTTCTACATTATTAGTGGATGAACAGGCAGTTAATAACAGCATACTGCTCGCCATGGAAACACACAGAACTTTTTTCATTACTGCTCCTTGTTAGTAATATTCCAACATCATGTTGGGTTTTTATTGATATCGTTTATCTTTAATATAAAGAAATTTATTTCATTAATGATTAATCTTGGGTAATTCAATTTTCAAAATGACAATATTTTTCTAATAAACCGGCTACTCCCGACACTGCAGTTCTCCGAATTAGGCGGTTGCGGCAGCAGGAGTTAACGGATTTAGGCCTTAGAAATCACAGTCACGACCTTACCTTGGATTGTTGCTTATGGGCCAGCCCATGTTAGCTTGGGTTTTAACTCATCAGGGATTATTTTAAATAACTCTCCGATATAGTAAATATGCTGATTATAGTTTGGTGATATATCATCATTACATTTTTCAAAATAATACTTAGCCTGATTATTCAGAAACCACACATCATGCTCTGTAAATTCGCTTATGAGTATAGTGAGCGTAAGGTTATGTATTAATTCAGCCTCAAAGAAGCATGACATATCCCGTCCTTTTTCTTTCTTTCCCAGGGACTGAATATTCCTTATGTAAGGTAGGGCAAGCGCCAACATCTTTACATATATTTCATTTTTTTTCATGATGATACTACTTCCTTGATGGCATTGGTTTGGCTCCGACAGGAGCATTCTTTGTCTGAGACCATGAACCGTTTTGTAGTAATTTCTCGATGTTAGATCTATCTCCTGTCTTTTTATATATTTCCTGAGCGGCTACCATCCGATGGTTTCCTTCCGAAATATAATAATTCCCCTTACTATCTATATAGCCAGCAATACGGCCTTCAGGAGCACTAAATCTATAATTCCCTGATGTCATATCATTTTTTATCTGATCTACTTGCTGAGGGTTTCTTAGTCCTGTTTGCATACTCTTTATGCCTGTTGAAACCCCACCTTGAGCTATATTCGAAACAGTTGCCTTAGCAAGCTGATGAAGATCTTTACCCAGAATGCCAAGTGATACCAGTGCCAGCTGGTTTTCCGGATCTGATGCAAATACCGCATATTTCACCCATTCAGGGCTGTTTACGTCGATCTTTGCCAGGTCCTGACCATTCCATTGCTTAACGTAAGCTTTAGCCTCCTCGCTGGTCATCACATCCACGCCGGGAAGTTTACCTAACCAGAAAGGACGTTCTGCCATCTCAATTCCGCCTTCAGCAATTTTCTTGTCTATCTCTTGGCCTTCTAATGGATTATCGCTGAGCGTTTCATCGGTTTTGGTACTGCGTTCATCACTACGCTTCTTCCACTTATCAATGACAGCCTGACAACCACCACCTGATTTCCGGCAATCAGCCAGTTCTTTATCGAACGCCAGGGATTCAGTCGCACTTAGCGCATTATTCTCCACCGCAGTCTTGCCGGCCACGCTACCGCCCACGGCCCCTGCGGTGCTGTCCGCTACCAATCCACCTGCCAGCCCCGCCGCCAACTGGCTGAGTGCGCTGACGTTTTCCTTCTCTGCTTCCGTCAGGTCGGACGGATCCTTGCCATAGTACTGTTCGCTGATAATTTTAGCAGCCAGTTTTCCACTTGCCGCGCCCACCGCGCCCGCCGCCACATTGTTGCCAGAGACCAGTGCCACCAATGCCCCGGCTACCGCGTGCGCCGCCGCATTGGCTGCCGTGTTACCCTGGATTTTCGCCTTGATCTCCCGTGCCAGATACGGGGCCAGTGCGCCACCGGCAGCAGCGCCAATATCACCGCCGCTAATCCCCGCCAAGGCCGCACTGATGGCAGAGCCTGCCAGCCAAAAATCACTGCCGACACCATACTCTTTCTGCGCCGCCTTATACTCCGGCGATGCTTCCAGCATTTTCTGGCGTTCCTGCGCACTGGCACTCAGGTAGGCCGGGTCTTCACTCAGTTTCTCCGCCGCCGCACGCTGTGCCTGCAGCATTTGCTGATTACCGTAGTCGCTGACCAACTGGGTACTGAGCTGAGCCACACCCTGCGCAAACGCCAGATTGTCTTTCACCTTCGCCTCATCGAAGATTTTATCGATGCGGCCATTGGCGTTGTCCGTATCGCGGCTTAACCCAGCGATATCCTGAGTTTGATCCGTCGTATTGCGAATATCAATATTGCCTTCGGCGACGGCCGACTGCGTGGTGCCGGAAGCCTTGCCTTTATCTTTGGCAAGCCCGCCGCCGGTTGGTCCACTGGTCGAAATACCGAATCCACTGCTGCTGGCGTTATACTCCGCTTTGTTATCAATGGCATCCCAACCCAAGGTACCGGTAGAGAGCTGGTTTTTGATACTGTCCGCCGTCGAGGCAATCACCCCACCATTCAGTTGCGTATGGTTGCCGACGTTGATATCAAAGCCTTTATCCCCAGCAAATAAACCACTTTGATCACCCACGCTGGCGTATTCACTGTCGATTTTAGTCTGGTTCATACTCACCGAAGCAGAACCGCTCATCGACCCGAAGGTAAAGCTCGCACCACCGCTCACGTCCTTCTGCCAGCTGTGGTAATCGTCGGTATCCTGCAGGCTGCTGATAGACAGATCGCGTCCGGCATCCACTTTGATCTTGTCACCCAGCGCCTGCGCACCGGAAAGCGTCGTATCACGTCCACTGCTGAGGCTCAGTTCGTCCCTTGCATTCACCCGAGAGTTAACGTAATCGGTACTCTTGCCGTCTGTCGCGCCTTTCGATTGATAACCACTGGCCGAGACGCCAATCCCCGTTTCCTGCCCCAGCGAAATGTGTACCCCGGCATTCCAGCCGCTGCTGTTGTTTTTGCTGGTTTGTTCACTATTGTTGCCAGCAGCCTCCAGCAACAGATCGTTTTTCGCCGCCAGCGTCACCTTATTCCCAGTGATACCGCTACCGCTGACATGCAGATCACCGCTGGTGCCTTTCGACCCGGTCGCGACCAAAGTAGCATCGCCGCCTGCCGTCAGGTTGCTGCTACGTACCTGATTTTGTGCCTGCTCAGACTCGGAGGTGCTCTTACTCGCTCCAACACTCAGCTGCACCTTCACACTGTTGGAAAGCTCACCTTTCGCCAGTCCCTGCGCCTGATCGGCACTGGCCTGTGAGTTAACCCACCCTGCACGGGCAGCCTGTACCGCATACAGCGCTTTCAGCCTGCCATCACCGGTATCGTCCGCACGCTTGAGTGAATCATTAATCGCCAGCAGCGTATCGGTGATAGGACTGGAGACCGACAGCGTCAATCCGCTTTGCTTCTGCTCGTAACGCTCTTTACGCCGCAGCAGATCATTGCCCGGATCGACACTGATCTCACCCGCTACCACGTTAAGGTTCTTATCCGCAATAACATCCGCGCCGCCGATATGCGCCTTGCCGCCGGCCACGATATTCACGTCGCCGCCGGTAGAACCGATAGTGCTGACGCTCTGGCTTTGGGTGGTGCCGTCTTCGTTCAACTGATGGCGGGAAGACTTGCTGCCGAAGGTCACACCGATGCCGCCGCCGCTGAACACGCCGCTGGTTTTTTTCTCGTTCAGCCGGTAGCGCGATTGCTCCTCGGTGGCGGCGACAATATCGACGTTATTGCCCGCCTGCAGGTTTACCTTGCCGTCACCGACTACCGTCGAGCCTTGCACCTTGAGATCGTTACCGGCATTGAGCGAGACGTTGTTCCCGCTCAGTAAGCCGCCTTTCTCGTGGGTGGCGTAGTCCTCTTCCACCGTATGGGTGGTGGTTTTGGACATCAGGCCTTTTTTGACCTTGGTCTCTTCGAAGAAGCTGTAGTCGCTTTCGGTGGCGCTATTGAGCGCGATATCACGCCCGGCGCTCACCGCCACGTCACCGCTGGCCTGGGCCTGGGTGGCGTTGAGGGTCGCGTCCCGTCCGGCCTGAATGCGCGTGTCGCCGCCGCTGGCAATCTCAGTGCCCTGCTGGCGTATGGACTCGTTCACTCGCTGTTGGCGCCCGCCGTGGCTTTCCTGATATTCCCGGCTTTGTTGGGTATTGAGGTTAACGTCACGCCCGGCCCGCAAGCCGACGTCGTTGTCTGCCACCAGCGCCGCGGCCTGTGAATTCAGGTCACGTCCGGCCTGCAACTGCAGGTCCCCGCCGCTGGTGAGGGTGCTGCGCGTCGCGCCAGTGCTGATGCGCTCGCTATTGTTGGTTTTATCAATAGATTCAATACGATTGGCAAGCAGGTTAATATCGCCGCCTGCCCGCAGATCCATTGCACCGCCAGAGGTAACCTGCGCCCCGGTAACATCGATATTGTTACCGGCCTGCATGTTCAATGTATCTCCGGCGCGGATCACGGCGGTATCACCGACCTCCGTGCGCGACAGCGTCAGCGATTGGCCCCCCTGGGTGCCGGTGGCGTCCCACTGGCGGGCCTGGGTTTTATTGATAATGCTGCCGTCCTGGCTTTCAAGCTGGACCCGCTGTCCACTGATGGTCGAGCCGATATTGCTGATATCACCAGTAGCGCTCAAATTCAGCCCATCTTTAGCGTTGATCATCCCCTGATTAAGATTGCTGATGCCTGCCTGGCTGTTGACGTTCAGCCGCTCACCACCCTGTAGCGTGCTGGCGTCGTTGCGGACGCTGCCACCGTTCAGGTTCACCTTGTTGCCGGCAATCACACTGCCGCTCAGTGGGGCGACGTCACCTTTGGCCAAATAGAGTTTAGGTGCCAGCACCGTCTGGCCATTGACCGTCAGCTTCTCCCACCAGACGATGCTGTGCTCCAGCTGTGAAACCTGTGCCGGTGTCAGGCTGATGCCGAACTGCAGCTTCAGGCCGCTCTGCGCCCGTGCCGCGTTGTCGATCAACTGCTGCATCTGCGCCAGATCGGATCCGACGCCGTTGAGATAGCGCTGGCCGGTTTGGCTGAGCATCGCGTTGCTGATGTAGCGGGTATCGAACGCCGCGTCCCCGAGGAAGCGGTAGTCGTAATCCGGGTTTAATTTCAGGTGGTCGAGGAAATAGGCCGAACCGATAAACTGCTTTTCATCGGTGAAACGGCTGTCGTTTTCACGTGGGGCAGCGCCCGGCTGTTGGCCCAACATGGCGTAGAGATCGTTGAACAGGCTGCCGTCCAACTGCCCCAGGCCATCCAGTTTGGGATTGGTGGTGATCAGATAGGGGCTGCTCGGATCCTCGGTCACGACAAAGCGGCCATTGCCACCGCTTGGCAGTGGGTAATCCGTTAATTCTACGGCGTTATTGCCGAGCGTACCGAGCGCCTCCTGCAGATTGTCTTTCCACTCCGGCGTGCCGAACACCACGCTTTGGTCCTCCGCCAATGCCTGCTGCTTCACGCCGTCAACCGCTTGCAGTTGCTGCAAGCTGTCCAGCGTTGGCCGGGTCAAGGTATGGCTGAGGCTACCCGCGTTCGGGGTCAGCATGGTGTTGCCGATATCGTCGCTAAAGTTGGCATTGACCGCGCCACCGGCCTGGATCACGCTGCGGTAATCAACGGTGTTTTCGTTCTGGTACTCTGGCTGCCCGGTTAAGCGGTACTGAATCGCTGTGTTGACGTTATCACGGATGTAATTTCCGCTCTTTTTGAAATCAGCCAGCGAATGGCGTTTGTCGAAATCATACTGTGCGTTTTCGCCATCATAATGATAATTCAGGTATTTACTCTGGTCTCCTGCTTGTACACTCTCATTATTCAGCGTGCCGCCGGTCAGCGAGATATCACCATTGGCCAACATATCGCTGGCGATATTGTCAAAACGTTCAACGGTGCCAACAATGTCTTTTCCTGCTGCAATACGCCCGGCTCCACCATTCGCCGTTACGATCACTTTGGACGATTCAACCAGAATTTTTTTGTCCACCGCGGGCGCTTTAGGCGCTAAATAATAGTAATCATCAACTGAACCGTTGCCGTGGCCCATGCTACCGCCGGTGCGCACAGTTTTGATGTAATAACCCAGCTCGCTTTCGGCCAGATCCCCCAGTTTCATATTGACCAGCGTCTGGCCATTCCACAGTGGATCCTTCACCGCCGTCTGCTTTTCTGTACTCACAGACCAGCCATCGCGCTGATTAAGCAGATGCGCGGTGTTGATATGAATATCGCCGGTTTCAGTTTCGATAGTGCCGGAGGTGTTGACGATTTGGCTGTTGGCCTTGCCGTCGGCGTCTTTCTGCATCCACAGGTTTTTTCCCGCCAGAATATCGCCACGCTGGTTGGTGATGCGGTCCGCCAGCAACCTCATATCACCACCGGCGTACAGCATGCCGCTGTTGATCAGTTGGTTAGCAGCACTCAGCAGCAGATCGCCCGCGGTACCGATAAAGCCGTTATTGCTGATGTCGCCCCGGCTCAGCAACTGCACCAATCCGCCCGATTGCAGGCTGGCATCGCTGTTTTGCGTGATCCCGGCCGCTTCCAGGCGCATGTCACCGCTGCCGCCGCGCAAGGTACCGGCATTGGTCAACTGACCGCCGCTGCGTAGATCCAGGCTCTGGCCCTGAGTGGTTCCCTTTAGCAGAATATCGCCGTCACTGGTCAGGACTAGCGCTTTGCCTGCCGCCAGGGTGCCGCTCTGGGTAAAGGCGTCTTTAAGCGTCAGCGTCATATTGCCCAAGGCTACCAGTTGCCCGTATTGATTCAGCAGGCTGCCCGCCAGTGTGGTATCACCGCCGCTGAACAGCTTGCCGCTCTTCTGGTTATCAATCTGTCGCGCTTTGAGGCTCATCTGACTTTTTGCCAGCAATGTACCGGCGTTATCCAGGCTGTCCGCCTGCAGGGTTAAATTGCCACCCTGCAACGTGCCTGTATTCTTCAGGCTATCGAGCGTGAGCTGGTTATCACCGCTGGTGCTCAATGTGCCGCTGTTATCCAAGCGGGTGCCGGTGAATGTCAGGTTATTAGCCTGTAGCCAACCGCTGTTGTTCAGCGTCGGCGCGTGCAGATTCAAGGCACCGCCTGCCTTCAGGTTGCCTGAGTTGATCAACTGACGATCCAACTGCAGCACGCTGCCGCCATCGCTCTGTAGATCCCCGACGTTATTGAGTTCCGCCGCCTCTATCCGCAAACTTCCCAGACTGCGTACATTGCCGCCAGCCAGGTTGTTGAATACGCCACTCAGCTTGGTCTCGAGGTGGGTTTGCCCCTGTAGCCTGCCGCTGTTGGTCAGGTCTGTGGCGGTTAACGTCAGTTCATCTGCCTGTATATGACCCTGATTGTTCAAGGTCAGCGCTGTCAGACTCGCCTTGCTATTGGAGAAGATCTTGCTAGCGGCATCAGCGTTAAGATCGCCGCTCAGATCCAGCGTGATCCCTTTGCCCGCCTGCAGCGTACCTTTATGATCCAGTTGCTGGGCCGTCAGCGTAATGCTACCGCCATCCCATAATCCGCTGTTATTAACCGTCGCTGCGTTGGCCGTGAGTTCGCCGTCACTCAGCAGCTTGCCACCGGTGGCGTTGCTCAGATCCTTTTCCAACTGCAACACCAGCTTTTGTATGCCGATCAGGTTGCCGCTGTTAGTCAGCGATTTGGCGGTGACCTTGGTGGTTGCACCTTGCGCCTCCCCCTGATTGCTGACGCTATCAGCAGTAAGCTGTAACGCGCCTTCGCTCAGTATTTTGCCGGGGTTGTTCAGCGTGGCGGCCGTCAGTGTCATCGGCCCTTCGCTCAGCAGTTGCCCGCTGTTTTCCAGCGTCTGCTCAACCACGGCGGTTAAGCCGTCATCGCCCAGCGCACTGCCACTGTTGTCCCAACGCTGCACGTCAATATCCACAGTCTTGCCCTGCAGCTTGCCGGCATTATTCAGCTCGGTGCCCTGCAGCGTCAGTGTGCCACCGGCCAGCAACTGGCCCGCCAGGCGGTTTTGCAGATCTTTACTGGTGATATTTGCGTTTTCCCACGCCTGTATTCGCCCGCTGTTGTCCAGGCTGTCGGCATTAAGCTCGATGCCTTTGGCGACAATTGCCCCCGAATTGATCAACGACGGCGTGGTGAGGATTAACGTATTTTCCGCCTGAAACTTACCGGCGTTGTTGAAGGTTTTGGTGAATGTTAGATCCAGAGACCGGGCTTCAATGTCACTGCGGTTATCCGCCGTGGCGGCAGAGAAATTCAAATCCCCCAGCGTGTTGAATACGCCGGCCAGCTGCGCGTCTTGCGCAACCTTGAGCGTCATGTCCTGTTTGGATTGGGTGCGGGCGCCGGCGGTAGACAGCAGTTTTGGCGTTTCCAGCGTCAGGCCTTGCTCACTGGAAAGCAGCCCGCCGAGCTGCATGTCATCGGCGTTGAGGGTGATATTGCCGTCGCTCAGCAGCGATGAGCCCAGCTCGGTTTTCAGTACGCCGGTGTGATCAAGGGTGACGCCCTGCTTGCCGCTGGCGCTTCCGGCCAGTAAAAACTCACCTGCCTGTACCGTCAACAGGCCATCGGCAGACAGTGAGCCACCGACCTTAAGCTTGTCGCGCACCCGCAGATCGAGTTGTTGCAGGGAGGTGATTGTCCCCTGATTGTCGACACCGTCGGCGGTAATGGTGTGCACAGTACCCGCTTTCAACTGCCCCGAATTGTCGAGTTGGGTACTGGTCAGGTTCTGCGTGCCCTGCGCCTGGATCAGCCCGCTGTTGGTCAGGTTCTGTGTGTTAAGGCGACTGTCGCGATTGGCAGCCAGCTGCCCAGCGTTGGTCAGATGATTGGCCTGCAACTTTAAATCGTGCCCGGCGGTCAGGGTGCCCTGCCAGTTGCCGTCACCGCTGAGCGTCAGGTTGATGTCCCCTTCGGCCGTCAGGCTGCTGTTTTTATCGCTACTCAGGCTGGCAGCATCCACTTGCAGGCGGCCGTTCGTATCGGCTTTGCCCGCCTGCAGTTTGCCTGCGGCGGTCAGTTGCATATCCCCCTTGGCGCTCAGCGTGGCTTGATCCGCGGTAATATCACCGCCGCTTTTCAGGGTCAGTGCCTGCTCAGCCTTATGCTTGCCGCTCAGCGTCATGCCCGCCGCCGTGGCATTCAGGCTGCCCTGCGCCAGGGTTTTGTTCAGCCGCAGTTGGCCATTGGCCTCCAGTTGAATATCGCCTTCACGCGCGGTGAGGTTACCGAGGTTGACGCCCACCCCTTTTTCACTGGACACCAAATGAATACGGTTGGCGTACATGCCGCCCAGCGCGCCGGTATCGATGGCGACTTTAGGGACTTCCCCCTGACCGGCAATCGCCGTGGCCTTGCCGGTGGCGTCCACCCGGTTGGCACCGAGCGTGATGTTGAGGTCTTTGGCATGCAGTTGCGCGTTGATCTCGGTCGCGCGGGCGATCAGGGCGAATTTGTCACTGCTGTCGGCATTGAGCCCCTTGCCCTGAATCGTGATGGTCCCCTGGGTCACTTCCAGCGCCTGCAGCTTGCCATCGGCACCCAGCACCGGCTTGCCGGTGGTCAGCGTCGCGTTGGGGGTGTTGATAAAGCCGCAACCGTCGCAGGTGATGCCATAGGGGTTGGCGACCATCACGCTGGCCTGCTTACCCGCCACCTCCAGGTAGCCCTGCAGCTGTGAAGGGTTCGGGGCCACCACTTCGTTGATGATGCCTTGCGCTTCCTTGCCGGCCTGCAGGTTGGGGTTGTTCTGGATCAGGCCGCCGAGCTGAGTCTGGTTGAGCTGCCCGGTAGCGTTATTGAGGATTATCCCCTCTTTGCCAACGTTGAAATCGTTGTATTTATTATGAGAAATACCAGCCTGATTCGGTGTGGCAATGTTGACCACCGGCACGCCGTTAGCGGCCTGATCGACACGGGCATTGCCCTCGGCCACGTTAACGCCTTGGGCCAGCGCAGGCAGCAGCGGCTGCCCGGCCAGCAAGATGCACAGGGTGTAGCTCAACAGACGCTGAGATGTATTAAGCGGTTGATTTTTAGTGCACTTCATCCTTGAAACCTTCCTGTGCATTAGCGTTAAAGTACGATATTCACCCGGTAATAAACCGAGACCCGATCCGGTTTGAGCCAGTCAGGATAAGCCAGCGGCCAGCCGACGGTCAGTTGGCTGCTGAAATAACGGCTTCGACTACCCAGCCCCACAGCGCCGCCCCACAGCGTACCGGAGGCGTTGGCATCCAGCTTGTCGCGCTGCAAATAGCCACCGTCGAGTGCCACCAGGGCGTTGATGCTGCCGAGGTACGGCAGTGTCACCAGCGTGCGGTTGACCTCGTTACGCCAGTAACCGCCCTTGTCGCCGGAAAGGTATTGTTCCTTGAAACCGCGAACAGAGCTTTCCCCACCTATCGTCAGGCGTTCGCTGCCGTACAAACGGTGGTTACTCCACTGGCTGTACAGGCTGGTGAGATAGGTCCAGTCTTGCGCCAGCGGCAGGTAGTAGCTGCCGGAAAGCGAAAGCTTGTGAAACTCGGCCCGGGGCGCTTCCTTGATTTTGCCGCTGTCGTTTTCAGCGCCAAGCCAGGGGACACCACGGCTGTAGGCCGGGTTCAGGGTGGCGAAACCACCCAACAGTTTCTGGCTGTGGCTGACGCCCAGCGTCACGCTGGTCAGCTTGCGGCTACTGCTTTCCAGCCGGGTATCGTTCAGGTAATTACGATTGATGCGGTGCGTCAGCCCCAGCGACAGGCCGGTTTTCATTTCGCCGTCACGAAACAGCACCCGCGAAACACCCAGCCGATGGGTCTGGCTGTCACCGCTGGAGCGCCAGTCAAAGCCCTGATTGTTAATGGTGGTCAGGTAGTCGCTGTAGGAATAGTTGTAATCCAGCGTCCAATAACCGTAAGGCAGGCTGACGCCGGTCTGCACGCTGCGTGCATTATGAGCGTTGGCGAAATCACTGCTTCGGGCACCGGCGACAAACCATTGATCCGCCAACCCCAGCAGGTTGTTGCCGGTCAGCGATGCGTTGAGCTGCCCGGTCCCGGTACTTTTTTGCCCACTGTTGTCGAACCCCAGCCCCAGCATCAGCGGGAACTCGGGTTTGGCGCTTAAATTGACCACCGAGTAGCCCGGTTGGCTGCCGGGCAGGATTTCTATCTGCACCGGTTGCTGGCGCAGACGGTTAATCTGCTCCATGCCCTGCTCGATATCGCGCAGGTTGAGGATTTTGCCTTGCAGGCCTGGGAAGGCCATTTTCAGCATGCGATCGTCTTGCTGCTCCAGCAGGATTTTCTCAAGCCGCCCTTCCAGCACCAGTAACCGCAGTTCGCCGCGCGAAAGATCCTGCTCGGTCAGGAATGCACGGCTGGTGATATAGCCACGGGCGATGTACCAGTCGGAAACCTGCTGCACCAGCGTTTGGATTTGTCCCAAATTCAGGCATTGCTGCAGATAATCCCGAGTGAGTTTGCGTTGCGCGCTGGCAGGCAGATGATCCGCGCCTTCCAGTTGAATACGGCTGATGGTGAAGCAAGGGCCACCCGTGTTGGCGCTGGGTGCCGGGGTTGCGGGTAAGGTGGGCGTCAGGCTGCGTTGCAGTTCCTGCCGCTGCTGCTGGTTTTGTTCCAGTAATTCACGCTGCTGCTGTTGAATGGTGTCGCGATCCGCCGGGCTAAGCAGGTTAGCACCGGTGGTGGAGGAAAATAAAATGCACAGCAAAGCGGCCGAGAGCCGTTGAGTGACTGAATCCATTCAGAAGATCATCCGTGTGTTTTTTCGGCATTTTAACCGCGGGATGGGAAATGTAACAAGATGCGAACCATTAGCCACGGCCCGAATTTGGCCATTTATGAAGGAACATTCCTAAAGCAGGCAGCGGAAAGTCATATGAAAATGGTAAATGTAGCTTATTGATTTGCGCTGACAGAAATAAACAGTGAATCGCTCTTAATTTTGGCCAGACGGAAGAAAATTGCCGCTAATGCGATGAGAGCCTCAAAAACGAAGGCTAACAGGGGCCGTGAACCAGCCCCTGGAAGGTATGACTTACGCGGTACCGCCGACGGTCAGGGTATCGAGCTTCAACGTCGGTTGACCCACCCCCACCGGCAGGCTTTGCCCCTCTTTACCGCAAACGCCGACGCCTTTCCGTATGTAAGCCGCCTTATCACGATGGATAGCTCATCAGGGAGAGCACCACTACTTGCCCCCAAAACACGCTGAGGAGCGAGGCCGGCCGTGATCCATTCATCAAGACAAAATCACGTTCACTGCGGCAGCAACCGCTATCCCCACGGCAATACCGGCGGCAATTTCCATACGGGTGTGACCCATGCGCTCTCGAAGCGACTGATGGTTCGATCCATCCGCTAATTTATTGATTGCCACTGCATGCTTGCCCACCTGACGACGCAGGCTGTTGGCATCAAGCATCACGATAAATGCCAGTGTGATGGCTACACCGAAGTCAGGATGTCCGATACCCTCTTTCAAAGCAATAAGCGCAGCCATGCTACTGACGATGGCGCTGTGATTGCTGGGCAACCCGCCGTAGCCGATGAGGCCGAACGCAAGCTGCCTGGCCTTGATGCTGTTGATGATGAACTTCGAAACACCGGCGACGAGCCAAGCCAGAAAGGGGGTGAGTGCGTAAGAGTAGTCCATGGTCACCCCTGTACTGGCCACAGCACCCAGCAGCAGGCAGCCACCCACAGCACCAGAGTAAGCAACAACTGCCAGTCACTCAGCAGCGTATCTGTGGGCGACTCACCATTATCAAAGGTTTCCACCACGAACCAGTAGCGGAACAGACCGAACAAAACCACGGGTACCGTGATGACCAATTCAGGTTTGGCTGACATTACAAACATACCGTAGAAAAGCAACGCCCCGGTTGCGGACATTTCTGCGTAGCGATCCACTAGCGAGACGGAATACTTATTCAGCACCTCGCGCCCCTCGGTTCCGCTTTGGATGAGCTCCTGGCGCCGCTTGACAGCGGCAAGGTACAACGCCAGGCACAGCGTAGTGATGAACATCCAGGAAGACACGGGTACATCCAGCGCCATGGCCCCCGCGTACACCCGCAGGACAAAACCAATCGCAATGGTGAAGATGTCGACCACAGGTTGGCGCTTAAACACGAATGTGTAGGCCAGGTTCAAGACCAAATAGGCCACAGTGACTATCACCACCTTCGGAACGATAAACCAGCCCCATACCAGTATAGCGTAGAGCACCGCGAGCAGACTCAGGGCAACAGGCATCGAGACGATCCCGGCCGCAAGGGGGCGGGTCTTGGACTTCTTGGGGTGACAACGGTCACGCTCGATGTCGTGCATGTCGTTGATGATGTAGGCCGCCGACGAGGCGACGCAGAACAGCAACACCGCTAACAGGACATGGCTAACGGCACCAGCATCCAAAAATGCCCCTGTAAACACCAGCGGTGCCAAAACAAAGCCGTTTTTAACCCACTGCTTTGGCCGCATCAATTTGATTGCCCCTAGCATCGGCGCTAGAGGCGAACGAGCCATTACGGTATCATGCATTATTTTTGAACCTCGGTGATATCATTAAATGTTTACTTCGACCAGGCTGGTGATTAGCTATATCGTTTTCGCACTAATCGCAACGGCAACAAACATCGGTGCCCAGGATCTTGTTATCCGCACCTACAACGGCACCTTTAATATATTGGCCTCAGTCGTTGTGGGCACCGGGATTGGGCTCGTCGTCAAATACATCCTCGACAAACGCTACATATTCCGCTTCCGTGCCCGTAGCGTCGCCCACGACACCCAGACTTTCGCTCTCTACATTGTCATGGGCCTGGCCACGACTGTAATTTTCTGGGGCTTCGAATTTGGCTTCCAGTACATATTTGAGACCAAGGAAATGCGCTACCTAGGCGGTGTTATTGGCCTGACCATCGGCTACCTGACCAAGTACCACCTCGATAAGCATTTTGTTTTCAAACAATTCGCGAAATAAGAGGGTTGGCATATGCATTATTTGAAATAACATAGCATTGTCACAACATTTAACACTATGGAAACAATACCTTACATTAACTAAAGAGTGGAACTCTATACACCCCTGTTTTGGGTTATTATATTATCGTTTGGTTCCCTAATTTCAAGAAGCGTTTTATAGATATTATAGTTTTCCAATCATAGCACTTGAATTTTCACTGAACAATTACTTGATTCTTAATGTTATTTTTTGCATTATCACACATTGAAACAGGCTTTATATTAATCGTCTGGATATTTTAAACATCGCAATAAATTGATAGACATCACAATAAATTTATAGGTATCGCAATAAATTTATAGGTAACGCAATAAATTGATATTTGGGTTAATAAAAATTATATTTATGAAGTTGCGGGGAATCTAAATCATGAATCGACTCTGCTAGCTACGACTAATATTCATGCACAGATAAACGCATTAGCGCGTCATAAAATCACTCTTGAGGGCATTGTTGGGTAATGTTGAAAAAAATTAGCGTAACTGCAACATCTGGCGACGGCATGTATTCAATTGCCTATTTATTGGTGAACACTCAATGAAGCCAATTAGCTCGTGGGGACGCTTGAGCGCCGCTCCCCATCATGTCGTCGGCCTGAACGATCCCTCCAGAGTCAAGAGTCTCATTTGCCATGGAGCTCACCAGGGTGTGGCCCATGGCATGGGACGCAGCTACGGTGACGTTTGCCTAAATCCGGAAGGCACGCTCTGGATCACGACAGGACTCGACCACTTCATCGCTTTCGACGAAAGCACTGGCCGACTGATGTGTGAGGCTGGCGTGCTATTACGGGACATCCAGCGACTGGTCATTCCACGCGGTTGGATTCTGCCAGTGACACCGGGTACTCAGATGGTCACCGTTGGGGGGGCAATCGCCAACGACGTGCACTGCAAGAACCATCACTTACTGGGTTCTTTCGGCGATCACATCCAGAGCCTTACCCTCATCCGTACCGATGGAGAAGTCATCCAATGTGGTCCAAATGAGCGATCAGATTGGTTTGCAGCGACTGTGGGCGGGTTGGGGCTAACCGGGGTGATCACGCAAGCCGAGATCCAGTTGCGATGCGTGGCTGGCCCATGGCTAGACACCGAGACGGTTCCCCATGCCAACCTGGACGAGTTCTTCCGACTAGCGGATGATTCCGAGGCCGACTGGGAACACACGGTGTCTTGGATCGACTGCATCACGGGAGGTGGCGGACGCGGTTTGTTCATGCGCGGCAACCCCACCAATGCCGGAGATCGCCAGGCCCCCCAGGGACATAAGTTAACCATGCCCATCGTGCCGCCGATATCCCTGGTCAATCGGCTGTCACTACGGCTTTTCAATATGACTTACTACCACCTCAAGAAGTGGCAGGCAGGTCGGGCCATCACACATTACGAGCCATTTTTCTACCCGCTCGACAATCTCCTTGAGTGGAACCGAATGTACGGGCCAAAAGGCTTCTTCCAGTACCAAAGTGTGGTGCCACGTGAAGTCGGGCAAGACGCGGTTCAGGCCATGCTGAAAGAAATTGCCCGCTCTGGGGATGGTTCATTCCTGGCCGTCCTGAAGACATTTGGCAACCGCCAGCCGGTGGGGATGCTGAGCTTTCCACAGCCTGGCGTCACCTTGGCGCTGGATTTTCCGAATCACGGGGAACGCACGCACAAACTATTCGAGCGCCTGGATGCCATTGTGCGTGAGGCAAAGGGCCGTCTCTATCCGGCCAAAGATGCACGAATGCCCAGAGCACTCTTCGAGGCAGGCTATCCGCGCCTGACTGAATTCATGAAATACCGGGACCCGGGCATCAGTTCCGGCCTCTCACGCCGTTTGATGGGAAGTTGAATGAACAACAAGCAGAAAATCGTCGTTATTGGCGCTACTTCGGCGATCGCCGAGCACTGCGTCAGGCTCTGGCTGGAGAAGCAGCCGATCGATCTGACTTTGGTGGGGCGCGATGCACAACGCATCGAACGGGTGGCCACAGACCTCAAGGTGCGTAGCCCTGAGTCGGAAATCCAGATCGTTCAGGCAGGTTTTTTAGACCCAGAAGCTATTAATGTTACAGTCGAACACATCATTCAGTCAGGCAATGTGGATATTGTGCTGATCGCACACGGCTCACTGCCAGAGCAAGCCAACTGCCAAGACAACCTGGAAACATGCCGTGAAGCGCTGGATGTCAATGGGGTTTCACCGGTGCTCTATGCCGAGGCTTTCGCCAAACAGATGGCCAAAGCCAATCACGGCACTATTGCCCTCATCGGCTCCGTGGCAGGTGATCGCGGTCGCAAATCCAACTATGTCTACGGTGCGGCCAAAGGGCTGGTTACGCGCTACGCCCAAGGCTTGCAGCACCGTTTTGCGGATACCGGAGTCAAGGTGGTACTGATAAAGCCTGGTCCGACTGATACCCCCATGACCGCTCATCTCAAGGGCAAGGGAGCCAAGCTGGCATCTGTTGAAAGTGTGGCAAAGAAGATTGTCGAGGGTGTAGATGCGGGCAAGTCGATGGTCATCTACGCACCGGGGAAATGGTGGTTAATTATGATGATAATTAGACACTTACCCACGTTCACCTTCAATAAAATAAATATTTGAGATAATTTCCATGCAGAGAAATAAGAATTTATTCGCCTTGATTTTGCTAATATTAAGTTTGGTTTGCATAGCTGTATATTATTTATCAGGATCATCCATTCAAGCCAGCCTTTTTAATTCTGATGCACTTTATCTGCCGACCCTATTTACAGATATTATCGCAAAAGGCGGGAAAATCAAGGATTGGTATCTTACCCCGGCACCCTATTTTTTCCCCGACTATCCCACCTTCCTGCTCGCTTACTTAATCGGACCAACCCCCTACAGCCAAATTATTTTATTTGCATTAACCCAGGTTATTTTAGTGTTCTTGGCGATTTGGTTTACCATAAGAGTCACCACAAATCTCAATTCATTTATTACAGCAACAACTATAGTAGTTATCTTAGCATGGCTAGGGTTAATGGCTGCCGAACCTTTTATTTTCATCCTAAATAGTGCTTACCATTATGGGAGTTTCCTTTCATCCATACTGATATCCGCCTTATGGATTAAATTCAACAGCGGAGACAAAAATAAAAGCAGCGCTGTTTTTCTTCCACTGATGGCAATCATAGCTTATGCCGCAACGCTATCAGACAACCTATTCCTGGTCCAGTTCATTGCTCCACTTATTGCGATACAAGTTTTGGCTTCAATAGCAGAGCGCGATTCTCAATTCAAAAACAAGCTTCCACTCATACTTGTAGTAATTTTCAGCATCCTTGGCTCAATATCCTACAAATGGATTGTAGATAATCAAACTCGCTATACTACAAGTATAGGAATCGACAAATTACCTTCAAATTTAAAATATATTTATGAACTATTTCACTCAGCAATAATAGGCAATCCAGTATTAGGCTTTATTTTCTTGCTCTATATTGGTGCCGTACTGTGTTCCTTCACTCGACTCATGAGAGGTGAAAAAGAGAATGCCAAATCATCTTGGCTTGTCGTATTCTCCTTTCTATCCCTCTGCACGACACTCGGTGCCACCACGCTGATAGAAAATCTTACGATTACAAGCAGGTATCTAATTCCAGTGTTTTCTTGGCCAGTTATTGTTGTTTTAATTTTCTTAAATAACCATCTACGCGATCGCTTTGCCTCTGCCGCAATTGTAATTTCTTTGCTAGTATTGGCGTCCATGAGCTGGACCTCATACCATCTCATCAAAAACAACGGAATCAAAACAAAATACTATCCAGAAGACATATCCTGTATAGACGACGCTCTCGAAAAAGAGAATCTTCATAACGGAATCGCTCAGTACTGGGATGCCAAGTATCTCCAAAATTTCAGCAGGTTACACCTAGACATTGCTCAGCACTCAGATAACCTGGACGAGATGTACTGGATCACGTCAAAAGAATATTTCAAGAAACGCTATGACTTTGCGATTATTTCAGAGAACGCTACCCCTCCATACAAGATATCTTCTGAGGCACTAACGCGTATTAATGGGACTCCCAAGCTAGTAAAAACCTGCGGAAGCAGGTTAGTCTTGATGTATGGCAAAGACAAATTGCGCGTTAGGAAAATTGTCAACGTGGGTGACTCTTACACATGGAAAGCATGCGAACTACTCACACAAATTGGAGAAAAAACAGCCGGATGCGCAATACAAAAAAAAGACAATGCTCAATCAGGTCATGTGACGTATGGCCCTTACGAGCCATTGGAAACTGGTCAGTACACCTTTGAAATTGCATATTCAAGCACGACTAGAAAGGGAGAGGCTATAGGAGATTGGGATGTAGTACTCGCCCTCCCCAAAGAGGCGGAGGTTTTGAAAAATGGACTAATCGCTGGCACTGGCGGGACGACCGAAAAGATTGTTGGAAAGTTCGCGTTGGATTCTGGGCAAAATTTGGAAAAGATTGAGATACGAACACTGGCGCGACCACATGTAGATCTAAAAGTCATCTACATTCAAATCGACCGAGTGCAGTAAACGGCTCCTTCCACCCGGAAGCTTTTTCCCGGCGGTCCACCCCCACTCATCAGCTCTGCTGAGAGGCGTTCGTGTTCTTCTCGATTGAGCTTCCGCTGAAGCGCCCCGGTACCGAGGTTGAAGGTGAAGAATACCAGCGCATGGAAGATCACGTAGTCGAGCAAGCGCAAGATTTGCGCTGCACAGTGGTGGGTGACATGGCCGAACCAGATCGAAACATTGCGCCGGAAGAAAAAGCCCGGAGAGCGCGCTGCGATGTGACCAGAGGTTGGCCACCTGCCAGCCTGCAAAGTCTGAGTCCGATTGAATACCGAACTCAGCCCCAGAAAACCGTGGAGTGCCCATAAACTCCGCCTATATCCAAACTATAGGGCAGGGGCACTCCAGTATTACGCGGTACCGCCAACGGTCAGGGTGTTCAGCTTCAGCGTCGGCTGGCCAACCCCCACCGGCAGGCTTTGCCCCTCTTTACCGCAAACGCCGACGCCTTTATCCAGCGCCAGATCGTTACCTACCATCGAGATCTGCTGCATCGCCTCAATACCAGAGCCGATCAGCGTTGCGCCCTTCACCGGCTTGGTGATGCGGCCTTTTTCGATCAGATAGGCTTCGGTGGTAGAGAACACAAACTTGCCGGAGGTGATATCCACCTGGCCACCACCAAAGTTCGGCGCATACAGGCCGTATTCTACGCTGGCGATGATCTCTTCCGGCGTTGACTTGCCCGCCAGCATGTAAGTGTTGGTCATGCGCGGCATCGGCAAGTGCGCGTAGGACTCGCGGCGGCCGTTACCGGTTGGCGCAACGCCCATCAGGCGCGCATTGAGTTTATCCTGCATATACCCTTTCAGGATGCCGTTCTCAATCAGCACGTTATACTGGCCCGGAACACCTTCGTCGTCGATAGCCAATGAGCCTCTCAGCCCCTGCAGAGTGCCGTCATCCACCACGGTGCAAAGCTCGGAGGCGACCAATTGCCCCATCTGGCCGCTAAATACCGAAGTACCACGACGGTTGAAGTCGCCTTCCAGCCCGTGACCCACGGCCTCATGCAGCAGCACGCCAGGCCAGCCTGCGCCCAGCACCACCGGCATGTTGCCTGCCGGGGCCGCCACCGCAGAAAGGTTAATCAACGCCATGCGCACCGCTTCTTTGGCGTAAGCATCGGCGCGCACTTCGCCATCGGCGATTTCCAGGAAATAATCATAGCCGAAACGGCCACCGCCGCCGCTGGAGCCGCGTTCACGCTTGCCGTCTTGTTCCACCAACACGCTAACGGATAAACGCACCAACGGGCGAACGTCCGCCGCCAGGGTGCCGTCGGTGGCGGCTACCAGAATTTGTTCATACACGCCGGTGATGCTGGCGCTGACCTCTTGCACTCGCTTGTCGGCCGCGCGGGCCACCTTGTCAACGCGGTGCAACAGGGCGATTTTCTCTTCCCGCGGCAGGCTTTGCAGCGGATCAAGCAGGGGATACAGCGCCTTATGGCTGATTTCACCCAGGGTATGCACCTGACCATTCCCGCTGTCACGCACTATGCTGCGTGCCGCATGAGCGCTTTGTTGCAAGGCATTCAGGGTGATCTGATCGGCATAGGCGAAGCCGGTTTTCTCGCCGCTAACAGCGCGGACCCCGACCCCTTGATCGATATTGTAAGAGCCATCCTTGATGATGCCGTCTTCAATCACCCAGGCTTCGTGGTAGCTCGACTGGAAATAGAGATCGGCATAATCGAGGCGGCGTTCGGCCAGTTGCCCCAGGACAGAAAACAGGTCCTGGTGGCTCAGCTTATTGGCAGCAAGTAACTGCTCACTGACAAACGTCAGGCTCATAATTTTTTCACTCTTTAATGGAGGATTTTTTGTCAAACGGCGCCGTCAGCGACGTCTGGAATCGGTTGTGTTGCAATACCGGCATTTGCTCGCGAATGGTCTTGAGGCCGGTAATGTCGACCCGCACCTTCAACGCCGATACCGCATCCGGGTTTTCAGCCAATACCTTGCCCCAGGCGTCCACCGCCAGCGAATGGCCCCAGGTGCGACGAGTCGGGCCATGGCTGCCGACCTGCGCCGGTGCCAGGATCACGCATTGGTTTTCAATTGCTCTGGCCCGCAGCAGAATTTCCCAGTGCGCTTCGCCGGTCACGCGCGTAAAGGCCGCCGGCACGGAAATCAATTCAGCGCCCTGCGCTCGCAACGCCTGAAACAGCGCCGGGAAGCGCAGATCGTAGCAGATGGTCATGCCAAGCCGCCCGACCGGGGTATCCACCACCGTGAGCTGTTGGCCATGCTGATAAGTGTCCGACTCCCGATAATGGCCGTGGGAATCGTTAATGTCCACGTCGAACATGTGCAGTTTGTCGTAACGCGCGCGGATCTCACCCTGGTCGTCAAACAGCAGGCTACTGGTGGTGATCAGCGCAGGGTTTTCACGGC
The DNA here is from genome assembly GCF_004684015.1 of Serratia proteamaculans. Taxonomy (GTDB): domain Bacteria; phylum Pseudomonadota; class Gammaproteobacteria; order Enterobacterales; family Enterobacteriaceae; genus Serratia; species Serratia proteamaculans_F. The sequence continues at coordinate 420,515 of NZ_SRIA01000021.1, forward strand.
TGACCAGTGGCATCGACCCCACCAGCAGCCAGACACCGTAACGCCGTGCCATCTCACGCACCGCATTCTGCAGTGGACCGTCGCCCTGGTGTTCCGCATGCTCACGATAAGCGGCGGAATTGGCAAACAACAGCGCGTTCTCCGGCGTCATAACCAGTTTTACCCCGGTATTGAGCTGCTTAATCTGCTGTTCAATCTGGGCCAGGTTGTCACGCACCCGATCGCCACTGCACAACTGTAACAACGCAACGTTAGCACTTTTCATGACGCCTTATCCTCCTTTGGCTTACGCAGAACCTCGTTGATCTTCGGCTGGTCCAAATCACCGCTGATATGGTAGCGAATCAGCGAGATTTTACTCCACAGCGGCCCCAACACCTGCGAAGCAGCAAACACCGCCGCGCCAACGATAGGGTTAATTACGAACGCTGTGGCAACGCCAACGGTGGTCGAAATGGCCGGTGCGACCACCGCTTCCATATCAATACGTCGGCGCACTAAGTCGACCTCGCCGCTCATGGCGATATCTGCCGCCAGTCCGTCAACCAACAAGTTATCGGTATGCATTATGCCATCTTTCAGCCACGCGGTGCTGCGGATGGAGTCAAAGTAGAAACCTTTACCGAAGGTATCACTGAAATCGAACTGCAACTTTCGCAACAGGGAGTCGACGCTGACCAGACGCAATAGCTGACCGGCGCGGCCGCCGCCCATACTGTCGATCTCGCCCTTGCCCATATTGACTTTCAGAGCGCCGCTGAGGGTGTCTCTCTGCGGTTTCCACGGCGTGCCACGCCAGTACAGATCAAAATCAATGTCATAAGGCGCACCTTTCAGCGGCGTGGTGATGCCGAAGAAAGCGGCGGTTTCATCAATTTTGCCACCCAGCAGTTTGCCTTTCAGCGAGCTGCGTTCTTCCTGGGCATTCTGCTTCCACAGGCCGCTGGCGGTCATGCGCCCTTTGCCGGTATCGACCAAGCCATGCTCCAGAGTCAGGGTATCGCCCTGATTGGCCAAATCGGCCTCAACTTTGCCCAGGTTTTGCCCCATCACCCAGCACGACTTACAGCGCAGCATCAACGACGGCCAGTCGCGGAAGGAAACCTTTTCTGTCGTCGCCAGCGGGTTGGTTGCCGCGGTCGGGGTGCCCTTACTGTCGCTAAACTGCGGATTGTAATAAAGATAATTGATATCGGCACGCCATGGCCCACGATCCGTTACCCGTAGACTGCCATCGACTTCTTCACCCTTGGCGCTGACCAGGGTGCCGCCGATCTGTTTCTCTGCCGATAGCGTCAGCTTGTGCCAGGCCTGACCACCCAATAGCAGTTGCGGTGTTTTCAGCGCGACGGTGGTCGGGAAGTTGAAGCCGCCCACCTGGCCCGAACTGCCGCCTTGTTTTAACGCCGGAGCCATCAATCCCAGCCACTTTTCACCGTCCAGTGCCGGCAAGTTGAGCGTTAAAGATTTACCGGCCGGTAACGGTGGCGTTCCGCTGCCTTCGGTTTGCCATGCCGCACGTGCCAACGTCACCTGCTGTTTGGCAAAGGTCCATTCACTGTTGAAATGGTTCTGCTTGCCGGCGCTGCCGGTCAGCATGAAGCCATTCAGGCCACCTTTCACTTTCACGCTCAGCGGTAAGGACTCACCCGCTGGTTTATCTAACGGAGCGGGTAAGTGACTGCTTACTTTTTTGAGGTCTGCATCAATGCCAATGTCATAGCTGGCGTTGCCCTTATGCGGCAAGGTAATGGCAACCTGGCCCTGCCAGGGCGCGCTGCCCCTCAGGGCATCGGCGACTTCCTGCGGAATACCGGGGAATTTACCCGGCTGCCAGTCAGCCTTCAGACCCACATTGACCTTGTAGTCGTTTTTACCTTCCAGCGTATTGAAATTCACCGCGACCGGCTGCCCGAACCAATTGGCCGACAACGTATCGCTGCTCAGGTTGCCGTTATCGAAACGGAACTTGCCGCTGACCTTTTGCAACTCACTTTCGATCGGCTTCACCAGCAATGAGTTATTGTTCAACGCCACCTCGCCCGTCGCGCGCACCAGCTCGCCGTTCAAGGGGATATCGAGATGTAAGCGCCCACTGACATTACCGCCAATCTGCAGCTCATTCAGTGCAGACCCCAACGAATCATGCAGCGGCGTCTGCTCGAAATAATCATGGATTTCCGCGCCCTGGCCCGCCACATCAGCATCAACCAACAGGCGTTCCTTCAGGTAGTCCGGAATGATGGCGGTAACATTTTTGCCATCAACTTTACCCAGTTTGGTCTGCGGAGCATTCATCCACAGCCCTTCATTGGCAAAATCGAGATCGATGGCCAGATCGGTCAATGCCGGCCAGTCCGGTTGGAACTGGAAGGTGGAGTGACGCAGTGGGACAAATACCTCAAACTGGCCTTCGTTTTTGCGATACGGGAAATGCTGCGGATCGCCGTTGTAAATCAGCGTGGCGTTGTCCACTTGTCCACCCTGGATGGCACCATTGAGGTAGTCCACCAGGTGCTTGCCCATCAGCGGTTCAGGGAAGTAACGCCAGGCATCTGCGGCATCATACAGGCGGATACCGGCCAGAATGTTCAACCACGGGTCGCCTTTGGCCGGCTGCTGGTAACGGAAATCACCGTTCACCCACAGCGATTTGGCCTTCACGTCCAGATTCTTACTCGCCAGCTCCCAGCCCTGTGGGTTATTCAGCCAGGTTAACGCACCGCGCGCGCTGCTGACTTCCAGCGGGGCGCGGAACATGTCGCCGTACGGCAGGGTGCTATCGTTGAGATCAAGCTGCAGACGACCATTTTCTACGCCGCCACTCAGCGCGCCAGAGAAATGATTTATCCCCGGCAGCAGCTTCCACGGTTGCCAACTGACGTCCTGCCAGCGGGCCTGGAAGCGGGTTTTTTCCGGTTGCTTCAACGGAATATCCAACGCCAAGGCATTGACCTTGCCCTGCGGTTGCAGATCGTTCCAGCGTTCCAGCACGTCCGGGCTGAGGAACGAGAAGGTCGGCAACAGCGCAGACAGGCGTTCAAGCTGAATGTTGGTTGCTCGCACGCGCAGTTCTTCCGTTTGCCCCGGCCCCATAAACTCGGTGTTTTCCGGTAGCCACAGCCCGGACAGCTTACCCTGCGGCCAGGCCTGACCGTCGGTGGCCAGGTTGAGCTGCGGCACCTCGACTTGCCAGCCGGTTCCCTGGCGGCTTAGCGTCAGTGCCAGATTGTCCACGTCCAGCCGGTGCTGCTGTTTCCCCACGTTCCAGTTGGCCGCGCCCTGCTTTAGCAACGCGCTACCGCCGGCAATTTCACCGTTCTGAATTTGCAACCAGGCCGCCAGGCTGAAGTCGGCGCTTTCCAACCCGGTATTGGCGCGTAACCAACGGGTGAACCAAGGCTTCATGTCGATATTATCGGCCTGCATATAGACCGTACCCACATTCAATAACCCCTGGTTATCACGCAGATCCATGCGCAGTTGAACCACGCCATGCTGGCCATTTAGCGTCGACAGACTGATCTGCCCTTCGGCACGGTGACGATCGCGGCCATTGAGCCAGGTTAGCTGTGGAACCTCGAATTCGGCGCGCGCACCGGCAGGCGTAAGGAAGGAAAGCCGGCTGTCACGCAGGTTGAAGTGATCCACCTGATGCAACAGCAAATCGCTGATTTTACCCGGCTCGACGGTGCTGCCCTTATGCTCTTCGCCACCCAAAGTGGTGTTGAGATCGAACTGGAGTTGGTAGAAGGTGAGATCGCGGAACTGCCAGCGCCAGTGCAACAGCGATTGCCATACGTCCAGCGCCAGCGTAACGCGTTCTATATGCAGGTTACTTTTGGGCAGCGTGGCGCGCACGTTGCGCATTTCCAACTGCGGGCCGAAGGTTTCCCAACTTCCCTGCATAAAGTCGATCTGCACTGGCACGCCGGAGAGGCTTTCGACCTTGGCCAGTATTTGAGGACGATAGTTGTTCAGTTCAGGCAGCGCCAAACGCAGCCCGCTGACCAGCAACGCCACGACAACAACCAGACTGGCGCCTGTAGCTAACAAAATCCCAGGCAGTCGCCTCACGCAGTTCTCCTTGCTTCCGCTGCCTGGCAACGGGATATCTATGCATGGGGGGCCCAGCATGCTGGGCCCCTCCAATATAGGACTTTAGCCGCCAACAGGCGGACTACATCATGACAACGTCAAACTGTTCCTGGCTGTACAGGGGTTCGATCTGCACCTTGACCTGTTTGCCAACAAAGATTTCCACTTCGGCCAACGCATGGGACTCTTCGCTTTTTAGCGCCTCACCCACCGCCGCAGAGGCGTAAACCAGGAAACGATCTGAATCATAAGCATGGTGCACGCGCACAATTTCACGCAAAATTTCATAGCACACGGTTTCCACAGTTTTCAGAGTGCCGCGTCCATGACAGGTAGGACAATCGTGACACAGCACATGTTCAATACTTTCGCGCGTGCGTTTACGTGTCATTTCCACTAAGCCTAGCTGAGAGAAGCCGTTGATCGTGGTTTTTACCCGATCTTTACTCAGCGCCAGCTCCAGCGAATGCAGCACCCGACGGCGATGTTCGTCATTATTCATATCAATAAAGTCGATGATGATAATGCCGCCCAGATTGCGCAGCCGCAGTTGGCGGGCAATGGCCTGGGTCGCTTCGATATTGGTATTGAAGATGGTTTCGTCGAGATTGCGATGGCCGACAAAGGCACCGGTATTGATATCCACGGTGGTCATTGCTTCGGTCTGGTCGATGATCAGGTACCCGCCGGACTTCAGCTCAACCTTGCGCTCCAGAGCACGCTGGATCTCGTTTTCGACGTCGTACAGGTCGAAGATCGGCTGGCTGCCGGTGTACAGCTCCAGCTTGGCGGTAATATCCGGGATGTACTCACCGGTAAATTCCACCAGCAGATCGTGGGTCAGACGAGAGTCCACGCGGATCCGGTCCAGTGCCGCACCGGCGAAGTCGCGTAAAATACGCTGCGCGAGTGCCAGCTCACCGTACAACTTGTATTTGGTCTGGTTGCGTTTTTTACGCTCCATCACCTTGGTCCACAGGCGTTTGAGGAAGGCGGCGTCTTGCGACAGCTCTTCTTCACCAATGCCTTCTGCCGCGGTGCGGATGATAAAGCCACCCAATTCATCGCAGTAACCGGCGACGGCTTTTTTCAGGCGATCGCGCTCGGCTTCACTTTCAATACGCTGCGAAACGCCAACGTGCGCCGCCCCCGGCATAAACACCAGGTAACGTGAAGGCAGAGTGATGTCGGTGGTCAGGCGTGCGCCCTTGGTGCCAAGCGGATCTTTCACCACCTGCACCATCAGATCCTGCCCCTGGCGCACCAGCTCGGCAATATCGCGCACGTGGAAATTTTTCTGTTCATCGCCGGCGACACATTCGGTGTGCGGCATGATATCGGAGGCGTGCAGGAAGGCCGCTTTGTCCAGGCCGATATCGACGAATGCCGCCTGCATACCCGGCAACACGCGACTTACGCGTCCTTTATAAATATTGCCGACGATACCACGCTTGGATTCGCGCTCAATATGGATCTCTTGCAGGATGCCGCCATCAATATAGGCAACCCGCGTTTCAGACGGTGTGATATTAACCAGTAGCTCAGCTGTCATGCCTTCTCCTCAGAGCCGGTCGATAATGGCAGCGCCCATCAACCGGTTCTTACATCACGTAATGCGACAAAATTACTGAGCAGCTCATGTGTTTCGACCAACGGCAAGCCCATCACCGCGTGATAACTCCCGGTTATCGTTCTGACGAAACAACCACCCTTTCCTTGAATTCCATAGGCGCCCGCTTTATCCATCGGTTCGCCCGTTGCAATATAGTCGCAGATATCCTGCTGTGACAGGTTGCGGAATGTCACGTCTGTCACCACTAGCTGGCACAGAACGTCATGGCGATCGGCGATCGCCACCGCGGTCATCACCTGATGCTGTTTACCCGACAGCGCCGTCAGCATTTGCGCCGCATGCGTTTCGTTTTGGGGTTTTTCCAGCACCCGGCCATTGAGCACGACAATGGTATCCGCGCCCAGCACCGGCCAGTCCTGCTGGGCCAGCGCCACGCCTGCCCTGGCCTTATCCTGCGCCAAACGGCGCACATAGACTTCCGCAGCTTCCCCTTCCTGCCGCTGTTCTTCGGTATCCGTCAGGATAATTTCAAACGCCACGCCCAACAGGGTCAGTAATTCACGTCGACGGGGGGAGCCGGAGGCCAGATAAAGCGAAGTCATTGATATACCCTTACTGTACGGCGAACTGACGGCGGATTTTGCGCATCAGCAGGAATAACCACGGCCACAGAATGCCGTTTACCACACTACTCCAGAACACCTCTGGGCGGAAAGAAACGTTGATCACCAAAAACTCGGCCCAGAACACCACAACATCCATCGCCAGTGACAATAGCACCACGATCAGCGCCTGTTGCCAGAGGGCCATGTTGCGGAACAGTTGGAATTTGAACGCGACCAGATAGGCAATGATCCCCAGCGCCAGCGCACGCACGCCCAGCGTAGAACCGAGGATCAGATCCATAATCAACCCCAGCACAAAGCCGGTACCGACGTTAACCCGGTGTGGCAGCGCCATTACCCAGTAGATCAGGATCAAAGCCAGCCAGGAGGGCCGGAACATATAGAGCTGTTCCGGCCACGGCATAATTTGCAGCACCAGCGCCACCAGGAATGACAGCCAGATTATCCAGCGCCCATTACTGCGGTAGCGATTCATTGGGTGACTCCCGTGGCCGGTGCGGCGGTTGGCGGCACAGCAACGCCGGTCGCCGGTGCCGGCAGAGGCTGTTGCGGCCCCATGGCATCGGCCGGCGGCAGTACCTGAGGCATCATCTGCATTAATCGTTCATTGGCGACACGATGCACTTCGTCCGGCGGCAACGGCATATCACCATTGCGATCGGCGCCCCACAGCAACAACAGGTAACGCAAACGCTGCAGACCAGCAGTCGGACGCGCCTGGATCACGGTATAGGCCCGCTGATTATCCACTTTCACCGAAGACACCACCGCCACCGGATAACCTTCCGGGAAGCGGCCGCCCAGGCCGGATGTGACCAGCACATCGCCCACGCGAATATCAGTATTGTTCGGCAAATGTTCGAGCTGTAAATCATCGGTGCAACCGCTGCCTGCAGCAATCACCCGGATATCATTGCGCAGTACCTGGATAGGCAGCGCGTGTGAGGCATCGCAGATCAGCAGCACGCGGCTGGTGACTTTCGCCACCGCGACGACCTGGCCGACTACGCCTTTATCACTGATAACCGGCTGGCCTTCATAAACGCCGTTGTCCGAACCCTTGTCGATCACCACCTGATCGCTGTAAGGATCGGAGCCGGTCGAGATCACCTGGGTGACCATTTTGTGTTCGTCCTGGCGCAGCGGCGAGCCTAACAGCTCACGCAAACGGGCGTTTTCCTGCTTGAATTGGCCAAGAAGAAGAATATCGCTGTTTTTCAGCAGCAGTTCCTGCCGCAGAGCCCGGTTTTCCAGCTCCAGCTGTTGGCGGGTAGCCAGCGTTTCTGAAACGCTGTCCAAAACTTTACGCGGCCCATTGGCCAGAAAATAGAAAGGGCTGACGGCCGTGTCCATGTAGTTACGTATTTTCACGAACGTACCGAGACGGCTATCGGCAACGATCAGGCAGATAGCCACAATCACTGCTAAAAAAAGTCGTAGTTGCAGGGAAGGCCCCCTGCTAAAAATCGGCTTCATAAATTATGCGTGTTCCTCGACAACAGAAAGAGGAACCGTACCTGATTTTCGCTTTGCGCATTCATCCGATACGATTCCTCCTTCCTGGGGCTGACTATTCTTCGCTGAACAAATCGCCGCCATGCATGTCGATCATTTCCAACGCCTTGCCGCCACCGCGAGCTACGCAGGTCAGCGGATCTTCTGCCACGACGACCGGAATACCGGTTTCTTCCATCAGCAGGCGATCCAGGTTGCGCAGCAATGCACCACCGCCGGTCAACACCATGCCACGTTCGGAAATGTCGGAAGCCAGCTCCGGCGGACACTGCTCCAACGCAACCATCACCGCACTGACGATGCCGGTCAACGGCTCCTGCAGCGCTTCAAGGATTTCATTGGAATTGAGAGTAAAGCCGCGTGGTACGCCCTCGGCCAGGTTACGGCCGCGAACTTCGATTTCATGCACTTCATCGCCCGGATAAGCGGAACCGATACCGTGCTTGATACGTTCGGCAGTCGCTTCACCAATCAGTGAACCATAGTTACGGCGCACATAATTAATGATGGCTTCGTCGAAACGGTCACCGCCGATGCGCACGGAAGAAGAGTAGACCACACCGTTGAGTGAGATCACCGCCACTTCAGTAGTACCACCACCGATATCCACCACCATTGAACCGGTCGCTTCAGAAACCGGCAGACCTGCACCGATTGCCGCCGCCATTGGCTCTTCAATCAGAAACACCTCACGCGCACCAGCCCCTTGGGCGGATTCACGGATGGCGCGGCGTTCAACCTGAGTTGCGCCGACCGGCACACACACCAGCACGCGCGGGCTTGGCCGCATGAAGCTGTTGCTGTGAACCTGTTTGATAAAGTGCTGCAGCATTTTTTCAGTCACGAAGAAGTCGGCGATAACACCGTCTTTCATCGGACGAATAGCCGCGATATTGCCGGGGGTACGCCCCAGCATCTGTTTAGCCTCATGACCCACGGCCGCAACGCTCTTGGGTGAACCGGCACGATCCTGGCGAATGGCAACCACCGAGGGTTCGTTCAGTACGATGCCTTGCCCTTTAACATAAATCAGGGTATTGGCGGTACCCAAGTCGATGGACAAGTCGTTGGAAAACATGCCACGAAATTTCTTAAACATAACTAAAGGATAATCCTGCAAGCTGGGGGCGGAAAATAAAATCCGCCTACTTTACCAACCACACGAAGCAGCGACAAGGCGCAAAAATGTTCTACTTCGGTGAAAAATAGTCTGTATTGTTTCTGCTCGAATGCACGGAAATTGGATGAGGCCTGAATTCCCTGAACAAAGGCTCAGTTTACCACCCTGTCAGCGCACGAAACGGCGTAACACAGCTCATAAAATCTAACATATTACCTGATTGCCGCTGGTGGTAAGCACCTACCAACGCTCAACAGAAAAGGACTGACAAGAGCCTATATCAAATAGGCGTCATTGTCGCAGGCAGTTTGGGGGTAATCCCAAAAAGACAGATAAAATAGCCCAGATGAATTGGCGCTCATTCTACGTCAATTTTTGCCCGGCATTCAGGTTAAACACGATAACGACGCGAATATTTTTTACGCCCTACATCTATCGGTTCCGGCGACGCGAAAAAGTCACCCTGCCCGCCGAGGATCCCGCGATCTTTCAGCGTCTGCCATTCATTACGTGTCCGCACGCTGGCGGCAAAAACCTGGGTGCTGGTGCCTTCACAGGCGCCAGTCAGGCTCTGAACGAACAGCTGATTCTCATCCCGCTTATCAATACTCCGCACCAAACCGGGATGGAGCTTGACCAGTTCCACCGGTAAGGACTTGATATAGGAGGTACTCACCACGGTTAACCCCGCCTGGGACACGGCCAGACGACAGCCCAATCCTGAGAGCAATCTCAGCACCGGGCGTAAACGGTCGATATGTTGACACACGTCTGCCTCTGCAAGTTCAATCAGAATTCGCCGACGATGACTTTTTTCACACTGTAGCAGGCTATCACGCAGCCAACGCTGGAAAGTTCGCTGCAATAATGAGTCTACGCACAGCGTAAATGCCAGCGTTTCTTCGGGCCACAACGCCAGCAAGGGAAGAATGCGACTCAGATGCTGGCGGTCGTAACTTTCCGCCAGACCCAACTGCTGTACCAGCGGCATATACTCGGACGGCAGCAGTTCCTGGGTGCCATCGTATATCCGGCTCATGATCTCCCGGTGATGGACTTCCCCCTCCACCGTCACCGCCGGTTTCTGGTACAGCCGTGGGCCGCCCCGTGCCAGCACCTGTTCCAACAGGGTGCGCCATTTGACGCTGCCGCGCCCTTTTTCCGGCACCTGGCTGTCGTAAACATACCAGCCGTTTTCCCCCTGCAGCGTGGCATGGCGCGTAGCCTGCTCGGCATAATCAATCACCTGTTCGGTGCTTTGCCCACTGCGGTAGGCCACGATACCGATATGTAAAAACGCCTCACGATCGATAAGCGCCGTTGAAGGCAGGGCGTCAATGGCATGAACCAACTGTGAGGCAATACCGTCCGCCTCTTTCAGCGTGCGATGCGGCAACAGGACGGTGAAATCGCTGTGAAAATAGCGCGCCAGCAACGCTGCCGGGTAGCGCATCACGAAAGTCGACAATAGATTGACCAGCGAATACATCAGTTCCTGCACCGCACTGTTGCCGTGGGTTTCCCTCAGCGTGTCGAAATCCGGCAATCGCACCATCATGACAATGCCGTGCGAACCTTCCTCTTCCAGTTGCGTGGTCAGTTGGTTATCGAAGAATAACCGGTTGTTCAGCCCGGTTTTGGCGTCCTGCGCGGCGAAAGCGCGGATCAGCGTATCGACCCGGCTGCGCTCCTCACGCGCTTCCGCCAGATCCGCCAGCAGGCGATCGAGTGCACCGCTGACGTTCGTCGGCCATTCGCGCACGTCACCCTGCATCACGCTCTCTCGTTCGCCGTTAAGAATACGGCGTGCACGGCGTTCCAGCCGGTCTTCCCCGTCGGCCTGATCACGCAACCAACGTAGACTGAACAACAAGATAACCACCATCACGACGATCGACAAAGTGACAGCCGCAGTAGATTGCAACGAACGCACGTCGCTGGCGAAAGGGTCAATATAGGTAATGCGTAGCGAAGCGCCGGGATGCTGCATCAGCGGCAGAGAAACCTGCCGGTAGCCATTGAGCGATTCCCAGGACGGCTTTACCGTTGGCAGATGATAAGACAGGAGATTGCTGTGGCTGGTATCCACGCTGACGGCCACGATACCGAGCGGGCGCATCACCAGCGGTAACCATTGTTCCTGTTCCTCGGGTGATTCATGCAACATCGCCTGATCGAGCGAAGTCATCAGCGAATCGAAGCGGCGATCCAGCCTCTCCTGAGTGACGTAGAAGTAACTGTATGAGCAGCCCATCAGCATCAAAAACATCGCCAGAGCAACAAGCAGGGTGATCAATGCAGAGAGCTTGGTGGTGAATCGCATCCCTGTGCCTTGTCCGTTATGGTTACGTGGATTTTCACCTTTGGTCGTATAAAGGCCCCGAATTCGCTCAAATGAATCCAACACAATACCCTGATTTTTAATTGGTCGCTGGCGTACCCTTGACGATCACCGCCGGCAGTTCATGCCGCTAAAACTACCAAGCATCATCAACGAAGAAAACCTTCAATCACCCTTTTTTGCCTTTTATCAGGACATAAATTTCTTATATGCATATAGTCAATTAAATCGGATCCAGCCATCCATGACAAAATTGCAAACAAGAGGAAGAGTGACATGCGTGCACTGTTATTGGAACAACAAGACGATCAAACTCTGGCTCGCGTCAAAGATATCAGCAGTGACCAACTGCCCGACGGCGACGTCACGGTAGACGTTAATTGGTCCAGCATTAACTATAAAGACGCGTTGGCGATCACCGGTAAAGGCAAAATCGTACGCAACTTCCCGATGGTGCCGGGCATCGACTTCGCCGGTACCGTGCGCCAAAGTCGCGACGATCGTTTTAAAGAAGGCCAGAGCGTGGTGCTCACCGGCTGGGGCGTGGGTGAAAACCACTGGGGTGGCCTGGCTGAGCAGGCGCGAGTTTCCGGGGAATGGCTGGTGCCGTTGCCGAACGGACTCGATGAGCGTAAAGCAATGATCCTCGGTACCGCCGGTTTTACCGCCATGCTGTGCGTGATGGCGCTGGAAGAAGGCGGCGTACACCCGGATGACGGCGACATTCTGGTCACCGGTGCCAGCGGTGGCGTGGGCAGCACGGCGGTCGCCATTCTGGCGGCGCTGGGCTACCACGTCACGGCCATCAGCGGCCGTGAAAGCAATACCGATTACCTGAAAGCGCTCGGTGCCAAGGAAGTGCTGTCGCGTGATGGCTATCTCGAAGCTCCGCGCCCGTTGGAAAAGCAACTGTGGGCCGGTGCGGTGGATACCGTCGGCGACACTATGCTGGCGCGGGTATTGGCGCAAATGAACTATAACGGCACGGTCGCCGCTTGCGGCCTGGCCGGCGGTTATCACCTGCCGACCACGGTGATGCCATTTATTTTGCGCAATGTTCGTCTGCAAGGGGTCGACTCGGTGCACACTCCGTTGCATCGCCGTCAAACCGCCTGGGAACGCCTGGCCGGTATCCTGCCGGACAGCTTCTACCAACAAGCCACCCAGGAAATCACGCTGGAACAGGCACCGGCCACGGCTGCCGCGCTGCTGGATAACAAAGTCACCGGCCGCACCCTGGTGAAAATCCGCTAAGCCTGACGGCCCCCGACAACGGGGGCCTATCCCGTCTGCGAAATTTCATATTTTCCCGCCGCCTCTCGCATAAGCCCGGGTTTCACGCCATGCTTACTCCAGATACGTGGAGAAAAACAGCATGAGCAAACAACGTAAATTAACTGAGGCCGATGTCACGCCCGAGAGCGTATTTTATCAGCGGCGTAAAGTGTTGCAGGCGTTAGGCATTACCGCCGCATCACTGGCTCTGCCGCTTAATGCGCAGGCCGATTTGCTGTCATGGTTTAAAGGCCACGATCGGCCCAAGGCACCGCCCGGTAAACCGCTGGAGTTCAGCAAACCTGCCGCCTGGCAGGCCCAACTGGCTTTGACGCCGGAAGATAAAGTCACCGGCTACAACAACTTCTACGAATTCGGTCTGGACAAGGCCGATCCGGCAGCCAATGCCGGCGGTTTGAAAACCGAAGGTTGGCAGGTACGCATCGACGGCGAAGTCGCCAAACCGATCACGCTGGACATCGATGATTTAATCAAACGCTTCCCGCTTGAACAGCGTATCTATCGCATGCGCTGCGTTGAAGCCTGGTCGATGGTAGTGCCGTGGATTGGCTTTGAATTGGGTAAACTGATCAAGCTGGCAGAACCCAACAGCAACGCACGTTACGTCGCCTTCCAGACGTTGTACGACCCGGAACAGATGCCCGGTCAGAAAGACCGCTTTATCGGTGGTGGGTTGAAGTATCCCTATGTCGAAGGGCTGCGCCTCGACGAGGCGATGAACCCGCTGGCGTTGCTGACCGTCGGCGTGTACGGCAAAACATTGCCACCGCAGAATGGCGCGCCGCTACGCTTGATCACCCCATGGAAATACGGTTTTAAGGGGATAAAGTCGATCGTCCATATTCGCCTGGTGCGCGATCAGCCACCCACCACCTGGAATGAGTCGGCGCCGAATGAATACGGCTTCTATGCCAACGTGAATCCGCACGTCGATCATCCCCGCTGGTCGCAGGCCACCGAGCGTTTTATCGGTTCCGGCGGCATTCTGGACGTTAAACGCCAGCCCACCCTGCTGTTTAATGGCTATGCCGAACAAGTTGCATCGCTGTACCGCGGCCTGGATCTACGGGAGAACTTCTAAGTGCGTTTGACTCCAACCCATATCAAAGGGATCAAGGTCGCCATTTATCTGGCAGCATTTTTGCCCTTTCTCTGGCTGGTGCTGTCGGTGGATCAGGGCTGGTTCAGTGCCGATCCGGCCAAGGATATCCAGCACTTTACCGGCAGGATGACGCTGAAACTGTTGTTGGCGACCTTAATGATCGCCCCACTGGCACGCTATACCCGCCAGCCTCTGTTGATCCGTTGCCGCCGTCTGGTCGGGTTGTGGTGCTTTGCCTGGGGCACGCTGCATCTGATAAGCTATTCGACGCTGGAATTGGGGCTGAGCAATATTGGCCTGCTGGGGCGTGAACTGGTTACCCGCCCTTACCTGACGCTCGGCATTATCAGCTGGCTGATCCTGCTGGCGTTGGCGGCAACCTCGACGTTGTGGGCCATGCGCAAACTGGGGGCCAAATGGCAGAGGTTGCATAATCTGGTGTATCTGGTGGCCATCCTGGCACCGATTCACTATCTGTGGTCGGTCAAAACCTTTTCGCCACAGCCCTTCATTTATGCCCTGCTGGCCGTCGTGCTGCTGGCGCTGCGCTACAAGAAATTCCGCAATTGGTGGCGTTAAAAGGCGGAACTTTTCTGTGTTCTACCCCTCATAATGCGATAACACCCCTATCTGTTTGCTGGTTTAGGGTTGAATATCTTCGCTGATAAGACCAGTATTTAGCTGCGAATTGCTACGATATCGTTATAATGCCCGACCTTGTTTCTGTTCTCAGGGTGAATTTTCCCCTTAACAGGTGACAAATCGGTGACATCGGGTTATTTTCTACGATGATGGTTTTATTGCCGGAGATACCAGCACAATGGCGGATAAGTTTCACATTTTGCTTCTGAACGGCCCCAATCTGAATCTGCTGGGGACGCGTGAGCCGGAGAAGTACGGCAGCACGACGCTAACAGAGATTGTTAACGGATTGGAAAACCAGGCATCCGCACTGGATATTACCCTGAGCCATCTGCAGTCTAACGCTGAACATGCGCTGATCGACTGCATACATCAGGCACGCGGCAACACAGATTTTATTCTGATCAACCCTGCCGCGTTCACGCATACCAGCGTGGCGCTGCGCGATGCATTGCTGGCGGTGCAGATCCCGTTTATCGAGATCCACCTCTCAAACGTGCATGCCCGAGAGCCTTTCCGTCATCACTCCTACCTTTCCGATATTGCGGTGGGTGTGATTTGCGGCCTCGGCGCAGATGGCTACACATTTGCTTTACAGGCAGCGGTTAACCGTCTGTCGAAAACCCACTAATTGCTACGCAAAAAGAGTACGGAATCACACTCATGGATATTCGTAAAATCAAGAAACTGATCGAACTGGTTGAAGAATCAGGTATTTCTGAATTAGAAATCTCTGAAGGCGAAGAGTCAGTTCGCATCAGCCGTGCCGCTCCGGCACAGGCTTACCCAATGATGCCGCAGGCATACGCAATGCCGGCACAGCCGCAGCCAGCACTGGCTACAGCGGTTGCAGCCGCGCCAGCCGAAACCCCTGCAGCACCAGCGGCCATGAGTGGCCACATCGTCCGTTCTCCAATGGTCGGCACCTTCTACCGCACGCCAAGCCCGGATGCGAAAGCCTTCATCGAAATTGGCCAGAAAGTGAATGCCGGCGACACGCTGTGCATCGTTGAAGCCATGAAAATGATGAACCAGATCGAAGCGGATAAATCCGGCGTGGTGAAAGCCATTCTGGTAGAGAACGGCCAACCGGTAGAATTTGACGAGCCACTGGTCGTCATCGAATAACGAGGCGAACATGCTTGATAAAATTGTTATCGCCAACCGTGGCGAGATCGCGCTTCGTATCCTGCGTGCTTGTAAAGAGCTGGGCATCAAAACCGTTGCCGTGCACTCGACAGCCGATCGCGATCTGAAACACGTACTGCTGGCTGACGAGACCGTATGTATCGGTCCTGCGCCATCGGTTAAAAGCTATCTGAATATCCCGGCCATCATCTCTGCAGCGGAAATTACCGGCGCAGTGGCGATCCACCCGGGTTACGGCTTCTTGTCCGAGAACGCCGACTTCGCCGAGCAGATCGAACGCTCCGGCTTTATCTTCATCGGCCCGAAAGCTGAAACCATCCGCCTGATGGGCGACAAGGTTTCTGCCATCAACGCCATGAAGAAAGCCGGCGTGCCTTGCGTACCTGGCTCCGATGGCCCGCTGACCGACGACATGGATAAAAACCGTGCCTTCGCCAAACGCATCGGCTACCCGGTGATCATCAAGGCATCTGGCGGCGGCGGCGGCCGTGGCATGCGCGTTGTGCGCAGCGACAAAGACCTCGAACAATCCATTTCCATGACCAAAGCTGAAGCCAAAGCGGCTTTCAACAATGACATGGTTTACATGGAAAAATACCTGGAAAACCCACGCCATATCGAAATTCAGATTCTGGCAGACGGTCAGGGTAACGCCATCTATCTGGCCGAGCGCGACTGCTCCATGCAGCGTCGTCACCAGAAAGTGGTTGAAGAGGCTCCAGCACCAGGCATCACCAGCGAAATGCGCCGTTACATCGGCGAGCGTTGCTCGAAAGCCTGTGTTGAAATCGGTTACCGCGGTGCGGGTACTTTTGAGTTCCTGTACGAAAACGGCGAGTTCTATTTCATCGAAATGAACACCCGTATTCAGGTTGAACACCCGGTTACCGAAATGATCACCGGCGTGGATCTGATCAAAGAGCAGCTGCGCATCGCTGCCGGTCAGCCGCTGTCGATCAAACAGGATGAAGTGAAGGTTCACGGCCACGCGGTGGAATGCCGTATCAACGCCGAAGACCCGAACACCTTCCTGCCAAGCCCAGGCAAGATCACCCGTTTCCATGCGCCAGGCGGTTTCGGCGTGCGTTGGGAATCTCATATTTACGCCGGTTATACCGTACCGCCGTACTATGATTCCATGATTGGCAAACTGATCACTTACGGTGAAAACCGTGACGTGGCGATTGCCCGCATGAAGAACGCCCTGGCTGAGCTGATCATCGATGGCATCAAAACCAACGTTGAACTGCAGCAGCGGATCATGAGCGACGAAAACTTCCAGCACGGTGGCACCAACATCCACTATCTGGAGAAGAAGCTCGGTCTGCAGGAAACCTAAGGCAGGCAATCCACCTCGCCTGACAGAAGGCCGGTTAATCACCGGCCTTTTTCTTTTTCATCTCAGGCACGGTAACGGCTTGGCAAAATCCAGCCTTGCCGTAGAATTCCTTACCTTTGGCAAAACCATCACCGTAAACCTATGGGGAACACTGATGGACACACGCTTTATTCAAGCCCACCGCGAAGCACGATGGGCACTTGGCCTGACGCTGCTCTACCTGCTGGCCTGGTCACTGGCGGCCTATCTGCCAGACAGCGCATCCGGTATTACCGGCCTGCCACACTGGTTTGAAATGGCCTGCTTATTGGTGCCACTGCTGTTTATCGGCCTGTGTTGGCTGATGGTACGCGGCATATTCCGTGATATTTCACTGGAGGACAGCGATGCAAACTGAAGTCATTGTGCCGCTGGTCGCTTATCTGGTGTTGGTGTTCGGGTTGTCGGTCTATGCTTACAGCCGACGTCAGACCGGCAACTTTCTTAGCGAGTACTTCCTGGGCAGCCGATCGATGGGCGGCTTCGTGCTGGCCATGACACTGACCGCGACCTATATCAGCGCCAGTTCGTTTATCGGTGGCCCCGGTGCCGCCTATAAATATGGTCTTGGCTGGGTGTTGCTGGCGATGATCCAACTGCCGGCGGTATGGCTTTCGCTCGGTGTACTGGGCAAGAAGTTCGCCATTCTGGCTCGCCGCTACAACGCCATCACCTTAAACGACATGCTGTACGGCCGCTATCAAAGCCGTCTGCTGGTCTGGCTGGCCAGTCTCAGCCTGTTGGTGGCGTTCCTGGGGGCCATGACGGTACAGTTTATCGGTGGCGCGCGCCTGCTGGAAACCGCTGCCGGCATCCCTTACGACACCGGCCTGCTGATCTTTGGCGTCAGCATCGCGCTGTACACCGCCTTTGGCGGCTTTCGTGCCAGCGTGCTGAACGATGCCATGCAGGGTTTGGTGATGTTGATCGGCACCATACTGCTACTGGTGGCAGTGATCCACGCCGCCGGTGGTCTGCACAGCGCGGTGGACAAACTCCAGCAAATTGATCCGGCACTGGTATCCCCCCAGGGGGGTGAGCAGATCCTCAGCCTGCCGTTTATGGCCTCGTTCTGGATCCTGGTGTGCTTTGGCGTGATTGGCCTGCCGCATACTGCGGTGCGCTGCATCTCTTACAAAGACAGTAAGGCAGTACACCGCGGCATCATCCTCGGCACTATGGTAGTGGCGGTACTGATGTTCGGTATGCACCTGGCCGGTGCGCTTGGCCGCGCGGTATTGCCGGATCTGAAGATCCCCGATCAGGTGATCCCGACGCTGATGATCACCGTGCTGCCGCCGTATGCCGCCGGTATCTTCCTGGCCGCGCCGATGGCGGCCATCATGTCGACCATTAATGCCCAACTGCTGCAATCTTCCGCCACTATTATTAAAGATCTCTACCTTGGCGTACGCCCGCAGCAAATGCAGAACGAACGCCTGATTAAGCGCTTTTCCAGCCTGACCACGTTAATCCTCGGGCTTTTGGTGCTGCTGGCGGCATGGCGACCACCGGAAATGATCATCTGGCTGAACCTGCTGGCGTTCGGCGGCCTGGAGGCGGTATTCCTGTGGCCGCTGGTACTGGGCCTGTACTGGGAACGTGCCAACGCGCAGGGAGCGCTTAGCTCAATGGTGACGGGTGCGGTATGCTATACGCTATTGGCCAGCTTCAAGCTGCAACTGGCAGGGTTGCACCCTATTGTGCCCTCGTTGCTGCTTAGTCTGTTGGCATTTTATATCGGTAACCTCGTCGGCGAAAAACGCCGGACGGCGTCATCATTACCCTCTTAAAAGAGAATTGCTATGCCTTGGATCCAACTCAAACTGAACACCACCGGCAGCCAGGCAGAAGACCTGAGCGATGCGCTGGTAGAAAGCGGCGCAGTATCGGTGACCTTTCAGGACACCCACGACAATCCGGTGTTCGAACCGCTGCCGGGCGAAACCCTGCTGTGGGGCGATACCGATGTGATCGGGCTGTACGACGCTGAAACCGATATGGCCGAAGTGGTGGCAATGCTGGAACAGCATCCGCTGCTGGGCGCCGGTTTCCGCCACAAGATTGAACAGCTGGAAGACAAGGACTGGGAGCGTGAGTGGATGGACAACTTCCATCCAATGCGTTTCGGCGAGCGTCTGTGGATCTGCCCAAGCTGGCGTGACGTGCCCGATCCGGATGCGGTGAACGTGATGCTCGACCCGGGCCTGGCATTTGGTACCGGCACCCACCCGACGACGGCGCTGTGTCTGCAGTGGCTCGATGGTCTGGATCTGGCCGGCAAGACCATTATCGACTTCGGTTGTGGTTCCGGCATCCTGGCGATTGCCGCGCTGAAGCTCGGTGCAGCACGCGCTATCGGCATCGATATCGATCCCCAGGCCATTCAGGCCAGTCGCGACAACGCGCAGCGTAACGGCGTTTCAGAGCGTCTGGAGCTGTATCTGCCAAAAGACCAACCTGCCGATCTGCTGGCTGACGTGGTCGTCGCCAATATTCTGGCCGGTCCATTGCGTGAGCTGGCCCCGCTGATCGGCTGCCTGCCGAAATCCGGCGGTTACCTGGGCCTGTCCGGCGTGCTGGCCACCCAGGCAGCGAGCGTGGCGCAAGCCTATGAAGATAAATTCACGCTCGACCCGGTAGCAGAGCGCGAAGAATGGTGTCGCATCACCGGCCAACGCAAATAGTGACGGCTTTGCTTTGATAAAAACCACCGATAACCTAATCCGTTACGGTGGTTTTTTTTTCCACCCGAGATTTCGCTGATTTATCCTGAAGAAAAGCAGAGGTATGCTGCAGGCGCGTTAACAGCCGTTTTTTAACTGCTGCCCGCCAAAGGATACTCACTATTTTTCAATAAGGATTGGCAATGAAAGGGAAATTATTACTCGCCGCTTTACTGGTCTCCAGTTTTTCAATTAGCGCCGCCGAGCAGGCCCATTGGGGTTATGAAGGCCAGGAAGATCCCGCACACTGGGGAAAACTCTCTCCGGACTTTTCGCTGTGCGAAACCGGTAAAAACCAGTCACCGGTTAATGTTAAAGGGGCTCTGAAAACCCAGCACGACAAACTGAAACTGGCTTTCCAACCAGGCAAGCAGCAGATCGTCAATAACGGCCATACCGTGCAGGTAAACGTCAGCGGCGGCAATACCTTAGTGCTGGATAACGACACTTTCACGCTGCAACAATTTCACTTCCACGCCCCCAGCGAAAACGAAATTGACGGCAAGCAATTCCCCCTTGAGGCGCACTTTGTTTATAAAGACCAAGAGGGTGCACTGGCAGTCCTGGCATTAATGTTCCAGCAAGGCAAAGCCAACCCGCAGCTGGCGCAGGCCTGGCGGCAGATGCCGACCGCCGTCGATCAGCCCGCGGTGCTGACTACGCCGCTGGATATCAAGGCGTTGCTGCCCCAAAACTTTAACTTCTATCGGTTCAGCGGCTCGTTAACCACACCCCCTTGTTCCGAAGGGGTAAGCTGGATGGTGCTGGATAAGCCTGTAAGCGCCTCTGCCGAGCAGATCGTCCAATTCCGCGCCGTAGTACACCATGCGAACAATCGCCCGCTACAGGCGCTGAACGGCCGCGTGATCATCGATTAAGGTTGTCGAAATAACTTCACCGCTGGCTTGATAGCTGGCGGTGAAAATCCCCCTCTTTAGCTACAACCCTCGTCACGCGATTTCAGCGTAATTGTGCCTCTTCTCAACGCAATACCCTGACAAATGGCCTATATCGCTGACGATATCCAGCTGAATCGAGACTCATTACAGATAAAATTCTGTTGTATGGGGAATATTTTATCGAGCACTAATTGACCATTTTTCGTCAACTCATTGTTAAATATATATAATATTTTTATAGATCCTGACGAGGTGCATTTTTATTGCCGAATAGCGCCTGATTGGTCAAAGTTTGGCCTTTCATCTCAACGCAAAAATGCGTAATATACGCGCCCTTGCGGACACAGTATGGTTACTCTTTGTCTATGCGCATTGGACACCACCAGCTTACAAATTGCTTGATTGCGGCCCCGATGGCCGGCATTACAGATCGCCCATTTAGAGCCCTATGTCATGCAATGGGTGCTGGGATGGCTGTATCCGAAATGCTCTCCTCCAATCCGGAGGTGTGGCGGACGGATAAGTCGCGTCTGCGTATGGTCCATAGCGATGAACCAGGGATCCGCTCCGTGCAGATTGCCGGATGCGATCCGGATGATATGGCCGCCGCAGCACGTATTAACGTGGCCAGTGGCGCACAGATCATCGACATCAATATGGGGTGCCCGGCCAAGAAAGTGAACCGGAAGCTTGCAGGGTCTGCATTGCTGCAGTACCCGGATCTGGTTAAACAGATCCTCCACGCGGTCGTTAACGCTGTGGATGTGCCGGTAACACTTAAGATCCGTACCGGCTGGGAACCCGAACACCGTAACTGTGTAGAGATTGCCCAACTGGCCGAAGACTGTGGTATACAGGCCCTGACTATTCATGGCCGAACCCGTGCCTGCCTGTTCAACGGCAACGCGGAGTACGACAGCATTCGGGCAGTTAAGCAGAGTGTTTCCATTCCGATTATCGCGAATGGCGACATTACTGACCCGCATAAAGCCAGAGCAGTGCTCGACTACACTGGGGCTGATGCCCTGATGATAGGCCGCGCTGCTCAGGGGAGACCCTGGATCTTCCGGGAAATCCAGCATTATCTGGACACTGGGGAACTGCTGCCCCCTCCGCCGCTTGGCGAGGTTAAGCGTTTGTTGATAGGGCATATTCGGGAATTGCACGGCTTTTACGGCCAAGGCAAGGGATTCCGGATTGCTCGTAAGCACGTATCCTGGTATCTCCAGGAGCACGCCCCGAATGACCAGTTTCGGCGCACATTCAACGCCATAGAGGATGCCAGCGAACAGCTGGAGGCGTTGGAGGCATATTTCGAAAATCTTGCGTAACAAAAAAGAGCTGACAGAACTATGTTCGAACAACGCGTAAATTCTGACGTACTGACCGTTTCTACCGTGAACTCACAGGACCAAGTGACTCAAAAGCCTCTGCGTGACTCGGTGAAACAAGCACTGAAGAACTATTTTGCTCAACTGAATGGTCAAGACGTTAACGATCTGTATGAGCTGGTATTGGCTGAAGTTGAACAGCCACTGTTGGACATGGTGATGCAATACACCCGTGGCAACCAGACCCGTGCAGCCCTGATGATGGGCATCAACCGCGGTACGCTGCGTAAGAAATTGAAAAAATACGGCATGAACTGATACTAGTCAGTTGGCATGTTGAAAAGGCGCAACCTCGCAAGAGGCGGCGCCTTTTTCTTCTCTGGTGTGTTATCAAGATCAGGTCGATGCGAATGAGAATATTCGCATGCCACTCCTCCTTGTCGGGCCGTATTGTGTGTTACAATATACATTCCTGGAGCCGCCTTCGCGGGCCTGCAGCCCTCCCTCCGAAGCCTGATAGCAGCGCGAACCGCCCTTCGAGTGTAAAGATTTGGTCAATTATGGAATCTGGCTAAACAATAGTGATGTCTGGGTGTCTGAGTGGTCGTATCGCAATTGAGTGGATCTTTGTGCGTTACAGGTTGCAGCCCCTTTTAATGCATAAATGAGTTCATATGAAGCGTCCGCAAAAATTCAAAATGGCCCTGCTACATCCTCGCTACTGGTTTACCTGGTTCGGGCTGGGCTGTCTGTTCTTACTGGTTCAACTCCCCTACCCGCTGCTGCACAAGCTCGGTATATGGATGGGCCGCACCTCGATGCGTTTCCTGAAACGCCGGGTTTCCATTACTCGCCGTAACCTGGAACTGTGTTTCCCGGATATGGACGTGGCACAGCGCGAGCGCAAAGTGATTGGCAACTTCGAATCCCTCGGCATGGGCCTGCTGGAAACCGGCATGGCCTGGTTCTGGTCAGATAAACGCGTTAAGCGCTGGTTCAACGTTTCCGGCATCAATCATCTGAAAGCGGCACAGCAAAACCAACGCGGCGTGCTGGTGATTGGCGTGCATTTTATGTCGCTGGAGCTGGGTGGTCGTGCCATGGGGCTGTGCCAGCCGATGATGGCGATGTACCGTCCACACAACAATAAAGCGATGGAATGGGCGCAAACCAAAGGCCGTATGCGTTCCAACAAGGCGATGCTCGATCGCAAAGACCTGCGCGGTATGGTTCAGGCTCTTAAGCGCGGCGAAGCCGTCTGGTTCGCACCTGATCAAGACTACGGCCCACGCGGCAGCGTGTTTGCTCCGTTGTTCGCCGTCGATCAGGCCGCCACCACCAGCGGGACCTATATGCTGGCACGCATGGCCAAACCGGCGCTGGTGCCTGTGGTGCTAATCCGTCGTGAGAAAGGCCGCGGTTATGATCTGCTGATCCAACCGGCACTGGAAAATTACCCCATCGGCGACGAGATCGCCGCTGCGGCTTACATGAATAAAGTGGTGGAAAAAGAGATCATGCGCGCCCCAGAGCAGTATATGTGGCTGCATCGTCGCTTTAAAACCCGCCCGGCCGGTGCCCCTTCACTGTACTGAGCCAAAACCTGATTTCCCGAGCCCGGCCAACGCCGGGCTTTTTTGTGCGCCGCGTTTAAAAAACTGCGGATTGGCGATCGACTTTACTGTAACCTCCTTTTTTACCCGCACAGGAAAAGGAAATGATGAAAGCTCAAGTTCGCATTGCTCTGGTTGGTGACTACAAACCCGAGGCCGTTTCTCACCAGGCCATCCCCATTGCTCTCAAACTTACCGCCCACCACCTTAACCTCGATATCCAATCCCACTGGCTGTCCACAGAAACCATTACCGCCCCTTCGGTACTGCAAGGCTATGATGCGATCTGGGTAGTGCCCGGCAGCCCTTATAATCATGACGACGGTGCCTTTATGGCCATCCGCCATGCACGTGAGCAAAACATCCCTTTCCTCGGCTCCTGCGGCGGCTTCCAATATGCGATTGTGGAATACGCGCGCAACGTTATGGGTTGGCACGACGCCGGACACGCAGAAACCGACACTGGCGGCAGGCTGGTGATTGCTCCGCTGAGCTGTTCGCTGGTCGAAAAAAGCGGTGCCATTATTTTCCAACCCAATACGCTGGCTGCCCGTGTCTATGGCAAGCTGGAAACGCACGAAGGTTACCACTGCAACTTCGGCGTTAATCCGGAATTTGTCGCCGATCTACAGCAGCATCCGCTGATTATCAGCGGCCACGATAGTGAAGGTGACGTGCGATCGGTCGAGTTGCCGGGGCACCGCTTTTACGCCGCCACGCTGTTCCAATCCGAACGAGCCGCGTTACGCAACGAGCTTTCTCCGCTGGTGGTGGAGCTGATCAAGACCGCTGCAAATACCTGACAGAGATGGATAATGAGGGCCATGATGCCGTGATGGCCCTACTATTAATAATGACGTCACCTCAGACATCAATAAATATAACCCTATAAAAACGATATTCATCCCAATTTAATTTAACTGTCACGCTCATGCCATCTTCCAAATAGCCATTAAAGAAAAGACAATCTGAAAACCCCAATAAGCGAATAAAATTCTTATTTATTACAAAATAATATATCATTAGAGACTCTACAGATTACCCCCATAATCCCACAGGTTGATAACCCTTCGGCATGTTAAAAAAGGCGAATGATCGCCTGATTAAACTTGCTGTTACTGTGGGGATGGGGGAAAACCCAACAGCAACATCACCACTCTTACGGTTTTACACCGTCACTAAAAACTCATGCGACACAAAAAACCACAAACAAAACATTGCAATACAAACACAATCCTCATTCACAATCCCATGTAAACCCAAAACTGCCGGTGAGCAGCAACAACCTGACTTATGTATTCATATCATTGCAAATGATACCCAAATGAATAAATACCAAACTGAGTATCAAATAAAATATAAATTCCATACACATAATTAAAGTAGATAGTTAAAAATATTTAATGTGAAATTGGGCGAATTCATTATCACCTCTTATAATGTTCGAGTACTTACCGACTGCGCACCTATTTAAGTCGATTCTTTCATATTTTTATGGAGGTGATTCCGTGTCTGCTTATTCTCTCACGACGGTACAACAAGCCGTATGGCTCGACCAAAGTTTAAACCCTGAAATTCCACTCTATAATGTTGGATGCTTATGGCGTGTAGAACGGGAAATATCATTCCCTCTGTTTAAACAAGCCATCCAGTATGTACAACAACAGCACGATGCCTTGCAGACCGCCCTGCAGGAAACGCCTCAGGGTGTCACTCAGCGGCCGCTCAGCCAAAAAGCCATTGAACTTCACTACCACGACTTTTCACAGCGCGATGATGCCGCCGGCCAGGCGCAAAACCACCTGCGTGAAGTGTTTATCCAGCCTTATCAACTGTATGAAGATCTGCTCTGGCGCTGCCATTTAACCAAGATCGACGACTCCACGACGCTGTGGCTATTAGCCTCCCACCACCTGATTGCGGACGGTACATCGATCTCGTTATTAAGCCGCATGATTATGGATCGTTATAAGCAATTAAAAGCGGGGGAAAAAACTGAAACCGGCAGCTCGCGTTACAGTGATTTCGTGGCCAGCGACCAAACCTACCTTCAATCTTCACGCTACCAGCGCGACCGCGACTGGTGGCTGGAACGTTTCGCGGCCGCCCCTCCCTCAGTGCTGGAACGGCGGCAAGGTTATACCGAACAACAAACCTATCCCAGCAGCCAAATCATCAAACGTTTACCCCGCGAGCGCTTCTTGCAGTTGGAGCAATATGCCGCCCTTCACGGCGGCTCGGCAATGCATTTTATGGTGGCTCTGTTGGCCAGTTGGTTCGCGCGGATTTGGCAGGTGGACAACGCCACCCTGGGTGTCCCGGTGCATAACCGCAGTACCAGCGATCATAAGCAGACGCTGGGTATGTTCTCTTCGATGATCCCGCTCAATATCAATGTGGACTTGCAGCAACCCTTTGCTCATCTGCTGCAACAAGTGGGCAGTGAGCTGCGCAGATGCTATCGCCACCAGCGCTTCCCCATCGCCGAGTTGAATCGTCAGTTGAACCTGCACCAACAAGGGCGACGTCAGCTATTTGATATCAGCTTTTCACTGGAGGTTTTCCCGACCGATATTGAACTGGAAGGAAGCCAGTTTAAGGTTGAGAACATGCATCATGGCTATGAGCAACTGCCATTGGGCATTTACCTTCGTCACTATCATCCGGGTGATGATCCGGTGCTGGAGTTCAACCTCAACCAGGCCTGGTTTAGCCGGCAGGACGGTGAGCGCATCGCCAACCGCATCGTACAGATGCTCGATAATCTGTTGGAGGGCGATGCCAGTTTACCCCTGGGGCAACTGCCGCTATTGCTGCCGGCCGAGCAGCAACAGATTTTCCACGAATGGAATAATACGCAGCAATCCTGGGCCATGCCGCAAGGTATTCATCAGTTCTTAGAACAGCAAGTATTGCGTACACCCAACGCCCCGGCACTTTGCTATGAGCAACAACAGATCAGCTATTTGCAATTGAACCAGCAGGCTAACCAATTTGCCGGTTTTCTGCGCCAGCAAGGGATACAACCTGATGATCGCATCGCGGTTTGCGTCAACCGCAGCCCAGAAATGGTGATGGCCCTGTACGCCATTTTAAAATCGGGCGCGGCCTATGTGCCGATCGATCCCGACTATCCGCAAGATCGTTTGCGCCATATGCTGCAAGATTGCGGCGCAAAATACGTGCTGGTCGACGAGGCCGGTGAACAGGCATTGCATCCGATCCATGACATCGTTATTCCGCGCTTGCATCTACAGCATGATAGTCACCTGTGGCAGCTTGGTTCCAGGGATAATCTTGCGCCGCTGACTCCCGACCCACAACGCAGCCTGGCCTATGTGATTTATACCTCCGGGTCGACGGGGAAACCCAAAGGAGTGATGAATGAACACCGGGGAGTCATCAACCGTCTGCTCTGGATGCAACAAGCCTATCCTCTGACGCACGACGACGTGGTGCTGCAAAAAACGCCGTTCAGCTTCGATGTTTCGGTCTGGGAATTCTTTTGGCCACTGATGGTCGGTGCCCGTCTGGCGATTGCCAAACCTGGCGGTCATCAAGACCCCGATTATCTGGGGGCCTGCATTGCCCAGCATCAGGTCACTACGCTGCATTTTGTCCCTTCGATGCTGCAATTATTTTTACGCCATGGCGAAATGGCGCAGTGTGCTCCCCTACGCCGCATCATATGCAGCGGCGAAGCCCTGCCTTTAGCGACGGTGCAGCGCTGCCTGCAGCAGTTGCCTCATGCTGAGTTGCACAACCTTTACGGTCCGACAGAGGCTGCGGTGGATGTCTCAAGTTGGCAATGTCAGCCAAACGATGAGCGATCGCTGGTGCCGATCGGCAAGCCCATTGCCAATACGCAGCTGCATATTTTGGATGCTCAACTGCAACCGCTGCCACCCGGCGTGGCCGGCGAGCTGCATATCGGCGGCATTCAGGTTGCCCGTGGCTACCTGAACCGTCCCGAGTTAAACGCCGAGCGTTTTATTGCCGATCCCTTCAACACCGCTTCTCAGGCTCGTTTATATAAGACCGGCGATCTCGCCCGCTGGCTACCCGATGGCAACATTGAATATCTGGGCAGAAATGATTTCCAGGTCAAGATCCATGGCGTACGCATTGAACTGGGCGAAATCGAGCAACAGCTCCGCCAATGTGAAGGCGTCGAAGATACCGCAATATTGGCAAGGGAAGATGGGCACGGTGGAAAACGCCTGGTGGCCTATGTAGTCGCGCCAGACGAAAGCGTGCATTCAGCGCAGTGGCGTCATCAGCTACAACAGCATTTGCCGGATTTTATGGTGCCTTCCAGCTTTATCAGGCTGAAAGCTTTACCCCTGTCTCCCAACGGTAAATTGGATCGCAAGGCTTTGCCCGCACCTGCACCGATGACACAGGTTTCGCCACAGCATCAGGCTCCGCAAACGGCGTTGGAACAACAGCTTGCCGCCTTGTGGTCGGAGCTGCTGGGAGTCACGCAGATTGGTCTGGATGATGATTTCTTTGAACTCGGTGGCCATTCGCTGCATGCCATCCAACTGTTGGTCAAACTCAAGCGCTGTGGTTATCCGGCGGCCATAAAAACCTTGTTTGCTCACCCAACCTTGCGTGCGCAGGCATCTGCACTGACGGCAGATAAGGCCCCCGAGACCACAACCCCAATGGTGGCCGCACCACTGCAGCAATTATTGGCCCGTCTTAATCACACCAACTTTACCTTTAAGCAGGTTCTGCGCCTGAACCGGACCATTTCAGCCGATGATATCTGGATGATTCATCCTGCGGTCACCGGCTGCGAGATTTATCATGATCTGGCCAGCTCACTGGAGGGTGAGTTTAACGTCCTGGGGATCAACAATTACAACTTGTTTATGTCCCCCCATATCACATCATTAAACGAACTGGCGTCGTATTACCTCGGGCATATGACGTTGTCGCCCGACCGGCCCGTGCGCCTTTTGGGTTGGTCCCTCGGCGGCTTGATCGCCCTTGAAATGGCGGCGCAGCTTGAAAGTCGGGGGTTTCGCGACATCCAGGTCTTCTTGCTGGATTCCTTCTATCAAACGGCTTTTCAACGCCGCAGCGAACCGGGCCTGCTGGCAGCGATGTTGCTGATGCTGGGCATTGAGGGGGAAGCCGCCGACAGGGCGTTACGGGCGGAGCCTACGGAGCTATCCCTAAATAAGGAAACGCTTAGCGCACCGCTGCTGCACGCACGGGTCACGCTATTTAAAGCCACGGAGGATGTGAACTTGCATATGACCGAACAAGGGGATGGGCAAGAACTGCTGGCAATTGCCGACAACGGACTGTCATCGATTTGCCGTCATTTGCAGATCCAGTCTTTGGCCTGTAACCATCACTCGATTATTTTCAGTCATGATGAAATCGGCCGTGTGTTACGCGCATCATCAAGAACGCCGGCCATTTCGAGCGGTATTCGCTGAGTTTACCCTGCCTGCGGCGCTCATTGCCGCAGGCTTACCACATCAGTTGCCCTATCAGCGGCGCGGCAATCACCGTGATAATCCCCGCCAACATCATCACCAGGCTGGAAACCACGCCTTCTTCCTGCCCTATCTCATAGGCTTTCGCCGTACCGGCACCGTGCGACGACGCCCCGAGCCCGGCCCCTTTCGCCAGACTGCTGCGCACCGCCAGCCGCAGGAACAGCATATCCCCTACCGCCATACCGAACACCCCGGTGATCACCACAAACAGCGCCACCAGGTCTGCCTGTCCGCCCATCTGTTTGGCCGCTTCCAGCGCAAACGGCGTGGTGATGGAACGCACCGCCAGACTGCGCTGCACCTCTTCCGGCAACGTCAGCAATCGCGCCAGCCACACCGAGCTGTATACCGCCACCAGCACTGCCGTCAGCACTCCGGCGCTGAGCGACAGCCAGTGGCGACGGATGATATGCAGATTCTCGTATACCGGTACCGCGAAGGCGATGGTGGCCGGCCCCAGCAGCCACAACAACCAGTGCGTTTCGCCAATGTAGTCCTGGTACGAAATATGGGTCACCACCAGCAACAGCACCAGGATCATTGGCGTCAGTACCAATGGCATTAACAGCAAGGTACGGCGGCGGCGGTAGAGTTTTTTATTGGCGAAATACAGCGCCAACGTCGCCACAAAGCAGGCGATGCTAAGAATAAAGTCATTCATCGCGCTGTTTTCGCCGTTGTAACCAGACTTCCAGTCGATAGACCCGGTCGACCACCAAACCCGTCGCGCCCAACGTCAGCGTGGTGCTAATCGCAATCACCAGGAAAATCTTCCAGCCTTCTACCATCAGCAACTGGGCATAGTTGACCACCGCCACTACCGCCGGAACGAAGAACAGCAGCATTTCGGCCAGCAGCCAGCGTGAACCGGCCCGGACCCAGCTCAACGGCAGAATACGCAGCACAATCAGCGCCAACAACATCAACATACCGATAATGTTGGCGGGCAGCGGCAAATGGAACTGTTGCACCAACCGATCGGCAATCAAAAATAACACCGCGTACAAAACAACCTGAATCGGCACCTGCAAGCGAGCCAGCAAACTGGGAGCAGCGTGGCGTAACGCCAGTAACATGGAAAATGACCTTAAACAAAAATTCGCGTTTTACAGTATACACAGCCAGGAAACCTCTCATGAAATGAATTAAAATCATCCATATCATGCCATCAGGGAATAATTTCCCACCGGTATTGCCCCTCAGGAGAACCCAACGTGGATGTCCGCACCCTACGC
This sequence comes from Serratia proteamaculans, assembly GCF_004684015.1. Taxonomy (GTDB): domain Bacteria; phylum Pseudomonadota; class Gammaproteobacteria; order Enterobacterales; family Enterobacteriaceae; genus Serratia; species Serratia proteamaculans_F. The sequence goes on from NZ_SRIA01000021.1 coordinate 450,675, forward strand.
TACTTCGTGGAAGTGGTACGTCAGCAAAGCTTTACCCGCGCGGCGGAAAAACTGTTCGTCACCCAGCCAACCATCAGCAAGATGCTGCGCCATTTGGAAGAGGAACTGGAGTGCACCTTGCTGATCCGCGAAGGTCGCAAACTGCACCTGACCGACAGCGGCCAGGCGGTGTATCAGCGCGGTCTGGCCATCATCGATGAATTTCGCCAATTGGAGGCCGAGCTGGAAGACATCAGTTCGGTAAAAAAAGGCGTGCTGCGGCTGGGTATCCCGCCAATGGTCGGCCGGCAGATTGCCGATTTGATCCGACAGTTCCGCCATACCTATCCCGGTATCGAACTGAAAATTTCAGAGTTGGGTGGACTGTCGGTTGAACAGGCGGTGATGTCCGGTGAACTGGATCTGGCGATGACCATTCTGCCGGTCGATTCCGCTCAGCCACTGACCTTTCTGCCCTTGCTCGGCCACCCGATGTGCGTGGTCGCACCACGAACACCGCACTGGCTGAACCGCACCAGTATCCATATATCCGAGTTGGCCAACTGGCCGATCCTGCTTTATAACGAGGACTTCGCGCTCTACAAGATGCTGATGAACGCATTCCGTCAGGCCGGTTTTGAACCCCAGATTGCGGTACGCAGCGGGCAGTGGGATTTTCTGGCGTCGATGGTGCAGGCCGGGGTTGGCATCGCCACCCTGCCGGAGCCGGTCTGCCAATGGCTGGATAAGGAAAACCTGATTTGGCTACCGCTGGAGCCACGCATGGAATGGAAGGTGGGGTTAATTTGGCGTCAGGGCAGTTACCTGTCGCACAGCGCCCAGGCCTGGATCGCCTGCTGCCGCGACTTCTGGCCGCCAGGGAAATAAACAGGGCCGCGTCTGCGGCCCCGTTGGCATTACCCCTCGCGCTCGATCAACAGCGCTTCCAGCAGGTCGAGATCGTGCAACAGTTTTTGCAGCGTCTCGTTGCTGATTTTCTGCGTGGCGCGCAGGTGATATAACTCACCGCGTTCGGCACGCAGCGCCGTCAGGCGAAAACGTCGTTCGAGGTTTTCCAGCATCAGCGCATTTTCGATATCGTCTTTAGTGGTGATGCGCCGCCGCAGCGTGCCGACCACCCGCGAACTGATCTCTTTCAACACCTGCGGATCGAGGTTTTCCTCGGTATCCACCGCCAGACGTTCTTCCATCTTGTTGACGCTTTCGATCGCCACCTCGGCCGCCATGGCAATCGCCATCCGCTCTTCGCTCTTGCTGACGCTCTTGTCTGCCACCTGTACGCCTCGCAGCAACAGCGGCAACGCCATGACACCCACAAGCAACGAAAGCAGGATCACCCCAGCGGCGATAAACACCAGTTGATAGCGCGCCGGGAAGGCGGAGCCGTCACTGAGCAACAGCGGGATAGACAGCACACCCGCCAGCGTAATCGCCCCACGCACCCCGGCAAACGACGCCACCCAAAGTTCACGCGTGGTGAAATCGCCAAACTGCAACGGCCGTTTTTTCATAAAGCGACGGCTGGCGTTTTTCATCAACCACAGCCAGGTGAAGCGCAACACCAGCAACGCGGCGTAGATAATGGCAACATCGGCAAACAGGTACCAGGTCTGAATGGTCGGATCCAGCTCTGCCTGCAGAATGGAGGTTTCCAGGATGCCCGGCAGTTGCAGCCCCAACATGATGAACACCATGCCGTTGAACACAAACTCCAGCATCGCCCAGACGCTGTTGGCACGCAAACGCATCGCCAGCGGGGCATTGCGGATCACACCGGACTGGCTGATGGTCATCCCCGCAGCAACCGCGGCCAGGATGCCGGAGACGCCAATATGCTCGGCAATCAGATAAGAGGCAAACGGCAACAGCAGCAGGAAGACAATTTGCGTCGCCGGGTCGTCGCCGCTCCAGCGGCTCATTACGCGCAACGATTTACTGTAAAGCCAGGTGATCGCCACACCGGCCAGCAGGCCGCCGATCGCCACTTTGAGGAACTCCAGCGTCGCCCCGCCCACGGTAAACACCATGGTGCCCATTGCCACTGCGATGGCGAATTTGAGTGAGACCAGACCGGACGCGTCGTTCATCAACGCCTCGCCCTCCAGCACCCCCATGATCGGCTTGGGGATCCGCCCTTTACCCACGATACCGGACAGCGCCACGGCATCGGTTGGCGACAGTACTGCCGCCAGGGCAAACGCCGCCACCAGCGGGATGCCCGGCACCATGGCGTAAATCAGGTAGCCGACACCGACAACGGTAATCAGCACCAGCACCAGTGCCAGGCCAAGAATTTCACGGCCGTGGTGCAAAAACTCACGCGTCGGGGTTTTCCAGCCATCGGCAAACAGCAATGGCGGAATAAACAGTACCAGGAACAATTCAGGGTCAAAGTCGACGTGCAGCCCAAAATGCGGCCAGGCCAACAAGGCCCCGATAGCGATTTGCATTAACGGCAATGGCACCTGGAACGGCAACATGCGCGTCACCACCCCGGACAGGGAGACCACCAAAATTAAAATGAGGATTGTAAAAAAGATTTCCATGCTTTCCTTAGACTCTAGGGTTCAAACCACAACAGCACATAGCCGGAGTATGCCCCGATAGTAGATCACTTTTTTTACAGCGGTTAAAGCTTGTTGTGCCATTCAAAATGCAGTATCGGCAGAAGGAGACTTATCTGAAGCAGAAATGGGGATAAAACATCCCCCGCCGAAGCGACGGGGGAAACATCCTCGCGATTAGATTGCCCAACCGCCGGCATAGAATGCCACCAGCGCCACGGCAATGAGCACGGTACCGATATTCAACCGACGCCATTCACCGGAGAAGATACGGCCAATCACCAGTGCGCTAAAGCCCAGCATGATGCCGGTGACGATATTGCAGGTCAGCACGATAAACACCGCACACAGCAGGCCGGACATGGCATCAACAAAGTCGTTGAAGTCCAGCTTGGTGACATTGCTCAGCATCAGCAGACCAACGTACATCAGGGCCGGTGCAGTGGCGTAAATCGGCACCAGATAAGACAACGGCGACAGGAACAGGATCATCAGGAACAACAGACCGACCACGGTCGCGGTCAAGCCGGTTTTGCCGCCTGCCGCAGTACCCGCAGCCGACTCGATATACACCGCTGCCGGAGCCGCGCCCACCAGGCCGGAGAAAATGCTGCTCAGAGAATCCGAAGTCAGCGCTTTGCCGCCGTTGATGATCTGCCCGTCTTTATCCAACAGGTTAGCCTGACCGGCTACCGCACGGATGGTGCCGGTGGCGTCAAACACCGCCGTCATCACCAACGCCAATACGCTCGGCAATACGACCGGCTGCAAGGCGCCCATGATATCCAGACTGAAAATCAGCGAATGGCCGTTGGCGTCCGCCAGGCTTGGCATGGCGAACAACCCCTGATACTTCACCGCCGGGTCAAACACCAGCCCGATGACCGAAATGGCGATAATCACCAGCAGGATACCGCCAGGTACGCGCAGCTTTTCCAAACCGAAAATCACCGCCAGCCCAAGCAGTGTCATCACTACCGGGAATGAGGTGAAGGCGCCCAATGCTACCGGCAGGCCGTCCAGCGGGTTCTTCACTACCAGGCCCACGCCGTTAGCGGCGATCAGCAGCAGAAACAGCCCAATGCCGATACCGGTGCCGTGTGCCACGCCCATCGGCAGATTGCGCAGGATCCAGGCGCGGATACCGGTGACCGAGATAATGGTAAACAGCACGCCCATCAGGAATACCGCACCCAGCGCCACCGGAATGCTGATGTGCTGACCCAGCACCAGGCTGAAGGCGGTGAAGGCGGTCAGCGAAATGGCACAGCCGATAGCCATCGGCAAATTAGCCCACAACCCCATCAGCAACGACCCCAGACCGGCAACCAGGCAGGTGGCAACAAACACCGCCGTTGGCGGGAAGCCCGCCTTGCCCAGCATACTCGGCACCACAATCACCGAATAAACCATCGCCAGGAAGGTAGTTAACCCCGCCACCACTTCCTGCCGCACGCTGCTGCCACGCGCAGAAATATTAAAATAACCATCAAGCCCGCCTTTTGGTTTAACGGCGTTGTTCGCTTGAGAATTCGACATCTTGCTGTCCCCTGTGTTTCATTGCCAGCCCGTTGCAAGGCTTGTTATTCCGCCTACACCTGTTTGATAGGGTATCGTTTGCTTTTGGGTCTTTCACTCACGTCGCCAACTGGCGGCGCTGATAAAGGCAAACGATTAACTCTCAAGGCATGAGGCGGGTGATTTATGGTGGTTTATTCAAGGCAAACGATTATCCAGCCTTCTATGCCCTCTGATCAACCAAAGATCGCGGCAATTTATGCAGAAAAGTATTGGGGCCCATCATTATCGAAAATTTGAAATTTGTCACATAGGGAAATCTGATGGGAAAGCCCCCCATTGGGAGGGCAAACAGGGTCACTGGGCCTGTGCGGCCTTTTCGTCCATGTACATCAGTTCCCAGATATGACCATCCAAATCCTGGAAACCGTGACCGTACATAAAGCCGTAATCTTGCGGCTGGTTATAGGTATTGCCACCGGCCGCGATCGCCTTGCGGACCAGTGCATCCACCGCCGCCCGGTCGGGCTGCGAAAGACACAGCAAAACCTCGGTCGATTTTTTGGCGTCGACAATCGGATTCGGGGTGAACATTTTGAATTTGTCGTGGGTCAGCAACATCACATAAATACTGTCGCTAACCACCATGCAGGCGGCGGTATCGTCGGTAAACCGGGGATTAAAGCTGAAGCCCAGTTCGGTGAAAAATGTCATGGATGCGGGCAGATTGCCCACCGGCAGGTTCACAAAGATTTGCGTAGCCATGGGCTACCTCCGATGAAGGGTGACCTCAACGAGTATAGCCCATCGCCTCAGTTCAGCAGGTCATAAGGCCCGCCCTGCTCCAGCGCCCGCTGGTAGGCCGGACGCGTATGAATGCGCTGCAGATAACCGCGCAGCTTGGGGGAACCGTCCAGTGCGCCACGTGCCGCCATCGCCTCCAGCGGGAAGCTCATCTGGATATCCGCCGCGCTGAATTCATTGCCGACAAACCAGGTGTTTTTGCTCAGGTGCTGTTCCAGATAATCACAGTGTGGCGCGATCTGTTTGTCCAGATATTCACGCTGCACGCCTTTGCCAATCGCCCCCGCCACCGGCCGCAACAACCAGGGGATCGGCGGTTGTCCCAACCGGCTAAATACCAGCTTCATCACCAACAGCGGCATTAGCGAACCTTCGGCATAATGCAGCCAATATCGGAACTGCTGACGGGCATGGTAGTCCGTCGGCATAAACTGCCCCTGCGCGTCGTAGGCTTCCTGCAGGTATTCAATAATGGCGCCGGACTCCGCCAGCGTCAGATCGCCATCGACAATCACCGGCGACTTGCCCAGCGGATGAATTTTCTTTAATTCCGGCGGCGCCAGCATGGTTTGCGGATCGCGCTGATAGCGCTGCACCTGATAGGGCACATCCAATTCTTCCAAAAACCACAGAATGCGCTGCGAACGCGAGTTATTCAGATGGTGAACAATGATCATGAGGGCGCTCCTATCCGTTGCCACACCAGTTCGCCGACCTGCACACCGTTGCCTAGCTGCAGCGGTACCGTACGAAGCTGGAGACGATCGCCGGTGAAATGATAAAAGCGCACCTGCCGGCTACCGATCCAATTGGGGAACGAGCTGCCTTCAACCTGGTGCACTATCCGCTGGTCGCTCTCATCCACCTGATAGCGACCAAAATAACAAATCATATTGATAAAGGCGGCGTGGGTTTCCTGCCCGGTGCCCTGCGCCAGATCGTCGGCGGCAAAGCGTGGCCGCGTGGCACTGTAGAGCTGCGCCGCCATGGTGCCATTGGGTTCGTAGTTAATGCGACCCAGCACCTGCTCGCCCAGTGGGTGATTGACCCTGCCGTCTTCCCCTTTGAAGACAGACGACACCAATGACCAGCTGCCGATAAACGCGTTGACTGACATGCCATTTACTCCTCTAAGGTTCCTGCTTACTCAAAGGGTAGTGGCGATTTTTCCAGCACGCCAGCGTCAGCCGTACCGTTCAAAAATAAGTCAGTTTATTTGATGGAGATTATCAAAACTCTCCGATTTTCTATTCAGTCGCGGCAGCCTATTATCTACCACATCGAGAGGCAACAACCTCTCACCTAAAAAACACCCTGAGGATTGAATCATGAAAAACATCAAAATTTTTGCTACTGCCCTGCTGCTGACTACCGCTTCTTTCGCCAGCGTTGCTGCCGACCAGCCAACCAGCCAACCTGCTGCCGATGCCCAGAAAATCGGTGTGGTGTCCGTTAGCGGCGCCTCTAACCTGAGCGCACTGGAAACTGAACTGGCCAACAAAGCCGCTGCATCAGGCGCCAGCTCTTACCGCATCATCTCCGCCGGTGGCCAGAACAAACTGTATGGCACCGCAGAAATCTTCAACTGATCGTCAGACAGTAAATTGACGGAAGAATGAAGCCCCGCAAGGGGCTTTTCTTGTTTCTAGCGTGCATCAAAGCGAGCAGCCAGCTTCTGCAGGCGAAATTGTTCGGTAATAAAATCGACAAATACCCGGGTTTTGGTGGGAAGAAACTTGGTGGTAGGAAAATACAGACGCACGCTACCGCGATCGACATACCAGCCTGGCAATACCCGAACCAAACGACCGCTCTCCAGATAAGGTAATGCGTTCGGCATGCTGATCAGTGCAATGCCTAACCCCATTTCTGCTGCCCGTGCTGCCGCTTCCGGCTCATTTACCGTCATTTTTATCGCCATGGTTGGCGCCCGTTGCTCGTTATCCGCATTACGCAGCGGCAGGTTACGGATTCGCCCGGTTTGCGGTGAGCGAATAAAAATGCCCGCATGACTCACCAATTGTTCCGGCTGCTGGAGCGACGGGTATTGTTGTAAATACTGTGTCGAAGCCACCAGCACGCCGTGTGCCGGTGCCAGTTCGCGGGCGATCATCCCCTGCGCCAGCTCAATACCGCCGCCCATTGCCGCATCGAAATGCTCGCCAATCAAATCCACCTGACGATTATCAAAATGCCAGTCTGGAACAATCGACGGATAACGAGCCAGAAAATCCGGCAGCATCGGCAAGACAAAATGCAGGCCGAAAGCGGTACCCATGCTGACCTTTAGGGTTCCCGCCGCTACCCCACCACTGCTACTCAAACTTTTCAATGCGCACTGGATCGACAGCAAACCGCCGCTGACCTCCTGTAAAAAACGTTCGCCCTCTTCGGTCAGCGTCAATTTACGCGTATTACGCTGAAATAACCGCACGCCCACCAGCGTCTCCAGTTTGGTGACGTTCTTCCCCACCGCCGCAGAGCTGATCCCCAATTTGCGACCGGCGGCGGAAAAACTGCCGCTCTCTGCGCTGCTGACAAAACATTCCAGATGGCCGAGCATGGCTTTTCTCCGACGATTTCAAACCCATGGTTTAAGCTGATTATAGCTCTTTGTGACTAGTTACCGCTCCGCGTATCTCCGATACTGAACTGGTAGCTTTATTAACCTAATCCCACTTTGGAGAAACACCATGTCCGCAACTCACTCTCTGCAAGGTAAAGTCGCTTTCATTCAGGGCGGTTCACGTGGCATTGGCGCTGCCATTGCCAAACGTCTGGCGCGCGAAGGTGCCGCAGTGGCTTTCACTTACGTCTCTTCTGCCGGTAAAGCTGATGCTCTGGTCAATGAAATCACCGCGACCGGCGGCAAGGCCTTGGCGATCAAGGCTGACAGTGCCGATGCAGCGGCCCTGCAGCAGGCGGTGCGTCAGGCAGTGAACAGCCTGGGCAATTTGGATATTTTGGTGAACAACGCCGGTGTGCTGGCGATGGGCAGCACCGAAGAACTGCCGCTGGAAGATCTGGATCGGACGCTGGCGGTGAACGTCCGCAGCGTGTTTGTCGCCAGCCAGGAAGCCGCCCGCCATATGAATGATGGCGGGCGCATCATCAATATTGGCAGCACCAACGCCGAACGCATGCCATTTGCCGGCGGCGCGGTGTATGCGATGAGCAAATCTGCGCTGGTCGGCCTGACCAAAGGCATGGCGCGCGATCTCGGCCCGCGCGGCATTACCGTCAACAATGTGCAGCCCGGCCCGGTAGATACCGATATGAACCCGGCCGACAGCGATTTCGCCGAGCAGTTGAAAGGGATGATGGCGGTCAACCGTTATGGTAAAGATGAAGAGATCGCCAGCTTCGTCGCCTATCTGGTTGGCCCCGAGGCAGGTTATATCACCGGTGCCAGCCTGAGCATCGACGGCGGCTTCTCGGCTTAATTTCAACGATCATGTTTAAGCTATCGACACGTTATTAACACGTGTCGATTTTTTTTGATTTTATCGACACGTTCTATTTACGTGTTTAAAGTGTCGACATATACTAAATTCATGTCGACAAAATTGAGAAAAACAAACATGACATGGCAACCAGAACAACCGTTCAACACAATACCTTTACTCCCCCCATCAGTAGAACTGATTGAATCCATTGTGATTTTTAAGGCGTGCATTCCCGCCAGAGCCGCGCTAGCTGAGCTTAAACAGGCAGGTGAGTTATTGCCAAACCAAAGTTTACTAATCAATTTATTACCCCTATTGGAAGCAAAAGATAGCTCAGAGATAGAGAATATAGTCACGACATCAGACAGGCTGTTTCAATACTCCCAGGAAGACAGCATGGCCGATCCTGCAACTAAAGAGGCCTTACGTTACCGCAGCGCGCTCTATGAGGGATTTGTACATTTAGCCCATAAGCCACTATGTACCAACACGGCAATTGAAATCTGCAGTCGATTAAAAGCCATCAAAATGGATATACGTAAAATACCTGGGACTACGTTGAGCAATCAAAGTACCGGAAATGTAATCTATACTCCTCCAGTAGGTGAAGAGAAAATCCGCGATTTATTAAGCAATTGGGAACAGTTCCTTCATGCTGAAGATGGATTTGACCCTCTAATAAAAATGGCGGTTGCGCACTATCAGTTTGAGGCTATACACCCTTTCATCGACGGCAATGGACGAACCGGACGCATCCTTAATATCCTGTATTTGATAGAACAGGAACTCCTCACTCTACCTATTCTCTATTTAAGCCGTTATATCGTTCAACATAAGAGCGAGTATTACCGTTCCCTGATGCAGGTCACCATTGCTGGAAATTGGAAAGATTGGATTATTTACATGCTGACCGCAGTAGAACAAACAGCTAAATGGACTACTGGGAAAATTGCTGCCGTCAGATCTCTTATTGAACACACCAATGAATACATTAAACACCGCTTACCGAAAATCTACAGTCACGAGCTAGTGCATATCATATTTGAGCAACCCTACTGCCGAATAACAAATTTGGTCGACGGTGGTATAGCCAAGCGACAAACCGCATCTGATTACCTAAAAAAACTCTGCGATATCGGTGTATTACAGGAAATACAGGCTGGGAAAGAAAAGCTTTTTGTACACCCTAAGCTGACAACACTGATGTCGCATGACAGTAATCAGTTTAATCGCTACCTTTATAATAATTAATAAAAATTCGTTAAAAGCGTTAGATGATTCGCTAACGTTCCCGATAATCCAACCGACCGTCTATTTACGCCAGATAATCCTGGTTTGACTACAATGAAAAGACGCACCATTCGGAGTGTCTTCCATGAACGCCACCTCTTCCCAACGATTGCTCATCGCCTGCCTGATGTGCCTCACAGCCCTGCTATTCGCCGGTTCAGTTTATGCGGCTCCGGGAAAGGATAAGACGCTGGATCAGGAAGAACCCGAGACGCTCCAGGTCAATATGGACGACATCATGCGCCCCTGGCAGGGGGATTTGCCAGGCATGCTCGACCGACGGGTGATTCGGGTATTGACGACTTACAGCAAGACCTTTTTCTTTATCACCAAGGGCAGCCAGCGTGGAGCCACCCATGACATATTTATCGAGTTCGAGCGAGACCTTAATCTCAAGTTGATGAAGGATAAAAAGCTCAAACAGCGCCACCTCAAAGTACGCGTCATCTTCGTGCCGGTAGCTCGTGACCAGTTACTCAATGCCCTCAATGAAGGCCGGGGGGACATTGCTGCCTCCAATCTCACCATTACTCCCGCACGTCAGGAACAGGTGGCGTTCACTACCCCCCTCTATCCGAAAGTTAAGGAACTGCTGATTTCTGGCCCCTCCTCGCCCAAGGTGGAAAGCCTGGAACAACTTTCCGGTAAAACGGTATTCGTGCGCCGCTCATCGAGCTATTACGAAAGCCTGGAGGCGCTGAACAAGCGCTTTACCCAGGAATCACGTCCTCCCGTTATCCTGGAGACCGCCCCCGAAGCGCTCGAGGATGAGGATCTGATCGAGATGCTGAGTGCCGGCCTAATTCCCCTTATCGTGGTTGACCGCCATAAGGCGCTATTCTGGAAACAGGTTTTTCCCAAAATTCAGCTGCACGAAAATGTGGTGCTGCGTGACGATGCCGACATCGCCTGGGCGGTGCGCAAAAATAATCCGCAGTTACTCGCTTTGCTCAACGGCTTCGTAGAGAAGAATCGCCACGGCAGCAAATTGGGCAACACCATTTTGTTGCGCTACCTGAAAAACGCCAAATATGTCAAAGATGCGGCGTCCGAGAAGGAACGCAGCAAATTTCTGGCGATGGTGGACGTGTTCAGGAAATATGGCGACCGCTATAACGTCGACTGGCTACTGATGGTGGCTCAGGGCTATCAGGAGTCGCGCCTCAACCAGTCGGTGCGCAGCCCGGTGGGAGCTATCGGTATTATGCAGGTGATGCCGGGCACCGGCAAAGAGCTGAAAGTCGGTGACATCCGTAAACTGGATCCCAATATCAATGCCGGGGTGAAATACATGCGCTGGATGATCGACCGTTACTACGCTGACGAGCCGATGACGCCCCTCGACAAAGTGCTGTTCTCATTCGCCTCTTACAATGCAGGCCCAGCCCGCATCGCGCGTTTGCGTACCGAAACCGAGAAGCGTGGTTTTAACCCCAATATCTGGTTTGGCAATGTGGAATACCTGGCTGCCGAGCGAATTGGCGCCGAGACGGTGACCTATGTCAGCAACATCTACAAATACTACGTCGCTTATCGGCTGATCATGGAGCAGCGGACTCGCAAACAACAGGCGATGGACCAATCCAAAAGTGCGCCAACAGCAGAGAAGCCGCAAGAAGCTCCAGCCGGGCAGTGAATTTGGCGTCAGAATTTGGCGCTGTCGATGCAGGCAGCGCTATTTTCCTGTGCCTCTCCGGAGAAGTGGCTGTCAAATCCCTCTTTCAGATTGGCCAAAGTGATTTCTGCAAAACGCGCCAGCAATGCCTGCTCAGCTTCAGCCAACACATTACCCAAAGCCTGATTCACCGCCGCTTCCACCGCGCATTCCGGGTGCTGTTCCCCACCGCCGATCGCGAAAAGTTGATTGACGCCAACAGCCTGGTAGATATCCAGCAGACTAATATCCCGCAGATCGACGGCAATTCGCCAACCGCCGTGGTGACCTTTCTCTGAACTCACAAAACCGGCATCTCGCAGACCAGCCAGAGTGCGCCTGACCACCGCGCTGTTGGTGCCCAACATCACCGCAATTTGTTCAGACGTATAGAGGCTGTCGTGGCGCGCCATATGCAGTAATACGTGCAACATGCGCGAAAGCTTATTGTCCTGGCGCATTTCCCTTCCTTTTCCCAGGGTAATTTTCTTGTATCTTACAATGATACAAGAAATTGACAACGCCGAATATCATGTGCTTTTATAAGTTACATGATAGAGCCACCGTGATGGTGAGCTATTGAAAGCCAACCCCTGACTCAACAACTCAAAATAGAGGAAGCATAATGACCAGCCTTTTAGCTTCAGATCTCTCGGTATGTCTAATGATTGCTCTGGCATCGGCCAGCCTGTCCATGACGATTACCCAGACCGAACTGTTCGCCGCGATGCGGGCATGGACTGCGAGAAAAAATGATCTGCTGGGCCACCTTTTCAGCTGTTTTTACTGCATGAGCCACTGGGCGGTGATTGTCGGGATGCTGATATACCGCCCTGCGCTATTGCATAGCGGTATCGGTCTGATCGATTGGGTGATGACCGCCTTTATCGTACTGACTGCCACGACCCTGATTAATGGGCTGCTTTTTAAAGTCTTTCAGGCGGCTATCCATACCCATGTGATGAAACACGAAGCGCAACAAGTGTTGAGTCCCCATAAGGAATAACCAGGAGAAACACAAGGTGAACCTGGAAGGCCAGAAAGTAGTAACTTCCTTTCCCCACTCAACGACAAGCATAAAAAAACCCGCCTGAGCGGGTTTTTTTACAACTTTGCCAAACCGACGATCAGAAAGGAATATCGTCGTCGAAGTCCATTGGCGGTTCGTTGCTGCTGGCTGCCGGCGCATTGTTTTGCGCTGGACGAGCCTGCTGGCCACCGCTGAACTGGTTGCCGCCCTGTGGCTGTTGAGGCTGACCCCAACCGCCCTGGCCACCCTGACCACCGGAAGCCTGGCCACCGCCTGCAGGTGCGCCGCCGCCTTGACGGCCGCCCAGCATCTGCATGGTGCCGCCCACGTTCACAACGATCTCAGTGGTGTATTTTTCTACGCCAGCCTGATCGGTCCATTTACGGGTTTGCAGAGCGCCCTCGATATACACCTGGGAACCTTTACGCAGATATTCGCCCGCCACTTCAGCCAGCTTGCCGAACAGCACAACGCGGTGCCACTCGGTCTTTTCTTTCTGCTCGCCAGTCGCCTTGTCACGCCAGCTTTCGGAGGTCGCCAGGGTAATGTTGGCCACTGCGCCGCCATTCGGCATATAACGGACTTCTGGGTCTTGGCCCAGATTCCCGACCAGAATTACTTTGTTTACGCCTCTGCTGGCCATGAGAACTCTCCTGAAGATTGATTTTTACACAGTATAAACGAGTAAGTTTAACACGCTCAGCCCGAAACGACACCCGTGTTGATAACTGCGTATTGTATTCCAGAATTGTCGTTTCGATCGACTTTGTTGCATTCGTATACTGGATATTCATTCAGGTTTTTTTGTGTCATAATTATGCGTTTCGTACTGGCTGTGCCGGTTTTTTGCGCGTTCGATCACAAAATCGTCCGTAAATCACCCAGACAGGCGCGGTGTATCATCAAGACGGGAAGTGTAAATGGACAATATCGAAGTTCGTGGTGCTCGGACCCATAATCTCAAAAACATCAACCTGATTATCCCGCGTGACAAGCTGATCGTCGTCACCGGTTTGTCCGGTTCAGGCAAGTCCTCGCTGGCCTTTGATACTCTGTATGCCGAAGGGCAGCGTCGCTACGTCGAATCGCTCTCCGCCTATGCACGCCAGTTCCTCTCGCTGATGGAAAAACCGGACGTCGACCATATTGAAGGTCTGTCACCGGCGATCTCCATCGAGCAGAAATCGACCTCACATAACCCGCGATCTACGGTCGGCACCATCACCGAGATCCACGATTACCTGCGCCTGTTGTTTGCCCGCGTCGGCGAACCGCGCTGCCCGGATCACCATGTCCCGCTGGCGGCGCAAACCGTCAGCCAGATGGTGGACAACGTGCTCAACCAGCCGGAAGGCAAACGCCTGATGCTGCTGGCACCGGTGGTAAAAGACCGCAAGGGCGAGCATACCAAAACGCTGGAAAACCTGGCCACCCAGGGCTATATCCGTGCACGTATCGACGGTGAAGTCTGCGATCTTTCAGATCCGCCAAAGTTGGAGCTGCAGAAGAAGCACACCATCGAAGTGGTGGTCGATCGCTTCAAAGTACGTGACGATATGTCGCAGCGTCTGGCGGAATCGTTCGAGACCGCGCTGGAGCTGTCCGGCGGCACGGCCGTGGTCGCCGACATGGACGACGAGAAAGCCGATGAGCTGCTGTTCTCCGCCAACTTCGCCTGCCCCATCTGCGGCTACAGCATGCGCGAACTGGAACCGCGCCTGTTCTCGTTCAACAACCCGGCCGGTGCCTGCCCGACCTGTGACGGCCTGGGCGTGCAACAGTTCTTCGATCCGGAACGCGTGGTACAAAACCCAGAGCTTTCACTGGCCGGCGGTGCGATCCGCGGCTGGGATCGCCGTAACTTCTATTACTTCCAGATGCTGCGTTCGTTGTCGGAGCATTACGCGTTCGACGTCGAAGCGCCATTCAACAGTCTGGATGCCAACGTGCAGAAAGCGGTACTTAGCGGTTCCGGCAAAGAGACCATCGAATTCAAATACATCAACGATCGCGGTGATACCACCGTACGCCGCCATCCGTTCGAGGGCGTGCTGCACAACATGGAGCGCCGCTATAAAGAGACCGAATCGAGCGCGGTACGTGAAGAGCTGGCCAAGTTTATCAGCAACCGTCCTTGCGCCTCGTGCCACGGCACCCGCCTGCGCGAAGAAGCGCGTAACGTGTTCGTTGAAGACACCACGCTGCCGGAAATCTCCGATCTGAGCATCGGCCACGCCATGACCTTCTTCCAGAATATGAAGCTCAGCGGCCAGCGTGCCCAGATTGCCGAGAAAGTACTGAAAGAAATTGGCGATCGCCTGAAGTTCCTGGTGAACGTCGGCCTGAACTACCTGTCACTGTCGCGCTCGGCGGAAACCCTGTCCGGCGGTGAGGCACAGCGTATCCGTCTGGCCAGCCAGATTGGTGCCGGTTTGGTGGGCGTGATGTACGTACTGGACGAGCCGTCAATCGGCCTGCATCAGCGTGACAACGAACGCCTGCTGGAAACGCTGATCCACCTGCGCAACCTTGGTAACACGGTGATCGTGGTTGAGCATGACGAAGACGCCATCCGCGCCGCCGATCACGTGATCGACATCGGCCCCGGTGCCGGGGTACACGGCGGTCAGGTGGTAGCAGAAGGAACCGTCGAAGACATTATGGCTAAGCCGGAATCACTGACCGGCCAGTTCCTCAGCGGCAAACGTGAGATTGCCATCCCTGAGCAGCGTGTACCGGCCGATCCGACCAAGGTGCTGAAACTGAGCGGCGCACGCGGCAACAACCTGAAAGACGTGACGCTGACGCTGCCGGTGGGGCTGTTTACCTGCATTACCGGGGTTTCCGGCTCGGGCAAGTCAACGCTGATCAATGACACGCTGTTCCCGATCGCCCAGCGCCAGCTCAACGGCGCCACCATTGCCGAACCGGCCCCCTTCCGCGAAGTGACCGGCCTGGAGCATTTCGACAAGGTAATCGACATCGATCAAAGCCCGATTGGTCGTACTCCACGGTCCAACCCGGCGACCTACACCGGTATCTTCACCCCCGTGCGTGAACTGTTCGCCGGTGTGCCTGAGTCGCGTAGCCGTGGTTACAACCCAGGCCGTTTCAGCTTTAACGTCAAGGGTGGCCGCTGCGAGGCCTGTCAGGGCGACGGCGTGATCAAGGTAGAAATGCACTTCCTGCCGGATATCTACGTGCCGTGCGACCAGTGCAAGGGCAAACGCTATAACCGCGAAACGCTGGAAGTGAAGTACAAAGGTAAAAGCATTCACGAAGTGCTGGAAATGACCATCGAAGAGGCACGCGAATTCTTCGACGCGGTGCCTGCATTGGCGCGCAAGCTGCAAACCTTGATGGAAGTGGGCCTGTCGTACATCCGTCTCGGCCAGTCGGCCACCACGCTGTCCGGCGGCGAGGCGCAACGCGTCAAGCTGGCGCGTGAGCTGTCGAAACGCGGCACCGGCCAAACGCTGTATATCCTGGATGAGCCGACCACCGGTCTGCACTTCGCCGATATCCAGCAACTGTTGGCGGTACTGCATCAGCTGCGCGACCAGGGCAATACCATCGTGGTGATTGAGCACAACCTGGACGTGATTAAAACCGCGGACTGGATCGTCGATCTGGGGCCGGAAGGCGGCAGCGGCGGCGGTGAGATCCTGGTTGCCGGTACGCCGGAAACCGTGGCCAACTGCGAGGCTTCGCATACCGCGCGCTTCCTTAAGCCGTTACTGAAGAAGAAGTAATCCCTGCCCGGCGGGCCGTCCCAGGGACGGCCCGCGCTATTACCTGTTTCGCTCAAATTGAACAGAAACAGGCAAGATTTAGACATTTTCAGGCATTTCCCTCCCCGCTCGCAGCTTTTATCATCAATGTTCCCTCTGTGGCCATCTGCAGTACTCAGGCCGCGCCTCACCGGCATCCTGCTGCCGGAAGTAGTTCCCCACCCATTAATGACTGGAGTGACCATGAACATTACGCACGCCTATGCCGCGCACGACGCCAAGTCAGCGCTTGTTCCTTTTGATTACACACCGCGTGCCCTGCGCGACCACGATGTGCAAATCAACGTTCTGTTCTGTGGCGTCTGCCATTCTGATCTGCACCAGGCCCGCAACGAATGGAGCAACACGATTTTTCCGGTAGTACCCGGCCACGAGATTGTTGGCCGCGTGAGCGCCGTCGGCAGCCATGTTTCACGCTATCAGGTCGGCGATTTGGTCGGCGTGGGGTGTATGGTGGACTCTTGCCGTAGCTGCCCGAGCTGTGAAGAAGGGCTGGAGCAATACTGCGAAAACGGCTTTACCGGCACCTATAACGGACAGGATCGGCAAACCGGTGCCATCACCTACGGCGGCTACTCAACCGCGATGACCGTGGACCAGGACTTTGTGCTGCGGGTACCGGAAAACCTCGATCCGGCCGGTGTCGCGCCACTGCTGTGCGCCGGTATCACTACTTACTCCCCGTTGCGCCAATGGGGCGCCGGCCCCGGTAAAAAGGTCGGCATCGTCGGTCTGGGCGGACTGGGGCATATGGGGGTCAAATTGGCCCGGGCGATGGGCGCGCATGTGGTGCTGTTCACTACCTCCGAGTCCAAAGTCGAGGACGCCAAACGCCTCGGTGCCCACGAAGTGGTGATTTCCCGCGACCCGGAACAGATGGCGCAACACACCAACAGCTTCGACTTTATTCTTAACACCGTCGCAGCACAGCACGATCTGAACCCGTTCCTCAACCTGTTACGCCGCGACGGTACCCTGACGCTGGTCGGTGCCCCGGAACACGATCATCCGTCACCACAAGTGTTTAATTTGATCATGAAACGCCGCCGCATCGCCGGTTCGCTGATCGGCGGTATTGCGGAAACTCAGGAGATGCTGGATTTCTGTGGTCAGCACGGTATTACCTCGGACATCGAACTGATCCCGATGCAGCAAATCAACCAGGCCTATGAGCGGATGCTGAAAAGCGACGTGAAATACCGCTTCGTGGTGGATATCAACTCGCTGCGAGCCTAACTCTTCGGGCGCCCACTGCGGCGCCCGATTTTTCTTACCCAGCCCGACTAAGCGCGCAATTCCTGACGCACGTGTTCAGGTAACCCTTCCAGCACCAACTGATAAGAACTGTCGATCAGGGTATAAAACTGCGAGTTCGGCAGGTTGCCGTCAAGAAACACCGTATTCCAGTGCGCTTTGTTCAGCCGCTCACAGGCGACGATCTCGGGATGGTGTTCCCGCAGGCTCTCCGCCAGTTCCGGGCTGGATTTTACCGCCAGCGCCGGCCGCCCCTGCACCTCGCACACCATGGCGAACATCACGTCGCCAACCTTGATCTGACTGGCCTGCCACTGGTTCTGGTCGCTCTGTTCCGCGCCCGGCTTCGCCATGCAGTACTCCAGCAGTGCTGTGTTATTCATTGGGTTATTCCCCCTGTAAAGTGGCCACAACCCGGCGTGAACCGCCGTGGATGCGGTGCTCCCCCAGCCAAATTCCCTGCCATGTGCCCAGCATCAGCCGCCCGTGACCGACAGGCAACGTCAGAGACGTGCCCAGCAGAGAGGATTTGATGTGTGCCGGCATGTCGTCCGGCCCTTCGTAGTCGTGCTGATAGGGTGCGTTCTCTGGCACCTGACGCAGGAAATGCTGTTCCATATCGGCTCGTACCGTAGGATCGCAATTCTCGTTCAGAGTCAGCGAGGCTGAGGTATGTTGCAACAACAGATGCAACAGGCCAGTTTGCAGGCGGTGTAAGTGGGTTAGCTGGTCGGTAATCTCTTCGGTAACCAGATGAAAACCACGCGCTTTTGCGCTGAGGATTAGCGTTTGCTGATGCCACATGAGTGAGCGCCCCTCAATCAGTATATTCTCTATCCAGTTTGCAGCAACTCCGGCGGCAAACCGACAACAAAAAGGGAGCGATATCGCTATCGCTCCCTTGCGAACTTCAAACCCTAACAACATTATTGCACTGCGGCAAACGCCTCGGCCACCTGATGCACGTTGTTATGGTTCAGGCCGGCCATGCAGACACGGCCACTGTGGATCAGGTACACACCGAACTCTTCACGCAGGCGATCGACCTGGGCTGCGCTGAAACCGGTGTAGCTGAACATACCGCGCTGTTCCAGCAGGTAATCGAAGTTACGCTGCGGCAGAGCAACTTTCAGCGCTTCCACCAGCGTTTTGCGCATCTCAAGGATGCGGGTGCGCATGGTTTCGACTTCTGCCAGCCACTGGGCTTTCAGTTGGGTATCGTTCAGCACCTTCGCCACCACCTGCGCACCGAAGTTCGGCGGGCTGGAATAGTTGCGGCGAACCGTAGCCTTCAACTGACCCAATACGCGCCCGGCCGCCTCTTCGCTTTCGCACACTACCGACAGGCCGCCGACGCGTTCGCCGTACAGCGAGAAGATTTTCGAGAACGAATTGCTCACCAGGCATGGCAGACCGGCCGCAGTAATGGTGCGGATGGCATAGGCGTCATCGGCAATCCCGCCGCCAAAGCCCTGATAGGCAATATCCAGGAACGGGATCAGTTCACGTTCGGCAATCACTTTGACCACTTCATCCCACTGAGCATGGGTCAGGTCAGAACCGGTCGGGTTATGACAGCACGGGTGCAGCAACGCGATGCTGTGCTTCGGCAGCTGTTTCAATGCGCTCAGCATGGCGTCAAACTTCACGCCCAGGCTTTCACTGTCGAAGTAGGGGTAGGTATTAACCTTGAAGCCGGCACCGCCAAAGATGGCGATGTGGTTTTCCCAGGTCGGATCGCTGACCCACACCTGCGAATCCGGGAAATAGCTTTTCAGGAAGTCGGCCCCAACCTTCAGCGCGCCGGAACCGCCCACGGTCTGAATGGTGGCGATACGCTCCTGTTGCAACATCGGGTGCTCAGCGCCGAACAGCAGGTGCTGAATGGCAGTACGGTAAGGCAGCAGGCCTTCCATCGGCAGGTACACTGACGCGCCATGATCCACGCTGCTCAGTTGCGCTTCTGCGGCGGCAACCGCCTTCATCTGCGGGATAATGCCCTGCTCGTCATAGTAAAGGCCGATACTCAGGTTAACCTTGTGCGAACGGGGATCTTTTTTGAATTTTTCCATCAGCGACAGGATCGGGTCACCTGCATAGGCATCAACGTTCTGAAACACGGGTTGTTCTCCTGGATTATTAGGGTTCGGGGGCACAGCATCAGGCTCTAATATAGACGGAAAACGGCGTTCGGTTTTAGCTTTATCGCGCAACCGGCAACAAACCGTTTTCCTTGATTCGGTTGAGCACCACCGCCGTTTTGATATGCGCCACGCTTTTATGCCGCGACAGCGTCTGACTGATAAAGTCGTCCAGCGCCGGCAGGTCCGCCACCGCCACCTTCAGCAGATAATCAGCATCGCCGGTAGTTTTGTAGGCGTCAAGAATAGCGTCCACTTCTTCCAGCATCTGGTGGAAACTGTCGATCTGCTCCTGAGCATGGTGAGTCAGGCTCACTTCAATCAGCCCCACCAGCCCCAGCCCGACGGCCTCCGGTGCCAGGCGCGCATGATAGCCGCGGATCAGCTGTGCCTGCTCCAGACTGATGCGCCGCCGGGAACACTGGGAAGCCGACAACCCCACCAGATCGCTCAGTTCCTGATTGGTCAGACGGCCATTGGCCTGTAGCAGCGTCAGGATTTTCATATCAAAATCGTCAATGTTGTACATAGCCACCTGTAAACTGTGTTAATAAATGTTGACGTTACAGCCTATCAGTTTTTTGACTGTGGATACCCTTCCCCCGCCGAGGTTGTGAAGCGCGCAGCAGCAATGCCGAACGTTTCCCCCTGCTAATGGCATAAAAAGTGGGTAACTCGCGCAAGTCAGCAACAATTAACGGCTAAACAGCGCATAAAACCACGAATGTATAAAAAGGACGCCGATGAAAAAGTTATTACCTTTCGCACTGCTGGTCGCCGCCGGGAGCGCCAGCGCTCAATCACACCTGGATAAGGTGATCCAGCAGGGCACGCTGGAAGTGTGTACCACCGGCGATTACAAGCCCTATACCTTCCTGAAGGAAGACGGCAGCTATGAAGGCATTGATATCGACATGGCAGAATCGCTGGCCAAAAGTCTGGGTGCCAAAGTGAAAT
Organism: Serratia proteamaculans; assembly: GCF_004684015.1. Lineage (GTDB taxonomy): Bacteria > Pseudomonadota > Gammaproteobacteria > Enterobacterales > Enterobacteriaceae > Serratia > Serratia proteamaculans_F. The sequence continues at coordinate 471,124 of NZ_SRIA01000021.1, forward strand.
GGGTGAAAACCAGTTGGAAAACCCTGACGCCGGACTTCGTCGCCGGTAAATGCGACATCGCCATGGGCGGTATCTCCGTCACGCTGCAGCGGCAAAGGCAGGTATTTTTCGCCGACATGCTGGATACCGACGGCAAGATCCCATTGGTACGCTGCACCGACGTGAAGAAATACCGCACCATCGACCAGATCAATAAACCCTCGGTGCGTCTGCTGGAGCCGGCGGGCGGCACCAACGAAGCCTTCGTGCACGCCTATCTGCCCAAGGCCAAGCTGACGCTGACCCATGATAACGTGGGCATTTTCCAGCAGTTGGTCGACAAGAAAGCCGATGTCATGATCACCGACGCCTCCGAGGCGCTGTATCAGCAAAAACGTTTTCCGAAACTGTGCGCGGTGAACCCGAAAAAACCGATGCAGTACGGCGAGAAGGCCTACATGCTGCCGCGTGATGATTTAAGTTGGAAGTTATATGTGGATCAGTGGCTGCACCTGGCCAAAGCAACCGGTGAGTATCAGAGCATTATCGAACGGTGGTTGGCGGTAAAGAAATAACGCGTTATTGATTGGGGCCGGCAGGCGCTGGCCCCCCACAGGCTATTCGCCGATGTATTCCATCGACACGCGCTGCGTCAGTTTGGTAATCAGCTCATAAGCGCTGATGCCGGTACAGGCAGCAATGCGTTCGACCGGTAAATCCTGGCCCCACAGCACCACTTCGTCACCCACCTTATCGGTAGCTTCCGGCCCCAGATCGACCGACATCATGTCCATCGACACTCGACCCACTATCGGCACTTCACGGCCGTTAAGCCACACCGGTGTCCCCGTTGGTGCACTGCGCGGGTAACCGTCGCCATAACCCATTGCCACCACGCCCAAACGGGTATCCGCGGCGCTAACCCAGGTGCCGCCGTAGCCCACCGATTCACCGGCTTTGTGTTCACGCACCGCGATCAGGTTGGATTTAAGCGTCATGGCCGGTTGCAGGTCATACTGACAGCCCTGGGAACCTTCCATCGGTGAAACACCGTACAGGATAATGCCTGGGCGTACCCACTCGTTGTGCGCATCCGGCCACAGCAGCGTGCCCCCGGAGGCGGCGATCGAACGCTGCCCCGGTTTACCGGCGGCAAAGCTTTCGAAACACTGTATTTGCTTGAGCGTAGTGTCCGACTCAGGCTCATCGGCGCGGCTGAAATGGCTCATGATATTGACCGGCTGCACCACGTTACGGCAGGCTCTCAGACGCTGATAGAACGCCTCTGCCTGCTCCGGGCGCACGCCCAGACGATGCATGCCGGTATCGAGTTTCATCCACACCGGTACAGGTCGCGCCAACGTGGCCTGCTCCAGCGCTTCAAGCTGTTCGATGCTGTGTACGGCGGTTTCGATGTTATTGGCCACCAACACCGGCAGGTCTTCGGCACAGAAGAAGCCTTCCAGCATCAGGATCGGTTTGACGATACCGCCGGAGCGCAGCATCAGCGCCTCGCCAATGCGCGCCACGCCGTAACAGTCGGCGTCTTGCAGGGTGTGCGCTGTTTCCAGCAGGCCATGTCCATAAGCGTTTGCTTTCACAACGGCAATCAGGCGACTTTGCGGCGCCTGACGGCGCACCTGTTGCAGATTATGTCGCAGAGCGCGGCGGTCGATTACAGCGGTTGCCGCTTTCATTTCAATTCCTTAGAGAATTATTCGTCATCATATTGTGGTCCCGCGTAGTTATCGAAACGCGACCACTGGCCGTTAAAGGTCAGGCGTACGGACCCGATTGGGCCGTTACGTTGCTTACCTAAAATAATTTCGGCAATCCCTTTCAGATCGCTGTTCTCGTGATAAACCTCATCACGGTAGATGAACATAATCAGGTCGGCATCCTGCTCGATGGAACCGGACTCACGCAGGTCGGAGTTGACCGGGCGCTTGTCGGCACGCTGCTCCAGGCTTCGGTTCAACTGCGACAGTGCCACCACCGGCACCTGCAGTTCTTTCGCCAACGCCTTCAGCGAGCGGGAAATTTCAGCAATCTCCAGCGTACGGTTGTCGGACAAGGACGGCACGCGCATCAGCTGCAGGTAGTCGATCATGATCAGGCTCAGGCCGTCATGCTCACGGAAAATACGGCGCGCACGGGAGCGAACTTCGGTTGGCGTCAGGCCGGAGGAGTCATCAATGTACATATTGCGCTTCTCCAGCAGGATACCCATGGTGCTGGAAATTCGCGCCCAGTCCTCGTCATCGAGCTGGCCGGTACGAATGCGCGTTTGGTCTACGCGTGAAAGCGACGCCAGCATACGCATCATGATCTGGTTGCCTGGCATCTCAAGGCTGAAGATCAGTACCGGTTTTTCCTGCGTCATCGCGGCGTGTTCACACAGGTTCATGGCGAAGGTAGTTTTACCCATCGAAGGACGGGCGGCGACGATGATCAGATCCGATTTCTGCAACCCGGCAGTTTTCTTATTGAGATCCTGATAGCCGGTATCTACCCCGGTAACGCCATCGTGCGGCTGCTGATACAGCTGTTCTATGCGCGCAACGGTGTCTTCCAGGATACGCTCAATGCCTTTCGGGCCTTCATCTTTGCTGGCGCGGTTTTCCGCGATTTGGAACACCCGGGACTCGGCCAGATCGAGCAAATCTTCACTGCTGCGACCCTGTGGATCATAGCCGGCGTCGGCGATTTCATTGGCCACCGAGATCATCTCACGCACTACCGCACGTTCACGCACGATATCCGCATAAGCTCCGATGTTGGCAGCACTTGGGGTATTTTTCGATAATTCGGCCAGGTAAGCGAAGCCACCGACGGAATCGAGTTCACCGCGCTGTTCCAGTGATTCGGACAGGGTGATCAGGTCGATCGGTCGGCTCATTTCCAGCAGGCGCTGCATCTCGGTAAAGATCAGGCGATGCGGGCGGCTGAAGAAATCGTTGGAGACTACGCGTTCGGACACGTTGTCCCAACGTTCGTTATCCAGCATCAAACCGCCCAACACGGACTGTTCCGCCTCCAATGAATGTGGCGGCATCTTCAGCCCTTCCATCTGGCGGTCTCTTGGGCGCTCTTTGGCTTCGTCGGCGTTTGTTCTGTTGGTTGGTTTTTTTCCTGCCATGAAACGTATTCTTTATCCGGTGGCGAATGGAGGATCCTGACGCGAGAGTATACGTGATTTTTAGCTGTGATTCCTGCGCATAACAGATGCAAAAAGTATCAAGCCACCCCAGGGCAAACTGGATCGCCGATGCTAAAACGCGTAGGGTGAAATCAGACCCCCACTCGAGGTAATGAAATGGCAAAGCGCATTCAATTCTCCACCACCGGCGGCCCGGAAGTCTTGCAATACGTTGACTTTACCCCGGTAGACCCGGCAGCCGGTGAGGTGCAGATCGAGAACAAGGCGATCGGCATCAACTATATCGACACCTACGTACGTAGCGGTCTGTACCCGCCCGCCAAGCTGCCGAGTGGATTGGGCACCGAGGCTGCCGGGGTAGTCACCAAAGTCGGTGCCGGTGTCAGCGTGCTAAAACCGGGTGACCGGGTGGTGTATGCCCAGTCGACGCTCGGTGCCTACAGCGAAGTGCACAACGTTTCGCAGGAAAAGGTGGCATTGCTGCCGCATAATCTGAGCTTTGAGCAAGGCGCAGCCTCTTTCCTGAAAGGGTTGACGGTGCATTATTTACTGCGCCAAACCCATGAGGTACAACCGGGTGAAGTGTTCCTGTTCCATGCCGCCGCGGGCGGTGTCGGGCTGATTGCCTGCCAGTGGGCTAAAGCGCTTGGGGCAAAACTTATCGGTAGCGTTGGCTCCGACGAAAAAGCCGAGCTGGCGAAGCACGCCGGCGCATGGGCAACCATCAATTACCATAAAGAAGATATCGCCCAGCGCGTGGCTGAGCTGACACAGGGTGAGAAAGTCGGCGTCGTTTACGACTCGGTAGGACAAAGTACCTGGCAGGCCTCACTTAACAGCCTGAAACGCCGTGGGCTAATGGTGAGCTTCGGCAATGCCTCCGGCCCGGTCACCGGGGTTGATCTGGCGTTGCTGAACCAGAAAGGCTCGCTGTACGTCACCCGCCCTTCGCTTAACGGCTACATTACCAACCGTGCCGAATTGCAGTTTGCCAGCAATGAGCTGTTTTCATTGATCGGCAGCGGGGCTATCAAGGTCGACGTGAAGGAAGAGCAAAAGTTTGCACTGGCCGATGCACAACGCGCACATCAGGTGCTGGAAAGCCGCAATACCAGCGGATCCAGTTTGCTGATCCCCGGTCGCTGAGACAAATAACCTTACAATTAATAGGCAGTATAAAGTGCTGCGCAGCATCGAAAAACCATCACGGATGAAATATGATCCTCTGGCAATTAATGTTGTTCAATAAGGAAATCACGCTGAAATGAAAATAAAAATGCTGATCGCAGCACTGGTTTTTGCCGCAGCCCCTGCATTCGTCACCGCAGCGCAGGCCGCCGTAAAAACTTACATGCACTATCCTTATTCCGCAGAATATACGCAATGCATGAATAAGCCAGATGCTGGCACACCCAGCATGGCCGCCTGTATCGAAACGGAATTCAATCTTTGGGATGCACGCCTAAACAAAGCTTATCAGCATTCTCTCAAGTTCAAGGCTACGGCACCGAAAGCCTGGCGTCAGGCGCAACGTGACTGGCTGAAGTTCAAAGACAGTCAGTGCATGGCATTGGTTGCCGCGCCGCACGGTTCCGGCGATATGCTGGATTCTGCTTCATGCGAGCTGAATATGACCATTGAACGCACACTGCAACTCGAAAGTGATTCCTGGCCAGCAGCCTGATATCTCTGGATTATGCCCAATAGAAAAAGGCTCCGTAAGGAGCCCTTTCTATTACTGCATTTGTAGGGGTAGAGCAGAGTCCGCCAGAGACAGTGGGTTGCTTGAGCAACACTCGTATTGGGTATTCTTGTCTCTTGCGGTGATGAAATAGGTCGCATCGCTGCATCGACAAATATCCTAACAGCCCGCAAACGCAAAAAACATGGCTAATGCGCCGCATTAGCGTTTAAAGCGCCAAGCTGTGATCTCCGCCGCATTAAGAGCCAATCCGTTACGTAGATTTCAGCATGACCGACTGATTATTCGACAAAAAATCAGTAGCGGCGAATGTGCGGCTTCTGCATCGAACGGTAGATCCAGACACCTACCACCGCCAAAATCAACCATGGCAACAGCTTAATCACCATCGCAAACAGACCGCCGAGTAGCATAAATGCCGCCGCCACCAGTAACGCGGCAAACACGCCCAGCAGTGAAATCCCGGTCACCATCAACATCACAACAAAACCGACCAGAAAGAAGAGTTCCAACATGATTTTGCTCCTTCGCAAAACAAAGTATCTGCTGAGCTATTACAAGAAGCGTGCCAGAACGGCATGGACACTAACTGATTGAAATTAAAAAAAAGGCACATCACATAATGTGACATGCCTGGTCAAAAACGCTAACTTTTAGTCAGATTTCTATGTCTGTTACGCCATCTCAGTGCGCGGCAAACGCACCAAATCCAGCGCCTGCTCAACCACGCGCGCATCGGCCCCTGGCTTATGGGCATTTTCACTCAGGTGACGACGCCACTGGCGCGCACCCGGCACGCCCTGGAACAGGCCCAGAATATGGCGGGTGATATGGCCCAAATAGGTGCCGTTCGACAGCTCGCGTTCGATGTAAGGATACAGCGACTCGATAATCGCCACGCTATCCATCACCTCGGTCTGGCGACCAAACAACTCACTGTCGACCCGCGCCAAAATACCCGGATTCTGATAGGCTTCGCGCCCCATCATTACGCCGTCCAGGTGCTGCAGATGCTGCTTCGCCTCTTCCAGCGTTTTCACGCCGCCATTGATGGCGAGAGTCAGGTTTGGGAAATCGCGTTTTAACTGATAGACGCGCGGATAATCCAGCGGTGGCACTTCACGATTCTCTTTCGGGCTAAGACCCGACAGCCAGGCCTTGCGCGCATGAATGGTGAACATGTCGCATTCACCACGCCCGGCAACGGTGGCGATAAAATCACACAGAAACTCATAGCTGTCCTGGTCGTCTATACCGATGCGGGTTTTCACCGTCACCGGGATCGACACCACGTCACGCATCGCCTTGATGCAGTCGGCAACCAGCGTTGCCTGCCCCATCAGACAGGCACCGAACATGCCGTTCTGTACCCGATCGGATGGACAACCGACGTTGAGGTTAATCTCGTCGTAGCCGCGCTGCTCAGCCAGTTTGGCACAGTGCGCCAACGCCGCCGGATCGCTGCCGCCCAGTTGCAGCGCCACCGGATGTTCTTCTTCGCTGTAAGCCAGATAGTCGCCCTTACCGTGGATAATCGCGCCGGTAGTCACCATCTCGGTGTACAGCAGCGTTTCCTTGGTCAGCAGGCGGTGGAAGTAACGGCAATGACGATCGGTCCAGTCGAGCATCGGCGCGATGGAGAAACGATTGGCGGCGTATTTTGAAGCGTTGTTGTCTTTCGTCATGCTGGGTTACTGGCTACCTGATTCTGTCTGGTTTCAACGAACGGCATACTGCCGCAAACGGCTATTATAACGACAATCGACGGCGTTGGGAAAACCGCTGTACCTCCGGTTAAAAAAGTCCCCGGAAAAACGAATAAAAAAGCGTGGTCAGGTGTTCTCTCAACACGGGTGCAGTTGTGCACCTTTATCAATGAGGAAACAACCATGAACAGTTTCGTTAAACGCCTGCTGCTGCCTGTGATTGCCGGTTCTCTATTGCTTTCCGGTGCCGCCCTGGCAATGGGAGGCGATGACAGTGGAAAAACCACGCCAACCTGCCCGAAAGGCCAGATATACGATACCAAAACCAAGACCTGCATGGTGGATAAAGGCAGCATGATCGGCGACAACGATAGAGCGAATTACGCCTATGCGCTGGCAAAAAGCGGTCGCTACCAGGAAGCCCTGGATGTGCTCAATACCCTGAAAGACCCCAACACCGCCGTTGCCCTGAACTACCGTGGTTACGCCACCCGCAAGCTCGGGCGCACCGATGAAGGGATCGGCTACTATTTAAAATCAGTAGCGCTCGATCCTAAATACCCGAAAGTCCGCGAATATCTGGGTGAAGCCTATATGGTCAAGGGCCGTCAGGATCTGGCGAAAGAGCAACTGAAGGTGATCCAGTCGCTATGCGGTACCGGTTGTGAAGAGTACCGCGATCTGGCGGCCGCCATCGATCATCACCCAGAATCATGATCTAACCGGATCCGGAGGCAAACATCAGTAGCGACGCGATCCGTAACGAAATCGGCCAGTATCTTTCCCGCCTGTGGCGCTATGGCCTGGTGCTTTCCCACCGGCGGGATGTTGCTGACGATTTGGTTCAAGCCACCTGCGTGCGGGCGCTGGAACGCGCCGCACAGTTTACCGTGGGCACGCGGATGGACCGCTGGCTGTTTGCCATCCTTCACTCTATCTGGCTTAACGAGATCCGCGCCCAGCATATCCGCCAGGGGCAAGGTTTTGTCGACGTCGACGAACTGAGCGGGTCGGAAAACAGCGAAGAGCCGATTTGGGCTAATGAGGTGATGCAGCGGGTTAACCGGCTGCCGGAGGCGCAGCGCAATACGCTGTTTCTGGTATATGTGGAAGAGCTGTCTTACCGTGAAGCCGCCGAGGTGCTTGGCGTGCCGATTGGCACCATCATGAGTCGTCTGGCAGCGGCACGCCTGAGATTGGCAAACGACAGCGTGCTGCAAACCCGTTCACCCCAGGCAAAAGGAGAACCATCATGAGCTCAACCTACGCTGCGGATGAACTGCTGGTCGCCTACCTGGACAATCAATTGGATCCACGGCAGCGCCAGCTTCTGGAACAGCGCCTGATCGAAGAACCCGCACTGGCCGAACGTTTGTCGTTACTGGCACGCAGCAGCCTGCCTTTTAAGCAGGCATTTGCCCCATTGCTTGATGAAGCGCCGGTACAACGTCTGCGCGCCGCAGCCCCCCTTACCGCCCCTGTGCCACAGCGCGGTGTCAGTCGGCGTAGCCTGATCGCCGCCGCGGTTGGTTTTCTGGCACTCGGTATCGCAGGCGATCGCGCCTATTTACAGCTCAGCCAGCCGGAAGACAACTGGCGCGGTTTGGTCGCCCAGTATATGGCGCTGTACACGCCGGAAACGCTGGCAGGCTTCGATGACACGACTACGCAGATTACCCATCAGTTACAGCAAACTGGCGATCGGTTGGGCATTGCACTCTCGGTGCCGAAGTTAATGTTGAGTGGCGCCGAGCTGAAAAACGCTCGCGTGCTGGCTTACGACGATCGGCGTATCGCTCAATTAACCTGGCTGGATGCACAATTTGGTGCGCTGGCGCTGTGTATTGTTCAGCAACCGGGCAAGCCTCAGTCCGCCCAAAGCGAGCGCCGCCAGGGGATGAACGTGGTTTACTGGGCCGATGGTCATCATGGTTTTATGCTGATTGGTCATAATCCTGCACCGGAAATGGCCGCGTTGGCTGAGCGCTTGCAGCGCTCACTTGCCGGCTAAGGATCCACTGCCTCCGGCTGTCCAGGTGTGAACATCGTCACACTCGTGACCGGCGGCAGGCGGTAAACCAGTCGATTAGTGCGCCATATCAGCGGAAAAGGGGCCGACTCTCGGCGATTTGACTGAAGCATGGTAAAATCGGCTTTTTTACGTACCGGGAAATTTGCCATGAACTCAAGCACCCAGGAAAAGCTGCTGGCGCAGGCTGAACAACTCTGTCAGCAACGCAATGTGCGTCTGACACCGCAGCGGCTGGAAGTGTTACGCCTGATGGCACAGCAGCCCGGTGCCATCAGCGCTTACGACCTGCTGGATCTGCTGCGCGTCGCCGAACCCCAGGCCAAACCGCCGACGGTGTACCGTGCGCTGGATTTCCTGCTGGAACAGGGCTTCATTCACCGGGTGGAGTCGGCCAACAGCTACGTGCTGTGCCATCACTTCGAACAGCCGACGCATACTTCCGCGCTGTTTATCTGTGATCGCTGTGGTCAGGTGACCGAACGCACTACCGAAGGGGTCGAAGAGACACTGCAGAAACTGGCGAAGGAATCTGGTTTTGTCCTGCGTCATAACGTGGTGGAGGCACATGGTCTGTGCGCGGGTTGCGTTGAAGTAGAAGCCTGTGACAGCAAGCATGACTGCGGCGAACACGATCACAGCATCGCCATCAAGAAGAAATAGATTGGGTTTTCAGGTACCTCCCTGTACCTGCAGGCTTGGCGTCAAGGGGATAAAAACGCCCAGCCTTTCAAAGTAGCTTGTGGCCGCAATCCGCTGCGGCCCAGCGTGCTACCAGCGATACTTGTTGTGGTCTTCCCAGGATTTAACTTCTTTCTCGGCCGCCTCTTTCTGGTAGCCGTAACGTTCCTGAATTTTACCGACAAGCTGTTCACGTTTCCCTTCAATGACCGTCAGATCGTCATCGGTCAGCTTGCCCCACTGTTCCTTCACTTTCCCTTTAAACTGCTTCCAGTTACCGTCGGCTTGATCTTTGTTCATAACCTCTCCGTTACCTGTGATTAATCAGTTTTAAACGCCTGTGACCGGACTTAACTGAGTAATTATTTCGGTCAATTGACCTGAATAAAAGGATTGTCAGTTCCAATTCATTCCGCCAGCCACATGATTAACTATAGCTACAGATAGCGATAAAAGAGAAAAAGTCAGGATAAAAATTCACAGAAACAATAAAACTCAGTAAAAAGCCCAACAGAACAGCAAGTAAGCGGAAATAATTTCGTCCAGGAAAATGTAACTTAATATAAATAAAAACATAAACAAAACTAATGATTATGCATTTTTTGACTGTACCGCATCCGCTGCAAACCAAGTTCCTCGCACCCTGTGGCGATGCCAAATCCACCCGAGAGCAAGGCCGCGTAGCGAAAGAAATACCGCCAGCGCCAGCCACAATCCATGGTTGCCTAATACAGGCAGGGTAAACAGCGTCAGCCCATAACCGGCCGCCGCCACCGCCATGCTGTTACGCATTTCTGCGCCGCGGGTGGCACCAATAAACATGCCGTCCAGCAAATAGCACCATACTCCCACCAATGGCAGCACCACCTGCCACGGCAAATAGTGGCTCGCCAAGGCGCGCAGTTCAGGTAAAGAGGTCAATGCCGCTATAATTTGCTGCCCGGCAACGGCATAGAGCAGGCCAAAGCCCAACGCCACCAGACAGGCTTGCCGACAAGCCGCACGCCATACTTTGCGCAGTTGGCTATCGTCACGGGCCCCATAGGCATGGCCCGAATGCGCCTCTACCGCGTAGGCAAAACCGTCCAGCGCATAGGCGGTGAAGGTCAGCAAATTCATCAGCACCGCATTGACCGCGACCACCTCACCGCCAAGCCGGGCACCGAAGATGGTCAACGAGGCAAAGCACAGTTGCAGCAGCAATGAACGCAGCATAATGTCGCGATTCAACGCCAGCAGACGCCGCAGATTACCGCGCCAGGCCTGGCGCAACATCGGCACAGAAACACCGCGTATGCGCATCACGCGCCAGGACAGCCATAACCCCAACAGCAGCGTGGCATATTCAGAAATGGCGGTCGCCGTCGCGGCTCCCTGCACGTTCCAGCCCAGTCCCATCACCAGCCAGATATCCAATACGATATTCAGCAGATTGCCGACAATCAGCAGGATCACCGGTGCACGCACATATTGCACGCCAAGCAACCAACCCAGGATCACCATATTGGCCAGCGCCGCCGGGGCGCTCAGCCAGCGGATCTCGAGGAATAAGCGAGCCTGCTCCAGCACTGCCCCATCGCCACCGACGATTTTTAGTGCCAACCCGATCAGCGGATAGCGCAGCAACACAATAGCCGCCCCGGCCAACACGGCCAGCAGCAACGGCTGCATAAAGGCGCGTGCCAGACCCTGCGGATTTTGTGCCCCCAGCGCCTGCGCGGTCAGCCCGGTGGTGCTCATGCGCAGAAACAGCAACAGCATAAACAGGAAACTGGTAGCCATAGAACCAACCGCTACGCCCCCCAGATAGGTAGGGCTGTCGAGGTGGCCGATGACTGCGGTATCCACCAGCCCAAGCAGCGGCACGGTGATATTGGAGAAAATCATGGGCAGCGCAAGACGCCACAGGGCTTTATCGGTATCGCTGGTGAAGGCAGAAAGCAGGCGCATAGTGAAATGTTCCCGTGGCAGTGCGGTTTTAATCAGTCAGAAATGACATCGCCCCAGAACTGGGGCGACTTAAATCAAAGGACGATGTTTGGGCGTGAGGATTAAACCCAGTCGCCATTGCGGATCACACCGACCGCCAGACCTTCAATGGTGAAATTCTGCTGACGCAGATCGACCACAATCGGCTGGAATTCACTGTTTTCCGGCAGCAGCTCAACCACGTTGCCGTGTTTTTTCAGGCGTTTGACCGTGACTTCATCTTCAATGCGCGCCACAACCACCTGCCCATTACGCACGTCCTGAGTTTTATGCACCGCCAGCAGATCGCCGTCGAGAATACCGATGTCACGCATCGACATGCCGTTGACCCGCAGCAGGAAATCCGCGCTCGGTTTGAACAGGGAAGGATCAACCTTGTAGTGCCCTTCGATATGCTGCTGCGCCAGCAGCGGCTCACCGGCGGCGACACGGCCGATCAGCGGTAAACCCTCTTCATCTTCCATCAGCAGGCGAATACCGCGCGAAGCGCCGGAGATAATCTCGATAACGCCTTTACGCGCCAGCGCTTTCAGGTGTTCTTCTGCGGCATTTGGCGAACGGAACCCCAGACGCATGGCGATCTCGGCGCGCGTTGGCGGCATGCCAGTGGACGAAATATGATCGCGAATCAGATCATAGACCTCTTGCTGTCTGGTAGTTAGTGCTTTCATTCCGCCCCCTGTTTGTTTATACAGTCTTGCTGTGAGTATATACAGGTAACTGCGGCTTGGGAACCGAAGAGTGAATAAAAATCAGGGATTAGCGACACCTGTCGCAACGAAACGTCGCCACTCAGGCAAAGTGCTGCCACAGCACCGAACCCCAGACGAACAACGCCAAAATAATCGCCAGCGAGACTGCCGCCGAGCCCATATCCTTTGCCCGCCCGGAAAGCTCGTGATGCTCGGTCCCCACCCGATCGACAATCGCCTCAATCGCGCTGTTGAGTATCTCGACAATCATCACCAACAGCACCGATCCGATCAGTAAAATGCGCGCTATCGCACCCACGTCCAGCCAAATCGCCAGTATGATAGCCAGCACGGTCGCCACCAATTCCTGGCGGAACGCCGCTTCGTGCTGCCAGGCAGCGGAAAAGCCTTTATAAGAGTAGCCGGCGGCTTTAATAATACGGGTCAGGCCGGTTGCTTGGTTTGCCATGTTTTTTAGTGCCTTTAGCAGAGATAAGTCATAATTAAACAGTCTAGGCCAGGAAACTCTCCCGGCTCTCGGTTTTCCAACACCACAGATCTGCTACCCGGTTTCTGGTATGCTTGCGGCGCATTGCTAACAAGAGGCTTCACGTTGTTATGTCAGGTTGGCGTAAAATTTATTATAAACTATTGAATTTACCACTCAAACTGTTGGTAAGAAGTAAGGTTATCCCTTCAGATCCGGTCACGGAGTTAGGGTTGGATCCCTCACGGCCGATTTTGTATGTTTTACCTTATAATTCCAAGGCGGATTTGCTGACGCTGCGCACCCAGTGCCTGGCGCAAGATCTGCCCGATCCCCTCGATCCGCTGGAGATAGACGGCACCGTGCTGCCAAGCCACGTGTTTATTCACGATGGCCCGCGCGTATTCCGCTACTACACGCCGAAAGAAGAGTCGGTAAAACTGTTCCACGACTATCTGGATCTGCACCGCAGTAATCCGGATCTCGACATTCAGATGCTGCCGGTTTCGGTGATGTTCGGCCGCTCTCCGGGGCGCGAAGGGCACGGCACCCCGCATCTGCGTCTGCTGAACGGCGTGCAGAAATTCTTTGCCGTGCTGTGGCTCGGCCGCGACAGCTTTGTGCGTTTTTCCAATACCGTTTCGTTGCGCCGCATGGCCACCGAGCACGGTACGGACAAAATCATTGCGCAGAAACTGGCTCGCGTAGCGCGCATGCACTTTTCGCGTCAGCGTCTGGCCGCCGTCGGCCCAAGCCTGCCTGCCCGTCAGGACCTGTTCAACAAGCTGCTGGCGTCCAAGGCCATTGAAAAAGCGGTCGAAGACGAAGCGCGCAGCAAGAAAATCTCCCACGAAAAAGCCCAGCAGAACGCCATTGCGCTGATGGAAGAGATCGCTGCCGACTTCTCTTACGAGACGGTGCGTCTTTCCGACCGTGTGCTGAGCTGGACCTGGAACCGTTTATATCAAGGCATCAACGTCACTAACGCCGAACGCGTGCGTCAGTTGGCGCAGGACGGCCACGAGATTGTTTATGTGCCCTGCCACCGCAGCCACATGGACTACCTGCTGCTGTCCTACGTACTGTATCACCAGGGTCTGGTGCCGCCGCACATCGCTGCCGGTATCAATCTCAACTTCTGGCCGGCCGGGCCGATTTTCCGTCGCCTGGGCGCTTTCTTTATTCGCCGTACTTTCAAAGGCAACAAGCTGTACTCGACGGTATTCCGTGAATACCTCGGCGAGCTCTTTACCCGCGGTTACTCGGTGGAATACTTTGTTGAAGGTGGCCGTTCCCGAACCGGACGTTTGCTGGAGCCGAAGACCGGCACCCTGTCGATGACCATTCAGGCGATGCTGCGCGGCGGTAGCCGCCCTATCACCCTGGTGCCGATTTACATCGGTTACGAGCACGTGATGGAAGTGGGTACCTACGCCAAAGAGTTGCGTGGCGCGACCAAGGAAAAAGAGAGCCTGCTGCAGATGCTGCGCGGCCTGCGTAAGCTGCGCAATCTCGGCCAGGGTTACGTCAACTTCGGTGATCCACTGCCGTTGACCGCTTATCTGAATCAGAATGTGCCACAGTGGCGCGAATCCATTGACCCGATCGAAGCCCAGCGCCCAAGCTGGTTAACGCCGACGGTCAACGATTTGGCGGCCAAGATTATGGTGCGCATCAACAATGCCGCCGCCGCCAACGCCATGAACCTGTGTTCCACGGCGCTGCTGGCCTCACGCCAGCGCTCGCTGACCCGTGAGCAGTTGCTTGAGCAGTTGGAGTGCTACCTGCAACTGATGCGCAATGTGCCTTATGCCGGGGACGTTACTGTACCTACCCAGACGCCGGATGAGCTGCTGGACCACGCGCTGAACATGAACAAGTTCGAAGTAGAGAAGGATAACATCGGCGATATCATCATCCTGCCGCGCGAGCAGGCGGTATTGATGACCTATTACCGTAACAATATCCATCACCTGCTGGTTCTGCCGTCGCTGATCGCCACTATCGTGATGCATCACCGCCGGGTATCGCGCGCCGAATTGCTACGGCAGATTGGCCTGATTTACCCGATGCTGAAGGCTGAACTGTTCCTGCATAACGACAAGGAACAACTGCCGGAAGTGCTACGACCGCTGATCGACGAAATGATCCGTCAGCAACTGATCTGCGACAAAGGTGACGCTCTGGTCCTGAACCCAGCGCGTATCCGTCCACTACAGTTGTTGGCCGCCGGTGTCCGTGAAACGCTGCAGCGCTATGCCATCACCATGTCGATCCTCAGTGCCAACCCAAGCATCAACCGTGGGGCATTGGAGAAAGAGAGCCGTATTATGGCCCAGCGTCTGTCGGTGCTGCATGGCATCAACGCGCCGGAGTTCTTCGACAAGGCGGTGTTCTCCACCCTGGTGGCAACGCTGCGTGCAGAAGGCTACATCAATGACATCGGCGATGCGGTCCGTGAGCACACCATGGAGGTCTACAACATGCTGAGCGATTTGATTACCCCGGAAATCAAGCTGACCATCGAGAGCGTCAGTATGCCAGCGGAAACCAACGCGTTGCCGGAAACGGCCGCAGTGGAAGAGAAAGAAGACTAATCCATTGCTACAGAAACGAAAAAGGCACCCTCGGGTGCCTTTTTATTGCTGAAAATCGTTAACCCTGCCAGTAACTCAGTGCGATACCGATAAACAACACCAGCCCGACATAATTGTTGTCCATGAACGCCTTGAAGCAGGCGTCACGCTCACGGGTGGCAATCTGTTTTTGCTGATGGATAAACAAGGCGCCCGCCAGCAACAGCGACCAGTAAAAGGCTCCGCTCATCTGCGTCAGATAGCCTACCCACAGCAACAACAGCAACGTGGCAAACTGCAGCAAACCGACAATCAGCTTGTCGTAACGGCCAAACAAAATGGCGGTAGATTTAATGCCAATCTTCAGGTCATCGTCACGGTCAACCATCGCATACAGCGTGTCGTAAGCCACCGTCCAGCAGATATTGGCCAGCAGCAACACCCAGCAGCTCAATGGCAAGGATTCACTGACGGCAGCATAGGCCATCGGGATCCCCCAGCCGAACGCCGCGCCCAAGACAAATTGCGGCAGATGAGTGACCCGTTTCATAAACGGATAGGCCCACGCCAGCGCCAGCGCTGCCAATGACAGCCAGATGGTCATGGCATTGAGCGTCAGTACCAACCCGAATGAGACCAGCACCAGCACCACAAACAGTACCTTGGCCTCTTTCTCGCTCACCCGCCCACTCGGCATTGGGCGCCCGGCCGTACGCTTCACGTGGCCATCTACCGCACGGTCGGCATAGTCATTCACCACACAACCGGCAGCGCGCATCATGAAGACCCCAGCCACAAACACCACCAGGACAGACAGTGACGGCACGCCCTGTCCCGCTATCCAAAGTGCCCACAGCGTCGGCCACAGTAATAACAAGGTACCAATCGGTTTATTAATGCGCATCAGATGGCTATAAGCCTGCCATTTGCTTTGAATCACGCTTCCTTCCAAGGTCTTTTCTCTCCTCATCATTCGGCAACCGAACTTCCTGTCGCGTACAGCGGCGAAGCCGGTAAAAACAGTTCGGTCAGCAACAGCGGTTTACCCGCCAGCCGCAGGCGGGAGCGGCGCGCCCACAGGGCATCTTGCCGACCAATATGAATGTAATCACGAGTCAGATCGTCGCTGCTGAACAGATAACGCCCCAGCGGCAAGGTGCCCAAATCCACCAGCGCCAGATCAGGGCCGGTCAGCGTTTCCAGTGGGATCACCGTGCGCCCCAGTAGCCAGGGCTGATTGTCGCCCAACAACACAACTTCACGCAGCCAATAGCGTGGGCCGTCCGGCAAGTGTTCTGCCTCTTCCCCCAGTTGGTCGCGGGTAACAAAACATTCGCGCTGTGGTTCGACGTGCACCCGCCCACAGTGGCGTTCAAAGCGGCGCGTCATGGAACCTGGCTCCATCAGCCAGTCGCTGACGGCAGCAGGCGCCGGAGGATGTTGCGCGGATAGCCACTCCAGCGGCGGTAGGATCGAATCCCTATTGCCTGACATTGTTCTACTCCAGGCCTGACGCCGCGCCCTGTGGCTGCGTCAGACCAGACAAACTGTTAACAGGCGCCCATTGTAACGCAGAAATTCAAAAGCGGCAGGCTGATTCGAGGGGTGCCGCACAGCAAAACTCGCACCTTCAAAGCACCGCCTTGTCATCTTTCTGCCATCTGTTTTCTTTACCTTCATTCCCCGGCGCGCTGGGGATTGTGTGATCCTCAGCAAAATTTCACCTCTGCAACATTGTTTTATCTACGCGCGTAGATACCCTTGTATCGCAGCGTTGAATCGCCATCAGTCCGACACTTTGTCAGCAAACCTTCTTGCCGACGCCAGGGAAACCATCTTTACCGCGATCACGCTACAGGTGTGGCGCAGACGAAAAGAGGATATCAATGTCATGAGCGAAACAACGCTTGCAACCCCACAGGCCACCGACAAAACCTTGGCGGCCGATGAACGTTTGGCTACCAAAGAAGGGCGCGGCCAATTCTGGCGCGCCACTTTCTCGTGCTGGCTCGGCACGGCGATGGAATATGTCGATTTCGCCCTGTATGGCCTGGCGGCCGGTATGGTGTTCGGCGACGTGTTCTTCCCCGAAGCCACCCCGATGGTGGCGTTGTTGGCCAGCTTCGCTACCTACTCCGTCGGTTTTATTGCCCGGCCTATCGGCGCGTTGGTTTTCGGCTGGATTGGCGACCGTAAGGGCCGCCGCGTGGTGCTGCTCACCACGGTAGCGCTAATGGGCGTCTCGACCACCTTGATCGGGCTGATCCCTTCCTACGCCCAAATCGGCGTCTGGGCTCCCATCTGTCTGGTGATCCTGCGTTTTGCTCAGGGCTTCGGGGCCGGGGCCGAGCTTTCCGGTGGTGCGGTAATGCTGGCAGAATATGCACCGGCCAAACGCCGTGGTCTGGTCGCCTCAATCATTGCGATCGGCTCCAACAGCGGTACTCTGCTGGCCTCGTTGGTCTGGTTGCTGGTGTTGCAGTTGGACAAGGCAGATCTGATCGCCTGGGGCTGGCGCATCCCATTCCTCGCCAGCATCCTGATCGCCGGGGGCGCTCTGTACCTGCGCCGTCACGTGCGGGAAACCCCGGTATTTGAACGCGAACTGCAGCAAAACCGTCAGCGCATGCTGGACAACACACCCGTGGCAGCGGATAACCGCAGCTACCTGCAACGCACCAAAGCCTTCTGGATCATGCTCGGCCTGCGTATTGGCGAAAATGGCCCGTCCTATCTGTGCCAGGGGTTTATCGTCGGTTACGTTGCCAAGGTGCTGATGGTGGATAAGTCGGTGCCGGCACTGGCGGTGATGATAGCCTCGCTGTGCGGTTTTCTGGTGATCCCGCTGGCGGGTTGGCTTTCTGACCGCTTCGGCCGCCGCGTCACCTACCGTTGGTTCTGTCTGTTGCTGGTACTGTACGCCTTCCCGGCCTTCTGGCTGCTCGACAGCCGTGAGCCAGCAATAGTGATTTCGGTGATTGTGGTCGGTATGTGCATCGCATCCCTGGGCATCTTTGGCGTGCAGGCGGCCTATGGCGTGGAACTGTTCGGCGTCAAAAACCGCTACTCAAAAATGGCTTTCGCCAAAGAACTGGGGTCGATACTCTCAGGCGGGACCGCACCGCTGATCGCTACCGCGCTGCTGGCCGGTTTCGGTCACTGGTGGCCTGTCGCCTGCTATTTTGTTGTAATGGCAGGCATTGGCTTAATCACTACCTTCTTTGCACCGGAAACCCGCGGCCGCGATCTTAACCTGCCGCAGGACGCGGTGTAATCAGGGCGTACAGGAACCCAACTTGGATAATCAATCCACGCGGCGCATCACCCGCGCCGACGTTGCCCGCTTAGCGGGCACCTCGGTCGCGGTAGTCAGCTATGTGATCAACAACGGCCCACGCCCGGTGGCAGAAGCCACCCGTCTGCGGGTGCTGGCGGCGATCGAGCAAACCGGTTACCGGCCGAACGACATCGCCCGGGCGCTGGCTTCCGGCAATACCCTGACTTATGGATTAGTGGTGCCCGACATCTCCAACCCGTTTTTTGCCACCATGGCGCGAGCATTGCAGCGCGAGGCGTTCAATCATGGCCGCGTGCTGCTGTTGGGTGACGCCGGCGACGACCGCCAGCACGAGTACGACCTGATTAACCACCTGCTGCGCCGTCAGGTTGACGGCCTGCTGTATACCAGCGTCGATCGCCATCCCTGGTTTGATCTGATCCGCCATTCCGGCACCCCCTGCGTGATGATCGACACCATCGACAGCCATGCCGGCATCAGTGCCATCCGCGTTAATGAACGCGACGCCGCCTGCCAGGCCACGCGCCATCTGTTGCAGCACGGCTACCGGGAACTCGGCATTTTTGTGGGCCCGCTGACCATGCTCAACGCACAAGATCGCCTGAATGGCTGGCGTGACGCGCTGATTGAAGCGGGTATTACGCCGCGTGAAGAATGGATTTTTGATGCCCCTTATACCCGCCAGGGCGGCTATCAGGCCAGCCAGAAAATGCTGCAAGGCCCCCGCCCACGCGCCATATTCACCTCCAACGAGCAGCAGGCACTCGGCTGCCTGTCAGCTCTGGCGGAACATCAGCTGCGCGTGCCGGACGATCTGGCTATCATTTGCTTTAACGGCACCCAGCAATCCGAATTCAGCGTGCCGCCGCTCAGCGCGGTCGAACAACCAATCGACGCCATGGCCAGAAAAGCCATCGCCATGCTGGCCGCCGGTACTGCGCAGCCAGAGCTGCACGAGTTCACCTTCCAGTTGCATATCCGCCGATCGTGCGGCTGCTAGTTTATTGATTCAGGTAACTGCTATGCGTTTGATTATTGATTGCGATCCCGGCAACGGCATTCCCGGCGCCAACGTTGACGACGGGCTGGCCCTGGCGCTGGCGCTGGCGGCCAAACCTCAGCTCTCACTGGAGCTTGTCAGCATCGTGGCCGGCAATACGCCGCGCGACGTCGGCTTTGCCGTGGCCAGCCATCTGCTGCAGCAAACCGGTTATCAGGTGCCGGTGGTGGCAGGCGCAACGCGAGCATTGAACGAAGCGCCAGAACCCTGGCGCACCCATCTGGATCGGGCGATTACCGATCCGCAGTTAGCCGCCCTGTGGCGTAATACGCCTTATCCGCAAGCCGCCACGATACCCACCCCCAACGCCGCCGTAGCGATCGGGGAGTTGATCTGCAATCACCCCGGCGAGATCACCCTGGCGGCAATCGGCCCGCTGACCAACGTCGCCCATGCCCTGCAGCTGTACCCGCAGATGGCGCAGGCAGTGAAGGAAATCGTGATTATGGGTGGGGTGTTCAACGTCGAAGGCTACATCAAGGACACCAATTTCGGCCTGGATCCGGAGGCCGCCCGGCAGGTGCTGACCAGCGGTGCCAATATCACGCTCGCCCCGCTGGACGTTACCACGCAAACCATGCTGACTCAGGCCGATCTGATAAAGATGACCCAGCCGGACACGCCGCTGTGCCGCTACCTGCGAACCACCACTCAGCCCTGGATCGACTACTCCCGCCATACCCGCCATCTGCCGGGCTGCTGGATCCATGACGCACTGGTGATTGCCTGGTTGCTGGAGCCGCAGTTGGTCAGCACGGAAGAGTATTTTGTCGATGTAGCGCTGGAAGGTGCCATGACGCGCGGCAGCTCTCGTCGCTGGCGACCGCAAAGTTTGCGCCTGACGGTCGGCATGCCGGAAGCCGAAGGTCGGCCGGTGCGGATAATGCAGCAGGTGGATAATGCTCGCCTGCTGGCGCTGATCGGTGAAACGCTGGCCCGCGAATGAAAAAAGGTGCGCCGGGGCGCACCAATCATCAAGCCAGCATCGGCAGCGTCGGGTACTACCCCTTGCCTTTCACGCTGCCAATAAACGTTTTACGCGC
This sequence comes from Serratia proteamaculans, assembly GCF_004684015.1. GTDB lineage: Bacteria > Pseudomonadota > Gammaproteobacteria > Enterobacterales > Enterobacteriaceae > Serratia > Serratia proteamaculans_F. Next base: position 491,526 of record NZ_SRIA01000021.1, read on the forward strand.
TGTGGTGGAACCCAGTTTTTCAGCCTCATTCATCAGTTTCAGCGCTTTATCGATATCCCCCGCCTTCACCGCCTGTTTGATGCCGTTGTTAAAGTAAGTTTCGGTGTCATTCAACATCGGCTCTGCCGGTTTGGTTGGAGCCGGTGCCGGAGTCGGTGCTGCAGCAACCGCCGCGGTTGATCCCACTACCACCGGTGCCGCTGCCGGTGCCGGTTGCAGCATGCCAATCATGATATTGCCGCTACCCTGTTCTGCAGTGACCTTCAGTTTGATGGTGCCGCTGGTGCTGTGGCTGGCGATCGGATCCGGAATATCCGGCGCCGCGTTGCCCACACCGGCAGCGTAAGCCTTGGCCGGGTTAGTCAATTGAGTGGTTTTCGCCAGATCCTGACGGGTGGTGTACACCAGCAAATAGATTTGTTTCTGACCCAGTGCCGGAGTCAGTTTCAGCGTGCCCTCAAGGCGATCGGACGACATCGCACCCGGTGGCTGATAAGGGAAATAGCTGCTCGGGTAATAGGCTGCCGGGCGCAGGTGTTCATCCAGTACCAATACGCTCGGTGCGTAAATTGAGTTGTTCTTGCTGATGCTGCTCAGTGTAACTTCCAGCGAACCGCGATCGGCCGGCAGCGTATAGGCGGCGATAGCGCCCTGAATATCACCCTGATTAATTTGCGGGCTGACATTATCCAGTTTCACATCCTGGCTGACCGGCGGCACCAGCGGTTGCCATGGCAAACTTTGCAGCGTGGCAGTGCTAATGGCCGGAGCAACGGAAACATTGGCTGGTGTATCGGCATTGGCCACCAGTGGCGCACCAACGGTAAGAGCCAGTGACAGGCAGAGTGACAGCAGATTCTTTTTCATTGTTATACCCCAAGCTAACCGACGTGGCTCAGGCAAGAGAGACGATGTCGGCGAATACAGGTTGGGGAGAGCACCTGGCTCTCCCCGTTATCTCATTACCACCAGATTTCCATCTGGGCGCCGAAGGTGACTTCATCGTCATTGCCACGGCTGAAGGTGTGCATGCTGGTGTCGTTATAGGCGGTGCCGGCATTCAGACCTGAATTGCCCTCTGCATCGCTGGCAGTAGCGTAACCCCATTTCTCATCCCACTTGGCGTAGGTAGCGAACACACGGATAGCCGGACGTGACCAGATGCTGTTGCCTGCCTGCCACTGCTGCGCCAGGGTGACCTTGTACTGACCGTTGCGATCGCCGGTACGCTGGGATTTCACGTTGTCGTAACCGGCTTCCAGCAGGGTGCTCATGATAGGCGTCCATTTGTACATTGGACGCACGCCCACGGTGTACCAGGTGCTGCCGTTGTTGTTGTCGCGATCGATGTCCTGGAACATGGCGACATACATCATCGCCCATTGGTCGTTGAAGTCGATGGCACCGTGATCCAGCACGCGGATCATCTTGCCATTGTTGTCGATAGTGGCGCCCTGGCTACGACCATTGTTCTGTGAGGTCATAGAGTCGGTAGCATATTGCAGTACAAACTTGTTGTAGCCGGTGAGGATGCTCTGGGTATGTTCCGCAGTGATCAACCAGCCGTCTTTGCTGGCGCCATCGGCCAAACTATAACCATCTTGTGCATTAGCACGGCCATAGTCCAGACCCAGCTCCAGGGTACCGCCCGGGTTCAATTCCAGACCGGCCAGGCGCACGTCAAAGGTATCGTTGACGGTTGGGCGCTGCTTCCATTCATTATCCAGATAACCGTAAGAGCCGCCGGACTCAGAGTTACGGGTCACGGCAGCAGACAGCTTGCCGAAGCCCAGATCGATGTTTTCCAGACCGGCACCCGGACCGGAGATATCCCAGTAGTAGAAGTCAATCATGTGAACATCATGACGCTGATAGAAGCGCTTACCGGCCCACATATTGGCACCCGGCAGCCATTCGATCAGGTTTTTACCCTGCACGTTCACTTCACGGAAGCCTGGCGTCACGTCTTCCCAGTCGGAACGTTGTGAAACCGAGTAGGCCAGGTTGGTATCGAAGTAGAAGCTTTTGTCGCCCTCTTTCCACACTTCCTGACCCAGCTTCAGTTCGGCGTAGGTTTCACATTCGTTACCGAGACGGTATTTGCTGTCGGCGCCGGTGGCCTTGAAGCACTGTTGCTCACCGCCACTGCCGGTCCAGCCGATGCCGGAACGGGCATAGCCTTTAAAATCAAGGGCCATGGCCTGAGTGGTGAGAACACCAGCGGCGATTGCCAGTGCCAGAGGAAGTTTGCGCAGAGTAGTCATCATTATTCTCCTGTTATACAGACTGTGATGCTTTAAACGCCCGGCTCCTGGTGCAGCCGTTTACATGCCGTACCGTCTTCACGGAACAAATGGCAGCGGTGAGGCGGCAGGCCGATGGCGAATGTTGCACCTTCTTCTACCAGCACCACGTCGTTCTGGCGGTAAACCAGGTTTTGACGAATTGCCGGGATTTGGATGTGGATTTGCGTCTCGTTGCCGAGTTGCTCCACCACCTGTACGTCACCGGTCAGCCGAACTTCAGAGGCATCACCAGGCAACAGATGTTCCGGGCGAATGCCCAGTGACATATTCGAGCCGGCCTGCACCTGCGTGCCTTCCACCGGTAACCACACCAGTTGATTGTTAGGCAGTTCGACCTGGACCTGTTGAGGCTCTACGGCGGTCACTTTGACCGGCAGGAAATTCATTTTTGGCGATCCGATAAAGCCGGCGACAAAGCGGTTGGCTGGATAGTGGTACAGCTCCAGCGGCTTGCCGATCTGAGCGACGCGCCCGGCATCCAGCACCACGATCTTGTCGGCCAGCGTCATCGCTTCGACCTGATCGTGGGTGACGTAAATCATGGTGCGCTGCAGGCGCTTGTGCAGACGGGAGATCTCAATACGCATCTGTACCCGCAGCGCGGCGTCGAGGTTGGACAGCGGCTCATCGAGCAGGAACACGTCCGGCTCCGCCACCAGCGTACGGCCAATCGCCACCCGCTGACGCTGCCCGCCGGACAGCGCTTTTGGCCGCCGGTCGAGCAGGTGGGCCAGTTGCAGCACTTCCGAGACCTGATTGACCCGCTGATTGATTTCCGCTTTTTTAGCCCCCGCCAGTTTCAGGCCGAACGACATGTTGTCGGCCACCGACAGGTGTGGATACAGCGCGTAAGACTGGAATACCATGCCGATGCCGCGCTCGGACGGCGGCACCTCATTCATACGTTTATCGCCAATCATCAGTTCACCGGAGGTAATGTCCTCCAACCCGGCAATCATGCGCAGCAACGTCGATTTGCCGCAGCCCGATGGCCCAACAAACACCACAAACTCACCGTCGTTGATCGTCAGATTGACGTCTTTGGAAATCACCGTTTCGCCGAAAGCCTTATAAACGCTGCGCAATGTGACGCTAGCCATGCGTTACTCCCCTGCTTTCGCAGTTAACATTTCGTGTAAAAATGGCGGACGCAAAACCCGCCAAAACCCATTGATGACCCTCTTGCTGCGCACCGTGCTGCCAAGCCAGTGGCAAGGTCGCCTCAGACGGTGCGGCCGCCTGAGTATAAGGCTGCAGGTTAATCAGCGCTTCAAGGCATTGATCCTGATGGGTAATAAGTAATCTAACGACACCATTACTCTGGCTGACCGCGCTCAGTTCCCCCTGCTGGATCACCGCTAAGCGGCGCAGCGCCAGCAAGGACTGGCAGTAGCGCAAGGTGGATTGGTGGTCATGCTGTTGACGGCTGATAGCCAACGCGCGGTGTTCGATAGCCACCTGCTGATACCAGTGGATCTCACCGGCGGTCACTTGCTCGGGCGCTTCATGCCATGGCATCGGCGTTTGTGCGCCAAGCGGATCCAGCAAACCGGCGGCGTGCGGCAAGCCCAGCTCTTCCCCCTGATACAGGCAAATGGGCGCGGGCAGCATCGCCAGCAGCGTCAAAAATGCATCGGCGGAACGCAAGTTGCCCTGCCCCCAGTGGCTGACCACCCGAGGCTGATCGGCATCACCGGTACTCCACAGACTTTCTGCCAACGTAGTGCGGCGAGCATTCAACACCTCAACCAGCCTCTCCACGCTGAAGGGCACAACTTCCAACGCCAGTGGGCTGCGCAAATATTGTTGTGGTGCAGCAGCGCGACGAATGTGGTTTGGCCCGTCGCAGTACCACAAGGCCAACCCCTGGGCAGCGACAGCCGCCGCCTCTTGGGCCGCCAACGCCTGTGGCAACACCAGGCCGTCAATCGACAGCGTGCTCAGGTAGGGCAATGCCGTAATCATGCCGTGGGTGTCGCCCACACCATCCCCGTTTCCATCACGGAAACTGACCGGATGGATCCGGTACAGGGTGGGTTGAGTGGCGGTAGGCATTGGCGACATAAATCCGGTTCCTGCTGCTCGTGACGATGAAAATCAATGTGGCCGATAGTGCGGTAAACCCCACAAAGGGTAATCATCCGTAACAGGATTTTTCATGGGGGAGGAGATGGGAGGATGAGAGAACGACCGCGGCGGTGAGAAGTTCCGCGCTTAAGACAAATCTGTGATCTGCCTGGCAAAAATCGTCCCCCTATTTTGTGTCTGACGCCACAGAATAGAGAGCAATGTTAACTGGATCACACTACACAGCGGTGGGGCGTAGAGGGGGGGAGGATGAGAATGTGTCGCTTTGTGACCCACTATTACCGTGAAAACTCTCTCCTTGATTTACGTGCCCATAAAAAAGAAGGATTGGATTATGACTCGCAGCTTTACCACCGCCCGCACACTGGTGCTTTCGGCTCTGACCACCCTGGTGCTTTCTTCTTCCGCCTTCGCCAAGATCGAGGAAGGGAAACTGGTTATCTGGATCAACGGCGATAAAGGCTATAACGGCCTGGCCGAGGTCGGCAAAAAGTTTGAGAAAGACACCGGTATCAAAGTCACCATCGAGCACCCGGACAAACTGGAAGAGAAATACCCGCAGGTAGCTGCCACCGGCGACGGCCCGGATATTATTTTCTGGGCCCATGACCGCTTTGGCGGCTACGCGCAGTCGGGCCTGCTGGCCGAGATCCATCCTTCCAAAGCTTTCCAGGACAAACTGTTCCCCTTCACCTGGGATGCGGTGCGCTACGATGGCAAGCTGATCGGCTACCCGATCGCGGTGGAAGCGCTGTCGCTGATTTATAACAAAGACCTGATCAAACAGGCGCCAAAAACCTGGGAAGAGATCCCGGCGCTGGACAAAGAGCTGCGCGCCAAAGGCAAGAGCGCCATCATGTGGAACCTGCAGGAACCCTACTTCACCTGGCCGATCATCGCCGCCGACGGAGGTTATGCCTTCAAATATGAGAACGGCAAGTACAACATCAAAGACGTGGGCGTCGCCAATGCCGGTTCACAGGCCGGTCTGCAGTTCATCGTCGACCTGGTGAAAAACAAACACATCAACGCCGATACCGATTACTCGATTGCCGAAGCCGCGTTCAATAAAGGCCAGACCGCGATGACCATCAATGGCCCATGGGCCTGGTCAAACATCGAACAGAGCAAAATCAACTACGGCGTGACCCTGCTGCCGACCTTTAAAGGCAAGCCTTCCAAACCGTTCGTCGGCGTATTGACCGCCGGGATCAACGCCGCCAGCCCGAACAAAGAACTGGCGACCGAATTCCTGGAAAACTACCTGCTGACCAACGAAGGCCTGGCTGACGTCAACAAAGACAAACCGCTGGGCGCGGTGGCGCTGAAGTCCTATCAGGAACAACTGGCGAAAGATCCGAAGATTGCCGCCACTATGGAAAACTCCCAGAACGGCGAAATCATGCCGAACATCCCGCAGATGAGCGCCTTCTGGTACGCCGAACGCAGTGCGGTGATCAACGCCGTCAGCGGCCGCCAGACGGTGAAAGCCGCGCTGGATGACGTACAGACCCGTATCACCAAGTAACACACAATGTTGTGCGGGGTGCAGACAGGCACCCCGCTGTGGCTTCACAGAAAGGAACGCCCTATGCAATTAGCTCACGCCGGTTCACCTGCGCGCAAAAAGTCGAAGTGGTGGCAGAGTGACATACTGAAATGGCTGGTTATCGGCCTGTTCAGCCTGATTACCTGCTATCTGATTGTGTTGATGTATGCACAGGGCGAATACCTGTTTGCCATTCTGACGCTGATCCTGGTCAGCGCCGGGCTTTACGTCTTCGCCAACCGTCGCGCCTATGCCTGGCGCTACGTTTACCCTGGCATCGCCGGTATGGGGCTGTTTGTCCTGTTTCCGCTGATTTGCACCATCGCCATCGCCTTTACCAACTACAGCAGCACCAATCAGCTCACCTTTGAGCGTGCCCAGTCGGTGCTGATGCAGCGTCAGTTCCAGACCGGCAAGACCTTTACCTTCGGCCTGTATCCGGCGGAAAACCAACGCTGGCGTCTGCAGTTAACCCACCCGGACAGCGGCCAACAGCTGATTTCCCAGCCTTTCAGCTTTGATGCCAATGCACCGCAAACGCTGAAGCTGGTCGAAGAAGGCGCCGAACCTGGCGGCGAACGCGCTACGCTGCGAGTGATCACTCAAAACCGTCAGGCACTGAGCCAACTGCTGGCACAGTTACCGGACGGCGGCGAGTTACGCATGAGTTCCCTGCGCCAGTTTTCCGGTACCAGCCCGCTTTACGCTCTGGATAAAGACAGCAACGCGCTGACCGACCAACAGACCCATATTCAATACCGGCCTAACCCGGAGATTGGCTTCTATCAGGCGGTGAATGCCGACGGCAACTGGGCCAAAGAAACCCTTAGCCCAGGCTATACCGTCACCATTGGCGGAAAAAACTTCCTGCGAGTATTGCAGGACGAAGGGATCAAGAAGCCGTTCGTGTCGATCTTCATTTGGACCATCGTGTTCTCGGTGATGACCGTGATCCTCACCGTAGCGGTGGGCATGGTGCTGGCCTGTGTGGTGCAATGGGAAGCGCTGAAAGGCAAGGCTGTCTATCGTGTGATGCTGATATTGCCCTACGCGGTGCCGTCGTTTATTTCGATTCTGATTTTCAAGGGGTTGTTCAACCAAAGCTTCGGTGAAATCAACATGATGCTCAGCCATCTGTTCGGTATCAAACCGGCCTGGTTCAGCGACCCTATCACCGCCAAAAGCATGATTTTGATCGTCAATACCTGGCTGGGTTATCCGTACATGATGATCCTGTGCATGGGGCTGCTGAAAGCCATCCCGGACGACCTGTACGAGGCTTCGGCGATGGACGGCGCCACCCCGATGCAGAACTTTTTCCGCATCACTCTGCCGCTGCTGATTAAACCGCTGACGCCATTGATGATTGCCAGCTTCGCCTTCAACTTTAATAACTTCGTGCTGATCCAACTGTTGACCAACGGCGGGCCGGACATGATCGGTACCACCACGCCGGCCGGTTATACCGATCTGCTGGTCAGTTACACCTACCGCATCGCCTTCGAAGGCGGCGGCGGCCAGGACTTCGGGCTGGCGGCGGCAATTGCCACGCTGATCTTCCTGCTGGTAGGCGCTCTGGCGATCCTGAATCTGAAAGCCAGCAAGATGAACTTCGACTAGGGAGAAAAATAATGGCTATGGTCCAACCCAAATCCCAGCGTCTGCGTCTGTGGATAACCCATGCTCTGATGCTGTGCTTTATCGCTCTGATCATGTTCCCGCTGCTGATGGTCGTCACTATCTCACTGCGGTCTGGCAACTTCGCCACCGGCAGCCTGATACCGGAACAAATCTCCTGGGATCACTGGCGGTTGGCGCTCGGCATGAGCGTGACGCATGCCGATGGCAGCGTCACCCCACCGCCGTTCCCAGTCCTGCTGTGGCTGTGGAACTCTATCAAGATCGCGGTGATCACCGCCATCGGCATCGTCACGCTGTCTACCACCTGCGCCTATGCTTTTGCCCGCATGCGTTTTCGCGGCAAAAGCACCCTGCTGAAAAGCATGCTGATTTTCCAGATGTTCCCGGCGGTATTGTCACTGGTGGCGCTGTATGCCCTGTTCGATCGTCTGGGCCAATACATTCCGTTTATCGGCCTGAACACCCACGGCGGGGTGATCTTCGCCTATATGGGCGGTATCGCGCTGCACGTCTGGACCATCAAGGGCTATTTCGAAACCATCGATAATTCGTTGGAAGAAGCGGCGGCACTGGACGGCGCCAGCCCGTGGCAGGCCTTCCGTTTGGTGCTGCTGCCGCTGTCGGTACCAATTCTGGCAGTGGTGTTTATTCTGTCGTTCATCGCCGCCATCACCGAGGTGCCGGTGGCTTCACTGCTGTTGCGTGACGTCAACAGCTATACGTTGGCGGTAGGGATGCAACAATATCTGAACCCACAGAACTATTTGTGGGGCGACTTTGCCGCTGCGGCGGTGCTGTCGGCGATTCCGATTACCGCCGTCTTCCTGCTGGCACAGCGCTGGCTGGTCGGTGGCCTGACGGCCGGTGGGGTGAAAGGTTAGTTTTTCTCGGGCTCAACATGTGGAGCCCCTACAGCGCTTGATGTACTTCGTTCTATACCTGTGTCTTCGGCGGCCCCTCTGGGCCGCTTTTTTTATCCCGCTTTACTCACGCTTAAGTCGATCGGTATTGGCCAGATACAGCGTCACCACCAGCAACAATATCGCGGCAGAATAAATTAACGTGTCTATCGGGTTCTCATGATCCACTATGATCAAACGAATAATCGCGGTAATGCCGATATAAATAAAGTAGCGCAACGGGAAGTGATAACCCGATTCAAAATACTTCACAATCAAAGCAATAAACTCAAAGTAGAGGAAGTAAATCACAATCCCTTCAATCAGCAGATAGGACGTCGATTCCTCGTTGTTTACAAACAAGACTTTCGCCAAATGAATGGTTTCTTTCACCAAGAAGACGATCAGGATCGCCGCCAGCAGCAACAGTCCAACGTTCAGTACCCGTTGCAACCCTTTGGCTATCATCACGGAGCGGGAGGTTTTTGCCATAAATATTCACCATTAATATCACTGTAATTATTCGCGCATCCTAACATAGGCATTATCTTAAAAATTAACACCCGGGCCAAGACTGATAAAAATCATTATTATTCAAGTGTTTAATTTTTAATGTTTCATATGGATATATTTGTAGCAAATTGAAATGTCAACTATGATGGGTCATAGATCTTTACATAAAACAAACAACTCGAATTAACAAGGGAATATTTATGCGCGCTAAACTTAACGGACTGGTCGCCGCAGGCCTGTTTACCTGTGCATTGAGCGGCCATGCCAGCGGATTGGTAACCCCTGATAATGACCTGCGTAATGACCTCGCCTGGCTGTCCGACCGTGGTGTCATCAACGTCAGCCTGTCCACCTGGCCACTGAGTCAGGAAGAAATCAGCTCCGTAATTTCACAGGCCAAACCGGTAACCAATACCGAGAAAAACGTGCTCGACCGCGTTCAACGCCGCGTCGGTGACTTAAAAGCCAATATTCGCGTCAGCGGCTACGCGGCTACCGACAAACCGGGCACGCCGCAGGGCTTCGGCCAGAACCAATATGCTGACCAAAGCCTGACTATCGGTGCCGGTGCCAACGGCGAGTTCTGGGATGTGCGTGTCCAGGGGTCAGTCGAGGGCGATCAACGCGTTAGCGACGGCTCCAAATTCAACCTGAACGGCTCCTATGGCGCAGTGAAAATCTGGAACCAATGGTTGTCCTTCGGTGAGGTATCCCAGTGGTGGGGCCCGGGCTATGACGGCAGCCTGATCCGTTCCGACGCCGCACGCCCGGTGGCCGGTTTTATGCTGCAACGCGCCGACCAATCGCCGTTTGAAACCCCTTGGCTGTCATGGATTGGCCGTTGGCAGTACCAGCTCACCGCTGGCCAGTTGTCGCAATACACTGCCGTGCCAGATACCAAACTGATTGGCGGTCGTTTTACCATGATGCCAACCAACTTCCTCGAACTGGGCGCTTCACGCATCATGATGTGGGGTGGCGATGGCCGTCCGCACTCCTGGAGTTCATTCTGGGACGGTGTGACCGGCAACGACAACACTGGCGACCCGAAAAACGATCCAGGTAACCAACTGGGCGGGTTCGACTTCAAGCTGAAACTGCAGCCACTGATTGGCCTGCCGGTGAGTTTCTATGGCCAGATCACCGGTGAAGATGAAGCCGGCATGCTGCCATCACACAATGGTTACCTGCTGGGTCTGGAGGGTCATCCGGAATGGGGTCCAACCACCATTAACTGGCACATCGAAGGCGCAGACACCCGTTCCAACGGCAAGGCAGATAACGTCATGTACCGTCACTATATTTATCGTGATGGTTACTACCAGCAGGGTTACCCGCTGGGCCATGCAATGGGTGGCGACGGGCAAATGCTGTCCGGCCGAGTAGAAATGGTGCTGGATGACGGCCAACGCTGGAGCACCCGCTTGGTGTACGCCAAAGTAAATCCAAACAGCCAGACCGTCAATAAGGCATTCCCGAAATCCGATACGCTGAAAGGCATTCAGTTGGGTTGGGGCTACAACTTCGACTCGCAGGTCAAGTTCGACACCAGCCTGTGGTACACCGATAACAACGCCAGCACCGCCGATGACGTGGGCGCAGGCATCAGTTTCGAAGTGCCGATCAATCTGTAATCATTCATATGTGAAAAAACCCGCCGCGGCGGGTTTTTTAATGGCATCAATTCAGGTGGTACTTAACGCCATTCTTTAAAACGGTTGATCAGCGCATTGGTCGAGCTGTCATGGCTGCTGACCGCTTCGTCACCCGCCAGTTCCGGCAGGATACGGTTAGCCAGCTGTTTGCCCAGCTCCACGCCCCACTGGTCGAAGGTGAAGATATTGAGAATTGCGCCCTGGGTGAAGATCTTGTGTTCATACAGAGCAATCAGGCTGCCCAGGCTGAACGGGGTGATCTCACGCAGCAAGATGGAGTTGGTCGGACGGTTGCCTTCAAACACCTTGAACGGCGCTACGTGCTTGACCTCTTCCGGCGTTTTGCCCTGTGCGGCAAACTCGGCCTCTACTACTTCCAGCGATTTACCGAACGCCAGCGCTTCGGTCTGTGCGAAGAAGTTAGACAGCAGTTTGGCGTGGTGGTCGCTCAGCGGGTTATGGCTGATGGCCGGTGCGATAAAGTCGCAAGGCACCAGTTTGGTCCCCTGGTGGATCAACTGGTAAAACGCGTGCTGACCGTTGGTCCCTGGTTCGCCCCAGATGATCGGGCCGGTCTGGTAATCCACCGGGTTGCCGTTGCGATCGACATACTTACCGTTGGATTCCATGTTGCCCTGCTGGAAGTAAGCAGCGAAACGGTGCATGTACTGGTCATACGGCAGAATGGCTTCGGTTTCTGCACCGAAGAAATTGTTGTACCAGATGCCGATCAGCGCCAGTAGCACCGGCAGGTTTTTCTCCGCCGGGGTTTGTGCGAAGTGTTGGTCCATCGCATGCGCGCCGCTCAGCAGCTGTTCAAAGTTATCAAAGCCCAGTGACAGGGCAATCGACAGGCCAATCGCCGACCACAGTGAATAACGACCGCCGACCCAGTCCCAGAATTCGAACATGTTGGCGGTATCAATACCGAACTCACCCACCGCTTTGCCGTTGGTAGACAACGCCGCGAAATGCTTCGCCACGTGTTTTTGATCGCCGGCAGTGCTCAGGAACCAGTCGCGCGCGCTGTGGGCGTTGGTCATGGTTTCCTGGGTGGTGAAGGTTTTGGACGCCACCAGGAACAGGGTGGTTTCCGGGTTCAGTGGTTGCAGCGTTTCGGCGATATGAGTGCCGTCAACGTTGGAGACAAAATGCATATTCAGGTGGTTTTTGTATGGGCGCAGCGCCTCGGTCGCCATATAAGGGCCGAGATCGGAACCGCCGATACCGATGTTCACCACGTCGGTAATGGCTTTACCGGTGTAACCTTTCCAGTCACCGCCAATCACGCGGTCGCAGAACTGTTTCATTTTGGCCAGCACCGCGTTCACTTCCGGCATCACGTCTTTGCCGTCCACGATAATCGGGGTATTGCTACGGTTGCGCAGGGCAACGTGCAGCACCGCACGGTCTTCGGTACGGTTGATTTTCTCACCGGCAAACATCGATTTGATCGCGCTTTGCAGATCGGTTTCTTTCGCCAGTGCCTGCAGCTTCTCCAGGGTCTCCGCGCTAATGCGGTTTTTAGAGTAGTCCACCAGCATCTGATCGTTGAAGGTGGCAGAGAACTTGGAGAAACGCTCTTTGTCCTGAGCAAACAGATCGCTGATCTGTACATCTTTCATCTGTTCGAAATGTTGCTGCAGGGCTTGCCAAGCAGCGGTTTGACTAGGATTGATATTTTTCATAGCAACACTCTTAGGCTTGAGAATAAAGATGACGTGGTTGTCCGATTGTAGCCTGTTCGACTGTGATTATGATCTCTTTTCTTGCGATAGGCGCTAACTGTCAAACGCCGCCGCATCGTTTCAGCTCTTCCCCTATACTTTTGGATAACAGCCTGTTATCAGGGTTAGTTAACTGTCACCAAACTGTGTCAGATTATCACCACGTCATTGACGTAATTAGGCTAAGGATGCGCGCCAACCAGGCTGCGGTTTGAAACACGAAGGACATTACTATGGAATTATCTGCCCCGTTGATGTTGGTGGTTATTGGCTTGAGTTCGCTGCTGGCGCAGTGGCTGGCCTGGCTGTTACGCCTGCCGGCCATTCTGCCGCTGCTGGTGTTTGGCGTGGTGCTGGGGCCAGTGGTACATCTGGTTCAACCGGACGCGTTGTTTGGCGATCTATTGTTCCCCTTGGTGTCACTGTCGGTGGCCATTATTCTGTTCGAAGGGGCGCTAACGCTACGAGTCGAGGAAATACGTGGCCTGGGGGGCGTGGTACGCAACCTGGTGACCATCGGCATGCTGATGACCTTCCTGGTGATTGGCGTGGCCTGCTGGTGGCTACTGGACTTTCCGCCCGAGCTGGCGGCGCTGATCGGCGCGGTGACGGTGGTCACCGGCCCGACGGTGATCGCCCCGCTGATGCGGGTGGTGCGGCCCAACGCCAATATCAACCAGGTGCTGCGCTGGGAAGGGATAGTAATCGACCCGGTCGGCGCTATCTTCACCCTGCTGGTGTTTGAATTTATCGTGCTGAAGCAGCATTCGGAGTCTTACACCCACCTGTTCTACACCCTGGGCATTACCGCCGCCGTCGGTCTGGTGGCCGGCGCGCTGTTCGGTTACCTGCTGGGCCTGGCGCTGCGCCGTGTCTGGCTACCCCGCTACCTGCAAAACCTGGCGGTGCTGGCAATTATGCTCACCGCCTTTGGCGTGTCCAACGCCATCGCCGACGAATCCGGTCTGCTGACCGTCACGGTGATGGGCATCTGGCTGGCCAATATGCGCGATGTGGATACCAGCGACATCCTGGCGTTTAAGGAAGAGCTATCAGCGATCCTGATTTCGGCGCTGTTTATCATTTTGGCGGCACGGCTGGATATCCAGGCACTGTGGAACATGGGCTGGCCGCTGCTGGGCCTGCTGTTGGTGGTGCAGTTTATCGCCCGGCCGCTGTGTATTGCGGTATCGACCTGGCGATCCTCCCTGCACTGGCGCGATCGGCTGCTGCTGTGCTGGATCTCGCCACGCGGCATCGTCGCCGCGGCGGTCAGTTCGCTGTTCGCCCTGACCTTGCAACGCAGCGGTTACCCAGGGGCCGATCGGCTGGTGACCGTAGTGTTCGCCGTGATCATCGGTACCGTGGTGCTACAGAGCCTGACCAGCGGCTTGATGGCGCGCTGGTTACGGGTGCAGCAGCAAAAACCGCGCGGCGTACTGATCGTCGGTGCCAACAGCGTGGCGCGCATGCTGGCGCAGGCGTTGATCAAAATGAATATCCCGGTGCTGGTCACCGACAGCAGTTGGGAATATTACCGCCAGGCACGCATGGAGGGCATCCCCGCTTATTATGGGCATGCTTACTCCGAACATGCCGAGAACTATCTTGATCTCAGCGATACCGCGCAGGTGCTGGCGCTGTCGCCCAACCGCCATCAAAATGCGCTGGCGGTCTACCACTTCGGCCATATTTTTGGCGAGGGAAAGGTGTTTGCCATCCGCTCCGGCGCCCCCTTGAAAGGCCGCGGCAACAGTGGGGAAAGCTCGCGCTTTCGTCGGCATGAAGTTTTATTTAATCAGGAAGCCACCTACGCCCGCTTAAGCAGTCTGCTCGCCCACGGCGCCACCATCAAGGCCACCAAGCTGAACGAAAACTTTGGCTGGATGGAATATATCGAAAAAAATCAGGGTATTATTCCGTTATTCAGCCAACGGGAGGATGGCGCACTGCACCCCATCGGAAACGGTTTCGTCCCGGCGATGCCCTGTACGTTGATCGCACTGGTACAAGATGAAAATCCCTCAACGTCCGGGCGTTGACAGCAGCGCGATTACCGGCTATTCCTAACAGCCTACTTGCGCACCCGGTGCGCAAGCCAGAAGAGGTGCGTCGCCCAGGTAGAGTGTCAGAGGAGCCGTTGTCCAATGACGGCGCTTGAGGGGGAGCGACGCCGAGGTAAGGTGATGTGCGGCATTCATCGTATCGACTACAGGGGCTGAATCCTCTGAGTTGTCACCAGGGATTGTCCGCAGGGGCAATCAGCAAGGTGGGGCGCTTCTGGGTGTATCGTAGCTTTAACCTCTACGTCTGCCCCCTGCTTATCGCTCCTCCCTTGTGCCAAGGCTATGAAAAAAGCGCTCTCTGAATAGAGCCACCCTGACACGAGGTTTTTACATGAACCAAGCAGCACCCCAGAATTCCACCGTTGTCGCCAAATTCGGCGGCACCAGCGTTGCCGACTTTGCAGCCATGAACCGCAGCGCCGACGTCGTACTCGCCAATCCGGACGTACGCCTGGTGGTCTTGTCCGCTTCTGCGGGCGTCACCAATTTGTTGGTGGCTCTGGCCGAAGGCAGCGATGCCGACAAACGCCATTTCCAGCTCGATGAAATCCGTCGCATCCAATACGCCATCCTTGATCGTCTCGACAATCCGGCGGTTGTGCGCGAAGAAATCGACCGTATGCTGGAAAACATCGCCATGCTGTCCGAAGCGGCGTCGCTGGCAAACTCGGCGGCATTGACCGACGAACTGGTCAGTCATGGCGAGCTGATGTCTACCCTGCTGTTTGTGGAGATCCTGCGCGCTCGCCAGGTGCAGGCGGAATGGTTTGACGTACGTAAAGTGATGCACACCGATGACCATTTCGGCCGTGCCACACCAGATAACGCGGTGCTGAAACAGCTGGCTCAATCGCTGCTCAAACCGCGCCTGCAAGAGGCGCTGGTGGTCACCCAGGGCTTTATCGGCAGCGAGCCGAAAGGCCGCACCACTACGCTGGGCCGTGGCGGCAGCGATTACACCGCCGCCCTGCTGGGTGAAGCGCTGAGCGTCAGCCGGGTGGATATCTGGACCGACGTGCCGGGCATCTACACCACCGATCCACGCGTGGTTCCGGCGGCAAAACGCATTGACAGAATTACCTTCGAAGAAGCGGCAGAAATGGCGACCTTCGGTGCGAAAGTATTGCACCCGGCGACCCTGCTGCCGGCCGTGCGCTGCGATATTCCGGTGTTTGTCGGTTCAAGCAAGGATCCGGCCGCCGGGGGAACCCTGGTGTGTAATACCACCGAGAATCCGCCGCTGTTCCGCGCACTGGCACTGCGCCGCAAGCAAACCCTGCTGACACTGCACAGCCTCAACATGCTGCACGCACGCGGTTTCCTGGCCGAAGTGTTCAACACTCTGGCACGCCATAATGTCTCGGTGGATCTGATCACCACTTCTGAAGTCAGTATCGCGCTGACCATGGACACCACCGGCTCTACCAACACCGGTGGCAGCCCGCTGACCACCTCATTGCTGACCGACCTGTCATCATTGTGCCGAGTGGAAGTGGAAGAAAACCTGGCGCTGGTGGCGTTGATTGGCAACAAACTTTCCCAGGCCTGCGGCGTGGGCAAAGAAGTGTTTGGCGTGCTCGACCCGTTCAATATCCGCATGATTTGCTACGGCGCCAGCAGCTATAACCTGTGCTTCCTGGTCCCCGGCAACGACGCCGAGCAAGTGGTACGTACCCTGCACCACAATCTGTTCGAATAAACTATTATCATCCCTTGCGGGCGCAGCATGCTGCGCCCCTACATCTAAAAAATCAGTTCATAACCGTAGGGGTTCAGTCCGCTGAACTCGCAAAAAAACACAACTCCATCCCATCGTTCTATTTGGCTAAGGAAAACCTCATTCATGCTGGCAAAATTTACCCGATTATTCCCCCTGTGGGCGGTGCTGCTCGCCGTCGCCGCCTACTTCACGCCCACCAGCTTTACCGGAATCGGCCCCTACGTCAGCCCATTGCTGATGTTGATCATGTTCGCCATGGGCGTCACACTGCGGCTGGATGACTTCAAGCGCGTGCTCTCCCGGCCTGGCCCGGTTGCCGCCGGGATCTTTCTGCATTACCTGATCATGCCGCTGGCGGCCTGGCTGCTGGCAATGCTGTTCCATATGCCACCGGATCTTTCCGCCGGCATGGTGCTGGTTGGCAGCGTGGCCAGCGGCACCGCCTCCAACGTCATGATCTATCTGGCAAAAGGCGATGTGGCACTGTCGGTAACCATCTCGGCGGTTTCCACACTGGTGGGCGTGTTCGCCACGCCGCTGCTGACCCGCTTATACGTCGATACCGAGATCAGCGTCGATGTGATGGGCATGCTGCTGAGCATTCTGCAGATCGTGGTGATCCCGATTGGTCTGGGGTTGATCGTCCATCACACCTTTACCAAAACCGTCAAACGCATCGAGCCTATTCTGCCGGCGCTGTCGATGGTGTGTATTTTGGCGATCATCAGTGCCGTGGTCGCAGGCAGCCAAAGCCATATCGCCTCGGTCGGGCTGGTGGTGATCATCGCGGTGATCCTGCATAACGCCATCGGGCTGCTGAGCGGTTACTGGGGCGGCAAGCTGTTTGGCTTTGACGAGTCCACCTGCCGTACGTTGGCAATTGAAGTCGGCATGCAGAACTCCGGGCTGGCGGCAACGCTGGGCAAAATCTACTTCTCACCGCTGGCCGCGCTGCCGGGCGCGCTGTTCTCGGTGTGGCATAACCTGTCCGGTTCGCTGCTGGCGGGTTACTGGTCCGGTCGACCGATCAACAAAAAATAATTTCACTCCGGGGCGCAGTTAACATTTGCGCCCCAACCTATCTGCGAAATTTCGTATTTCCTACTGGTCAGATTGTCAGAATTACCCTCACCCTCTATTATCCCCGGACAAAATAAAAATTCAGATTCTTCCTATCTGTGCCGATAAAGTTTAAATAACAGACAGTTTAATGACTTTTTTTAGTTAATTAACTCAACGGATCTGAAAATTAAAACAAGCAGCCTAATTATTATTTAGATATACACCCATCGTCTTAATTTGCCTGCGGCAAATCGAGATATCACGCAATGTGCTTGTCGCTCGCTGTTTCGGGCCGGCCTCTGGCCGTCCGTTTCTTGACCTCATGGATTGAGCAGGCCACCCCGCTGGCTTCTCATAATGGATTAAAATGATTAAAAAAACCGCCGCCCTGGTGCTGCTGTTCAGCACTGCGCTCCCCGCCGCTACCCTGCCGGAGATGGAGCATTTTTCGCCGATGGGCGAATCACGCCGTGCCCTGCAAGACGGCACGCGTGAAGTGAATCAACAGATAGAGCAACGACGCTACCAACAGCTTAAACAACAGCAATTACTGGCAGACCCCGAACCTGCCCCCCCGGCACTGCCGCGTTCAGCCCAATGTCTGCCGATTGATGGTGTCTATCTGCAAGGCATTACCCTGCTGTCAGCGAAAGATTTGGCGGCGCTCAGCGCACTGCCACCGCGTTGTATCAGCAGTAATGACATCAACCGTCTGACCCGCGAATTAACCCGTTTATACCTTGATAAAGGCTATATCACCGCCCGCGTACAGTTTATTCGCCCTAATGCCGAGGGGGAATTGGGTCTGCGGGTCACCGAAGGATTTATCGAGAAAATAGAGGGCGGCGATCGCTGGGTCAACAGCAAATTATTATTCCCCGGACTGGAAGGCCAGCCGCTGAAATTAACCCAGCTCGATCAGGGATTGGATCAGGCCAATCGTTTGCAATCAAACAAAACTCGGCTGGATATATTACCGGGCAACCAAACCGGCGGCTCCATTATTCGCTTGCATAACCAACATACCAAGCCCTGGCTGCTGTCCGCCACCCTGGACAATTACGGCCAGAAAAATACCGGCCAGTGGTTGGCTCGCAGCACCGCAACGCTGGACAGCCCGTTCGGCCTGTCGGACTTTGTCAGCCTGAACGTCGCCGGTACCTTGAAAGATCCGTCGCAGCGCTACAACCGCGCCTATACCCTGCTCTATTCTCTGCCCTATGGCGCTTTTACCTTCAGCGGTTTTGCCAGCTATTCGCAATACATGAACCGCCAGCAGTTGGTGTTCAACAGCTATAAACTGCACGGCCAGACCCAGCAATACGGCCTGCGCGGCGATTATGTGTTTTACCGCGATCGCGATCAAATCAATGCCCTGAGCGGCCAACTGACCCATAAGCGTATCAATAACTACTTCGACACCGTGCGCATCAGCCTCGGTAGCCCGACGCTCAGCCTGTTCGAACTGGGGGTGAATCATCTGCAGATCCTGCCTACCGGGCTGGTCAGCGCCAACCTCAGCGTAGAACAAGGATTGCCGTGGTTTGGCGCCGATAGCCACGGCGGTGCCGGCCTGCCCGATGCCCAATTCACCAAGGGCAAGCTGTTCGCCAACCTGACCCAACGCTTCACCCTGGCCGGTTCCCCTTACCAGCTCAGCAACCTGCTGTATGGGCAATACAGCCGCGATCGGCTGCCCGGCGTGGAATGGCTCAGCCTGACCGACCGCAGCGCGATCCGCGGTTTCAGCCGCAGCACGCTGTCCGGCGATAACGGCTGGTACCTGCAAAATACCCTGTCCCGCAGCTTCAACCTGGGCCAAAGCACCCTCACCCCACGCCTCGGCGGCGACGTCGGCCGGGTGCTGCCACGCGATAACCGCCCTTCGGGCTGGCAAAGCAGCGCCGGGTTAAGCGCCGGGGCCACCCTGCGTTATCAGCGCGCCATCATCGACGTCGAGGCCAGCCGCGGCTGGCTGCTGTCCAGCCACGCCATGCCGGACGATCCGATCCAGGTGCTGGTCCGCTTCTCGTACACCTTTTAGTCAGTCATTTTTTTGCAGTACCACACGGCGATATATGGAGATACATGGATGAAAAATAATAACTTCAGGCTTTCGGCGGCGGGCAAGTTGGCCGCTTCACTGGCGATCATTCTCGCCTCACTTGGCAACGGTTACGCCGGCGAGATCGTGGCGGCCAACGGGGCTAACGGCCCCGGCGTTTCCACCGCCGGTAACGGCGCGCAGGTGGTCAATATTGTCACGCCGAATGACCACGGACTGTCACATAACCAGTATCAGGATTTCAACGTTAACCAACCCGGCGCGGTGCTGAATAACTCACGCGACCCCGGACTGTCTCAGTTGGCCGGTCAGCTGGGGGCCAACCCGAACCTGAACAACCAAGCGGCCAGCGTGATCCTCAATGAAGTGATCAGCCGCAATCCGTCGCTGTTGCACGGCCAGCAGGAAATCTTCGGCATGGCGGCCGACTACGTGTTGGCCAACCCGAACGGCATCAGTTGCAGCGGCTGCGGTTTTATTAATACCAGCCGTTCGTCATTGGTGGTGGGCAATCCACTGGTGGAAAACGGCATGCTGCAGGGCTACAGCACCCTGGGTAATCGCAACACCCTGAGCCTGGATGGCAAACTGAACGCCGGTGGCGTGCTGGACTTGATCGCCCCGCGCATCGACAGCCGGGGCGAGGTGATCGTCACCCCGGTATTCGATAAGAAAAGTGGCAACATGGTGGCGGATATCAACGCCATCAGCGGTAATAACCGTGTTTCACGCGAGGCGAAAGTGCTCAGCAGCGAGCAACCCTTGAGCGCGCTGGACAGCTACTATCTTGGCAGCATGCAGGCCGGACGCATCAACATCATCAACACCGCGGCCGGCAGCGGCGTGAAGCTCGCGGGCAAGTTGCAGGGCAGCAATGAGATCCGGGTGAAAGCCTACGACATCCGTGCAGAAAGCCAGGTGAGTGACGACAGCAGCAGCCGCAACGGCGGTGAGAACTACCAAAACTATCGCGGCGGTATCTATATCAACGATCGCAGCACCAGCCAAAAGCTGGCCCGCACCGAGCTGGCAGGCAAAAATATCAGCCTGCTGGCCGATAACAGCAACCACCTGACCGCCACCGATATTCGCGGCGAAGAGGTTAATTTGCAGGGCGCCAGCCTGACGCTCGACGGTCAGCAACTCAAACAGACTCAGGGACATACCAACGACCAATGGTTCTACTCCTGGCAGTACGACGTCACCCGCGAAAATGAACAGCACCAGCAGGTCGGCAGCAGCGTCAGCGCCAGCAAAAATGCCACGCTGACCGCCACTGCACAGGATGTGAAACTGCTCGGGGCTACGGTCGGGGCCGGTAACTCGCTGAAAATCGACGCTAAGCGCGATGTGCAGATCGCCGGGCTGGTCGAGAAGGATAAAACCAGCGAACGCGGCTATCAGCGTAACCATACCTCCAGCCTGCGCACCGGCAGTTGGAACAACAGCAATGAAACCGAAAGCCTGAAGGTCAGTGACCTGCATGCCGGTGGCGATTTGACGCTGAGCGCCGGTAATAGCCTGGTGGCACAGGGAGCAAAGGTGTATGCCACAGGTAACCTGAAGGTCAATGCCAACGATCGGATCAATATCGACGTGCAAAAAACTGCCAATGCCAAATCGGTGCGTGACGATAAAACCTCCTGGGGCGGCATCGGCGGTGGCGATAACAAAGACAACAGCCACCGCCGCGAGGTCAGCAACGCCTCCGAGCTGACCGCCGACGGCACCTTGTGGCTGAACGGTAAACAGGGCGTGACCATCACCGGCAGCAAGGTCAAAGGCAGTCAGGGTGGTTTTGTTACCGCCAGCAATGGTGGCCTGCGGATTGATAACGCGCTCAGCACCAACATCGATAAGGTCAATGCCCGTACCGGCACTGCCTTTAACATCACCAGCAGTTCGCAAAAGTCCAACAACAGCCACCAGCAGTCCACCGCCAGTGAACTGGTTTCCGATACCAACCTGCAACTGGTCAGCAAACAGGATACCGACGTGGTGGGCAGCAAGGTCACCAGCACCGGCAAGCTGGACATCCAGGCCGGTGGCAATATCAATGTCAGCGCGGCAGAGCAGCAGCAACGTATTGATGAGCAGAAAACGGCGCTGGCGATCAACGGCTATGCCAACGAGAAAGGCGATAAGCAATACCGTGCCGGTCTGCGCATTGAACATACCAGTGACAGCGAGAAAACCACCCGCAGCGAGCAACAGTCTTCAATGCTCAGTGGCGGCAGCGTCGCGTTGAAAGCGGACAAAGACGTGACCTTCAGCGGCTCCAAACTGGTGACCACTCAGGGTGATGCCAGCGTCAGCGGCAACAACGTCGCCTTCCTGGCGGCGGACAACAAGACCACCAGCGACATCGAACAAACCAAAATTGGCGGTGGGTTCTATTACACCGGCGGCATCGATAAAGTCGGTTCGGGCATTGAAGGCGGTTATGAGAACAGCAAAACTCAGGCGCAAAGCAGTAAGGCGGTGACCTCGGGCAGCGACATCCAGGGCAATCTGACCATTAACGCCAAAGACCAGCTGACACAGCAAGGTTCGCAGCATCAGGTCGCCGGCAAATATCAGGAGAATGCCAACAGCGTTGCCCACCTGGCTGCCACTGACAGCGCCAGCAGCAACACCCGCAAAACCGACGTTGGCGTGGATATCGGTGCCAACGTCGATTACAGCGCCATCACCCGTCCGGTTGAACGCGCAGTGGGCAAAGCCGCCAAACTGGATGCCAACGGTGTGATTAACGATATCGGCAGCATCGGCTTGCCGAACGTCGGCATCGACGTCGCTGCCAACGGCGGCAGCAGTGAACAGCGCAGCAGCAGTTCACAAGCGGTGGTCAGCAACATCAAGGCCGGAGAAATTGAGGTTAACGCTGCCGGGGAACTGCAGGATCGCGGTACCCAATATCAGGCCACTCAGGGTAGTGTGACGCTGAAGGCAGACAGCCACCGCAGTGAAGCGGCGGAAAACCACCAGCAGCAGAGCCAAAGCGATACCCGTGGCAACGCCAGCGTGCGTGTTTACACCAACACCGGCAATGACCTGAACGTCGACGCCAAAGGTGACGGCGGCAACAAACACAGCGCAAGCAGCGCCAGCCAGGCCGTCACCGGCGGCATTACCGCGGCCAACGGCATCGACATCCAGGTTAAGCAAGACGCGGTTTATCAGGGTACTTCACTGGATGCCGGCAAAGGCAAAACGCAGGTAAAAGCCGAAGACGGCAACCTCCGTTTCGAGCAGGCTACCGACCGCAGTCACGAGAGTCACAATGACTTCAACGTCAAAGTGTCTGCCAAAGGCGGATCCACTCCGGAGACCAAAAACTTCGGCGGCGGGCTGGGCGGCGGTCGCAGCGTGGGGGAAAGCGACAGCAGCAGCGCACAGGTCAGCAGCATCGGCGGCCAACAGGGCGTGGCGCTGGAAGCCGGTGGTGGGCTGACACTGCAAGGCAGTCATGTCACCAGTCAGGGCGACGTCACCTTGAACGCGGGCGACAAGGTGGCGCTCCAGGCAGCCGAATCGCACCAGACGCGCAAGGACGATACGCTGTCAGGCAATATCGATATTGGCGGTAACAGCACCGACAGCGACAAAAAGAGTGCGGGCGGCGTTTCCCTCGGCGGCGCATTTGACATCGCCAGGGTCGATGAGTCCTCCACCACCCACCAGGGCGGTAAAATCACCAGCGGTGGCGCAGTGAACATTACCGCCAAAGGCGATGGCGACCAGGCACTGCATCTGCAAGGGACCGAAGTCCAGGGCAACAGCGTCGGCCTGAATGCCGAACATGGCGGTGTGGTGCTGGAATCGGTGCAAAATCAGGAGCAGAAAAGCAACTGGAACCTGGGGCTGAAAGCGAACGCCAAAGGTGGTCAATCCTTCAACAAGGATGCCAGCGGCAAAGTTGACGCCACCAGCGGCAGCGACACCCACACACTGGGTGCCGGGGTAAAAGTCGGCGTGGACAAGCTGCAGAAAACGACCCAGGGTAACAGCCTGATTAACGCCAACGAAGTGACGATCAACAGCGGTAAAGACACCACTCTGGCCGGTGCCCGGATCGATGCCGATAGCGTACAAGGCAACGTCGGCGGTGACCTGCGCGTCGAGAGCCGCAAAGACAGCGAAAGCAGCGTGAAGGTCAATGTGGACGTTGGTCTGAACCACACCAACGATCCGGCCAGCAGCATCACCTCCAAACTGTCGAAAGTCGGCACGCCGCGCTATGCCGGTAAAGTGAAGGAGAAGCTGGAGGACGGGATCAACAAGGTGGCTGACGCCACGACCGACAAGTACAACAGCGTGGCCCGTCGTCTCACACCCAAACAGGACACCACCGGCGCGGTGAGCTTCAACAAGGCCGAGGGCAAAGTGACGTTACCGGAAACCCGGGTGGGCGAAAAAGAACAGGCACCACTGTGGGATCGCGGTGCTCGCTTCCTCGGCAACAAGTCCAAAGAGAGTCTAACCGGCCCCGCCGGGTTACAGGGCCAGTTCAAGGTCAAAGCCGACGTAGTCAATAACGATGCGGTGGGCGTGCAATCCGCCATCAGCGGGAAAAATGGCGTGGCGCTGAACGTGCAGGGCAACACCCAACTGAACGGTGGGGAGATCCACAGCCAACAGGGTGAAGTAATGCTGGGTAACGGCAAGCTGGAACAGCAGGACGTAGCGGGCAGCCGTTATCAGGGTGGCGGTCACCTTGATGCGGCAGCCTCTGCCGGTGGCCTGCTGGGGATCGCCGGTAAAAGCGTGGCGAATCTGGAGACCCCGGTCGGTGGCTATATCAATAGCCAGGCCACCGATGCCAGGGCCGGTGTTTTTTCGGGTAAATAACTGGCGGAAAATGGTCCCCTCTCCTTTGGGAGAGGGTAAGGGTGAGGGGAAGCACACCGACACGAAAGCCCCTCACCCCGGCCCTCTCCCCCAGGAGAGGGAGACGTTTATTTAAGCAATGTCGTTGCCAGCAGGTTTCAGCCGGGGGCATTTTTTTACAGCGTGCTCGGGGTGTCCTCCCATTCACGCTCATCATCCTTCTCATCCTGATCCAGCACGTTATACGCCACCGCTGCGAACAAGGAATTCAGACGTTTCATGTCACCCAGCAACCCCAGATGCAGCGAACTGGTTTCGATGCTTTGCACGTTCTGTTGGTGCAGGCGATCGACGTGCGCATGCGCGTAGCGGCGATCCAGAATACGGAAGCGGTGCTTGGAACGCCGCAGCCGCTTGGCGCTGGTGAGGTCGCCAGACAGGAACACCGACAGACTTAACCGCAGGTTGCCAATCAACCGCTCATACAGCGTGTCCAGCTCCGCCAGACCTTCGGCCGAAAACGCCCGCCGCGCCGCATGTGACTTCGACGCGATGTCGCCGGTCATGCGTTCGATAATGTCCCCGGCCTGCTCCAGATTGAGCGCCATTTCGATGATTTCTGCCCAACGGCGCGAATCTTCTTCGCCCAGATCCTCTTTTTGGATCTGCGCCAGATACAGCTTGATGGCGGTGTACAGCACATCGACGTCATCGTCCAACCGACGTACCTCTTTATCCTGCCCAATCTTGCCGTGCAGCACTTCGCGGTGCAGGATCATCATATGTTCCACCACGTCCCCCATGCGCAGGGTTTCACGCGCCGCATTGGCCAACGCCAGCGTCGGCGTATCCAGTGCGCTGGCATCCAGATGCCGTGGGCGCAAACGGGGATCGTCAGCCGCCACGTCGGCGATCAGCGTTTCGCACAGCCGCGCCATCGGCCCGGCCAGCGGGATCAGCACCAGGCAGCGGATCAGGTTGTAGAACACGTGGAAATAAATCACCAACTCTTCGTTGCCACCGGGCAACCGCGCCATCACGTCCGCCAGATAAGAGACAAAGGGCAGCACCAACACACAGCCGATCAGCTTGAACAACAGGCTGCCGAGCGCCACCCGACGGCCGGCGGCATTCTGGCCGCTGGTGTTAATCACCGCCAGCAGGCCGCTGCCAAGATTGGCACCGATCACCAGACACAGCGCCACTTTCAGTGAAATCACACCGGAAGCGGTCAGGGTGGCCGTCAGCAGCACCGCCGCCAGACTGGAATAGCTGACAATGGCAAACAGCGCGCCGGTCAGGGCATCGAGCATCACATCGCCGGTCAGTGACGAGAACAACACCTTCACCCCTGCCCCTTGGGTGATTGGCGTCGCGGCAGCCACGATCAGCTCCAGCGCCAGAACAATCAGCCCAAGGCCGATGCACACCCGGCCCATTTGACCGACACGAGTTTGCTTGCGGCTGAGAAACAGGAATACGCCGACCAGGATCAGCAACGGAGACAGCCAGGAGAGATCAAAGGTCAGAATTCGCGCCATCAGCGCGGTACCCACGTCAGCACCCAGCATGATCACCAGCGCAGGCGTCAGCCCCACCAGCCCTTGTGCGACGAAAGAAGTGACCAGCAGCGCAGTAGCATTGCTGCTTTGCACCAGCGCGGTTACGCCGATGCCGGAGACGAACGCCAGCGGTTTTTTCTGCACGCTGTCGCTCAATACCCGACGCAAGTTAGCGCCGTAAACCCGCATAATTCCGGTACGCACGATGTGGGTCCCCCACACCAACAGCGCCACCGCAGAGAGCAGATGAAGAAGGGTCAACACAGAAGATACGCTCCATTAACGCCAGCAAGGCAACCGTCCTGCCAGGCGTTAAAAGAGCAGAACAGCGGCAACGGGTTGCAGGCTGTCGCTGGGGAAAAACATCCCGTTTCAACCCACAAATATCATGCAACTTCCCGTAATGTAACAGTTTCCAAGTGTAGTCCAATTTCACTGCCGTCGGGCCGCAAATCCTCGACCGAGCGGTTGAGCACGTCCACCAGCAGCTCCACACCGCGAGCCTTAACCCGATAGCGCACCACGTTGCCCAGCAGGCTGTGGTTGAGGATAGTGGCGGCGATCCCCTGCCCGGCAGGCAGTAAAGTCATGGATTCCGGGCGAACAGCCACCTTACCGCGATAAGTGTTGCCGGTCAAAACCGACGCCTGCTCTGCGCTCAGCAGGTTGTAGTTGCCGATAAACCCGGCGGCGAAAACGTCGGCCGGTTGGGTATACAGGGTTTCTGCATCGCCGCTTTGCACGATTTGTCCTTTGTTCATCAGCACGATGCGATCCGACAACGTCAGCGCCTCTTCCTGATCGTGAGTGACGAAGATCGCCGTCAGGTTCAGTTCGCGCTGGATCCGGCGGATCTGTTCGCGCAGGTGTTTGCGGATGCGGGCATCCAGGGCCGAGAGCGGTTCATCGAGCAGTAACAGGCGCGGGCGGGTCACCAGGGATCGCGCCAGCGCCACCCGTTGGCACTGGCCGCCGGAAAGCTGGTGCGGATAACGCTTCGCCAACTCGGTCAGTTCCACCAGCTCCAGTACCTCTTGCACCCGCTGTTGGATCTGCCCGCTCGCCAATTTTTGCATTTTCAGGCCAAACGCCACATTGCCCTCAACGGTCATATTCGGGAACAGCGCATAGCTCTGAAACACCATGCCAATACCGCGGTTTTGTGGGGATACCGGCACCAGATCCTGACCTTGCAGCAGGATCTGCCCACTGTCGACCGAAGTCAGCCCCGCCAGACAGCGCAGCAGCGTAGACTTGCCACAGCCGCTCGGCCCGAGCAGCGTGACAAACTCGCCTTCTTCGGCAGTGAAATCGATATCCTGAAACACCTGGGTCTGCCCGTAATGTTTGTTAAGCCGGGTCACGTTGAGATAAGCCATGGGTTAGCCCTTATTTTTATTCAGCAAATTCGCCAGCCAGGTGACTATCAGCACCACGGCGAAATAAGAAATGACCAGTGCGCTGGTGAAGTGGCCACTGCCGTTGCGCATGTTATAGAGGTAAACCTGCAGCGTTTCATACCGGCTGCCCACCAGCAGGTTGGCGAAGACAAACTCGCCAATCAGGAAAGAGAACGACAACAACACGGCAATCATTCCACCCTTGCGCAGGTTTGGCAGCACCACCAACAGCGCCGCTTTCCAGGTGCTGGCCCCCAACAAATGGGCGGCGTCCATCAGGTCACGCAGGTTAATCGCCTGCATGTTGTTGCTGATAGCACGGTAAATAAACGGCAATGCGATGGAGAAGTAGCAGCCAATCAGGATCCATGGTGTACCGAGCAGCGGCAACGGATCGGTAGCGAACAGTTGCATCAACCCCACCGCCGATACCACCGGTGGCACGGCGAATGGCAGCAGGATCAGCACATTCATCACCGCATCCAGTTTGGGGAAATAGTAAGCAATTACAAACATCATCGGCAAAATCACCACCACCGCCAGCACCAGAGTGCCAAAGCAGATCAGCAGCGAATGCCACAGCGCCAGCAGGAAGCGCGGATCGCTCCATAACGCCACCAGCCATTTCAGGGTAAAACCGTCCGGCAGAATGGTCGCGCCCCATTGCGTCGCGAGCGCATAAATCAGCGTCGCCGCCAGCGGTAACAGCAGGATCAGCAGCAGCAAGCCGCTCACAACGCGGTGATAGCCGGTTTCAAAACGCGACATGGCCGCCCTCCGCAATATTATGAGCGTGCATTGAGATAGCTCCTGCGCAGCAGCCATTGATGGATCAGTGTGATAAACGCCATCATCGCCACCAGCAGCATCGCCAGTGCGCTGGCCAGATTCGGATCAAGGGAAATATCCCCTGCCACCAGCGCCGAAATACGGATGGGGATCACGTTGAAATTGCCGGTGGTCAGCGCATAAACCGTGGCATAGGCACCCAATGCATTGGCCAGCAGGATGACAAAGGTCCCCATCAATGCCGGTGCCAACACCGGCAGGCCGATATGCCGCCAATACCCCCACGGGCTGGCGCCGAGCAATGACGCCGATTCGCGCCAGTCTTCACGCAGTGCGTCAAAGGCCGGGTACAGCAGCAGCACGCCGAGCGGGATCTGGAAGTAGGTGTAGAGCACGATCAGCCCGGTTTTGGAGTAAAGGTTAAAACTCTCCATCAGGCCGTACTTGCGCAGCAACAACGTCAGGCAGCCGTTTAGCCCCAGCAGAATGACAAAGGCGAACGCCAGCGGCACCCCGGCGAAATTGCTGGTCATATTGGTAAACGACATCACAAAGTCATGGAACCGCGTCTGGCCCAGCTGGCGCAGTGAGTAACTGCCCACCAGGGCGATCAACAATCCATAAATGCTCGACCAGAGGGAAATCTCCAGCGAGAACTGAAACGCCTGCAGATAGAACGGCGAGGTCAGCACATCAACATAGTTGCCCAGCCCCCAGCCGCTGCTCTGGCTGAAAAAGCTGCTGACCGCAATCCACACCAGCGGCGCGATTTGGAACGCCCCAAACAGCAGGATAAACGGCAACAGGCATAGCGCGGCAATCCACTTAGCTTTCATTAATCACCCTTATGCCAACAGCGCCCGGCAACGCGGTTTGTCGTGCGCCACCTGTAGCACTTCGCACAGCGTGCCGCACAGCTCGGTTTGCTGCGGATCGGCATCGTTTTGGCTAAAGGCGCTGCCGAAGACAAACAGCGGTACCTGACGCTCTTCCGGCAGCACGCCGCCATGGCTGCGATCGTCATTCATGCCGTGATCGGCAGTGACCATCACCTGATAGCCGTCGGCCAACCAGTCGGCCAAATAGCGCGACAACACGCCGTCGGCATTACGAGCCGAATTACGGTACTGCGGCGAAGACAGGCCGAAGCGGTGCCCGGCATCATCAATGTTCATCGGGTGGATCAGCAAGAAATCGGGCTGATGACGGCGGCGCAGACTTTCGGCATCGTCAAACAGATGCGAATCCGGGTAGCGGTCGTCGTAATAAAAATGGCCGTGCTGGATCGGCAGTTCGGTATCGTCGGTATGACGATCGCGGGCGGCGTTGAACGGGGTGCGGTTATACAGCTCACTGAACCAATGGTAGGCCGCTGCAGCGGTGGTCAAGCCTGCTGCACGCGCATAGTGAAACACGCTTTGCTGCTGCGAGAGGCGTGATACCTGATTATGCACCACGCCGCTCTCCACCGGCGGCACGCCGGTGAGGATGCACTCATACAGCGGCCGGGAGAGCGAGGGGAGCTCGCTCTCCAGCTGATACAACCGCCCACGCCCTGCCGCACATTCGGCCTGCAGGTAGCCCATAGCGTCATGCGCCACCTGATAATTCAAACCGTCCAGCAGTACGAGGATCGTTTTCATAAAGGCTTAACTCACTGCTGCATAAACATAATGACGTTTTCCTGCCACATACGCGGCAGCGTTTTGGCGCTTTGCTCCCAGGCCGCCGGATCGGCGATTGGGTGAGCATTTTTATACTGTTCGGCCGGCAGCAGCTTGGCTTTGACATCGTCCGGCAGCGTCAGATGTTCGGCACGGATAGGACGGGCATAGCCACGCGCCAGGTTGATCTGGCCGGCATCGGAGAAGATGTATTCACGCGCCAGCTTGGCGGCGTTCGGGTGTTTGGCGTATTTGTTGATGATGGTGGTGTAGCCGGAGGTGATTGAACCGTCCGACGGGATCAGCACTTCAAAGCGGGTTTTGTCGATCTGGTCGCGGTAGTTAAGGCCGTTAAAGTCCCAAACTACGCCGACCTGTACTTCGCCTTTTTCCAGTGAGGCGATCACCGGGTTACTCAGGCTCAAACGTCCGGCTTTCGCCAGCTTGCCGAAGAATTCCAGGCCCGGCTTCAGGTTCTTCTCACTGCCGCCCATGGCGTAAGTTGCCGCTAATACGCCGCTGGCCGCCTGCGAGGCGGTACCCACGTCACCGATGGTGACCTGATATTTGCCCTTAAGCAGATCCGCCCAACTGTGCGGGATCTCTTTCACCTGTTGCTTGTTGATGATGAAAGCAATGGTGCCGGTATAGGCCAGCGCCCAATGGCCGTCTTTGTCTTTCGCCCAGTCAGGCACCTGATCCCAGGTGGATGGCTTGTACGGCTGGGTCACCCCTTTTTGTACCGCGATCGGGCCGAATGCTGCGCCCACATCACCGATATCCGCCGTAGCGTTGCTCTTTTCGGCATCGAACTTGGCGATTTCCTGCGCCGAGCTCATGTCGGTATCGACATGCTTGAGGCCGTACTTGCTCAAGAGATCCTGCCAGGTGTCTTTCCAGTTGGCCCAGCTGTCCGGCATGCCGACGCTGTTGACTTCCCCTTCCTTCTTGGCAGCCTGTGCCAGCGCCGCCAGATCGGAATCGGCAGCCCAGCTCGCTTGGCTGGACAGGATAATGGCACTGGTTAACACAGAAGCGCACAAACGTTTCATAACTGATGCTCCGGGTGGTAGTGTGGAAGTGGCTGGACTAGTCCAGCAAGAACCAAGCCAATCTAACGGACGAATGTGATAATTATATGTCAGCCTAAAAAAGCAGCATTTTTATTACATTCGGCGCATTACCGCTCTGCCGTTGGTCTACCTTAACTGGAGCGAGAAGCACTGAAATGGGGCAACTGTGCATGAATGATGTACCGACTACGGTAGCGGCGATCTGCCGTACGCTGGCCGCCCGTATCGCCGAGGGGGAGTTTAATACCGACGGCAAGCTGCCTTCCGAACGTGCCCTGAGCGAACAGTTTTCCACCACCCGCATTACGCTGCAGGAGGCGCTCGGCCAGTTGGAGGCGCAGGGGGTTATTTACCGTCAGGTCAGGCGCGGCTGGTTTATCTCGCCGCCACGGCTGGTGTACAACCCGTTACAGCGCAGCCATTTCCACGCCATGGCGCAGCAGCAAGGGCGTGACGCCCATACCGAAGTGATCGACACCGCCACGGTGCCGCTGTACGGCAGCCTGTGCCAACGGCTGGAGTTGCCCCCCGGCAGTGAGGTCTATCGTATTCGCCGGCTGCGCTATATCGACGGCCGTGCCGTGCTGTACTGCGAGCACTACCTCAACCCCGCCTACTTTGCCGGTATCCTGGCCGAAGACTTAACCCAGTCGCTGACCGGACTGTACGCCGAACGCTACGGCATTCGTTATGGCCGGGTGCGTTTCGATATGCTGCCTACCCTGCTGCCGCAGGAAGCGGCCACCATGCTGAAAGTGACCTATGGCAGCCCGTCGCTGTTTATTACCCGGGTTAACCGCGATCAGCACGATCGGGTGATTGATTGTGATTTGGAGTATTGGCGTTACGACGCGCTGCACATTGACGTGGAGGCGATGGCGAATGACGAGGGGTAAGAAAGTGGGCCAACATGTTGGCCCCTGCAAAAGAAATTAGCCGGTAGGGGCGCCGCATGCTGCGCCCATCAGCCATTTAGTCGGCGTCGTAGCCGAGATTAGGCGCCAGCCAGCGTTCAACCTCGCTGACGCTCATGCCTTTACGCGCCGCATAGTCTTCCACCTGATCGCGTTGGAGCTGTGCCACCGCAAAATACTTGCTCTGCGGATGGCTGAAGTACCAGCCGGACACCGCCGCCCCTGGCCACATGGCGAAGGATTCGGTCAGCTCCATGCCGGTATTGCGGTTAACGTCCAGCAGACGCCAGATTTCCGCTTTCTCGGTGTGCTCCGGGCAGGCCGGATAGCCCGGTGCCGGACGAATGCCCTGATAATTTTCACGGATCAGTTCTTCGTTGCTCAGGTTCTCTTCGGCCGCGAAG
Source organism: Serratia proteamaculans (assembly GCF_004684015.1). Classification (GTDB taxonomy): domain Bacteria; phylum Pseudomonadota; class Gammaproteobacteria; order Enterobacterales; family Enterobacteriaceae; genus Serratia; species Serratia proteamaculans_F. The sequence continues at coordinate 523,453 of NZ_SRIA01000021.1, forward strand.
CCCCAGTGCAGCTTGCGCACCTGTTCGTGCAAGTACTCGGCGAAAGCCTCCGCCAGGCGATCCGACAGCGCTTTCACCATGATTTTATTGTAATCATCGTGCTGCGCATCATAGGCCGCCGCCAGTTCATCCTCTTCCAGACCGCCGGTCACCGCGAAAGCGCCGAAGTAGTCGGCCTTGCCGCTGCTTTTCGGCGCGACAAAGTCCGCCAGACAGTAGTTCGGGAAGTCGGTTTTTTCCGTCTGCTGGCGCAGGTGGCGGCTGACCACCAGCACTTCGTCACGGTTTTCGTCGCGGTACACCTCCACATCGTCGCCGACGCGGTTGGCCGGGAACAGGCCGTAGACGCCGCGCGGGTTGAGGCTGCCGTTGGCGGCCAGCATGTCCAGCATCTGGTTGGCGTCGGCAAACAGCCTTTTGGCCTCTTCACCCACCACTTCATCTTCCAGAATACGCGGGTATTTACCCGCCAGCGACCAGGTCATAAAGAATGGCGTCCAGTCGATGTAATGACGCAGCGTCTCGATGCCGGCTTCGACCGGATAAACGCCCAACTGCTTCGGCACCGGCGGCTGGTAATTTTCCCAATCCAGCACCATGGCGTTATCGCGCGCTTTTTGCAGATCGACCGGCGGAGTACGCGGCTTTTTACGCGCGTGCTGGATACGCACGGTTTCATATTCTTTACGGGTACGCGCCACAAAATCATCGCGCTGGGTGGCGGAAAGCAGTGCTGACACTACCCCCACAGTGCGCGAGGCATTTTGCACGTAGGTGGTTGAGCCACTGTAATTTTGCTCAATCTTCACGGCGGTATGGGCCTTGGAGGTGGTGGCCCCGCCGATCAGCAACGGCAGGGTAAAGCCCTGGCGCTCCATCTCTTTCGCCACATTGACCATCTCGTCCAGCGACGGGGTAATCAGCCCCGACAGGCCGATGATATCGACGTTTTGTTCACGCGCGGTTTTCAGGATTTTCTCCGTCGGCACCATTACGCCCAAATCGACAATTTCATAGTTGTTGCATTGCAGCACCACGCCAACGATGTTTTTGCCGATGTCGTGCACGTCGCCTTTCACCGTCGCCAGCAGGATTTTCCCCGCCGTCGTGCCTTTCTCTTTGCTGGCCTCGATGTACGGCTCCAGATAGGCCACCGCCTGCTTCATCACACGGGCAGATTTCACCACCTGCGGCAGGAACATCTTGCCTTCGCCGAACAGGTCACCAACCACGTTCATGCCTGCCATCAGCGGCCCTTCGATCACTTCGATCGGGCGATCCGCCCGCTGGCGAGCCTCTTCGGTATCCAGTTCGATAAACTCGGTAATACCTTTGACCAGTGAATATTCCAGCCGTTTTTCGACCGGCCAGCCGCGCCATTCCGCCTGCTGCACCGCCACTTCGTTATCTTTGCTGCCACGGTATTTTTCCGCCAGCTCCAGCAGGCGCTCGGTACCATCGTCGCGACGGTTGAGGATCACATCCTCCACCGCATCGCGCAGTTCAGCGCTAAGATCGTCGTAGATCGCCAGTTGCCCGGCGTTAACGATACCCATGTCCATACCGTTGCGGATCGCGTGATACAGGAACACCGCGTGGATCGCCTCACGCACCGGATCGTTACCGCGGAATGAGAACGACACGTTGGACACCCCACCGGAGATCATCGCATGCGGCAGGTGGGTTTTGATGTCTGCACAGGCTTCGATAAAGTCGACGGCATAGTTGTTATGCTCATCAATACCGGTGGCGACGGCAAAAATATTCGGGTCGAAAATAATGTCTTCCGGCGGGAAGCCGACACGCTCGGTCAGGATTTTATAGGCGCGGCGACAAATCTCGAACTTGCGCTCGCGGGTATCTGCCTGGCCCACCTCGTCAAATGCCATCACCACTACCGCCGCACCGTAGCGGCGCACCAGTTTGGCGTGGTGAATAAAGGCCTCTTCACCCTCTTTCATTGAGATCGAGTTAACAATGCCTTTGCCCTGAATACACTTCAGGCCTTTCTCGATCACCGACCATTTGGAGGAGTCGATCATGATCGGCACGCGGGCAATATCCGGTTCACCGGCGATCAGGTTGAGAAAACGCACCATCGCCGCTTCGGCGTCGAGCATCCCCTCATCCATGTTGATATCGATAATCTGTGCGCCGCTTTCCACCTGCTGGCGGGCAACGGCCAGGGCTTCGCTGTATTTCTCTTCTTTGATCAGCCGCTTAAAGCGGGCAGAACCGGTGACGTTGGTGCGCTCACCCACGTTGACGAACAGCGTTTTGGCGTCGATATTCAACGGTTCAAGGCCGGCCAGGCGGCAGGCTACCGGGATCTCCGGCAACTGGCGCGGTGGCACGCCCGCCACCGCCTTGACCATCGCGGCAATGTGTTCCGGCGTGGTACCGCAGCAGCCACCAATAATATTCAGGAAGCCGGCCTGCGCCCACTCGCCGACCTGTTTCGCCATCTCTTGCGCGTCCAGATCGTATTCGCCGAAGGCGTTGGGCAAACCGGCGTTAGGGTGGGCAGTAACGTAGCTCTCCGAGATGCGTGACAGCTCAGAAACGTATTGGCGCAGTTCGTCCGGGCCCAGCGCACAGTTCAGGCCAAAGCTCAGCGGTTTGACGTGACGCATCGAGTTATAGAAGGCTTCGGTGGTCTGGCCCGACAGGGTACGCCCGGAGGCATCGGTGATGGTGCCGGAAATCATGATTGGCAGCGCCACGCCCAAGGCTTCAAATTCGGTTTCTACCGCAAAGGCGGCGGCTTTGGCATTCAGGGTATCGAAGATGGTTTCGATCATGATCAGATCGACGCCGCCTTCCACCAGTGCGCGCGTTGATTCGCGGTAGGCTTCCACCAGCTCATCGAAAGAAACATTACGGAACGCCGGGTCGTTGACGTTCGGTGAAATAGAGGCGGTACGGTTGGTCGGCCCCAATACCCCGGCCACGTAGCGCGGCTGCTCGGGGGTGCGTGCGGTCCATTCATCGGCGCAGGCTCGTGCCAGACAGGCGGCCTGATAGTTAATCTCGGCGGACAGCGACTCCATATGGTAGTCGGCCATGGCGATGGACGTGGAGTTGAAGGTATTGGTTTCGAGAATGTCGGCCCCCGCTTCCAGGTAGCCGTAGTGAATGGCGGTGATCACTTCCGGTTTGGTTAGCACCAGCAGGTCGTTATTGCCTTTCAGATCGCTCTGCCAGTCGGCAAAACGCTCGCCACGAAAGTCGCTCTCTTCCAGACGATAGCTCTGGATCATGGTGCCCATGCCGCCGTCCAACACTAAAATTCGCTGCGCTAACTGCCGGCGCAGTTGTTCTACTCGATTTGTCACTGTAACCCCTTCAATTACCGATCCAGCCCATCGCTCAACTGCTGCAAAAACCAACGAGCCATCCTAGCACAGGTTGTGCTGGCAAAGGGGTGAGTGCTAATTGAGAGTTTTTCAGGTTGCCGGGTAACAGATCCGATGAGCTGATAGACGGCTTGCAATTCACACGTAAAAAACGAAAATGAATTCCATCATACGGAAAAAGGAATGTGAATTATGGTCACCCCTGCTCCTGCCAAACGTGGCAAAAAGCCCCGTGCTGCATCCCCGACCGCCAGTGCGGCGACCGGCCAGGTACAGTCGCTGACCCGTGGTCTGAAATTATTGGAATACATTGCCGAAGCCCAGGGTAATGTCGCGCTAACCGATCTGGCCCAACAGGCCGGCTTGCCGAACTCCACCACTCACCGCTTGCTCACCACCATGCAACAGCAAGGGTTCGTGCGGCAGGTGGGCGATCTGGGCCTATGGACCATTGGCTCGCACGCCTTTGTGGTCGGCAGCAGCTTTTTGCAGAGCCGTAATCTGCTGGCGATGGTGCACCCCACGCTGCGTCGCCTGATGGAAGAGTCCGGCGAGACGGTTAATCTGGCGGTGCTGGATACCAGCGAGTATCAGGCGATTATTATCGATCAGGTACAGTGCACCGCGTTGATGCGCATGTCGGCACCGATCGGCGGCAAACTGCCGATGCACGCTTCCGGCGCGGGGAAAGCCTTTCTTTCCACCCTGCCGGATGAACAGGTCACCAAACTGCTGCATAAAAAGGGCATGCAAACTTATACCCAACATACCCTGACGCCGCACAATCTGAAGGAAGGGCTGGCGCAAATTCGCAAGCAGGGCTTTTCGTTTGACGATGAAGAGCATGCGCTCGGCCTGCGCTGCGTGGCGGCCTGCATCTTCGACGAGCACCGTGAGGCCTTCGCCGCCATCTCCATCTCCGGCCCGGTGTCTCGCATTACCGACAACCGCGTGACTGAGCTGGGCGCGTTGGTGATCCACGCGGCGAAAGAGATCAGTCTGGAATATGGCGGCGTGCGTTAAAACGCCATTCATGTCGCTGTGCTGGGGAAATTTATTAAGCCCTGGCCAGCGGGATGGGATATCACCAGGGAAATATCGCTCCACTGCTGGCACGGTAGGTTGACAATAAAATAATCCCCCTAATATCGGCATAATGCCGTCTCAGGAAACGAAGCACCACTTTCTCTCTTAGGCTTTGTATATAATTTATGCCAAAACGGCTTTACAGTTATTGATTAATAAAATCCACCGCACCAATATCAATACCCATTAATGGGTATAAGCTAACTGCGTGATTTTTCTTCCCAAATTATCCCCATTATTGTGGATATATATCCAAGGAATATAAAATGAAACACGCACAAAAAAGCCCCCATGGCGACTACACCGATTTTCTTACCGCCATCAGAACATTTGAATGTTCTATTGACCCACTGGAAGCCAATTATTACGACCAGCATTATGATGATGATCAGGCAGTTACCTATCAACAAGTTGAATATCCCGGACGTGTTGTCCGTGATGTGAATGGCACGCCATTGGTTAGCACCACCTCAATAAAAGGTTATTTCATTAAGCTGGGCGTTGATAAATTCTATACCCGTGGCTCCAGTGAACCCGCGATGTTTAGGACCATGCAATACGCCGTCATGAATTATCTTGGCTTTGTCGGTTACCAGTTCAGCGAGCACGATCTTTGGGATCTCGGTTATTATACTCATTATGATAGCGACGGTTTGCCAATGTATTATTCAGATGTGGACATCAGCAACTGGGCCCATGGTGTACGTGATAAGATAATGGCGTTTCCTGAGGGGAGGATCCACGTTACCGACGTTAATACCTGGCAAGGAACATTTACCGGTAAACATGGCATTAATTCTTTCGAAGATGTTATCAATCCAGACAAGCAGGAATTTATCGCCCTCGACCATTTCGATAATAAATACCAAAACATGGTGTTACAGTTAGCTACCCACGGGAAAAAACTGAGTGATTATCTGGGAAAAACGGTTCGCTGGAGCGAGTGTCAGCCAGTGTTAACCCCACCAGCCGGCCGCCCCAATGACGTAGAGATCACGTTATCGGGCTTACTGGCAGGGGCACACTTGCGCGGGGCAGAAGGCGTCGTCGCCCTTCTGATAAATCACGAAAATCATGCGGATGAAAATGGAACCGCTATCTTGCAATATGTTTATGACTTCGGTGGTTACAGCACGCCTTATGCGGTGACAGTTGCAGATTAAGATTTAGCGACGTCGACAGCGGCCCCCTCACTATATTTGTGATCCTGTTCAAGTAATAACCGCCTGCCCGTTGTCGTCGCCAATAAGCTCCCTTACCATCCTATTTATATTTTCAAAAAAATGAGGATATAGACGAGTCAATCAGGACCTGAGTGCATGACGATGGCCCCTCTGCCAAGTCAACGGGGACAGATTAAGAAAACATAAAAGTCCCCTCTGACTCTTGTAAATATTCAAATAAATGAAAATTAAACGCAAAGATGACAGCCAAGAATCAAGGAAATGAAGTCTTCTTTTACCGCCAGGTGTTTTTCACAACTCAATAGGGGAAGCTATGGATCCTTCACCGCAGTTTGATAGCAGGGGTTACACCTATGCACACGAACATCTGCATATCGACCTGTCGCCATTCAAGCAGGACATAGATTGCAGGCTGGATTGTTACGCCTTGCTGGTCGATGAAATGAAAACGCTGGTCAGTAAAGGCGTTCTCAATCTGGTTGAAGTCACTAATCGCTATATGGGACGCAACCCGCAATTCATGCTGGACCTGATGCAAGAAACCGGCATTAACATTCTGGCGTCAACCGGGTATTACCAACAGGATTTCTATCCGCCACATGTCGTACAACGTAGCGCACAGCAATTGGCGCAAGAAATGATTGAGGAAATAGAACAAGGCATTGACGGCACCGAGTTACGCGCAAGCGTTATTGCGGAAATTGGCAGCAGTGAAGGCACCATTACCCCAACGGAAGAAAAAGTGTTCCACGCCGCCGCCTTGGCACATTTGGCGACTGGTAAACCCATTTCGACCCATACCAGTTTTAGCACCATGGGATTGGAACAGTTGCAGCTATTAACCGGCTACGGGGTGGCCGCAGAGCATATTGTTATCGGCCATTGTGACCTCCGCGATCAGTGGGAAACATTGCTACGCATTCTGGATACCGGGGCGTTAATTCAATTCGATACTATCGGAAAAAATAACTATTATCCCGACGAGAAACGTATTGCCACCTTACTGGCGCTCTCTCAAAGAGGTTTATTAGGCCAGGTTATGCTCTCGATGGATATCACCCGTCGTTCACACCTGGCGGCCAATGGCGGGCCAGGATTTAACTATCTCATTGATACTTTTGTGCCGATGTTACTGCAGGCCGGGCTACACCAGCAGGATATTGACCTTATGTTGCGCCACAACCCCAACACTTTCTTCCAAGGATTAAAATAATGAAAAAGATCGGCATTGCAGGTTTACAACGCGAGCAAATAAAACAGGTTATTGAATCTACCGCCCCCGGTAAATTTGAGTGTTTTATCCAAAACGATATGGAGGCGGCAGGTAAAGTCAAAAGTGGCGAATTAGACTATTTTATTGGCGCCTGTAATACCGGCGCCGGGGCAGCCTTATCCATTGCCATCGCCATTATCGGTTATAACCGCTGCTGTACCATTGCCAAACCCGGAATACAGGCGAAAGAAGAACAAATCGTAAAATGGATTAGCGAAGGGAAAGTGGCTTTTGGCCTTTCGGTGGAACATGTCGAACATGCCGTCCCGCTTTTGATTGGTCACTTGAGTTAAGGAGCCATCCATGGAGCAATATCTGCATATTGTTATCGTTGCCTTGCTCACGGGCATGACTTCGCTGCTCTCTCACCGGTCGGTAGCCGTATTTCACGATGGCATTCGGCCCATTCTGCCGCAATTGGTTGAAGGGAACATGAATCGTCGTGAAGCCGGCAGCATTGCCTTTGGTTTGAGCATCGGTTTCGTGGCTTCCGTCGGGATTTCATTTACCCTATCAACCGGTCTGTTGAACAGTTGGTTGCTGTTTCTGCCTACCGACATTATCGGCGTTCTGGCATTTAACAGTTACCTGGCGTTCACTTTGGGTATGGTCTGGGGCGTGTTGGTGTTAACCAGCCTGGTGCCGATCAACACCCTGCTAACGGCCTTGCCGGTGGATATTCTCGGCTCACTGGGCGAACTTTCCAGCCCGGTGATTTCGGCCTTTGCCCTGTTCCCACTGGTGGCTATTTTCTATCAGTTTGGTTGGCGTCACAGCCTGTTGGCTGCTGTCGTAGTGCTGATGGCCCGCGTGATTGTAGTGCGTTTTTACCCTTTGCTGTTCCCGGAATCCATCGAGATCTTCGTCGGTATGGTCATGCTGCTGGGGATCGCCATCTTTCGCGATATCTCCCAGCGCAAACACCATGAGAACAACCACGGAACCTCGGTGTTCGAAGAAAGGACCTCACGGATCATCAAAAACCTGCCGCTGCTGGCCATTACCGGTGCGTTGATCTCAACGGTGGCCAGCCTGAAGCTGTTCGGTGGTTCAGAAGTTTCTATCTACACGCTGGCTAAAGCCTGGGCACCCGGAGTCTCGCCCGAGGAGTCCGCTGCGTTGGTGAATCAGGCGGCATTGGCTGAATTTATGCGCGGGTTGGGGTTTATTCCGCTTATCGCCACTACCGCGCTGGCCACCGGTGTTTATGCTGTTGCCGGTTTTACCTTTGTCTTTACCGTGGGTTATCTGGCTCCCTCGCCCTGGCTGGCCGCCATTTTAGGCGCATTGACCATCACGCTGGAAGTCCTGTTATTACGCTCTATCGGCCGCTGGTTAAGCAATTATCCTTCGGTGCGTAACGCATCCGACAGCATCCGCAACGCCATGAATATGCTGATGGAGTTCGCCCTGATGATTGGTGCCATTTTTGCCTCCATCAAGATGGCGGGTTATACCGGGTTCAGCATCACCGCCGCGCTTTATTTCCTTAACGAAGCGCTGGGACGACCAATATTGAAGATTGCCGCACCGGTTGTAGCAACAATAATATGTGGGATTCTACTGAATATTTTGTATTTCCTGGGGTTATTCGTAGTGACCTGACCTCACGCAGCCCAGCTGGGATGGGCAACATATAATGTCTACACAAGGAAAATATAATGAAAATAGGGAAGCAGAAAAATATTAAGTCTCTTCACACACTGGTGCTTATCTTGGGGTTTGCCGCATTTCTATCACCTGCCCAGGCAAAAGACGACACGGCACCCAATAGCGATCCGAATGAAACCTGGCGTACCGATTACAGCGATATCGGCTATCCTGACGTGGGATTTTCTCCCTATATAAAAGGCTGGATCAACGGCTACCTGACGCCGGCAGATTACCCTGACGGCGCAAAAATCCTGCCACCGCCGCCAAAAGAGCATTCAGCCGCGGCACAAAGCGACATAGAGACGTTCCATGAATTACGCAAATTGCGGGATACACCTCGCGGTCAATTGGCCATTGAGGATGCCAAGCTTTCATACAACCATATTGGCAGTGCCTTCTCACCGGCTTTAGGCATCACCATTTCGCGAAAAAATACGCCTCATTTACACCTGTTACTCAGCCGTGTCTTTACCGATGCGGGTTATGCTTCCAATGATGTCAAAAAGGCATTTAGCCGTATTCGCCCCTATTCGGCGTTACGCATTGATAGCTGTACGCCCAAGCAACATAACGCGTTAAGTAACGATGGGGGTTCTTATCCTTCCGGGCATGCCGTCACCGGAATGATGTGGGCAATGACATTAACGGCAATGGAACCGCAATTAGCGACACCGTTAATGGCAAAAGGTTATGAATTTGGCCGTAGCCGTCTTATTTGCGGGGTACATTGGGAAAGCGATGTTAACGCGGGTCGTTTCCTGGCTGCCGGTGCCTTTGCTCGCCTGCAGGCCAGCCCGGAATACCAGAAACAGTTCCGTGAGGCCAAACAGGAAGTTGACCGTCTGTTAGCGCAAAAGAAAGGCGCGCGCTAGCAATGAAGCTTGCACAATGGCGCTGCCGTTGTGCAAGCCATCCCTCACCTCTGTCGTTTCGATACCTCTGTTGTCAGCATGTAAAACGCTGTACTGATCCTGTTTCCCTCGTCCGATAAAAACTTGAAGCCGATCACAGTTAACGATCCTGCCTGCTAAAGCCCATTGCAACCGGTGAGACTTCCTTCGACAATGTTACCGATAACATGTTACCGGTAACAAATACATGCAGGGTAACGTCACTCGTCGTTTTGGAGCTAAGCCATGACCAATAATCAAAACCGTATTTACGTCATTATGGGCGTTTCCGGCAGCGGCAAGTCCGCTGTGGCCGCCGCAGCGGCCCGCCAACTGTCTGCCGGATTCCTCGACGGTGATTTTCTGCACCCACGCAGTAATATCCTGAAAATGGCAGCCGGTGAACCGCTGAACGATGAAGACCGTGCCCCATGGCTGGCCGCACTTAACGACGCCGCCTTCGCCATGCAACGCACCAATAATGTCTCGGTCATCGTCTGTTCGGCGCTGAAAAAACACTATCGCGATCGCTTACGTGCCGGTAACGGCAATCTGTCGTTCATCTACCTGCACGGTGACTTTCCGGTGATCGAAGCCCGCCTGGCAGCCCGCAACGGCCACTTCTTTAAACCGCAAATGCTGGTGACGCAATTTGCCGCCCTGGAACAACCGGGTGCAGATGAGAGCGACGTGATGTCCGTGGACATCAACCAGCCGCTGGAAGGCGTGATCGCCGATACGGTGAAGCATATCCAGAGCTTCCTGCCACAGGATGTGTGCGCGTGAATACTGTAACGCTGGTCGGTACCGCAGTCGGCTCGGTTCTCTTACTGCTGTTTCTGGTGATGAAGGCGCGTATGCATGCCTTCGTCGCATTAATGTTGGTGTCTATCGCTGCCGGGATCTTCTCCGGCATGCCACTGGACCGCATTGCCGACACCATGCAAAAAGGCATGGGCGATACGCTGGGTTTTCTGGCGATCGTCGTGGCGCTGGGCGCGATGTTCGGCAAGATACTGCATGAGGTCGGTGCGCTGGATCAAATCGCGGCACATTTGCTGAAACGTTTCGGCCAGAGTAAGGCCCATTACGCGCTCGGCATTGCCGGTTTGATCTGTGCCCTGCCGCTGTTCTTTGACGTAGCCGTGGTGCTGTTGATCGGCATCGTGTTTGCCGTGGCGCGCCGCACCGACGGCAACATCGTTAAGCTGGCCATTCCGCTGTTTGCCGGCGTCGCCGCCGCCGCTTCATTCTTGCTGCCGGGGCCAGTACCGATGCTGCTGGCATCACAAATGAAAGCCGACTTCGGCTGGATGATTGCCATCGGTTTGGTCGCCGCAGTGCTCGGCATGCTGATTGCAGGCCCGTTGTACGGCAGCTTTATCAGCCGTTATGTTAACTGGTCAATGCCGGCGGATGAAAACGAACCGACGCTGAACACCGCCAATCTGCCGTCATTTGGTCTTAGCATGGCGCTGGTACTCTGCCCATTGGTGCTGGTCGGCATGAAGACCATTGGTGCCCGCCTGGTCACGCCTGGCTCGCAATTACAACAATGGCTGGAGTTCATTGGCCACCCGTTTATCGCCATTTTGGTCGCCTGTTTGATCGTGATTTATGGTCTGGCAAAACCGCGTGGCATGACCAATGAGCAAACGCTGGCCATCTGCTCTGCGGCAGTGCAGCCCGCCGGGATCATTCTGCTGATGACCGGTGCCGGTGGCGTATTCAAACAAATTCTGGTGGATTCCGGCGTCGGCCCGGCATTGGGTGACGCCATGATTGGCACTGGTCTGCCGATTGCTGTCGCGGCCTTTGTGCTGTCCGCCATGGTACGAGTGATCCAGGGATCTGCCACCGTGGCCTGCCTGACTACCGTCGGCCTGGTGCTACCGGTGACCAGCCAACTGGGGCTTGGCGGCGGACAACTGGCCGCGCTGGCTATCTGTATTGCCGGTGGGTCTATCGTACTCAGTCACGTCAACGACGCCGGTTTCTGGCTGTTCGGCAAATTTACCGGTGCCAATGAGCTGCAAACGCTGAAAACCTGGACGGTGATGGAAACCATTCTGGGTAGCGTGGGCGGGATTATCGGCATGATTGCTTTCACCCTGTTTTAAAACACCATAACGACATAACAGCGCCCCCGGCCTTGCACATCAGGGCGGCAATTCACCACCGGGGGCACCGCCACAGGCGGCGTCTATAACAATAGCATGTGAGGAAGGTATGATTAATCCAACCCTATCCCGTGTCACACAACGCATCATCGACCGTTCCAAATCGAGCCGCGCCGCCTATCTGGCACGTATTGAAGCCGCGCGTTCACAAACCGTACATCGGGCTCAGTTGGCCTGCGGTAACCTGGCTCACGGCTTCGCCGCCTGCCAGCCGGATGACAAAACTGCGCTGAAAAATATGGTGCGCAGCGATATCGCCATCATTACCGCTTACAACGACATGTTGTCCGCCCACCAGCCCTATGAAAACTACCCGCAAAAGCTGAAACAGGCACTGCACGCGGTAGGGGCTGTCGGCCAGGTGGCCGGTGGCGTCCCGGCGATGTGCGACGGCGTGACTCAGGGACAGGACGGCATGGAGCTGTCACTGATGAGCCGCGATGTAATCGCTATGTCATCCGCCATCGGCCTGTCGCACAATATGTTCGACGGCGCGTTGTTCCTCGGCATCTGCGACAAAATCGTACCGGGACTGGTGATGTCCGCCCTGTCCTTTGGCCATTTGCCGTCGCTGTTTGTCCCCGCCGGCCCGATGAGCAGCGGTTTGCCAAACAAAGAGAAAGTCCGGGTGCGTCAACTGTATGCCGAAGGCAAGGCCGACCGTCTGGCACTGCTGGAAGCGGAAGCGGCCTCCTACCATGGCATCGGCACCTGCACTTTCTACGGCACCGCCAACACCAACCAAATGGTGATGGAAGTGATGGGCCTGCACCTGCCGGGGGCCTCCTTCGTTCACCCGGATACACCACTGCGCGATGCATTGACCGACGCGGCCGCACGTCAGGTCACTCGCCTGACCGAAACCGCCGGTAACTATCTGCCGATCGGCCAATTGGTGGATGAGAAAGTGGTGGTGAACGGTATCGTGGCGCTGTTGGCCACCGGTGGCTCCACCAATCTGACCATGCACATGGTGGCAATGGCGCGCGCCGCCGGCATCATTATCAACTGGGATGACTTCTCCGAGCTGTCGGACGCGGTGCCATTGTTATGCCGCATCTACCCAAACGGCCCGGCGGATATCAACCAATTCCAGGCCTCGGGCGGCGTAGCCCTGGTGGTACGCGAACTATTGAAACACGGCCTGCTGCACGAAGACGTGCATACCGTGGCCGGTTTTGGCCTGACGCGCTACACCCAGGAACCCTGGCTGGATAACGGCCAACTGGCCTGGCGTGAGGGCACGGAAACTTCACTCGACGCCAAGGTTATCGCCAGCGTGGCCAAGCCTTTCGAGCACCACGGCGGGACCAAGGTGCTGGCCGGCAACCTTGGCCGGGCGGTGATGAAAACCTCGGCGGTCCCCGCCGAAAACCAGATTATCGAAGCGCCAGCGGTCGTCTTTGAAAGCCAGCATGACATCGTTCCGGCGTTTGAAGCCGGCAAGCTGGATCGTGATTGCGTAGTGGTGGTGCGCTTCCAGGGGCCACAGGCCAATGGCATGCCAGAACTGCACAAACTGATGCCGCCGCTGGGCGTCTTGATGGACCGTGGCTTTAAAGTGGCCCTGGTGACCGATGGCCGCCTTTCCGGTGCTTCCGGCAAGGTTCCGTCCGCCATTCACGTGACCCCGGAAGCCTACACCGGCGGCATGCTGGCCAAGGTGCAAAACGGCGACCTGATCCGCGTGAATGGCCGCACTGGCGAGTTGGCACTGTTGGTCGATGCTGACCTGCTGGCCCAGCGCGCACCTTATCAACCCGACCTGAGCGCAGAACATATCGGCTGTGGCCGTGAACTGTTCGGCGCCTTGCGCAGCCAGCTTTCCGGTGCCGAACAGGGCGCCTGCTGCATTAAATTTTAACCGATAGCATGGCCGTGCAGCCCGACGGCAGCGGCCATAACTGGAGAAAACCATTAATGAACAATTGGAAGACAAGCGCAGAGCAGATCCTGATGGCCGGACCTGTGGTCCCGGTGATCGTTATCAACAAACTGGAACATGCGGTGCCGCTGGCGAAAGCCCTGGTCGCCGGTGGCGTGCGGGTATTGGAAGTGACACTGCGCACCCCCTGCGCGATGGACGCGATCCGTGCTATTGCCAAAGAAGTGCCGGACGCGATTATCGGTGCCGGTACCGTCATTAATCCACAGCAACTGCAGGAAGTGACCGACGCCGGCGCCCAGTTCGCCATCAGCCCAGGCCTGACCGCCGATCTTCTGAAAGCGGCCACTGCCGGTTCGATTCCGTTAATTCCCGGTATTTGTACCGTATCGGAACTGATGCTGGGCATGGATCACGGCCTGCGCGAGTTTAAATTCTTCCCGGCGGAAGCCAACGGTGGCGTGAAAGCGCTACAGGCCATCAGCGGCCCGTTCCCACAGGTGCGCTTCTGCCCAACCGGCGGCATCTCACCGAACAACTACCGTGACTATCTGGCACTGAAAAGCGTGCTGTGCATCGGCGGCTCCTGGCTGGTACCGGCAGAGGCACTGGAAAGCGGTGACTACGCCCGCATCACCGAATTGGCACGCGCCGCCGTTGCGGGTGCAAAAGCGTAATCTTGTCGGGCGCGGTAATCAACCGCGCCCTTATGCAGTCGCCGATGTCGCGGGCAGCGCCGCACCACTACGCTGGCTGAAACGCCGTTTTTTACGGTAAGCAAACACGTCTTCCACATGCCCATCGCGGATGCGCTGTTGCAACCCGCGCCAGTAATCGGCCTCGAACAGGTCGCGATGCATCTCTTCGAATACCTGCCGGATGCGCCGGTCGCCACACAGGAAATGCCTGAACTCCTCAGGGAAAACATCATTGGGCGACACGCTGTACCAGGGTTCGCTGGCCAGTTCATCTTCCGGATAGCGCGGTGGCGGTATATCGCGGAAGTTGACCTCGGTCATGTAGCAAATCTCATCGTAGTCGTAGAACACCACCCGCCCGTGTCGGGTCACGCCAAAGTTCTTGAACAACATATCGCCGGGGAAAATATTGGCGGCGGCCAGTTGCTTGATGGCGTTACCGTATTCTTCTATCGCATCCCGCATCTGCTGCTCATTGGCCTGCTCCAGATACAGATTCAGCGGCGTCATGCGTCGCTCCATATACAGATGCTTGATGGCGATGCGATCGCCCAGATCTTCCAGTTTGTCCGGCACCTCGCGCTGCAATTCCGCCAGTAATTCCGGACTGATTCGCGCCTTGTCGACGACGAAGTTTTCGTACTCCTGGGTATCCGCCATGCGCCCCACGCGATCGTGCTCTTTCACCAGTTGGTAACAGGCCATCACCTGCGCCTGCGTGACCTCTTTTTGTGGCGCAAACTCATCCTTGATCACCTTGAATACCCGATCGAAAGACGGCAGGGTAAACACCAGCATCACCATGCCCTTCACCCCCGGCGCGATGATGAACTGCTCCTGCGAGCCACTCATAAACGTCAGGTATTCACGGTAACATTCTGTTTTTCCGTGCTTCTGGCAACCAATCGCCATATACAGCTCGGCGGTGGTTTTACCCGGCAGTATTTCACGCAGCCACTCGACCATTGCCGCCGGCAGAGGCGCGTAAACCATAAAGTAGGATCGGGCGAAGCCGAATACGATGCTGGCCTCGGCCTTGCTGGTCAGGCAGGTATCAATAAACAGTGCGCCGGAATCACTGTGGTGGATCGGCAGCAAGAAAGGATAAACCGCGTCTGCCACACGCAATTTGCCCACCAACCAGGCCGCTTTATTTCGGTAAAACAATTCGTTGGCAATTTGGAAAGTCGCACCGGCCAATTGCTGCATACTGAAACTCTGCTGCAACGCCTGGGTAATGTAACCCATATCGCGCGATAAATTTTCCCACGGCAATCGCAGAGGCAAGTCGGTCAGCAGGTTGTACAGCATTGCCGAGACGTCACCGTTGGCGGTGAAATCGCGTGATAGTGGACGTGGGATATCGCGAAACCGACCTTCTGGTTGGGAGCTGAAAACGAACAGCTTTTCAGGTGTCAGATCGCGATGCCTGAACAAGCGGCAGTAGACGGAATTGAAGAAGCTTTCGGCGATCTCAAAGCGTGGATACTCCGGCAGCAGTTCGGTATACACCGCCTTCACCCGGCAGGGAAAGTCCGCATCAAAATACTTTTGCCCGGTGATGCACTTCAGTTGCTCCACCACCAGGCCGACGTGATGATCATACAGGTGAATACGCTTTTTCATCGCCTGCTGCACCGCCGGCCAGTCCGCCCGTTCAAAACGTTGCTGCGCACCGGCAGTCACCTCCAGGAAGCGGCCGTACTGTGCATCAAAGCCCTGCAGGATCGTCTGCGCGATCAACAGCTCCAGTTTTGCTGCCATCCTTACCTCCCGCCAGAAAACAGAGCCTGCATAAGCAGGCTCCAGGTTACAACTTGTCAGCGTTGCCGCCTCAGAACTGCTGTTCTTCCGTCGAACCGGTCAGCGCGGTAACCGATGAAGCACCGCCCTGAATAATGGTGGTCACCTTGTCGAAGTAACCGGTGCCCACTTCCTGCTGGTGTGAGGCAAAAGTGTAACCACGAGCCACGGCGTCGAACTCTGGTTGCTGCACTTTTTCGACGTAGTGCTTCATGCCCTCTCCCTGCGCATAGGCATGCGCCAGGTCAAACATGTTGAACCACATACTGTGGATACCCGCCAGCGTGATGAACTGGTACTTGTAACCCATCGCCGACAGCTCTTCCTGGAAGCGAGCAATCGTCTGGTCGTCCAGGTTCTTTTTCCAGTTGAATGACGGCGAGCAGTTGTATGCCAGCAGTTTGCCCGGGAATTTGGCATGGATTGCATCGGCAAAGCGCTTGGCTGCCTGCAGATCCGGCGTGGAGGTTTCGCACCACACCAGGTCAGCGTAAGGGCAATAGGCCAGGCCACGGCTGATCGCCTGCTCAACACCGGCATGGGTGCGGAAGAAACCTTCAGCAGTGCGCTCACCGGACACAAATTCGCGATCGTACGGGTCACAGTCAGAAGTCAGCAAATCGGCAGCATCAGCATCAGTACGCGCAATAACCAGCGTCGGCACGCCGAGCACATCGGCCGCCAGACGCGCAGCAACCAATTTCTGGATCGCTTCCTGGGTTGGCACCAGCACTTTGCCGCCCATATGGCCACACTTTTTCACCGCCGCCAGTTGGTCTTCGAAGTGCACCCCGGCCGCGCCGGCTTCAATCATCGCCTTCATCAGTTCGAAAGCATTCAGCACGCCGCCAAAGCCGGCTTCGGCATCGGCGACGATCGGCAGGAAGTAGTCGGTGTAACCTTTACTGCCGGGTTCAATTTTGTTGGCCCACTGGATCTGATCGGCGCGGCGGAAGGTGTTGTTGATACGCTCAACCACACCCGGTACAGAGTCAACCGGGTACAGCGACTGGTCCGGGTACATTGCAGACGCGGTGTTGGCATCCGCCGCCACCTGCCAACCAGACAGGTAAATTGCCTCGATACCGGCCTTGGCCTGCTGCAGCGCCTGGCCGCCGGTCAGCGCCCCCAGACTGTTGACGTAGCCTTTGCGTGATTTACCGTGCAGCAATTCCCAAAGTTTGGCGGCACCGTTCTGTGCCAGGGTGCAAGCCGGGTTAACCGAACCGCGCAGGTTAATGACGTCTTCCGCGCTGTACGGGCGGGTGATGCCTTCCCAGCGAGCCGATTTCCATTCCTGTTCCAGTTGTTGGATCTGTTGAGCACGAGAGGTAGACATAATTTTTATCCTTTTCAATAATGTAGGGTTAATGGTCAGGAACGGATTCAGGCCAGCAGCTCATAGCCCGGTAAAGTCAGGAAATCGATTAATTCGTCTTGCGTAGTGATACGTTCCATCAGGCGCGCAGCTTCTTCGAAGCGGCCGGCGTTAAAACGCGCCTCACCCAACTCTTCACGTACTACCAACATTTCTTCTTTCAGCATCTGACGGAACAGCGCCTTGGTGACCAATTGGCCATCGCTCAGGCTCTTTTCATGGTGGATCCACTGCCAGATAGAGGTACGGGAAATTTCCGCCGTCGCCGCATCTTCCATCAGGCCGTAAATCGGCACGCAGCCATTGCCGGAGATCCAGGCTTCGATGTACTGCACCGCCACGCGGATATTGGCGCGCATGCCGGCTTCGGTACGCTCACCGTCACAAGGTTCCAGCAACTGCGCAGCGCTGATTGGCGCGTCATTTTCACGCAGCACTTCCAGTTGGTTGCTGCGCTCGCCAAGCACCCGGCTGAAGACTTCCATTACGGTATCCGCCAACCCTGGATGGGCTACCCAGGTACCATCGTGACCGTTATTGGCTTCCAGCTCTTTATCCGCCCGCACCTTGTTCAGCACCCAGGCATTTTTCTCGGCGTCTTTGCTCGGGATAAACGCCGCCATACCGCCCATGGCAAAGGCACCGCGCTTGTGGCAGGTCTTGATCAGCAAGCGGGAATAGGCGCTAAGGAATGACTTGTCCATGGTGACCGACTGACGATCCGGCAATACCCGGTCGGCATGATTTTTCAGCGTCTTGATGTAGCTAAAGATGTAATCCCAGCGGCCGCAGTTCAGACCGACGATGTGATCGCGCAGGTGGTACAGGATCTCGTCCATCTGAAATACCGCCGGTAGCGTCTCGATCAGCACCGTGGCTTTGATGGTGCCGCGTGGCAGGGAGAAACGATCTTCGGCAAAGCTGAAGACTTCGCTCCACCAGGCCGCTTCCTGCCAGGACTGGGTTTTTGGCAGGTAGAAATAAGGGCCGCTGCCATTGGCCAGCAGTTGACGATAGTTGTGGAAGAAATACAGCGCAAAATCAAACAGGCCACCGGGTATCGCTTCCCCCTGCCATTGCACGTGTTTTTCCGGCAAATGCAGGCCGCGTACGCGAGCAATCAATACCGCCGGGTTCGGCTTCAACTGATAAATCTTGCCGGCTTCATTGGTGTAAGAAATGGTGCCGTTCACCGCGTCATGCAGGTTGATTTGGCCGTCGATGACTTTATCCCAGCTCGGCGCCAGTGAGTCTTCGAAATCAGCCATAAACACCTTCACATTGGCGTTCAGGGCGTTGATGACCATCTTGCGTTCAACCGGGCCGGTGATCTCCACCCGGCGGTCGCGCAGATCCTCTGGTATGCCGCGGATCGACCACTCACCCTCACGAATGGAAGCAGTTTCCGAAATGAAGTCTGGAAGATCGCCTTGATCGATTTTCTGCTGCCAGCAGGCACGCGCAGCCAACAGTTTGTTGCGCTGTGGAGTAAATTTACTCACCAGTTCCGCCAGGAATTCGACCGCGTCATCCGTCAACACCTGCCGCTCAGCAGCGCTAAAACCCTGCGTAAACGTTAATTCCGTGCCTACTATCTGTTGCGTCATTGTCTTGCTCCTTCCTATCGTTGCGCACCGCCGTTGCCATTAAGCCGGCGCATCTTCATCAGAAATCAGTGTGGATCAGGGCGTATAAAACGATCCTTAACTGGTCAGATCTCTTCTCTCTGGATCTAAGAATACTCAACTAAAAATAAAAATCAAAAACCATTTCCATTTTAAATGAAAATATTTTATTAACACTTAATTATCAATTAGTTAAATTAAGTAACAACAAAAACCGATGAGGAAACCGGTTCCAGAAAAATCAAAAGGAAGTGATAAGGTATTGTTGTTGAATGATATTTTTGAAGAAAGCGGGGGTTTTGCAGAAGAAATCATAACGTGGCGGCCTCGATTCAGCCGCCAGCCAGGAAGAAAGTGTTACTCGAGGGTCGGGTTCATATGGCGCAGATCGTACGGTGTAATCTGGTAAACATAGTAGTTGAGCCAGTTGGCAAACAGCAGATGGCCATGGCTGCGCCAGGAGGCTTTGGGGGTGAGTTCGGGATTATCATCGGGGAAGTAATTCAGCGGTACCACAGGATTGAGACCAGCATCGTTATCACGACAATACTCGCCAGCCAGCGTTAGCGCATCATACTCCGGGTGGCCGGTCACAAACGCCAGTCGCTTGTCCTTACTGGCGAACAAATAGGCTCCGGTTTGCTCTGATTCGGCCAGGATGTCCAGATCCGTATACTGGCGGATAATCTCCGTAGGGAAGTCCGCATAGCGTGAGTGAGGCGCCAGGAAGGTCTCATCAAAACCGCGAGTCAGCAAAGCATGCTGCTGCAGTGTTTGGTGCTGATAAACCCCCGACAGTTTCACTTCACGCGTCATCTTCGGGATACCGTACAGAATGTTTAAGGCAGCCTGCACCGCCCAACAGACAAACAGTGTGGAGGTAACGTGGTTCTTGGCCCAGTCGATAACCCGTTCTATCTGTGGCCAATAGGCGACATCGCAGAAATCAACCAGCCCCAAAGGAGCACCAGTGACAATCAGGCCGTCAAAGTTCTCATCCTGGATATCTTCAAAATCACAGTAAAAGTTGTTCAGATGTTCTGCCGGCGTGTTCTTCGACTCACGGCTGTCGATACGCAGCAGTTGGATGTCAATTTGCAGCGAAGAGTTGGAAAGCAGACGTAAAAATTGGTTTTCCGTCTCGATCTTCTTTGGCATCAGGTTAAGGATCAGCACTTTCAATGGCCTGATTTCCTGTGTTTTTGCCCGAGAGGATGTCATCACAAAGACATTCTCATTGCGCAAAAAGCTGACTGCAGGTAACTCATCAGGAACACGAATCGGCATTGCTTGACCCTCACACATCCATTTAAACGTTTAGACTTCTAGATGCCCGAAGATAGCGTCTTTTTAGCATAATGTCGAGCGTTCAACCGGAAGGTGAAAATGTTTCATTGCCTTGGCATAGGCAGGATCTGTACGTTTCAGGAAGGCACAAAGCAAAAAGCCCCATGCTTTCGCATGAGGCTTCGTACTTTGTTTGATGCTTGGCAGTGTCCTACTCTCGCATGGGGAGACCCCACACTACCATCGGCGCTACGGCGTTTCACTTCTGAGTTCGGCATGGGGTCAGGTGGGACCACCGCGCTATTGCCGCCAAGCAAATTCTTTTAATTCTTTTCGCCGAACTTCTAAACCCACTTTTAATAAAGTGGTGCTGATACCCAGAGTCGAACTGGGGACCTCACCCTTACCAAGGGTGCGCTCTACCAACTGAGCCATATCAGCACACTAAT
>NZ_SRIA01000022.1:0-25905 GCF_004684015.1 Serratia proteamaculans
TCTTCCCGGCCGCTGTGTGAAGTGAATCACTTGCGCCGTGTCGATGGAGGCGCATTATAGGGAACCGAGTTTTTTGCACAACCCCTTTTTTGATCTTTTCTTACTGTTTGCACACTTTTCGGCCCTTTCGGGTGGATCTTGCGCGATCAGGGTCGTTTTCCGCAGGATCCATCACTTCAGTTGGTTGTAATTCCACCGCCAACGTCTAGTATTGCCGTTAAATATGATCCCGATGCGAGGCTATTACATGTCTGATGCAGTACGTTCTTATCTTCATTACTCTCCCAAACTGGGCCTGCGCGTCATGATCGACCCTTCCAGTGTGGTGATCGGTAATGTTGAGCTGGCCGATGACGTCAGTATCTGGCCGTTGGTTGCTATCCGCGGCGATGTGAACGCAGTAAAAATTGGTGCACGCAGCAATATTCAGGATGGCAGCGTGTTGCACGTAACCCATAAGTCTGAACATAACCCTGAGGGTTACCCATTGCTGATCGGTGAAGACGTTACTGTGGGGCACAAGGCCATGTTGCACGGCTGCGCGATTGGCAATCGGGTGCTGGTAGGTATGGGATCGATCCTGTTGGATGGTGCAGTAATCGAAGATGATGTGATGATTGGTGCCGGCAGCCTGGTTGCGCCGGGTAAACGCCTGGAGAGCGGCTATCTCTATATGGGCAGCCCGGCACGCCAGGTTCGCCCATTGACCGCTGCGGAGCGGGAAGGGTTGCTTTACTCTTCTACTAACTATGTACGTTGGAAAGACGAATATTTGTCGGAAGATATCTGACTGGCGCCCGTTCCCGCACAGAGGAACGGGCTCAGAGCTACACTGCCAGTTCTTGACGCAACTGACGTAATACCGGTTCAATCTCCGGCATCACACCATGCCACAGCAGGAACGCATGCGCTGCCTGCCCCACCAGCATCCCTAAACCGTCGGCATATTCTGTGGCGCCCTGTTGCTGCGCCCAGGCCAGAAACGGGGTTAATCCCTGCTGATAAAACATGTCATAACAACGCGTATGACCATTGACCGTACCAACCGGTAACGCCGGGATGTCACCGCTGATACCGGATGCCGTAGCATTGATCACTAAATCAAACCGCTGTTGATCGAGTTGATCCAAGGGCAACGCGGATATTTCACCCAGATGTTGGAATACCTGCGCCAGTGTCTGCGCACGGCTAAAAGTACGGTTGGTGAGCACCACTTCACAACCAAAAGACAGTAGCGGCAAGATCGCGCCACGTGCCGCGCCCCCCGCCCCCACCAGCAGAATACGATCCCTGGGTTGGATCAACTTCTGGCGCTCAAGATCGGTCAGCAAGCCGATCCCATCGGTGTTGTCACCCAGTAATCCACCGTCCGGCAGTATCTTTAAGGTATTTACCGCACCGGCCAACGAGGCTCGTTGACTCAGTTCGGTCGCCGCTTCATAAGCATTTTCTTTAAAAGGGACCGTGACGTTCGCTCCCTTGCCACCGGCCTGAATGAACGTCTGTAGAGTGGTTTCGAAACCATCCAGTGGCGCCAGCACAGTTCCATAGGGATGTTCTATACCTGTTTGCGCGGCAAATAGCGCATGAATACGCGGTGACTTGCTGTGGCCGATAGGGTTACCGAATACTGCAAACTTCTCCATGCACGTTACCTCTAGCCTTGACGGATCTGCTTACCGGTCAGGACATCTCTGATTTCAGAAGGATTAAGACGGCCACCGACGCTGCCCGCCAGCACTGGGAAAGCGGCACCAAACTGCTGCTGCACTTCATCGGCACTACGGCAAGGTTCTTGCCCGCTGAGGTTGGCACTGGTCGAGACCAGCGGTTTGCCAAACTGCCGACAAAGTTGTTGTACCAACGGATGATCGCTGACGCGTACCGCCAATGAATTGAAACGACCGGTCAACAAGCGTGGCGTTTCGGGGCGGGCAGGGATCACCCAGGTCACCGGGCCAGGCCAACTGGCAAACATCGTGGCACGTTGCTGTTCGTTCAACGCGGTGTCATCTATATAAGGTGTTAACTGCGCGTAATCAGCCGCAATCAGGATCAGTCCTTTTTCCCAGGGGCGCTGTTTCAGTGCCAATAAGGTGTTGATCGCCTGCTCGCTGTCGGGATCGCAACCCAGACCAAATACCGCCTCGGTCGGGTAGGCAATAACCTGCTGATTATTCAATGCGTCAATAATTGGCGTGAAGATGGCTGTGGATTCTGAGCTCATGATGTCATTATTCTGTGGTGACTACGGGTTTCCCGCAAAGTTTACTGGCACAGCAAAGGGTTGGACCTTTCGCCGTGCGCTTTTCCATCAGCAACGGATAGTGGCAATACTCACACTCACCGGCAACGGGTTTAAAATTGAGAACAAACTGGCATTCAGGGTAGCGATCGCAGGAGTGGAATACCTTGCCATAGCGCGATTTCCGCTGCAGCAGTTTGCCCTGCTCGCACTGCGGACAGCTGATGCTGGTTTCGTCCGGTTTATCGATAACCTCGGTGTGGTCGCACTCCGGGTAGTTACTGCAAGCGATAAACATACCGTAACGACCCTGGCGCAGGGCTAGCGTCGCCTGGCATTTCGGACATTCCTGCCCATCCAGCATTTTGACGACATGGCCATCGGCCTGGGCCTTCAACGGCCGGATATGTTGGCATTCAGGGTAACGGGTACAGCCGAGGAAGGGGCCGTGGCGACCACTGCGGATCACCAGCTCGGCCCCGCATTCCGGACAGGGTTCATTTTGCCTGGCGGCAAAAATCGCGGCTTTTGTCATAACTTCTTCTATTCATGTTATCGGCTCAGTGCAGATAACCTTCGTTTACTTCAAACAACAGTTCTTCCATTTGCTGATAGGCACTTTCATATCCGGGGATATTAAACAGCACCATCAGCACCACCCATTTCAGATCTTCGAGATCGAATTCCGTGTTATCCAAAGCCATAACACGATCGATAACCATTTCACGGGTTTCGAGGTTCAATACCTGAATCTGCTCCAGGAACAGGAGGAAACCACGGCAACTGGCATCCAAACGCACGCCTTCTTCTTCGGTGTAAATCCGCATTGCCAGCGGATCGGCATCCATAAAATACGGCGCATTTTCGCCTTCCTGCAGGTCAGCGAGCTTTTCAAGCCAATTCAACGCGTTGTAGATATCATCCCGATGAAACCCCGCCTGAGCGAGATCATCAGTCAGTTGATCCTGATCGACGCGCATCTCTGGTTCATTGTGGATATAAGTTTCAAACAAGTACATCAGTACGTCGAACATGGCCTGCCCTCCTTATTCGGACATAGCCGCCGGGTACAGCTGCGATCCACCCTGCTAACTCCAGATCGAGTAATTTGATTACCACCTCTGGCACAGGTTGGCCGGCACGTTCAGCGACGACGTCAACAGGTGTCACCTCATCTCCTACGTTAGCCAACACATCGGCAAATGGCAATTCAACTTCGGCTTCTGACGCACAAATAGTTGTATTTTCGCTCAGCGACAGCCAATGCAGGCCACTTCCCAATTGCTCAGCGATCTCTTTCGGCCCGGTAACCAGATAAGCCCCCTGTTGGATCAGCCAATGCGTGCCTTCGCTCATCGGGTTCCCCAGCGCCCCGGGTAAGGCGAAAACCTCACGCCCCTGTTCCAAGGCATAACGTGCAGTAATCAGCGTTCCGCTGCGTAAGGAGGCTTCAATTACCACTACGCCAAGGCTTAATCCGCTGATGATACGGTTTCGTCGTGGGAAATGGTCGGGCATTGGCAGATCGGTAGCCAGATATTCAGAGATCAATGCCCCACCGCTTTCAATGATACGTTCAGCCAGGCGGCGATGCCGGCGCGGGTAGATATTGGCCAAGCCACTGCCCAATACGGCGACCGTGCTCCCTTCCGCCGCCAACGCCGCGCGGTGGCAGATGCTATCAATGCCTAGCGCCAGCCCGCTGGTGATGGTAAACCCGCAGTTCACTAATCCGGTGGCAAAGTAATTGGCCCAGTGCTCACCGTAATGACTAAACTGACGGCTACCCACCATGGCAATTTGCGGCTGCTGCGCGGCTTCCGGGTTCCCCTTGACCAGCAGCAATAACGGAGCATCATCGATAGGCAGTAATCGCTCTGGATAGCCGGGCTCACCGTAGATCCACATCAGATTGCCGGGCTGATCCAGCCAGGTGAGCGTGGCCGCCAGATAGCGCGGATCCACCTGACGAAACTGGGCCCGCTGCCGGTCATTCAGCCCCAATTCCCGTAACAGCGGATAAGGATCTCCTGCAGCCGCCACCATCTGCCGTATTATCTGGCTGGCCTGTGCCGCCCCCAGCCCGGTGACACCGCGCATCCGTAAGCCGATTTCCTGTGCCTGCATCGCCTGTTCCCTCGCAGAAAATGGTGGTATTACCAATTCGAGCAATTGGTGCGCAATGCTGTCAATCAGGCTGGGAAATGTCTAGAATAGAAGCTAAACCTCGTTTATCACTCGGATACAGATCTCAAGATATATGTCAGTATTGCAGGTATTACATTACCCAGATGACCGGCTGCGCAAAGTCGCGGCCCCGGTAAAAGAAGTCAATGCGAATATCCAGCGCATCGTGGATGATATGTTTGAAACCATGTACGCAGAGGAAGGCATTGGCCTGGCTGCGACACAGGTGGATATCCATCAGCGCATTATCGTCATTGACGTTTCTGAGAACCGCGATCAGCGCCTGGTGCTGATCAACCCGGAACTGCTGGAAAAAAGCGGTGAAACCGGGATTGAGGAAGGGTGCCTTTCCATTCCTGAACAACGTGCTTTGGTCCCGCGCGCCGCTGCTGTAAAAATCAGAGCGCTGGACCGCGACGGCAAACCTTTTGAGCTGGAAGCCGACGACCTGTTGGCCATCTGTATCCAGCACGAAATGGACCATCTGGTTGGCAAGCTGTTCGTCGATTACCTGTCGCCACTCAAGCGCCAGCGTATCCGTCAGAAACTGGAAAAAATGGCCAAGCTTAACGCCCGCGCCTAACCGATCAGGAAATCAACGTGTCTGACTCTTTACGGATTATTTTCGCCGGAACTCCAGACTTCGCAGCGCGTCACCTTGACGCGCTGTTGTCATCTGGGCACCAGATTGTCGGGGTGTTCACTCAACCTGACCGCCCTGCGGGCCGCGGCAATAAGCTGACGCCCAGCCCAGTCAAAGTTCTGGCCGAACAGCACCATTTACCGGTGTTTCAGCCAAAATCACTGCGCCCGGAAGAGAACCAGCACCTGGTTGCCGATCTCAACGCCGATGTGATGGTGGTAGTGGCTTATGGCCTGATCCTGCCCAAAGCGGTGTTGGATATGCCGCGACTCGGTTGTATCAACGTCCATGGTTCACTGCTGCCACGCTGGCGTGGTGCCGCACCGATCCAACGTTCACTGTGGGCTGGCGATAACGAAACCGGCGTTACCATCATGCAGATGGACGTGGGTTTGGACACCGGCGATATGATGCACAAGATCGCCTGCTCGATCGAAGCCGATGACACCAGCGCCAGCCTGTACGATAAACTGGCACAGCTCGGCCCACAGGGCTTGCTGACCACGTTGCAACAGATGGCTGCAGGTACGGCAAAACGTGAAGTGCAGGATGAAGCACTGGTCACCTATGCCGAAAAACTGAGTAAAGAAGAAGCCCGTCTGGACTGGAACCTGTCCGCCGTGCAACTTGAACGCTGCGTTCGTGCCTTCAACCCGTGGCCCGTCAGTTATTTCACCATTGACGATCAACCGGTGAAAGTGTGGCAGGCAACGGTGTTGGCGCAAAACGCGGATGCAGAACCTGGCACCATCATCCATGCTGACAAGCACGGCATTCAGGTGGCTACCGCCGAGGGTATTCTTAACCTGATTCAACTGCAGCCGGCGGGCAAAAAACCCATGTCAGCGCAGGATTTGCTGAACTCACGTCGTGAATGGTTTACACCGGGCAACCGGTTATAAACCGCCCCACTGCCCGGCCAATAATCGCCGGGCTGTTTCTTTCTTAATGCCGATCGTTATCAGCTTTAGCCTATGAAAAACAATTACAATCTCCGCAGCATCGCAGCCATTGCCATCGGCCAGGTGTTGGATCAGGGCCAGTCGCTCAGTACTGTCCTGCCGTCACTGCAAAAAACCATTTCTGACAAGGATCGCGCTCTGCTGCAGGAACTGTGCTTCGGTACCCTGCGCGTCTTGCCGCAACTGGAATGGTGTATTCAACAATTAATGGCCAAGCCAATGACTGGCAAGCAGCGTACGCTGCACTATTTGTTGATGGTCGGCTTATATCAACTGCTGTATACCCGGATCCCCGCACATGCGGTGCTGGCGGAAACTGTAGAAGGCGCAGTAGCGCTGAAGCGCCCGCAGCTTAAAGGCCTGATTAACGGCGTATTGCGCCAGTTCCAACGCCAGCAGGAAGAATTACTGCAACGCGCTGCCAATAATGACAGCCGCTATCTGCACCCAAGCTGGCTGTTGAAACGTATCCAGCAGGCCTATCCCGCACAGTGGGAACAGATCATCGATGCCAATAATCAGAAGCCGCCAATGTGGCTGCGCGTCAACCGTTTGCATCATACGCGCGAAGATTACTTGCAGTTGATGGAACAGGCCGGCATTGCCGCTGAACCGCATGCCGAATATCGCGATGCAGTGCGTCTGCTGGCCCCCTGCGCCGTTACCGATCTGCCAGGCTTTGCCGACGGCTGGGTCACCGTGCAGGATGCCTCCGCGCAGGGTTGTGTCGATCTGCTGGATCCGCAAGACGGTGAACAGATCCTCGATTTGTGCGCAGCTCCCGGTGGTAAAACCACCCATATTTTAGAGGCGGCTCCCAAAGCCCATGTGATGGCCGTCGATATCGATGACCAGCGCCTGAGCCGGGTCAAAGAAAACCTGCAACGTCTGCGTTTGCACGCCGAAGTGAAGCAAGGCGATGGCCGCACTCCGCAACAATGGTGCGGTGACAAGCAATTCGATCGCATTTTGCTGGATGCTCCTTGCTCTGCCACCGGTGTGATCCGCCGTCACCCAGATATTAAATGGTTGCGACGCGACAGTGATATCGCCGAACTGGCCGCACTGCAGGCCGAGATTATCGAGGCCATCTGGCCACATCTCAAAAGTGGAGGTGTGATGGTATATGCCACCTGCTCCATCTTGCCGGCAGAAAACGCTGAACAGGTTAGCGCCTTCCTCCAGCGTCATGCCGATGCCCGTCTGGTTGAAACCGGCAACCAGCAACAGCCTGGCCGACAGAATCTTCCACATCCAGAGGATGGGGATGGCTTCTTTTACGCTAAGCTGATTAAAATGTAGCTGTTCAGTACTCTGGGCGCGGCTGTTGCGCCCTTTCAGATAATCTTCAGCGGTTCAGTGTGAAGCAGAGAAGCGAATGAAAATAATTATTCTTGGCGCGGGTCAGGTTGGCGGGACACTGGCAGAAAACCTGGTGGGTGAAAATAACGATATTACCGTCGTGGATACCGATTCCGGCCGCCTGCGTCAGTTACAGGATAAGTTCGACCTGCGGGTCGTTCAAGGCTACGGCTCTCATCCACGTGTACTCCGGGAAGCGGGGGCGGAAGATGCCGACATGCTGGTTGCCGTCACTAACTCGGACGAAACCAACATGATTGCCTGTCAGATTGCCTACTCGCTGTTTAATACACCTAACCGAATCGCCCGTATTCGTGCGCCAGAATATATCCGCGAGTCAGAGAAGCTGTTTCACCCAGAAGCGGTACCCATTGACCACCTGATCTCACCAGAGCAGCTGGTTATCGACTACATCTATAAATTGATTGAGTATCCAGGCGCGCTGCAGGTGGTCAACTTTGCAGAGGGCAAGGTCAGCATTGCCGCGGTAAAAGCCTATTACGGTGGGCCGTTGGTGGGTAATGCCCTGTCTTCAATGCGCGAACATATGCCGCACATTGATACTCGCGTCGCCGCAATCTTCCGACAGGATCGACCGATTCGCCCGCAGGGTTCCACCATTATTGAGGCTGGCGATGAAGTATTCTTTGTTGCAGCTTCACAGCATATCCGTGCGGTAATGAGTGAGTTGCAACGGCTGGAAAAGCCCTATAAGCGCATCATGATTGTTGGCGGTGGCAACGTCGGCGCAGGCCTGGCGCAAAGGTTGGAGAAATCTTACAACGTGAAGTTGATTGAACGTAATCAGCAACGCGCCGCAGAGCTGGCCGAACAGCTGCATGACACCATCGTGTTTTATGGTGATGCTTCTGACCAGGAGCTACTGGCAGAAGAACACGTTGATCAGGTGGATGTTTTTATCGCCATCACCAACGATGACGAAGCAAATATCATGTCCGCCATGCTCGCCAAACGCATGGGTGCCAAAAAGGTAATGGTGCTGATTCAGCGCCGCGCCTATGTTGACCTGGTACAAGGCAGCGTCATCGATATTGCAATTTCTCCACAACAGGCAACCATTTCAGCGCTGTTAGGCCATGTGCGGAAAGCGGATATCGTCAGCGTTTCCTCACTCCGTCGTGGTGTCGCGGAAGCCATCGAAGCCATTGCGCACGGTGACGAAAGTACCTCAAAAGTGGTCGGCCGCACCGTTGAAAATATTAAATTGCCGCCGGGCACTACTATTGGCGCCATTGTGCGCGGTGATGACGTTATTATTGCCAACGGCAGCAGCAAAATCGAACAGGGCGATCACGTCATTATGTTTATAACCGACAAAAAGTTCGTTCCTGATGTTGAGCGCCTGTTCCAGCCAAGTCCTTTCTTCTTGTAGAACAAATGTAGTAATGAATGGTCTATAATTGCGAAGTTGTTCTCTGCCACAGAAAGAGATAAAACTTTTCGCTCCTTTTGTGGCAAAGGGAAATTGCTTTGTTAAACTTTAGTTATTAAATTCTGCAAGGGGTGCGTTCTATGAGTATGATGAAAGAGTTCCGCGAATTTGCCATGCGTGGCAACGTGGTCGACTTGGCAGTGGGTGTCATTATTGGTGCAGCGTTTGGTAAGATCGTATCGTCTTTCGTTGCAGATATCATCATGCCACCACTGGGCTTGCTGATCGGCGGTGTTGATTTCAAACAATTCCACCTGATACTACGCGAAGCTCAAGGCGCGGTTCCTGCAGTGGTAATGAACTACGGTTCATTCATCCAGACTATTTTCGATTTCGTGATTGTTGCCTTCGCTATTTTCCTGGCAATTAAATTAATGAACAAAGTACGCCGTAAACAGGAAGAAGAGCCGGCAGCGCCACCTGCGCCAACTGCAGAAGAAAAACTGCTGACTGAAATTCGCGATTTACTGAGCCAACAGCAACAGCCAAAACTATAAAATAGTTTAGCTGGGGTTACTAAAAAGCCATCTTATTCAGATGGCTTTTTTAATACCTTAAAACCAGAAGGCCAGTGGTAAATTATCCTTTGATAGTTTACCACTGGCCTCCCAGTTACCGCCTTTTGCATGTTTGTCTTTACGCCGATAACTGCCTTTCCCTTTGGTATTTTTCTCTATCCTTTGGCGGAATAATGGATCGTGCAACAGTGCCTCAATGGCATTGTCCTGTATCTGGCCTTTGGTATGACGGTATTTAGTCATGGCAATTCTCCTTGTTTACGTATGGATATAAATCGTGGCGATAATACTGCTGCCCGTGTAAAAATTAAAGAGCCAGGTGACTTCTCAAACACCTTTTTTTTCTTTCTCATCACTGGCGCCCTGTTCCAGCGCTTCCAAAATCGAGCAATAGCTGCTGGTATGGGCAGTGCCGCAACAGGCATCGCTGAGACGCTTTAACGATTCGCGCATCCGCGTTAGTTCCTTAAGCTTATTCTCCACTTCACCGAGCCGTGCATCGACAATCGACTTCGACTCCTGGCAAGTATGATGCTCCGGATCAACACGGATCGATAACAGTTCGGCAATGGTTTCCAACGTAAAACCGAGTTGCTTGGCATAACGGATAAAACGCAGCCGCTGCAAGTCTTGATCGTCATACAACCGATAACCACCCTCGGTACGGATGTTATGATCCATCATTCCCTGCTTCTCGTAGTAACGCACGGTGTCCGGCGTCACGTCAGCAAGCTTTGCCAGTTGGCCAATTTTAAGCATCACTCCTCCTCCGGTGAAAATTTTCCACTCAGCGCACGTTGATATTCACCATGCAAGAAATCGGTACTCATCCCTGCTTGTCGTAAACGATGTTCCAGCAGAGCCATCCGTTTGCCAAGTTCAACATAGTCCGGATGATCGCTATCAATCACCTGCAGCAAACGAGCTATATTCAAAGCCTCTTTACGATCTTCTAACTCTGCGGGTAAATAGCCGGCGTTTTTAAGCAAGCGAAAACCAGTACGCAATTCAGCAGGCACGGCACTGTCATCGTCCAATACGAGTGGTTGGCCCTGACCAGGCAGATTATCCAATTCACCCTTAGCCTGCGCATCAAGGATATGACGCTCCGCCCATTGATCGAATAACCACATGAGATGCCCTTCAATTGGTCTGCGTAATAGCGTTAGCATAGCGGATAGGGGCGGGGATCTTAAGTCTGGCGGGGAAAGAACGCACGTTTGGCTGATTATGGACGTAAAAAAACCGGGCAAGCCCGGTTTTTTCACGCGTCCACAGATTACTCTGCAGTTGCTACTTCTGCTTGAGACTCAGCACGATCAACCAGCTCGATGTATGCCATCGGCGCGTTGTCGCCTGCGCGGAAGCCACACTTCAGAATGCGAGTGTAACCACCGGCACGGCTCGCGAAACGCGGGCCCAGCTCGTTAAACAGTTTTGCCACGATCTCGTTATCACGAGTACGGGCGAATGCCAGACGACGATTAGCTACGCTGTCGGTCTTGGCAAGAGTAATCAGCGGCTCAACAACGCGACGCAGCTCTTTTGCTTTTGGCAAGGTCGTCTTGATGATCTCATGACGAACCAAAGAGCCGGCCATGTTACGGAACATAGCCTGGCGATGGCTGCTGTTACGGTTCAGTTGACGACCACTCTTACGATGGCGCATGACCTTATCCTTCTCAGTAAAACCTTAACCTGTGATCCGGTTACTCGTCAGCAATGCTTGCCGGTGGCCAGTTTTCCAGGCGCATGCCCAGAGACAGTCCACGGGAGGCCAGCACGTCTTTAATCTCAGTAAGAGATTTTTTACCCAGGTTCGGCGTTTTCAGCAACTCAACCTCGGTACGCTGTACCAGATCACCGATGTAGTGGATAGCTTCTGCCTTAAGGCAGTTAGCAGAGCGGACAGTCAATTCCAGATCGTCAACAGGGCGCAGCAGAATCGGATCGAATTCTGGTTTCTCTTCTTTAACTTCTGGTTGACGAACATCACGTAAGTCAACAAAAGCTTCAAGTTGTTCAGCCAGGATGGTAGCCGCACGGCGGATCGCCTCTTCAGGATCGATCGTGCCATTGGTTTCCATTTCGATGACCAGCTTGTCCAGGTCAGTACGCTGTTCTACACGCGCTGCTTCAACATTGTAGGCAATACGCTCTACAGGGCTATAGCAGGCGTCAACCAACAGACGACCGATCGGGCGCTCATCTTCTTCCGAATGAATTCGGGCAGAAGCCGGCACATAACCACGACCACGCTGAACTTTGATACGCATGCTGATAGCAGCGTTTTCATCGGTCAGGTGGCAGATCACGTGCTGAGGCTTGACGATTTCGACATCACCATCATGGGTAATGTCGGCAGCGGTCACAGGGCCAATGCCAGATTTATTCAGGGTAAGGATAACTTCATCTTTCCCTTGAACTCTCACCGCCAGCCCTTTCAGGTTGAGCAGGATCTCCAGGATATCTTCCTGTACGCCTTCTTTGGTGCTGTACTCATGCAGTACACCATCAATCTCAACCTCGGTCACCGCGCAACCCGGCATAGACGAAAGCAGAATACGGCGCAGTGCATTGCCGAGAGTATGGCCAAAGCCACGCTCTAACGGCTCAAGGGTCACCTTGGCGTGCGTCGAACTGACTTGCTCGATATCTACCAGGCGCGGTTTTAGAAACTCTGTCACAGAACCCTGCATTGTGTCCTCTCTTTGGTACTAAGCCTTACTTGGAGTAAAGCTCGACGATCAGGTGTTCGTTAATGTCCGCAGACAGATCGGTACGTTCAGGCATACGCTTGAACACGCCTTCCATCTTAGCAGCATCAACTTCAAGCCAGGTCGGCTTTTCACGCTGCTCAGCCAGCTCCAGAGAAGCTTTAACACGAGATTGCTTTTTAGCCTTCTCGCGGATGCTGACTACGTCATTCGGAGATACCTGATAAGAAGCGATGTTAACAACGCGACCATTTACCATAATTGCTTTGTGGCTAACCAACTGACGAGACTCTGAACGAGTAGCGCCGAAGCCCATACGGTAAACAACGTTGTCCAAACGACCTTCCAGCAGTTGCAACAGGTTTGCACCGGTGTTGCCCTTCAGGCGTGCTGCTTCTTTGTAATAGTTACGGAATTGACGCTCCAGAACACCGTACATACGGCGAACTTTTTGCTTCTCACGTAACTGTACACCGTAGTCAGACAGACGCGGTTTACGCGCACCGTGTTGACCAGGCGGTTGTTCAATTTTACACTTGGTATCGATCGCGCGAACGCCAGACTTCAGGAACAAGTCTGTGCCCTCACGGCGGCTAAGCTTGAGCTTAGGACCCAAATATCTTGCCATTTTCTTTCTCCAACAAACCTAAAAGCTTACGTTATACGCGACGCTTTTTCGGCGGACGACAACCGTTGTGAGGGATAGGAGTCACATCAGTAATATTAGTGATGCGGAAACCAGCGGCGTTCAGAGCACGAATAGTTGATTCGCGGCCTGGACCCGGTCCCTTAACCATAACTTCCAGATTCTTGATACCGTATTCTTTTACTGCGTCAGCACAACGTTCGGCTGCAACCTGAGCTGCAAACGGAGTTGACTTACGAGAACCACGGAAACCAGAACCACCGGCAGTTGCCCAACCCAATGCATTACCCTGACGATCGGTAATAGTCACAATGGTGTTGTTGAAAGACGCATGGACATGAGCCACGCCGTCAGAGACTTGTTTTCTTACACGCTTACGTGTACGAACAGGTGCCTTTGCCATTATTCAATCACCCTGATTATTTCTTGATTGGTTTACGCGGACCCTTACGGGTACGTGCGTTGGTCTTAGTACGCTGACCGCGAACTGGCAGACCACGACGATGACGCAAACCACGGTAAGTACCAAGATCCATCAGACGCTTGATGCTCAGGGTAACTTCACGACGCAAATCACCTTCTACAGTGAATTTGGCGACTGCTTCACGCAGCTGTTCAATTTGCTCTTCAGACAGCTCACTGATCTTAACATGTTCAGCAATACCCGTAGACGCACAGATAGACTGTGAGCGGGTTTTACCGATTCCGAAGATCGACGTTAAGGCGATTACGGTATGTTTATGATCAGGAATGTTAATGCCTGCTATACGGGCCACTATGCACTCCTACTATTTTATACGGCAACACCATTCTGAAAAGCCCGTTTTCAGGATACTCAAATAATGTTGCAGCTACATACAAAAGATTGGCTGGCTAATCTAGCCAGCTCAACCCAACTTTGCAAGAAAAATATGCGAGATAATCAGCCTTGACGCTGTTTATGCTTCGGCTCGGCGCTGCAAATCACACGAACGACACCGTTACGCTTAACGATTTTGCAGTTACGACATAATTTCTTGACGGAAGCACGAACTTTCATTTTTACTCTCCGTAACTTCTCAAACGAACCTGTTAGCGGTTATAGCCTTTCAGGTTTGCTTTCTTCAATGCAGACTCGTACTGACTTGACATCATCAGAGTTTGCACTTGAGCCATAAAGTCCATGATGACGACAACCACGATCAGTAGCGAGGTACCACCAAAGTAGAATGGTACTTTCATTGCATCACGCATGAACTCCGGGATCAGGCAGATGAAAGTAATGTACATCGCGCCCACCAGGGTTAAACGCGTCATTACTTTATCGATATACTTCGCCGTTTGCTCTCCCGGACGAATTCCTGGTACGAAGGCACCGGACTTCTTCAGGTTATCTGCTGTCTCACGCGGGTTGAAAACCAACGCCGTGTAAAAGAAACAGAAGAAGATGATTGCAGACGCATAGAGTAACACATAAAGCGGTTGCCCTGGCTGCAAATACAGCGAAATCGTTGTCAGCCAGTTCCAACCGGTACCGCCCCCAAACCATGATGCAATCGTGGCCGGGAACAGAATAATGCTGGAAGCGAAGATTGCCGGGATAACCCCTGCCATGTTCACTTTCAACGGTAAGTGTGTGCTCTGTGCTGCATAAACACGACGACCTTGTTGACGCTTCGCATAGTTAACGACGATACGACGTTGACCACGTTCGATGAAAACAACGAAGAAGGTTACTGCAAACACCAATACTGCAACCAACAGCAACAGGAGGAAGTGCAGGTCGCCTTGCCGGGCTTGTTCGATAGTATGGGCCACAGCCGGCGGGAGTCCCGCTACAATACCTGCGAAGATAATGATCGAGATACCGTTACCGATACCACGTTCAGTAATCTGTTCACCCAGCCACATCAGGAACATTGTCCCGGTCACCAAGCTCACTACTGCAGTAAAGTAGAACGCAAAGCCTGGGTTTAACACCAGACCTTGCATACCAGGCATATTCGGCAAACCGGTAGCAATACCGATCGACTGGAATATGGCCAACACCAGCGTACCGTAACGGGTGTACTGGCTAATCTTGCGACGGCCAGCCTCCCCTTCTTTCTTGATTTCTGCTAACGCTGGATGAACCACTGTTAACAGCTGGATAATGATCGACGCCGAAATATACGGCATGATCCCCAGAGCAAAGATAGAAGCACGGCTGAGGGCACCACCAGAGAACATGTTAAACATTTCAATGATAGTGCCTCTCTGCTGCTCGAGCAATTTGGCAAGCACAGTGGCATCGATACCAGGAATCGGAATAAAAGAGCCGATACGGAAGACAATCAGCGCGCCGATTACAAACAAAAGTCTGCGCTTCAGCTCGCCGAGCCCGCCTTTAGCACTTTGAAAATCTAATCCTGGTTGCTTAGCCATCTGCTACTTATTCCTCAATTTTACCGCCAGCAGCTTCGATAGCAGCACGAGCGCCTTTGGTGACACGCAGACCACGCAGGGTAACCGGACGAGCGATTTCGCCAGAAAGCATAACTTTCGCGAATTCGATCTGGACACCAACAACGTTAGCGGCTTTCAGCGTGTTCAGGTCGATTACGTCGCCTTCAACAAGAGCCAGTTCAGACAGACGAACTTCTGCCGTGATCATAGCTTTGCGAGAGGTGAAGCCGAATTTCGGCAAACGACGATATAAAGGCATCTGACCACCTTCAAAACCACGACGTACGCCACCGCCAGAACGTGAGTTCTGACCTTTGTGACCACGACCAGCGGTTTTACCCAGGCCAGAACCAATACCACGACCTACACGCTTAGGCGCATGCTTGGCACCTTCAGCCGGAGACAGAGTATTTAAACGCATCTGTTACTCCTCAACCTTAACCATGTAGGAAACCAAGTTGACCATACCACGTACAGCAGGAGTATCCTCACGCTCTACAGTATGACCAATACGACGCAGACCTAAACCGAGCAAGGTTGCCTTGTGCTTTGGCAAACGGCCGATGCTGCTTTTTGTTTGAGTTACTTTAATAGTCTTTGCCATGGTTATTTCCCTAGAATTTCTTCGACGGACTTACCACGCTTAGCAGCGACCATTTCTGGGGATTTCATATCTTCCAAAGCAGCAATAGTTGCACGAACCACGTTGATCGGGTTAGTAGAACCATATGCTTTAGCCAAGACGTTATGAACCCCTGCAACTTCCAGGACGGCGCGCATTGCACCACCGGCGATGATACCGGTACCTTCGGAAGCTGGTTGCATGAACACACGAGAACCCGTGTGAGCACCTTTAACAGGGTGCTGCAGGGTACCGCTATTCAAAGCAACATTAATCATAGCGCGACGGGCTTTTTCCATCGCTTTCTGGATCGCTGCCGGAACTTCGCGTGCTTTGCCGTAGCCAAAACCAACGCGACCGTTACCATCACCAACTACTGTCAGTGCGGTAAAGCTGAAAATACGGCCACCTTTTACGGTTTTAGATACGCGGTTTACCGCGATCAGCTTTTCCTGCAGTTCGCCAGCTTGTTTTTCGATGTGAGCCATCTTAAACCTCTTCCTTAGAACTGAAGGCCAGCTTCACGGGCAGCATCTGCCAGTGCCTGGACTCGACCATGATATTGGAAACCGGAACGGTCAAAGGAGACTTTAGAGATCCCTTTTTCCAACGCGCGCTCAGCCAGAGCTTTACCTACGGCTGCTGCTGCGTCTTTGTTGCCGGAATACTTCAATTGCTCTGTGATAGCTTTTTCTACAGTAGAAGCGGCTACCAGTACTTCAGAACCATTTGGAGCAATTACCTGTGCGTAAATGTGACGCGGGGTACGATGTACCACCAGGCGGGTTGCACCCAGTTCTTTGATCTTACGGCGTGCGCGGGTCGCACGACGGATACGAGCAGATTTCTTATCCATAGTGTTACCTTACTTCTTCTTAGCCTCTTTGGTACGCACGACTTCGTCGGCGTAACGGACACCCTTGCCTTTGTAAGGCTCAGGACGGCGGTAGGCACGCAGATCTGCAGCAACCTGGCCAATAACTTGTTTATCAGCGCCTTTCAGCACGATTTCAGTTTGGCTTGGGCATTCAGCAGTAATACCTGCTGGCAGCTGGTGATCGACCGGGTGAGAGAAGCCTAAGGCTAAATTCACCACGTTGCCTTTAACAGCAGCACGATAACCAACACCTACCAGTTGAAGCTTCTTGGTGAAGCCTTCGGTAACACCAACAACCATTGCGTTCAGCAGAGCGCGCGTAGTACCCGCTTGGGCCCATGCGTTAGCAAAACCTTCGCGCGGGGCGAAAGTCAGTGCGTTAGCTTCTTGCTTCACTTCAACGGCGTTGTGGACAGTACGAGTCAGCTCGCCGTTCTTACCCTTAATCGAAATAACCTGACCGTTGAGTTTTACCTCTACGCCGGCAGGAATGACGACGGGTGCTTTTGCAACACGAGACATTCTTTCCTCCCGAATTAAGCTACGTAGCAGATAATCTCGCCACCAAGACCTGCTTGGCGAGCTGCACGATCGGTCATAACACCTTTAGAGGTAGAAATAACAGCAATACCCAAACCAGCCATAACTTTTGGCAGTGCATCTTTTTTCTTGTAGATGCGCAGACCAGGACGGCTGATTCGTTGAATGCTTTCTACCACTGCCTTGCCCTGGAAGTACTTCAGTACCAGTTCCAGAACAGGCTTGGTGTCGCCTTCGATTTTGAAATCTTCAATAAAACCTTCTTCCTTCAGCAGGTTGGCAATTGCCACTTTCAGCTTGGAGGAAGGCATGGTGACCGCAACTTTGTTCGCGGCTTGACCGTTACGGATACGGGTCAGCATATCCGCGATCGGATCTTGCATGCTCATCTGTCTTTACTCCCGTGATTCAATTGGTAATTACCAGCTAGCCTTTTTCAAGCCTGGTACTTCACCGCGCATAGCGGCTTCACGTAACTTGATACGGCTCAACCCGAATTTGCCCACATAACCATGTGGACGGCCAGTTTGGCGGCAGCGTTTACGCTGACGAGACGGGCTGGAATCACGCGGCAGAGTTTGCAGCTTGAGAACAGCATCCCAACGATCTTCGTCGGAAGAGTTCACACCAGAAATGATAGCCTTCAGTTCCTCGCGTTTAGCGCGGTACTTTTCAGCCAGTTTCACGCGAACGACTTCGCGTGCTTTCATTGATTGCTTAGCCATCAGTAACCCTGCCTTACTTACGGAACGGGAAGTTAAAAGCAGCCAACAGCGCGCGGCCTTCATCATCAGATTTCGCAGTAGTGGTAATGGTAATATCCAAACCACGAACGCGATCGACTTTGTCGTAGTCGATTTCTGGGAAGATGATTTGCTCACGCACACCCATGCTGTAGTTACCACGGCCATCGAATGACTTAGCGGACAAGCCACGGAAGTCACGGATACGTGGAACAGCAATGGAAATCAGTCGCTCAAAGAACTCCCACATGCGTTCGCCACGCAGAGTTACTTTACAGCCGATCGGATAGCCCTGGCGGATTTTGAAGCCTGCAACAGATTTGCGTGCTTTGGTGATGAACGGCTTTTGACCGGAGATTGCTGCCAGATCCGCTGCTGCATTATCCAGCAGTTTCTTGTCAGCGATCGCTTCACCAACACCCATATTCAGGGTGATCTTCTCGACCCGAGGGACTTGCATGACAGAGTTGTAATCAAACTGAGACATCAGTTGTTTGACTACCTCGTCTTTGTAGTAATCATGCAGTTTCGCCATCGTATTACTCCAAATTACTTGATAGTTTCGCTGTTAGATTTGAAGAAACGGACTTTTTTCCCGTCTTCGAATCTAAAGCCTACACGGTCAGCCTTACCGGTAGCCGCGTTGAAGAGAGCAATGTTAGAAACCTGAATTGCAGCTTCTTTTTCAACAATGCCACCTGGTTGGTTCAGGGCCGGGACCGGCTTCTGATGTTTCTTAACCAGGTTGATACCTTCAACAATGACCTTACCAGCAGACAGGACATTTTTTACTTTACCGCGTTTACCTTTGTCTTTCCCGGTAAGCACGATAATTTCGTCATCACGACGGATTTTCGCTGCCATGTTTCGCTCCTTAGAGTACTTCTGGTGCCAGAGAGATAATTTTCATGAACTTCTCATTACGCAGTTCACGAGTTACCGGCCCAAAAATACGCGTACCGATAGGTTGCTCGCTGTTATTGTTTAAAATAACGCATGCATTACCATCGAAGCGAATGACAGAACCGTCCGGGCGACGTACACCCTTCTTGGTGCGCACCACTACCGCCTTCAGCACATCGCCTTTCTTCACCTTACCGCGAGGAATTGCTTCCTTGATGGTAATTTTGATGACATCGCCAATGCCTGCGTAGCGACGGTGCGAGCCACCTAGAACCTTGATACACATTACGCGACGTGCACCGGAGTTGTCGGCCACGGTCAGCATAGTCTGTTCTTGGATCATGTTAGTGCTCCGCTAATGTCAACTACAACTTTAGGACCTATTACTAGATCGTTGAAAAGCCCCATAACCAAGGGCGCAGCATTATAACACCGCTTCCAGAGTATGGGTAGAAAAAATAAACGGCTCATTTTCTGAGCCGTTTATAAGTTAGAGCCAGCTACTCTATTACAGAATCGCTTTCTCTACAACGCGAACCAACGTCCAGGACTTAGTCTTGGACAGTGGACGGCATTCGCGGATTTCTACCACGTCACCGATACCACATTCGTTGTTCTCGTCATGTACGTGCAGCTTGGTCGTACGCTTGATGAATTTCCCGTAGATCGGGTGCTTCACCGTGCGCTCGATAGCAACAACCATGGATTTCTCCATTTTGTCACTAATAACACGACCCTGCAGAGTACGGTTAATATCAGTCATTTACACACCCGCCTTTTCAGTCAGTAAAGTCTTAACGCGTGCGACATTACGACGCACTTGTTTCAACAGGTGAGTTTGTTGCAGCTGGCCACTTGCCGCCTGCATGCGCAAGTTAAATTGCTCACGCAGCAGGTTGAGCAGCTCAGTGTTCAGCTCTTCAACGCTTTTTTCACGCAGCTCTTGTGCTTTCATTACATCACCGTCTTAGTTACAAAGGTGGTTTTGATCGGCAATTTAGCTGCAGCCAGCTTGAATGCCTCACGGGCGACCTCTTCTGGTACACCGTCCATTTCGTACAGGACTTTCCCAGGTTGGATCAGGGCAACCCAATATTCCACGTTACCCTTACCTTTACCCATACGCACTTCGAGCGGCTTCTCGGTAATTGGTTTGTCCGGGAATACACGGATCCAAATTTTACCTTGACGCTTAACTGCACGAGTCATTGCACGACGAGCTGCTTCGATTTGACGAGCAGTCAGACGGCCACGGCCAACAGCTTTCAGACCGAAAGTGCCGAAGCTAACATCCGTACCCTGCGCCAGACCACGGTTGCGGCCTTTGTGCATCTTACGGAATTTTGTACGCTTTGGTTGTAACATCAGCGACTCTCCTTACTTGCGGCCTTTACGCTGCTGCTTTTTAGGTTGAGCAGCCGGTTCCGGTTGTTCAACTGCAGCCATACCACCCAGGATCTCACCTTTGAAGATCCATACCTTAACGCCGATTACACCATAAGTGGTGTGCGCTTCAGATGTGTTGTAATCGATATCCGCACGCAGTGTATGCAACGGAACACGACCTTCACGGTACCATTCGGTACGCGCGATTTCAGCACCGCCAAGACGGCCGCTTACTTCAACTTTGATACCTTTAGCGCCAAGACGCATTGCGTTCTGTACAGCACGCTTCATAGCACGACGGAACATAACGCGACGTTCCAACTGTGAAGTGATGCTGTCAGCAACCAATTTAGCGTCAAGTTCCGGTTTACGGACTTCGGCGATGTTAATTTGCGCAGGAACGCCAGCGATGTTCGCTACGACCTTACGCAGTTTTTCGACATCTTCACCTTTCTTGCCGATAACGATGCCTGGACGAGCAGTGTGAATAGTCACACGGATGCTCTTCGCAGGACGCTCGATAACGATGCGAGAAACGGAAGCTTTCGCCAGTTCCTTAATCAGGAATTGACGAACTTTAAAGTCGCTGTCCAGGTTGTCAGCGAATTCTTTGGTATTCGCATACCAAGTAGAGTTCCAAGGTTTGACAATACCCAGGCGAATACCATTAGGATGTACTTTCTGACCCATTGCTAGTCTCCAGAGTCTCAGCGATCGGACACAACCACAGTAATGTGGCTGGTGCGCTTCAGGATGCGATCTGCACGACCTTTTGCACGAGGCATAATGCGCTTCATGCTTGGGCCTTCGTCTACGAAGATTTTCGTGACTTTCAGATCATCGATGTCAGCGCCATCGTTGTGTTCTGCGTTAGCAATGGCAGACTCCAGCACTTTCTTAACCAGACCAGCAGCTTTCTTGTTGGTGTAGGCCAGAGTTTCCAGAGCTTGCGACACTTTCTTACCGCGGATCAGGTCTGCAACAAGGCGGACCTTCTGTGCAGAAGAACGAGCGTGGCGATGTTTAGCGATAGTTTCCATCTCTTCCTCCTACCTTAGCGCTTTTTAGCTTTTTTATCAGCCGCATGGCCGCGATAAGTGCGAGTCGGCGCGAATTCACCCAGTTTGTGACCGACCATTTCATCGGAAACGAACACTGGTACGTGCTGACGACCATTATGGACAGCGATGGTCAAACCGATCATGTTAGGAAAGATCGTTGAACGACGGGACCAAGTGCGCAAAGGCTTCTTGTCACCGCTTTCCACCGCTTTCTCTACCTTCTTCAGCAAGTGCAGGTCAATAAAAGGACCTTTCTTGAGAGAACGTGGCATGGCTTATCCTCTAATTATTTTTTGCTACGGCGACGTACGATGAACTTATCAGTACGCTTGTTGCTGCGGGTTTTCTTACCTTTGGTCTGAACGCCCCATGGTGTTACTGGGTGTTTACCAAAGTTTTTACCCTCACCACCACCGTGCGGGTGATCTACCGGGTTCATCGCCGTACCGCGAACGGTAGGACGAATACCACGCCAACGTGCAGCACCTGCTTTACCCAGAACGCGAAGCATATGTTCAGCGTTACCGACTTCACCCAAGGTGGCGCGGCAATCAACTGGAACTTTACGCATTTCGCCTGAGCGCAGACGCAGAGTTACGTAGGAACCATCACGTGCAACGATCTGAACGTAGGCACCAGCAGAGCGAGCGATTTGACCGCCTTTACCTGGTTTCATTTCTACGTTATGAACCGTTGAACCCACTGGGATGTTGCGCATTGGCAGGGCGTTACCTACCTTGATTGCAGCATCAACGCCAGATTGGATCTGGTCACCAGCTTTCAGACCTTTCGGCGCCAGGATATAACGGCGTTCGCCGTCTTTGTACAGAACCAGCGCGATGTTCGCGGAACGGTTCGGATCGTACTCCAGACGCTCAACCACTGCAGCCACACCGTCTTTGTTGCGTTTGAAGTCAACCAGACGATAATGTTGCTTGTGGCCACCACCGATATGACGGGTGGTGATACGGCCATTGTTGTTACGGCCACCGCTTTTGCTCAGTTTCTCAAGCAGCGGGGCATGAGGTTTACCCTTGTGCAGCTCAGGGTTAACCACTTTAACAACGTGGCGACGACCCGGAGATGTAGGTTTACATTTAACAATTGCCATTGTTCTTACTCCTCCGACTTACTCTGCGCCGCCGATGAAGTCCAGATTCTGGCCTTCTTTCAGGGTGACGTAAGCTTTTTTCCAGTCGCTACGACGACCAACACGCTGACCGTGACGCTTCACTTTCCCTTTAACTACCAGGGTGTTAACGTCTTCGACTTCGACTTCAAACAGTTTCTGCACTGCAGCTTTAATTTCTGCTTTGGTCGCGTCTTTGGCAACTTTGAGAACGATGGTGTTAGTTTTTTCCATCGCAGCGGATGCTTTTTCAGATACG
Organism: Serratia proteamaculans; assembly: GCF_004684015.1. Classification (GTDB taxonomy): domain Bacteria; phylum Pseudomonadota; class Gammaproteobacteria; order Enterobacterales; family Enterobacteriaceae; genus Serratia; species Serratia proteamaculans_F. Next base: position 22,678 of record NZ_SRIA01000022.1, read on the forward strand.
TGCGGTGCACGCAGCACTTTCAGCAGACGTTCTTCACGGATCATGCCAGCATCTCCTCAACTTGCTTCACAGCATCAGCAGTCATAACCACTTTGTCGAAGGCGATCAGGCTAACCGGGTCGATACCTGCTACATCGCGCACGTCAACCTTGTACAGGTTGCGAGCAGCCAGGAACAGATTCTCATCCAGTTCGCCGGTTACGATCAGCACATCTTCCAGAGCCATATCTTTCAGTTTCTGTGCCAGCAGCTTAGTTTTAGGCGCTTCTACAGAGAACTTCTCGACAATGATCAGACGATCTTGACGTACCAGTTCGGACAGAATGCTTTTCAGCGCGCCGCGGTACATCTTTTTGTTTACTTTCTGACTGTGGTCCTGAGGCTTCGCAGCAAAGGTCACGCCACCTGAACGCCAGATCGGGCTCTTTACAGAACCTGAACGCGCACGGCCGGTACCTTTCTGGCGCCACGGTTTTTTACCGGAACCAGTTACTTCAGCACGGGTCTTCTGAGCACGAGTACCTTGACGGGCACCTGCTGCATAAGCAACAACAACCTGGTGTACCAGCGCTTCGTTAAAGTCACGACCGAAGGTAGTTTCGGAAACAGTCAGCGCGCTTTGCGCGTCTTTCAATACTAATTCCATTGCTATCCCCTTACGCCTTCACAGCTGGTTTAACGATCAGGTTGCCACCGGTTGCGCCCGGTACAGCACCCTTAACCAGCAGCAGGTTGCGCTCAGCGTCAACACGTACTACGTCCAGGCTTTGAACGGTTACACGCTCGTCACCCAGGTGGCCAGCCATTTTCTTGCCTTTGAACACTTTGCCCGGAGTCTGGTTCTGACCGATAGAACCCGGAACGCGGTGAGACAAGGAGTTACCGTGGGTAGCGTCTTGGGTACGGAAGTTCCAGCGCTTTACAGTGCCAGCAAAACCTTTACCTTTAGAAGTACCGGTAACATCGACTTTTTTAACTTCAGCGAAGATTTCAACGCTGATGTTTTGACCTGCAGTAAATTCTTCACCTTCAGCAGTGCGGAATTCCCACAGACCACGGCCAGCTTCAACGCCAGCTTTAGCGAAATGGCCCGCTTCCGGCTTGGTTACGCGGTTAGCTTTTTTGCTACCGGTAGTAACCTGCACAGCACGGTACCCGTCGTTAGCCAGGTCTTTAACCTGAGTCACGCGGTTCGCTTCAATTTCAATCACGGTTACTGGGATAGAAACGCCATCTTCAGTGAAGATACGAGTCATACCCAATTTCTTACCGACTAAACCAATCATTGTTTCAACCTCTCAATCGCTCAATGACCTGATTAACCCAGGCTGATCTGCACGTCTACACCAGCAGCCAGATCCAGACGCATCAGAGCATCAACGGTTTTCTCGGTTGGCTCAACGATGTCAACCAGACGCTTGTGAGTGCGAATCTCGTACTGATCACGCGCGTCTTTGTTAACGTGCGGAGAGATCAGAACGGTAAAGCGCTCTTTGCGAGTTGGCAGCGGGATCGGACCACGGACTTGCGCACCAGTGCGCTTAGCAGTCTCGACGATTTCCGCGGTTGATTGATCGATAAGACGATGATCAAACGCTTTCAGGCGGATACGGATTCTTTGGTTCTGCATGAGACCAGAGCTCCAATTATTTATAAACGTAAATAATTACTCCTCACACCCATTTCGATTGATGGGGGAGTGTAATCGTCAACATATAACCCCCATATCGGGAGTATTGTTCGAAGGGCAAAACGAACTTGCCTATCGACTGATTCGCTAAAATCAGGCTTACCAAGATTAGGTAAGCCCGCGCATTATACGCAAAACAGAGCGAGAAGCAAGGCGCAGATGGAAATATGCTCAGGATATCGACATTTATTGCAGTTTTAGGTCTTAGATGGCGGTTCGGTAAGCCAGGAGCTGTGGAAGGCGAGGAAATCAGATAAGGCGTTGAGGCTACTCCCCTGCCCTGCCGGGGATAAGACATGCCGGCAGGGAAGCATTGTTGTTAAGTGGGGGATACCGTTTTTACAATGTTAAAGTTGGGCTTGGGCGTAGTTCTGAATCCCCAGGCGATCGATCAAATCCAGTTCGGTTTCCAGCCAGTCGATATGCTCTTCTTCATCTGCCAGGATCTCTATCATCAAATCGCGGCTGACATAGTCATGGATGGAATCGGCGTAAGCAATGCCTTCACGAAGACTTTTGGCACCGTCCAACTCCAGGGCCAAATCGGAACGCAGCATTTCTTCAATATCTTCGCCAATATTCAACTTGCCGAGGTCCTGCAAATTCGGGATACCTTCCAAAAACAAAATACGCTCGATGTAACGGTCGGCATGTTTCATTTCGTCGATCGACTCGTGGTATTCCTTATCATTGAGGCGAGTTAAACCCCAGTTTTTGAACATTCGGGCGTGCAGGAAATATTGATTGATGGCAACCAGCTCGTTACCGAGCAGTTTGTTGAGGTGAGCAATGATCTTTTTATCGCCTTTCATAGGTAACTCCTCCTGGCCAGTTCTAAAAGTGTAGAAGCTGAAAGCCAAGAGTCAAAAAATAACCTTACCTTTAGTTAGGCAACTTCGTGCATATGGATAATGGTTCCGCTTTCCTCCACCATAATCTGTCTCGCCTGACGAATGCACTTTCCACAATCGGTACCAATAGGTACAAGCTCACGCAGTTGTTTCATGGTATGTGGATTGTGCTGACGCACGGCCTTGCGGATTGCTTTGTCAGTCACGGCATTACACAGACATACATACATAGAGGGACTCACTTCTTAACCAATGTCGTAAGTCTAAATAGGAATACTTTTTATTTCAATTAAGATTTGGGAAAATTGCATAAAAAAAGGGCACCGAAGTGCCCTCTTTTTGTGTCGAAAAATTATTCGCGATTAAGCGATAACTTTAGCAACAACACCAGCGCCAACAGTACGGCCGCCTTCACGGATTGCGAAACGCAGACCGTCGTCCATCGCGATTGGGTGAATCAGGGTAACAACCATGTTCACGTTATCGCCAGGCATTACCATCTCAACGCCTTCTGGCAGTTCGATGGTACCGGTCACGTCAGTTGTACGGAAGTAGAACTGTGGACGGTAGCCTTTGAAGAATGGAGTGTGACGACCACCTTCTTCTTTGCTCAGGATGTAAACTTCTGAGTCGAATTTGGTGTGTGGCTTGATAGAACCTGGTTTAGCCAGTACCTGACCACGTTCG
>NZ_SRIA01000023.1:0-229434 GCF_004684015.1 Serratia proteamaculans
ACATTTGTTCATGAATACGATGATGAAAGGAACGCCAACCTGACGACCCAGCAGGATGTGCTCACGGGTCTGAGGCATAGGGCCGTCAGTCGCAGCAACAACCAGGATAGCGCCGTCCATCTGAGCAGCACCGGTGATCATGTTTTTAACGTAGTCGGCGTGCCCTGGGCAGTCAACGTGCGCGTAGTGACGGCTTGGGGTGTCATATTCAACGTGAGAAGTGTTGATGGTGATACCACGAGCTTTTTCTTCTGGCGCGTTATCGATCTGGTCGAAAGCACGTGCAGAACCGCCGTAGGTTTTAGCCAGAACGGTGGTGATTGCTGCAGTCAGGGTAGTTTTACCGTGGTCAACGTGGCCGATAGTACCAACGTTAACGTGCGGTTTGGAACGTTCAAATTTTTCTTTAGACACGGCTATATTCCTTACTCTTATGCTCTCCCCTCATGGAGAGAGCACTGATCAATGTGTTAAACCCGAAAGCTTATTTACCACGGGCTTCAATAACGGCCTGAGCGACGTTGTTCGGCGCATCATCGTACTTCAGGAACTCCATGGAGTAAGAAGCACGGCCTTTGGTCAGAGAACGCAGTTGAGTTGCGTAACCGAACATCTCGGACAACGGAACTTCAGCGTGAATCTGAACGCCAGTAGCGTTGGATTCCTGACCTTTCAGTTGACCACGACGACGGCTAAGGTCACCGATGACGTCACCAGTGTTCTCTTCCGGCGTTTCAACTTCAACCTTCATGATTGGCTCAAGCAAAACAGGTTTCGCTTTCTTAAAGCCATCTTTAAAGGCGATAGAAGCGGCCAGTTTAAACGCCAATTCGGAGGAGTCAACATCGTGGTAAGAACCGAAATGCAGACGCACACCGAGATCAACTACCGGGTAACCCGCCAGCGGACCAGATTTAAGCTGTTCCTGAAGGCCTTTATCAATGGCAGAGATGTATTCCGTTGGGATCACACCACCTTTAATGTCATTGATGAACTCGAAACCTTTCGGATTTGAGCCCGGCTCCAGTGGGTACATGTCGATCACAACGTGACCATACTGACCACGACCACCAGACTGCTTGGCGTGTTTACCTTCGATATCGGTAACTTTCGAACGAATCGCTTCACGGTAAGCAACCTGAGGTTTGCCCACGTTAGCTTCAACGTTGAATTCACGACGCATACGGTCAACCAGGATGTCCAGGTGAAGTTCACCCATACCTGCGATGATAGTCTGACCTGATTCTTCGTCAGTCCATACGCGGAATGATGGATCTTCCTTCGCCAGACGGCCCAGAGCCAGACCCATTTTTTCCTGGTCAGCTTTGGTTTTTGGTTCAACTGCAACGGAGATTACCGGCTCAGGGAACTCCATGCGCTCCAGAATGATCACGTTGTTCGGATCACACAGAGTGTCACCGGTAGTCACGTCTTTCAGACCGATAGCTGCAGCGATGTCGCCTGCACGAACTTCTTTGATCTCTTCACGCTTGTTGGCATGCATCTGAACGATACGGCCCAGACGTTCACGCTGAGATTTCACTGGGTTAAATACAGTGTCACCTGAGTTAACAAGACCGGAGTAAACACGGAAGAACGTCAGGTTACCCACGAATGGGTCAGTTGCGATTTTGAACGCCAGAGCAGAGAACGGCTCAGCATCGTCAGAACGACGAACTGCTGGAGTGTCTTTACCGTCATCCAAAATGCCGTTGATTGCTGCAACGTCAGTTGGTGCTGGCAGATACTCAACAACAGCATCCAGCATTGCCTGTACGCCTTTGTTTTTAAACGCAGAACCACAGGTAACCAGGATGATTTCGTTGTTCAGAACGCGCTTACGCAGAGAAGTTTTGATCTCTTCTTCAGTCAGCTCTTCGCCACCAAAGAATTTCTCCATCAGCTCATCAGAACCTTCAGCAGCGGACTCAACCAGCTTCTGACGCCATTCTTCAGCCAGTTCTTGCATATCAGCCGGGATCTCTTCGTATTCGAAGGTCACGCCCTGATCGGCTTCGTTCCAGTTGATGGCTTTCATTTTCACCAGGTCAACAACACCGGTGAATTTCTCTTCTGCGCCGATAGCCAGCTGCAGAGGAACCGGAGTTGCGCCCAGACGTTTTTCAATCTGATCAACAACTTTCAGGAAGTTAGCACCCATGCGGTCCATTTTGTTAACGAACGCGATGCGTGGAACTTTATATTTGTTAGCCTGACGCCATACGGTTTCAGACTGTGGCTGAACGCCACCAACTGCACAGTAAACCATTACCGCGCCATCAAGAACACGCATGGAACGTTCTACTTCGATGGTGAAGTCAACGTGTCCTGGGGTGTCGATGATGTTGATGTGGTGTGCGTCGAACTGCTTAGCCATACCAGACCAGAAACAGGTAGTCGCAGCGGACGTGATGGTAATACCACGTTCCTGCTCCTGCTCCATCCAGTCCATGGTAGCTGCGCCGTCGTGCACTTCACCGATTTTGTGGTTTACACCGGTGTAGAACAAAACACGTTCGGTAGTGGTCGTTTTACCGGCGTCGATGTGGGCGCTGATACCGATGTTACGATAGCGCTCAATGGGTGTTTTACGAGCCATTTGATTCCTCTATTGCCTTAGGCGTTCAAGTTCAGTTAACCCAAGCGGGTTGGCTTCTTGAAGCGCCCGCTTGGTTAGCATAACTACTGCGTGGCAATTACCAGCGGTAGTGGGCGAACGCCTTGTTGGCTTCTGCCATACGGTGAACGTCTTCACGTTTCTTAACAGCAGAACCTTTGTTCTCAACTGCATCAGAAAGTTCGTTCGCCAAGCGCAGAGCCATGGATTTATCACCGCGTTTACGAGCAGCATCAACGATCCAGCGCATTGCCAGAGCATTACGACGGACCGGGCGGACTTCAACTGGTACCTGATAAGTAGAACCACCAACGCGGCGCGACTTAACTTCTACAGTCGGGCGAACGTTGTCGAGAGCTACTTCGAAAGCTTCCAGGTGATCTTTACCAGAACGCTGAGCCAGGGTTTCCAGCGCGGTATAGACGATTGCTTCTGCAGTAGATTTTTTACCATCTACCATCAGGATGTTTACAAATTTGGCCAACAGTTCGGATCCGAACTTAGGATCTGGAAGGATTTTACGTTGGCCGATTACGCGACGACGTGGCATGGAAATACTCCGTTGTTAATTCAGGATTGTCCAAAACTCTACGAGTTTATTTTGACATTAAAGTGAAAATGTTTGGCCTTACTTAACGGAGAACCATTAAGCCTTTGGCTTCTTCACGCCGTACTTGGAACGAGCTTGCTTACGGTCTTTAACACCGGAGCAGTCAAGTGCACCACGGACTGTGTGGTAACGCACACCTGGCAAGTCTTTTACACGACCGCCACGGATCAGGATCACGGAGTGTTCCTGCAGGTTATGACCTTCACCGCCGATGTAGGAGGTAACTTCAAAACCGTTAGTCAAACGCACACGGCATACTTTACGCAGTGCGGAGTTTGGTTTCTTAGGAGTGGTGGTATATACGCGAGTACATACGCCACGTTTCTGCGGGCAAGCTTCCAGCGCTGGAACGTTGCTTTTAGCAGCCTTCACAGAGCGTGGTTTGCGTACCAGCTGATTAATTGTTGCCATTAAAAAGCTCCTGGTTTTTGCTTCGTTTGTTGCTTCGTAAACATGTGATAAATCCCCCCGTATGCACTACAGGCAAAGTACGGGACGCAGAATTTTATGGCTGAGCAGTAGAGGTGTCAAGAAATATACAACATTACTCTCATCACCAGGACATTTGGCTGCGATGCTTCTCGGTTAATTCAACGAAGTGATTATAGCCGATGGCAGTGATTTTGTGCGAAAAATGACCAATCAGACCTCTGGCCTCCAGGTCATCTTGCAGTGCATAAAGTGATATGGGGGCGTTGAGCAGCAATTCAAGATGCGCACTCCCGGCCAGGCCGGCCAGCACACCATCCTGTAACAGCAGCAGGTCGTCGCCCGCTGCTGTCAGGCGCAGCAACGCAGGCAAATCACATTGAGTGGGGGAACGGCTGAGGGTATACAGCATAAGGATTTCCTAAAAAGTCATCACCGCATCGTAGCCGGCCAATTGCTGGCGCAGCGCATCCGGTGCCAATACCTCGGCGTCCAGCACCCAGTCAGTCACCTGACTCAGACCCCGTTCCTGCAAGGATGCCTGGCACAGATAGCACTGTTCAACGTCATACAATGGCAGTACACCAAAGGTGGCGATGTAATTGCGAGCGAGGATTTTTTCCGGTTGCTGCCCCGGCAATAGCTGCAATACGCCGTCACCGATAAAAAACACGCCCAGATCTTCGCTTAGCGCCGAGGTGGCCAGTAACGCATCAAGCCCTTCCCTGCCGCCGGCGTTGCCGTGAGGCCCCTGGGTAAAAACAAAAGCAACTCGTTTCATAAATTCTCTCAGAACTGCACCAGGCGGTCACTGCTCAGCGCAGCCTCAGCCAGTGAGCCTAACCCGCTGAGGATAAAACCCGGCTGTAGGTTGGCCACAGGCAGCCCCTGTTGTGCCGCCTCCTGCTCATCGGTTATCCCACGTCGTAACGCCGCTGCAACGCAGACATTGAGCTCGATGCCGTGCTGCTGCGCCAATTGTACCCAGCCGCGGACCAAATCAAACTCATCACTGGCAGGCGCCGTCAGCAGGTTGGCGTTCAACACCCCTTCACGGTAAAAAAACACGCTGGAGAGGCGGTGCCCCTTCGCCAGCAAAGCCTGAGCAAACTGGTAGGCGCTACTGGCCTGCTGAGTACCATACGCCGGGCCGGTGACCAAAAGGCAGTAATTCAGCATCAGCGGTCAGTTCCCACCAAATCGCCGCTTTTGAACTGGCGGATGTACAGATACACGGTGTGCTTGGAGATATTCAGGCGATCCGCCACCTGGTTAATCGCATCCTTGATGTCAAAAATGCCTTTCTCATAGAGGTTCAGTACCACCTGACGATTTTTGGCATTGTTGGAGACATTGCGATCGGCATTAACTTCTTCGATGGTGAACTCCAGCGTTTGAGCCACCAAGTCGTCAACGGAGGACGCAAAGTTGACCGAAGGGGCCACCTCCTGGGTTTCCGGTGGCATAAAGGTCTGCATCACCTGGGAGAAAGGCACGTCGAGGTTCATGTTAATGCACAGCAGGCCGATCACTCGCTGCTCGCGATTGCGAATGGCAATAGTCACTGACTTCATCAGCACACCGCTCTTGGCGCGGGTAAAATAGGCTTGCGATACGCTGCTGTCATTGCCGGCCATGTCATGCAACATACGTAGCGCCAGATCGGTGATCGGCGAACCGATTTGCCGCCCGGTATGCTCACCATTGGCAATACGTACCGCCGAGCATTTCAAGTCTTCCAGTGCGTGCAGCACGATCTCGCAATGCCCGCCGATCAACATCGCCAGGCCATCAACTACCGCTTCGTAAGACTTCAAAATTTCATGATCCGTTTGGGTAAACGGACGTTCGTTCAGCAAATCAAGTTCGCTGGCTTCGCTGGATAAAAGCGAATTAGACATCGAAAATACCACCCTCAAAGATCGCCTGTGCCAGGGGGCGCAGCTAAAACTGCTCGTGCGGGTTCCCTTCCACAGGCGGCACACCCTTGTGATTACGCAGGGTGGCTGGCTGATATCAGTCTGAAACAGCACGATGTGCGTCCGCTAGCCTTGACGGCCAGGAACAGTTTTAGGTACACGCCCTAAGGGGCAGGCGCATGACTTATAAGTCCGGATAATTAGTCTAGCAAAACAGCCAGAGTAAAGTCCTTGCGTTTGCGCGTGGTATTGACGTTAAGCCCGATGCCCGGCAGGCGTCAAGCGATCAGTGGGGGAGGTAGTAAAAGTTACGCCTGATTTGGCAGGCTGAAATGAACACCGCCGCGAAGAATGTTCGCGGCGGTGTGGGGCTCAGGCAGACTTACTGCGCTTTGGCATCAGCCGCTGCGTCAGCCGGTTTCTCAGCCTTGGCATCCGCTTTCGGCGCGGCTTTCACATCCAGCAGCTCGACGTCGAACACCAGAGTGGAGTTAGCCGGAATACCCGGGACGCCAGTTTTACCGTAGGCCAGCGCCGGTGGGATAACCAGCTTGATTTTGCCGCCTTTCTTGATGTGTTTCAGGCCTTCAGTCCAGCCTGGGATCACACCGTCCAGACGGAATGACAGTGGCTCGCCACGGGTATAAGAGTTATCAAACTCGGTACCGTCGGTCAGGGTGCCCTTGTAGTTCACCACCACGGTATCGCTGTCTTTAGGCGCCGCGCCGGTACCTGGTTTCTCTACCTGGTACAGCAGGCCAGACTCGGTTTTCTTCACGCCTTTTTCTTTAGCGAAGGTATCACGGTACTTGGTGCCTTTCGCTTCGTTATCTTTCGCGTCCTGCTCCATCTTCGCCTGAGCGGAAGCCTTCACGCGGGCTTCAAAGCTCTGCAGGGTTTTTTCGATATCTGCATCGTTCAGCTTGCTCTTGTTGGCAAAAGCGTCCTGAACGCCTGAGATCAACTGGTCTTTGTCCAGTTTAATGCCCAGTTTTTCTTGCTCTTTCAGTGAGTTGTCCATGTAACGGCCCAGGGATGCACCCAGTGCGTAAGCCGCTTGCTCGTCATCGCTCTTGAACTTGCCAGTGCTTGGTGCCGCGTCGGCAGCTTTAGCCGCTTCTGCTGGTTTAGCTGCATCGGCAGCCATGACCTGGGTCGCATTCAAAGCAAAAGCCATGGTGGTTGCCAGAAGCGTGACTTTAAACAAAGATTTCATCCATTTCTCCAGTGTCTGAAGCGATGCCCCAAACAATCATTAAGTAAGATAACCGGGCTACTATAGCTGTCCGAAACAAAACAAAACAGTCACACAGGTAACCAATCGAGTCAAAGTGTGACTCCAGCTTTAAACAGAAGTTTCCTTTAATCTGCTACCCGTATGATAAATCAGATTTTTCCATCATCCGATGCCCAACGGTAACAAATCTGCCCAAGGTAAGCGCTCTATTTTTCAGCACTTTACACAGTGCTGTGACGCGTTCGGTTATCCCCCCCGCGAAACGGGGTGAAATAGCGCAGCGCAAAGCCGGCGGCAGCTGTTAACATAGCGTCAGATTCAGGATTAAACCGCGTCAGAGGTAGCACCATGCACAACGCCGATAACCACAGCCTGTTACTGCGGCTGGAAGAGTTGGAGAGTCGTCAGGCCTTCCAGGAAGTCACCATCGAAGAGCTCAATCAGATCGTGGTGCAGCATCAGTTTGAAATGCTGAAATTACAAGAGCACCTGCGCGTGCTGACCGATAAACTGCGTTCGAGCCAGACGTCGATGATCGCTTCACAGTCGGAAGAGACTCCACCGCCACATTATTGATAAACCATAAAAAAGGGCAGCCCCAGGGCCGCCCTTTTTTGCCGTTACAGCATTGCGATTAGTGGCAACCGCAACCGCCGTTACCGCAACCGCCTTTCTTGGCTGGAGCCTGGTCGTGTGCATGGTCATGATCGTGGTCATGGCCATGACCGCCGCAGCAGCCTTCACCGTGTTCATGGTCGTGGTGATGATCGTGCTCGCCATGTACGTGGCCATGAGCCAGTTCTTCAGCGGTAGCTTCGCGGATCGCGACAACTTCCACGTTGAAGTTCAGGTTCTGACCCGCCAGCATGTGGTTACCGTCAACCACTACGTGGTCGCCGTCCACTTCGGTGATTTCGACCGGCACTGGGCCCTGATCGGTATCAGCCAGGAAGCGCATACCCACTTCCAACTCATCAACGCCCATAAAGACGTCTTTCGGTACGCGCTGCACCAGGTTCTCGTCGTAGTTGCCGTACGCATCGTTAGCGCCAACATTCACGTCAAAACGATCGCCCGCTTCGTGGCCTTCGAGTGCTTTTTCCAGACCCGCAATCAGTGAACCATGCCCATGCAGATAGTCCAGCGGCGCACTCACCGGAGACTCATCAACCAAAACACCGTCTTCTGTACGTACTTGATAAGCCAGGCTGACCACCAAGTCTTTTGCTACTTTCATGATATCTCCTACCGTTGGATACTTGGACGCAACCGTCATGGGGGCCACGCCTTAACCGGACAGATTGTATCGGAAATCTTTCCCGCTGTACCCTTCAGCATAAAAAATCGCGCCCGATAACGCTACTCCGGATGGAAAATACCGATCACCTGTTCCTGCGGCCGGACGTGCTTTTCCACCTGTTCTTCGGTCTGCCGCTGGTGATGGCCGCACTTGACGCACTCCACCACTTCGACCTGGTCTTCACGCCAAACGGCCAGCGTATCCATAGCCTTACAGCTCGGGCAGACCGCTCCGGCGATAAATCTTTTACGTGTTGCAGACATCTCAGTGCTCCAAATTATTCGTATTCATCCCAGCCGTCGAACTGGCGACTCTCTTTTTGCATTTCTCGGTGGAAAAGTTCTTCCAACTCACGCCGCGCTTCTTTTACGCGGGAAATCTGCGCCACATCGCCGTGATGCGGCGGCATCAATTCGCGCAGCATACGCATGTCCAGCCGACGGAAGTGCTGTTGCGCACGGTAGGCCTGATGCGGATGCATGCCTAGCTCCATCAGTGCCTTTCGCCCCAGCTCCAGCGCACTGGAGAAGGTTTCGCGGCTGAACTGCTTGACCCCGGCCTGCAGTAATTCATGTGCCTCCACGCGACCGCGTGCTCGCGCCAAAATGCTCAGATCGGGGAAATGCTGCTGGCACAGACGCACGATTTCCATGGTGTCTTCCGGCTCATTACAGGTGATCACGATCGACCTGGCCTTCGCCGCACCGGCCGCACGCAGCAGCTCCAGTTCGGTGGCATCGCCGTAATAGACCTTGTAACCGTAGCGGCGCAGCACGCCAACGGCGCTGACATCGCGCTCCAACACGGTGATGCGCATTTTGTTGGCCATCAGCAACCGGCCGATCACCTGACCAAAACGCCCGAAGCCGACGATGATCACCTGCGGGTCATCGTCCTCCACATACGGCGTCTCTTCGTCTTCATCCCGGGCGTTGTAACGGCGTACCAGAATGCGGTCAATAATTTGCATCAACAGTGGCGTAGTCATCATCGACAATGTCACTACTACCAGCAACAGCGCGAGTTGATCGGACTGCAACACCTTCTGCGTACCCGCTGCCGAAAACAGGACGAAGGCGAACTCTCCGCCCTGGCTAAGCACGCCGGCAAACTGCAAACGCACCGAACTGCGCAGGCCAAAAATACGCGACAGCGAATACAGTACCCCCGACTTGATCGCCACCAGCAGCACCACACCCAGCAGCACTTCGGCCAGATGGGTATAGAGTACGCCGATATTCAGCGCCATGCCCACCGAGATAAAGAACAACCCCAGCAGCAGCCCCTTGAACGGCTCGATTGAAATCTCCAGCTCATGGCGATATTCACTCTCCGCCAGCAGCACGCCGGCGATAAAAGTGCCGAGCGCCATCGACAGGCCAAGCGCATCCATAAACAGCGCCGATCCCAGCACCACCAGCAAAGCGGCCGCGGTGAAAATTTCACGTACTCCGGAAGAGGCGATATAGCGGAACAGTGGCCGCAACAGGAAGCGACCACCGATCAACATGCCACCGAACGCCGCCACCTTGAGTGCGATTTTAGCCCAATCGTCACTGCTGCCACCGGCTCCGGCCAGAATAGGGATCAGCGCCAGCGCCGGGATCACCGCCATATCCTGGAACAACAGCACCGAGAACCCCAATTGCCCGCCCTCATTGCGGTTCATGCCTTTCTCGCGCATCAGCTGCAACGCCATGGCGGTTGACGACATCGCCAGCCCGATACCGCCTATCACGGCGGCCTGCCAGGCGAAATGCGTCAGATAAAGCAGCACCCCCAGCACCGCAGCGGTGATCAGCACCTGGCCAGCACCGACGCCAAAGATTGAACGCCGCAATTCCCACAACTTGCTGGGATTCAGCTCCAGCCCGATGATAAACATCAGGAACACCACGCCCAGTTCGGAAAAGTGCAGGATCTCGTCGACGTCGCGAATGAAGCCCAGCCCCCAGGGGCCGATGGCAATCCCGGCGATCAGGTAGCCCAATACCGCGCCAATACCCAGGCGGCGTGCAATCGGCACCGTGACCACCGCAGCGAACAGAAACAGTAAAATTGCGGTCAGTAAGGTGGAGCCTTCCATGTTTACCTCCCTCCGTGTGGCAGCGGGTTGCGCAGCCAGTCGCCATACGCCGTGGCATGGATTTCCAGCACCTCCGGCTTCTGCCGACGCGCCCAATACACCAGCATAGGTGTCAGCCAGTGCATATGGCACATGGCGGCGGTCAATTCGAACGGGCGCAAAATATCTTCCATCGGATAGCGGTTATACCCCCCGGTACGGTAGGCTCCCTCGGGTTCACCGGTGGTGATCACCGAACGCCAGTACTTTCCCGCCAGCGCATTGCCCCCCATGCCGCTGGCAAAACCGCGCGACAGCACGCGGTCCAGCCATTCTTTCAGCAGGGCCGGGCAACTGTAGGTATAGAGAGGATGTTGAAAAACAATGACCTGATGTTCACGCAGCAGCTGTTGTTCGTGGTGAATATCAATAAAAAAATCAGGATAGTGCGCGTATAAATCGTGCACGGTGACATGTTCCAACTGCTGTGCCGGTCGAAGCAAAACCCGATTCGCGACCGAGTCCTGGGATTCCGGATGGGCATACAGCAGCAAGACCTTCGGCGGCTGCGACATCATTCCCCTCCAAAGCGTCGTCAGGGTAGCGGTTTTCCGTTACCATGCTCCGCAAAGACTAATAATAGGACAGTCTGCGTCCTGTTAACTTAGAACTCACTCAATTTAACATACTCTGAACATACGGCACTTTATGATTGTATTTTCCTCGCTACAAATCCGACGCGGCACCCGCGTCCTGTTGGACAACGCCACGGCGACGGTTAATCCAGGTCAGAAGGTCGGCCTGGTGGGTAAAAACGGCTGCGGCAAATCCACGCTGCTGTCATTGCTGAAAGGCGAGATGGCCGCAGACGGCGGCAGCTACACCTTTCCAAGCAACTGGGCCCTGGCCTGGGTTAATCAGGAAACACCGGCGCTGGACGTCCCTGCGCTTGAGTATGTGATCGACGGCGACCGCGAATTCCGCCAGCTTGAAGCCGAATTGCAGGTAGCAAACGATAAAAACGACGGCCACGCCATCGCCACGCTGCACGGCAAACTCGATGCCCTTGATGCCTGGACCATCCGTTCACGCGCCGCCAGCCTGCTGCACGGCCTGGGCTTTTCCAACGAACAGTTGCTCAATCCGGTACGCGCTTTCTCGGGCGGTTGGCGTATGCGTCTGAACCTGGCACAAGCCTTGGTCTGTCGTTCAGACCTGCTGCTGCTCGACGAACCCACCAACCACCTGGATTTGGACGCGGTGATCTGGCTGGAACGCTGGTTGAAAAACTACCCAGGCACGCTGGTGCTGATTTCACACGACCGTGATTTCCTCGACCCGATTGTCGATAAGATTCTGCATATCGAACAAGAAACCATTAACGAATATACCGGTAACTACTCCTCGTTCGAACGTCAACGTTCGACCAAGCTGGCACAGCAGCAGGCGCTGTACCAGAACCAACAGGAGAAAGTGGCGCACCTGCAAAGCTACATTGACCGCTTCCGCGCGCAGGCCACCAAGGCCAAACAGGCGCAAAGCCGTATCAAAATGCTTGAACGCATGGAGTTGATCGCACCGGCCCACGTTGATAACCCGTTCAGCTTCAGCTTCCGCCAGCCGGAAAGCCTGCCGAACCCGCTGCTGCGCATGGAAAAGGTCAGCGCCGGTTACGGCGACAAGGTGATCCTGAACTCGATCAAACTGAACCTGGTGCCCGGCTCACGCATCGGTCTGCTGGGCCGTAATGGTGCCGGTAAATCCACTCTGATCAAAATGCTCGCCGGCTCGCTGGAGCCGCTGAGCGGCGAGATCGGTCTGGCGAAAGGCATCAAGCTGGGTTATTTCGCCCAGCATCAGTTGGAGTTCCTGCGCGCCGACGAATCCCCATTGCAGCATCTGAGCCGCATCGCTCCCCGAGTGCTGGAACAGCAGTTGCGCGATTACCTGGGCGGTTTTGGCTTCCAGGGCGATAAGGTCACCGAGATTACCGAACGTTTCTCCGGTGGCGAAAAGGCGCGGTTGGTGCTGGCGCTGATTGTCTGGCAGCGCCCTAACCTGCTGCTGCTCGATGAACCGACCAACCACCTGGATCTGGACATGCGTCAGGCGCTGACCGAAGCGCTGATCGACTTTGAAGGCGCGTTAGTGGTGGTCTCGCACGACCGCCACCTGTTGCGCTCTACCACTGACGATCTCTATCTGGTGCACGATGGTCAGGTGGAAGTGTTCGACGGCGATTTGGACGACTATCAGCAATGGCTGGCTGACCTGCAACGCCAGGAAAACCAGCAGGACGCGCCGGACAAGGAAAACAACGCCAACAGCGCGCAAGCCCGTAAAGATCAGAAACGTCGGGAAGCCGAGTTCCGTAGCCAAACTCAGCCGCTGCGCAAGCAGATCGCCAAGCTGGAACAGCAGATGGAAAAACTGAGCGCCGAACTGGCGGCGGTGGAAGAGAAGCTGGCGGACTCCGCGTTGTACGACATCAGCCGCAAGGCCGATTTGACGCTTTGTCTGCAACAGCAAAGCCAGGCCAAATCAGCGTTGGAAGAAACGGAAATGACCTGGCTGGATGCGCAAGAGCAGTTGGAACAGTTCACCAACGAGTTTGACCTTTAAGGCCTCTGCCCTTACGCCTTGTAGAAAGGCTTATCCCCCAGAATGGTCGCGCGGTGCATAATGCGCCGCTGCGGCAGATAATCCGCGTTGGCGTAATGTTGCGTCACGCGGTTATCCCAGATGGCAATGTCATTTTCCTGCCAGCGCCAACGCACCTGAAACTCCGGCTTGGTGATGTGGGCAAACAGGAAACTCAGCAACGCGTCGCTTTCCTTCGGCGCCAGATCAACAATCCGCGTAGTAAAACCTTCATTGACGAACAGTGCCTGCCGGCCGCTGACCGGATGCGTGCGCACTACCGGATGCAGCAACGGTGGATTTTTCTGTACCGCTACCTGCCAGCGCTGATGTTCTTCTTCGCTGCCGCGATGCTTGTGTTCCGGGAATGACTTGGTGAAGTCATGCTCCGCCTTCAGCCCAGCCAGCAGTTTCCTAAAGGGATCAGACAAAGCCTCATAAGCCGCAATGCCGCTAGCCCACAGCGTATCACCACCGGTGGAAGGCAGGGTTTTCGCCGCCAGAATCGCTCCCAACGGCGGGTTTTCGATAAAGGTTACGTCGGTATGCCAGTTATCGTTGTCCGGCGGATTATTGTCATGGGTATCAAGCACGATGATCTCTTTCACATCGGCGGCTTGCGGGTAGACCGGATGGATATGCAGGTCGCCAAAGCGACCGGCCAAATTCCGCTGTTGCAACGGCGTGATCGGCTGATTACGCAGAAACAGCACCTGATGTTTCAGCAATGCATGGTAGAGCTGTTCGAATTGGCCGTCCCCCAAGGGGCGTGCCAGATCAACGTTTTCCACCAGCGCACCGATATAAGGCCCCAGCGGGGTGATACTTAAACGTTCGTTCATTGTTGTACTCCATGCCACGGGGTCAATCGGCGCTGCAGGGCGCGTAACCCCAGCTCCAGCCCAAATGCAATAATCGCAATCACACCGATACCGGCCAGCACCACATCGGTCGCCAGAAACTCACCGGCGGATTGCACCATAAATCCCAGACCGCGGGTGGCGGCGATCAGTTCTGCGGCCACCAGCGTCGACCAACCGACCCCCAGCCCAATTCGAATGCCGGTTAAAATCTCCGGCAAGGCGCTCGGCAACACCACAAAACGCAGCAGCTGCCAGCGGTTGGCTCCCAGCGCTTGGGCGGCCCGCACGCGAACCTGCGCCACGCTGCGCACACCGGCTACGGCAGACAGCGTCACCGGAGCGAAAATCGCCAGATAAATCAGCAAGATTTTCGAGGTTTCGCCAATGCCGAACCAAATCACCATCAGCGGTAAATAGGCCAGCGGCGGCACCGGGCGATAAATCTCAATCAACGGATCGAGAATGCCGCGCACCGTATCGTTCAGCCCCATGGCGATACCCACCGGCACACCGATAATCACCGCAGCCAACAGCGCCACCAGAATACGCCCCAGGCTGGCGGCCAAATGCTGCCATAGCGTGGCGTCCATAAAGCCTTGCGGACTGGCGATAGTGATAAGTTGATGCAGCACCTGCTGCGGTGCCGGCAGGAATAACGGGCTGATCAGGTTCAGCGCGGTCACGCCCCACCAGATCGCCAATACCACCAGCAAGGTGGCGCTGCTTAGCCAGACATTACGCGGCACGCTAAAACGGCGCGTCGGGGCTGCAGCCTGCGGCTGAGTCACCTCTTTGAGAGCGGAGTGCAGACTCATAGCAAGGCCTCGCGCTGTTGAAAGACTTTGCCCAGCACATATTCGCGCTGCGCGATAAATTCAGGGTCGGACTTAATCGAACGGCAGGGCTCACCGTCGGCATAACGTTGGCCAAAGTTAAGCGCCAGGCGTTCCACCACCTGCCCCGGTCCCGGCGACAGCAACAGCAGTTCACTGGCCAGAAACACCGCTTCTTCGATGTCGTGGGTGATCAACAGCACCTGCTTGCCGGTATCACGCCAAATGGTCAACAGCAGTTCCTGCATTTGCTCGCGGGTAAAAGCGTCCAGCGCGCCAAACGGCTCATCCAGCAACAACAGGCGCGGATCGGCAGCCAGTGCGCGGGCAATCCCTACCCGTTGACGCATGCCGCCGGAGAGTTGCCAAATAAAGTGCTGTTCATAGCCGGCCAATCCGACTCGTTGCAACATCTCTTGCGCCACCTGACGTCGCTGCTGTTTGCCGACACCGGCCAGTTGCAGGCCAAACTCCACGTTATCCACCACGTTACGCCACGGCAGTAAACCCTCATGCTGGAACACCACGCCCCGCTCGGCTCCGGGGCCGCTAACGGTCGTTCCATCAAGCGTGATGTTGCCAGCTGAAGGCTCAATAAACCCGGCGATCAAATTCAACAGCGTGGTTTTGCCACAGCCCGAAGGCCCGAGCACCACCACCAGTTGCCCGGCGGCAATCTGGAAAGAGACGTCGCGCAGCGCGGGGCGGCCCTGGTACTCTGCTGAAAGGTGATTAACGTTTAACATTCTGCTCCCCTACGACTGCGGCGCAGCCTGCACCTGTTTTACAAACCGATCGGTGACATAGGCACTGTAATCGCTGTCGACCTGCGGAATTTTGCCCTGCTGTTTAAGGAACTCGGCAGTATCGCGGATAGCCTTGTCCACCGGTTGCCCCAACTGGGTGATTTGCTCCGCCACCGGCAAATAGGTATTGCCCTTCACCAACACCGGTATCTGTTCTTCCGGCACGCCGCTCAAGCGGGCCAGCGTGCTGAGATTGCCCTTGTCCTTCAGCCACTGCTCCGGCTGCGCCAGATAGGCTTTTTGCGCGTTCAGCGCGCTGGTGGCAAAGGCGGTCACCACTTCCGGGTGTTTTTCGGCAAAGTCTTTACGCACTACCCAAACGTCGAGCGTCGGGGCGCCCCATTGTCCAACCTGGGCAGAATCAGTCAGTACCTTGCCCTGCTTGGCCAATTCATTCACCACCGGTGCCCAGACGTAGGCCCCGTCGATATCGCCACGCTGCCAGGCGGCGGCAATGGCCGGCGGTTGCAGATTGAGAATTTTGACCTGTTCGGGTTTGATGCCCCAGTGTTTCAGCGAGGCCAGCAGGCTGTAGTGAGTGGTTGAGATAAAGGGCACGGCGATACGCTTGCCGATCAAATCCTGCGGGCTTTTGATCTCTTTTTTCACCACCAGGGCTTCGGAGCTGCCGAGTTGGGAGGCGATCAGGAAGACTTCGATAGGGAGTTTTTGGCTGGCGGCCACCGCCAGTGGGCTGGAGCCGATATTACCGATCTGCACGTCACCGGAAGCCAACGCGCGTAGCACGCTGGAGCCGCTGTCGAATTTACGCCAATCAACGGTGGCGCCGGACTGTTTGGCGAAGCTGTTTTCCGCCTGCGCCACCTTGGCGGGTTCCGCCGACGTCTGGTAAGCCACGGTCACGTCCACCGCATAGGCGCTGGCTGCGCTGAGTGACAACACCAAAAGTGCCGCGCTGCGTAATGAAAACAGTTTGCTCGCCATGATCGCTCCGTTGATAAAAGTCTGTTCAGTTGCTGACAGTTTTATCTGAGCGGTGACGAGCTATAAAAGAATAAAAAAAACTGCGTTATTACTTATGGGAATATGAATTCTTTCAACCTTTTCCAGGCAGGGCATACCAGACACTCACGCAGGCCGCTCCGTTCCGCCAATGCCCAGGGGAAACACGTGCATGTATCTGGCTTAAGGAGAAAGCACAAGGTAACATTATCTGAAATAACCTCTAATAATGCAGCGGCGAAAACACTCCGCAACAGTGCCGCATAACGCCATTTCGCAAAAGGATGTCCCGAGTGACGGAAAATACCTCTTCTTCATTGCTGCCCCAACAGGCTGACAGCAGTTTCACTTCGCCGTTGAATCAAGCGCTGGCACAGGTTGCCGATGAACGACTCAGTCAGCAAGATCAGGAAGAGGTCTCCCGACTGGTCAGCCAAATTGATATCACCGATCCCGTCTTGTCGATCGCCTACGGCGCCAAAACCATGAACAGCATTTCGCGCTTTTCTGAATCGTTAATGCAAGAAGTACGTGCCAAAGACGCCGGCATGATTGGCGATCAACTCACCGATCTGCTGGGTAAGGTTAAAGCTGTCGATCTCAGCGCCTTTGGCGAGAAGAAAAGTTTGCTGGCCTCAATCCCTCTGCTGGGAAGCCTGTTCAACAAAGTCGAACGCACCATGATGGAATACCAGACGCTGGCACAACAGGTAGATAACATCGGTAAAAAGCTTGAGCAAACCATGGTTGACCTGCTGCGCAATATCGCCGTCCTGGAACAACTGTTCATTCGCAACCGTGATTTCTTCCAGCAGATCAACCTGCATGTCATTGCCGGTAAACAGAAGCTGGCCTTGGTGCAAACCGAAGAGCTGGCACAGGCACAGCAGAAAGCAAGCCAATCCAGCGACGCCATGGATGCCCAAAACGTGCGCGATCTGCTGGAAGGTATCCAACGTTTTGAACGCCGTCTGCACGACTTGATGATGTCACGCACCATTGCCGTTCAGACTGCACCGCAAATTCGCCTGATGCAAAGCAACAGCCAGTCGCTGGCAGAAAAAATCCAGAGCAGCATTCTCACCACCATACCGATCTGGAAAAGCCAGATCGTGCTGGCGTTGTCACTTAACTCCCAACGTCAGGCTGCCAAACTGCAAAAAGACGTGGCGGACACCACCAATGACATGCTGCGCCGCAATGCCGAACTGTTGCAAACCGGCACGCTGGAAACAGCACGCCAGGTCGAGCGCTCCATCGTAGATATTGAAACCTTGCGCGATGTACAGGCCCGCCTGCTGAGCACAATCGAAGATACCGTGACCATCGCCAGCGATGCCCGCAGCCGCCGAGCCGAAGTTGAGAAAGAGCTGGGAACTATGGAGCAGGAGCTACGCAATCGCCTGGCATCCATTGCGGCAGGTCAACGACAAACCTCCGCGGGTTAACGCTTTTAAAATCATTCTATTAACGCCGTTCTTCGTTAATCATTGCTCCCAGGACGATCGTGAATTATGTATCATTTTGTTGATGTATCAGGCTTCAGAGCCAAGTATGAAGAACGCAAATGGCTGATATTTTTGATCCAATTCAGCCTTTGTATTGTCAGTGCCATCTATATCACCTTCATGCTGAACGGAAACAGCTCACCGGAAATGCAAGCCGTGCTTGCCAACTTGCCTGAAGGTGCTGAAGACAAGGGTTCCACCCTATGGTTCTGTTGGCTCAGCTTAGCTATTCTTTTTCGGGGTTTGCTTTACGATCAGGTCAATTTAGCCTGGGGATTGCTGGCTGGTCTGTTGTGGTTATCTTTCGGCGACAGTATTGCATTCATCTACTGGAGCGCCTCCCTGTACACCCTGCTGCACGTGGTAACGCACCGAAGATCGCTGAAGTTTTCGTACTTCTGGTATGTGGCGTTATGGGTAGTGGCGACTATTTGTTACAACAGCGTCTATCAGTCGGTTTACCACGGTGATTATCTGGCCGTTTTTGCGATTGTAGCCGTTGGTGCACTATATGCCCGTTACGCACTGTATAGCCGGGAAAACGTGACTGAATTTTCATCGATTGAAAAAAAACTTTATCGTCAGACTCTGGAATTATTGAAAAAAAGCGAGGGTGGCAAGGCAGAACTGCAAGCTTCATTATATGGACTGATTTACTATGCTGAGCGGCTCCTTGAAACTCCGCTGAACTCCGCCGAATATGTGTCTGCGCTTCGCACCTTTTATCGTAAGACCCTACCCACTTTTTATGTACACATAAAAACGTTCAACGAAATCTATTACCTGGAACCAAATCCGGAACAAGACGATCCGTTTTACGAGATTATGAGCACTATCGAGGACATGTTCGCTAATACGCTAAAGACGCTCAAGGAACTGTATCTGGATATACAACTCATCAGCACCCCGCTTCCTGACGATCAGGCAGCACCAATAACAAACTGGCAAAATGGGGATAGCCCCCCATACGAACAAGCAATAAGCCAATTGGAGTCGGAACAACGCCTCCCGCAGATCTTTCAATCGGAACTGGACGGCATCATTAAATATGCCCGTCTGATTCAGCAATGCATGATGGATGATCCTAATGATGTCAAACCAGGCTCCGAGTTTCTGGAGCGCTATTTGCCAGCCATCACGGCATTATTAGAGAAAAGTAACAAGCTTTCCGGCCAGTTGGAAATGCACGGCAATGCTGAGGCTATTGACCAACAAAGCATCGATATGTTGCATGCTCTGCACTCGGCCTTCCGGCAAAAACACGCACAACTGTTGGAAAACGATACGCTGGCGTTTAGCACGGATTTAAGCCTGCTTAATAGCCTGCTGAAAACCGACGGCTTCAAGTAAGCGCGCCTCCGCAGCATCGTCGATGCTGCGGACCCTCAGAGATTTATTTCCCCACGCAAAAACGTGTGCGCATAGCCACCAATCAAGGTGCGATCGCCTTTCTGCTCACAGAACAACTCTCCGCCACGCGCCGAAATCTGCCGTGCGCGCAGCTGATGGCGCCCAAGACGAGCGCTCCAGTATGGCATCAGCGTGCAGTGTGCGGAGCCGGTCACCGGGTCTTCGCTGCCGTCGAGGGTAAAATAGCGCGAGACAAAATCCGCCGTCTCACCCGGCGCGCTGACAATCACCGCCCGGCCGACCAGGGCAATCAGTGCCGGGATATCCGGCTGTAATGCCCTGACCTGCGCTTCGTTTTCCAATACCACCAACAGCGCATTGGCCTGCCACACTTCCTGCGGATTAGCGCCCAGCAACGCCGCCAACCCTTCAGGTTCCACAACCTTCAGCGGTGGTCGGGACGGGAAATCCAGCACCAGGCGTTCGCCATCTTCGGCGTCGCGTTTAACGTACAAGTCGCCGCTCGCCGAGCGGAAACGAATATCCTGCAGCGCCGGGTTCACCACGCTGAACATCACGTGTGCCGCCGCCAGCGTGCCATGACCGCACAAGTCGACTTCGCGCTGGGGCGTGAACCAGCGGATGGCCGACATATCGCCGTCGTCCCAGACAAAGCTGGTTTCCGGCAGGCTCAGCTCATTAGCGATCGCCTGCATCTCCGCAGCCGACAACGGCTGTTGCAGCAGGCAGACACCGGCCGGGTTGCCACGCAATCCTTCACCGGTGAAAGCCGCAATATGGAAGTAATTTTCTGCCATTCGCAATCCCTTAATGCCAGATCAGTAATACACAGGCCGCGGTGAGCAACCCCATAGAAACGTTAAAGATGATCCAGGCCTTTTTGCTGCGCAGCAGACGGCCAATCACCGTGCCAAATCCCAGCCAAATCACGCCGGCAATGATGTTCACCACGAAAATGCCCAGTGAGATCGCCATAATCGAGCTGTTATACTTATCACCCGCCAGGCTAAAGCTGGCCACCGCGCCCAGCGCCATCAACCAGGCCTTGGGATTAAGGAACTGCAACAGCCAGCCCTGATACAGCCGTATCGGTTTGGGCGGTGCCACGTCAGTTTCCAGCTTTTCATAAGCGGCGGTAGCCACTTTCCATGCCAGCCACAGCAGATACAGGCTACCGAGAATTTTCAGCACCAGATGCAGCGCCGGATAAACCAGAATCAGGCTACCAACGCCGAACGCCACCAACAGCAGAATGCTTTGCATGCCAAGCATGATGCCAATCATCAGCAACAGTGAACGCATAAAGCCAAAGTTGGCGCCGGAAGTGGTCAGTAACATATTGTTGGGGCCGGGTGTGATCGCGGCAACCCACAGAAAACCTAACATCGAAAGAAATAAACTCGCATCCATCAGGCGGGCGCTCCTCACCCAGGTCATTTTTTGCAGTATTATTGTTAACTCAGGCTAGTGAAGCTAACAGCGCACTAATCATCCCACAATAGTTGCCAATAAGAATTTAATTCAAGCTATGCATGAATCCTTTCGCCCGTTGATCGGGGCCAGTAATCCCCATCTGCAGACACTGCTGCCACGGCTGGTGCGTCGCCGCGTGCAGTTGAAACCCCACTGGCAACGGCTGGAACTGCCCGACGGCGACTTTGTCGATCTCGCTTGGAGCGAAGATCCGGCTCAGGCCGACGGCAAGCCGCGCGTGGTGCTGTTCCACGGCCTGGAAGGCAGCTTCTACAGCCCCTACGCCCACGGCCAGCTTAACGCCTGGCGTGAAAAAGGCTGGCTCGGGGTGGTGATGCATTTTCGCGGCTGCAGCGGCGTCCCGAACCGCAAGCAACGCATCTACCATTCCGGTGAAACGGAAGATGCGCGCTTCTTCCTCCAGTGGCTGCGTACTACCTACGGAGAAGCCCCCACCGCTGCCGTTGGCGTCTCGCTCGGCGGCAACATGCTGGCCTGTTATCTGGCACAGCAGGGCGCCGACAGTCTGCTGCAGGCGGCGGTGGTGGTTTCTGCGCCACTGATGCTGGAACCCTGCTCATGGCGGATGGATCAAGGCTTCTCACGGGTTTATCAGCACTACCTGCTCGGGCAGTTGAAACAGAACGCCACCCGCAAACTGCTGCACTACCCTGATACCCTGCCGCTCAAGCTGCCGCAGCTCAAGGCATTGCGCCGGATCCGCGACTTTGATGATGCCATTACCTCGCGCATCCATGGCTTTAGCGATGCCACCGATTATTACCGCCGTTGCAGCGCCCTGCCGCTGTTGCCGGCGATCCAAACGCCGCTGTTGATCATCCATGCCAAGGACGATCCTTTTATGACCGACGCAGTGATCCCCGAGACCGCTACGCTGCCGCACAACATTGAATATCAGTTGACCGAGTTTGGTGGTCACGTCGGTTTTGTCGGCGGTACATTGAAAAAACCCCATATGTGGCTGGAATACCGTATTCCATCCTGGCTTGCCCCTTATCTGGAAACAACCAAGTGATCATCCCCTGGAAAGAACTGGAAACCGAAACCCTCAATAGCCTGATCGAGTCCTTTGTGCTGCGCGAAGGAACCGACTACGGCGAGCATGAGCGCTCGCTGGAACAGAAAGTGGAAGACGTGCGCCGCCAGCTGAAAAACGGCGAGGTACTGCTGGTGTGGTCAGAACTGCATGAGACCATCAACATCATGCCGCGCGGGCAGTTCCGCGCCGGGCAAGAAGAAATTTAGTACCTGTCGGTTCTATGACTGACGGAAAAAATCAGGTAACAATGAGGGATTGCAA
Organism: Serratia proteamaculans; assembly: GCF_004684015.1. Classification (GTDB taxonomy): domain Bacteria; phylum Pseudomonadota; class Gammaproteobacteria; order Enterobacterales; family Enterobacteriaceae; genus Serratia; species Serratia proteamaculans_F. The sequence goes on from NZ_SRIA01000023.1 coordinate 21,956, forward strand.
ACCAACGCGCGGAATTTTGCCCTTGGCGAAAGGGCGTCAAACAGACCAATAACCATATCTGACGCCTGCGCATTCAACACGGAGTGACCCATCACCATGTCCGCCAAACATCCCGTTATCGCAGTGACCGGCTCCAGCGGCGCTGGCACCACCACCACCAGCGTGGCGTTCCGTAAAATCTTTCAGCAGTTGAACATCCGCGCAGCGGAGCTGGAAGGCGACAGTTTCCACCGCTATACCCGGCCGGAAATGGACGCGGCGATCCGCAAAGCGCGCGATCTCGGCCGTCATATCAGCTATTTCGGCCCCGAGGCCAACGACTTTGGCCTGCTGCAACAAAGCTTTAGCGAGTACGGCACCAACGGCACCGGCCGTTCACGCAAGTATCTGCACACCTACGATGAAGCGGTGCCCTATAACCAGGTACCGGGGACCTTTACCCCATGGGAAGCCTTACCGGCACCGACCGACGTGCTGTTTTATGAAGGGCTGCACGGCGGCGTCGTGACCGAGCACAACGACGTGGCCAAACATGTCGATTTGCTGGTCGGGGTAGTGCCTATCGTTAACCTGGAATGGATCCAAAAGTTAATCCGCGATACCGGCGAGCGCGGCCACTCCCGTGAAGCGGTGATGGATTCGGTAGTGCGTTCGATGGAAGACTATATCAACTACATCACGCCGCAGTTTTCGCGCACCCATATCAACTTCCAGCGGGTACCGACGGTAGATACCTCCAACCCGTTCGCTGCCAAGGCGATCCCCTCGCTGGACGAGAGCTTTGTGGTGATCCACTTCCGTGGCCTGGATCAGATCGATTTCCCGTATCTGCTGGCGATGCTGCAGGGATCTTTTATCTCGCATATCAATACGCTGGTGGTGCCGGGCGGCAAAATGGGGCTGGCAATGGAGTTGATTATGGCGCCGCTGGTGCAGCAACTGCTGGAAGGCAAAAAAATCGAATAACTTACCGGAGCGCGGCAACGGGCCGCGCCCCTTTCCCCATCAGGACACCGCGCGGATCTCAAAGCTGTGGGTCACGCTGGCGGCCTTACTCAGCATCAATGACACCGAGCAGTACTTCTCGGCGGAAAGATTCACCGCGCGCTCAACAATTTTGTCACTTAAATCTTTACCGGTGACGATGAAATGCAGGTTGATATGGGTAAACAGTCGTGGCGCTTCCTCACGCCGCTCAGAGGTTAATTTCACCTCGCAGTCGCGCACATCGTTACGTCCTTTTTGCAGGATCGACACCACATCTATCGCGCTGCAGCCCCCCACCGACATCAGTACCATTTCCATTGGGCTGGGGGCTTTATCCCCGGCGTTACCGTCCATCAGCACCTGATGGCCAGACGCGGATTCCCCCAGAAACGTCAACCCTTCTACCCACTTAACTCTTGCCTGCATACTGGTCACTCCGGTTAATTTCTTAAAATCACACTACGCTTTCGCATAGAAACTGGCAACGGAACCTGATGCTAATCATGCTGAAGCGAGACAACACAAGACACCCGCCTCACTCTGTGCTACAAACAGAGCCGCAATAAATCTTTCCGGGACACTGATTTCAGGGAAACTCCCAGGGAAAGGCTCCTTTACCGGTATGTTAACAGAATGTAGCTTGCAGCTCTCCCGGCAAATTAATATGCTAGGGCGACAGCGTATATTTATGACACGCCTCAAAACCTGCTGCCAGCCACCATTAAAAGAACGGCGACAGCACGTTTTACAGGGAACTCTGACCCCTGTGACACAAGGCAGCGATAACAACAGAGGATAACAGCGAATGGTTCTCGGCAAACCGCAAACAGACCCTACTCTCGAATGGTTCCTGTCTCATTGCCATATCCACAAATATCCATCCAAAAGTACGCTGATTCACCAAGGTGAAAAAGCCGAAACGCTTTACTACATCGTCAAAGGCTCCGTCGCGGTGCTGATTAAGGATGAAGAAGGTAAAGAGATGATCCTGTCCTACCTTAACCAGGGGGATTTCATCGGCGAGCTTGGATTATTTGAAGAAGGTCAGGAGCGTAGCGCCTGGGTTAGGGCGAAAACCGCCTGTGAAGTGGCTGAAATTTCCTATAAGAAATTCCGCCAGTTGATTCAGGTTAACCCGGATATCCTGATGCGTCTGTCAGCTCAGATGGCAAACCGTCTGCAGATCACCTCTGAGAAAGTGGGTAACCTTGCTTTCCTGGACGTTACTGGCCGCATCGCGCAAACCCTGCTGAACCTGGCGAAACAGCCTGATGCCATGACCCACCCGGACGGCATGCAGATTAAAATTACCCGCCAGGAAATTGGCCAGATCGTCGGTTGCTCACGTGAAACCGTTGGTCGCATTCTGAAAATGCTGGAAGATCAAAACCTGATTTCCGCCCACGGCAAAACCATTGTCGTTTACGGCACGCGTTAATCACTGAAAAAACGGCGCGATGTTCGCGCCGTTTTTTTATGCCCCGAGTCATCATGTGGCGCCGACTGATCTACCACCCGGAAGTTAATTACGCACTGCGGCAAACGCTGGTGCTTTGCCTGCCGGTACTGCTTGGCCTGCTGATCGGCCAACTGCAATACGGCCTGTTATTTTCGCTGGTTCCCGCCTGCTGTAACATCGCCGGGCTGGACACGCCCCACAAACGTTTTTTCAAACGCCTGATCGTCGGCGGTTCACTGTTTGCATTCAGCAGTTTGTTGCTGCAGCAAGCTCTGTTATGGCAGTTGCCGCTGCCGATACTGATGCTTGGCCTGGCGCTGCTGCTCGGCGTCAACGGTGAAATAAGTCCGCTACACGCCCGTCTGCTGCCTGCTGCGCTGGTTGCCGCCATCTTCTCCCTCAGCATGGCCGGTTCGGTACCGCTTTGGCATGCGCCGCTGTTATATGTGGTCGGCACCGCCTGGTACGGGCTGTTCACCTGGTTCTGGTTCAAGCTGTGGAAAGAGCAGCCGATGCGCGAGTCGCTCAATCAGCTCTATCTGGAGTTGGCGGACTACTTCGAAGCCAAATACTCACTGCTCACTCAGCATACCGATCCACAGACCGCGTTACCGCCGTTGTTGGTACGTCAGCAAAAAGTGATGGATCTGATCACCCTGCTGTATCAGCAACTGAACTTTCTGCCGCACGCCAGCAACCTCGAACAAAAACGTCTGCAACGTACCTTTCAGGTCGCGCTGGATTTGCAGGAACATATCACCGTCAGCCTGCATCTGCCGGAAGAGGTACAAAAGCTGGTAGAACAGAGTCAGGCCGAAGCGATTATCCGCCGCAACGCACAAGTGATTGCCGGTCGGCTACGTACGGTGGCGCACGATATTCTCTACCACCAGCATTCGCAGCGCTTCAAAATGGACCATGAACTGCTGGCATTGGAAAAAGTGGCCGCGCAGCACCCGGATAATCCGGTTGGGCAGTTCTGCTACTACCACTTCAGCCGCATCGCCCGTCTGCTGCGTACCCAGCATCCACTCTACCGGCGTGACCTGATGGCCAATCAAAACCGCCTGCCGTTTTGGCCGGCGCTGGTCAGTTATCTGTCGTTCAAATCCAATGCCCTGCGCAATGCGGCACGATTAGGCGTCACGCTGGCGGCGGGCAGCAGCCTGGGGATGATTTTCAACCTGCCGAAACCCTACTGGATCCTGCTCACCATCATGCTGGTGAGCCAGAACGGCTACAATGCCACCCGGGTGCGCATCCAGCACCGTGCGCTCGGAACCCTGGCCGGGCTGGTGATCGCCGCCGGTCTGCTGCAATTACAACTGCCCGAAGCCGAGACCCTGGGCGTGATGCTGGTGATTACGCTGCTGGCCTATCTGGTGTCGCGTAAAAATTACGGGCTGGCGGTAATAGGTTTTACGGTGACGGCGGTCTACACCCTGCAGTTGCTGGCGCTAAACGGCACTAATTTCCTGGTACCGCGGCTGATCGACACTCTGATTGGCTGCGTGCTGGTGTTCGGCAGCACCATCTGGCTATGGCCGCAGTGGCAAAGCGGGCTGCTGCGCAAGAATGCCCATCAGGCACTGGAGAACGATCAGCAGGCATTACGCCTGTTACTGGAAGAGCAAGAACCGGATCCCAGCGCACTGGCCTACGCACGCATGCAGGTCAATCAGGCGCACAATGCATTGTTCACCTCGCTAAATCAGGCCATGCAGGAACCGGGGTTTGAATCGAACTATCTGGCGGATATGCGCCTGTGGGTGACGCACAGCCAGTTTATTGTCGAGCATCTGAATGCGATGACCATCCTGGCGCGCGAGCACTATATGCTGACGCCAAAGCTGGCGGAGGAGTATCTGCAATCTTGCGAGATCGCGCTGCAAAGCTGTCAGCAGCGGCTGGAATACGACGGGCCGAGCAGTGGCAACAGCATTATGCAGCAGCCGGATTTACACCCGGATATGCCGATTACCGAAATGGAACGCCACCTGCGACGTATTCTGTCGCACCTGAGCGTCATGCATACCATCTCGTCATTGGCCTGGAGCCAGCGCCCACATCATGGCATCTGGCTGAAACGCAAACTGCGCGATCAATAAGGGCGCCCTATGGCGCCCGGTTATCCATGCAACAAATTAAGCGTTAATCACGTCCTGCACCGCCAATTCAAACAGCGCCATGCCTTGGTCGATGTCCTGGGTTTCCACCACCAGCGAAGGGGCAAAGCGGATCACATTTGGCCCGGCATTGAGGATCATCAGCCCACGTGCGGCAGCGGCGGTCAGGAAATCGCGCGCCTTGCCGTGGTATTGCGGCGTTAATTCAGCCCCAATCAGCAGGCCCATGCCGCGAATATCGCTGAAAATACCGTACTTCTCGCCAATTTTCTTTAACGCCTGCACATATAATCCATGACGCAACTCAATGCCGCTCAGCACTTCCGGCGTATTAATCACGTCCAGCGCCGCTTCCGCCACCGCACAAGCCAGTGGATTACCGCCATAAGTGGTGCCGTGGGTACCGACCTGCATCACCGAGGCAATCTCCTCGGTAGTCAGCATGGCGCTGACCGGGAACCCGCCGCCAAGCGCTTTGGCCGTGGTGAGAATGTCCGGCGTCACACCATAGTGCATATAGGCGAACAGCTTGCCGCTGCGCCCCATGCCGCTCTGCACTTCGTCGAATACCAGCAGTGCCTGGTGCTTGTCGCACAGCTCGCGTACCCCCTTGAGGAATTCGGCATTAACCGGAGTAATGCCCCCTTCCCCCTGGATCGGCTCCATCACCACCGCACAGGTATGGTCGTCCATTACCGCTTTCACCGCCGCCAAATCGTTGAATGGCACATGCACGATGTCAGCCGGTTTTGGCCCAAAACCATCGGAATACTTGGCCTGCCCGCCCACCGAGACGGTGAACAGCGTGCGGCCGTGGAAAGCGTTATAAAACGCGATGATTTTGGTTTTGTACGGGCTGTGGCGGGTAATGGCGTAATGACGAGCCAGCTTGAAGGCCGCTTCGTTGGCTTCTGCACCGGAGTTGGCGAAAAACACCCGGTCGGCAAAGGTGGCGTTGATCAACTTGGTGGCCAGCCGCAGCGCCGGCTCGTTGGTGAAAACGTTGCTGGTATGCCACAGGGTTTCGCCCTGCTGTTTCAGCGCCTCGACCAAAGCCGGGTGACAGTGCCCTAACGCCGTCACCGCAATGCCGCCAGAGAAATCGATATACTCTTTCCCCTGCTGGTCCCACACGCGGCTGCCTTTGCCCCTGATCGGAACAAACTGCGCGGGTGCATAAACAGGCAGGATAACCTGGTCAAAGGTACTGCGGTTAACTGCGGATTTTTCGGTCATTATGGGGCCCACCCTAAATGTGACTCAGTCTTTTGGTTGCGATTGAGTGAAAATATAATCACAAAATATGCATAAAAAACCAATGAAGGGCAAACGCAAATCGTCTTCGCGAATAAAAAAAACCTAACCGATTAACTTTTAAGGAAATTATCCAACAGCTGGTGGCCCTGCTCGCTAAGGATACTCTCCGGGTGGAACTGCACCCCTTCCAGCGCCAGTTGGCGGTGGCGGATCCCCATAATCTCATCGCGTATGCCGTCGCGCTCGCTCCAGGCCGTCACTTCAAAACAGTCCGGCAAAGTAGCGGCCTCAAGCACCAGCGAGTGATAGCGGGTCACGGTCAACGGATTGTTCAGTCCGTGAAAAACACCGCGGTCGAGATGGCGGATCGCCGAGGTTTTACCGTGCATGACCTCACGGGCACGCACCACCTTGGCGCCAAAGGCCTGCCCCAGTGCCTGGTGCCCCAGGCAAACGCCAAGGATCGGCAGCTTACCGGCGAAATGCCGGATAGCCGCCAGCGAGATGCCGGCTTCGTTTGGGGTGCAAGGGCCAGGAGAGACAACCAAATGCTGCGGGGCCAGCCTTTCGATATCGGCCAGTTGCAGTTCGTCGTTACGCTTCACCAGCACTTCGGCGCCTAATTGGCAGAAGTACTGGTAAAGGTTATAGGTAAAAGAATCGTAGTTATCGATTAGCAGCAGCATAGGGGTTCCAACGGACAGCATGGTAAGGGGCTCGCCCCGATTGACACCGGTGCATTATACAACGCCCCTGCAATACTGCCGCCAGCGATAATTTCAGCTTACTTTTTGCGGCCGCCCATAATCGACCCCAGCACACCACGCAGGATCTGGCGGCCAAGGTCACGCGCCATGCTCTTGGCGGCGGTCTGGACGATACCGTCACGCTTGCCACCACGCGGGCCGGTGGAACCAAACAGAATATCGTTCAGGCCGCCCATCAAGCCACCGCCCGCCTGCTGCTGTGCCTGCGATTGCTGTGCCGGCTGACCCGGTTGCGGCGTGCCAACGGTAGAGAACCCCTGCGCCGACAGCTTCTCATAAGCCGATTCGCGGTCGACCATGTCCTCATAACGGCCATATAGCGGTGACTTGTTGATTGCACTGTTCAGTCCATCAGCACCCAGCATGCCCATCTTGGATTCCGGCGCGATCACCATCGCCCGCTCCACCACATTTGGCCGCCCTTTCTCATCCAGGAACGACACCAGCGCCTCGCCGACGCCCAGTTCGGTGATCGCCGTTTCGGCGTCAAAGGCCGGATTGGCACGCATGGTTTGTGCCGCCGCCTTCACCGCCTTCTGGTCACGAGGAGTAAAAGCACGCAACGCATGCTGTACGCGGTTGCCTAGCTGACCGAGCACGCTGTCCGGGATATCCAGCGGGTTCTGGGTCACAAAGTAGATGCCGACGCCTTTGGAGCGGATCAGGCGCACCACTTGTTCGATTTTAGTCAGCAGTGCCGCAGGCGCATCGTTGAACAGCAGGTGTGCTTCATCAAAGAAGAACACCAGCTTTGGCTGTTCCGGATCGCCCACCTCCGGCAGGTGTTCGAACAGTTCGGCCAGCAGCCACAACAGGAACACCGAATACAGCTTCGGCTGATTAATCAGTTTGTCCGCCGCCAGCAGGTTAATCACCCCGTGGCCATTGGTATCGGTTTTCATCAGGTCGTTGATGTCGAGCATCGGCTCGCCGAAGAACTGGTTGGCACCCTGCTCTTCCAGCGTCAACAGCCCACGCTGGATAGCGCCCACCGAAGCCGAAGAAATGTTGCCGTATTGAGTCTGGAACTGTTTGGCGTTGTCACCTACGTACTGCACCATGGCACGCAGATCTTTCATGTCCAACAGCAGCAGTGCGTTATCGTCGGCAATTTTGAATACCAACTGCAGCACGCCACTTTGCACTTCGTTCAGATCCAGCAAGCGGCCTAGCAGCAGCGGGCCCAAATCAGACACGGTGGCGCGGATCGGGTGGCCCTTCTCACCGTAAATGTCCCACGGAATAATGGTACAGGCCTGCGGCTGCCAGTCAGTGACGCCAATGGCCGTCAGGCGTGCCTGCAGTTTCTCGGAGGGCACGGCTTCGGCACCAATCCCCGACAGGTCACCTTTCACGTCGGACAAAAATACCGGAATGCCGATACGCGAGAATTGCTCGGCCATTTTTTGCAGCGTAACGGTTTTACCGGTCCCGGTTGCACCGGTGATCAGACCATGGCGGTTGGCCAATGCAGGCAAAATCACCAGATCCTGTTCGGGTTTCCCGTCTTTCATCGCTTTGGCAATAATCCGTGCTTCACTCATTTTCTTTTCCTTGGACGCTGACGTGGCGCGAAAAGCGCCAGTGGATGTCAATAAAGCTATAAGCGTGGCGTAACCCCGTCAAGGACAAACAAAAACCTAGCGACCAACCTGCTCGCGGGAGAATGAATTTAGGATTCCGCTTAACACAGGGTTAGCCGATTACGGTCGGCTTGAACAATAAAACAGCAGTGATATAGTAAGCAAGACGCTGTATATACGAGGTACATACCATGTCTGAATCTACCGTGGTGATCCGAGTGGATGATGAATTAAAAATGGCTTTCGCCAGCGCGGCAAAAGCGGCAGATCGTACTGCATCTCAACTGTTACGGGATTTCATGCGGGATTTTGTTAGTCGCCAATCTCAACAAAAAGAATACGAACAATGGCTACAAGAAAAAGTGGAATTAAGCCGGAAAGCGCTTCATGAAGGAAGAATCGTTGATGATGAGGATGTTGAGGTTTATTTCACCGAACGCAGGGAAAAATCGATGCGGTAATACGATAAGGAAATATCGTGAAGCTAAAGTAGATGAACCCCGCAATTGCCGACCGCATATCCCCTTCGTCTTTCAAGCTGCAGCGTTGTTGGCTGCATGCGCTCACCCCAGTCACTTACTGAAGTAAGCTCCTGGGGATTCTCGCCCTGGCCGCCTAGCTGCAACTTGAAATCCATTGGGTCTAACAAGTTATGGCTGGTTAGAGCAAACAAAAAACTAATCAACCACGCAGCCCCAGCTCTTCTTTCAGCGCTTTCAGGTAGCGACGGCTGACCGGTACCGGGTCACCGACCGGCATGATCATTTCCGCTGCGCCGTTGTCATCAAAGCGAATCTCGCGCACCTGCTCCAGATTAACCAGATACTGGCGGTGGCAGCGTACCAGCGGCGTTCGCATTTCCAGCGTGCGCAGCGTCAGCTCGGTAAAGCACTCCATGCCGTCATTGCGCACCACGAACACCCCACTCAGCCGCGAACGGATAGCCACCACCTCGTCAAAGCGCAGCAAATAGATGCGGCTGTGGCCGGTGCAGGGAATGTATTTCAGGTAGCCGGCGCTTTCATCCAGCGCAGCGATGTTCTGCTGCCCGCGTTGCTGCTGCAGGCGCTGCAACGTTTTACTCAGCCGCTTCGGTTCCGCCGGCTTCAGCAGGTAGTCAAACGCATGCTCTTCAAAGGCCTGCACCGCATATTCATCATAGGCGGTCAGAAAGACGATATGCGGCATCCGGTTGGGATCGAGCATGCCTACCATCTCCAGCCCGGTGATGCGCGGCATCTGGATATCCAAAAACACCACGTCCGGCTGCAGGCGATGGATCCCGCTAATGGCCTCTATCGCATTGGCGCATTCGCCAACAATGGAAATGCCTTCTTCAGCCTCCAGCAAATGCCGCAGGTTATCGCGTGCAGAAGGTTCGTCATCGACAATCAGTACGTTGAGCATCAGGCAGCCCTCGCCAGGGGAACGTTGATGGTAATGCGGGTGAATGTTTGTGGCTCGCAGGCCACCTGAATGCCATAAGCGTCGCCATAACGCACGCGGATACGTTTATCCACCAGGTTCATCCCCAGCCCACTGTTGTTCGGTTGCGATTGGAATAATCCGGCGTTGTCGGTCACTTGCAGCAGCAAGCACTCCCCTTCGCGCCGCGCACCGATATCAATCCGCCCCACGCCCAGTAACTGCGAAGTGCCATGCTTGATGGCATTCTCTACGATCGGTTGCAATGAAAATGCCGGTAACCGCACGGCCAACAGCTCTTGCGGCAATGAAACCACGACTTCCAGCCGATCGGCAAAGCGCGCCAGTTCGATTTGCAGGTAAGCATTCACGTGTTCCAGCTCGTCCGCCAGGCTGACCTCATCACCGGAACGCTTGAGATTCTTGCGGAAAAAGGTCGAAAGGTTTTGCACCAACTCACAAGCCCGGTCACCGTCACGGCGGATCACCGCCACCAGCGTATTCAGGGCGTTAAACAGGAAGTGCGGATTGACCTGCGCATGCAGTAATTTGATTTCTGACTGCGCCAGCAGCTGTTTATGGCGCTCATACTGACCGGCCATAATCTGTGCGGATAACAGGCTGGCGATACCTTCCCCCAGCGTACGGTTGATGGTACTGAACAACCGGCTCTTCGGTTCATACAGTTTAATGGTGCCGATCACCCGCTGATTCTCACCGCGCAGCGGGATCACCAGCGTCGAGCCCAGTTTGCAACTGGAGTTAATCGAGCAGCTGTAGGAGTGCTCATTGCCGTCCGCGTAGACCACTTCGTTGTTGTCGATCGCACGGTGCGAGTGTTTTGATGAAATCGGCGTGCCCGGCAGGTGGTGATCGTCACCGATGCCGATAAACGCCAGCAGTTTATCGCGGTCGGTTATCGCTACGGCGCCGATACCCAGCTCCTGATAGATCACTCGCGCCACCTTCATGCTGTTTTCCTGATCAAACCCCTGCCGCAAGATCCCTTCGGTACGTTCGGCAATCTTCAGCGCCTTGGCGGAAAACGCACCGGTGTACTTCTCGAACATCGCTCGCCTGTCCAGCAGGATTTGCATGAACATCGCGGCCCCCACCGTATTAGCGATCAACATCGGCAAAGCGATATGTTCCACCAACCGCAGCGCCTCATCGAACGGGCGGGCAATAGCCAGGATAATCACCATTTGCAGCACTTCGGTCACCAGCGCGACTCCGGCGACAAACAGCGGATTAAACAGCAGGTCGATACGTCGGTGACGCATGGCGATGCTATGCACCAGTCCGCCCACCAGTCCTTCCGCCACGGTTGATACCGCGCAGGCGATATCGGTCATGCCGCCCAGGGTATAACGGTGCAGACCACCAGTCAGCCCCACCAGCAGCCCCACCGAAGGCCCGCCCAGCAGCCCGCCCAATACGGCACCGATAGCGCGGGTGTTGGCTATAGAACCTTCAACATGCAGACCGAAATAGGTGCCCATAATGCAGAACACCGAGAAAATCACGTAGCACAATAGCTTGTGCGGCAGGCGAATGGTCACCTGCGTCAGCGGAATGAATAACGGGGTTTTGCTCAGTAAATAAGCAATGACAAGATAAACGCACATCTGCTGCAACAGCAGCAGAACCTGGTTAAATTCAAACATGGCAGCAGCTCATCCCTTAACAAAACAGATGCAGAACGCCGGGTTTCCGGTCTGGTTATAAGCTGGCGATTAAAGCATGTGAAGGAGGAAAAAACAGTGATGCAGGCAAGGCTTCCGGGGAAAGCAACGCAGCCGGCCCACCTGGGGCCGGCGCAAAATCATTATGGCAGCACTTTCGCTGACAGAATGACGATAGGTTTGCTCGGAACATTCTGGTACGGGCCGACGTTGCCGGTCGGTGCCTGGGAGATTTTATCTACCACGTCCATGCCTTTGACCACTTTACCGAATACCGCATAGCCGAAATCGCGCTGACCGTGATCCAGGAAGGCGTTATCCGCCACGTTGAGGAAGAACTGGCTGGTGGCACTGTCTTTATCGGCAGTACGCGCCATCGAAATGGTGCCGCGCAGGTTGCGCAGGCCGTTATCCGCTTCGTTCTTGATCGGTGCCTGGGTGGATTTTTGCTGCATATCCGCAGTAAAGCCACCGCCCTGAACCATAAAGCCCGGGATCACACGGTGGAAAATGGTGTTGTTGTAATAGCCGCTGTTCACGTAGTCGACGAAGTTCTTGGTGGAAACCGGAGCCTTCTGACTGTCGAGCGCCAATTCGATATTCCCAGCCGAGGTAGTCAGCATGACATGAGTTTCGCCGGCGGCGAGCGCGGCAGGTGCCATTGCTGTCAGGGAACACAGCGCAACGAAGGTCACTAAAGTACGTTTGAACATTAACGGGTCCTTTCTCTGAGAGACAAACAACGGAAAAGCGCCTTGATTCTAAAGAGCTGCACCTGCGAGTGCCAGCCATTTACCTATATTTACGTAATACTGGGACATATCTCAGTCAGCCCCGGATTTTACTGCCAAAAGTATGATCGCCTTAGACCTTTTTGCCAACTGCATCACGCATTTTTTGCCCTTTTTACGCCTTGGTCGTTTTTTGCGACACAACTCCCGGTTTCATTTTCCATTCCCGTTACTCTAGATAAATGAGAGCGCTCTCATTTTGGCGCAACGATAAGAATCATGAATGTCAGCCGGCACCACTGCCGAGCAATATTGGAGAAATAATGTGAGTGAATTGATGACTGAAACTGAAATCAGCCCCGATTTTGAAAGCACCATCATGGAGCTGCTGGTGTTCTCCGGTGGCGCCCGCAGCAGTGCGCTGATGGCGCTGCAACAAGCGCGTGCCGGCGACTTTACCGCTTCAGCCAAGCACATGGCCGAATCCAAACAGTCGGTAAAAAAGGCCCATCTGATCCAAACCCAACTGATCGGCCTGGACGAAGGCTGTGGCAAACTGACCATCAACCTGATTACCGTTCATGCCCAGGATCATCTGATGAATGCCATGGTGATCCAGGATCTGGCGGATGACATGATTGAGCTATACCGCCGTCAGGCCCAGATGGAGGTTCGCGCATGAAATCGTTAAAAATCGCTGTCATCGGCGGCGGCAGCAGCTACACGCCAGAATTGGTCGATGGTTTGATCCAACGCATTGAAGAACTGCCGGTGACCGAGCTGGCACTGGTGGACGTTGAGCCTGGCCGTGAAAAGGTCGAGATTATTGCCGCCCTGACCGAACGCATGCTGGCGCGCCACGGGCTGGAGCAGGTGAAAGTCAGCGTGCATTTCGAACTGGATGAAGCCATTCGCGACGCCAATTTCGTCCTGACCCAGTTCCGCGTTGGTCAGTTGCCGGCGCGCGCCGCCGACGAGCGTTTAGGGCTGAAATACGATTTAATCGGCCAGGAAACCACCGGCGTTGGCGGCTTCGCCAAGGCATTACGCACCATTCCGGTGATGCTGGATATCGCACGCCGGGTAGAAAAACTGGCACCTGACGCCTGGATCATCAACTTCACCAACCCGGCCGGCATCGTCACCGAAGCAGTCTCCCGCTACACCAAAGCGAAAATCATCGGCCTGTGCAACGTGCCGATCAGCATGCATCACATGATTGCCAACATGCTGAAAGTCCCTTCTCAAGAGGTGCAGCTGCAATTCGCCGGACTGAACCATATGGTGTGGGTACATCAGGTGCTGCAAAACGGGCATGACGTCACCGGCAAGGTGATCGACATGCTGTGTGACGGTGCGGCGCTGACCATGAACAACATCAAGGAAGAACCTTGGCAGCCGGACTTCCTGCGCGCCGTCGGGGCAATCCCCTGCCCCTATCACCGTTATTTCTACCAGACCAAAGAGATGCTGGCCGAGGAAATTGCCGCTGCGGCCGAACGCGGTACCCGCGCCGAGCAGGTGATGAAGGTGGAGAAAGAGCTGTTTGAGCTGTACGCCGATCCGCATCTCGACAGCAAACCGGAACAGTTAAGTTTCCGCGGTGGATCATATTATTCGGAAGTGGCGCTGGAGCTAATCCGTGCGATCCATAATAATCTCGGGACGCAATTAGTCGTCAATACCGCAAACCGTGGCGCTATTCGCGGTTTACCGGATGACGCTGTGATAGAAACCAACTGTATCGTCGATGCTCAGGGTGCCCATCCGCTGACCTTTGGCACGCTGCCGGATTCCATGCACGCGCTGACCCAACAGGTGAAAGCCTATGAGCGCCTGACCATCGAAGCCGCAGTGCACGGCGATCGCCGCAGTGGCCTGCTGGCGTTGGTCACTAACCCGTTGGTCGGCAATGCCAATGTGGCGCAGCCGCTGTTGGATGAAGTGCTGACGGTGAATGCGCCTTATCTGCCTCAGTTCAAATAACCGTCGGGCCAACCACGGTTGCTGATACATTGCTATACCTAATGTACAGGGGTCGCTGCGTCGACCCCATTTTTGTCGTAATCAGGAGTCGGATGATGGTGACACTGGAAGATGTCGCAGCCCTGGCGGGCGTGTCCCGCGCCACCGTGTCACGCGTAGTGAATGGCGATACCAACGTTAAGGGGCAAACCCGCGAAAAAGTAGAAAAGGCGGTAGCCCAACTTGGCTATACCCCCAACCCGGCCGCCCGGGCGCTGGCCTCCAGCCACAGCAATACCCTTGGGCTGGTCACCACCTCCTATCGCGGTGGCTTCTTCGGCGCACTGATGGACTTTGTGCAAACCGAAGCAGAATCCCACGGCAAGCAATTGCTGGTGACCCAGGGACGTAACAGTGCGGAAAACGAATGGCAGGCGATCCAGCGGCTGTTCAATCTGCGTTGCGATGGCGTGATCCTGCACGTCCGCTTCCTCAGCGATGATCAGTTACGCCAACTGGCGGCGGAGCAACGTCGCTTTGTGCTGCTCGATCGTCTGGTGCCCGGCCTGGAGGCGCACTGCGTCACTTTCGATCACCAGTACGCCAGCCGCATGGCAACACAACAATTGATTGATGCCGGCCACAGGCACATCGCCTGTATCAGCGGCCCACGCGACCGTCCTTCCAGTCTCTTGCGGCTGCAGGGTTTTGAACAGGCCATGCAGGCCGCGCATATCAAGCCGGTCGCCTGCACCGAAGGGCTTTACGATTTGGAGAGCGGTTATCGCTGCGCCGATCAATTGCTGAAAATGAAAACCCTGCCCACCGCCATCTACTGCTGCAATGAAGAGATGGCTATCGGCGCACTGCTGGCCGTCAACGAACACCGCCTGCGGGTGCCGCAAGATATCTCGCTGATCTGTTACGACAGCGGTGAGCGCGCGCCCTTTGTCCGCCCGGCGCTGACCAGCGTACATTTCCCGATTACCGAAATGGCGCAATATGCCGCACGCCTGCTGATTGACCCAGCTACCCCACCGGTTAGTTTTGCGCCGACAGTCATCAGCCGCGACTCGATCGTGACGGCGAGCAAATAGATCACAAAAATATTTCAACACCTCTCATTGATTGCATCAAAAAGTAGATAGGCATCACAAAAACTCCCGTTGTCTGTGCTAGGATCCGCTCCCTGGTGGCCTGATCGGGACTTTTTTCTGCTTTTGCCAGGAAAAGCCAGCGGCCTTATGCCAGTTTTAAACTCTTTATAGACTTAATCAGGCCTAAATAATGAATGACAGCAACCGTCTACGGCTTACCTGGATCAGCTACTTTTCTTACGCGCTGACCGGTGCTTTAGTTATCGTCACAGGGATGGTGATGGGGAACATTGCAGAGTACTTTAATCTGCCGGTTTCCAGCATGAGTAATACTTTTACCTTCCTTAACGCCGGTATTTTGATTTCGATCTTCCTCAATGCCTGGCTGATGGAAATCATCCCGCTGAAACGTCAATTGATGTTTGGCTTTGTGCTGATGGTGCTGGCTATTGCCGGACTGATGCTCGGCAAAAGCCTGACCATGTTTTCGTTGTGCATGTTTATCCTTGGCGTGGTCAGCGGTATCACCATGTCGATAGGCACCTTCCTGATCACCCATATGTATGCCGGCCGTCAACGCGGTTCGCGTCTGCTGTTCACTGACTCCTTCTTCAGCATGGCCGGGATGATCTTCCCGATTGTTGCCGCGATGCTGCTGGCGCGCCAGATCGGCTGGTACTGGGTGTACGCCTGCATCGGCCTGCTGTACGTAGGTATCTTTGTGCTGGCCCTGTTCTCCGAGTTCCCGGTACTGGGCAACAAAGGCGCCGACGCCGGGCAGCCGGTGGTGAAAGAAAAATGGGGTATCGGCGTGCTGTTCCTGTCGATCGCCGCACTGTGCTACATCCTCGGTCAGCTGGGTTTCATTCAGTGGGTGCCGGAATACGCCACCAAGTCGTTCGGGATGGATATCAGCCAGGCCGGCAAGCTGGTGAGTGATTTCTGGACCTCGTACATGATCGGCATGTGGGTGTTCAGCTTTATCCTGCGCTTCTTCGATTTGCAGCGCATCGTCACTATTCTGGCTGCTTTGGCGACCGGTGCGATGTACTTGTTTGTCAGCACCGATAATCCGGAACACCTGGGCTACTACATTATGGCTCTGGGCTTCGTTTCCAGCGCGATCTACACCACGCTGATCACGCTGGGCTCGCTGCAGACCAAGGTTTCCTCACCGAAACTGGTTAACTTCATCCTGACCTGCGGCACCATCGGCACCATGCTGACCTTCGTGGTCACCGGCCCAATCGTAGCCAAAGGCGGCGCACACGCGGCGCTGACTACCGCCAATGGTCTGTACCTGGCGGTGTTCGTAATGTGTCTACTGCTCGGTTTCGTCACCAAGCACCGCAGCCACGGCCACGTAACCAACTGATCTGCTAACGCGGCATAAAAAGAACCTTTGCCAAGAAATCAAAATCCGGTGGGCCCGCTCACCGGATTTTTTTATGCGTTGACGGATAGAAAAAACCCGTCCCCCATAAGCGCTTTGCCACTCGTCATCACGGCCCCCCATTAATTAAAAAGACTTTTAACGAGCGCTCATGTTATTAAAGAGTAGTTTAATAATGTGCAGTCTTATTAAAGGAGTGTTTAATGAAGCGTACATCTGGCCGATTTGTGACAACCCAGAGCCATCATGAAACCGTTAATGCCTTTGTGCCTGTGCCTTTACCGCCCTCTGCCCCTGACCTTGACGTCAAGTCCTATCAGCAACTCAATCACCGTGCTGAACTTGCTCTGGCCAGGCTATCAGGTATGACAGGCCTGGTAACATCCGGTGAGTGGCTCATCTACAGTGCAATACGACGTGAGGCGTTGCTCACTTCTCAGCTTGAAGGGACTCAGGCGACGCTGACAGATGTTTTTGATGAAGAAGCAGGGTTGTCTGTGACCAATGCGAATGACGTCGAGGAGGTCACCAGGTACCTACAAGCCTTCAAATTTGTCCGTGAACAGATACTCTCTCCAACTGGATTACCTGTATCAGTCCGCTTGCTCACCCAAGCCCACAAAGTTCTGCTGGATGGCGTTCGCGGTGCAAATAAGCAGCCGGGCAATCTACGCACCAGTCAGAACTGGATTGGCGGTTCACGCCCAGGCAATGCGGCGTATGTCCCACCACCACCAGAAAATGTTGCCCATTTGCTGGCAGATCTTGAGATGTTTATACATGATGACAAAACTACCTTGCCACCACTGGTGAAGATAGCTTTGGCACATGCCCAGTTTGAAACCATCCACCCCTTTCTTGATGGCAATGGCCGCATCGGTCGTCTACTCATCGCCATGTTACTGGAAACATCGAAGCTTCTCCCTGAACCATTATTGTATGTATCGGGGTATCTGAAGGCCCATCAGACTGAATACTATCGTTGTTTATCCGAAATCCGCAGCCATGGGGATTGGGAATCCTGGGTGGCTTTCTTTCTCAAAGGCGTTGAAATAGCGGCAGAGGAAGCACAGCAAAGCATTATTCAGATAGCATCGTTAATCGCGGCTGACAGGAAAAAAATTCTCGGGACGGCATCAAGTACATTACAAACACTGCGCCTTTTTGAGCTATTACCCACAATGCCAAAATTAACGGTGGAACGGGCTCAGGCGGAGTTAGCCGTCTCCTTCCCTACTGCCAACGCTGCCATCAAAGCACTGGAAAATGCAGGGATACTGCTGGAGACGACCGGCCGACTAAGAGGCAAAAGCTACGTCTATCAGGCCTACGTAGATGTGTTGCGTAATGATTAAAAACAAAGCGTCATAAGGCTTTGGCAACAAAAGAAAATAGAGTTGCAGCCGGCCTCAACGCCGGAAATCCACTTTCTCATCCTGAGCCAAATACAGCGTGGTTTCTGCCGGCTGGGTTTCGGCAATCACTGAGCCCTGACGTATCGAATAACGTACCGGCGTCTGGCGGCGCACCGCATCAAAGCCGCTATCGGCCGGCAATATCACCAGGTTGGCACTGTTGCCCGCCGTCAGGCCATAGTCGGTCAGATGTAGAGTGCGCGCACTGTGGCTGGTGATCAGTTTCAGCCCGTCGTCGATCTGGCCGTATCCCATCAGTTGACACACATGCAGCCCCATATGCAGCACCTGTAGCATGTTGGCAGTGCCCAGCGGATACCAGGGATCGAACACATCATCATGGCCGAAGCAGACGTTAATTTCCGCCTCCAGCATCTCCTTCACCCGGGTGATGCCACGCCGTTTCGGGTAGCTGTCGAAGCGACCCTGCAGGTGAATATTCACCAGCGGGTTGGCGACAAAGTTGATGCCTGACATTTTCAGCAGGCGGAACAACCGTGAGGTGTAAGCCCCATTGTAGGAATGCATCGCCGTAGTATGGCTGGCGGTGACTCTGGCCCCCATATCCAGCTTAAGCGCCAACGCCGCCACGGTTTCGACAAAACGCGACTGTTCGTCGTCTATCTCATCACAGTGAACATCCACCAGCCGATCGTATTTCTGCGCCAGGGCGAACGCCTTGTGCAATGACTCCACACCGTACTCACGCGTAAACTCAAAGTGCGGAATAGCCCCCACCACATCGGCCCCCAGCCGCAGTGCCTCTTCCAACAGCGCCTCGCCGTTGGGATAAGACATAATGCCTTCCTGTGGAAAAGCGACGATTTGCAGCGTTACCCAGGGTGCGACTTCCTGTTTTACTTCCAGCATCGCACGTAGCGCGGTCAGGGTCGGGTCAGAAACGTCAACGTGGGTACGCACGTACTGCACGCCGTTGGCAATCTGCCATTTCAGCGTCTGCCAGGCGCGTTGTTTGACATCCTCGTGGGTCAGCAGCGCCTTGCGCTCTGCCCAGCGCTCAATCCCTTCAAACAGGGTGCCCGACTGGTTCCAGGCCGGTTGCCCGGCGGTCTGGGTGGTATCGAGATGGATATGCGGTTCGACAAACGCCGGCAGCGCCAGCCCACCCTGCGCATCCAGCACATCGCTGCGCCATTCCAGCCCTTCCGGCTGCGGCACGATATGGGCGATGTGCCCCTGCTCAATGGCCAATTGCCACAGCCCTTCATGCCCGCTCAGACGCAGGTTATCGATAAACTTCAATGGACTCTTGGCCACCCTTCACCTCTGCTGTTCCAGCCTGTTTCATTCATCATACTGGCAGCGGATCAGACTGACAAAGCCACCAATAATTTATTAAAGCCCCTGTTACTCCCGAATGGGTAGAATTCGCATTAACTGGCTCGTTTCAGCTAAAGATGAATAAAAACCGCAACTTATCAAATAACGATAAAAATCATCGATATACCACATTAGAGGTATATGGAGGAGCGCTTGATTTGCATCAATAAATTGCCCACAGGGAGGAATAAGGTAACGCTAGGAAACCAGAATTTTGAGGCAATAATGAGCAGAGTCAAACTTGCTGTCATCGGCAATGGCATGGTCGGCCACCGGTTTATCGAAGATCTGTTGGAAAAAGCAGACAAAGACCAATTCGACATCACCGTATTTTGCGAAGAACCGCGCATCGCCTACGATCGCGTACACCTTTCTTCTTATTTCTCCCACCACACCGCCGAAGAACTTTCACTGGTACGTGAAGGCTTTTACGAGAAGCAGGGCGTGAAGGTTTTGGTCGGCGAACGCGCCATCACCATTAACCGCAGCGAGAAAGTCATTCACTCCAATACCGGCCGCACCGTCTACTACGACAAGCTGATCATGGCTACCGGCTCTTATCCGTGGATCCCGCCGATTAAAGGCTCCGAAAGCCAGGACTGTTTCGTTTACCGCACCATTGAAGATCTGAACGCCATCGAAGCCTGCGCCCGCCGCAGCAAACGCGGTGCGGTGGTCGGTGGTGGCCTGCTGGGGCTGGAAGCCGCCGGGGCGCTGAAAAGCCTCGGGGTTGAAACTCACGTCATCGAGTTTGCGCCGGTACTGATGGCCGAACAGCTCGATCCAATGGGCGGCGATCAACTGCGCCGCAAGATTGAACGCATGGGCGTCAAAGTCCATACCGGTAAAAACACGCAGGAAATCGTCAACGGCGGTGAACAGGCGCGCAAAACCATGCAGTTTGCCGATGGCACCGCGCTGGAAGTGGACTTTATCGTCTTCTCCACCGGCATCCGCGCCCAGGACAAACTGGCTCACCAGTGCGGTCTGGCTACCGCCCGTCGTGGCGGCATCGTGATTAACGACAGTTGCCAGACCTCCGATCCGGACGTTTACGCCATCGGCGAATGTGCCTCATGGCGTGAGCGTACCTTCGGTCTGGTAGCACCGGGTTATAAAATGGCGCAGGTCACCGCCGACCATCTGCTGGGCCGTGAAAACACCTTCCTGGGTGCCGACATGAGCGCCAAGCTGAAATTGCTGGGCGTCGACGTCGGCGGTATCGGTGATGCCCACGGCCGCACCGAAGGCGCACGCAGCTACGTTTATCTGGACGAGAGCAAAGAAGTTTATAAGCGCATCGTGGTCAGTGCCGACAACAAAACCCTGCTGGGCGCGGTACTGGTGGGCGACACCAGCGACTACGGTAACCTGCTGCAACTGGCACTGAACGCCATCGAACTGCCGGAAAATCCGGATGGCCTGATCCTGCCGGCACATGCGGGCAGTAAACCGGCCATCGGCGTCGACTCACTGCCGGAAAGCGCGCAAATCTGTTCCTGCTTCGACGTCAGCAAAGGCGACATCATCAAAGCGGTCGGCATGGGTTGCCATACCGTGGCCGCGCTCAAGTCAGAAACCAAGGCCGGTACCGGCTGCGGCGGCTGTATTCCGCTGATCACCCAGGTGCTGAACGCCGAATTGAGCAAACAGGGCATCGAGGTGAACCACCACCTGTGCGAACACTTCGCTTATTCGCGTCAGGAGCTGTACCACCTGATCCGCGTCGAAGGCATCAAATCCTTCGACGAACTGCTGGCCAAATACGGCAAGGGCTACGGTTGCGAAGTCTGTAAACCGACCGTCGGCTCGCTGCTGGCCTCCTGCTGGAATGAGTACATTCTCAAGCCGCAACATACGCCACTGCAGGACACCAACGACAACTTCCTCGGCAATATTCAGAAAGACGGCACCTACTCGGTGATCCCGCGTTCCCCTGGCGGTGAAATTACCCCGGAAGGGTTGATGGCCGTTGGCCAGATCGCCAAGGAATATAACCTTTACACCAAACTGACCGGTTCCCAGCGCATCGGCATGTTCGGCGCGCAGAAAGACGACCTGCCGGCCATCTGGAGCAAACTGATTGCCGCCGGTTTTGAAACCGGCCACGCCTACGCCAAGGCGCTGCGCATGTCCAAAACCTGCGTCGGCAGCACCTGGTGCCGCTTTGGTGTCGGTGACAGCGTCGGTTTTGGCGTCAAACTGGAACACCGCTACAAAGGCATTCGCACCCCGCACAAAATGAAGTTTGGCGTTTCCGGCTGTACCCGCGAATGCTCCGAAGCCCAGGGCAAAGACGTCGGTATTATCGCAACCGAAAACGGCTGGAACCTGTACGTTTGCGGTAACGGCGGGATGAAACCACGCCATGCCGACCTGCTGGCAGCCGATCTCGACCGCGAGACGCTGGAGCACTATCTCGATCGCTTTATGATGTTCTATATCCGCACCGCCGATAAGCTGCAACGCACCTCGGTATGGCTGGAAAGCCTGGAAGGCGGCATCGATTATCTGCGTAAGGTGATAGTTGACGACAAACTGGGGATCAACGACCAATTGGAAGCCGAGATCGCCCGCCTGCGCGACGCGGTGGTCTGCGAGTGGAAAGAAACCCTGGAGCATCCTGAAACCCAGGTGCGCTTCGCCCACTTTATCAACAGCAGCCTGCGCGATCCTAACGTACAGGTGGTCGCCGAGCGCGAACAGCACCGGCCGGCACGTCCGGATGAACGCATTCCCGTCACCCTGCTGGAAACCGAGGAGAACAACGTATGAGCCAGTGGACAACCCTTTGCGCCATCACCGATATTCTGCCCGGCACCGGCGTGTGTGCCCTGCTCGGCGATCAGCAGGTGGCGATTTTCCGCCCCAGCGCCGACGAACAGGTGTTTGCCATCAGTAATATTGATCCCTTCGCCCAGGCCAGCGTGTTGTCACGCGGTCTGATTGCCGAACATCAGGGTGAGCTGTGGGTCGCCAGCCCGTTAAAAAAACAACATTTCCGCCTGCACGACGGTTACTGCCTGGAAGATGACAGCCGCAGCGTCGCGCATTTCACTAGCCGGGTTGTGGACGGCATGGTGCAGGTCGCGGCCTGATATTTTTATTTAACCTCAGGGAAAACAGCATGTTCACCGATACCATCAACAAATGCGCCGCCAATGCGGCGCGCATCGTCAGGTTGGCAAAGCACAGCCCGCTCGGCTTTTGGATCAGCTCGGCGATGGCCGGGGCCTACGTCGGCCTCGGCATCATTTTAATTTTCACCCTCGGCAACCTGGTCGATCCATCGATTCGTCCGCTGGTGATGGGTGCCACTTTCGGCATCGCGCTGACGTTGGTGATCATTGCCGGGTCGGAGTTGTTCACCGGTCATACCATGTTCCTGACCCTCGGCGTCAAAGCCGGCACCATTACCCAGGGCCAGATGTGGGCCGTATTACCACAAACCTGGCTGGGTAACCTGTTGGGATCGGTGCTGGTCGCGCTGATGTACTATTACGGCGGCGGCAGCCTGTTGCCGGTAGACACCAGCCTGGTGCACACCGCGGCACTGGCGAAAACCACTGCACCGGCAGAAGTGCTGTTCTTCAAGGGCGTGCTGTGTAACTGGCTGGTTTGCCTGGCGATTTGGATGGCTATCCGCGTTGAGGGGGCCGCCAAATTCATCGCCATCTGGTGGTGTCTGCTGGCGTTTATCGCTTCCGGCTACGAACACTCGGTCGCCAACATGACGCTGTTCGCCCTGTCCTGGTTCGGCCATCACAGTGAAGCCTATACCCTGAGCGGGATCGGCCATAATCTGCTGTGGGTGACGCTGGGCAATATCCTGTCCGGTGCGGTGTTGATGGGGCTGGGTTATTGGTACGCCACGCCGCGTGCCGAACGGCCACAGGCTGAGAAAACCGCAGCACGCCAGACTGCATAATATTCATGGGGCGCCTTGCGCCCCATTGCTGATTGCCCCGAGGAGTGCCGATGGATTACCTGCCGATTTTCTGCCAACTGCAACACAAAGCCTGCCTGCTGGTCGGTGGCGGTGAGATTGCCGAGCGCAAGGCTCGCCTGCTGCTGGATGCTGGTGCGGCACTGACCGTCAACGCCTGTACCTTCACCCCGCAGTTCCACGAGTGGGCAGCTCTTGGCCACCTCACGCTGGCGGAAGGTGAATTCAGTGCAGAGTTACTGGCGGAAAAGTGGCTGGTGATCGCCGCCACCGACCGGGTCGAGGTCAATGCGCTGGTGTACCAGTGTGCCAACCAGCAGCGGGTATTTTGCAACGTGGTCGACGATCCAAAACGCGCCAGCTTTATCATGCCGTCGATTATCGATCGCTCGCCGATTATGGTCGCGGTGTCCTCCGGCGGTAAAGCCCCGGTGCTGGCACGACTGCTGCGTGAAAAGCTGGAGGCCGTGCTGCCCCAGCATCTGGGCAAGTTGGCACAGTTGGGGGGTTCGTTGCGTCAACGGGTGAAAAAGCACTTCAGCGACATCGGCTCACGCCGCCGTTTTTGGGAAAAGCTGTTTGCCCACGATCGGCTGGCACAATCGCTGGCCAATAATGACGTAGCGCTGGCGGAGCGGCAAATTGAGCAACTGTTTAGCCATCAACCGCAAGCCTGCGGCGAAGTGGTGCTGGTGGGTGCCGGTCCGGGTGATGCCGGTTTGCTGACGCTGAAAGGTCTGCAGCAAATCCAGCAGGCCGACGTGGTGGTTTACGACCGGCTGGTGTCTGATGAAGTCATGACGCTGGTGCGCCGCGATGCCGAACGCATTTTTGTCGGCAAACGTGCGGGCCACCATTGCGTACCGCAGGCGCAGATCAATCAAATTTTGCTGCAGCAGGCACAACTCGGTAAACGCGTGGTGCGGCTGAAAGGCGGTGACCCGTTTATCTTCGGCCGCGGCGGCGAAGAACTGGAAACGCTGGCCGCCGCCAATATTCCTTTCTCTGTGGTGCCGGGCATTACCGCCGCCTCCGGATGTTCTGCCTACAGCGGCATTCCCCTCACCCATCGTGACCACGCACAGAGCGTGCGCCTGGTGACCGGCCACGCCAAGAGTGACGGCGGATTGGACTGGTCAACGCTGGCCGCCGGGCAACAAACCCTGGTGTTTTACATGGGCCTGACGCAGGCGGCAGAGATCGAACGCCAACTGATCGCGCACGGCATGCCTGCCGCTACGCCGGTGGCGCTGGTAGAAAATGGGACTTCCTGCCGCCAGCGGGTCATCGAAGGTGAATTGAGCCAACTGGGGACGCTGGCCTTACAGGCTGCCAGCCCAAGTTTAATCATCGTCGGTAGCGTAGTCAGCCTGCGCAGCAAGCTGAACTGGTTCTCCAGCCAGGAGCCGCCGCAACCACTGGCTCAAATGGCCTGATACAGACGTAAAAAAAGCGGCCACTGGCCGCTTTCCTTATGAATCAAAGCCGTTACTGCGGTGAGACAAAACCAACCGCCTGGTAAACCTTCGCCAGCGTTTCCTGAGCGCGTGCACGGGCCTTGGCAGCGCCATCACGCATGACTTGCTGCAGCAGGGCCTCGTCATTGCGGAAACGATGATAACGCTCCTGCAGCTCGCTCAGCATGCCGGATACCGCTTCAGCGACGGCGCCTTTCAGGTGGCCGTACATCTGGCCTTCAAACTCGGCTTCCAACTGAGGGATGCTCTTGCCGGTCACGCCGGAGAGAATATCCAGCAGGTTAGACACCCCCGCTTTGTTCACCACGTCATAACGCACCACTGGCGGCTCTTCAGAGTCGGTCATCGCGCGTTTGATCTTTTTAGCCACCGCTTTCGGATCTTCCAGCAGGCCGATCACGTTATTACGGTTATCATCCGACTTGGACATCTTCTTGGTCGGCTCTTGCAGCGACATCACGCGAGCGCCGGACTTGGGAATAAACGGCTCAGGCACTTTGAACACATCGCCGTACAGCGCGTTGAAACGCTGACCGATGTCACGGCTCAACTCCAGATGTTGTTTCTGGTCTTCGCCGACCGGCACCTGGTTAGTTTGATACAGCAAGATATCCGCCGCCATCAATACCGGGTAGCTGAACAGGCCGGCGTTGATGTTCTCCGCATAACGGGTGGACTTATCCTTGAACTGGGTCATGCGGCTCAGTTCACCGAAATAGGTGTAGCAGTTCAGCACCCAGCTCAGCTGGGTGTGTTCCGGTACGTGCGACTGCACGAAGATGGTGCTTTTTTGCGGATCGATACCACAGGCCAGGTACAGCGCCAGAGTATCCAGCGTGGCTTTACGCAATTTCTCTGCGTCCTGACGTACGGTGATCGCATGCAAGTCAACGATGCAGTAGATGCAGTCGTAATCATCCTGCATTTTCTCCCACTGACGCAGCGCACCCATGTAGTTGCCAATGGTCAGTTCACCGGACGGTTGCGCGCCGCTAAATACGATGGGCTTACTCATGTTTAAATTTCCTGATTCTCTAAAGATGACAGCCCAAGAGCGGGCAACAAATCGGCAAAGCGCTCCAACACGCGGTCGGGGTGGCTCAGGGCAATCGCCTCGCCGTAGTTATAACCGTAGGTCAGCGCGGCGCTTGGGCAACCTGCCCCTTGCGCAGCCTGAATATCATTGCGGGAGTCGCCGACAAACAGCAACTCGTTGGCTCGCAGGCCAAGCTTGCCGAGGACCAGATACAGGGGCGCCGGGTGAGGTTTCTTTTCCACCACGTCGTCACCGCCGATAATCAGCGAGAAATAATCCATAATGCCCAATGCGGCCAGCAACGGTGCAACAAACGGCGTGGGCTTGTTGGTCACCAGCGCCATCGGGTAGTTTTGTGCGGCCAAGCGGGACAGGGTTTCTTTCACCTGCGGAAACAGGCGGCTGCCGCTGTCGACGGTTTGCGCATAAAAATGATCGAAGCGCTCGCGAAGCTGTTGACAGTGTTCCGGCGTGGCTTCCACTTCGGCCCAGCGCAGCGCACGTTGTACCAGCACGTCGGCACCGTTGCCAATCCAGGTGCCTACCCGGGCCTCACCGGCCTGTGGCAGGCCCATTTCCGCCAATGCCAGATCGATAGCGGCTGACAATCCCGGCGCGCTGTCGACCAGTGTGCCATCGAGATCAAAGGCCAGAGCGCGGATCGCCCCGAAATCAGCCATGCGTCACCTTCGCCAACTCGCTGCGCATTTCGTCGATCACCCGACGATAATCCGGCTTGCCGAAGATGGCGGAACCCGCGACAAACATGTCTGCGCCCGCGGCAGCGATCTCGGCGATATTGTCGACCTTCACGCCGCCATCCACTTCCAGTCGGATATCACGACCACTTTCGTCGATCATTTTGCGTACCTGACGCAGCTTATCCAAAGTGCCATGGATAAACGACTGACCGCCAAAACCAGGGTTGACCGACATCAGCAGGATCACGTCGATTTTATCCATCACATAATCGAGGTAGCTCAACGGCGTTGCCGGATTGAACACCAGGCCGGCTTTACAGCCGTGCTCTTTAATCAGTTGAATGGTGCGATCGACGTGTTCGGAAGCTTCCGGATGGAAAGAGATGTAACTGGCGCCCGCTGCAGCGAAATCCGGCACGATGCGGTCGACCGGTTTCACCATCAGGTGAACGTCAATCGGTGCGGTGATGCCGTAATTACGCAGCGCCTGACAAACCATCGGCCCGATGGTCAAATTGGGAACGTAGTGGTTATCCATTACGTCAAAATGCACTACGTCGCCGCCTGCGGCCAACACGTTGGCAGTGTCTTCACCCAGACGGGCAAAGTCTGCTGACAAAATGGACGGGGCAATCAAAAATTTTTTCATCCGCTATCTCCAAACGTAGGGTTCGAAATCCATAGGATAACTACGCCGGGGCGTAACCCCGGTTTAACGATACAGCGCTAAAAGCTCATTCACTTTGCTGCGGCCAAGAATATTGCGGCTGATAGTACGGCGCGCTTTCACCACGTACAGCGAGGCGTGCTGGTACCAGTCACGCGTCAGCTCGGTATCATGGTTGGAAATCAATACCGGCACCTGGCTTTCTACCGAAAGCTGATGCGCCATCAACGCCAGGCTTTGCTGGTCGGCCATGCTAAAGCTGTTGGTGTGGTAAGCGGTAAAATTCGCCGTCGCCGATAAGGGCGCATACGGCGGATCGCAATACACCACGGTACCACGCTCGGCTTTTGCCATGGTATCGCGGTAATGCTCACAGACAAAAGTGGCGTTGCGGGATTTTTCAGCGAACCAGTACAGCTCGTCCTCCGGGAAGTACGGTTTCTTGTAACGTCCAAACGGCACGTTGAACTCCCCACGCAGGTTATAGCGGCACAGGCCGTTATAGCAGTGGCGGTTCAGGTAAAGAAACAGCAACGCGCGACGATAGGGATCGGCGCTAGTATTGAACTCTTCGCGCAGCAGGTAAAACTGTTCTGACTTATTGAATTCATCGGTGAAAAGCAGGCGGGCATCACGCACGAAGTCATCCGTACGCAGTTTAACGATGTTATACAGATTAATAAGATCGCTGTTGATGTCGGCGAGAATATAGGCGTCGTATTCCGTGTTCAGGAAGACTGAACCCGCACCCACGAAGGGCTCGATTAAGCAGTCGCCTGCTGGCAGGTGACGACGGATCTCGTCCACCAGCGGGTATTTTCCACCAGCCCATTTTAAAAAAGCGCGGTTTTTCTTCATGCCGTCAATTAGCTACTTATTATACAATTCAGAGCGGCGGATTGTACTCTGTTTCAGACAGCACATCAGCGCACAAATTTAAGTGATTGATACCCTTCATCCTTCAAGCCGCAGCACCCTTGGCCACGCACAGTTATTCGGCCTGTCCGCAGGCAACTCCAGCCATCGGTCATGGGCAACTCTGTCCGCCCTGAGTAACAGGGGCGCAGTTTGTGCGCCCCTACAATGCCTGAATGCAGCTTGAAATCTATCGGGTTACTTTTTCAGGTCCTGCTGAACCTGACTTACAGGTCGGACCCAGGGTTTTTTCGCCTGAACATCCGCCGGCAGCGTCGCGATGGCACGCTTGGCTTCCGCTGAAGAGGCATAGTTGCCACTCACCAGCACGTACCAGGGTTTGCCGTCACGTTTAGTCGAATACACCAGATAATGCTGTAATTTCTGCTGCTTGGCGTAGGCGTTCAGCGTATCGGAACGCGAGGCGCTGCTCAGTTGCAGAGTGTAATGGCTTGCCGGTGCAGACTGCAGCGAACCGCCGCTGCCGCTAACGGCTCCCGCCTTGGCACTTGCTGCTCCCGCTTTGGCGGAAGAGGCTGGCGCCGGCGTATACACCGTGGTTGGCGATTTATGCTGTGTGGCCGTGGCCGTCGGCTTGCTGACGGTTTTCGCCGGTGTTTTATGTTGCTGTGGCGCAGTGCCCTGAACCGGACGGGCGGTTTCTTTCGCCGCAGCGCCGTTCATCAGGGTAGCCGGGGCCGTTGGCAGCGTCGAAGCTGGACCTGTCATGCCCTGCGTAGCCGCATCAACCTGACCTTGCTGCGCTGACAATGCATCCGACATATTGCCCGGCAGATCGACACGCTGCTGCGCGCCGCCCTGCGGTGGCTGCGGTTGCGCTTCCGTCGGGGTGCTGGAGATCGGAGGAACGCTGACGGTTTGCGGCTGCGAGCTGCTGCTCACACCGTTATTGTCGTTGGTATCTGTGGTGCCGCCCGGAACACCGGTATTACCGGCAGTCAGTGACGAAGAACCCGACAGATTAATGTCCTTGGCTGCGCCATTCTGTGCGCTTTCCTGTGCCGCCTCATGCTTGGTTGGCGCCTTCAACGCCGAGCCAATGCCGATAATCAGCAGCAACAGCACCAAAATACCGATACCAATCATTAAATGCTGACGAGAAATGGCAAAACGCGGTCCCGGAGCCGGTTTACGCGAACGTGCAGGACGACGATCGCTGCTATCAGGTCTGAGATCGTCTTCCGGTTTAAACTCATCCATCTGAAACCCTCCAACTAGAGGCAAAAGCCCACCACGGTATACCTAACGTGGCACGGGCAGATTAACCCGATGATGGCAAAGCGACATCAGTCAGGCTTTGCACATTAATTAATATAGATGTAAACGGCGGCTAAGCCACTGTTACTTCGTCCGATTTACTTAGACATTCCGTCAGGAAGGCAAGCTGCGATCGAAGCGAGCACCCTATCATGCCCCACTCCGCCACGGACTTCCGCCTGGCCAATGGCCGTCGGCAGTACCAGGCGCAATTCACCGGCCAGGACTTTCTTATCGCGCATCATATGCGGCAGATAAGATCCCGGAGCCATTTCCTGCGGGCCACACACCGGTAAACCAGCGCGCAACAACAGTGCTTTAATACGTTCAATATCTTCGCGGGAGAACTGACCGAGACGGTGCGCGGTTTCTGCCGCCATCACCATACCGGCGGCAATGGCTTCACCATGCAACCATACACCATAGCCCATTTCGGCCTCGATCGCATGACCGTAAGTATGGCCCAGATTCAGCAGCGCGCGCAGCCCGCTTTCGCGTTCATCAGCGGCAACCACCTCAGCTTTCAGCTCGCAGCAGCGGCGGATACAGTAGGCCAGAGCCTGCATATCCAGCGCCACCAGGGCATCGATATTGTTTTCCAGCCAGACGAAGAAGTCGTGGTCGAGAATAATCCCGTACTTGATCACTTCAGCCAAACCAGAGGAGAGCTCACGCGCCGGTAAGGTTTTCAGGCAATCGAGATCAACCACCACAGAAACGGGTTGATAGAAGGCGCCGATCATGTTCTTGCCGAGCGGATGATTGACGGCGGTTTTACCGCCAACGGAAGAGTCCACCTGCGACAGCAGCGTGGTAGGAACCTGAATAAAGCGGACACCGCGCTGATAACAAGCGGCGGCAAAGCCGGTAAGATCGCCAACCACGCCGCCCCCAAGGGCAATCAGCGTGGTATCACGACCGTGCGGCTTTTCCAACAGTGCCGAGAACACCTGCTCGAGTACGGCCAGAGATTTATACTGTTCGCCATCAGGTAAAATCACCTGATCCACCATGACGCCTGCCTGCTCCAACACTTTCCGAACCTGATCCAGATAGAGTGGCGCCAGGGTTTGGTTGGTGACCAGCATGACCTGTTCACCCGCCTTCAGCGGCATAAAAGAAGCCGGATCGTTAAACAATCCGGCGGCTATGGTTATCGGGTAGCTTCGCTCCCCAAGCGTTACGGTAATTCTCTCCATGTCGCGCTCAGTTCTCAATGTGGTTTATCCCCGCAACGCGGGGAACACAATCAGTCTTCCGCATTTGCCGTGGCGAACACGGAAACCGCTATCAGTTGCTTTCCAGCATGTTGATGATCTGGTTGGCAACCACTTTGGCGCTTTGATCGTCGGTGCGGATGGTGACATCTGCAATTTCTTCGTATAACGGATTGCGCTCTTTCGCCAGCGCTTCAAGCACTTCACGCGGAGGAGAATCAACCTGCAGCAACGGACGCTTTTTGTCACGCTGGGTACGGGCCAACTGCTTCTCGATAGTGGTTTCCAGGTACACCACTACGCCACGCGCCGACAGACGGTTACGCGTTTCACGCGATTTAACCGAACCACCGCCGGTAGCCAGCACGATGCCTTGCTTTTCCGTCAGTTCATTAATGACTTTTTCTTCACGATCGCGGAAACCTTCTTCACCTTCCACGTCGAATACCCAGCCCACGTCAGCTCCGGTACGTCGCTCAATTTCTTGATCGGAGTCGAAAAACTCCATATTGAGTTGCTGAGCTAACTGACGGCCAATAGTGCTTTTGCCGGCACCCATAGGCCCAACCAGAAAGATATTGCGTTTCTCTGCCATGTTTTTCGGTATTACTAAGACAATTCGTTAATGTTAACCCGCCCCGCCAATCAAATCAGCGGCGGGACCTAAACTGAAACCTCATGAACGATAGTGCGAGATCAGACGGAAAATTATCTCAACACTCTTGGTAGTTTGGCAACCGAATAAATCGCAATCCACGCCGCAGGAGGGAAACCATACGTTTTTAACGGCGTCTTGGCGCTAACAAAAAAACCTCGGTGCTCAATTCGGTAACCCTTGTAAGCTAAATCGGTCGCAGCGTCAAACGCAGATGCCCCGAAGGTGATAAAAAAGTGCATCTGCTCATCAACTTTAGGCGATTTCCCACGAACCGCACACCCGGTTGCTCAGGCCTTAATCAATGTCGGAGTAATGAATATCACCAGCTCGCGCCGTTTATGTTGTTTACTGCTCTGTTTGAACAAGGAACCCAGCAGCGGCACGTCGCTGATCCCGGGCACCTTGTCTGCCCCCTCGGCGCTATGGCGCTGAAATACGCCACCCAAAACAACGGTTTCGCCATCTTTTACCGTCACCTGAGTTTTGATTTCCTGTTTATCTATCGCCAACGTCTCGCCTGCCGCACGGCTGATTGAGCGCCCGGGCATATTCTGGCTGATTTGCAACGTCAGGGTGATGCGGCCATTGGGCAAAACTTTAGGCGTCACCTCCATGCCCAGCACCGCTTCCTTGAACTCCATCGACGTCGCCCCGCTGGAGCCGCTGTTCACTTCATAAGGAATTTCGGTCCCCTGCTTTATGCTGGCGGTTTGCAGGTTCGCGGTCAGCAAGCGCGGGCTGGCGATGATTTCTACCCGGTTCTCCTGCTCCAAAGCCATTAACTCCAGATCCAATAATCGCCCGCCAATTCGTGCCAGATGGAATCCCGCGCTGACGGCACTGCGCTCCAGCGGTAACCCCACATTAAAGCCGTCCATCTGCCATGACCTGGCCGGTCGTTCGTCCGGAGCCAAACCCCAGCGCACCCCAAGCTCACGTAGGCTCTCGGTGTTGATGGTGACGATATGTGCCGCCAATTGCACCTGTGCCAAAGGCGCATCCATTTCGGCGATCCTTTGCGTTAATAACGTCACGATCGATGCTGTATCGCGGATCAATACCGCATTGGTGCGTTTATCTGCTACCACGCTGCCACGCTCGCTCAGCAATATTCCGCCCTGCGCATTCAGGTTTTCAGCAACCTCTTCCGCATCGGCATGGCTCAACGGCAGGGTCACGCTTTTTAGCGGCTGTTTTTGTACCAGCGCCTGCTGTTGGCGCTGCTTTTCTTGCTCATTGGGTTCAGGGGAAATCATCATGACATTCCCTTCCAGCGTCATTGACAGCTTGCCCATACGCAAAATCACCGCCAGCGCCTGCTGCCAGGGCACATTATCCAACCTTAGCGTCAGGTTGCCCCCCACACCTGCGGCGGTGACCATATTCAGCTGCTGATAATCCGCCAGCGCCTGCAACACCAGAGTAATCGGAGCATCCTGAAACTCCAGCGAAACGGGCTCTTGCTCCTGTGCTGCGCCGGAAACAACCACACCCCAGAGCAGCAGCGCCAACCAACGGCATCCTTTCATTTTTCTTCCTTATGCTTTCCCAGGGTCAACGCCACTGCATTCTCAGTGGCCGGACACAGCGGAACGCCCTGGTTCTCTTTCAGCGTCACTTGCCCCTTAAGGACCTGCTCCACCCGCCAACGCCCGTCTAACAGGGTTTGGTGGGGTTTTAATCGCAGCCACTGTCCGGCGGTCGTCACCACCCAGGCATGGTGTAACGCCGCTTTCCCGATGGTGCCCTTCAATTGCCAGTTCACCGGCGACTCCGCTGCGCTCGGGCAGTCGGGCAAGGGTAACGGCTTAAAAGGATCGCGTGGCTGAGGCTGGGCCATCAACGCCAGAGGCAGCCACAGTAACCAGAACCCACAGCATCTATTCATTGGGGTTTGCCGCCTCTGCCTCTGCCAAAGCCGCCTGGAGAATGAAATGCGTCGTCAGTTCCCCCACCTGCGCCTCAACGGTCATTTGATCAATACGCAACTGAGCCGGCCAACTGTCCAGCAGCCTTAATAAACTGCCGTAATTGAGATGCAGCATCAGAGTTTGCCGCGGCGAGTTGTCCTGCTGCTGCCAACGCTGCAGACCGGCCCCCGCCCGTTGCAACGTGCTCGCCAAATCGCTATCGGCGACTGGTGGGCGGACGACCTGCTGCAGGCTTTGATTCACCTGATCCAGCGTCGGCATACCGGCCAGTTGCTCCCACAAGGGGGTCATCTGTTGTATCAGACGCTGCTGATCAGCCTCGGTCTGTGCCAATTGCTGCCATTTTCCTTGCAACAGCAGCAGGCCGAACAGCAAGATCAGGCTACCCAACACCAGCCACTGGATGGCCAACAGCTTCCACCCCGGCAAGCCCAGCCCTCTCGCCAACCACAGCGGCAATGACTTATCCACCCGGCCCCCATTGCGCCATCAAGGTAAACGAGAACAGACCGTCCTGACGCTGTACCACCTCTGCCAGGCGGTAGTTCTGTAACAGGGGTAACGCCGTCAGTTGTTGTTCAAACTGAAGTACCGCTTCATAACGCCGGCTAAGTCCCCGTAAAGTGACATTTTGCGGGTGGCTTTCCAGCGCGATAAGCCACAGCGGCTCGGGTAGCGAAGTGGATAACTGCTGCAACAACTGCAGATAACGTCGGTTATGCACCAGGTTGTTGTCATACTGTTGCGCCAACGCAGTTAAACGCGCCAGACGCGCCACCGCCTGTTGCAATTGTTGATAACGCTCGGTCAGTTCTGCCTGCTGGCCGATCAGCGTCAATAGCGCCTCATGCCGCTGTGCCTGCTGTTGACTCAACAGGCCAAAGACCACCATCAGTACCGCCAACACCAGCACCAGTTGCAAAATGAATATGCGTAACCAAAAGGCATAGCGGCGACGCTGGCCCCGTATGCGCCAGGGCAAAAGATTAACCTGATACATCAGTTGTCCTCAGCGCGCAGCGCCAGTCCACCGGCCAATACAAATGCCGCCGGCAATGTGGGTAACGGGGGACGCAGCTGGCTGAAAGCGCTAAGCGGTGACCACGATAAGCTGCCTGACGGAGGCTGCTCATCGATCACGCTGCTATAGTAAATCGGATGTTCACTGAGTGATGGACAGGCGGCGCGCATTGCGGACAACGCCTGATTTGCTTCGTCCGCTTCTCGCATCGATACCAGGCCATAGGCAAACTCCGCTCGGTGCGCGGTCACCCATAGCCATTCTTCATCGAGGCGGTGCAGCAAACCGGCTTCGCCCGGCACGCCTGCCGCCGCCGCCATTACGCGCAGTGCGCATGGGGCAATATCAACCACCTGCGGCTGTAAATTGGCCTGACGCAGACAGTTCAGCCACTGTTGCAGCTCTTGCTGACGGGCGGCGGTCAGCAGCAGAGTCGCGTGTTCAGGCAATGATTGGCGGTAGTCCAGCGCCAAGGTTTGGCTATCCAGCGGAAACTTTTTCAGCCCCTGGCTGGTGATGTAGTCAGCGCGCGCCGGCTCTTTCAGCCTGGCGTCCGGCAGGGGCAATCGGTGCTGTAAAACCCGCTGCGCGGGCAGAGCAATGCGTAAGGAAATATGTCTTGGTAACTGAATCCGCCATTGGCGCAACGCCTGGATCAGTGCGTCGGTCTGCTCCAGACAGCCCTCACGCAGCACCGGTTGCGGCAACCTTTGTTGCCACCAGTGACGCAGTTGCCAACCATTGCGACGGCGCTGTGCCGCCAGGGCACGAACGCAGTGACTTTGTATATCCAGCCCCACCTGCCATGCTTGAGTGATCATATTTTGCCCGACCTCCATATCGTCAGATAACAAAAGAACATATCCATGTTGCAGGCTTGCCTTTATACTACCGCGCGGTTGTTTATAAACTGCCCAAATGACATGAAAATGGGAAATCTCAGGTGAAGTTCGTAAAGTATTTACTAATCCTTGCAGTGTGTTGCATCGTGTTGGGGGCAGCCTCGATCTTTGGCTTGTACAAATATGTCGAGCCACAGCTGCCTGACGTCGCAACGCTGAAAGATGTGCGGCTGCAAATACCGATGCAGGTTTACAGCGCCGACGGCGAGCTGATCGCCCAATACGGTGAAAAACGCCGTATTCCGCTAAAACTGAACCAAATTCCGCCGGTTATGGTGCATGCGTTTATCGCCACCGAAGACAGCCGCTTCTATGAGCATCATGGCGTCGACCCAATCGGTATCTTCCGTGCTGCCTCTATTGCGCTGGTGTCTGGCCATGCGTCACAGGGGGCAAGTACCATTACCCAGCAGTTGGCGAGAAACTTCTTCTTAAGCCCGGAACGCACCCTGATGCGCAAAATCAAGGAAGCTTTCCTGGCAATCCGCATCGAACAGATGCTGACCAAAGACGAAATCCTCGAGCTGTATCTGAACAAAATCTATCTGGGGTATCGCGCCTATGGCGTAGGTGCTGCGGCGCAGGTTTACTTCGGTAAAGACGTCAGCCAGCTCAGCTTAAGCGAAATGGCGACCATCGCCGGCTTGCCGAAAGCTCCGTCAACCTTCAACCCGCTTTATTCCCACGATCGCGCCGTAGCTCGCCGCAACGTGGTGCTGTCGCGGATGCTGGATGAGCATTACATCACTCAGGCGCAGTTCGACCAGGCGCGCAGTGAAGAGCTGGTGGCCAATTACCATGCGCCACAAATCAGCTTCTCTGCCCCCTATCTCTCCGAGATGGTGCGTCAGGAGATGATCAAGCGTTACGGTGACAATGCTTATACCGACGGCTACAAGGTCTACACCACCGTCACCAAGAAACTGCAGTTGGCGGCGCAGGAGTCGGTGCGTAACAACGTGCTGGCGTACGATATGCGCCATGGCTACCGCGGCCCGTCCAACGTGCTGTGGAAAGTGGGTGAAGCGGCCTGGGACCAAAAGCAGATCGTCGATTCCCTGAAGAATCTGCCGAACTACGGCCCACTGTCGCCGGCGGTGATTGTTGCCACCAGCACCGAAGAGGCAACCGCCATGATGGCAGACGGCAGCCATGTCGCGCTGCCGATGTCCACCATGCGCTGGGCGCGGCCTTACAGATCCGACACTCAGCAAGGCCCAACGCCGAAACGCGTCACCGATGTGGTGCAGGCCGGTCAACAAGTGTGGGTTCGCAAGGTGGGCGAAAACTGGTGGCTGTCACAGGTGCCGGACGTCAACTCAGCCCTGGTTTCGATCAACCCGAATGACGGTGCGGTGAAAGCGCTGGTCGGTGGGTTTGACTTCAACCAGAGCAAGTTTAACCGTGTCACTCAGGCGTTGCGTCAGGTCGGTTCCAATATCAAACCTTTCCTGTATACCGCAGCGATGGACAAGGGTCTGACCCTGGCCACTATCCTCAATGACCTGCCGATCACCCGTTGGGATCCAGGTGCCGGTACCGACTGGCGGCCGAAGAACTCACCGCCAACCTACGATGGTCCGATTCGCCTGCGTCAGGGGCTGGGACAGTCGAAGAACGTGGTGATGGTGCGTGCGATGCGTGCGATGGGCGTCGACTATGCGGCTGAATACCTGCAGCGTTTCGGCTTCCCGGCACAAAACATCGTGCATACCGAATCACTGGCGCTGGGCTCGGCTTCGTTCACCCCAATGCAGCTGGTACGCGGTTACGCGGTGCTGGCCAATGGCGGTTATCTGGTGGATCCGTACTTCATCACCAAGATTGAAGACGATAACGGCAACACCGTGTTCGAAACCAAGCCGAAGATTGTCTGCGACAGCTGTAATCTGCCGGTGATTTATGGTGACACTCACCGCTCAGCGGTGCTTTCCGAAGACAACATTGAAAATGTCGCGACGTCGCAGGAAGGTAAAAATGGCAACGTGCCCATGCCGCAACTCGAGCAGGTGACCCCCGCTCAGGTTCAGCAGGATGGCGATCAGCAGTATGCGCCACACGTTATCAGCACCCCGCTGGCGTTCCTGATGCACGATGCGCTGAACAGCAATATCTATGGCGAACCGGGTTGGATGGGTACCGCCTGGCGTGCAGGCCGTGACCTGAAACGTCGTGATATTGGTGGCAAAACCGGTACCACCAACAGTTCAAAAGACGCCTGGTTCTCCGGCTATGGCCCGGATACCGTGACGTCGGTATGGATTGGTTTCGATGACCATCGCCGTGACCTTGGCCGTACAACGGTATCCGGCGCGATCCCGGATCAGGCTTCCGGCGGTGAAGGTGGTGCCAAGAGTGCGCAACCGGCATGGGATGACTTTATGAAAACTGCACTGGAAGGCATTCCAGAGCAGAAAGTGACCCCACCACCGGGTATCATCAGCGTAACCATCGACAAGAGTAGCGGTAAGCTTTCCGGTGGCGGCGGCGGCAGCCGTTCCGAGTACTTTATCGAAGGGACTCAGCCGACGGACTACCCATCGCGGGATACCGGCACGACGCTGACGGATCCTGGTGGCGAAAGCCACGAGTTGTTCTAGCAAAAAAAGGGGGCCAGATTCATCTGGCCCCCTTTTCATTTAACCACCGCACTTAGCGGGAACCGCGTAAAAATGCCTCGGTGAGGAACAACGCACTCACGTTGCGCGCCTCACGGAAATCAGGCTCTGCCAGCAACGCCATCATGTCGGCTATTGGCCAACGCACCTGCGGCAAGGGCTCCGGCTCATCCCCTTCCAGACTCTGCGGGTAGAGATCGTGCGCCAGTACGATATTCATCTTGCTGGAAAAGTACGACGGGGCCATCGTCAGCTTGCTGAGGAAATCAAAGCGTCTGGCACCAAAACCGACCTCTTCCATCAGCTCACGGTTGGCCGCTTCCAACACTCCTTCACCCGGATCAATCAAGCCTTTGGGAAAACCAAGCTCATAAGATTCAGTGCCCACGGCATATTCACGGATCAGCAGCAAATCGGCGCCAATCACCGGCACAATCATCACGGCCTCGCGATCTGAGGGCCGCATCCGCTCATACACCCGCCGTACACCGTTACTGAACTCCAAATCGACCGACTCAACGTTAAATAAACGCGAACGTGCGACCGTTTCCACTTTCAGAATTTTAGGTTTTTGCAGGTGTTTATCCATGATTGCCTCAAATGAGTTATCCGCTAGCAGGCCACAGCATCGGGCGTGATAACGCGGGTAACCAGAATAATGATTGGCGTGACGCGCGGTCCGCATGCGTTCAAACGCTGACCAAATCCGATCTTGATCACATTGTGCGTTAATGAGAACCTTTGTCGCAACGAGCACAAGCAGTAATTTACTTTTTTTTAACAAGCGTAGCCAGTACGCGCCGCTTTTCTGTTCTCATCCAGCAAAAAGAGCGCATTAAAATAAGATAATGCCGATATCGACAGTGCAACCTGGTTGCTATCATCACGCAGGTAAGACAGGGCAATAAGACTGATATTTTTATCAATAAGTGAGATCCCGACGGAGAATCTGCTCTCTCGTTACGGATCAGGGTGTCTCTTGGTGATTTGGCTGCGTATAATAGTCCAGGATTCATCAGGTTGGTGAGGTTCACGGGTTCAGGATGGGGATAGCATGAGCACAATAGTGTTGATATTGGCCTTAGTGCTTGCCTGCCTGATTGCCGCCGGCCTGTATCTTTGGTTCAAAGCCCGCAATCAGCCGCTGCTGACGCGTACGCTGCCCTTTATCAAACCCACACACCGCAAGTTGACCGGCGAAGAACGCGCCGCCGTTGAGCACTATCTCGGCCAACAAAACAAGCTGAGCAACAAACTGTTGCCCGGCAGCAATTCATTGCCTTCTGCCAAGCTGGCGCTGACTCCGCAAAGCGACAATGTCTACCCGGTCACCCACGCCATTACCCGCTACGGGCTGGCCAGCGATGAACCCAATAAATGGCGCTATTATCTGGACGCCGAAGAGGTGCATCTGCCGCCGTTCTGGGAGCAGTACATCAGCGCCGATAACCATGTGGAAGTGATTAGAACCCAGACCCTACCGCTGGTGATCTCGCTCAACGGGCATTCGCTGAAAGACCATATTCACGATCGGCCGCTGCCGCCGGTGGTGAAGGCAACCCCGAGCCCAAATGCCTCTATCCGCAAGGAAGAGAGCGAGCATGTCGAACTGGTGAACATCCGCAAGGAAACTCCGGAAGAACACGCACTCAATCGCCCGAACGGCATCAAGGAAGCCGCCATTATCTCCGCTGCCCTGCTGCTGCTGTTCTTCAGCCTGATAAGCCCGGTCGTTGTGATCCCCTGGATGATTGTCGTCGCCGTGTTGATGATCGCCTGGGGCTGCTGGAACCTGTTCCGCAGCCCTGCCACCCGCGAACTAAAAGAAGTGCACTGCCTGCGGGGTACCCCCAAGCGCTGGGGGCTGTTTGGCGAATCCAATCAGGGGCAGATCAGCAATATTTCACTCGGCATCATTGACCTGATTTATCCGCCACACTGGCAGCCTTACATCACTCAGGATCTGGGTAAAACCACCGACGTGGATATCTACCTT
The DNA here is from genome assembly GCF_004684015.1 of Serratia proteamaculans. Classification (GTDB taxonomy): domain Bacteria; phylum Pseudomonadota; class Gammaproteobacteria; order Enterobacterales; family Enterobacteriaceae; genus Serratia; species Serratia proteamaculans_F. The sequence goes on from NZ_SRIA01000023.1 coordinate 61,551, forward strand.
AACCGTCAGGTACTGCGCCAGGGTCGTTACCTTTCGCTGCATGATGAGGTGAAGAACTTCCCACTGCAGCAATGGGGCAGGAACGCGGTACTCATGGCCAGTTCACTTTTGGTGCTGCTGCTGTTGCTGACCTATATCCCGCTCAGCCTGCCGCTCAAGCTGAGCATGGCCTGGTTGCAGGGCGCACAAAAAATTGAAGTCACCAACGTGCAGGCGCTGGAAGGCGCAACGCTGCGTATCGGTGATACCCTGAAAGCCCAGGGTACGGGCATGTGCTATGTACCACCGTTAACCAGCGGCACGCGCTCCGCCAGCTTTATGCCGTTCGACTGTTCAGGGATTTACTGGAACAACGCGGCGCCACTGCCGCAGCCGGAATCGGAAGTGATCGACAAGGCCTCTGCCCTGCTGGCGACGGTTAATGCCCAGTTACACCCTGACGGCACCGACCAAAAGCTCAACCCACAGTTGGCCAGCGCAATCGAAAAATCCGGTATGATCCTGCTGGATGATTTTTCCGATATCGTGCTGAAAACGCAGGATCTGTGCCAAGCGGATAATGACTGCGTCCGGCTGAAGAACGCACTGGTCAATCTGGGCAACGTCAAAAACTGGGGCACCCTGGTTAAACGTGCCAAAACAGGCTCGTTGCAAGGGGTGAACGTGTTGCTACGCCCGGTGAGCGCCGAATCGCTGGAAAGCCTGACCAAAGTGGCCGCATCATCCTTCGTCTACAGCGAAACCAGGCAGGCCGCCGCCGCGCTCAACAGCCCGCCACCGGGAGGGTTCCTGATCACCAGTGATGAAGGCAAACAGCTGGTGAATCACCCGCAACCGACGGTGCCGCTAAACGAATACAACGCACTTGACCAGTGGAATGAGCTACAACGCCTTGCCGGCATGCTGCTGCATACGCCGTTCGAGGCACAGGGCGTGATCACCAATATCAGCGTCGATGCCAATGGGACCCGTCATATTGCACTGCACAGTGAGCCGGATATCATTACCTTGTGGCGCTATCTCGGCACCAGCCTGCTGCTGCTGACCGTCGCCGTCGTGCTGGGCTACAACACCTGGCAACTGGTGCAGCGCCGTCGCATCAATCAGCACCGCATCGCCGATATCCAGCGCTACTACGAGAGCTGCTTTAATCCGCAGCTCGCCCCGATGTCATTGCGGCCGATGCCCTGAGTCACCAGCCAGCCTGCGCCCTGTCATCAGCTTATGCTACGCTAACGCTATTCCCCTTATCCTGCGAACCGCCGACGGTTCGCCTATGGAGTTTTCATGGTTCCCGAGTTTGACTGGCGTGAGATCGATACCGTGCTGCTGGATATGGACGGTACCCTGCTCGATCTGGAGTTCGACAGCCACTTTTGGCTCAGCCTGGTGCCACAGGCCCTGAGCGAGCAGCGGGCTATTCCCTTCGATGAAGCGCGTAAAATTATTCATCAGGAATATCTGGCCGTGCAGCACACCATGAATTGGTACTGCTTCGATTACTGGAGCGAACGGCTGGATATGGATATTTACCGCATGACCAGCGAGGTAGGCAACCGTGCCCGTCTGCGTGAAGATACCGAACCGTTTTTACAGGCATTACGTGCGGCAGGCCACCAGACTATTTTGTTGACCAACGCCCATCCGCACAGCCTGGCGGTAAAAATTGAGCATACCGGTTTGGACAGGCACCTTGATTTATTACTTTCCACCCACACATTTGGTTATCCGAAAGAAGATCAGCGTTTATGGCAGGCAGTGCAGCAACACACCGGTTTTGATCCGCAGCGCACGCTGTTTGTCGACGACGGTGAACCGATTCTGGATGCCGCCCGTACCTTCGGTATTCGCTACTGCCTGGGCGTGCAAAACCCGGATTCCAGCATGGCGGAGAAAACCTTCCAGCATCACCCATCGATGCGCGATTACCGCCTGTTGATACCGGCGCTGGCCAGGGGGAATGGATGAAAGGAAAAGCAACAGACGACGAAGCCGTCCGGCTGGACAAGTGGCTATGGGCGGCACGTTTCTATAAGACCCGCGCACTGGCACGGGAGATGATCGACGGCGGCAAGGTGCACTACAACGGACAGCGCGGCAAGCCGAGCAAGATTGTCGAGCTTAACGCCGAGATCAAACTGCGTCAGGGAAATGAAGAACGCACGGTGATCGTGCTGGCAGTGACCAACCAACGGCGCGGCGCCGACGAGGCGCAGCAAATGTATCAGGAAACCGAGGCCAGCATCGTCAACCGAGAGAAAGTGGCGCTCGCGCGCAAAATGAATGCGCTGACCATGCCGCATCCGGACCGCCGTCCGGACAAGAAAGAGCGGCGCGACCTGATTAAATTTAAATTTGGTGAGCAGGAATAACCCCTCACCGCAATGAGAGAAAACTATGTCTAACCATGACCAATTGCACCGTTACCTGTTTGAAAACTACGCGGTGCGCGGTGAGCTGGTTACCGTCAGCGAAACCTATCAGCAGGTTCTGAACAACCACGACTATCCGGCACCGGTAAAGAAACTGCTGGGTGAACTGCTGGTTGCCACCAGTCTGCTGACCGCAACGTTGAAGTTCGACGGCGACATCACCGTACAGTTACAAGGCGACGGTCCGCTGAAGCTGGCGGTGATTAACGGCAACAACCGCCAGGAAATGCGTGGTGTGGCGCGCGTACAGAGCGAAATCGCTGATGACAGCACGCTGCACCAGATGATCGGTAATGGCGTCATGGTCATCACCATTGCCCCCACCGAGGGCGAACGCTATCAGGGCGTAGTGGCACTGGAAGGTGAAACGCTGGCCGAGTGCCTCGAGGCTTACTTCCGTCAGTCAGAGCAGTTACCGACCCGCCTGTTCATCCGTACCGGTGAGTCTGAAGGTCAACCGGCTGCGGGCGGCATGCTGCTGCAGGTCCTGCCGGCGCAGGACGGTAATGCCGATGACTTCGATCATCTGGTGCAACTGACCAACACGGTGAAAAGCGAAGAGCTGTTCGGCCTGCCGGCCAACGAAGTGCTTTATCGCCTGTACCATCAGGAAGAAGTTACCCTGTATGAACCGCAGGACGTGATATTCCGTTGCACCTGTTCACGCCAGCGTTGCGCTGACGCGCTGATCACGTTGCCGGCGGAAGAAGTGGCTCAGATGCTGGAACAAGATGGCAATATTGATATGCACTGCGATTATTGCGGCAATCACTATGTGTTTGATGCCGTGGACGTTGCCGCTTTGTACACCGGTAACACCGACGAAAGCGAGCAGTTGCACTAAGTAGCACCTCATATCGGCGGGCGCGCCCTGCGCCTGCCTATTTACTCCGTTTGCACGTTTGCTTTTTTCCGTGTGCTATCTCTCAGAACGTAACGAAAAACCGACTAAAACGTTAAATATTTGATACCTATCGCGGTTACTCGCTGCTGAATCCCTACAATTGGCGCCAGAAATTCTGTGACCAAGGAGTAGTGACATGCGTGTTAAAGGTATAACCCCTCAGGATCTGGCCGCTTATGGGATTCATAACGTCGGCGAAATCGTTCACAACCCGAGTTATGACCTGCTGTTCAAGGAAGAAACAGACCCATCTCTGGAAGGTTTTGAGCGTGGGGTGGTAACCAAGCTGGGTGCTGTATCCGTCGACACCGGTATTTTTACCGGCCGTTCCCCGAAAGATAAATACATCGTCCGTGACGACATCACCCGCGACACCGTGTGGTGGGCCGATCAGGGTAAAGGTAAAAACGACAACAAACCCCTTAGCCCGGAAGTCTGGGCAGACCTGAAACAGCTGGTCACTACACAACTCTCCGGCAAACGTCTGTTTGTAATGGATACCTTCTGCGGCGCCAACGCCGACTCCCGCCTGAAAGTCCGCTTTATTACCGAGGTAGCCTGGCAGGCACACTTCGTTAAAAACATGTTCATCCGCCCGACTGATGAAGAGCTGCAGGATTTCGAACCAGACTTCGTGGTGATGAACGGCGCCAAATGCACTAACCCGAACTGGCAGCAACAGGGCCTGAACTCGGAAAACTTTGTCGCCTTCAACCTGACCGAGCGCATGCAACTGATTGGCGGCACCTGGTACGGCGGTGAAATGAAAAAGGGTATGTTCTCCATCATGAACTACCTGTTGCCGCTCAAAGGCATCGCTTCAATGCACTGCTCGGCCAACGTAGGCGAGAAAGGCGACGTGGCGGTATTCTTCGGCCTGTCCGGCACCGGCAAAACCACCCTGTCCACCGATCCGAAACGCCAACTGATTGGCGATGACGAGCACGGTTGGGATGACGACGGCGTGTTTAACTTTGAAGGCGGCTGCTACGCCAAAACCATCAAGCTGTCTGAAGAAGCCGAGCCGGATATCTATCACGCCATCAAACGCGATGCGCTGCTGGAAAACGTCGTCGTTCTGGCTGACGGCACCATAGATTTCAATGACGGTTCGAAAACCGAGAACACCCGAGTTTCCTACCCGATTTATCACATCCAGAATATCGTGAAACCGGTTTCCAAAGCGGGTCACGCCACCAAGGTGATCTTCCTGACCGCAGACGCCTTCGGCGTACTGCCGCCGGTCTCTCGCCTGACCGCTAACCAGACCCAGTACCACTTCCTGTCTGGCTTTACCGCCAAGCTGGCCGGTACCGAGCGCGGCGTGACCGAGCCGACCCCAACCTTCTCCGCCTGCTTCGGCGCAGCCTTCCTGTCGCTGCACCCAACGCAGTACGCTGAAGTGCTGGTGAAACGCATGCAGGCTGCCGGCGCGCAGGCCTATCTGGTGAACACCGGCTGGAACGGCACTGGCAAACGTATCTCGATCAAGGATACCCGCGGCATTATCGACGCGATCCTCAGCGGTGAAATCGATAAGGCAGAAACCATTACTCTGCCTATCTTCGACCTGGCGATGCCAACCTCACTGCCGGGCGTTAACCCGGATATCCTGGATCCACGCGCCACTTACGCCAGCCTCGAACAATGGCAAGAGAAAGCGCAGGATCTGGCCGAGCGTTTTGTCACCAACTTTGACAAATACACCGATACGCCGGCAGGTGCCGCATTGGTCAGCGCCGGTCCAAAACTGTAATACCTTCCTTTTACAGCTTCAGCTAAGGCGTGGATCCCACGCCTTTTTTTATTTTTATCGGTTGTTATTTAATCAGCGCAAAGGGATAATAATGCGGTGCAATCATTGATAGCAAAGGAGGTTTCAATGGCTACCATAACCGTCAGAAATCTGGACGACGAAGTCAAAGAGTTGCTGCGCGTCTCGGCAGCGAAGAATGGCCATTCCATGGAGGAGGAAGCTCGTATGATTTTGAAACAGGCCTTGGTGAAAAAACAGCCGCGCTACGGGTTAGGCACCTGGATGCATCAGCATTTTGCCGAGTTGGGCGGCGTTGAACTGGAAATCCCACCGCGTGATAAAACACCCGCGCGCATTGTCACCTTTGATGACGATGATGACCAGGTATGATTATTCTCGATACCAATGTCATTTCGGAAACGTTGCGCCCCAATCCCCACTACAACGTCCTCACATGGCTGAATGAAAAAGACAACGATGACCTTTATCTGAGTGCGGTCGTTCTCGCCGAGCTGTTCAGTGGGGTGGCCTGTATGCCTGATGGAAAGCGAAAACGCGAATTCAGGTTTAAGTTGGCGGAGGCGGTGCAGATAAGATTTGATGAGCAAACTCTGCCATTTGATACGCTCTGCGCAATGCAATACGCAGAACTTATGGGGAAGAATCAGCGTCAGGGTCGGCTGATGAGCATGGCAGACACCCAGATCGCCGCCACCTGCCTGAATTACGGTGCCGCCCTGGCCACGCGTAATACCAAAGACTTTATTCATTGCGGGATTGAATTAATCGACCCCTGGCAAGCCAGCACCGGTCGACGTCTGCATGAAGAAGCGGCGGAATACTACGTCATGAGCAGAAAACCCTGACAGGGCAGCTTCACTGTCAGGGGAGTTTGGCGCTGTCTTTCACTGCCTGATGCCCGTTGGCCGACTCTTTCTTTTCCATCGGTAACGGAATATAAGCCCTGATCAACAACCCGCCGCGTTCGCTGGTGCCGATATCCAAAGCGCCATGATGACCATCGATAATACGTTGTACGATAGCCAGGCCAAGCCCGGTCCCGCTGGTACTACGTGCGCTGTCGCCACGGACAAACGGCTGCAGCAGATGTTTCAACTCTTCCGGTTTAATGCCCGGGCCATCGTCTTCTACCTGGAACCAGCCGCGCTGCAGTTCACGACCACTGCTGACTTTGATCCAGCCGTTGCCGTAACGCGCCGCATTCACCACCATGTTCGCCGCCGCACGCTTGATCGACAGAGGATGCACATTCATCATCAGCTCACCCGGAGCCAAAGCAGTTTCGATAACCCGCTCATAGCCACTCTCGGCCGCCACCACTTCACCCAGAATACCATTCAGATCGCTTAACTCGGTCTGCATCTCCTGGCCGGTGCGCAGATAGTCAATAAACTGTTCAATGATGGCATTGCACTCTTCAATATCTTTATTGATCGACTCCGCCAGATAGCCGTCTTCGGCACTCATCATCTCGGTCGCCAGACGGATGCGCGTCAACGGTGTACGCAGGTCGTGGCTGACGCCGGCCATCAGCAGCGTGCGGTCATCCGCCAGTTGCTTAACGCCCGATGCCATCTGATTAAAGGCCCGCGTTACCGAACGCACCTCAGATGCGCCGTACTCACGCAACGGCGGCGGAATAATGCCCTTGCCGACCTGCAGAGCTGCATGCTCCAGCTCCACCAGCGGGCGGTTCTGGATACGAATAAACAGCCAGGCACCGCCTATCGCCAACAGCATAATTGCCAGCGTATAACGGAACAGCGGCGAGAAATCGCCCTGGTGAATTTCAGTCAGCGGGACACGTACCCAGATATCCGGCTGCAGCCAGGTCTTCAGCCACACTACCGGGGAGTTTTTGTTCACCTCCACCCGCACGTCGGTTGGGCCACCAAGCTGCTGAGCCATTTGCTGACTGAGGAATTGATAGTGCTGCGCCCAGCGCAGACCGCTCTCCTCCGCCGCCGAGTTGGTGTAGAGAGAAATCCCCAATTCGCGATAGATTTCACGACGGAACGCCGGCGGCACCTCCAGCAAGGTCCCATCCTCCAGCTGCAGCTTGTCAGTCATCAGCATACGAACTTCGTAGGCCAATACTTTGTTGAACTGCTGCAGACTGGGAAGGATGGCGAAGTTCAGCACCACCAGATAGGTCGTCACCAGGCTGACGAACAGCAAGGTGACGATCAATAGCAGGGTTCGGGCAAACGAGCTACGCGGTGAAAAGCGTAATCGTCTCATGCCTTGCTGCCGTCCGGGACGAAGACGTAGCCAAGACCCCAAACGGTCTGGATATAACGTGGATGCGCAGGATCTTCCTCAACCATACGGCGCAGACGAGAAATCTGCACGTCGATGGAGCGTTCCATGGCGCTGTATTCACGGCCGCGAGCCAGGTTCATCAGCTTGTCACGCGACAGCGGTTCACGCGGATGGCTTACCAACGCCTTCAGTACCGCGAACTCACCGCTGGTCAACGGCATAGGCTCGTCTTCACGGAACATTTCGCGGGTACCCAGGTTCAGTTTGAATTTGCCAAAGGCAATCACCGCTTCTTCTTGCGAAGGAGCACCCGGCAGTTCATTGGCCTGACGGCGCAATACCGCACGGATGCGGGCCAGCAGTTCACGCGGGTTGAACGGTTTTGGGATGTAATCGTCGGCGCCGATTTCCAGGCCAACGATACGGTCGACTTCTTCACCTTTGGCGGTCACCATAATGATCGGCATAGGGTTGCTCTGGCTGCGCAGACGACGGCAGATAGAAAGCCCGTCCTCGCCCGGCAACATCAGGTCCAGCACCATCAGGTGGAAGGATTCACGTGTCAGCAAGCGATCCATTTGCTCAGCGTTGGCTACGCTGCGAACCTGAAAACCCTGTTCGGTTAAATAACGCTCTAAAAGCGCGCGCAAGCGCATGTCATCATCGACGACCAGAATCTTATGATTCTCTTGCATTGTATTACTCCCAAAGGCTGTATTGCCTGACGTGAATATTGTTAAAAAACCATGCCAATTCGGACAGCGATTATTGGTATATATTCTAGACTAAATTGTTACAAAGCTTATTCTTTTACCGAGTTATCAATATCTTTCATACAGCAGACTAATTAATCCGCACATTATTGTCTCGTTTCGCCGTAAAAAGCTCGCACAGCCCTCCCGGAAGAATGACATCATCATCGTGAACTGCAGGGGACTGGCCCTCAAATTAATAACGTATTTATAACCTGATTAGCCTGGTTCCAGCGAGTGTACCCTCAGTCTAAGCCGCCAGTGACAATGCACCTAATGTTCTCCCGGGCATTCATCGCCACTATTGTCGTCATCGCGTTGGAATAACCCACGAATTTCGCCCCGCAGCCATTGATTACCGCGATCATGATGAGCGCGCTCATGCCAATACTGCATCACCGGGAACTGAGGTATTGAGAAAGGCACCGGGTAAATATGCACCTTGCCCGCGGCCTGCAGTAACTGCGCCGCCTCATAGGTCACCGTGGCGAGCAGGTCCGTTTGGGCAATGATATGGGTCAGGCTCAGAAAATGGCTGGTCTGCAGTTTGACGTTGCGCACAATCCCCTGCTCCCTCATCGCCTGTTCGGCAATTTCCTGGCTGCGAATACGCAAACGAGCGATTACGTGTTCAGCCTGCAAAAACTGCGGCAGAGACAGCGATTTGCCAATCTGCGGATGGCCCTGACGCACCGCGCAGCAGAACCCACTGTAAAATAACCGCTGCTGATAAAAAACGGCGCGACGCAGGTCGGGAAAATAACCGATAGCCAGATCGACCCGTCCGCTTTCCAGAGCCTCTTCCAATTGCGCCGGGGCCAGCTCATGGCTGACCACCGCCATCCCTGGGGCCACCTTAGCCAGGTGGTTAATCAGGGGAGGTAAAAAATACTGTTCGCCGATGTCCGGCATACAGAGCGTCAGCGTTCTGCGGCTAGCCGCAGGATCAAATCCCACCGGTTGCAAAACATCATCGCGGATCATCGACAGCACCCGTTCGACGGACGGCATCAGTTCGCTGGCCCGGTCCGTCGGGCACATTTCGTTATTAATCCGCACAAACATCGGGTCGTCAAACAGCTGCCGCAGACGAGCCAGCGCATGACTCACCGCCGGCTGGCTGATGCCCAGCACCTGCCCCGCCAGACCGACACTGCGCTGGCGAAAGATAGCGTCAAACACCACCAATAAATTCAAATCGACGTTCTTCAAATTCATTTTTCTTATTTGCCCAATAAATCACATTCGATTGATTGATTGTAGGCAGCAGATATTCTCTCAGTACATAAGAATTTTCATTTCATTAACAAAAATGCATCACAGGAGCAGTTATGCAGACAGGTGATCAGACCCACTCAGCCAGGCCAAAAGCACTGCACTGGATCGATGGCCAGTGGCAGGATTCGACCAAACAGGGCATCAGTATCAGCCCGACGGACGGCTCCGAACTGGGGGAATTTGCCGACGGCGGCACCGAGGAAGCCGCGATGGCGATTGCCGCCGCCCAACGCGCATTTGTGCCGGCATGGAGCCGTGACCGACAGCTGCGGGCCCGCTGCCTGAATCAAATGGCCGATCGATTTGAACAACATGCGGAAACCCTGGCCCAGATCCTGGCGCAAGACAACGGTAAACCGCTGAGCGAAGCCCGCTTTGAGGTTCAGTTCATTCCCAGCAAACTGCGCTACGCCGCCGCACTGGCCCTGACCACTTATGGGCGTGCCATGGAGATCCAGCCTGGCGCCTTATCCCGGGTATTGTACGAGCCGCTGGGCGTGGTCGGGGTGATCACTCCGTGGAATTCACCGGCCATTCTTACCATCAGATCGCTGGCCCCGGCATTGGCCGCAGGCAATACCGTCGTGATCAAACTTCCGGCTCAGACCGCTCAGGTTAACGCAGCCTTCGCCCGCATTCTGGCCGAAGTCGACAGTCTGCCGCAGGGGGTGGTGAACCTGTTCACCGAAAGCGGCAGCGAAGGCGCCATGTTACTGGTCAGCAGCCCGGCAGTCCCAGGCATCAGTTTTACCGGCAGCACCCGTACCGGACGCACATTGGCGGCCAACGCCATGCAGCGGGTCAAACGCATCTCACTGGAGTTGGGAGGGAAAACGCCGCACCTGCTGTTCGAAGACGCCGACCTGGATCGCGCCTTGCCGATGATTGTGCGTTCACTCACCACCTTCAGCGGTCAATTCTGCGTTACCGGCAGCCGTTTACTGGTGCAGCGCACGATCTATCCGCAGGTTAAAGCCCGCATGGCCGCCTTGCTGGAAGCGGTAAAAGTCGGGCCGTCGCTGGAGCCGGGCGTTGAGTTGGGGCCGTTGATCGACCAACAAAGCGTCCTGCGGGTCGATGCCATGGTCACTGCCGCGCTGGCCCAGGGTGCCAGGGCCGTGGTTCGCGGCGGGCCGGTCGTGGAAGGCCCATTGGCCAAAGGCGCGTTCTACCGACCTACTCTGCTGGAAGTACCCAACAGCGATATGGACATTGTGCAGCAGGAGGTTTTCGGGCCGGTGCTCACGCTGGAGGCCTTTGACGACGAAGCGCAAGCGATCGCCTCTGCCAATCATAGCGACTACGGGCTGGCCGCCAGTATCTGGTCGATGGATGCCAACCGCCCGCATCGGGTCGCGCGGGAAATTCAGGCCGGCAGCGTGTGGATTAACGACTGGGCACAAATTCACGATGAGTTCGAAGAGGGTGGGTACAAACAGAGCGGCCTCGGGCGTTTGAACGGTATCGCCTCGCTGGACAGCTTTATGGAATACAAACACGTCTATCAAAATGTGGGGGTTATCGACCCGCAGGGGAATGACTAAATGAATATCGATATTCAGCAACTGCAAAAGAAACACCTGTTCCCGCTATGGGAGTCACTGCATGGCCTGGTCCCCAATCAGCCGGAACCTCAGGCTACGCCTTATCAATGGCATTACGCTGAGGTCAAAGACGCGCTGCTGGATATCGGCTCAAAGATCGACATCGTACGAGCCGAACGTCGCGTGCTGGTGATGGAAAATCCGTCGCTGCCACCGGGCTCATCACGCATCACCGACACGCTGTATGCCGGGATGCAAATGGTGCTGCCGGGTGAAATTGCCCCCTTACATCGCCACACCCCCACCGCCCTGCGCTTTATTCTGGAAGCCGACGGCGGTAACACCACGGTGGACGGCGAAAAGACTACGCTGCATCCGGGGGATTTTATCATTACCCCTTCATGGCGTTGGCACCAGCACCAAAATGACACCGATAAGCCGATATTCTGGCTCGATGGCCTGGATGCCCCGCTGCTGCACTTTCTCAAGGCCGGGTTTCGGCAAGATCGCCTGCCCGCAGGCCAAACGCTGGAGCCGCGCCCGGAGGGCGATGCCCTGGCCCGCTACGGTGCCGGCCTGATACCGCTGGAGTATCGCCCAACGGGGCAGAGCCAGCCCTCGCCGATATTTAACTACCCGTATCTACGCACCCGTGAAGCGCTGGAACAATTACAACGCCATAGCGAGATCGACCCAGCCAGCGCCATCAGCCTGCGCTATATCAACCCGGCCAACGGCGATTGGGCCATCCCTACCCTCGGTACCGTCATCACGCTGCTGCCCAAAGGGTTTACCAGCCTCTATCAGCGTGGCAATGCCAGCCAGGTGCTGGTGGTGATGGAGGGAGAACTGGAAGTTCGGTTAACCGGGGGGATTCACTTCCGGCTAAAACCGAAAGACATCTTTGCGCTGCCTTCGTGGCTCAGCTATCAGTTGTCGGCACCTGACGGCGATACGGTCTGCTTTAGTTTTTCCGATCGCCCGGTACTGGAAAAACTGGGGATCTGGCGGCATGAAATCACGCCTGAGGGCTGATACTCCCGTTTAATCGGCCCATTCAGCGGCCAACACCATCACATTTTTGCTTTTAGAGGGCCTATATCATGAAGATCTGCCGCTTCAATCACGACCGGATAGGGATCATCCGGCAACAACGGGTGTACGACATCACGCCGATGTTTCACGACCTCCCTCCCGCCCATTGGCCCGCGCCGCCCGCCGACTGGATGATCAGCCACTTCCCCTTCATTGCGCAGGCACTGGGCGCAAACTGGGAACGGCTGAAAAGCTACCCGCTGGAGCAGGTAGCCCTGAACGCACCGGTGGCCAATCCAGGTAAAATTGTCGCCGCGCCAATTAATTACCGCGATCACATCGCCGAAGCCAATGCCGACCAGGAAATCAACCATGGCAAGGTCTATACCGATATCAGCGAATACGGCCTGTTTCTTAAAGCCAACAGCTCGCTGTGCGGGCCGAACGAAGTCATACCCCTGCCAATCCCCGGGCGACGTACCGATCCAGAGGTCGAACTGGCGGTGATCATTGGTCAACGCGCCCGCAACCTGCCTGTCGAGCGGGCGCTGGAGGTGGTGTTCGGCTACGCTATCGGCATAGACATGACCGTACGCGGCTCGGAATTTCCCTCTTTCCGTAAATCGGCCGATAACTTTTCGGTATTGGGCCCGTGGATTGTCACCCCCGACGAAATCGGCGACCCGAACACACTGGATCTCAGCATTCGGGTCAACGGCCAGCTCAGGCAGCAGTCCAACACCCGCCATCTGATTTATAACGTACAACGCCTGATCGCCTATGCCTCGGCGATGTTTACCCTGTGGCCGGGGGACGTAATTTATACCGGCACGCCGTCAGGCGTCGGTGCGATACAGGCAGGCGACCGCATCGACGTCAGTATCGAGCGCATCGGTGCGATGTCGGTCACGATCGCCGACAGCGTCCCCTGATTGGCCCTATTTTCGATGCCTCTGGCCCCGTATCTGTCGTACACTTCGCGCTATAGGTTCCACTATTGCCAGGGTAACAAGGTTGTATGAGAACACCGCTTATCACCCGCGAAGGGTACGAAAAACTGAAACAAGAGCTGGACTACCTCTGGCGTGAAGATCGGCCAGAGGTCACCAAGAAAGTGACCTGGGCGGCCAGTCTCGGCGACAGAAGTGAAAATGCCGACTATCAGTACAACAAAAAACGGCTGCGGGAAATCGATCGGCGGGTGCGTTACCTGACCAAGTGCCTCGAACAGTTGAAAGTCGTCGACCACTCACCGCAGCAGGAAGGCAAAGTGTTCTTCGGGGCCTGGGTGGTGGTGGAAAACGAAGATGGCGAGATCAAACGCTTTCGCATTGTCGGCTATGACGAGATTTTTGGCCGCCGCGACTATATCTCCATCGATTCACCGATGGCCCGCGCCCTGCTGAAAAAAGAAGTGGGAGATGCCGCCACCGTCAACACCCCGGCAGGCGATGCGCTGTGGTATGTGAATGAGATCGAGTACGTTAAATAAGATTTCAGTTTTTTCCGAGCGGCCGCCCGCCGCCGTGCTACAGGCCGCTTTGCGCGTCATGGCTGCCGAGAGGCGGCCCGCTTCACTGGCATTTTCCGCGCGCAATCCGTATAACTGTCCCCCTGTTTACTAACCATTCTCAACAGATACCAGACCTATGAATGACCCACTGAGCCGCATTATTGCAACAGAACTGCAGGCCCGGCCGGAGCAAGTTGACTCCGCCATCCGTCTGCTGGATGAAGGTAATACCGTGCCCTTTATTGCACGCTATCGTAAGGAAGTCACCGGGGGTTTGGACGATACCCAACTGCGCCAGCTGGAAACCCGCCTGGGTTATCTGCGTGAACTGGAAGACCGCCGTCAGACCATCCTTAAATCGATCGACGAGCAGGGCAAACTGACCGAACAGCTGGCGGAAGCGATCACCGCCACGCAAAGCAAAACCGAACTCGAAGACCTCTACCTGCCGTACAAACCCAAGCGCCGCACCCGTGGGCAGATCGCGATTGAAGCCGGTCTGGAGCCGCTGGCGGACAGCCTGTGGCAGGATCCTCAGCAACAACCTGAACAGCTGGCCGAAGGCTACGTTGACGCCGACAAGGGCGTGGCGGACGTGAAAGCCGCTCTCGACGGCGCGCGTTACATCCTGATGGAGCGTTTCGCCGAAGACGCTACGCTGCTGGCCAAGGTACGTAACTACCTGTGGAAGCACGCGCATCTGGTCTCCAAAGTGGTGGAAGGCAAAGAAGAAGCCGGCGCGAAATTCCGTGACTACTTCGACCACCATGAACCTATCGCCCAGGTGCCTTCACACCGTGCGCTGGCGATGTTCCGTGGCCGCAACGAAGGCGTGCTGCAACTGGCGCTGAACGCCGACCCGCAGTTTGAAGAAGCCCCGCGCGAAAGCCAGGCGGAGCAGATCATCATCAGCCATCTCGACTTGCACCTGAATAACGCCCCGGCAGATGCCTGGCGCAAAGCGGTGGTCAACTGGACCTGGCGTATCAAGGTGCTGCTGCATCTGGAAACCGAACTGATGAGTACCCTGCGTGAGCGTGCGGAAGACGAAGCAATCAACGTATTCGCTCGTAACATGCACGATCTGCTGATGGCCGCACCGGCCGGCATGCGTGCAACCATGGGACTGGATCCTGGCCTGCGCACCGGGGTGAAAGTGGCGGTGGTGGATGCCACCGGCAAGCTGGTCGCCACCGATACCGTCTATCCGCATACCGGCCAGGCCGCCAAAGCCGCAGCTATCGTTGCAGCACTGTGCATCAAACATAAAGTGGAACTGGTCGCCATCGGCAACGGTACCGCGTCGCGTGAGACCGAGCGTTTTTACCTCGAGTTGCAACAGCAGTTCGGTGAAGTCAAAGCGCAGAAGGTGATCGTCAGCGAAGCTGGTGCCTCGGTGTATTCCGCCTCTGAACTGGCGGCGCTGGAATTCCCTAACCTCGACGTCTCGCTGCGTGGCGCTGTCTCCATCGCCCGCCGCCTGCAGGATCCGCTGGCCGAACTGGTAAAAATCGATCCGAAATCTATCGGTGTCGGTCAGTACCAGCACGACGTCAGCCAAAGCCAACTGGCGAAAAAGCTGGATTCGGTGGTTGAAGACTGCGTAAACGCCGTTGGGGTCGATCTGAACACCGCATCGGTGCCGCTGCTGACCCGCGTGGCCGGCCTGACGCGCATGATGGCGCAGAACATCGTCACCTGGCGTGACGAGAACGGCCGTTTCAGCAACCGTGACCAGCTGTTGAAAGTCAGCCGCCTGGGGCCAAAAGCCTTTGAACAGTGCGCTGGCTTCCTGCGTATTAACCACGGCGACAACCCGCTGGACGCTTCGACCGTTCACCCGGAAACCTACCCGGTGGTCGAACGCATTCTGGCCGCCACCCGCCAGGCTCTGCAGGATCTGATGGGTAACCCGGCAACCGTACGCAGCCTGAAGGCCAGCGATTTCACCGACGACAAGTTCGGTGTGCCAACGGTGACCGATATCCTGAAGGAGCTGGAGAAACCGGGCCGCGATCCGCGTCCGGAATTCAAAACCGCCACCTTTGCCGAGGGCGTTGAAACTCTCAATGACCTGCAACCAGGGATGATCCTGGAAGGTTCGGTGACCAACGTCACCAACTTCGGGGCCTTTGTCGATATCGGCGTGCATCAGGATGGGCTGGTACATATCTCCTCGTTGGCGGACAAGTTTGTCGAAGATCCGCACACCGTGGTGAAAGCCGGCGATATCGTCAAAGTGAAGGTGATGGAAGTTGACCTGCAGCGCAAACGCATCGCGCTGAGTATGCGTCTGGACGAGCAACCGGGTGAAGGTTCACCACGCCGCGGCGGTAACGCTACCCCGGCCAGAGACAACGCCAACCGGGCTCCAGCTAATAAGGGCAAACCGCGCGGCGGCAATAACAACACCTCGGCGGGTAACAGCGCCATGGGTGATGCGCTGGCAGCGGCATTCGGCAAAAAATCCTAACCAGCAGTAATGCCTGGGTACACAGGGCGGAGTGAATTCCGCCCTTTCCCAATAAAACATCCCCGCGATTTTTTGACCCGCCTCAATAAACCTGCATTTTTCTCCAATCTTGCCGACGGCCATAATGCCCCGCTGTTTCAGGACTGAAAATAGCGCTGCATCGCCATCGATTAACACCGTTATTAACATCAGGTTCTCATTTGAGTATTTCTCAGAGAAACACAAATAGTTACCGCTCGTATTCAGCCGATGAAATGTTGCCAAATAAAGACCAATCGTGACGCTGCCGGATCATAGCTGTCGAATTTGTCGCTAATTTTTTCAACCTGGAAAAAGTTACTACAATCACGCAACTGATTTAACTCGCCATTCTCATTTGCACCCGGCCTGGCCGGGTGATAAAAATAGTCCCGTCAGGCTATCCCGATCGTTAAATGTGAATGCCACAACCTTTAGTTACCAATACCCCTTTTTTTTGTATTGAATACGATAATGATTCTCACTATTATTATTTTGCGTGTTCACTGCATTACTTCATGGATCGAAAACGTCGGTGGCCCGCCATATTTTCCGCGGCGCTGCCTGGGGAAGGTTTTTTATCATCATCAGCCCACTAAGCTGGGCTCAGGGAAGGTTACATGCATCTTCTGCCTAAACGGTCGTATAAGATTGCCGGCTTCGCCAATGAAATCGGCCCAGCCTATCGCCAGAAACTTTTATCACTCGGCATGCTGCCGGGTTCATCATTTGAAGTGGTGCGCGTAGCGCCGCTGGGCGATCCCATAGAAATTAAAACCCGCCGCGTCAGTCTGGTGCTGCGCAGGAAAGATCTGGCCCTGATCCTGCTCGACGGCCAATCCTGACGCTGAGCCGCCTTGCCTTGGCCACGCACTTTGCCTGGCCCAATTTCCCTTGACTGATATCACGCAAAATTATGAAAAAACTCACTATTGGCTTAATAGGAAATCCTAATTCCGGCAAAACGACGCTGTTTAATCAGCTTACCGGCGCGCGCCAGCGGGTCGGCAACTGGGCGGGGGTGACGGTAGAGCGTAAAGAAGGCCTGTTCACCACGCCGCAATCCCAGGTCAAACTGGTCGATTTACCCGGTACCTACTCCCTGACCACCATCTCGGAGCAAACCTCACTCGATGAACAGATCGCCTGCCACTACATCCTGAGCGGCGACGCCGATCTGCTGATCAACGTGGTCGACGCTTCCAATCTGGAGCGCAATCTGTACCTGACGCTGCAGTTGTTGGAACTGGGCATACCCTGCATCGTTGCGCTGAACATGCTGGATATCGCCAGAAGCCAGAAAATTGATATTGATATCGCCGCACTGTCCGCACGCCTCGGCTGCCCGGTGGTACCGCTGGTGTCCACCAAGGCCGACGGTATTGGCGTGCTAAAGCAGATGATCGACAATCATCAATTCAACGAATTGAAAGCGCTGGTGCTCTACCCGCCGGTGCTGCTGAAGGAAATGACCACGCTGAGCGACGCGATGCCGCAAAGCCTGCCGAGCGAACAGCGTCGCTGGCTGGCACTGCAGATGCTGGAAGGCGATATCTACAGCCATACCCTGGCCGGCCCGGCAGCGGCCCTGCTACCGGCAGCCAAAGAGGCGCTGCGACAGCAGCAACAGGAAGACCCAGCCCTGGTGATCGCCGATGCGCGTTATCAGTCAATCGCCACCCTGTGTGACGCCGTCAGTAATTCGCAGCAGGCGATGCCAAACCGCCTGACCGAAGCATTGGATAAAGTGATCCTCAATCGCTGGCTGGGGGTACCGATTTTCCTGCTGGTGATGTATCTGATGTTCCTGCTGGCGATCAACATCGGCGGCGCACTGCAGCCGATTTTTGATATTGGTTCAGCGGCCATCTTTATCCAGGGCATTCAATGGGTGGGCTATAACCTGCACTTCCCGGAATGGCTGACCATTTTCCTGGCGCAAGGGGTCGGTGGCGGTATCAACACCGTGCTGCCGCTGGTGCCACAAATCGGCATGATGTATCTGTTCCTGTCATTCCTTGAAGACTCCGGCTACATGGCGCGAGCAGCCTTCGTGATGGATCGCCTGATGCAGGCGCTCGGCCTGCCGGGTAAATCTTTCGTGCCGCTGATTGTCGGCTTCGGCTGCAACGTGCCCTCCATCATGGGCGCACGCACGCTGGATGCCCAGCGCGAACGCCTGATTACCATCATGATGGCGCCCTTCATGTCCTGCGGTGCCCGGCTGGCAATCTTCGCCGTCTTTGCCGCCGCCTTCTTCGGCCAGGATGGAGCAGGCGTGGTGTTCTCCCTGTATATGCTCGGCATTGTGGTGGCAATCCTCACCGGGCTGGTGCTGAAGTACACCATCATGCGCGGCGAAGCCTCCCCCTTCGTCATGGAGCTGCCGGTCTACCACGTGCCGCACCTGAAAAGCCTGCTGCTGCAAACCTGGCAGCGGCTGAAAGGCTTCGTCCTGCGTGCCGGTAAAGTGATCGTGATTGCCAGCATCTTCATTGGCGGCCTGAACAGCTTTTCGTTCAGCGGCAAGCCGGTGGATAACATCAATGACTCCGCTCTGGCATCGGTGTCCAAAGTGCTGACACCGCTGCTGCAGCCAATGGGCGTGCACAATGATAACTGGCAGGCCACCGTCGGCCTGGTCACCGGGGCCATGGCGAAAGAAGTGGTAGTCGGTACGCTGAACACGCTGTACACCGCCGAACACATCAACAACACCGAGTTTGATGCCGCCAACTTTAATCTGCTGGACGAACTGGGCGGTGCCCTGGATACCACCTGGCAGGGATTGAAAGACACCTTCAGCCTGAGCGTGCTGTCCAACCCGATTGAGGCCAGTAAAGGTGACGGGGAAATGGACGTCGGTTCGATGGGCGTAATGAGCAGTAAATTCGGTTCAGGAGTCTCCGCCTACAGCTACCTGATTTTCGTGTTGCTATACGTCCCCTGCGTCTCGGTCATGGGGGCTATCGCCCGAGAATCCAGCCGTGGCTGGATGACCTTCTCCATTCTCTGGGGGCTGAATGTCGCTTACTCGTTGGCCACGCTGTTTTATCAGGTCGCCACCTTCAGCCAGCACCCGCAGTACAGCCTGACGGCAATCGCCATCGTGGTCATTTTCAATCTGTTGATCCTGCTCGGTCTGCGTCGGGCCCGCAGTCGGGTAACGGTGCGTCTGGGCAACGCCACACCCGCAGCCTGCTGTCAGGGTGCCAAGGGCAACTGTCACTGATGGCCGGTCTGCTGCAGATCCGCGATGCCATAGCACTGCACGGCGACGTGCAGGCGCTTCAGCTCAGCCGTCAGTTGGCGGCCCCGCTGCCGTTAGTGCAGGCCATGCTGGAGCGTTTAATCGCGATGGGGAAAGTGGAACGGATCGAGCAGGATAACAGCGCCTGCCTGAGCGGCAGTTGCAAAAGCTGCCCTGAGGGCCAGGGATGCAGTACGGTGGTTTATCGTTTGAAGTCGTAAGGAAGGATCGGGGCGCGGCACAGGCGCGCCCCTGTTTAATCAGTCGTTATTTCTTGTCTTTATACACGTCAGCAATAGCGCTGAACTTACCGTGTTCACGACCTGCCAGAATAACGTAATATTGGCCGCCTTTTTCATCAGCCAGTTTGGACAGCTCATCTTTTGCGTCCATTGGCGACGTGGTTTGTGCGGTAGTGGTTACTGTCCCCACTTTCTCGTATTTACCCGGATTCTTGTCCAGATCTTCCTTGGTCAGCAGGGTAGCTGCCATGGTGCTGAAAGACACTGAACCTACAACTAACGCGGCAATAATCATTTTCAAAGATTTCATTACAATACCTCTCAATGGATAATTTATTTATTATGAAAACTGTCCAGGGTAAATGCGTCATAACACCGGCTGCCGTGACATCTTCTGACCTCGTTGCTTTCCCTGACGAGAGCCGTTTTCCCAGAGACGAAACGCCAAAGTAAAAAAACCATCAACGGTTTTTTCATTTCCCAGCCAACGCGGTTACCCCCCTAAGTATCGGACAGGTTTATTTTTTATCCACTAAGCGGCTATTTTTTTAACGCTTTATTGTGCGTTTTCGCGGCGGATCCCACTTTCGGCCACAAAGGTGCAGATAATTTCAGCGAATTCATCAGGCTGAGAAATAAATGGCGCGTGGGCTGCTTTCGCAATGATGATTGACGGTGAGTCTGGCCAACTGACGTCGAGCAATTGGGCGACCTTACGCGGCACTAATCCGTCCAGATAACCGTAAACCCGCAACAAGGGCAGCGACAGCTGCGCCAACGGCTGGCGGAGGTCGGCAGTCCGCAATATTTCAAGACCGCCGTTCAGGACTTCAACGCTCGGCGTTGGCTGGTTAAGCACCACCGATTTCAGCAGGCGGGCGTCCTGTCGTGCGCTTTCCGTTCCCAGCGTCTGTAATGCCAGAAAACGCTCTACGGTACGCTGGAAATCCTGACTCAGCTGATGCTGAAAACCGCTCAGCACCTCCGGGCGGATCCCCGGCCAGTCATCCTGTGCCGCAAAGCATGGCGAAGAAGCCACGGTGATCACCCCATGTACCCGTCGCGGCTGCATCAACGCAATCTGGCTGGCCACCAGCCCACCAAGTGACCAACCCAACCACCAGGCCTGCGCCGGCGCGGCGTCCAACACAATTTCCGCCATTTGCTCGAGCGACATGGCAGCAAACCCCTGGCTGCGGCCATAGCCCGGCAAATCGACCAGATGCAGGCGAAAATGCGGCGTCAGCCGCTCAAGCATGCAACTCCATACTTCCGCGTTCAGCCCCCAGCCGTGCAGCAGCACAAGATCGCGATCGCCTTCACCTATTGTTTGCCAGTACAACGCTGTCATCGGTTATTGTCCTTTCATTCTCATCCGTCAGGGAGGACGGCTATGCTATCAATCTACAGCCGCTGTTGGCTATGCCGACAGCCATTACGCCTCAGCCATCATGGCATCTGCAGCTATTGCCTGCGCCACCTGCCAGCCAAACCCTTATGTTGCCCCCGCTGCGGCCTGCCCGCCGGCGATACCGTTTTGCCCTGTGGCCGCTGTCTGCAGCAACCGCCCCCCTGGCAGGCATTGGTGTTTGTCAGCGATTATCAGTCCCCATTGCGTCAGCTAATCAAAAAATTCAAATTTCAGCATACGCCGGAACTGGCACCGCTGCTGGCACGGCTAATTTTGCTAAACTGGCAGCGGGCGCATCGAGAGCAGCATTTGAACAGACCCGATGTGATTTTAGCGGTACCCTTGCAGGCAAAACGTTGCTGGCGACGGGGTTATAACCAGAGCAGCCTGCTGGCACGGCCACTGGCTTACTGGCTGGGCTGCGACTACCGCCCCGCTGCCCTGAGCCGGGTACGCAAAACCGCTCCGCAACAAGGGTTGCCGGCCCGCATGCGGCGGCGTAATCTGCGCGGAGCATTTCGTTGCCATGAGTCCCTCGAGGGCCGACACGTCGCGCTGTTGGACGATGTGGTAACGACAGGCAGTACGGTGGCGGAAATTGCCAGGTTGTTGCAGCGGCAGGGTGTGGCATCAATACAGATCTGGTGCGTTTGCCGCACGTTGTAGTGCCACGGCAATGGGCGTATTATAACCTAGTATAGAAGTCAACTATTTGAACTAACGAGCTAATGCCATGATTCGTATAACAGATACTGCACAGGAACACTTTGCCAAACTGCTGGCAAATCAAGAGGAAGGCACCCAAATCCGCGTATTCGTGATCAACCCGGGTACGCCTACGGCCGAATGTGGTGTCTCTTATTGCCCGCCGGACGCGGTTGAAGCGACAGACACCGAACTTAAGTTCGAAAAGCTGTCCGCCTATATCGACGAACTGAGCAAGCCTTATCTGGACGATGCCGAAATTGACTTCGTCACCGACCAATTGGGCTCGCAGCTGACGCTGAAAGCGCCAAACGCCAAAATGCGCAAAGTGGACGACAACGCACCGCTGATGGAGCGCGTTGAATACGTTCTGCAGTCACAGATCAACCCACAGTTGGCAGGCCACGGCGGCCGTGTGACGTTGATGGAAATCACTGATGACAGCCTGGCGATCCTGCAGTTTGGTGGCGGCTGTAACGGGTGTTCCATGGTCGATGTGACCCTGAAGGAAGGCATCGAGAAAGAGCTGCTGCAGAAGTTCCCTGAACTGAAAGGCGTGCGCGATTTGACCGAGCACCAGCGCGGCGAGCACTCCTATTATTAATCCCCTGTTCCAGGGCCAGATGCCCCACAGCGGATAAAAAAATGCCGGATTTGGTTTACCAATCCGGCATTTTCACCTCAATTACCCTACCGAGACCTTACGTCGCCGCTTGTCCAAATCCTTCAGTAACCGGTTAACCTGCTGATCGGCAAACATCTCTTCCAGCGTGTGGGTCAGTTTACGCCGCCAGTTAGGGTACTGACTGCTGGTACCGGGAATATTGACCGGATCCGCCATGTCCAGCCAGTCTTCCGGCTGCAGACCCAGCAAGGCGCTGGCGCTGTCGGCGACATAACGCTGTA
This sequence comes from Serratia proteamaculans, assembly GCF_004684015.1. Taxonomy (GTDB): domain Bacteria; phylum Pseudomonadota; class Gammaproteobacteria; order Enterobacterales; family Enterobacteriaceae; genus Serratia; species Serratia proteamaculans_F. The sequence goes on from NZ_SRIA01000023.1 coordinate 84,053, forward strand.
AGCCCCGGTTAAGCAACGGGCTCATCTTCAACAACGCCGCCTTTTTTCCTACCTTCTGCGGTACACAGCCATAATGGTGCAACCCGTCCAGCAACCCCTGTTTGGCTCGTTCGCGATCGGCAAACAGCCCTTTGAGGATCTCCGCATCCGGATACAACCCCAGTTGCTTGCCCAACTGCAGGTCACCACTTTGCCAATAACCGCGCAGCGTCGGCAGATCGTGCGTGGTGATGGTCGCCATAGCCTGCACCGGATAAGCCTGCGGGGCACGGAAGTGGTTCTCGCCGTCGCGTTCGAAATACAGCACCTTATAGGAATAGACGCCGCTGTCGCGCAACTTGCCGACAATCTCAACCGGCACGGTACCGAGGTCTTCGCCAATCACCATGCAACGGTGGCGTTGGCTTTCCAGTGCCAGCACCGCCAGCAGATCGTCCACCGGGTATTTCACATAGGCACCGTGAACCGCAGTTTCACCGTAGGGGATCCACCACAGACGCAGTAACGCCATCACGTGATCAATACGCAGCGCGCCGCAGCTGGTCATATTGGCGCGCAGCAGATCGATAAACGGCTGATAGCCGCGCGCAGCCATCACATGCGGGTCCATCGGCGGCAGGCCCCAGTTTTGTCCGAGCGGCCCCAGAATATCCGGCGGTGCGCCCACCGAGGCTTTCAGACAGTAAAGATCCGGCTCGCACCAGGTTTCTGAACCTCCTTCCGCCACGCCGACCGCCAAATCGCGATACAGGCCAATTGGCATCTGTTGTTGCTGGCTCTGGCGGAAACAATCGGCGAACTGGCTGGCGGCCAGCCACTGCAGCCACAGGTAAAACTGCACCTGATCCTGCTGTTGCTGACAAAATTGCTGCACCGCAGCGCTGTCGCCCTGTTGATATTGCTCCGGCCAGGCCGGCCAGCCCCACAGGCTGCTGTCTTTGGCGGCCAGATGGGCATGCAGCGCATCAAAGGCCGCCTGTTGATACAGGCTGTCACCACCGTCGAGAACAAACTGCTCAAATGCCTGACGCTGCTCGTCACCCGCTTTACGCGCCTGGAACTGCGGGAATGCCAGCTTCAGCGCCGCCAGCTTCAGCTGCGTCACCGTGCTGTAATCCACCTGTTCAGTGCTACGCGCTGCGGCCAGTTTTTTCTGCGTGGTCGGTTTCAGCCACCATTGCTGTGCGGCGTCGTTGCGCTGGAAATCTTCCACCGCATTAACATCAATATAAATCACGTTCAGCCAGCGACGCGATGACGGGCTGTATGGGCTAGCGCTTTCCGGGTTGGCCGGATACAGCGCGTGGATCGGATTGAGTCCGACAAAAGCGCCGCCCCGTTCACCGACCTGCTCTATCATCTGGCGCAGATCGCCAAAGTCACCGATGCCCCAGTTGCGATCGGATCGCAGGGTATAGAGCTGGACGCACGCGCCCCACAGCTTCTTTCCGGTCAGCAAGGCATCCGGTTCAAAGCAGCGTTTCGGTGCCATAATCAGCCGACACTGCCACTGCTGCTCGCCCTGCTTGAGCGTCAACTGGTGGTAACCCGGCGGCAACTCGCCCGGCAGGGTAAAAGTTTTACGCGCGCTGGCACGTCCCTGTAACTGGCCACCGTCTTCACGCTGCAGCGTCCACAAATACTCGCCGCTGCCTGCCGGCAGTAATGCCACCGGCGCCCCCTGATAGAAGACTTTTACCGCCGGCAGCGGCGTCACTGTCGCCTCCTGCGGGGTCGTGCTGCGTCCCATGGCGTCCAGCAGTCGGCGCTTGGTGTCCTCAGCGGTCGCCTGCTGTTGACCATGGGCATTAATATAATCGGCAGCGATACCCGCCTGAGCTGCCGCCTGATCGATGACCTTGTGATCCATTCGTTCTCCTTAACGCTTGGCTTGCCAGATACGCTGCTGGTAGTCACGGATCGAACGATCCGAACTGAACATACCGACACGCGCGGTGTTAAGAATAGTACGGCGCGTCCACTCATCACGGTCACGATAGAGTTCATCTACCTGCTGTTGAGCTTTGCAGTAAGAAGCAAAGTCCGCCAATACCAAATAAGGGTCGCCGCCTTCCAGCAGGCTGTGCAGCATCATGTCGAAAGCATGCTTGTCGCCGTGGCTGAATGCACCGCTCGCCAATTCGTCCAAAATCGCTTTCAGGTGCTTGTCTTTCTTGCGATAGCTCAGCGGATCATAGCCTTTTGCCAGCAGCGCCTTCACCTGATCTACCGTGTTACCGAAGATAAAGATATTGTCTTCACCCACCTGCTCGGCGATTTCCACGTTGGCGCCATCCAGGGTGCCAACGGTCAGCGCGCCATTCAACGCCAGCTTCATATTACCGGTACCGGAAGCTTCTTTGCCGGCCGTGGAGATCTGTTCGGAAATATCCGCCGCCGGGATCATCAGTTCAGCCACAGACACGCGGTAGTCAGGAATAAACACCACTTTCAGGCGATCTTTCACCAACGGATCGTTGTTAATCTTTTCCGCCGCCTGATTGATCGCGTAAATGATGTTTTTCGCCAGGTAGTAGCCCGGTGCCGCTTTGGCGCCGAACAGGAATACCCGCGGCACGATATCGAGTTGCGGGTTATCGCGCAGTTGGCGATACAGCGACAGAATGTGCAGCAGGTTCAAATGCTGGCGTTTGTATTCGTGCAGGCGTTTGATTTGTACGTCGAAAATCGCGTCCGGATTGAGCGTCAGCCCCATCACGTCGTGCACATAGTTGGCTAAGACGACTTTGTTATCGCGTTTGATTTGCTGGTAACGCTGGCGGAATGCCGCATCATCGGCGTATTTCTCCAGCCCTTTCAGAGCGTCGAGATCGTTCGCCCACTCCACCTTCAGCGTTTCATCAATCAGCCCTGACAGCGCCGGGTTACACTGCTTCAGCCAGCGGCGTGGCGTAATGCCGTTGGTGACGTTATGGAATTTGTTTGGCCACAGCTGGTGGTATTCCGGGAACAGGTCTTTCACCACCAGATCGGAGTGCAACTGGGCCACGCCGTTAACCGCAAAGCCGCTGACCACGCACAGATTAGCCATCCGCACCTGCTTGTTATGGTGCACCGCCAGCTTGGCCCACACCGCATCGTCGCCCGGCCAGTGTTTATCCACCAGCTTTTTGAAGTTGGCATTAATCTGCTTGATGATGGAGAAATGACGCGGCAGCAGGCTGCGCACCAGTTTTTCATCCCAGCACTCCAGCGCTTCCGGCATCAGGGTATGGTTGGTGTAGGCGAACGTTTTGCTGGTAATCGCCCAGGCGGCATCCCAGTCCAACTGATGCTCATCGAGCAGAATGCGCAGCATTTCCGGGATGGCGATGGTCGGGTGAGTGTCGTTCAGTTGGATCACTTCGTACTTCGGCAAATCTTCAATCTTGCGGCCGGCCAGATGGTGCTTACGCAGAATATCGGCCACCGAACAGGCACACTGGAAGTATTGCTGCATCAAACGCAGACGCTTGCCCGCCTGGTGGTTATCATTCGGATACAGCACCTTGGTCAGCTTGGCCGCTTCCACACCCTGCTTCTCCGCCTGCAGGAATTTGCCGTCGTTGAAATCGCTCAGATCAAATGGATGCTGATGGGTGGCCTGCCACAGGCGCAGCGGTTGGGTCACGCCGTTACGGTAACCCAGCACCGGCAGATCCCAGGCTTCACCGCGCAGGGTAAACTCAGGGCGCCACAGTTCTCGGCCATCGGCCAGTTTCTCCAGCTTCCCACCGATACCGACATCCACCGACAGCGCCGCATTGTGGCGGAACCACGGGTAGCTCTCGCGCTGCCAGTTGTCCGGGGCTTCTTGCTGCTGACCGCCACTAAATGACTGACGGAACAGCCCATACTGATAATTCAGCCCATAGCCGGTGGCCGGTTGCTCCACCGTCGCCATCGAGTCCAGGAAACAGGCCGCCAGGCGCCCCAGCCCGCCATTACCCAACGCCGGATCGGTTTCCTGCTCCAGCAGATCCGCCAGCTTGATATCCTGCTCCGCCAATGCCTGCTCGACGGTGTCGTACCAGCCCAGGTTAATCAGGTTGTTAGCCGTCAGGCGGCCAATCAGAAACTCCATCGAAATGTAGTTCACATGGCGCAATGGCTTACTGCTTTTACGCGGAGCCGGTTGTGCAGCGAGCTGCTCGGCCAGTGCGCGGCTGACGGCTTCCCACCATTGGTGCTGAGTCATCTGTTGTGCAGAACTGAGGCCAAACTGTTGCCACTGACGGGTCAGTGCCGCCAGAAAAGCATCCTTTTTAAGCATAGGCTGTGACATAAGGAAAACTCTCTATCCAGTAAGTGGGTCAAATTACCGTTATCGTGCCGGGGAGAAAGAATGAAGGCATCATCCCGCCTGGGGATTAGCTGGGGAGGAGGATTGGGGCGTAGGTAAAATTGTGATCTCAGGCACTTTTTGACTCCCTTGCATCATGCAAAAAAGCCCACCGACGAAGGCAGCGAGCACCGAGAATAAGGTGAAAACTTGTTCAATGACGTTAGCATAGTTATGGCGACGGCTATAGTGTTGCACACAGCCGGAAATGCTTTTCTGTATCTGAGTCACCAAACCGCACCACCACGCCGCTATTCCACAGGGATTTGCCTGCAAACGTAAAAAAGTGTGATCAATAGCAATTTAACTCCAAGCCAATGCTGAACCTTGTTGCAATACGTTTAACGTTGTCAGAAGTTAGGAGGGGGATTAATTACGAGCCATAAAATAATTAGCCTCACTCCGATCCCGGCAGGCGTCGCGATGAAAAAAACGCCATCGGGCAGGCCTACGGCGGCGGGAACCGCGCTTTTCACTCTGGAATACTATGCTGATCCCATCAAAACTGAGCCGCCCGGTACGGCTGCAAAATACCGTGATCCGCGATCGTCTGTTGGCCAAACTGGCCAGCACGGCCAACTATCGCCTGACATTGGTCAATTGCCCTGCAGGATACGGAAAAACGACGCTGGTCGCACAGTGGGCAGCCGGCAAATCAGATTTGGGCTGGTACTCGCTGGATGAAAGCGACAATCAGCCAGAGCGTTTCGCCAGCTATCTGATCGCCGCCCTGCAACTCGCCAGCGGCGGCCACTGCGTGAAGAGTGAGGCGCTGAGCCAAAAGCATCAGTACGCCAGCCTGTCGGCGCTGTTTGCCCAACTGTTTATCGAACTTTCCGAATGGCACCAACCGTTGTATCTGGTGATTGATGACTACCACCTGATCACCAATGATGTCATTCATGAAGCCATGCGCTTTTTCCTGCGCCACCAGCCGGAAAACCTGACGCTGATCCTGCTGTCCCGCACCCTGCCACCGCTGGGCATTGCCAATTTGCGCGTGCGCGACCAACTGTTGGAAATGGGTACGCAACAGCTGGCCTTTACCCATCAGGAAGCCAAACAGTTCTTCGACTGCCGTCTGGTGGCACCCATGGAATCGCAAGACAGCAGCCGTCTGTGCGATGAGGTCGAAGGCTGGGCCACCGCGCTGCAACTGATCGCGCTGTCCGCCAGGCAGTCGACCTCCTCCGCCCAACAGTCCGCCAAGCGCCTGGCCGGGCTGAACGCCAGCCACCTGTCGGATTATTTGGTGGACGAAGTGCTGGATCACGTCGACGCCGAGGCGCGCGCCTTCCTGCTGCGCTGTTCGGTGCTGCGCTCCATGAATGATGCACTGATCGTGCGTCTGACCGGCGAAGATAACGGCCAGCAACGGCTGGAAGAGTTGGAGCGCCAGGGGCTGTTTATCCATCGCATGGACGATAGCGGTGAATGGTTCTGCTTCCATCCGCTGTTCGCCACCTTCCTGCGTCAACGCTGCCAATGGGAACTGGCGCTGGAACTGCCCGGCTTGCACCGCGCCGCCGCCGAAGGCTGGCTGGCGCTGGGTTACCCGGCAGAGGCCATTCACCACGCGCTGGCCGCCAGCGACGTCAGCATGCTGCGCGACATCCTGCTGCAGCACGCCTGGTCGCTGTTTCATCACAGCGAATTGGCCCTGTTGGAAGAGTGTTTGAATGCGCTGCCGTATGAACGGCTGATCCAAAATCCCAAGCTGGCGCTGCTGCAAGCCTGGTTGGCACAAAGCCAACACCGCTACAGCGAAGTGAACACCCTGCTGGAACGCGCCGAACAGGCGATGCGCGAGCAAAAAATTGAGGTCGATCGCACCCTGGAGGCCGAATTTGACGCCCTGCGCGCGCAGGTGGCGATCAACGCCGGTAAGCCGGAAGAAGCCGAACGCCTGGCTACCGAAGCGCTGAAGTTCCTGCCACTTTCCAGCTATTACAGCCGCATTGTCGCCACCTCGGTGACCGGTGAAGTCCATCACTGCAAGGGCGAACTGGCCCGTGCACTACCGATGATGCAGCAAACCGAGCAGATGGCGCGGCGCCATCAGGCTTACCACTATGCACTGTGGGCACTGTTGCAGCAGAGCGAAATTCTGATCGCTCAGGGTTTCCTGCAGGCCGCCTTTGAGACCCAGGACAAGGCGTTCGAACTGGTACGTGAACAGCACCTGGAACAATTGCCGATGCATGAGTTCCTGCTGCGCATCCGTTCACAAATCCTGTGGTCATGGTCGCGGCTGGACGAAGCGGAAGATGCGGCCCGCGAGGGTCTGAAAATCCTGGCCAACTACCAGCCCCAGCAACAGTTGCAGTGCATCGCCATGCTGGCCAAGTGTTCTCTGGCCCGTGGCGACCTGGATAACGCCAATGCGCACATGCAACGTTGCGAAGTGCTGCTGCACGGTACCCAGTACCACCGCGACTGGCTGACCAACGCCGACAAACCGCGGGTGATCCACTGGCAAATGACCGGCGATACTGCCGCCGCGGCCCAATGGCTGCGCCAAACCGAAAAGCCCGGCATGGCGGACAACCACTTTATGCAGGGCCAGTGGCGCAACATTGCCCGGGTGCAAATCATGCTGGGTCAATATGAAGAGGCCGAAGTGGTGTTGGATGAACTCAACGAAAATGCCCGACGCCTGCGGCTGGTCAGCGATCTGAACCGTAACCTGTTGCTCAGCAACCAACTTTATTGGCAGATGGAACGTAAAAGCGACGCGCAAAAGGTGCTGATGGAGGCGCTGTCACTGGCCAGCCGCACCGGCTTTATCAGCCACTTCGTCATTGAAGGTGAAACGATGGCGCAGCAGTTGCGCCAACTGATCCAGCTCAATACGCTGCCGGAGCTGGAAAACCACCGCGCCCAACGTATCCTGCGCGACATCAACCAGCATCATCGGCATAAGTTTGCGCATTTTGACGAGAACTTCGTCGATAAACTGCTAACCCATCCACAAGTGCCGGAGCTGATCCGCACCAGTCCGCTGACACAGCGCGAATGGCAGGTGCTGGGGCTGATTTATTCCGGTTATAGCAACGACCAGATCGCCGGTGAACTGGCAGTGGCGGCCACCACCATCAAAACCCACATCCGTAACCTGTACCAGAAGCTGGGCGTAGCCCATCGTCAGGAAGCGGTACAGCAGGCACAACAGCTGCTGAAGATGATGGGATATGGTGCTTAAAACCCACAACGTCGCTCTGGTCTTAATTGCCTCGGAGTTGGTTACAATAGCGACATTATCTAATTACGAGGCAGTCGGAAGTTATGGAACAGTTTGAAGCGATCAATGTTGAACAGGCGTATAGCCGTTGGAAAGACGGCAGCGCCGCTCTGGTCGATATTCGCGATCCACAAAGTTTTGAAGCCGGGCACACGCCAGGCGCTTTCCATCTTACCAATGCCAGCCTGCAGACATTCATGCAGCAAAATGACTTTGAGCGGCCGGTGATGGTGATGTGCTACCACGGCAACAGCAGCCGCAGCGCGGCGCAATACCTGCTGCATCAGGGGTTTGACGCGGTGTACAGCATCGACGGCGGTTTTGAAGCCTGGGCGCGTCAGTATCCGCAGGACGTTGAAACCTCCGCATAATCCTCTCCCCGCCTCCTGCGGCGGGTTCCTTTCTCGCGCCGTTAGTGAGTGTTTTTACTGGTTTTTCGCAGATCCTTTGCCTGCGCTCAGGATTTCGACGCTATAATCGGCCGTCAACGCCATCGGGTCACCGGCGGCTAAAATCATTCAATTAGACGGAAGAGCAATGGTTAGAGTAATCGCCGTATCCAATCCCCGCCTGGCGCAGGCCTTTGTCGACTACATGACGACACAGGGCATTGAGCTTAGGGTGCACAATACCGGCGAGGCGGCGGAAATCTGGCTGGCGGACGACAGCCATCTGGAACAGGTGCAGCATGAGCTGCAGCAGTTTCTGATCAACCCGCTCGACAGTCGTTATCGTGCCGCCAGTTGGCAGGCCGGCAATACCGACGCCGGTTTGCACTATCAAGGCTATTCCTATCTGCAAACCCTGCGCAGCAAAGCCGGTCCGCTGACGTTAAGCGTGATGGTATTGTGCATTGCAGTGTATATTCTGATGCAGGCGCTGGGCGATGATAGGGTGATGTACTGGCTCTCCTGGCCGCAAGACAGCAGCCAGTACCTGCAACTGTGGCGCTGGGTCAGCCACGCTTTCCTCCATTTCTCACTGCTGCACATCACCTTTAACCTGCTGTGGTGGTGGTATCTCGGCGGCCCGCTGGAAAAACGCCTTGGCAGCGGCAAACTGTTCGTGCTGGCCGTGGTCTCGGCCTTCTTCAGCGGCTGGGCCCAGTCACTGTTTAGCGGTGCCTTGTTTGGCGGCTTGTCCGGCGTGGTCTACGCGCTGATGGGTTACTGCTGGCTCAGCGGCGAGCGAGCGCCGGAACGCGGTCTGATGCTGCCGCGCGGCCTGATGGTGTTTTCCGTCCTGTGGCTGGTGGCCGGATATTTCGATATTTTAGGAATGTCGATCGCTAACGCGGCACACATAGCCGGTTTAGTGTTAGGGTTATTGATGGCATTTTGGGACACGCGACATCGCGCGCACAACGAACAATAACAGCCAGGTACAAGCCAGGCGTTTTAGGGGATTACCGTGAAGCAAACACAGCGTCATGACGCTATTATCGAACTGGTGCGCCTGCAGGGTTATGTCAGTACCGAAGAGCTGGTCGAACATTTTGACGTTAGCCCGCAAACAATTCGCCGTGATTTGAATGACCTGGCCGATCAGAACAAAATCCAACGCCACCACGGTGGGGCAGCCTTGCCTTCCAGTTCGGTCAATGCCGCCTACAACGATCGCAAAGTGATGTGGTCGGAACAGAAAGCGCGTATCGCCCAACGCGTCGCCAGCCAGATCCCGGACGGCGCCACGCTGTTTATCGACATCGGCACCACGCCGGAAGCGGTCGCCCATGCGCTGATGAATCACAAGAACCTGCGCGTGGTGACCAATAACCTGAACGTCGCGACTTTGCTGACCGCCAAGGAAGATTTTCGTCTGATCCTGGCCGGTGGCGAGGTACGTACCCGCGACGGCGGTATCATGGGTGAAGCCACGCTGGACTTTATCTCCCAGTTCCGTCTCGATTACGGCATTCTCGGTATCAGCGGCATCGATATGGACGGCTCGCTGCTTGAATTCGACTATCACGAAGTGCGCACCAAACGCGCAATTATCGAAAACTCACGCTGCGTGATGCTGGTTACCGACCATTCCAAATTCGGCCGCAACGCGATGGTGAACCTCGGTAATATGAACCTGATCGACTACCTGTTTACCGATCAACTGCCGCCGCCAAGCGTGATGAAAATCATCGAGCAGTACGACGTACAACTCGAACTCTGCTAAGTCTTTTTCACCACGCCTAATCCCAGCGGTGCTGCCTGTTGCGCCCGTAGCGCCTACCGTTTTATACAGGGTTCAGTCTACTGGACCCTGTAATTCCTGACTGAAATACCCCTCCTTTTTGTATAACTACTATCATCAAACTGTTATCTCTATCACGCCTAAATGTTTTTGTTTGGTTAAGTCTTGGCTTGTTTGTTGGTTTTTGATTACAATCATGAGCGAAAACGAACATGAAAGAGCTATTTCGAACATCTGGAGGAAGTTGACGTGGAAACCAAAGACTTGATCGTTATCGGTGGCGGCATCAACGGTGCCGGCATCGCGGCCGATGCTGCCGGGCGCGGGCTGTCCGTTCTGCTACTGGAAGCGCAAGACTTGGCCTGTGCTACGTCTTCCGCCAGTTCCAAACTGATCCACGGTGGCCTGCGCTACCTGGAACACTACGAATTCCGTTTGGTGAGCGAAGCGCTGGCCGAGCGTGAAGTGTTGCTGCGACTGGCACCGCACATCGCGTTCCCAATGCGTTTTCGCCTGCCGCATCAGCCGCACCTGCGCCCGGCCTGGATGATCCGTATCGGCCTGTTTCTGTACGATCATCTGGGTAAACGCACCAGTCTGCCAGGCAGCAAGGGTTTGCGCTTTGGACCAGAATCGGTGCTGAAGCCTGAATTGAAGCGCGGTTTCGAATATTCTGACTGCTGGGTCGACGATGCTCGCCTGGTGGTACTCAATGCCCAGGAAGTGGAAAAGCGCGGTGGCGAAGTGCGCACCCGTACCAAAGTGACCCGTGCATGGCGTGAAAACGGCCTGTGGATGGTAGAAGCGGTCGACGTCGACAGCGGCAAAACCTTTACCTGGCGCGCCAAGGGCCTGGTGAACGCCACTGGCCCGTGGGTGAAGCACTTCTTCGACGATGGTCTGAAGCTGAAATCCCCTTATGGCATCCGTCTGATCAAAGGCAGCCATATCGTGGTACCGCGTGTACACAATCAGCCACAGTCCTATATTCTGCAAAACGAAGACCACCGTATCGTCTTCGTGATCCCCTGGAATGATGAATTCTCAATCATCGGCACCACCGACGTGGAGTATCACGGCGATCCAAAAGACGTGAAGATCGACGATAACGAAATCAACTATCTGCTTAAAGTGTACAACGACCACTTCAAGAAGCAGTTGGGCCGTGACGATATCGTCTGGACCTACTCTGGTGTGCGTCCGCTGTGCGACGACGAGTCAGATTCGCCGCAGGCGGTGACCCGTGATTACACGCTGGACGTGCATGACGAGCAGGGCAAAGCGCCGCTGCTGTCGGTGTTCGGCGGCAAGCTGACTACCTACCGCAAGCTGGCTGAGCATGCGATGGAAAAGCTGGCGCACTACTACCCTGGCTGTGGCCCGGCGTGGACCAAAAACGGTTCACTGCCCGGTGGCGACATCGGTGGCGATCGTGACAGCTACGCCGCGAAACTGCGCCGTGAGCACAGCTGGTTGCCGGAATCCCTGGCACGCCGCTTTGCACGCACCTACGGCAGCCACAGCGAGCTGATCCTGGCCAATGCCAATAGCCTCAGCGATCTCGGCGAAGATTTCGGTCATGGCCTGCATGAAGCCGAATTGCGCTACCTGATCGACAAGGAATGGGTGGTGGAACTCGATGACGCTATCTGGCGCCGTACCAAGCTGGGTATGTGGTTGGACGAAGCGCAGCAGGCGCGGGTGAAAGCCTGGCTGGCAGAACACGCGAAAGCGAAAACACTGTCTCTGGCATCGTAACTCGCCAAAGGTAAAAAGGGCCGGATATCCGGCCCTCTTCTTTTACAGCTTGATAGGCTTGATATGCCAGATTTCGTCCGCATACTCCTGAATGGTGCGGTCGGAAGAGAAGTAGCCCATATTGGCGATGTTGAGTATCGCCCGCCGCGTCCAGTCATCCTGATTGCGGTACACCTCATCCACCTTGTCCTGCGTATCCACATAGCTGCGGTAATCGGCCAGCAGTTGGTAGTGATCGCCCAGGTTAACCAGTGAATCAAACAGGTTAGTGTAGCGCTTTGGTTCCTCAGGACTGAAAGTACCTGTGGCGATCTGGGTCAGCGCCTGATGCAGCTCGGGATCCTGCTCATAGTAAAGATGTGGGTTATAACCATTGCGCCGCAGCTCTTCTACCTGCTCGGCGGTATTGCCGAAGATAAAGATGTTCTCCTCACCCACGTGTTCCAGCATTTCTACGTTGGCACCGTCCAGCGTGCCGATAGTCAGCGCACCGTTAAGAGCAAACTTCATATTACTGGTGCCGGACGCCTCGGTGCCCGCCAGTGAGATCTGCTCGGAAAGATCCGCCGCGGGAATGATCATCTGCGCCAGACTGACGCCGTAATTCGGGATAAACACCACTTTCAACTGCGTATGCACACGCGGATCGTTGTTGATCACTTTGGCTACGTCGTTGATCAAGCGAATGATCTGTTTGGCGGCGTAATAAGCCGAAGCTGCCTTGCCGGCAAAGATCACCACCCGCGGCACCCGCTCGGTTTCCGGATCCTGCAGCAGACGGTTATACAAGGTGATTACGTGCAGTACGTTGAGCAACTGCCGTTTGTATTCGTGGATACGCTTGATCTGTACGTCGAACAACGCGTCCGGGTTGACCACCACATTCAGCGTCTTGGCGATGTAGGCCGCCAGTCGTTCCTTATTCTGTCGTTTGGCAGCCTGCACCGCCCGCAGGAAGCTCGGGTAGTCGACATTGGCCTTGATCTCGCTCAGTTGGCTGAGATCGGTGCGCCAGGTCTGGCCAATACTGTCATCAAGTACGGCGGAGAGCGGCCGGTTAGCCAGCCCCAGCCAGCGACGTGGCGTGACACCGTTGGTTTTATTGCAGAAGCGATCGGGGAAGATATGGGCGAAATCGGCAAACAGCGATTGCACCATCAGCTCGGAATGCAGTGCGGAAACGCCGTTCACCTTGTGGCTGGCCACCACCGCCAGCCAGGCCATGCGCACCCGGCGGCCATTGGTTTCATCAATGATCGACACTCGCGCCAGCAGATCATTGTCACCCGGCGCGACCTCCTGTACGTGTTTGAGGAAGTGATCGTTGATCTCGAAAATCAGCTGCAGGTGACGCGGCAAGATCCGGCCGATCATATCCAGCGGCCAGGTTTCCAGCGCTTCGCTCATCAGCGTGTGGTTGGTATAGGAGAACACCTTTTCCACCACGGCCCAGGCATCCAGCCAACTGAATTTATGCTCGTCAATTAACCGGTGCATCAGCTCCGGGATCGACAGTACCGGGTGAGTGTCATTCAGGTGAATGGCAATCTTGTCTGCCAGGTTGTCGAAGCTTTTATGCATCGTCCAGTGGCGGTTGAGGATATCCTGCACCGTGGCCGACACCAGGAAATACTCCTGCCGCAGGCGAAGTTCGCGCCCGGAATAAGTGGAATCATCCGGGTACAGTACGCGTGATACGTTCTCCGAGTGGTTTTTATCCTCAACGGCCGCGAAGTAATCGCCCTGGTTGAATTTCCCCAGGTTGATTTCATTACTGGCCTGGGCGCTCCACAGCCGTAGCGTGTTAGTCGCATCGGTATCAAAACCGGGGATCACCTGATCGTAAGCGGTGGCAATAATCTCTTCGGTTTCGACCCAACGTGCCTTGGCGCCTTCCTGTTGGATACGGCCGCCAAAACGCACCTTATAGCGCGTGTTGTGGCGTGGGAATTCCCACGGGTTGCCATATTCCAGCCAGTAGTCCGGTGATTCCATCTGCTGACCGTTGACGATATTTTGTTTGAACATGCCATATTCATAGCGAATACCGTAGCCACGTCCCGGCAGGGCCAGCGTCGCCAGCGAATCAAGGAAACAGGCCGCCAGCCGCCCCAGGCCCCCATTGCCGAGGCCCGGATCGTTTTCTTCCTCCAGCAGTTCACTCAGGCTCATCCCCATCTCATTTAGCGCATCGTCGATGTCCTGATAAATGCCCATCGACAGCAGAGCGTTGGACAACGTGCGGCCGATCAGGAACTCCATCGACAGGTAATACACCTGGCGCACATCCTGTGAAAGTTGTGCACGGTTAGAACGCAACCAGCGCTCCACCATGCGGTCGCGAACCGCAAACAGCACGGCGTTCAGCCAGTCATGCTGGTTGGCAATTGCCGGGTCCTTGCCGACAATAAACATCAACTTATAGGCGATGGAGTGTTTCAGCGCTTCAACACTGACCGTGGGTGAGGTGTAACTAATCGGTGAAGTCATAGCATTTCGATCCCCTGAAGGGGGCGCATATATTCGCCCCGGAATACATGCGCCCCACTAAACATGGGCGCAGCATGCTGCGCCCCTACAACCTGCAATCGTGGGTGCCGCTGTATGTCATAACGCTTACAATAAGCGTTGATAAAGCGACAGGTATTCCTGTGCCGCAACTTGCCAGCCAAAATCCACGCTCATGGCGTGGCGCTGGACGTGACGCCAATGCTTGGGTCTGCTCCACAGCACCATGGCACGCCGAATGGCATTACCCAGTGCGGCGGCGTCACAATCATCAAAGACAAATCCGCTGGCGCTGCCGTCGGCCAGATTCTCCAGCGCGCAGTCCACCACCGTGTCCGCCAGCCCACCGGTGCGACGCACCAGCGGCAGCGTGCCGTATTTCAGGCCATAGAGTTGGGTCAGCCCGCAGGGCTCGAAACGGCTCGGCACCATAATTACATCGGCCCCACCGATGATCCGGTGCGAGAAGGCCTCGTGGTAACCAATCTGCACGCCAACCTGCTCGGGGTAGTCGGCGGCCGCGGCCAGAAATGCCTGCTGCAACACCGCATCACCGGCCCCTAACAGCGCCAGTTGGCCACCCTGCTCCAGCAGCGCCGGCAGTGCTTCCAGGACTAAATCCAGACCTTTCTGGCTGGTCAGACGGCTGACGACCGCAAACACCGGCAGCGACTCATCCACTTTCAGCCCCATGGCTTTTTGCAGATGCAGTTTATTCTTGGCCTTGTTTTTCAGATTGTCGGCGTCATAACGGGCGGTCAGGCGCGGATCGTGGGACGGGTCCCAAATCTTGTCATCCACGCCGTTAAGAATGCCGCTAAGACGCCCCTGCCGCTGGCGTTCCTGCAACAACCCTTCCATGCCATAGCCGAATTCCGGCCGGGTGATCTCACGCGCATAGGTCGGGCTGACGGCGGTGATATGGTCGGCGTAGAACAAACCGGCTTTCAGGAATGACATCTGGCCGTAAAACTCCAGGCCATAGATGTTGAAAAACGAAGGCGGCAACCACAGCTCCGCCACGTGATGGGCGGAGAACAACCCCTGGTAGGCCAGGTTGTGCACGGTGAAAACAGAACGCGCCGGATGGCCGTTAGCCGCCAGATAGGCGCAGGCCAGCCCGGCGTGCCAGTCATGGGCATGCACCACCTGTGGCCGCCAGTAGCGGTCCAACCCCTTGGCCAGTTCGCAGGCCATCCAACCCAACAGGGCAAAGCGCCGGTGGTTGTCGGAATAGGCATTCATGGATTGGTCGTGATAAGGGCTGCCGGGGCGTTCGTACAACCAGGGTGCGTCGATCAGGTAGATGCCCACACCGTGATAGGTACCGTAACGCAGGCCGACCCGGCCGGCGAAGGAATCGATTTCCGCCACCAGCACGGAGTCCGGTATGCCGTTACGAACGTCAGGGAAAGCGGGCAATAACACCCGAACATCGCCGCCCTCGGCGATCTGAGCCGCCGGTAATGCGCCAACCACGTCTGCGAGCCCCCCGGTTTTCAACAGGGGGAACATTTCAGAACATACGTGTAAAACCTGCATTATCACTCCTGAGAGTCGGCAAAAAATGCCTCTGGATAAGAAATAAAGCAGGCTTGCCGCTGTTGTTAATCCGCGTTTTGCAAGCCATCAGTCAATCCGTTTACATGGCGGCAGGCTATCGTTCTGCCGGATACCTTAACTCACAATTTTGACAACATTTCGCGCGTGACCAACACAATACCGCCTTCCGAGCGATAAAAGCGTTTGCTGTCCTCATCGGCGTTTTCGCCAATCACCATGCCCTCGGGGATATGGCAGGCGCGGTCAATGATGCAGCGTCGCAGACGGCAGGAACGGCCGACGTTAACGTCCGGCAGCAATACAGTAGAGTCGATGGTGCAGAACGAGTTCACCCGCACCCGCGGGAACAGCACCGAATGCACCACCACCGAACCGGAGACAATACAGCCACCGGACACCAGCGAGTTCATGGTCATGCCGTGGCTGCCGGAACGGTCCTGCACGAACTTGGCCGGCGGCAGCGGCTCCATATGGGTACGGATCGGCCAGGCGCGGTCATACATATCCAGCTCCGGCGTCACCGAAGCCAAATCGAGGTTGGCGCGCCAGTAGGCTTCCAGCGTCCCCACGTCGCGCCAATACGGCGGCAGCTCGGGGTTGGAGGTCACGCACGACAGCGTGAACGGGTGCGCCCAAGCCGCTTTCTGGGCGGTGATTTTCGGGATCAGATCCTTGCCGAAGTCATGGGTTGACCCCGGCGTCGACATGTCCTCCTCCAACAGTTGGAACAGGTAGTCGGCGTTAAAGATGTAGATCCCCATGCTGGCCAGCGACATATCCGGGTTGCCCGGCATCGGCGGTGGATTGCTGGGTTTCTCCAGGAACTCGAGGATCAAATCGTTCTCGTCCACTTCCATCACGCCGAACTCGCTGGCCTCATCGCGCGGCACCGGCAAGCAAGCAACGGTACACTGCGCGCCCTTTTCCACGTGGTCGATCAGCATGCGCGAGTAATCCATCTTGTAGATGTGATCGCCCGCCAGGATCACCACATATTCGGCCTCGTAGCGGCGAATGATGTCCAGGTTTTGGTACACCGCATCCGCCGTGCCCTTGTACCAATGTTCAGTACTGAGGCGTTGCTGAGCCGGCAGCAGATCGACAAACTCATTCATCTCTTCATTGAGGAACGACCAGCCGCGCTGAATATGCTGTACCAGAGTATGGGATTGATATTGGGTGATCACCCCGATACGACGGATCCCCGAGTTCAGGCAGTTTGACAGGGCAAAATCAATGATGCGGAATTTACCGCCAAAGTGGACGGCCGGCTTGGCACGGGTTGAGGTTAAATCTTTCAAACGCGAACCGCGGCCACCGGCCAAAATCAGGGCGACGGACTTGATCGGCAGTTGGCGTGCCAACATCAGGGGGTCTTTATTTTCAAACCTAACCATAGCTGACTCCTTTTATTTTTTCTTGACCAGCACGCAAATCGAGTGCGCAGCCTGGTTCCAGGCGGGTAAGGCCGCCCGCGAATCTTCCTGAGTAAAGGGGGCGACAAGCTGCCAATCGCCAGCGGGCAACGTCATCTCCACCGCCTGCTGCGTGGCGTTCACCACCACCAGCCAGCGTTGCGACAAGAGGATCTGCAACTGCAGCGCCCCATGCTCCCACTGCTGTGCGTCGGGCGGTTGCCCCTGCGCGTTCAGCCATTGCACGTTGCCGTCGCCCTCCTGCCACCAGCGGTCTTGCTGCAGGGCAGGAATTTGTTGGCGCAGGTGGATCAGTGCAGCGGTGTAAGCGGTGAGTGAGTCATCCGCCGTGGCCCAGTCGAGCCAGGTGATAGCGTTGTCCTGACAATAGGCATTGTTGTTGCCCTGCTGGCTGTGTCCATGTTCATCGCCGGCCAGCAGCATCGGCGTACCCTGGGACAGCAACAGCGTGGCAAGCAATGCCTGCCGGCTGTTCCGACGGCGTTGCTTAATGGCGTCGTCGGCAATCGGGCCTTCAACACCGTGGTTGTTGCTAAAGTTACGGTCGCTGCCGTCACGGTTACCCTCACCGTTCAGTTGGTTGTGCTTACGGTTAAAACTGACCAAATCCTGCAGGGTAAAGCCGTCATGAGCGGTCAGCATGTTGATGCTGGCGTATGGCGCACGCCCGCGTCGATTGAACAAGTCACTGGAGGCGGCAAAGCGCTGGGCGAACTGACCGAGCGAGATATCGCCCTGTAGCCAGAAGCGGCGCATGTCGTCCCGGTAATGATCGTTCCACTCGGCAAAGCGCCCGGGAAACTCCCCGACCTGATAGCCGCCCGGGCCAACATCCCAGGGTTCGGCGATCAGCTTGCAGCGCGACAGCAGGTCATCTGCCAGCATCGCCTGGAACAACGGTGCATCACGGTCGAACGCCGGCGTGCGACCCAGCACGCTGCCCAGATCAAAGCGGAAGCCGTCTACGTGGCATTCCCCCACCCAATAACGCAGGCAATCCATCACCCAGGCCACACCCTGTGGTTGATCAAGCCGCAGCGTATTACCGCAGCCGGTATCGTTCACGTAGCCGCCATCGGGAGTGAGCCAGTAATAACCCGGGTTATCGATACCGCGCAGCGACAGCATCGGCCCGTCCATATCCAGCTCGGCGCTATGGTTGAACACCACGTCGAGGATCACTTCAATCCCAGCCTTATGCAGCGCCTTCACCGCGTCGCGAAATTCCTGCAGCGGCGTCATGTCGGTTCGCAGACTGGAGTAGCGGTTATCCGGCGCGTAGGGTGCCAACACGTTGTAACCCCAGTAGTTAATCAACCCAAGTCGCTGCAAGCGCGGCTCGGAGCTGTGTTGCTGCACCGGCAGCAATTCCAGCGCGGTAATACCAAGGCGCTTGAAGTAGGCGATCATCACCGGATGCCCGAGCGCGGCAAAACTGCCACGCAACACCGGCGGGATATCCGGGTGTTGCAGTGTCAGACCGCGCACATGCGCTTCGTAGATCACCGTTTTGCCCCATGGCGTCGCCGGTGGGCAATCATCTTGCCAGTCGTAGGCCTCATCGATCACCACGCACTTTGGCATCAGCTCCGCACTGTCTTCCGGCTCCTGATTGTCATAACCCCCGTGCAGATAAGGGTCATCGGCTACCGGCCCCTCTACCGCACGGGCGGCAGGATCCAACAGCAGCTTGCTGGGGTTAAAACGCAGCCCCTGCGCGGGATCAAACGGGCCATGCACCCGGTAACCATAGCGCTGCCCCGGTTTGCCGCCCGGCAGATAACCGTGCCAGATATCACCACTGCGCGCCGTCAGCGGCAGGCGTACTTCACAATGTTGTTCGTCAAACAGGCACAGTTCCACCCCCGTGGCATGGGCGGAGTACAGGCTAAAGTTGATGCCGTTACCGTCATAGTGCGCCCCGAGAGGCGCGGCGATGCCGGGCGTCAGCTCAATCATTGCGCCTCCCGCAGCAGGTAGAGGGTCGCCAGCGGCGGCACGGTGACGCTAATCGAATGTTCGCGGCCGTGGTTGCCTATCGGCTCGGACACCACGCGGCCCTGATTACCGGTATTGCTGCCGTGATAGTGGTGCGAGTCGGTATTGAGGATTTCCCGGTACTCACCGGGGCGGGAAATACCGATGCGATAATGGTGGCGTGGCACCGGAGTAAAGTTGCTGACGGCGATCAGCTCATTGCCGTGCGCATCGTAGCGGGCAAAGGCAAATACCGAGTTGTCATGGTCGTCCACCACCAGCCACTCAAAACCGTCCGGCCGGTAGTCACGCTCATACAACGGTGCCTGCTGTTGATAGCAATGGTTAAGATCGCGCACCAACCGCTGCACGCCGTGATGCCAGTTATCCAGCCCTTCCAACAGATGCCAGTCGAGGCTGCTGTCGAAGTTCCATTCGCGGCCCTGGGCGAACTCGCAACCCATAAACAGCAGCTTCTTGCCTGGGTGTGCCCACATAAAGCCGTAGTAGGCGCGCAGGTTGGCGAACTTCTGCCAGGCATCGCCGGGCATGCGGTCGAGAATCGATTTCTTGCCGTGCACCACTTCGTCATGGGAAATCGGCAGCACGAAGTTTTCGGTGTAGGCATACAACATGCCGAAGGTCATCTGATTGTGATGATACTTGCGGTGTACCGGATCGCATTGCATGTAGTTAAGCGTGTCATGCATCCAACCCAGGTTCCATTTGTAGTGGAACCCCAGCCCGTTGGATTCCGGTGGCAGCGTTACCCCTGGGTAATCGGTGGACTCTTCCGCCAGCGTCACCGCGCCGGGCCGCTCCTTGCCGACGCTCTGGTTGGTGTAACGCAGGAAGGCAATGGCCTCCAGATTTTCGTTACCACCGTAGTAGTTCGGCACCCATTCGCCTTCGGCACGGCTGTAGTCGCGATAGATCATCGAGGCCACCGCATCGACACGCAATGCGTCAATGCCATAGCGTTCCAGCCAGTAAAGGGCATTACCCGCCAGATAGTTGCGCACCTCATGGCGGCCATAGTTGTAAATCAGGGTATTCCAGTCCTGATGGAAGCCTTCGCGCGGATCGGCATATTCATACAGCGCGGTGCCGTCGAAATTCGCCAGGCCATAGGCATCGCTGGGGAAATGCCCCGGCACCCAGTCCAGGATCACGTTGATACCCGCCCGGTGCGCCGCCGCGACAAAATCTTTAAAGTCGGCCGGGGTACCGAAGCGCCGGGTCGGGGCGTACAACCCTAACGGTTGATAACCCCAGCTGCCGTCAAACGGGTGCTCATTAATCGGCAACAGTTCGATATGGGTGAACCCCATATCTTTAACGTAGCCAATTAACTGTTCCGCCAGTTCGCCATAGCTGAGCCAGAAATTATCATCGGTGTGACGTCGCCACGAGCCAAGATGCACCTCGTAGATAGAAATAGGTCGGTCAAAATCATTGGCGCGCCGACGTTCCGGGGTGTTTTCCACCACTTCCGGCAGCGGCGTCACCAGCGACGCGGTATCCGGCCGCATTTGCGCCTCGAAGGCGTAAGGATCGGCCTTCAACTGGGTATTGCCGTAGCAATCGATAATTTCGTACTTGTACAGTTGCCCGGCTTTCACTCCCGGCAAGAACAGCTCCCAAATCCCGTTTTCACGACGCAGGCGCATCGGGTGGCGGCGGCCGTCCCAGAAGTTGAACTCGCCAACCACCGAGACACGCTGGGCATTCGGCGCCCAAACGGCAAAGCTGACGCCTTCAACCTCATCGAGCGTGGTGAGATGGGCGCCCAGGCGTTCATAAGGACGCAAGTGGGTGCCTTCAGCCAGCAACCAACTGTCAATATCCTGCAGCAAGGTGCCAAAACGGTAGGGATCCTCGACAATCTGCTGGTGGTCTTGCCAGCGAACCTCAAATTGATAGCGGAACGGGGTTTTGCGTCGCGGCACCGTCGCACTGAAAAAGCCGCGCGCATCGTCACAGTTAAGCTGCACCAGGCGGCGACCGGTTTGCTGCTCCAGCAACCAGACTTCGCTGGCGTCAGGCAACAGCGCACGCACCTGCAGGCCGTTATCGGCCGCATGCATACCCAGCAGGGAAAAGGGGTCGGCAGAATTGCCGGAGAAAAGCTGTTCAATCACGTCACGATCGGGAAGTACAGGCATAGTCTTCTTCCTAAGATTAAGAGCATGATTTATAAGGGGCCGCGTAAGCTCATCGTCTTTCGGATTGCAGCGAAATGGCTGCATCTTGAGATCCACAGGGCGTAACGCTTAATCCATAGCCGTTTTGGTTATCATGCAATTCATTCGGTATCTAAAGCGTGATTGCGGTCGGTTATTGATCAATTTTCACCTTCCCGACTCGAATTCCGCTCTTTATGCTTATTTTTAGCGCTGGTGGAAATTTATCCGCCAGTCCTTTAAGCATAGCCAATGTCGGTTAAAAACATTGCCGCATTACCAAGGAAAATTATTCATTAAGAAAACCGCCAGCCTGACAGCGTCTTTGCGCTGCTGCCCGCGTGGTGAAGTGCTGATGACTTGTGTGCTTTCCTCCCTTTGCAGCGACTTGGTCCATAGCGCGCCGAAACGAAGAAAAAGGAAGAAAATAAGGCTTTTGGGGGCTGAAAGAGGCCAGCCCCCGGGAAGTACAAGTTCAGGTTACAGCAGGATGCGCAGCATGCGGCGCAACGGCTCGGCCGCGCCCCACAGCAACTGGTCACCCACGGTGAACGCAGACAGGTATTCCGGCCCCATATTCAGCTTGCGCAGACGACCCACCGGGGTGTTCAGCGTCCCGGTGACCGCGGCCGGCGTCAGTTCACGCATGGTCAGTTCACGGTCGTTCGGGATCACCCGCACCCAGTCATTATGGGTCGCCAGCATTTGTTCGATTTCCGGCAGTGAAACGTCTTTTTTCAGCTTCAGGGTGAACGCCTGGCTATGGCAGCGCAGCGCGCCAACGCGCACGCACAGACCGTCGACCGGGATCACCAGGCCGCTATTGAGGATTTTGTTGGTCTCCGCCTGGCCTTTCCACTCTTCACGGCTCTGGCCGTTATCGAGCTGCTTGTCAATCCACGGGATCAGGCTGCCGGCCAGCGGCACACCAAAGTTATCGGTCGGCAGTTTACCGCTGCGGGTGGCCTCAGTGACTTTACGTTCGATGTCCAGGATCGCCGAAGCCGGATCCTGCAGTTCTTTCGCCACGTCGGCGTGCAACATGCCCATTTGGGTCAGCAGTTCACGCATATGGCGTGCGCCTCCACCGGAGGCCGCCTGATAGGTCGCAACGGACGCCCACTCCACCAGATCATTGGCGAACAAACCGCCCAATGACATCAGCATCAGGCTGACGGTGCAGTTGCCACCAACAAAGGTCTTGATACCCTTGTCCAGGCCCTGCTGGATCAGCGCGCGGTTGACCGGGTCCAGGATGATAATCGCGTCATCCTGCATGCGCAGTGAGGAAGCCGCGTCGATCCAGTACCCCTGCCAGCCGGTTGCCCGCAGCTTTGGGTAAATTTCGTTGGTATAATCGCCGCCCTGGCAGGTAATAATAATGTCGAGCGCACTCAGCGCATCAACATCGTAAGCATCCTGCAGCGTGCTCTGCTGGCCGCCGAAGGTGGGTGCCGCCTGGCCGTGTTGCGAAGTGGAGAAAAAGACCGGGCGAATGGCGTCAAAATCGCGCTCTTGTGTCATGCGTTGCATGAGTACGGAGCCGACCATTCCGCGCCAACCGATGAAACCAACGTTTTTCATAATGACTGTCCTGCCTTGGAGGATGACTGCTATAAGTTGTGTGCAATATCTCTCCACCTTACAAAATGTCGGCGCAGGCGCAAAGTGAATTTATTCGATGGGGGAGCGATTCTCAGCAATCCTTCTTATAGGCAAGGACAAGGTCGGGATGACCGACGCACTTTTCAGATTCAGAGGTAGTCATGACAGAGATGATTTCAGTCACGGTGTTGCTGTTTTTAATCATGGATCCGCTGGGCAATTTGCCGATTTTCATGTCGGTACTAAAGCACCTGGAGCCGCGCCGTCGCCGGGTGGTGTTGATCCGTGAACTGCTGATCGCCCTGCTGTTGATGCTGATTTTCCTGTTTGCCGGCGAAAAAATCCTGGCATTCCTTAACCTGCGCACCGAGACCGTGTCCATTTCCGGCGGGATTATTCTGTTCCTGATCGCCATCAAGATGATCTTCCCCTCGCAGGAAGGCGACAGCAGCGGGCTTTCCGCCGGTGAAGAACCTTTCCTGGTGCCGCTGGCCATCCCGCTGGTGGCCGGGCCTTCGATTCTGGCTTCGCTGATGCTGCTTTCGCACCAGTATCCGAACCATATTTCGTCTCTGGTGGTAGCGCTGCTGATTGCCTGGGGCATTTCCGCCGCCATTTTACTGATGTCGAACCTGTTCCTGCGCCTGCTGGGCAGCAAAGGGGTTAGCGCGCTGGAAAGGCTGATGGGGCTGATTCTGGTGATGCTGTCGACCCAGATGTTCCTGGATGGCGTGAGAGCTTACATGAAGTTGTAGTGAGGTTACTGGCGCCTGTTCGGCGCCTGCAGTTGGCGGCAGCCCGAATTACTGGGCTGCAACACGCCGAATATAGGCCAGGGTATCGGCCACCACGCCGTCCAGCGGCTGGTCAATCTCAATCGCCTGCACGTCTTGTTCTTGCTCGTTCGGCTCTTCCAAAGTAGCGAATTGGGAAACCAACATCTGCGGCTTGAAGAAGTGGCCCTTGCGCTGTTTCAAACGCTCTTCAATCACCGCCTTGTCACCCTTCAGATAGATGAAATGCAGGTTGCGGTTACCTTCGCGCAGACGGTCGCGATAGCTTTTTTTCAATGCCGAACACACCAGCAGTGAAACATCGTTGGTGCGTTCCATGGCAAAAATCGCGTCATTCAACGCCGCCAACCACGGAGCGCGATCGTTATCGTCCAATGCATGCCCGGCGGCCATTTTATTGATGTTGGCACGCGGATGCAGGTAGTCGCCGTCCAGCATGGCGGCATTGGCCTCATGGGCTACGGCGTTGGCCACGGCGGATTTACCGCTGCCGGAAACGCCCATCAAAATAAATACGTGGTGCTGTGGATTGCTCATATGTCATGCCCTTATGGAGTCAGATGACGCTGGCAGCGTCATCAAATGCGCCCCAAACTCAAAATAGTTTCCGACACCACCGGGGCACCGGAAACCTCAGTATATTAGACGACCGTCGCCAGCAATAGGCAGCCTACCAACCCACAGACTGAAATGATGGTTTCCAGCACCGACCAGGATTTAATGGTTTCCATGATGCTCAGGTTGAAGTACTCCTTGAACAACCAGAAACCCGGGTCGTTGACGTGAGAGAAAATCACGCTGCCTGAACCGACCGCGATCACCATCAGTTCCGGACTGGCGCCGGTGGTGGCGATCAGCGGGGCAACGATACCCCCGGCGGTGATTGCCGCCACGGTAGCCGACCCCAGTGCCAAACGCAGCGCGGCGGCAATAGACCAGGCCAACAGAATCGGTGAGACGTTACTGCCTTCCATCAGGGCGGCAATATATTTCTCTACGCCGCTGTCGACCAGCACCTGTTTGAACGCACCGCCACCGCCGATGATCAACAGCATCATGGCAATAATCTTGATGGAGTCGGTGATGGTGCCCATCACTTCATCCATGGTGCGGCCACGGTTCAGGCCAAAGGTGAAGATAGCAATCAGCACCGCAATCAGCGTTGCCATTACCGGATCGCCGAAGAACTCGGCAAAGCGCAACAGAGTATGGCCCTTCGGCAGCACCATTTCGGCTACTGCGCGCATCGCCATCAGGATCACCGGCACCAAAGAGGTCGCAACGCTGATGCCAAAGCTTGGCATTTCCGCTTCGGTAAAGATTTTTGGGTTATACAGACCTTCAGGTACCGGCTTGTCGATGCCTTTCAGGAAGCGGGCATACACCGGACCGGCCAGGATCACCGTCGGGATAGCCAGCAGCGTACCGTACAGCAGGGTTTTACCCATGTCGGCATGGAAGATGGTGGCGATCGCCGTTGGGCCAGGGTGCGGCGGCAGGAAACCGTGGGTTACCGACAGCGCAGCCGCCATTGGCACACCGACATACAGCAAAGGAACGCGCGCAGAAGCGGCGATACTGAATACCAGCGGCAGCAACAGCACGAAACCCACTTCATAGAACAGCGCGAAGCCGACGGTAAAACCGGTCAACACCACTGCCCACTGAATGTGTTTCTTGCCGAACTTTTCTATAAGCGTTGTGGCGATACGCTGAGCACCACCGCAGTCCGCCAGCAGCTTGCCGAGCATGGCACCGAAGCCCATGATCAGCGCCAGACTGCCCAACGTGCCGCCAACGCCGGCCTTGATAGAACCGATCACTTTATCGACCGGCATCCCCTGGGTGATCCCGACCGCCAGAGCAACCAGAATCAAAGAGATAAAGCCGTTCAGCTTAAAGCGAATCATCAGCAGCAGCAGCAGCGCTACGCCGCCTGCAACAATCACTAATGGCATAATTTTTCTCCAACCTTTTTATCGCAGACCCTCTTTACGATAGATCGTAAAGCGCGCGTTTGTTGTATTTTTAGGCTCTTCCCGGTGTTAGAAGACGAGCTGTAGGTGGTGCTGAGGCAAAGGTTCTATCTCATACAAGATAACCGCACACTCATTGTTACCGGTATCATGATACCGGTAACAACCTGATCGCCGGAACCGGGTAAGCGGCTAAAATTCGCGTTATGGGACAGAGATCAAACTTATGGAGTTAACAGAGGGCGAGCTTACAGCGGAGATGGAAAACGCGCCGGGTGGCGCGCGCTTAGAATTAAAATGGCTCAAACAACGGCTTAAAACCGATCAGATACTGCCACCGGGGATCACGGTGAAACCGACGTCTACCATGCGCGGGCTGACCGTTTCGCCTCGCAAGCGGGCCAACAGGCGCTCGGCACCGATTTGCCCCATGCGTTCACGCGGCGTCAACACGCTGGCCAGCTTCGGCACCATCACCTGGCCGATATCGTGGCCGTGGAAACCGGCAATCGCCATATCATTGGGGATCGACAATCCTTGCCGCTGGCACTCGAAGGTCGCGCCAATCGCCAGGTCATCGTTGGTGCAGAAAATACTGTCAATCTGCGGGTAGTCGCGTTGCGCCTGGCGCAGCAGTTCACCACCGGCGGAATAAGACGACGAACGCGCAGTCATCACGCTGTACGGCTGCAGGCCGGACTCACGCATCGCCTGTTCATAGCCCTGCTGTTTGATAATGGTACGTTCATCCTGACGCGCGCCAAAATACACCACGTGGCGATGGCCGTGCGCGATGATTTGCTGGGTCATCTGGCGTGCGGCCTCAAAGTTATTGAAACCTACCGCCAGATCAATACAGGGCGAAACGCAGTCCATCAGTTCGACGACCGGAATCCCCGCAACCTCGATCATTTTCATGGTGCGCGGCGTATGGTGACGCTCAGACAGGATCAATCCATCGATATTGTAAGACAGCAGCGAGGTCAGGCGCTGTTCTTCACGCTCCGGCAAATAGCCGTAGTGCGCCAGCATGGTCTGGTAATTGTGCGCATCGGTAACGCTCTCGATACCGCGCAACACTTCGGCAAACACCTGGTTGGTCAGCGACGGCAGCAAGACGCCAATGGCGCGGCTGGTCGAGTTGGAAAGGATATCCGGCGCACGGTTGGGAATGTAGCCCAGCTCATCAAGCGCGACGGCAATTTTTTGCTGCAAGACGGCAGAAACCTGATCGGGATTACGCAGATAACGGCTCACCGTCATCTTGGTCACGCCAACCTTGTCTGCAACATCTTGGAGTACCGGCCGTTTTTTCTTCATTATCAATGAACTGGCTAACCGTGAATGGGCGCTCATTTTAGCAAAAAAAAACCGGGGCCGATATTGTTGGTTATGGGAAGACCAAACGCAAAAAGGGCTCACCGCGTGAGCCCTTGATATTTACCGCTTAATCAGACTGGCGGCAGATCGAACAGTAAGATTTCACTGTCTTCATCGGCCTTAATCGACAGTGAAGTTTCATCCCACACCGCGAAAGCATCGCTGGTGCCGGCCTGTTGACCGTTGACCACCACCTTGCCGCGCACCACCTGGATCCACACGCGACGCCCGGCTTCAATCGGACACTCTGCCAGTTCGTCTTTACCCAATGCCCAACGGGACAGCGTCATGTCCTGGAACACCTTCAGTGAACCTTCACGTGCATCCGGCGACAGCACCAGTTGACGGCCTTGCGGTGCATCGAACATGCGTTGCTCATAACGCGGCTCCAGCCCCACCCGATCGGGAATGATCCAAATCTGGTACAGGTGCAACGGACGATCGTTATTGCCGTTGTACTCGGAGTGACGCACCCCGGTGCCGGCACTCATTATCTGGAACTCACCGGCCTGGATTTGCTCCTTGTTGCCCATGCTGTCCTGATGTTCAACCGTACCGCTCAGCACGTAGGTCAGGATTTCCATGTCTTTATGTGGATGGGTGCCGAACCCCTGCCCTGCGTCAATCATATCTTCATTGATCACTCGCAGCGCCGAAAAGCCCATAAAATCAGGATCGTGATAGTTGGCAAATGAGAAGGTGTGCCAGCTATCGAGCCAACCATGATTGGCATGTCCGCGATCTTCTGCCTTACGTAAGTAAATCATATTCAACTCTCCTCAATGTTTTTTACAGTCTAGTCCTGACAGCAGAATAAGAAAGCGCAAAAAACTCTTCGCTCTGTTCAAAAAATTAGATGGAGTACTGAAGCAATGGGCAGTGGATTTGTTGAAGGCTGAGGGACGAAATTCAGGCAAAAAAAAAGCCAGCACCCGAGCTGGCTAAGTAATACTTGGAAGCAATGTGAGCAATGTCGTGCCTTCGCAGCGAGGGTATCAAAGGTTGATACTCTCCCCGGAACGCATCGCAATAATAATCATTATCATTCGCACCTGTAAAGTGTTTTTTTAACCAACAGGTAATAATATTGACTCGATACAATAAACGGATAAATTCAGAGGTTATTCAACCGGTAAGCCAAAGGAGCAGCGCAATGAGCGAAATAGTGGTTCGTCACGTGGAAACGACAGATGCACAAGCCCTTCATCAGCTTTATTCTCAGCCGAAGGCTTACCGTGACACACTACATCTCCCACTACCGTCAATCGAGCTGTGGCACAAGCGCCTCGCCAATCTGGAGCCGGGTACCCATAACCTGGTGGCCTGTATCGAGGGGCAGATCGTCGGCCAGCTGGGCCTGATGCTCAATCAACGCGTGCGCCGTCGTCATGTGGCAACCTTTGGTATTGGCGTCGATGACCGTCATCAGGGCAAAGGCGTCGGCAGCAGCCTGATGAAGGCGATGATTGACCTTTGCGACAATTGGGCAGCCATAGAACGCATTGAACTGACGGTGTTTACCGACAATCAGGCCGCTATTGCGCTCTACCGCAAGTTCGGTTTTGAAATTGAAGGCACCAGCCGCGCCTATGCGATACGGGACGGCGAGCTGGTCGATTCCCATCACATGGCGCGCTTTCGCAGCGAACAGCAGAAAAGACCCTCCTATGAGTGATAGCAACAGTGGATCAGGGGCGGGAAACCGCCCCTTAACCGTCAGCCGCCGCACCTTTGTGCAAACGCTGGCCTGTGTAACGGGTGCAATCGGCATCCTTTCTCCCACCACCTTCCTGGGGGCCGCGATGCCAACCTCTCCTGCCATACGTACCGGCGCCCGTAATCTGATTACCGATGTTCCCGGTCTGCGGGTCGGTATCGCCCAGGACAGCCGGGTGCGTACCGGCACCACGGTTATCTTGCCGGATCGCCCAGCGACAGCCGCAGTCGATGTGCGCGGCGGCGGACCGGCAACCCGTGAAACCGACGCGCTGGGGGAAGATAACCTGGTGCAAACCATCGATGCGCTGGTGCTGAGCGGCGGCTCGGTGTATGGCCTGGCCGCAGCCGACGGCGTGGCCGCCTGGCTGGGGCAACAGGGCAAAGGCTATGCCCTGCGCCCGGCTGCGGGCGTACCGGTTTCCCCGATAGTGCCCACCGCCTGCCTGTACGATCTCAGTAACGCGGGTGATAAAGACTGGCAGCTCAATCCACCTTATCGGCAACTGGGGATAGAAGCCGCGAGCAAAGCAGGTTACGACTTCCCGCTCGGCACCGTGGGTGCAGGCTATGGTGCAATGACCGGCATGGGAAAACTGAAAGGCGGCCTCGGGTCGGCTTCGATTCAGGCGGCTAATGGTGCCACCGTCGGCGCTCTGGTGGCGGTCAACAGTTTGGGTTCTGTGGTTGCCCCTGGCACCCGCGCCTTCTGGGCCACGCCCTATGAAATCAACGGCGAGTTTGGTAACGGCGGAGCCGCGGCGCTGGCACAACTGCACGGCCAGGGCGAAGACTGGATGCCTGAAGAGCCGACGGGCGGCAGGAAGAATACCACTCTGGCCTGTATCGCCACCGATTTGGCACTGACCCGGGTAGAACTGAAACGCGTGGCGATCATGGCGCAGGACGGCATGGCGCGCGCCATTCGTCCACTGCATAGCCCGTTTGACGGTGACGTGGTGTTTGCCCTGTCCACCGGCCAGCGTAAAGTCGAAGGCAGCCGGGAGCTGGCGGTGCTGCAGATTGGCGCGCTGGCGGCGGACACCCTGGCGCGAGCGATCGCCCGTGGCGTTTACGCGGCAACCCCATGGCCCGGCGGGCAGGTCACCACCTGGAAAACCCTCGCCTGACAGCCACCAAGAACAAAAGTGGCGCATTGATTACTCAAGCGCCCCTCCCAGACCTCTGCCGGATTAAATGCCGGCAGTCTCTTTGAGGTAATGAAGAGCTATATAATGGACTAAAAATAAAATGGCATTGGCTATTAAGCCTTAAAAAATAGACAACAAAATAAAGACATACCGTTTTAGGTTTTTATATCCCCCATGGATATAAAGTCGCGTTACAAACCAACGCACACATCTTTACCTGTTAATCAATAAACCAGCCATAAATGTAACGCCAAAACCACACGCCTTTTAAAATCACACACAACCAATTGTTAAATATTAAGTTATTTAGGCAATGTGACCCTTCGGTAGCAATATTTTGATATATATCGTCAATGAAAACTAAACGGTATTGATTTGCACATTTCGAATAAGAACTCAGGTTATTAACGGCTGTCTTTATGTTGGGACAGACAACACTACACAGACGGAGTAACTACCCAATGACAATGCGTTTTTGTACTTTATTATTAGGGACTGCACTTATTTTATCGGGTTGCGCAGTAAAAAACGACAATACCCGGGTCGGATTTATTGGTTTATCTTATCATAGCAACATAGAGAAACTGCCGAACGGAGATTATACGGCAGCGGTGGAGGCTTCGCCTGGCCGTGGCAGAGTTACTGGCGCCGAGTCGCTGGTGGCAAAGGATGCTGCAGATTATTGCAAACTGCAAAACAAGGCGATGAAAGAAGTTAAATCAGAAACCGATTCACACCTTTTGGTTAATGGCGTCGCAAGGCTCGTTTTCCAATGCGTATAAATTTAAGAACCAACGCCAGAAGGTTTTCAACTACGGCTGACAGACAAGTCTCCACCTGGAAAACCCTCGTCTGACATCCGGCAATAAATAAAAAGGGGCGCATTGATTAATCAAGCGCCCCTTGCAGATCTCTGCCGGATTAAATACCGGCAGTCTCTTTGATATAACGCCGTGCCTTCACCGCATATTCAAACGGGTTGGCCAATGCCGGATCCTGCTCGGCCTCCACCACCATCCAGCCTTTATAACCGCGTTCGTCCAGCAGTTTAAATACCGGCAGGAAATCGATGACCCCGTCACCCGGTACGGTGAAGGTGCCTTTCTTCACACCGTCGAGGAAGCTCAGTTTATTGGCCTTCACTTCTGCAACCACTTCGTCGCGCACGTCCTTCAAATGCACATGGTTGATGCGCGGCAGGTATTTTTCCAGGATTGCCATCATTGCCTGCTGGCTGCCTTCGGAGTAGTAGGCGTGGCCGGTATCAAACAGCAGGTAGACGTCGTCGTTCACCATGCTCATATAGCGGTCAATCTCCGCAGTAGTCTGGATGCCGGTGCCCATATGGTGGTGCAGGCAAACCTGCATCCCTTTGCCTTTGGCAATACCCGCGAGCTCATTGTAACCATCGGCCACCCGCTGCCACTCTTCATCGGTGAAATACGGTTTCTCTTCGAAAACCCCTTTGGTGGTGCCCTGAATGCTTTTGCTCTGCTCGGAGCAGCCAATCACTTTGGCCCCCATCGCATGCAGGAAATTCATATGGTTAATAAACTCATCGATGGTTTTTTCTTTCAGGCCATCGGCGAAGAAGGTGCTGAACCAGGCATTGCAGATCTGAATGCCGCGGATATCCAGCATCGGTTTCAGCACCGCCGGATCGCGCGGGTACTTGCTGCCCACTTCGCTACCGGTGAACCCGGCCAGTGCCATTTCACTGACGCACTGTTGGAAAGTGTTCTCTTTGCCCAGATCGGGCATGTCGTCATTGGTCCAGCCAATCGGGGCGATGGCCAGTTGTACGTTGTCTTTATTCATTGTCAGCCTCAATCATCAGATCGGCCTGGCGGTAATTTTCACCCGCGCAGCCGAGAAATTTATTTACCCAACAGCTCTTTTTCGATGCGCTCGCGGGTCGCTACCGCCTGGGTTTTCATTCTTTCCGGATAACCAAACAGCGAGGTGCAGATAATCGACTCGCCGCCGACCTTAAAGTTGCGATTGGCAAACTCCATATCACGCAGGGTCTGGAACAGGGTATCGAAGTCCACTTCCCCTTCGCCGATGCCCATATGCTGGTGCACAGCGGCGTCGACACCCGGCGGATTGACGATATAGCGGCAGTGTTTGGTATGGTTCATGGTGTCGGCGATCAACACATGCGAGAGATCGTCACCGGCATATTTCAGCATGCCGGCCACGTCACCCTGGCCTTTGTCGTAGTAGAAGGTGTGCGGCACGCTGTAGAGGTACTTAACGTGATCGCTACGTAGCGATTTGACGATATCGGCGGTTTCATTGCTCAATTCGCAGAAGTCCCACGGGTGAGACTGGATCTCCATGCGAATACCTTCACGCTCGATAATCGGCAACAGCTCTTCCATGGAGCGATACCACAGCTCTTCACAGATCTCCGGCTCATTAGGGTTGCCTGCCAGCTCGGTGTTAATCACCTGCACGCCCATTTCCACCGCGATTTCAATCATCCGACGCCAGTTTTTGACCGCCGCCTGGCGACGATCTTCCCCCGGGCCAGACCAGCGATACACCACGATAAATGAGGAAATCTCCACGCCGGTGGCCTTCAGCGCGTTTTTATATTCCGCCATCACTTCACGCCCGGCTTTCGGGTGCTTGTAGAACGGATTGATCTGCGGATGCGGCGACTGTTCAATATACTGATAGCCCCAGTCCGCCACCTGCTGAACCATTTTAGTGATGCCCAGGTCCCTGATGACATCAACATCAAAAGCGATCTTCATGGTCACTCCTCATTAAACGTGGGTACGGTGTTCAGCGTACTATTTGTTGTAGAACGCCGGGCGCGGCGGCAGGGTCACAGGTACGATCTCGCCGCTGAGCTGCGCGGCCACGCAGGCATCGGCCGTCACAGCAGCTGCATAGCCGTCCCAGGCGGAAGGCCCGGTCAACTTACCGGCCAACACGTCGTTGATAAAGCCTTGCAGCTCAACGTCGTAAGCATCGATAAAGCGGTCTTTCCAATCGGTCAGAATTTCGGTAGAGAGTTTGGCCCCGCTGCGCATCTGCACTGAAGACGGCTCCGGCAGTTTGGCAATGCCGGTTTCACCCACCACTTCACACTGAATGTCATAACCGTACTGGCAGTTGACGAAGATTTCGACGTCAATGCGCGTGCCCTTGGCGGTTTCAAACAGCACAATCTGCGGATCTTTCAGGTGCGGGAATGCCTTGGCACTTTTGCGTGGGAACACCACCTGCACCGAAACGTAGTCGTCATCCAGCAGCCAGCGCAGCACGTCGATCTCGTGGATCAGGGTGTCGGTGATCGCCATGTCCGTGGTGTAAGCTTCACCCACTGTTGGGTTGCGGTGCGCGCAGTGCAGCATCAGCGGTTCGCCGATTTGCCCGCTGGTCAGCACCTGCTTCAGCGCACGGTAGCCCTGATCGTAAGGGCGCATAAAGCCTACCTGCACCAGGCGTTTACCGTGTTTGGCTTCGGCCTCAACGATGTTTTTACAACCTTGCGCAGTGACCGCCAGCGGCTTCTCACAGAATACCGGCTTGCCGGCGGCAATCGCTGCCAACACAAACTCTTCATGGCTCGGGCCCCAGGAGGTGACCAGCACCGCCTGAACGTCCGCTGCCTTGACCAGATCGTGGCCATTGTCATACACCTTGGCGTCCAGCTTCAGGTCGCTCACCACCTTGGCGGCGTTGTCACGGTTAATATCGTTGACCGCCACAATGCGACTGCCCTGCAACACTTTGCTGCAGCGACGAATGTGATCCCGACCGATTGCGCCGGTGCCAATAACCCCAATGTTCAGTGTCATTTTCGTTATCCTCTTCAAATAGTTGCGGCAGACGCAAGGTCTGGGTAATCAGGCAATGTGTTAATCAGTAGTCGCGGGCCTTGTCGATGTTCTCTTGCAGCTTGCGAGCCACGGCGACAATTTTTTTGCTGTCGGCCACCTGAGCACCGCCCACGCGCCACCAGCTGAGATATTTGTGCACCATGGTTTTTGGCAGCACTTTGATGTCCAGCAGGGTAGAAACGCTTTGCAGGCGAGCATCGGCCAGCGCCTCGATCAGCTGTTGTTCGGTCGTCACGCTGTAGGTTTTGCAACCGTAAGCCGCCGCCAGCATGGCGAAGTTGACTGGCACCAGCTTGCCGTCGAGTTTGCCGCCCTGCGGGTTGCGGAAGCGGAATTCGGTGGTGTAGCTGTCCATGCCGTGTTCCATCTGCAGGTTGTTAATGCAGCCGTTGGTCATGTTGTCGAACAGCACCACGTTGATTTTGCAGCCTTCCTGAATTGAGGTGACCAATTCGGAGTGCAGCATCATAAAGGCACCGTCACCGACCATCGCGTACACCTCACGCTGCGGCTCGGCCAGCTTGACCCCCAGCGCGGCGTTGACCTCGTAGCCCATGCAGGAATAACCGTATTCCACGTGGTAGCCGTGCTCGCTATGGTTCTGCCACACGCGCTGTAAATCTCCCGGCAGGCTACCGGCAGCGGCCACGATCACGCTGTCCTGCGGCAGATGCTGGTTCAGCACCCCCAGCACCCGGCTTTGGGTTAGCAGTGAATCGGTCTTCTCGATAAATTCGGCAAACACGCTGTCGCGATCGAGGTGGTCGTCAATTTCCGGTACAAAACCTTCGCCGGTGTATTCCACCGCATAAACTCGAGCGGTTTCCTGCTGTTGTGCGCTACGCGCTTCGGCAATGGCGTTGCCCCAGCCGGCGCGATAATCAGCCTGCGCCAATAGCGTACCCAGAGCAGACAGTGCCTCGCGGGCATCGGCCAGTACCTGCAGGCCGTCAAGCTTACCGGCGTCGAAGGCGCTGACGTTGACGTTGAGAAAATCAACGTCGGGATTTTGGAACAGCCATTTGGACGAAGTGGTGAAGTCGGTATAACGGGTGCCGACACCAATCACCAGATCGGCCTGTCGGGCCAGGGTATTGGCCGCCAGACAGCCGGTTTCACCAATGCCGCCCAGGTTAAACGGGTGGTTGGACGGGACGGTGCCCTTGCCGGCCTGGGTTTCCACAAACGGGATCTGGAAGCGTTCGGCAAACTCGCGCAGTGCCTGACCGGCCTGCGAATATTTCACCCCGCCGCCGCACACCAGCAGCGGTTGACGCTTGGTGGTCAGCAGCGCCAGCGCATCGGCCAACATGCCTTCGGTCGCCGGACGGCGATCCAGACGGTGCACGCGTTTCTGGAAGAAGTAGTCAGGGTAATCATAAGCTTCGCCCTGCACGTCCTGCGGTAAACTCAGCGTCACCGCGCCGGTTTCCGCCGGGTCGGTCAGCACGCGCATCGCGTTGATACAGGCGCTCATCAACTGTTCCGGCCGCACAATGCGATCCCAGTACTTGCTCACGGCGCGGAAAGCGTCGTTGGTGCTGATACTGAGGTCGTAAGTTTGTTCAATTTGCTGCAATACCGGGTCTGGCTGACGCGAAGCATAAACATCGCCCGGCAGCAGTAATAAAGGAATGCGGTTGGCGGTGGCAGTCGCGGCGGCGGTGATCATATTGGCGGCGCCAGGGCCGACAGAAGAGGTGCAGGCGTAAATCTGTTGACGCAATTTCTGCTTGGCAAAGCCGGTCGCTGCGTGGGCCATGCCCTGCTCATTGCGCCCCTGATGCACGATCAGATCACCGCTGTCTTGTTCCAGCGCTTGCCCCAGACCGAGTACGTTGCCGTGGCCGAAAATCGCAAAGATGCCTTTGACGAATTTGGTTTCCACGCCGTCGACTACCAGATACTGGTTATCGAGGAACCTGACGAGTGCCTGTGCCATGGTTAACCGGATCTTGCCCATTTACTCACCCTTTTAGATTAGTCGCGCCCGCTCCGGCAAAATACCTGCATGCCGAGCCTGGAATCTCTGTGGTCCCCGTCGCCTTCAAGCGCGCTGCGCTACTTAAGCCGACAACCTGAAACGTGAAGCGATTATAAACAAATATATTTTTCATAAAATCACATTACAGAAGAAACATTTCATTTTGCGATAAAGATCGCATATTGATGAAAACGGCGTTTCATCCATGCCTTTAGAATTCACTGACTTAGCACCTCCTGTTCCCACCGACACCTCAGCCCACCAGCAGCTGACGACGCCGCAACCCTTGGCAGCGTCGGCTTGTAACGCTAGCTATACCCTTGCCGTTGATCGGTGTTTTCGCATCAGGCAGGACGCGGTTTTTAGTGCTTTCAGCTGGCGTATTCGCGCTGTTTTAAATGCATCACATTTTTGGGGTGTAAATTTCATTCAATCTTGAAATTGAAATTTTTATTCCTCATACTCCAAAAATGCTTCGTAGTCGGGGTTTGACTTAATACAGAAGGAAACGGGTATGGCTACACAAGAAAAACAGCTTGATGTCATTTGTCTCGGGCGTATTGCCGTCGATTTCTATGCACAACAGATCGGCGCACGCCTGGAAGATGCCAGCACATTCTCCAAATATCTCGGTGGCTCTTCCGGCAACGTGGCTTATGGCACCGCCATTCAGGGTCTGAAGTCCGGCATGCTGGCCCGCGTCGGCGACGAGCATATGGGCCGTTTCCTGCGTGAAGAACTGCAACGCGTCGGTGCCGATACCCAGAGCCTGATCACCGACCCCCAGCGGCTGACCGGCCTGGTGATCCTCGGTATCAAGGATCAGGAAACCTTCCCACTGATTTTCTACCGTGAGAACTGTGCCGATATGGCGCTGACGCCGGACGATATCGATGAGTCCTACATCGCGTCATCGCGCGCGCTGGCTATAACCGGTACTCACCTTTCACACCCAAATACCCGCGCCGCGGTATTGAAAGCGCTGGAATACGCCCGCCGCCATGGCCTGCGCACCGCGCTGGATATCGACTACCGCCCGGTGCTGTGGGGCCTGACGTCGCTGGGTGACGGTGAAACCCGCTTTGTCGAGTCTGAGAAAGTAACCCGCGAACTGCAGGAAGTGTTGCATCACTTTGATCTGATCGTCGGCACCGAAGAAGAGTTTCATATTGCCGGTGGCAGTACCGACACTCTGACCGCGCTGAAAAACGTCCGTAAAGCGACGCAGGCCACGCTGGTCTGTAAGCGCGGCGCACAGGGCTGTTCGGTATTTGAAGGCGAGATCGCCGCCGACTGGCAGCAGGTAAAACTGCATTCCGGCGTGCGGGTTGAGGTGCTGAACGTGCTGGGCGCAGGCGATGCCTTTATGTCCGGCCTGCTGCGTGGCTATCTGAATGATGAAGGTTGGGATCAGGCCTGTCGCTATGCCAATGCCTGCGGTGCATTGGTGGTTTCGCGCCATGGTTGCGCCCCGGCGATGCCCAGCAAGCAGGAACTGGATGACTATCTGCAACGCGAACAGCAAGTGAAACGTCCTGACCGTGATGAGCGACTTAACCATCTGCACCGGGTCACCACCCGTAAACAGCAATGGCCGGAACTCTGCGTGTTCGCCTTTGATCACCGTAAACAACTGGCAGATATGGCGCGAGAAGCCAACGTCAGTGAAGAACGTATTCCAAAACTGAAAACGCTGTTGCTGACGGCGGCACAACAGGCCGCCGAGGTCGCCGGACTGAAGGGTAACAGCGGCATTCTGGCCGATACCACCTATGGTCAGGCGGCACTCAATGAGATCACCGGCCAGGGTTGGTGGATAGGCCGACCGGTCGAATTGCCGGGTTCACGCCCGCTGCGGCTGGAGCACGGCAATATCGGCTCGCAACTGATCGACTGGCCACAGGAACACGTAGTGAAATGCCTGGTGTTTTACCATCCGCATGACACCGTCGAACTACGCCGCGAGCAGGATGAACTGATTGGCGATGTGTATCGCGGCTGCTGCAAATCCGGCCATGAACTGCTGCTGGAAGTGATCCTGCCGGACAGCAGCACCGACAAGGATGAAAGCCACTATCTGGAGATGTTGCAGCACTTTTACCAGCTCGGCATTAAACCGGACTGGTGGAAATTGCCGCCGTTGAGCGCCGAAAACTGGCAGCGGGTCGGGGCGTTGATCGATGCTAACGATCCACACTGCCGCGGGGTGTTGATCCTGGGGCTGGATTCGCCGGAAGAAACCCTGAAAGCCGGTTTTGCCGCGGCGGCAGACGCACGCTGGGTAAAAGGCTTTGCCGTCGGTCGCACTATCTTTGGCCAACCTTCACGCCGCTGGTTGCAGGGTGAGCTGGATGACGCCGCGTTAATCGAGCAGGTGAAACAAAAATACCTGACGCTGATCGGTTTCTGGCGTCAATATCGCCCAACCTCCCACCAGCATTAATGACTGAAACCTCCCCTTAAACGGATTTTCGCCGCTTTAAGGGGATTTTTTTGCCTGTTTTCTGTGAAGTAACGCAACTTGCAATCGAATAAATCGCTTTTTGGTGAAATGAAATTTCCAAGCCATCTGTTAGAATAACCTGTCAATAACTCAGGCGTCAGGCCGATACGCCTTAGCCCCCACTGCGAGCCGAATGGATGAACAACCCAACTCAACTTTCGCTGTTACAGGACGAGATCCGTCACCGCTATGAAACGCTGAGCAAGCGTTTGAAACAAGTGGCGCGTTACATTTTGGATAACAGTAACAGCATTGCTTTCGATACCGTCGCCTCCATCGCCGCACAGGCCAGCGTCCCCCCCTCTACCCTGATCCGCTTTGCCAACGCCTTTGGCTTTAGCGGTTTCAACGAAATGAAACAGGTTTTTCGCCAGCACCTGATGGAGGAAACGGTCAACTACACCGAACGGGCGCGTCTGTTCCGACAGACCTCTACCGACGGTAATGTGGCCCCGGAAAAACCGGCGGAAATCCTTAACGTTTTCACCATGGTCAATGCCCAGGCGCTGCAACAGTTGGCGATGCAAACCAGCTCCGAGCAGTTGGATCGGGCGGTTGAACTGCTGAACAACGCCGAGAATATCTACGTGATTGGCCTGCGTCGCTCATTCAGCGTCGCCTCCTATCTCACCTATGCATTGCGCCATCTGGAGCGCCGGGCGTTCCTGATCGACGGACTGGGCGGCATGTTTACCGAACAGCTCAGCATGGTGAAACCCAATGACGTGGTGATTGCCATCAGCTATTCGCCGTATGCGCAGGAAGCACTGGAGCTGGTTGAATTGGGTGCCAAGAACGGCGCGCAGCAGATCGCCATTACTGATAGCCAGGTCAGCCCGTTGGCTGCCTTCAGCGACGTGTGCTTTGTAGTACGAGAAGCGCAGGTGGATGGCTTCCGCTCCCAGGTCGCGTCAATGTGTCTGGCACAGACCCTGGCGGTATCGCTGGCACTGAATAACGCCAAAGAAGAGTAACGAAGAATTACCCTTTCCCTTGGGAAAGGGTAGGCATAGTGGCGTGAAATCCCCTCTCCCCCTGGAGAGGGTGACGTTCATCTTAGCAACGTCGTAAATATGCAATTATTTAGCCGCGGGATAGCCGTCGGTATTAATCCAGGCGTGGTCTTTTTCCCAGGTAAATTTCCATAGCCGTACCGGCCCGGCCATCACGTTGAGATAGTAGTTGTCGTAACCGGCCATCGTCGCCACCGGGTGGTAGCCGCGCGGCACCTTGACCACGTCACGGTTATACACCGGCATGCACTCGTCCAGTGAGCGATCGTCGGTATAAACCCGCTGCATGCAAAAACCTTGTTCCGGCTGAATGCGGTGATAATAAGTCTCTTCCAGATAGGTTTCATCCGGCGAGTCTTCCTGGTCATGTTTGTGACTGGGGTATGAACTGGTATTGCCCTCATCCGTATACACTTCCACCACCAGCAGGCTGTCAGCCGGTTCGCTGTCCGGCAGAATATTATGCACCAGACGCTGGTTACGCCCTTTGCCACGACGTTCGACGCCGACCTCCGCCGGAGTGATCAAGCGTGAAGGCAGGTGCCCATGCCCCGGAGCACTGCAGACCGCCAATTCCAGAGCGCTTTCCGCCCGTACTTCAATCTTGTCGTGATGCGGCACATATACCGCATAAGGCGGTGTGCGTTCAAACGGGCTCATGCGTTTGCCGATGCTCGGGTATTCCGCACGCAGGGTGGCAACGGAAGCCATGCCGGCGACCAACACCAGGCACAGCTCTTTGTCGCCGCTTTCCAACTTCAGCGACTGACCGGCCTCAAGGCGATAAACATCGAACCCGACAAAACGCCAGTCGGCATTCTCTGGGGTGACATGCTGAATGCGGCCCTGAGCATCCGGCTGCTGACATTTGGCGAGTAATGAAGACATAGTTTCCTCCTGTAACCTGGCGATTCGGTAAAACGACAACGGCCGCTACTCCATTGGAATAACGGCCCCTGTTGCCTAAAGGGACTTAGCCCAACGTCGGCATACTGTATTCAGACACCGTCTGCTGTCCGGTTGGCCAGCGGGCGGTGGCAGTTTTCATGCGGGTGTAGAAACGCACACCGTCGGTACCATGCACGTTCAACGCACCGAACACCGAGCGCTTCCAGCCGCCGAAGCTGTGGAATGCCATTGGCACCGGCACCGGCACGTTAACCCCCACCATACCGGCCTGCACTTCCTGCACGAACTGACGCGCGTAGTGACCGTTGCTGGTAAAGATGGCGCTGCCGTTGCCAAACTCATGGCTGTTTACCGTGTCGATGGCAGTCTGGTAGTCCGGCACGCGAACAATGCCCAGCACCGGCCCGAAGATCTCTTCGCGATAGATACGCATGTTCGGTTTGACGTGGTCAAACAGGGTGCCGCCGACATAGTAGCCGTCCGGGTAACCCGCCACCTGATAATTGCGGCCATCGGCCACCAGGGTTGCGCCTTCTTCCACGCCCAGATCGATATAGCCCAAT
The DNA here is from genome assembly GCF_004684015.1 of Serratia proteamaculans. GTDB lineage: Bacteria > Pseudomonadota > Gammaproteobacteria > Enterobacterales > Enterobacteriaceae > Serratia > Serratia proteamaculans_F. Next base: position 124,699 of record NZ_SRIA01000023.1, read on the forward strand.
ACTTTTTTCTGGTGCGCCGAGGAAACCAGCGGCCCCATTTCGTTCTCTTCGCCACCCTGCTGAATGCCCGGGCCAACACGCAGTTGCGCGATCAGCGGTTTCAGTCTGGCGATCAGCTTATCGGCCGTGTCGTCACCGACCACCACCGCTACCGGCAGGGCCATGCAGCGTTCGCCGGCAGAGCCGAAAGCACCGCCCATCAGGGCATTTACCGTCGCGTCCAGATCGGCATCCGGCATAATGATCGCCTGATTTTTCGCCGCACCGAAGGCCTGAACTCGCTTACCGTGGGCACTGGCCGTGGTATAGATATGTTCCGCCACGGCGGACGAGCCAACAAAGCTCACCGCCTGAATATGTGGGTCAGTGCACAGTTGCGCAGCATCTTCGTTAGCGCAGTGCACCACGTTGAATACGCCATCCGGCAGGCCGGCTTCTTTCAGCAACTCCGCCATTCGTACCGAAGCTGATGGCACCAGCGCCGGTGGCTTAAGCACGAAGGTGTTACCACAGGCCAACGCGATAGGGAACATCCACATCGGCACCATCGCCGGGAAGTTGAACGGGGTGATACCCGCGACCACGCCCAGCGGCTGCATCAGCGAGAAGCTGTCAACGCCGCTGCCGACGTCCGCCGAATACTCGCCCTTAATCAAATGCGGAATACCGCAGGCAAACTCGACCACTTCAATGCCGCGAGTCAGTTCGCCCAGCGCATCGGAGTAAACCTTGCCGTGCTCACTGACAATCAGCGCCGCCAACTCGTCGCGATGCTGTTCCAGCAGCGCCTTAAAATTGAACATGATGCGCGCCCGGCGCAGCGGCGTGGTTCGCGACCAGTCGGCAAAGGCCTGGTGAGCCACATCAATGGCCTGTTTCACTTCGGCGGCAGTGCTCTGCGTAACGCGGCGTTCAACCTGCCCGGTAGCCGGGTTATGCACGTCGACGGTTTGATTGCTGCTGCTCAGGCACACCTGCCCACCAATAAAGTTACCCACGGTTTTCATGTCTCACCCTCTTTTAAGTCCGCTGTCGCCTGACCGCCTGCGGCACCGCCGCACGCCGTAGCGTTTTCATCACACCGCCTGCCGGAAACGGCCCACAAGCAGGCTAAATCCTGACCGGATGAAGCAAACTCTATTTCATTGAAAAAAAAGTTTCAAATAAATTATTTTAGAAAATTTGTTTTTAGTGCGGAAGGTCGCAGTTTTGCCATGCCCTTGTGCAAAGCCATTTCATGCCGGAAAAAACTCGCCATACCCCTTATCCGTCGAGCCGCGGGAATTAGCCCTGACTTTTATACAGAAATAGGCAGCCCACCGGACAATATAGCGAAACCTGAAGCAACAGGATCGCCCGGCAACGCTTGTCGGCTGTTTGCGGTTTTTTTTGAACTGGATCTAAAAATCAATATTTCATTATTCACTAATTATGAAATAAATGTTCTTGTTTAGCGAAGATTCTTTCGAATATCACCGCCTTGATGACAGGCACGGTTCACACCCTTCCGCCTCCCTCTTCCCTACGACCTACTGCGCGGGTGGAAGCCAGGAAAAAAATCGGAGCAACACATGTCACATCAGCGTAAGCACAACACCGGGTACATACTGCGAATTTGCGGCATTGCGGCACTCGGCGGCATTCTGTTCGGTTATGACACCGCCGTGATCTCCGGCGCTATCGATGCCCTAAAAACCTATTTTGATCTCAGCCCGGCAGAAACCGGCTGGGCAGTCTCTAACGTGGTTATCGGTTGTGTGGTGGGTGCCTTCGGTGCCGGGCCGTTGGCTGCGCGTTACGGCCGCAAAAAGGCTCTGATGTTGGCGGCAGTGCTGTTCACTATCTCAGCGGTAGGTGCCGCCCTGGCCAACACCTTCACCTGGTTTGTGATTTACCGCATTATTGGCGGTCTGGCCGTGGGCATTGCCGCCACCGTCTCACCAATGTATATGTCGGAAGTCTCGCCAAAAGATATGCGTGGCCGCGCGCTCAGCATGCAGCAGTTCGCCATCGTGTTCGGTCAAATTGTGATTTTCTACGTTAACTTCAAAATCGCCAGCATCGCCAGCGAAGCCTGGCTGGTGGAAATGGGCTGGCGCTGGATGATAGGGTCGGAAGTGATCCCCTGCATGCTGTTCCTGATGCTGGTGTTTATCATTCCGGAATCGCCGCGCTGGAGCGTGATGGTCGGCCGTGACAGTCAGGCTTTGGCGATGTTGACCAAAGTCTCCAATGCTGCTCATGCACAAAGTGTATTGCAGGAAATCAAAGACTCACTCCAGCAGGACCAGCAAAAAAGCCGGCAAAAGCTGAACTTCAGCGATGTACGGGTGCGCTTCATTCTGTTTGTTGGCTGCATGATCGCCATGCTGCAGCAGGTCACCGGCGTCAACGTGATGATGTATTACGCGCCAATGGTGCTGAAAACCGTTACCGAAAACGCCCAGGAGGCGCTGTTCCAGACCATTTGGATTGGTGTATTGCAGTTGGTTGGTTCAGTGATCGGCGCCATGCTGATGGATCGAATGGGCCGCATTCCGTTGATGCGCTACGGCACCCTTGGCGCCATTGCCGGGCTGCTGATCACCTCTTATGCGCTTTACACCCAGGCAACCGGCTACTTTGCCCTGTTCGGCATGCTGTTCTTTATGGTGTTTTACGCTCTGTCCTGGGGAGTCGGCGCCTGGGTTCTGGTGTCAGAAATTTTCCCCAATCGTATGCGTGCCCAGGGTATGAGCATTGCCGTCGGCTGCATGTGGCTGGCCAACTTTGTCGTTTCACAGAGCTTCCCGATGATCAACGACAACCCTTATCTGTTCTCCAGCTTCCATGGTGCCTTCCCGATGTGGGTCTTTGCCGCCTGCTGCCTGTTTAGCTACTGGTTTATCAGCCGCTATATTCCGGAAACCAAAGGCGTCTCTCTGGAAAAAATGGAAGACGTGGTGATGGCTAAACGCTATCGCCAGCCGCAACCCGAAACACAACGAACGCCGCTGTAAGTCGGCAACTCTCAGGCTTTATCAAACTATCCAGGAGTAATGCATCATGACCATTGCGCCAGACCGTTTTTGTATCAACCGCAAGATCGCACCCAATCTCGATTTGGAGTCGTTTTTCAGCCTGGTAAAAAAATGCGGGCTCAGCAAAGTTGAGCTACGCAACGATATGCCGAGCGGCAAGGTGACGGATAACCTGAGCAACGATCAATTAAATGCTTTGGCGGCCAAATACGGTATCAAAATCGTCACCATTAACGCCCTCGGCAAGTTTAACTTGCTGGACGATCAAGCCGGGCTGCTGAAAAACGCCGAGGCACTGCTGACGCAGGCTCAAGCGATCCATAGTCAGGCGCTGGTGCTGTGCCCACACTGCAGCGCGGACGACGGCCGCAGTGAAGAACAGAAAAAAACCGATACGCTGGCGGCGCTGAAGCTGCTGGCACCGCTGTTTAAGCAATACGGCGTGCAGGGCTACGTCGAGCCGCTGGGGTTCGGCATCAGTTCGCTGCGCTCATCGCTGCTGACGCAATCCCTGATTCGCGATTCCGGCGCGCCTTACAAGATCGTACTGGATACCTTCCACCACTATTTAAGTGATGTGGCCCAGCCTGAGTTTGATGAGCAGATTCAGATTGAGGGTATCGGTCTGGTACACCTTTCCGGGGTGGAGGATGCGCGGAGCAAAAGCACGCTCAGCGACGAAGAGCGCATTATGCTTAGCCAACAGGATCGGCTGGAGAGCAGAAAGCAGGTGCAGAATCTGGAACGCCTGGGCTACACCGGCATCTACGCCTTCGAACCGTTCTCTTCGCAGCTCGATAGTTGGACAGAGGCGGATATCGAACGTGAAATCCGCCAGAGTATCGCTCTGCTGCAAGGGTAATAGCTATAGCGTAAGGGGCGAGCATGCTCGCCCCTACCAATTTTTTTATGACGCTATTTCAGCGTGCTCACCACCAGTTGGTGACGGGCGTTGTAAAACTTACGGTAGGCCAGGTAGCAGGCGATAATGGTCGACAGGCTGGCGGTGGAAAGCAGCATAAAGGTCACCATAATCTGGTACTTAATGGCTTTCACCGGGTCAATACCGGCGAAAATCAGACCGGACATCATGCCCGGCAGGCTGACCAGGCCGACGGTTTTGGCCGAGTCTACCGTCGGGATCAACGAAGCGCGGATGCTGTCGCGGATCAGCGCAGCCGAAGCAAACTTCGGCGATGCCCCCAGGCTGAGCATTTCCTGAATCTTCTGCTGATCGCTTTTGAAACGCTGCCCCAGGTTGTTGTAACACAATCCGACCGCCACCATCGCATTACCGGCCACCATGCCGGAGATCGGGATCACCTGCATCGGGGTAAATTCTATCGAGCCGGTCAGTACCAGCACCACCAGCGTTAGCACCGCACCCGTGGTGATGGCGATAAACGATGTCATGAACGCATGACTGATATATTTACTGCGCTTTTGCGCGTTGTAAGCGGCGTTAAAACAGATAAACAGTACCATCAGTACCGTCAGAATGGCGTTGTTGACATCAAAAATGTATTTCAGCACATAGCCGACAATAATCAGCTGCACCACCGCCCGGCAAATGCTCCAGATAATGTCTTTTTCCAGCGCCAACTTTTCTTTATGGCTGATGAAAATGGCAATCATCACCAATACCATCGACAGCACCAGGGAGTCATTGCTGATATTATGCTGGTTCATGGGTTGTCTCCTGTGCGCGTGCACCCTGCGCACTCAGGGTAATCACATCATCCGCATGTTTAATTTCGTCTTTATCATGCGTGACCCACAGCACCGCTACCCCATGCTGCGCCACCAACTGATGAATAATTTCGTTAACGTTGCGCTTATTATCTTCGTCCAACGCGCTGGTGATCTCATCCAATAACAACACCCTGGGCATAAACTGCAGGTTACGAATCAAGGAAATACGCTGTTTTTCTCCGCCCGACAATTCGTTCACGCTTTTTTGCAGCATATTTTCCGGTAGCCCAAAGCGCACCAGATCGGCCTGCATTTTTTTCTCGTCCGGTTTTTGCTTACGGATCTGGTAGGGCAGCGCAATATTGTCATACACGCTATCGCCAAACAGCGAGGGGGTTTGAAAACAGTAAGATACCTGTTGGCGATATTCTTCCGGCGGTATGTCAGTGATGGCCTTGCCGGCAAAGATAATTTTTCCCCGGGTCGGGTCGATCAGCGAAGAGATGATTTTAAGCAGGGTACTTTTTCCGCAACCAGACGGCCCGGTAATCAGTTTAAATTCGCCCTGACTCAGGCCGAAAGAGACAGAGTCCAGAATAACCTGCTCATCTATTTGATAATGAATATCATCCAATAACAGTATTTCTTTGCTTTCCTTCATTATAAATCTGCATCCCTCATGAAAATATTGCTGCTCAGGCCACCAGTATAGAGCTTAAAAAAATGCACTGACAATGGCTGGTCATCGGTGGTAACAAAGGAAACGGGCTGAGAGGCATTTTGCCCCGTCAGCCCTATAAATCTCTGCTGTGAAAGGTAGTCAAAAACACAAAACAGGAAAGGAACTACAGTTTTTTGGGTGATGCACAAATATACCAGCGCAACGAGTTATTGATACTGCGATGGGTACAACTCACCTTGCCCTCTTTTTCCAATGCCAATAGCAACGTACGCGTAGTGTAAATATTCTCACCGCATTTATCCGCCAACTCCCTGGTTTTGGGCCAGTGTTCCGGCGCTGGCGGATGCTGTCCACCGACCCCGGACGCACGCTCCATGCACAGTTTTCGTAACACGTTTAGCATATGTGACTTCCTGATTTCATATGTTATCGGCACCTTGGCCATCGCGTTCTCCTTGAGTTACTTTTGCCTGCTCCTGTCCTGCGGCAAGGCGTCGGCCACGCGCAGGGTATAAATCATGGTGGCCCCAGGGGGTATGGCGGGTGGGCTTCCCTTATCGCCATAGGCCAACGCCGCCGGCACCACCAGAGTCATCGACCCGTGTTTGTTAAGTTTGCCGATAGCGGCGCGGAACAGCGGCGGGTACTGCGCCAGGGGCTGTGAGATCACCGTGCCGGCCAACTCCATATCCTTGATCACCTGCCCGTCGGGCAGACTTTCACGCACCACAATATCGACATTGTCGCCTGCGGCTATTTGCCCACTACCGGCGTAATCCACGCGGTAATAGAAACCGAGCGCGTCCTTTTGTACCCCCGGCTGTTTGGCAAAATCGGCGAGATAAGCTTTGCCATCCTGCCGTAGGCTCTGTTGCCGTTGTTGCCGGGCCTGCTGCAATGCAGCGTCTGCAGCCTGCAGAGCAGTGTCGATAGCGGCGTTGTCCAGCCGAGGTTTGCCCGCCAGCGTATCGCCAATACCCGCCAGCAGGCGTGACCGATCGGCCTCAATCCCCAGCCGTCGGTTCTCTTCCTGCAGCCGCAGAATGTCTCGTCCGAGCGAAACCCCGGCGGCGTAAGCCTGTTTATCTGTCTCACTGACCAACCCTGGGGGTTGAAGCTGGTGCTTGAGCTGTTGCAATTGCCGGTCTTGCTCCGCGACCAACCGCTGTTGCCGCGCCAGTGCTGCCGCCATGGCAATCAGATCCGGCGGTGTAGCAATGGCCCGGCGAACGCCTTTCAACGCCGCCACCAGTGGCCTGATATCCACAGGTGCCGCCTTGGGTTCCGGTACCGGCGCCGCTGTCTTAGCCTGAATCGCCAACTGCTGTTCCAACAGGTGGATAGTGTCGGCCTGCTGCTGCATCGCCTGATTCAACGCCATTAGCCGGGCGCTATCCCCACGCGAAACGGGCGCAGGTTTTGGCTTGCTGACCACCGGTTTGGGCGTCGGTGGCACTGTTTCCATCACCGGCACCATCTGCTGTTGCTCGGCAAATTTCAGCAATGCAGGGATGCCGTCATCCCCGCCTGACGCATTACCTGCCGCTAACGCGGTGCCTCCTGCGATCAACAGCAGTAAAGCCGCGGCTCCTTCCGCGTACTTTTTCATGGCTACAGGCTCTCCACCCGGCTGGACAGACTGGACATCAGCTCATATTCAACGTCAGCGCAGAACTTCTCGGTCTTGTATTTATAAAGTGCGTCTATAGCCTTACGGGTGCTCTCATCAACATTACTGCGAATGCCGGCATATCCGGAGGCGTTGGATAACAGCCCATTAAAATAAGCCATCCTTTTCTGGTAGCTTTGCGGATTAATATTTTTAAGTGAATTGACCCGTTGCTGACAAAGCGTAATTCGTTGTTCATCGGTGTTTTCCTTAGGATTATTCTGTGAAACTTTTTTCACGGCAACGGCTCCAGTGCTATTTTTTCCTGCACATCCGGATAACAGTAAACTGGTCATTATCAACGCAACCATAACAGCGGTAGAACGGCGAGTTGAATCATTAATTATGGTAATCATTCCGTTTATCATCCCTTAATTATCACTTAGGTCATTATTATGTCGCGCAGCCCGGCCAGAGTTCACCATCTCTGATTAATCCTAACGGGTTAAATAACAAAAGAGCACAGCAACAGGCGGATATTGGTAATAATCCGACAGCCAACCATGTTGTTATAAATTTGTTAACCACGCGAAGGGAATTGGCCGCGTCACCATGAATAAAAGCCGCATCCAAAGCCAGTACCTATAGCTTATATACCTTTAAAAACAAATAGTTAACTTTTAACTTACGATTAACAGCCAAAATTCATCATCTGCTGTCTAAGGGCGATATTATCAAAACAATATTGTTAATTGTAGTGTGAAGACTAATTATGGCGATCTAATATCTCGCATATTGCTATTTATATAGTCATTTATTCTGGATAATAATTGTATACGATCTATTGATTTTCAATCATATATATTTCTTTTTCCTTTTGGATTTATATTCTGTATTTGACTTAACTTAATAAAAGCTATTTCCAATCACGCCTATTATTTGCAAGAATAATCCCAGCAAAACGCTACGGCGATATACCTATTTTAATTTTATGGATTTCGCCTATTCGACTTACAAAACCTTTCGTTATTCACTCATGAATAACGGGCGGTGGCGTATTGCCCAGAGCAAAAGGATCTGGCTCCAACTACCGCGTTAGTGACATGAAGTTGCTGCCGCTGTGGGGGATTTAGATGTGCTGTTCTTTTTATTTAAATACTCTCTACAGGAACTTGAGAAATGAAACTGAATAAATTAATGCTGGCAACCGTGATTGCTTTCGCTTCTGCATCTGTTGCTCATGCCGCATCTAACCAGGGTAGCGGTAAAGTCACCTTTACCGGTGAAATTATTGATGCGCCATGCAGCGTAGCACCGGAATCTGTTGACCAAACTGTGCCAATGGGCCAGATCAGCAGCCGTCTGTTGGCAAAAGAAGGTAAATCCAGCTCTGAGCCATTCAGCATTGAACTGAAAGACTGTTCCATCGCCACCATGAAGAACGTCCAGGTGACCTTCACCGGCACTCCGGATCCAGATAACAGCAAACTGCTGGCTCTGAGCGGCACCGCAACCGGCGCTGGCATCATGATCTATGACAACCTGCACTCCAAAGACGTTGAGCTGGGCACTGCGACTGATGGTCAGGGCCTGACCGAAGGCAATAACTCCCTGAAATTCGCCGCTTATCTGCAAGGCAGCAGCGCTTCTGGCGCCGTGGTTCCAGGCGAGTTCACCAGCGTTGCAAACTTCACTCTGGCTTACCTGTAATCCCTCGCTGGGGATATCACTGCGGTATCCCCGCTTTACCTGCACGGATATTGGGTAACGGCACCAACGGCAACAGGGAGAGCCAGCATGACCAAGCGGATTTGGGGCGTAGTGCTTATCGCGCTCAGCGTTTGCAGCGCCGAGGCGACGGCAAAAAATCAGGGCCACGGCACGCTCAATCTGGGTGGCGAGATCGTCGAAACCCCCTGTGGGATTGCCGGCGAAAGCCTGGACCAGACCGTTGATTTCGGGCTGATATCCATGACCGATGCCGCGCTGGGTGCACAGCCAGTACTGATCGGCAGCCGCCGTAATTTTGAGATCAAGCTGGTGAATTGCGAATTGGCCAGCCAGGTAAAACCCGACTTTATCTACCGCGCAGCAAACGTCACCTTCGACGGCACGGCTGACAGCCGGGATCCCGAATTATTGGCCGTTTACGGCGAAGCACAAGGCGTGGCCATTGAGCTGCTGACCGCTGCCGGTACCCCGATCCCTCTGGGCAGCACCACGGCGGATTACCAGATTGTCGCCGGCGACAATACGCTGCGCTTTAGCGCTCAGCTACGTATTCACCCTGACAGGGCCAGAGCCGGTGGATTCAGCTCTCTGGCGAAATTCACCCTGTCTTATCTGTAGCGCCTCGTTAGGCGGGTGCCTTCACAGGGCACTGAATGACATCACGTATTACGTATTCAGGTCGTACAGGATGACCTGCTATTGGGCGCGGATTTGCCATGAGTGATTATGCTATGACGTCATTACTGACACGGAAAAAAATACCCCTCACCGTCATTCTATCTTTCCTCTGGGTGCCTTCGGCTTTTTCCGCCACGGAATTTAATACCGACGTATTAGATATTGGCGATCGCAGCAAAGTGGATTTATCGCGTTTTTCCGACGCCGATTACGTCATGCCGGGTGCCTATCTGCTGGATATCAAGATCAACCAGAAAACTCTGCCGCAGCGCAGCATCCAGTATTACCCGTCGCCGGATCAAAAGGATCGTTCCCGTGTCTGTCTGCCGCCCGATCTGATAGAAAAAATGGCGCTGAAAGATGAAGTGGTCAAAAAAGTCACCCTGTGGCACGACAACAGCTGCGCCGATATCAGTGGCATTAAAGGGGCCACGATTTCCGACCGCATCGGCGGAGGCGTGCTGGCAATCACCATTCCACAGGCCTGGATGAAATATTCCGATCCGGACTGGACGCCACCGGAACAGTGGGATGACGGCATCCCTGGCTTGTTGCTGGACTACAGCATCAGCGGCCAGGTCGGTAAGCAAAACCACAATAACAACACCGCAGAAAACCTCAGCAGCTACGGGACGGTCGGCGCCAACCTGGGTGCCTGGCGTCTGCGCGCCGACTATCAGGCCAATTACAATCAGCAGGCCGGTGAGCGTGACAGTAATTTCGACTGGAACCAGATTTACGCCTATCGCGCACTGCCGATGCAGGCCGCCAAGCTGACCCTCGGCGAAATCTTCCTCGATTCGGGCGTGTTCGACTCCTACCGCTTCACCGGCCTTAACCTGGCCAGTGACGAGCGTATGCTGCCGCCAAACCTGCAAGGTTATGCGCCGGAAGTGCGCGGCATTGCCAAAAGCAACGCCAAGGTAACCGTGTCGCAAGAAGGCCGCACGCTGTACGAAACCACCGTGCCTGCCGGTCCCTTTGCCATTCAAGATCTCAACAGTTCGGTACGCGGTCGGCTGGATGTGAAGGTAGAAGAACAAGACGGCAGCGTATCGACCTTCCAGGTCGACACCGCCACTATTCCTTACCTGACGCGCCCCGGTTATGTCCGCTACAACGTCGCAGTGGGCAAGCCCTCGGCTTACGATCACCGTACCCAAGGGCCGCTGTTCTCCGCCAGTGATTTCTCCTGGGGGTTAACCAGCGCCTGGTCGCTGTACGGCGGCGCGTTGCTTGGCGGCGATTACAACGCCTGGGCACTCGGCCTGGGCCGTGACCTGAACGTGTTTGGCGCCATGTCGGTGGACGTGACGCAGTCTATCGCCCGCTTGCCCAATGAGCCAACCGCCAGTGGGTTGTCGTTCAAGGTCAACTACGCCAAGCGCTTTGATGAGATGAACAGCCAGATCACCTTTGCCGGCTACCGCTTCTCACAGCGCAAATTCATGAACATGTCGCAGTATCTGCAGGAACGCTACAACGATTACGACGAGCGCTACGACGGGCGCCAAAAAGAGCTGTACACCATTACCGCCAGCAAAACCTTTATGGCGGAAGACAGCGCCAAGGCGATCACCGCTTACCTGACCTATTCGCACCAAACCTATTGGGATGCCAGGGCGCAGGATCGTTACGGGTTGTCTGCCAGCAAACTGTTCAACGTCGGCAATGTCAGCAACATCACCGCCTCGCTGTCGGCCTATCGCACCACTTATCACGGCCGCACCGACGACAGCGTGATGGTGAACTTCAGCGTGCCGATTGGCGATCGCCGTCGGGTGGGTTACTCGCTGCAAACCAGCAACAGCGACGTAACGCAGATGGCGTCCTACAACGACTACACCGATCCGAACAACACCTGGCAGGTGAGCGGTGGCTTTAACCAGTCAGGAAAATCACTGGCCCGGGGTTACTACAGCCATAACGCCTCGTTTGGCACACTCAATGCCAGTGCCTCTTACCAACAGGACAGCTATTCGTCGATCGGCGGTACTTTCCGCAGCGGCATTACTGCCACCCGACATGGCGTAGCCGCACATCAAAACTCCAGCAACGGCGGTAGCCGGATGATGCTCGATACCGACGGCATCGCCGGGGTGCCAATCAACAACGGTCGTGCCTACAGCAACCGCTTCGGTCTGGCAGTGATCTCCGACATCACCAGTTACTACAACACCGACACCCGCATCGACGTCAATACCTTGGCAGACGACGTGGAGGCGACCCGGGCCGTAGTTCAGGGCACGCTGACCGAGGGAGCCATCGGCTATCGCCACTTTGAGGTAGTGAAAGGCAGCAAGCTGCTGGCCACCATCAAACTGGCCGACGGCAGTGAGCCACCATTCGGTGCCACGGTGCTGAGCGAACGTGGCCGTGAAGTGGCCGTAGTGAACGACGGCGGCTCGGTCTACCTGACCGGCGTGCAGCCGCAAGAGCAACTGGACGTCGCCTGGGAAGGCCAGCGCCAGTGCCGCATTGTCATACCGGGCGCCGCCAAGCCGCTGGATCAGCTATTGCTGCCGTGCGCCAAACTGTAATCCGTAACGCAGAGAATTGAAGATGATGAATAACTTTCCGTTAGCAAAAATGGCCACGCTGGGCCTGGCATTAGCCGCTGCAATCCCCGCCGCCAACGCGGCGATATCGCTGGATCGCACCCGTGCCGTTTACCTCAGCGACGCAAAATCGATAAGCCTGAATATCGTCAATGAAAACAAGGAACTGCCATTCCTGGCGCAGTCCTGGCTGGAAAACGAGCAGCACCAGAAAGTCACTTCACCATTGGTGGTGTTGCCGCCATTGCAACGGGTTGAAGCCAGCGAACGCAGCGTAGTACGTATCACCAAGACGCCGGAGGCCGATCGCCTGCCGCAGGATCGTGAATCGGTGTTCTATTTCAACCTGCGCGAGATCCCGCCGAAAAGCAGCAAAACCAATGTGATGCAGTTGGCGCTGCAAACCCAGATCAAACTGTTTTATCGCCCGAAGGCCATCGTCGCGCCGAAAGGCGAAGTGTGGCAGGAGAAGCTGGTGTTTCACAAAAGCACCGGCGGTTTCACCGTTGAAAACCCCACGCCTTTTTATATCACCCTGACCGGTATGACCCGTCAGACGCAGAAACAGGGCGGCGGCGCACTGAGTGGCTTCCAGCCGGTGATGCTCAAGCCAAAATCCAGCGAAACCCTCAAGCTGAGTGACTCTGGCCTCAACGGCTTTGTCATCAGCTATATCAATGACTACGGCGGCCATCCGGAGCTGCGCTTCGCCTGCAACGGCAGCGTCTGCAACGCCGTGCCCGATAGCAAAAAATAAGGAGATAGCGCATGGCTGAATTCACCGGCGGCCGCCTGCGGCCCCTGCTGCTCGGCGCGTTGCTGTTCACCGGCAGCGCCGCGGCGGCGACGCCACTGGGCGTGATCCAAGGCACCACCGGCACCGTCAGCTTTCATGGCGGCCTGCTCAGTTCCCCCTGCAGCCTGACGCCGGACAGCCAGGATCAATCGATTGATCTGGGTGACGTTAACGCGCGTGACTTCCAGAATGCCGGCGATCAGAGCACGCCGGTGCGCTTTCGCCTCTCTTTCCGCAACTGCCTGCTGGGTGCCAAAGCGCTGGCGGATAACCCGGCAGGGCAACGCAACGGTGATGCCGGGCAGCTTTATTTACAGGGTGAACAGGCTGCCACGCTGGTGTTTCTCGGCGACAGCGATGTCAACAACCCGGAGCTGCTGAAACTTAACGGCGGCGTACAGGGCATCGGCCTGCGGCTCAAGGATCAGCAAGGCCGTGCGCTGGCACTCAACCAGCAAAGTCGCCCCTACATTCTGCAGCCCGGCAGCAATACGCTGTGGTTCAGCGCCAGCGTGGAATCCACGCAGCGGGCGGTAATGGCAGCCGGTTTTTCCGGTGTGGCACATATTCAGGTGATTTACCTGTGAGGTTCGCAAACGCTATGAAAAAAACCTACCTGAGCCACTGCCTGCCGCTGGCGTTAGTGCTGTCAGCCCCTGCCGTCTGGGCCAACGGTTATGTGACGCCGGATGGTGGGGCAAAGCCGTTTTATATCGACCTGAATGAAACCAACATTACCAATAAGGTCGGTTTTACCAAAGAATTCACCTATTCATTAGGCGGCCAATATACCGGTAAAGCCTATTGTGATACGCCAATCCCCAAAAGCCCCCACTTTTATAAATCGGATTCGGCGTTACCCGCTTCCGACTACGGCAACGGCTATTTACAACTGAATGATTACCTGGATTTAAAAGCCGAGGTTTGGATCGCCGGCAATAAAAAAGCCTATGTCACCGTGCCTTTTTACAACGTCTCCAATGAGTTAAACCAGCATTCATGCAATCCGCCCTATGCACAGATCAATAACTACGAAAGCGGCTCCAAAGGCAAGGTCACCTTTCGGGTGCGCAAAAAAATCATCAACGGCGTACAGATTAATGACCGACAGATCATCGAGATGTATGGCCGCTTAGGGTCGACCGACGGCGGTTTCGGCCCCAACCCTATGGCACAGGTATTTATTCAGTCCGCCATTCTCTACGTGCCGGATAAATGCGTGGTGAACGAAGGGCAGTTGATCAACGTTGAGTTTGGCGAAATCAGCGGCAGTAACCTGAACGGCACCAGTTATCCGCAAAGCATTCCGGTGCGTTTCCAGTGTGAAGGCGGCAGCTTTGAGGACGGCACGCTGAATATCAAACTGGCGGTCTCCGGTACCCCAGCACCTTTCACCAATAACGCATTTAAAACCGATAAAACCGATCTCGGCATCGAGATCAAACATAACGGCCAACTGGTTATCCCGAATGAGTTTTACCCGGTGCCAAATATCGGTAACGGCGGCAGTTGGAACCTGGTTGCTGCACCCTTGGCCAACGGTGGCAAAGAAATCGCGGAAGGGGAGTTTAACGCCTCGGCCACCATTGTGGCGGCCTTCGAGTAATTCAGGGAGAAACAGACGATGCGTTTACACGCTTTAGCGATGCTCAGTTGCACGCCCTTTTGGTTTACAACATTGCCGGCCGTGGCGGATACCGAGTTGGTTGGTTCTCCGCTGCAGTTCCACGGCACCGTGGTGAGCCGGCCGTGCAATATCGAGCCACAATCAGCCGATCAGGTGGTGGAGATGGACACGGTAATCGTCAAAACGCTGTACCGCTACGGCCATAGCACCCCGGTGCCCTTCAGCATCAAGCTGACCGACTGTAAAACGGCGGTGTTCAAATCCGTCAACGTCACCTTCAGCGGCACCGAAGACAGCGAGTTGCCGGGCAAGCTGGCGATTAACAACGGCACCAACGGCGCTGCTATCGCTTTGTTTGACCATCAGGGGGCGGATATTGATTTGAACCAGGTCTCCAACGCTGTGGCATTGCAGGATGGTGACAATATTTTGAATTTCACCGCCTATGTGCAGGGCCACCCCAGCGCGATCCAAAATAAAACCATTACCGAGGGCGAATTCAGCTCGGTGGCCAATTTCGTGCTGGCCTACCAATAAGCCGTCGTCTGCAGGAATAAGTGATGATGTCCAAACCCAAAGCAGCCTGGTTATTCGGGCTGGCGGCATTTTATTGCCTGATTGCCATGCATATTTACTGGCCCAATCGCGGCGGCAGCGGTTTTTATCTGCCGTGGAATCTGGTCGGTGGCATTTTTATCGCCCTGACTATTCTCGGCGCGATGCTGTTTTGCCGGCCGCCGCTGGCGGTATCCGGCTTTTTTAACCGGCTGGCGCTGGGTGGCCTGATTTTATTTTTGCCGCTGCTGTGGACGCAACAGCCCTGGCTGAGTGAAGCCTTGCCGCGCCTGATGGGTTTGGCACTGGGCATCATGGCCTATTTTGCGCTGCTGCAGATCCCGCTCAGCCGCCAAGGGCGGCGCAGACTGCTAACTCTGTTACTGGCAGCAACGGTGACTGAAGCCCTGTTCGGCCTGGTGCAATACAGCCTGCTGCAACCGGGCAACTGGATAGGCTACAACAACCTGAAAAACCGCCCTTACGGCATCTTCCAACAATGGAACCTGATGGCCAGCTTTATGGCTACCGGTCTGGCGTTAGCCCTGTATTTGCTCAGCAGCCGTCGCCCCTTGTCGTGCGTCCTGCAGTGCCTGAGCGCCAGCATACTGGTGCTGGCGCCGCTGTTGCTGGTGGTTATTGCCTCGCGCGTCGGGCTGCTGGCCGCCCTGCTGCTGTCACCGCTGCAACTGTGGATGTTGTACCGTCTTAATCGCCGCCGCGCCGCCCTCTCCCTGTTGCTGCAGCTGACCGGGGTAGCCGCCGGATTACTGCTGATACTGATCAACGGCGCGACGCGGGCAGTCACCGTGGCCGAGCCGATTTTCTATCGGTTGGCTTACTGGCAAGAAGCGCTGCGTATGATCGGCGAACGCCCGTGGCTTGGCTGGGGTTACGGTCATTTCCAGCACGACTTCCTGCATCATTTCTACACCACCCAAAGCAGCGGCATGGAAAGCGTCGCTATCAGCCACCCACATAACGAAATTTTGCTGTGGGGCATTGAAGGCGGCCTGCTCAGCCTGAGCGGTATCGCTATCATCTGCTGGGGGTTATGGCGTTTGCTACAACGTACTCGCGCCCTGCCACTGCGCCCTGCTCCCTGGATGGCGGCGCTGCCGATCCTGCTGCATATGATGGTGGAGTACCCACTTTATCTTTCTGCCGCCCATGCCGTGTTGCTGCTGGTGATCCTGCGTTCTGGCGACGTACGCCGTCGTTGGCGATTACCCCACCGCCCACAGCAAACGCTGCGCCTGCTGACCGGCATCGCCGCCGCACTGATGCTGCCCTATCTGTTCAACGGCCTGCACAGCGCGCTGATCATTACCGCGGTGGAAAAAACCGGCCTGCGGCAGTTTGGCCCCATGAGCCAGGTGATAACGCCGACGCCCTGGCAGGTGCGTTATGACTACGACGTCCAGTTGCAGCGGCTGCTGCAATATCCGCAAACCCGCGATGCCGCCACGCTGCTGAATTACCGGCAATGGGCAGAAAACGAAATCCGCGTGCGGCCGGACGCCAATATCTACATCAATCTGGTGGCAGTCAGCCGCCTACTGCAACAACCCCAGCGGGCCGCCGATCTACAGCGTCAGGCACGTCGACTTTTCCCGCACGATATGCGTTTTGAGGAGTAATCATGCTTAATATTCGGTTCACCCTGTTGGGCAGCGATAACTTTTATCTATTAGGGTTACGGCTGCTGCTGGAAGAGTATCTGCAAGACCTTAACAGCCGCCGCCGTAAATATCCGGTCGATCTGCATAACCTGGAGCCGATCGAAATCGTGTTCCGCACTCTGGAAGAGGCTTGTGGCTGCGCGCGTTGTTACCAAAGCCCACACCAGACACTGCGCCACCGGCAAATGAACGTGCTGATCCTTGATGAGCGCGACGTCCGTTATTCACAAGCCCATCCGGCGCTGTTCAGCATTAACCTGCGCGATGATTGCACCATGGTCCGCAACAAATTGCAGATGGCACTGGAGCAGTTTTGCCAACAACCCTGGGTGGCGCTGCACGCCAGCGGCATCTGGAAATGTCGACAGTGTCGCATCGCCGCCCTCAGCAGTTGCGAAAAGAAAGTGCTGAAACTGATGAGCACCGGTATGTCCGCCTGTTCCATCGCCGGTATGTTGCAGCGCAGCCAGAAGACCATCAGCGCCCATAAGCGTTCGGCGATGCGCAAACTCAATGTGCACAAAAACACCGAGTTGAACAAAATGCTGTTAAATCAGATGGGATTAAACTGACAGCGGTTTCTTTTGCAGGAAGATCTCCGCCAGCATGCAGCGTGCGCCGCCACCGCCAAGATCTTCAATAATATCGATCGGCCCCAACGCCAGCCGGGCATAACTGCCAATCAGCGCCTGCTGCTGCGGCGTGAAACTGGCCCAGGCGCGGGTCGACATGGCATAGACCGGGTTGCCGTCCTCGGCACGCAGTTCCAGTACGTTGCAGGCGAACGCCTCCATCTGAGCGAAGCTGACGTCAATAATGGTTTTTCCGCTGCGTTCCAGCGTGGCGATCAGCGCGCTTTTTTGCGCCTGATTGCGGAGACTTTCAACACAGATGATGGCGTATTGCACTCCGACACTCATCATCACATTGGTGTGATAGATCGGTTGATTATTACGGTCCACCGCGTCAAACCAGACAATCTGATAACCGGAATGGCGTTCAAACTCGCGCCCGACTTCCGGTGAGCTGCGTGAAGAGAGACAGGCATAAGCCAGTTTGTGGTCGTGATCCAAAATCAGTGAGCCGGTACCTTCCAGGAAGCGCCCGGTCCGTTCGTGGGCGGAGAGATCGATACGTCGTTCAACCACAAAGTCATTGGCGAGCTGCGCGATAATGTCCTGGCGACGTTCCCGTCGTCGGTTCAGCGCTTCCATTGGAAAGGTGAACAAGGTGCCGTCCTCCAGCAAGGCAATCCAGTTATTGGGAAATAACGCGTCCGGCGTTTCCTGCCCATTAATCTCTTCAATCACCCTGACGTCGACCCCCGCCTGCCGTAATGCATCGGCGTAGCCGTTAAAAGCCATTAACGCCTCTGCCATGGGATTTTCATTTTCCTCCGTCTTCTTCTGGAAAAAATTGCTGTGCCGGGTTTCCAGATTGGCAGCAAAGCCAGACGGCCTGACCATAAAAACGGATTGGGTGGTTTGCATAAGATCTCTCGCCGAGTTGAGGATTCGCCAGGGGCTGGCACGGCATCATTATGGATAATCAACTTGAAAGCAGACAGTGTGAAAAATGACTAAATTGCTCTATATTTTTACAAATCGCCACAACTCAGTGACACATTGCCAACATGAATGACACCGATCGCCAGATCCTCGCGCTGCTGCGCGAAAACGCCCGTGCCTCCATCACCGAGATCGCCAACAAGGTGCGGGTTTCGCGCGCTACAGTACAAAAAAGAATTGAGGCGCTGGAAGCACAGGGGATCATTACCGGCTATACCATCCGCATCAAACCGGGCGTGGAACATAACCGCATCCGTGCCTGGATGTGCGTGGCGGTGGAAGGGACCAGGGCACCCAGCGTATTGCAGCAACTGCGCGGCGAACCTTCGGTCTTCACTCTGCACACCACCAACGGCAAGTGGGACATTCTGGTGGAGATCCGCACCGACAGCCTGGAAAGTTTCGATAAGATCTTGGGCCGCATCCGGCGTATCGCCGGTATTGCCAACACCGAGACCAGTATCCTGCTGTCGACACACAAGGCTTAACGCTTATCCGCAGGCTTGACGATCCCGAATTTTAAACAGGCAATACCGCAGATAATGAATAAAAAACCCAACAGCTTGTTGAGGGGCGATACCGACTCATGAAACAGCAGATAACTCAAAGAAACGATCAGCACAATACCAATGCCTTCCCATAGCGCATAAGCAATACCCAGAGGAATAGTCCTGATTGCTTTGGCAAAGAAAAAATAGGCAATACATATCGCTATTAATGTAATAAGGTGAAGTTTATCGCACTGGTAGAGCTGCGCGTATTTAATAAAAAGGGTTCCCATCACCTCAAATAAGATAGCCAGCAACAGCATAATCCATTGCATTATCCGTCCTGGTATTTTATCTATAATTTAAGGAAGGGTTAAATTCAGATCGGCTGGCCGTGCACGAAACCTGTCCTTGTTATGTTCACTCCAGTCAGGATCTATCAGGCTTAACTTCCCTTCGGTTATTTTAATAATGCTTTCACCCGCTATCGCCGTGCCATAGACCGATGACAGTGCATCAGCCATGCCTCTGCCGTATTTCTGGATAAAAGCCACCGCCAGACGAGGGGTTTCCGTCCCCTGATTGATGTCGCAAATTCGCCCCTGAATAAAACGAGTCAGCTCTCTCTCACAAATGACGATCGCTATTGTCATATCTTTCATGATTTCAGACCTAAAAAATTAAACGGGAGGGGTTAGTCGTGGATATGATGTTGCATCTCCAACTCAAAGATAATCGCTTCTGCCTGGCAGGAAAACGTCATGTCGATTCTGGCAATATACTTTTTATTTAATATCTTGACGGTATGAGACAAATGGCAAGGGTACTTTTCAGATGCCACGTTGTTGGCACTGGTTTCCATCTCCTCAAAGTGCGCCATGGCCTGCTCATAAGTATCAAAACGGTTAGTGACGGTCACCGTGCAATTCTCGTTGTCCAGCACCGAGCCGATATCAATGGAGCACCCTTTATCACTGCATTTATCCAGCACATCTTTCATCTTTATTCCTCGTCAGTATGTTGTTGGCATCATGTTAATAATTAACTTTTCACGTTAAAAAAATGAGGGGGCAAAAGCCGGAAATAATCGCCCCCCCAAAACCAGAAAATTGGATTCACAAATTGCATACTTAACGCCAGCTACCCAGGATTAACTGATAATCACCTCCTTTGATGTTACGCTGCTCGATGACTTTGCTTTCGACGATTGATAATAAACATTGTTAACCATTAAATTCAACGACCACGTTAATATAAAAAAGTAGTTATCCTAACCGGTTATTCAGGTTTGATTTAAAACCCTTCTGCGTAGACTCTATTATCAAGAAAGTCATAATAGAAAAGGAGAGTCGTATGCTTTATAAAAATATACTGGTGGCATTAGATTTAAAAGACAACAACAAGAAACTGCTGGACCGTGCCCTTTCTCTCAGCAGTGCCACCCAGGCAAAATTGTATGTGGTACATGTTGGCGTCGACGTCGGCGAGCTTTATTCCGGCGTGGTGATAAACCACCTGGATAATTTTCAAACCCGGGTGATTAACGACGACGTTAGCCTGTTAAAGCAATTCCTGAGTGACGGCGGCTATGACACGTCACCGATTGTTGAAGCGCTGGAGGTGGTCGGCGACTTTAACCGGGAAATCGAGAAAATCCTGTTCGACAAGCATATTGAGCTGCTGATCTGCGGGCATCGACATAACTTTTTAAGTCGGCTAATGCCGACATCCAGGCATCTGATTAACAATGCTAAAACCGATGTCTTGTTGGTATCCTTGCCCGAACAAACTGACAGTTGAATCCCCGGTTTACGAGGAATCAAGCCCTGGTCACTCAACTCAGGCTGCGCGGAGGCAGAACATCGCCTCCGGCGTTGGCGGCGGGTAATAAATCAGGACTGAAACGAGGGGTAAGTAATGGCTTTTATTTAAACTCTTTATCATTACACCAATAGTATAAAGCGAAGATACTCATCCACAGGGTATAAAACCCTACAAAAGAAAGAACTGCGACGATAACGTCAATCAGCTGCCCACAAGGCTGGACAATCTGCAGTGATGATTTATTGATTAACCATAGATTAAAAAAACTGGCAGCCGCAGCTAACGGCCTACAGGATTTTCTGCTTTCCATGCCCCTCTCCTTTTGCGAGTTATATTAAAAAGAAACGGTAATTGATAACTATTACTTAAACTCCTCCCCCTTATGCCAAAAGTACAAAGCAAATACATTCATCGACAAGGTATAAAACCCGACAAAAGAAAGAATCGCGACAATGATATCAAAGACATCCCCACAAAACTGGGCAATCTGCAATGATGATTGATTGACAATCCATAGATTAAAGGTACAAGCGCCTACGGCTGACGGCATCCAGGATTTTCGACTTACCATGTTAACCTTCTTTGCGAATTGCTTTATTAAATGTTCGGGTAAATACTACCCGAACATTACTTACAATTACCAATGGCACTGGCCATTTACGCTGTTTGGATTGGCATCGCCCCCAAAAGCGCCCCGTCCTCTATCGCCATTATTATTATATGGGCTGTTGCTGGGGTATCCTATTGCTCCTGCGATTCCTGCCATAATTCCCGCAGCAATTATTCCATATGGTCCAAGTCTGGATGTAACTGAAATCCCTGCACCAAGTAAACCTATGACAGCAGCATCATTTACTTGGGTTTTAGGTGCACCGCCCCCATTACCGCGACCGCGCTGGTTATTTCTCCCACCATTATCGACACGGTCACCGCCATTGTTCCCCCGGCCGCCAGCTATCTGGTCTAATAAATCACAATCAATAGTTTTCATTAGCTGTTCCTTTTATTAGTATCGTTTAATTGACCTACACTTTGTAATTCGACTTATTTTTAACCCGTCGCCACTCAAAAGCAAGCCGATACCAATAAAATAAAAACACGGAGATCACATATTTTGAACGCCACATCCAAATACATATAAATACTTAATAATTAAATAGTGAGTCATCCGCGTGGTGATAAAACAAGGAATCGGCGTTGTTAAATTTGTTTTTCTCTTACCGATTCCTCTTAATCGTAAATAATAAACATTAGGTATATAACGCATGCGACCACCGCCGGGGAAGGCCGTGACCGCATTAATCTGAAGTCATGTTAACCCTAAAAAATCAGCTTAGACTACCCGGCAGCATTGAATATGGTTTTGATCTACTGTTGCCGCGTATCTATGTCAAAGTGCAGGAATGCCAATTGAACAACCTGGTCAATCGTATATACGCTTTGATTATTGAGATACAGATAGTGCTGCAAGTGCAGTAAATTGGCGATAAACGCGGCAATACCGAGCTCGGTTTCAGCGATGCCGGCCTGCTGCATGTACGGCAGTAACTGTTGTGCGGCCTTGGCCGCTCGAATAAGATTGTCGTCACTGTTGGCCTGGAACGGCCGCTCAGCAAAGATGTCGATCAGAGAATTCAACTCAGGAAGCGCAGCGTTCATAATTACGCCCTACGGAGGTTGACTATCAGGTTAAGTAATACCGCTCAAGAGCGGCATATCCATCATGATCAATTTTTCCGATAATCCCTCCCTCGGCCCCGTTCATATTGAGACGTCGTATTTTTTTCATATTGCGAACTATCGTAATGCGAACGATTATGGTGGCTCTGCTTGCCAAGAGAAATGCAGCCGCTTAATAAAAATGCCGAGACGATACAACATCCCACTATCATCATCTTCTTCATATTCTTTCCCCAGGTATCAACGATAAATAACGTTAAAAGCGGTGGCCCCGCATTCTCGTGGGAATGCTGTCGGCCACCATCTGATCCAAAGCCCTTACCAACCGATAGATAAACAACCGCTCAGTAAAAATACCGAAGCAATACCGCAGCCCAGCAAAACCAGCTTTTTCATAACCTCTCCAATGACATCTGTTTAGGTGAATGCACCGAACCATAACAGTACCGTACGGTTTAGTTTTGCATTATTTTGATTCAACCGTCAAGGAAATATCAGCGTCGGTCTGACTAGCAGACTTATCCTACCCTCAGGGTATACAGTGGCCCTTGTCATCAACTGACCAGTGCCGCGCAGTGGCCGCAATCTGAGTCGCCAGGCTGGCGATAATCTGTTGTTGGGCCTGTAACATGGCGGTGTAGCCTGGGCCGCTGGCCTGCGTCAGACGGGTGCTGCACACCAGTCGTTTACCCTGCGAGCTCAGGCTCCAACCCCCTTCAAATTCAACCGCGCGCCCAGGCCAGGTATCAAAACGTCGTACCTGAAGCTGTATTCTGATCGTCGGGATCTCCTCGGTTTTGGCCAACCCGACAACGTCCTGTGTATCGAGACGTTGCATCAAGGCGGCGGAAAGCGCCGTACGAATTTCATCCCCGAGTGGACTTAACCAACGTTCATTATCCATTACCCGAGCGCCGCTCACTCCCTCACGCACTACCAGTTGTGGCACATCAATCTGTGACGGGATACCGACCGGCAATACCGCTATCAGAAAGGGTGCCAGCTGTACCGGTATTGGCAACTCAGCAACCGGCGCCACCAGCGTGTGATAACGCACTGACGGCGAGGAACAGGCGGACAGTGAAACCATCAGCGTTAGCAAACAAAACCGTGGCAATGAGATCATTTTTTCGTACCTGGCTGTAAAGAATAATGGCTGCCTTCGTTGGGCAAAGGGAGGTCCTCTGAGCGCCCTTGCAGCAGCGACTCGGGGTGGCGATCAAGCTGGTCAGCCAGGTTACGTACCGCACGCATGGCGCGCAGTGCTTCCTGCAAGGACTGGCTAAACGTCAGCAACAACGGTGAGTCTTCCGCCAGCAAATCCTGCGCGGTCTGGGCCGTTTGGTTCATCTGCCTGAGGAGTTGGTTCGCCGCAGGTAATGTCTGACCATTGACCTGTTTGAGGGTTTTATCCACCCCGGCCAGCGTGGCGTTCAGGTTCTGTGCCATCGACTCAAGCGGCATTTTATCGACCTTGCTGACGATGCTGGCGATCTGCTCCTGCAACCGATCGAAACCGCCGTTGATGGTCGGCAGCATCAGAGGACGCGCGTGAATATCAAACGGCACCCTGGTCACGTTAGGTATAAAGTCCAGTGAGATATAAAGCTGCCCGGTGAGCAGGTTGCTCGGCGTAGCCTGCGCGCGCAAGCCGTGCTCAACCAGATCGCGGGTAAACATCGCCGTCTCCTGCTCCAGCCCCTGGGTCGGCTTTGGCAATTTGCTCAGGACATTACCCAGCCGGTTGGGATAAACCTCGATACCGACTAACGAAGGGAAGCGGTACCCTTTGGGGCTGTAATCCAGATCGACCGAGACCACCCGACCGATTTTAATGCTGGAAAACTCAACCGCCGCGCCCACTTCCAGGCCGTGCAATGAGCGTTCAAAACGCAGTTTAAACAGGATGGGTGGCCCATCGGGGGCGGCCAGCGCAGACTCCTGATCTTTCGCCAACACATATTCCCCCGCAGGGTTGGCGGCAGTAGACCCAGCCGCGATATCCGGCGTCATAAAGGCGATCCCTCCCGCCATAATGGCCGCAACCGTTTGGGTTCTGAGCCGGAAACCGTTGGCACCGACGGAAAGATCCAGCCCGCTGGCGTTCCAGAAACGTGAGTTCGGCGTGACTAGGCGATCGTAAGGGGCATCAATAAAAATTTGCAGGCTGACGCTCCTGCCATTCTCGTTCAATTGGTAAGAGGCAATCCGCCCTACCTGTACCCGTCGGTAGTACACCGGCGAGCCGATATCCAACGAGCCTAAATCATCGGTCTGCACCACAAAGCGCGAACCGGGCATGTTGTTAATGATTGCCGGAGGGGATTCCAGCCCAGTGAAAGTGCTGCCGGCATGGGGCGAGTTTCCCTTATCCACGCCGATATAAGCCCCTGACAACAGGGTATCGATGCCGGTAACCCCGCCGATGCCAACACGTGGGCGCACCACCCAAAAACGGGTGTCGGCACGGGCCAAATCCTCTGCACTTTTGTTGAGGCTGAGAGTAACCAGAACCTGCGAATCGTCACCACGCAGCCTGATATCTTTGACTGTGCCCACCGTCACGTCTTTATATTTTACCGCCGTTTTACCCGCCTCCAGACCGCTGGCAGTCTGAAAGGTAACGGTGATCTCCGGCCCGGAAGAGAGCCAGGCATGAACCAGCATCGAAATGCCGATCAGTAACGCTATCGCCGGCACCAGCCAAATAAACGAAAGCCCGCGCCGTTCGGCAATCTCCGGCTCACCGGGTTGTTGATGCATCGGATTCAATTATTGTCACCTTCCCAAATCAATCGAGGGTCATAGGCCATGGCAGACAGCATGGTCAAAATGACCACCAGACCAAAAAACAGGATGCCATAGCCGGGTTCGACCTGACTCAGCGCCTGGAATTGCACTAATGCGGCAACCGCCGCCACCACCACCACATCCAGCATTGACCAGTAACCGATCATTTCGGTCAGCCGGTACAACTTTGCCCTCTCGCGCATCGCCCAGGTGCTTTGCCGCCGGGAGGCGATCAGCAGCAGACCAAGTGACAAAAACTTCATGCAAGGAATGACCACGCTGGCGACAAAGATCAGTGCGGCGATGCCGTATGAGCCGCCACGCCAGAAGTCAATCACCCCGGCCATGATGGTGCTTTCACTGCCGTGACCGAACAGACTGGTGTACATCACCGGCAGCAGGTTCGCCGGGATATAGAAGATGATGGCGGCAAGCAGCAAAGCCCATGACTGCACCAGGCTATTTGGTCGCCGATAGTGCAACCGGGTTCGGCAACGTGGGCAATGGGACAGGCCACGGCAAACCAATCCGCAAGTCAGGCAGCCAACCACATTCTTTTGCCGCGCATAGAGTGGACTATTCATGATCGGCACGTGTTGTCGGCATTAGCCGCCACAGGGGCTGAAGATCCTGGCTGCCGATGATGACAAGCAGCAACATTAATACCGCCATCGCCCAACAACCGGGGCCGGGAACAACCTGCAGAAAGCCGGACAGTTTGATTGCCGCAACCAGAAAACCCAACATACCAACTTCGACCATGCTCCAGGGGCGTAGCCATTTCAGTAGCCTGATAGCAACGATAAAACCCGGAGCGCAACGGCCCAGACAGGCAAACATCACCACCCATCCGAACAGCGTAATCTGCAGTAAGGGGGCCACTATCAATAAAAACACCATGCATATCGCCAACGGCAACATGGCACCATTACCCAGGGCGACGGCCGCCTGCCAAACAGTGACGGCATTCTGCACCGCGTGGAAACTGACGCCGATCACCGGGAAGACATTGGCCACCATAAAAGCGAGGCCGGCGGTCAGCGTCAGTGCCAACATTCGCTCGGTGTTAACCCGCCTGGCCCGATAAAGGATGCTGCGGCAACGCGTGCAGCGCGCCTCATTTCCCGCCATCAGTGGACGGTAACGATAAAGACTGTCGCAGTGCCGACAAACCACCCAATGCGGTAAAGTTTTCATCACGTTAATGGAAGCAAGACTCGTGGTAAGGCGTGAAAACCGATAACCGTCCTTAATGTCGGCTATCGGCTTGTTTTATTATCAGGCGACAACTGCCCGCCTGTTTTCCCCTGGGTGCTGACTGATTTTTCTTAAGCCCTGCGGCCTTTATTTCAAGATCTCGGCCAACTCGTCGGCGGCTTTATCGATCCCTACCTCGGCGGCGCTCAATGACCCAATACTCGCCCCGACATTCATGGCGTTCGGGTATTGTTTCGCTATGTAGGCGTTGAGCAGGCGCTGGTTTGAAGCGTCATAAATTTCGACGGCATAATTTACCGAGCCGTTGAGCATCCCTTCCTTGCCACGAATGGACTGCACGATGTTGTAAGGCCCGCCCGCCAGGTCAAATTTGGTGAAGGTACCGACAACGGGCGTGGTGGTGTCTGCCCCGGTCAGCGTCAATTTCAAGCGGATGGCGTCAGGGGCCGGGGCACTCACCTCACGAAACCGTGGACGCAACGCTTCACTGAACTTGCTGTGCATATAGTCGGCCAGCGCTTTGCGGTCCTCCGGCGAAACATCGCCAAACTGGTTATCCGCCCCCTGGTAAACGGTCACCGGCTCAATGATGATGCTGGAGTATTTTTTCCAATCCACCGGGCTGGAGTAACGGTAAGGAATACGGTCAGATTGATCGTCGGTGCTAGGTTTTAATTGCGCTGACGAGTCAATATTGGCGTAGCGTGCCGGTGGGGTCCCGGCGCACCCCACCAATGCAATGGCCAGTGTCAGCATGGCCGGGCGAGAAACCTTGAGGTATGAGAACATTTAGGTGATCCTGTAGAAGATAACGCCATCAATATCGGTCAGAACGTGCTGTTTCAGCGACGGTATTTGCCCGCTGCGTACGCCCGAATATGCGACCAAAAGGGTCTGTACAGAGTTGCAGCTGGCGCATTCCACCGATGGATGCGTACACATAACCGCCAAAACAAAACTGTACAGTTGAGTTTTGCATTGATATTCTTCGCTTGTCAAGAAGATGTCTTTTCTTGCGCGATTTTCCGGTTTTCTGACAGGAGAGATGATGAAAGTACGGACCAACCAGCGCCGCGATGCCATTGTGGAAGAGGCAGCAAAGTTATTTCAGGAGATGGGCTATGAACGCGCGTCGATGAACGAACTGGCGAAGCGCGTCGGCGGATCAAAAGCGACACTTTATGGCTATTTTCCCGCCAAGGAAGAGTTATTCACCGCCGTGGTTCGTCAACACGCCACCCAGCATCTGTCAGAAGCCGCCGCTGCGTTGAACAATGAAAAACAGGCTAAGGAAACGCTGGAACAAACGCTGACGCGTTTCGGCGAACAAATGCTGTTGATACTAACCAACGATAACAGCGCGATGGCGGTGTATCGCATGGTGGTTGCCGAGTCCGGGCATTCAGACATTGGTACGCTGTTCTATGAGGCGGGGCCACGCGAAAGCGTAGAAAAACTGTCGGTGTTGATGTCAGCCGCCATGGATCGTCAGGAGCTCCGGCTGGCCGACCCTCACCTCAAGGCGACACAGTTCCTGTCACTGCTCACGGCAGAGATTGACATGCGGGTGTTCCAGCGTGAATTGCAACCGGTCAGTCTGCCGCGCATCAGAGAAATGGTCGACAATGCGGTGAGTATGTTTTTAGCCGGGGCGGCTTTCAAAAAGAACGTTTGAATATTATCGACCGTACCGCCAGGTAGATACCGATGTGGCCATTGTCAGTGTAGACAGTGGCCGCAATGGTTATTTTGCTTCTGAAAAATCAGCGCACTCAAATCACATGGTTACCTGCGGTGATGCCACCGTCGATAAACAGGGTTTGCCCGGTCACAAAGCGGCTGCCTTCGCCGGCCAGCATATCCGCCCAGGCGATAATGTCGGACATTTTGCCCAGTTTACGTAGTGGGTGCAGGTTCGCTAGTACGCGGAACGCCTCTTTATCCATCAGGTCGTCGTACAGCGGGGTTTCGATCACGCCCGGTGCGATGGTGTTAACCCGGATATTGTCTTTGGCAAATTCGATTGCCAAATGACGGGTCAGGGTATGCATGCCGCCTTTTGCTACCTGCGAAGCGGAGCTTGGCGTCGCTTCCAGCGGGTGTTCTACCCACATGGAGCCGATATTGATAATAGAACCGCCACCCTGCTTAATCATGGTGGGGATGACCGCCTGCGACGCGAAGAACGTGCCTTTTACGCCACTGGCGTAATAGCGGTCCAAATTCTCTTCGGTCTCATCGAGGAATGGCTTGGGCACAAAGATACCGGCGTTATTGATCAGCACGTCCATGCTGCCGAATCTCTCCATGGCCACCCGTGCCATATTCTCACTGGTGGCTTTCAGGCCGATATCACCGGCAACCAATGCAATGCGATCTTTATCGGCAAGGTGCTCTGCGAGAAATTTATCTAATTTAGACGCCGTCAGTCCGTTAATAACAATATTAGCGCCCTTGGCCAAAAAGTGCTCGGCCATCGCTTTCCCCAACCCTGAGGATGCACCGGTGATCAATACGGTTTTTTTAGTGAACATATTATTTCCTTACTTATTTAATAGAGCAAAACCAGGGTTACCTTGCTGGGGGTAAACAGGATCGCTTAAACCTTTAAAATTGAAATAACAAACCGCCCACAAATAAGCGGCCCGATATATTCCATTGATAAAAAACTGTTATACGCGCTGCGGTGCAACCTGCGGTTGACAGAAAGGCGGTGACATTGGGTAACACGAAGGCTCGCCATGCAAATGCCGCGACAGGGGTAACCACATCGTCAGGATCGGCGTGGTGCGATCAAACACTTTCTGCACGTTAAGATCTATCGGCAGTAGCGGCTCGGCCGACGGCATTAGCGCCAAACGATCGATAGAGCGGGTTGCAACTTCATTCGGCTCGCCACCATCAACCTTACTGGCCACGCTCAGGATCGCGACTTGTTTCTCATCCGGCTGGTACATTAACCACACCGCCGCCAGCCCCAGCTTTTCGGCCTGCTTGCGTACGGTTGGCCAGATGCGAGTCAGCAACTGCTCTGGGTTATCGCCATTGAATGTCCAGCGCTCAAAGCGGTTCACATGGTGAGTGGTCGCCAGCGGGGTAAAGTCGTGGGCGCCGATCACCTTCCAAATGTGGCGATCCACCGGGCCAAAAATTTCGCGATCCCAGAATTTAACCCCTGGCTCAAACTCCAGCTCTTCGCCGGTAAAACGTGAATAATCGCTAACATTTTCCCAGGTATCAAATAAATAGCGACCACCGTTAATTTGCGTGCCCGTAGCCGCATGAAAACCCAACGGTGAATATTTACGGTT
This sequence comes from Serratia proteamaculans, assembly GCF_004684015.1. Lineage (GTDB taxonomy): Bacteria > Pseudomonadota > Gammaproteobacteria > Enterobacterales > Enterobacteriaceae > Serratia > Serratia proteamaculans_F. The sequence goes on from NZ_SRIA01000023.1 coordinate 154,208, forward strand.
CATGCCAGGACGAATATCCATGCTGCGTCGTTCTATTTCCATTTGGTCAACCAGCACCTGATTCGGAATATCACCCACTAATTCAAAATCGGATGTCATTGCTGCTTTGGCAAGGATCTCGCCAGTTTCATAACCCAAAATAGTCATCAGTTATCTCCTTATATATCCAGTGCTGCTCGTGAGAAAGCTACTGTACTTCCCCCCTGCACAATGATAAATAAGGTGACAAACACAGGGCTTATTACATGGAGGAACAAATTGCAGAGAAAATTTGACGATCTTCAATTGGGCACGCTGGAGCTATTTTGTCTGGTCGCAGAGGTAGGCAGTTTTTCAGCCGCGGCGGTGGCATCTGGCATTACGCCGGCAGCCGTTAGCCGCTCGATAGCGCGGCTGGAAGATCGTTTAGGTGTCAGGCTATTTGTCCGTTCCACTCGCCATATTCACCTGACGGATGCGGGTAAGAGCTATGCCGAGCAATGCCGGGAAGCAATAGCCTTAATCGACAATGCGGAGCGGCAGATACAAGGCCAGCAACTGGAGCCAGCCGGGTTACTGCGCATCAGTATACCTACCCCCTATGCCCACTTTCGTCTGTTACCAGTATTGGCCGCCTTTAGCCAACGCTATCCTAAAATCCAATTGGCGTTGAACCTCAACAACTACAATGTTGACCTCACTGACGGCACACATGACCTGGCAATTCGTGGCTACCATCCCGCAGATTCAAACCTGATCGCCCGCAAGCTGGAGGATGCCGAGCTGGTGGTGGTCGCCGCACCCGCTTATTTGGCGCAGGCCGGTGAACCCACTCAACCGGAAGATCTGGCACAACATAACTGCATTCAGTTTGAACTGCCGAGCACCGGTAAAAACGCCCCCTGGACTCTTAAACACGACAACAAGTTCATTGATGTCGCCACACGTGGCAATGCAAGCTGCAATGGGGATTTTTTGGGCGGATTAACGCTGGCAAAACATGGCATGGGGGTGTTTCAGACCTATCGCTTTACCGTAGCAGACCAACTGGCTAGCGGCGAACTGGTGGAGATCCTGACAGAATATGGCGGCGCCACACGGCCCTTTATTATGGTCTACCCGCACCAGCGCCATAAATCACTGGCGCTGCGCAGCCTGATGGATTTTTTGGTAGCGACACTGCAACCGGCTTTCCACTAGTTATGTTCCGCCGGATTGTTTGCTTAATGCCTGCTGGCTACAGAAAAAGCCTTAAGCCCCGTACCCGGCAAGATAACCTTCGTGCATGGCCGCCAGGCCATTGCGCACCTGTTTGGCGTCACCAATAACCTCTGTTGCAATCCCTGCTTGTTGCAGGGGGGCTTCCAGCAGGTTGACAGAGCGCGAACCGGCAGCCACCACGACAGTATCAATATCATCCAGCGTGATCTGTTTGCCATTTTTCTCAATGGCGACGTAATCCTCACCAATACCGACAACTTTTGCCGATTTGATAACATCCATACGGTAGTGGCGGATCGCCTCTTTAAGGCCGATTTTTGTTTCTCGCTCCAGGCCTGGCAGGATCTCATTGCGCATTTCCACAATGGTGACAGCGCTGCCGCAAAAGGCCATGTACTCGGCTGTTTCTACCCCTACAGACCCCCCACCGATCACCACGACATTCTCTCCGAACGGAGCGTCCTGCGTTAATATCTGATTGGCCTGCGCAACAATCCGGCTCTTAATCCCACTAATAGGCGGTAAAATGGGTTGGCTACCGGTAGCAATAATCACCTTGTCCGGGGACGACGCCACAACCTCTTCCACCGTCGGGGTTGAGTTAACATTTATGTTTATATTCAGGCGTTTCATTTCACTGATTTGCCATTTAACCAGGGAAACCAGTTCCCCCTTGGATAAAGGCAAGCTGGCAATTAACCAGGTTCCCCCCAACCGGTTTGATTTTTCATGCAGCGTGACATGATGCCCCTTGCGCGCCGCCGTAATAGCCGCCTCACAACCGGCAATGCCTCCGCCAATAATCACAATGTTTTTCTTATCGGCAGCCTCAGTCAGATCCAACTGATACTCACGATTGATTTCCGGATTGACCATGCAACGGCAGATTTCGCCGCGCACATTGTTACCAATGCAACCCTGATTACAGCCGATGCAATGCCGAATTTCGTCCCAACGCCCTGCCAACACTTTATTGGGCAGGTCAGGATCGGCCAGAGAGGCTCGCGCCATGCCGACAAAATCGCTCTTCCCCGATAATAGGGTGGTTTCAGCCAAGTCGGCGTCATTAATACGGCCGGTGGTTATCACGGGAATGCTGACTATTTTTTTAATTTCTTCGGCAATATCAACGAAGGGGGCATTACCCACCTGGAAGGGTTCAACAATATTGTTTGAAACGGTCACAATGCCCTGAGAGCAATTAATGGCATCTATACCGAGCTCCTCCATCCTTTTGACGATCACCCGGGTTTCTGCGAGCGAGAGGCCGCCGGGCACGAACTCTTTGGTGGATAACCTGACCAATAGCGGAAAATCATCGCCGACCTTACTTCTGACATCCTTAACAATCTCTTCCAGAAAGCGCATGCGATCGCGCAAACTGCCGCCATACTCATCAGTTCGATGATTGGTGTATTTAGACAAAAAGTTTGAAATAAGGAAACCATGCGCAGCATAAATTTCTACCGCATCAAAATGGGCCTTTTTAAGATTTCTTGCCGTATCACCGAATTGAGAAACGATTTTCTTGATTTCCGCAATGGTCATCTCTCGGGGTTTAAACTCACCGTACACATCTTTCAACGCTGAGGAGCTGACGGCATTTTCTCTGGGGTGGCCAGGATAAATTTCTCTGCCCGCGTGGGATATTTGTGCGGCAATTTTTGCTCCGGCATGGTGTACTCGCCCGGTCAATTCAGTATGATTTTTTATCAAATTGTCATTCCAAATCCCCAAAGCGCGCGGAAAATAGCCGACATGTGGCGCTATGGCGTAATACTCCGTAATGATCATCGCCCACCCGCCCTGAGCTTTTCGTTCTAAATAGGCCATAAGCTGCTCGGTGGCATAACCTTCATCCGTGGCCGTCAGGGTCGAAATAGAGGTGACGATCATTCTGTTCGCTAACCTGAGACTACCAATTTGGCCAGGTACAAATAATTTCTTAAACATAATATGTCTTCTTAATTTAATTATTCCTGGCGACATTTAACCCTAATTAGGTAGTCCTAACTTTGATTATCCGTGCCTGTTTTCGGGGATGTTATTTTTGGTTTTTATTGTTAACAGCGGGAGAGATTATTGGGGTTTAAAAGAAGATATTTATGTTATGCTTTATGATTATTGCTATTCTACACAAATATTGCGATAGCTAATAAAAAAGGACACCGGGGATAGATCAGTCTGGAGGGGATAAGTTAAAATTGCGCGTCATTCCAGAGATAACGCGCAAAATGTTACTCTGATACAGTATCAGGCTGTCTTTACTTCGATGGCGCCAAATACCATCAATGCATAAAATGCATCCCAATACTCACGGAAGAGAGTGATTTTACCGTGTGAGATTTCTACAAATGCATGTATATCCTGATGATAAGGTTTATTCGCCGGTACGGTGAAGGCATCCCCTTTATATTCAAAAAGATACATTTTTGAATGGCTCAATGAGTAACGGCCCCACTCATTCAGAGGATTGATTTTGTAGTCACGCAGCGACAACTTCAAGGTTTGTGCATACTTAAGAATAGCCGCTTTGCCGACAATTTTTTTCGGGAATCCGTAGGCTTCACCCGGAGCGAAAGGAAACTCAACCACAGCGTCCTCAGCAAACAGATCGATGATTTTTTCTGGATCATTGGCGAAGTTATCCAACATTTTTTTCATTAATTCGCCGGCATGCTTTAAATCGTCATGATGCATAATTCATTTCCTCTATCATTGAGAACTGAGTTAGGTCAAGCCCCCTGGGCATTATCCTGCGCCACAAGAAAACTCCGACAAATAGGACCACTTCCACAGCAGCAAAGCTATAGTTTAAAAAAAACGCTGTAAACATACTGCTGGTTAAAGATGAAATTACACCATGTAATCTATATAAACCAAGAAACTGTCCATGCTGAAAAGCAAGAAATTAAAACTAACAGTTTTTTTATTGAGAAATATCAGCTCAACAGGAATCATTAGTTAATAAAATAAATAGCATGGAATTTACTTTCATTGAGAAATGAGGACTAGCGATGGAAACTGACGGATTAGTTTATACCGATGAAAAAGAATTACAGCGTTCCTCACGTTGCTGGGATTATGGCCGGGTCGATCGCATACGCGTCAGCGGTCCCCACCAGGCCCGTCTGGTTCGTCCAGCCCATACTCTAATCATCTATGATGGTTATCATTCTGAGGATGGCAGTGCCACCATCAACGGCGATGTCTGGTTCGATCAAAAGCGCACGCCAGCCAAACGTGTTATCGGCCAGGTCGCCGATATCATTCCATCAGGGTGCGATTTTGACGCCATGAGCTATGCCGAGGGCACATTAAGCTATACCGCCATCTCGATTTCACCGCAGCTGATTGAGTCAATGCCGGGGGGAAAGGCGGGCATGATTATTGAACCTGGGGCAAACCTGAGAAATCCGCTGCTTAAACAACTGTGTCTTGGCCTACAGCAAAGCGACAGTGAATTGCATGCCGCTTCATTGATGATGGCAATGTTGGCTGAAACTGCCCGTTATCAACAAGCGGCGGTTCCTGCCGAGTTACATCGTGAGATTCTTTCCCAGCCGCTATGCGAGCGACTGGCCAGTTACATAGAAGACAATTTGGGCGAAAATATTACCTTGCAAGCTCTGGCGAATATCGCCGACCTGAGCATTTATCATTTCTCGCGCGCCTTTCGGCAACACTTTGGCCTGCCGCCGTACCAATATGTCTTATCACGACGCCTGGAACGCGCCCGCCAGCAAGTCACCCAGACACCGCTCACCCTGACCGCCATTGCCCTGCAGTGCGGCTTTAGCTCACCGGGGCAATTCAGCACCCAATTTCGTCGTTACTTTGGCCAGACGCCATCGGCTATGCGCTTCAGTGTTGGCAAGTAGTATCAGTATCTCTATCGGACAACCGATACTGCGTTCGACAGGTTTTATTGCGGCTGCACGGCCAGCGCCTGAGCACAGGCCCAGGCCGAGCTCCAGGCCCACTGGAAGTTATAGCCCCCCAGCCACCCTGTCACATCCACCACTTCGCCGATAAAGTACAGGCCCGGCACCCTGGCTGCCTCCATAGTCTTGGAAGACAGCTCTTTGGTGTCTACACCACCGAGCGTCACTTCCGCCGTGCGGTAGCCTTCGGTACCGTTCGGCTGCACGCGCCAATTTTGCAATGTTTCGACCAACGCAGCCTGCTGCGTTGGGTTCAGTTGCTTCAGCGTGACTTCCGGTAATTGCCCTAACGTCTGCAAACACTCCACCAAACGTTTCGGCAAGTGTAATGCCAGGGTGTTTTTCAGGCTTTGATTCGGGTGTGCCTGGCGTTGTTCGTTGAGGAAGCCCGCCAGGTCAAGCGCAGGAAGTAAGTTAACGCTTACAAACTCACCGGGTTGCCAGTAGCTGGAAAGTTGCAATACCGCTGGGCCGGACAGACCACGGTGGGTGAAAAGCAGGCTTTCGCGGAAACTGACGCCGTTTTCGGCGGTGATCACCGCCGGCACAGAGACGCCAGACAGGGTTTGCAGGTGTTCCAGCAGCGGTTTATGCAGCGTGAAGGGCACCAGCGCGGCGCGCGTCGGCAATACTTTCAGGCCAAACTGCTCCGCCAGCTTATAGCCAAACGGCGTCGCACCCAGCCCCGGCATCGACAGACCGCCGCTGGCCACTACAAGTGAGCGAGCGCTTACTTTCTCGCCATTCAGCGCCAGCTCAAACCCTTCGTCCGTTTTTTCCACCGCCAGCACTTCGCTGCGCAGGCGTGTCGTCACCTGGCCCAGTTCACACTCTTTGACCAGCAGTTCGACCACCTGCTGCGCCGAGTCGTCGCAGAACAGTTGCCCCAGCGTTTTCTCGTGGTAGGCAATGCCATAGCGGTTGATCAGATCGATAAAATCCCACTGGGTATAACGCGCCAGTGCCGACTTACAAAAATGCGGGTTATTCGACAGGTAAGCGGCCGGTTCGGTGTACATGTTGGTAAAGTTACAGCGGCCGCCGCCAGACATCAGGATTTTTCGGCCCGGTTTTTTGCCGTTGTCGAGCAGCAGTACCCGGCGACCGAGTTGCCCTGCCTGCGCCGCGCAAAACATACCCGCTGCGCCCGCACCTATCACCACGACATCAAACTGTTCCACCTGCGCCTCTCTATAAAAACCACAATCGCGACAAAAGGCCGCCATATTACGCCGAATCGCCGCCGGTAACCGGCAACTTTACGGCGGCAGATTGTAAAGCCATGGCGCCGACAACGCCATAGTAAGAAAATATTACAGCGTACCAGGCAGCATAACGCGCTGATATTTCATATATTTGTCATGCCATCGCCATCATTTCGTCATATCTAAATCAAAAAAACGTCATATTTTCCTTTTCCCCGGCCCCGGTTGTCACTGATAATGCGCGGCGTTCATGTCCACAAACTGGCGTAACGCTTATGCTGCATTTGTTCGCTGGCCTGGATTTCCATACCGGCCTGATGTTAATTCTCGCATTGTTGTTCGTGTTGTTTTATGAAGCCATTAACGGTTTTCATGATACGGCCAATGCGGTTGCTACAGTAATTTATACCCGTGCCATGCGCTCGCAACTTGCGGTCGTGATGGCTGGTTTGTTCAACTTTCTTGGCGTGATGCTCGGTGGTTTGAGTGTTGCTTACGCCATTGTTCACCTGTTGCCAACAGATCTGTTGTTGAACGTCAGTTCAGCACACGGATTAGCCATGGTCTTTTCCATGCTGCTGGCGGCTATCATCTGGAACCTCGGCACCTGGTATTTCGGTCTGCCGGCCTCCAGTTCTCATACGCTGATTGGCGCAATTATTGGTGTGGGTTTGACCAACGCACTGATGACCCACACTTCGGTGGTGGATGCGCTTAACGTCCCGAAAATGATTGGTATTTTCCTGTCATTGCTCATCTCGCCGCTGGTTGGCATGATGGTCGCCGGGTTGATGGTGTTTGCCTTGCGCCGCTATTGGAGTGGCACCAAGAAACGCCAGCGTATCCACATGACTCCTGCTGAACGTGAAAAGGTCGACGGCAAACGCAAGCCGCCGTTCTGGACCCGTATCGCTCTGATCCTGTCTGCTATCGGCGTTAGCTTCTCGCACGGCGCCAACGACGGCCAGAAAGGTATCGGCTTGATTATGCTGGTGCTGATCGGCGTTGCGCCGGCCGGCTTCGTGCTCAATATGAATGCAACCGGTTATGACATCACCCGTACGCGTGATGCCGTGGCCCACCTGCAGCAATATTACGAGCAGCACAGCGATGCCCTGTCGCACGTGGTCGCTCTCACTCCGTTGGTGCCAAGCCCGGATGAGGACGTATCGCCGGATAAACCCGTCGAGTTCCACTGTGACAGTGCCCGCGCCATGCCGGCCATTCAGCTCGCCTCTGGCTTGCTGAACAATCTGCAAAGTTACGATCAACTCTCGGTAGATCAGCGCAGCCACCTGCGCCGCCTGCTGATGTGTGTGACGGATACCGCAGACAAGATTGCCAAGCTGCCGGAAACCTCGAGCCAGGACCAACGTTTCCTGAAAAACCTGCGTCAGGATCTGCTGCAAACCGTTGAGTATGCACCGATTTGGATTATCGTCGCGGTCGCTCTGGCGTTGTCACTCGGTACCATGGTCGGCTGGCAGCGCGTTGCCACCACCATTGGCGAGAAAATCGGTAAGAAGGGCATGACCTACGCTCAGGGCGTGTCGGCTCAGATGACCGCAGCCTTGTCGATTGGTGTCGCCAGTTATACCGGTATGCCGGTTTCCACCACCCACGTACTTTCTTCGGCAGTAGCCGGGACCATGATCGTGGACGGCGGCGGCGTACAAAGCAAAACCGTGAAGAATATCCTGTTGGCCTGGTTGTTGACCCTGCCGATTTCGATTCTGCTTTCCGGTTCGCTGTACTGGTTGGCGCTTAAGGTGATCTAAGCAGTTTGCTCCATATGAAAGGCGGCCCAGGTGGCCGCCTTTTCTTTATCTGTTGCAGGGCAAACAAGCCGGGGTTAATACCAGATCATCAACGCCAGCAGGCTGATAACCACCAGCCCGCACAGGGCGGAAGTCAGCATAAACTGCCCGCGTACCCGTTCGCAGCGGCGGATAAACTCAGGATCGTGATGCTCGATATAGCGTTGCGAGAAGATATAGCGCACCAGCCGTATCTGCTTGCTCGGCTGGCCGTGGGCGGTAAAGAAGCCCCCACCGTCAACATATTGGTACAGCAGCGGGTCACAGCCGCGCAAAACCACCAACAGCGCGCGCAGAGAAGAGTAATACCGCACCATGTTTAACACACACACCACACACAGAGCCCAAAACAGCGCGACGGTACTGATCATGATTGCCTCCTCAAGGCGTTGTTATCCACGGCGCTCCGCCGGGTCCAACTGCCCTACCTCTATACCCATTACTGCTGGAGCCTACCGCTCCGATCCCCTTGGCACCGCACAGGCCGCGCATAACCCACCGCCACTGAAAGCGAACCCTTGCCACGCAAAGACTCAACGCAGGGTTTCACTCAGTGGAGTAATGATAAGGCCCATATTCATTATTGTAGGTTAATGAAACGCAAACTGGCCTGAGCAGTAGATAAAATTTACCGCACCCCACCGATTTGTCAGCTACCCATTGGTTATAACTGATTACCGCGCTGAATGGCTCGCCGGGCCTTTTCTCCTGCCCGATGGGGCATTTGGGACTATACTCTGTTTAAGAATGCTTATATTTCAAGCGGTCAACACGCCAATAGCACCACGAGCGATAGGATTTTCCATCTGGCGGGTGTAAAACTGACCGGGTTGAAATAAAGAGATTTTTTGATGCGATGCAGTGTGATCGCCTCAACATATCATTGCGTTAACTGAATGATAAAATGAAACCTAAAGCGCCAGGCTGGTACGCTGAATGCCTGCTAACCTTTTAATCGGCATTATATGGAAGGAGTATTCTCATGGCTTACAAACACATTTTGATCGCGGTAGACCTGTCCCCGGAAAGCAAAATCCTGGTGGAAAAAGCCGTATCTATGGCGCGTCCGTACAACGCCAAAGTTTCCCTGATCCACGTAGATGTTAACTATTCCGACCTGTATACCGGCCTGATCGACGTTAATCTCGGCGATATGCAAAAACGTATCTCGGAAGAAACCCACCATGCCCTGACCGAGCTGTCACAAAATGCCGGCTATCCGATTACCGAAACCCTGAGTGGCAGCGGCGATTTGGCGCAGGTGTTGGTCGACGCGATCAAGAAATACGATATGGACCTGGTCCTGTGCGGCCACCACCAGGATTTCTGGAGCAAGTTGATGTCCTCCGCGCGTCAGCTGATCAACACCGTGCACATCGACATGCTGATCGTGCCACTGCGCGACGAAGATGAAAAAGCTGAAGACTAAGTAAGCACCCACCAACTAAATACCCCAACGCCCGCTGCTGCGGGCGTTTTTCATTCTGCCGCCCTCATTAATCGCTTGATAATCAACCGCCCTCCGGTGATATAGTCGCTAAAGACACAACATCATTCCCCACGCTTTACCTAAACCTATAGCTATAAAAATGGTGGGGGAAATTCAATGCTACAAGGAGTTATCCATGGAATCGGTAGAATCATTTTTGTCCTCACTACAACAGCAAAATCCTCATCAACCTGAATTCTTGCAGGCGGTAAGAGAAGTTTTCTCATCGCTGTGGCCGTTTATCGAGCGTAACCCGCGCTATCGCGAATACGCCCTGCTGGAACGCCTGGTAGAACCGGAACGCACCATCCAATTCCGTGTCAGTTGGGTGGACGATCGCGGCCAGGTGCAGGTCAACCGCGCCTGGCGCGTGCAGTTCAGCTCGGCGATTGGGCCTTATAAAGGCGGCATGCGTTTTCATCCATCGGTCAATTTGTCGATTTTAAAATTCCTCGGCTTCGAGCAGACCTTCAAAAATGCGCTGACTACGCTGCCAATGGGCGGCGGCAAGGGCGGTTCGGACTTTGATCCAAAAGGCAAAAGCCAGGCGGAAATCATGCGTTTCTGTCAGGCACTGATGACCGAACTGTACCGTCATCTGGGGCCAGACACCGACGTACCTGCCGGGGATATCGGCGTTGGTGGCCGTGAGGTCGGCTTTATGAGCGGCATGATGAAGAAGCTGTCCAACAACACCGCCTGCGTGTTTACCGGCAAGGGTCTGTCATTCGGCGGCAGCCTGATCCGTCCGGAAGCCACCGGCTACGGCCTGGTGTACTTCACCGATGCCATGCTGCAACGTCACGGATTGGGTTTTGAAGGCATGCGAGTGGCGGTCTCCGGGTCAGGCAACGTGGCGCAGTACACCATTGAGAAGGCGCTGGAACTGGACGCGCGGGTGATTACCGTCTCTGACTCCGGCGGTACGCTGGTCGATGAGGCCGGGTTCACCACCGAAAAGCTGGCCCATTTGGCAGAGATCAAGAACCAGCGTTATGGCCGGGTAGAAGACTATGCCCGGGAACGCGGCCTGACCTATCTGGCCGGGCAGCAGCCCTGGAACGTCCCGGTAGATATCGCCCTGCCGTGCGCGACCCAAAACGAGCTGGATTTGGAAGCGGCACAAACGCTGATCCGCAACGGGGTCAAAGCCGTGGCCGAGGGTGCCAATATGCCGACCACCATTCAGGCGACCGATGCATTCCTGGATGCCGGGGTGCTATTCGCGCCGGGTAAAGCCGCCAACGCCGGCGGGGTGGCCACCTCCGGGCTGGAGATGGCGCAGAATGCCGCGCGCATCGGCTGGCGAGCGGAAAAAGTGGATGTACGTTTACAACATATCATGGCGGATATCCATCACGCCTGTGTGGAGCACGGCGGTGAGGGCAAGCAAACTCACTACGTACAGGGGGCCAATATCGCTGGATTCGTCAAGGTTGCCGACGCCATGCTGGCACAGGGCGTGCTGTAACCACCACATAAGGTGATTTTGTTCACACATTGCTCAAATACTTCCATGCCGGCGCTCAAGCCGGCATTTTTCCCCTCAAGGATCCGCGTTCTCTCAATCAAATTGTTTAAATTATGTAAATTAATATCATTTATATTGTTAATTAAATGATGTTTTCAGGTGGTAAAATTACCACCACAAAAATATTAAACATTTAATTAACATTAAAACCGTCATAATTTTACCTCAATGTGCACAGCTCACAGTTTGCCAACTTGGGTTACGTCCCCTCTTCCATTCCTTTGTAATCTGCTCAGGTGGAAAAACAACCACCCCTACAGATAAAAAAGGTACAGCGAAATGAAATTTAACCTCGCATTATTAAATGCATGTGTGGTTTCTGCGTGCATGTTATCGACAACACCTGTTCTGGCTGCTGAAAAGTACGAGATTGCCGTGGTCGCCAAAGTGACCGGTATTCCCTGGTTCAACCGTATGGAAGTCGGGGTCAACGACGCGGCGAAAAAGCTCGACGTTAATGCCTACCAGACCGGGCCATCTACCCCAGACCCGGCAGCACAGGTCAAAGTGATTGAAGACCTGATCGCCAAGAACGTTAATGCCATCATCGTGGTGCCAAACGATGCCAAGGTACTGGAGCCGGTACTGAAGAAGGCACGTGAGAAAGGCATCGTGGTACTGACCCATGAATCGCCTGACCAGCAGATTGGCCAGTGGGATATCGAAACCATCGACAGCGAAAAGTATGCGCAGGCCAACGTCGATGAACTGGCAAAAGACATGGGCGGCAAAGGTGGCTACGCCATTTACGTTGGCTCGCTGACCGTGCCGTTGCATAACGCCTGGGCGGATTCCGCCATCAAATACCAGAAAGCCAAATATCCGGACATGTTCGAAGTGACGTCACGTCTGCCGGTGGCGGAAAGCATCGATAAATCCTACGCCACCACGCTGGATTTGATGAAAACCTACCCGCAGATGAAAGGCATTATCGGTTTTGGCTCCCTAGGCCCGATTGGTGCCGGTCAGGCGGTCGCCAAGAAACGCGCCAAGGACAAGATTGCCGTGGTGGGTATCGCCATGCCGGCGCAAGCCGCCCCTTACCTGATGCGCGGCGACATCAAGAAAGCGCTGCTGTGGGATCCAAAAGACGCCGGTTATGCGCTGGTGACGGTGGCCGATCAACTGCTGCAGGGCAAGGAAGTGACCAAAGACTTGTCGATTGAAGGTTTGGGTAAAGCCGACGTCGATATGGACAAGAAAGTGATTCGGTTTAATAAAATTCTTGAAGTTACCAAAGATAATGCCAAATCACTGGGCTTCTAATTTTACCCGTCGCCTTTCAAGCTACAGCGTTGTTACCTGCACTCACTCACCCCAGTTACTTACTAAAGTAAGCGCCTGGGGATGAGTGAGCTAGGCGCCTAGCTGCAGCTTGAAATTCATAGGGTAGGACTGATTGCGCCACACCGGGAAAATAATTAAATAACGTCGGTGCGCAGCCCATCGCGCCCGACGATAATAAGAACCTGCATAGGTTAATGCCATGACCACATCCACCGCATTTATCAGCCTGGAAAATATCAGTAAAAAGTTTCCGGGCGTGCTGGCTTTGGACCAGATCAACCTGACGCTGAATATTGGAGAAGTGCACTGCCTGGCCGGACAAAATGGCTGTGGCAAAAGCACCATCATTAAAATTATTTCCGGCGTTTATCAGCCGGAAAAAGGCGCCAATATTTCGCTGGAAGGTAAACTCTTTCATTCACTGACGCCGCAGCTGTCCGGTTATTACGGCATTCAGGTGATTTATCAGGATCTGTCGTTATTCCCCAATCTGACGGTGGCGGAAAATATCGCCATTCACCGCTACCTGCCCGGCGGCCATTTCTGGGTGCGCAAACGGGTGATGCGTCAGACCGCGCTGGACGCCATGGCGCGCGTCGGCGTGCATATCGATCCCGACAAGAAAGTCGAAAAACTGTCGATTGCCGATCGCCAACTGGTGGCGATTTGCCGCGCCATCGCTGCCGAAGCGCGGCTGGTGATTATGGATGAACCTACCGCCTCGTTGACGCGTCAGGAAGTCGACGGTCTGCTGCGGGTAGTCAATGAGCTGAAAGCCGCAGGTATCTGCGTGGTATTTGTCAGCCACCGGCTCGATGAAGTGATGGAGGTTGCCGACCGCATCAGCGTAATGCGCGACGGCAAGCTGGTCGGTACCTATCCGGCCAGTGAACTCGATAGCCATGAGCTGGCGTTCCTGATGACCGGCCAACGCTTCCACTACAGCCAGTTACCCCCACGGCCAGCCGCCGAGAGTGCGCCACTGCTCGAAGTGCGTAATCTCAACCGACGCGGGAAATATCAGAATATCAATCTGTCGCTGCACGGCGGCGAGATCGTCTCGATCGTTGGTTTGCTGGGCGCAGGCCGCACCGAGCTGTGCCTCAGCCTGTTCGGCATGACCCGCCCGGACAGCGGTGAAATCAGGATCGACGGCCAGCCGGTGCGGTTGCATAACAACCGCGAAGCGGTGCGCCAGGGCATCGGCTATGTGTCGGAAGATCGTCTGACGCAGGGGCTGATCATGGAGCAGTCGATCTACGACAACACCATCGTCACGGTGTTTGATCAACTGCATACCCCGCTCGGGCTGTTGGATCATGCCAAAGCCACCGGGTTGGTTAACCGCCTGATCCGCGATCTGAACATTAAGGTTTCCGACAGCGCGCTACCGGTCAAAACCCTGTCCGGCGGCAACGCCCAGCGCATCGCTATCGCCAAGTGGGTCGCCACGCAGCCGAAGATCCTGATCCTCGACTCGCCGACCGTCGGGGTAGATATCGCCAACAAAGAGGGGATCTACCAGATCGCCAAAGATCTGGCGGCGCTCGGCATGGCGGTGTTGATGATCTGCGACGAGATCCCGGAAGCCTATTACAACAGCCATCGGGTGTTGGTGATGCGCAAGGGCGAGCTGATCGCCGAGTTTTCGCCGCACCAGAGTACCGAACAGCAGATCGCCGAGGTGGTGAATGGATAAGTCATTACTGGCCCGCCTGGCCGGGCGGCACGAATTTTACCTTGGCCTGCTGGTGTTGCTGCTGGCCGTCGGCCTGAGCGTTGGCACCAGCGAGTTTCTGACGCTGGGCAACCTGACCGATATGGCCACCAGCTACGCCATTCTCGGCATTCTCGCCTGCGGCCTGTTCGTGGTGCTGATTGCCGGTGGCATCGACATTTCGTTCCCGGCGATCACCGCTATCGCCCAATACGTGATGGCCAGTTGGGTTATTCAGCACGGCGGCGGTTTCCCGCTGGCGTTCGCTCTGGCGATAGGCGTCGGCCTGCTGCTCGGGCTGGTGAACGGCTTTCTGGTCTACTGGCTGAAAGTACCGGCCATCATCATCACCATCGCCACGCTGAACCTGTTCTACGGCCTGCTGGTGTACGCCACCAATGGCACCTGGCTGTACGGTTTCCCCGACTGGTTTATGGACGGCATCAGCTGGTTCTCGTTCCAGGGTGCCGACGGCTATGACTACGGCCTGACGCTGCCGCTTTTGTGCCTGCTGGCGGTGATTACCGTCACCGGCGTACTGATGAACTTCACCCGCCTTGGCCGCCAGATTTTCGCCATGGGCGGCAACCGCGATGCGGCATCGCGCCTGGGGTTGAACCTGCTGCGACTGCACTTCTACGTTTACGGCTACATGGGCATTCTGGCGGGCATTGCCGCCGTGGTACAGGCGCAGATCACCCAGTCGGTGGCGCCCAACTCCCTGCTCGGTTTCGAACTGACGGTGCTGGCGGCGGTGGTACTGGGCGGCACCAGCATGACCGGCGGCCGCGGCTCGCTGACCGGGACGCTGCTGGGCGTGGTGCTGTTGGCTTTCCTGCAGAACGGTCTGACGCTGCTTAGCGTATCGGCCTATTGGCACCAGGTGTTCAGCGGCGCGATCATTTTGATCAGCATCAGCAGCACCGCCTGGAATGAAAAACGCAAGCTGGCCAAGGAGCTATGAAATGACCCAGTTAACTCGTCTGATCCCAAACGATCGGATCATCCGCCTGCAGAGCGCGATCATTATCGTCGTGGCGCTACTGTTCGCCGGGCTGCTTGGATCGCGTTTCTTCAGCCTGGGTAATTTCCAGTCGATCGCCTCGCAGTTACCGATCCTCGGCATGCTGGCGCTCGGCATGGGCATTACCATGCTCACCGGCGGCATCAACCTGTCGATTATCGCCGGTGCCAACGCCTGCTCGCTGGTGATGGCGGCCATTATCGTCAGTCACCCGGATCAACCGCTGTTTCTGGTGCTGGCGCTACTGGCGGGGTTGCTGGTCGCCGTCGCCATTGGCGCGCTTAACGGCGTGCTGGTCGCCTGGGTCGGTGTTTCACCCATTCTCGCCTCGCTCGGCACCATGACGCTGATCACCGGCCTGAATATTTTGTTGTCCAACGGCGCGGTGATATCCGGCTTCCCGGCGGCGATTCAGTATCTCGGCAACGGCAGCCTGCTCGGTATTCCGGTGGCGCTGCTGCTGTTCCTGTTGGTCGCCGTGGGCCTGTGGCTGTTGCTGGAGCACACCACGCTGGGGCGCAGCCTGTATTTAATCGGCTCCAATGAGCAGGCCACCCGTTTCAGCGGAGTAAATACCGCCCGGGTGCAAATCGCGGTGTATGTGCTGTCGGCCCTGCTCGGCTGGGGTGCGGCGTTGCTGATGATGGCCAAGTTCAACTCGGCCAAGGCCGGTTACGGCGAATCCTATCTGCTGGTGACCATTCTGGCCTCGGTGCTGGGCGGCATTAACCCGGACGGCGGGTTTGGCCGGGTACTGGGCCTGGTGCTGGCACTGATTGTGCTGCAAATGCTGGAAAGCGGTCTCAACCTGTTGGGCGTCAGCAGCTATCTGACCATGGCCCTGTGGGGTGCGGTGTTGATCTTGTTTATCGCGTTACAGAATCGAAAAGCCTAGGAGAAAAATAATGGCGAGCTATTTTATTGGCGTAGA
This sequence comes from Serratia proteamaculans, assembly GCF_004684015.1. GTDB lineage: Bacteria > Pseudomonadota > Gammaproteobacteria > Enterobacterales > Enterobacteriaceae > Serratia > Serratia proteamaculans_F. The sequence continues at coordinate 170,353 of NZ_SRIA01000023.1, forward strand.
TGTAGGCACCGGAAGTGCGCGCGCTGGGGTATTCGATCTCAACGGCCATATGGTCGGACAGGCCAGCCGGGCTATCGACCTGTATCGGCCAAAGGCCGACTTTGTTGAACAGTCCTCGGACAATATCTGGCAGGCGGTGTGCAACGCGGTGCGTGATGCGGTTAATCAGGCCGACATCAACCCGATTCAGGTCAAAGGGCTGGGTTTTGACGCGACCTGCTCGCTGGTGGTGCTGGACAAAGAGGGAAAGCCGCTGACCATCAGCCCTTCCGGCCGTACCGAACAGAACATTATCGTGTGGATGGATCACCGGGCCATCACCCAGGCCGAGCGCATTAACGCCACCAAACACCGGGTGCTGGATTTCGTCGGAGGCATCATCTCGCCGGAAATGCAAACCCCCAAAATGCTGTGGCTGAAGCAGCATATGCCGACCACCTGGGCCAACGCCGGTTACCTGTTTGATCTGCCGGACTTCCTCACCTGGCGCGCCACTCAGGACGCCACCCGTTCGCTGTGTTCAACGGTGTGCAAATGGACTTATCTCGGCCATGAACAGCGCTGGGACAAAAGCTATTTCAAACAGATTGGGCTGGAAGACGTACTGGAACACGATGCCGCCAAAATTGGCAGCGACGTCAAAATGATGGGTGAACCACTGGGCCACGGCCTGACCCAGCGCGCCGCCAGTGAGATGGGGTTGATTGCCGGCACCGCGGTCAGCGTGTCGATCATTGATGCCCACGCCGGTACTCTCGGCACGCTGGGGGCTACCGGGGCTTCCGGTGAAGTGGCGGACTTTAACCGCCGCGTCGCCCTGATCGGCGGCACCTCGACCGGTCATATGGCGATGTCGCGCACCGCACGCTTTATCCCCGGCGTATGGGGGCCGTATTACTCGGCGATTCTGCCGGAATACTGGCTGAACGAAGGCGGCCAGTCCGCCACCGGCGCGCTGATTGATCATATCATTCAGTCACATCCTTGTTATCAGGAGCTGCTGGCGCAGGCAAAAACCCAGGGGCAGACCATCTATGAGGTGCTGAACGCCCTGCTGCGCCGTATGGCGGGCGAGCCGGAGGATATTGCCTACCTGACCAAAGACATTCATATGCTGCCGTATTTCCACGGCAACCGCTCGCCGCGTGCCAATCCGACGCTGACCGGCACCCTGACCGGGCTGAAGCTGTCACGTACCCCGGAAGACATGGCGTTGCACTATCTGGCGACTATCCAGGCCATCGCGCTCGGTACCCGCCATATTATCGAAACCATGAACCAAAGCGGCTACAGCATCGATACCATCATGGCCAGCGGCGGCGGCACCAAGAACCCGATTTTCGTGCAGGAACATGCCAATGCCACCGGCTGTGCCATGCTGTTGCCGGAAGAGAGCGAGGCGATGCTGTTGGGCGGCGCGATGATGGGCACCGTGGCGGCCGGGGTGTTCGACAGCCTGCCGGAGGCGATGAGTGCCATGAGCCGTATCGGTAAAACCGTGACGCCGCAGACCAACAAGATCAAACGCTATTACGATCGTAAATACCGCGTGTTCCATGAGCTGTATAACGACCATATGAAATACCGCCAACTGATGCAGGAGGACGCCTGATGCAGCAGGAATGGCAACGGGCAACCCAGGCCTGGGCAATCTACAGCCGGGAGCTGGCCCAATTGGGGCAACGCCTCGACCCACAGACCTGGCAACGGCTGCTGACCCTGCTGGCGGAGTGCCGGGGTAAAATTGTGGTCACCGGCGTTGGTACCTCCGGCATCGCCGCTCGCAAAATTGCCCATATGCTGGCCTGCGTGGAGCGTCCGGCTATTTACCTGAATGCCACCGACGCGGCGCACGGCGACTTGGGCTTTCTGCGCGGCGATGACCTGATGATTTTGATTTCACGCGGCGGCAATTCCGACGAACTGACCCGGCTGCTGCCGACGCTGCAGGCCAGGGGGGTGCCGCTGATTGGCGTGACGGAGAATCCGGATTCGGCGATCGCTCAGGCGGCACAGCTTGTGATCCGCACCGGGGTGGAAAATGAGATAGATCCGCTGAACATGCTGGCAACTACGTCTATCGTGCTGGTATTGGCAATTTTCGACGCGGCCTGTGCCTGCCTGATGGAGCGCAGTGGCTACAACAAGGAAACGCTGCTGGCGGTACATCCGGGCGGTGATGTCGGCAAGCGTCTACTGCAGGGGCATTAAGGTTCGTCGGTTATGATAAGGGCCCAGCATGCAGGGCCCGTAATCATTCTCAGGCTTTGTTAATCGCCTCGATAATCACCAACTGGTCACTCAAATGCTTCTTCACCAGCGGATCGCTGGCAGCACTCAACTGCGCCTGCAACGTGGCCTGATGCTGCCGACGCGCCTGCGGCTCGCTGAACAGCAACCCTTTCACGTTGAATGACGCCACGTTACCGTAACGCCCATCTTCACTGGTGGGCACGCTGATTTTGCCGTCGTTAAGCAGCTTTTCGACGATCTTGCGCTCACGATCATAACCTTCCAGCCCGACCAACTGCCAGCGCTGCACCGCCTGCCCCTGATACTGGCCTTTTTTCACCTCGGTCAGATAACGAAGGGTCAGATTGCGGATGGTACCGGCCTCTTCACCGTATTCCACCTTGCTGTCAGACAGCACCGGGAACTGCATGCCTTCCAGCGCGCCGCCTTTTTGCGTCAGGTGCCCCATACGGTAGCTGTTCATCCCCAGACGGATTGGCGTGCTGTCCGTCACCGGCGTGCCGTCGGTCATCCGCAGGTCGCGGATGCGTTGCCCGACCGGCTGGCGCAGGTCGATTTTGTAGGTCACGCCATCGAAGAAATCATTGGTCGAGTATTTCGATGCGCGGCGCTGCGGGTTAAAGCTGTAGGTCACGTCGCCATCATGCAGCTGATTGAAATAGCCCGCCGACCATTCCATGTACTTCTTCAGTTCTTTGCCGCTGAGCTGATAAACGGTGATCTCGCCACCGGCATATTGGTAGTTGAAGGCAATGTCCTTGGCGGTGATGGTACCGACGTTCAGTTTCGGCCGGTCGTTATCAATCTGCAACGCGATCACCTGCGCCTGCGGCGCATAGTAATGCCCGGCTTCCTGATACAGCTTGCTGATGCCGGTGTCCTGAACATGCACCTGCGGAATGCCCTTCACCGCATCCGGCGGCACCAGATCCTGGCCGCTGAGCTGGGCAATCGGCCGATTGGCATTGGCCCGCAGGATCTTGTGGTACGGCTGGTAAATCTCTTCGAGTTTCTTATCCGAGGCAATGCCTTTGATCGGGTAGGTATAACTGTCTTTGTTGATCAGCACGTACTTACCGTTGTGCTGCTCAAACTGCAGATCGATGCGTGACAGCGCGCGACCATATTTGTCCGGTTCGGTGACGATCACGCCGTTAATCACTTCTTTATCGACTTTTACGTGCATATGCCCGGCGACGATCGCCGCCAGTTCCGGGTTAGCCCGGGCAATATCACCCACGCCGGTCCCCGGCCGTTGGTTCTCGTTGTCGATCCCCATGTGCGCCACCAGCACGATGGCGTCCACCTGCCCCTGGATCTGCTGGATCACCTGCTTCACCGCCTGGACCGGATCGGTAAAGTTCAAGCCTTTTACTCGATCGGTGCCTTTGGCGAATTCAGCGGTCATCGGCGTATCCATGCCGATAATGCCGATTTTCACCCCCTGGCGTTCAATGATTTTATACGCCGGCAGGTAGGGCTTGCCGCTGTCCCACAGGATATTACCGGCCAGTGCCGTGCCCTTGAACTGGTTGAGTGAGGTGGAAAGCGGTTTAAGGCCGAAGTCGAATTCGTGATTGCCCATCACCCAGACGTCATAGTCCAGTGCGTTAAAACCGAGGATCATCGGACTGGTTTTGTCGTTTTTAAAGGTCTCGACAAAGTTGCCCTGAATGGTGTCACCGGCATCGACCAGGATCACGTTCGGCTGCTGGGCGCGCACCTGATTCACCTGAGTGGCAATTTGGCTCAGGCTACCGGCCAGATTGGCGGTGTCGGTAGAATAATCCCAGGGCACGAAAGTGCCGTGCAGATCAGAGGTGCCAAGAATGGTGATATTGACAGGTTCAGAGGCCATCGCAGAGGTACCCAGGCAAAGCAAAACAGCAAGGAGTATCTTTTTCATTTTTCATCTAATTATATACCCGTCATCTTTCAAGCCGCAGCGGTGTTACCTGCACTCGCTCACCCCAGTTACTTACTAAAGTAAGCGCTTGGGGATGAGCGAGCTGGCCGCCTAGCTGCAACTTGAAAGCCATAGGGTATAGGAAGGGGAACGAAAAGGAATCATGCGATCTGGAGCACAAGCTTGCCAGTGTCTTTGCAAGGTAAAAAATAAAATTGGGAGGTGGATCAATGAATACCTCCCTATTTAACTCTCTATGCCCTAAATAATTGGCGTTGTATCAAGGCGGCTTGTAGGGGCGCTGCATGCCGCGCCCGAATTAACGGGGATAGGGCATGTAGATATCGAAACGGTGACTTTTTGTCGTCGAGGCCGCATGGGCCTGTACGTTAGCCAACGGCGGGGCGTAATCCGGGCGCTTTACCACCACGCGCTTGGTCGCCAGGCGGCGTGCCGGTTCCAGCAGGCCATCGGCGTCATCGTCGCTGCCCACCAGCGACTGGAACACCCGCATCTCCTTTTTCACCAACGCACTTTTCTGCTTATGTGGGTACATCGGATCGAGATACACCACCTCCGGCCGGGGATCAATATCCCCCAACGCCGTCAGGCTGGAGGCATGTAACAGCGTCATGCGTTCGCGCAACCATGGGCCGATCTCTGCATCCTGATAGCCGCGCTGCAGGCCGTCATCCAGCAATGCCGCCACCACCGGGTTACGCTCCAGCATCCGCACCCGGCAGCCCAGAGACGCCAGTACAAAAGCATCGCGCCCCAGACCGGCAGTAGCGTCCACCACGTCAGGCCGGTAACTGCCCTTGATGCCGACCGCCTTCGCCACCGCTTCACCGCGCCCGCCGCCAAATTTGCGCCGATGGGCCTGGGTGCCGGAGACGAAATCGACGTAGATCGCCCCGAGTTTGGGTTCGTCACGCTTGCGCAGCTCCAGCCGTTCGGGCGTCAAGACCAGCGCCATCAGCGCCTCGTCGTCCGAAGTTAACTGCCAGCGCTGCGCCAGAATAGACAAGGCGCCGGGATCGGCGCCTTCTTCACACAATAAACACACGCTCACCGGTGGGGTTATCCTTTAATACCGTAATGGCGCAGCATAGCATCCAGCTGCGGCTCACGGCCACGGAAGCGTTTGAACAGTTCCATCGGCTCTTCCGAACCGCCGCGCGACAGGATGTTGTCGAGGAAGGATTTACCGGTTTCGGCGTTGAAAATCCCCTCTTCCTCAAAGCGCGAATAGGCATCGGCCGACAGCACTTCCGCCCACAGGTAGCTGTAGTAGCCCGCCGCGTAACCACCAGCGAAGATATGGCTGAAAGCATGTGGGAAACGGCCCCAGCTTGGTGAAGGTACCACCGCCACCATTTTCTTCACTTCCGCCAAGGTTGGCAGGATCTGCGCGCCTTTTTCCGGGCTGTATTCGGCGTGCATGCGGAAGTCGAACAGACCGAATTCCAACTGACGCAGAATGAACAGCGCCGCCTGGTAGTTTTTGGCTGCCAGCAGCTTGTCGAGCATCTCTTTCGGCAGCGGCTCGCCGCTCTGATAATGACCGGAGATAAACGCCAGTGCTTCCGGCTCCCAACACCAGTTTTCCATAAACTGGCTTGGCAGTTCGACCGCATCCCATGGCACACCGCTGATGCCGGAAACGCCGGCGGTGTCGATCTGGGTCAGCATATGGTGTAGGCCGTGGCCGAACTCATGGAACAGCGTGGTCACTTCGTTATGGGTGAACAGCGCCGGCTTGTCGCCCAGCGGACGGTTGAAGTTACAGGTCAGGTAGGCGACCGGCTTTTGCAGCTCGCCGTCTGCCTTGCGCAGGCTGCCGACGCAGTCGTCCATCCATGCTCCGCCGCGCTTGTTTTCACGCGCATACAGGTCAAGGTAGAAGCTGCCGCGCAGCTCGCCGTTGGCGTCGAACAGGTCAAAGAAGCGTACCTCTGGATGCCAGGTATCGACATCCTTGCGCTCTTTGGCGGTGATGCCATAAATGCGTTTGACCACTTCGAACAGCCCTTCCACCACCCGCTGTTCCGGGAAGTACGGGCGCAGTTGCTCGTCGCTGATTGAGAACAGGTGTTGTTTCTGTTTTTCGCCGTAATAGGTGATGTCCCAGGCTTCCAGCTCATCCACACCATAATGCTGTTTGGCGAAGGCGCGCAGCTGTGCCAGCTCCTGCTCGGCCTGCGGACGGGCACGCTTGGCCAGATCGCTGAGGAAACCGAGCACCTGCTCCGGGTTTTCCGCCATTTTGGTCGCCAGCGATTTGTCTGCATAGCTGTCAAAGCCCAGCAATTGGGCCAATTCGTGGCGCAACGCCAGCGTTTCTGCCATCACTTCGCTGTTGTCCCACTTACCGGCATTCGGCCCCTGATCGGAGGCGCGGGTAGCGAAGGCGCGATACATCTCTTCACGCAGGGCACGGTTGTCGCCGTAGGTCAGTACCGGCAGATAGCTCGGCATATCCAGCGTCAGCAACCAGCCGTCCTGCTCTTTGGCCTGTGCCATCGCCTGAGCCTGGGCCAGCGCACTTTCCGGCAGGCCGCTCAGCTCGGCTTGGTCGGTAATCAGCTTGCTCCAGCCCATGGTGGCATCGAGCACGTTGTTACTGTAGGTAGAACCCAGTTCGGACAGACGCGCGACGATTTCGCCGTAGCGACGCTGTTTTTCCGGCGACAGGCCGATGCCTGACAGCTCAAAATCACGCAGCGCATTTTCTACCGACTTGCGCTGGGGTGCGGTCAGCTTTTCGAAAGCCGCTCCTTCTTTCAGGCTACGGTAAGCCTGATAAAGCCCTTCATGTTGCCCTACCCAGGTGCCGTATTCAGACAGCAACGGCAGCGCCTGCTCATAGGCAGCGCGCAGTTCCGGGCTGTTTTTTACCGAGTTCAAATGCCCCACCGGCGACCAGATGCGCGACAGGCGATCGTCAGACTCAGCCAGCGGCTGACACAGGTTATCCCAGGTGAATGGCCCCGGCTGCGCGACAACGCGCTCTACCGCAGCGCGGCAATCGGCCAACGCGGATTGCACCGCAGGCACGATATCTTCTGGGCGAATGGCGGAAAACGGTGGCAGGGAAAACGGGGTCAGCAACGGATTTGTCATAGGGCAGTCCTGATTAGCGTTGGGGCCCGCCGCAGCGGGCAGGCCTTAAAATGCGTATGAATATCTAACATGGAGCCAAGCAGCAGGAAAATCAATGGCCGGGCGTTGATAGATAGTGCCTTGCACCGCATTCAGCAGGATCTGTACCGCCAGTGTGGACAATAATGGCTATGCATTCCCCGCCCAAATCGCGGGACGTCGCTGCTGCCAGGGTGCCGCACGTTCCAGTTGGCCAGCCAGTTTCAGCAGCAAACCTTCACGGCCAAAACCGGCGACAAATTGCATGCCTATCGGCAGGTTATGCTGCGGATCCTGCGCCAAGGGTACCGACATCGCCGGTACGCCCGCCACGTTAAATACCGGCGTAAACGGCGAGTGATCGAATAAATGCGCCGTCCACTCCAGGCCGCTCATGCCTGCAGTCCCTGTGCCATAACGGCCAATCCGCCAGGGCAGGTCGGGCAGAGTCGGGGTCAGCAGCAGGTCGTACTGTTGAAAATAGGCCGCGACGCCGCGAGTCACCCGGTTACGCACCTCAAGGGCTGCGACCATATCCACCGCCCTGGCAGCCAAACCGTAGCGGTAACAAGCCAGCGTCTCCGGCTCCAGCGTTTCATTTGATACCGGCCGCCCGGTCGCCTGACTCAACCCATCGACCCAACCGACCAGATTGGCGCACCAGATTTGCGCATTGGCGAACACCAGTTCCTGCCAACTGACGCCGATCGCCATATCCACCTCGCTAACCTGATGGCCCAACTCACTCAGCAGCACGGCAGTCTCGGCCGTGGCCTGAGCGATTTGCGGATCGGTTTTGCCGCCGTTCCATGCCTGAGTCATCATGCCGATACGCAGTCGGCCAGGTTCAGACGTCACCTGTGACAGCCAACTCTGTGCCGGAGGCGCGGTGTAATAGGGTTCACCGAGATGTGGATGCTGCAGGGCATCCAGCAAGGCCGCGCTGTCGCGCACCGTACGGCTTAGCCCCAGTTGGACGCCAAAACCGTTGAACACTTCATCCATCGCCGGGCCATGTGAAACCCGGCCACGCGTCGGTTTAAGGCCGAACAAGCCATTCGACGAAGCGGGTACGCGGATCGATCCTGCGGCGTCAGTGGCATGAGCGATAGGCACGATCCCGGCAGCAACCGCCGCACCGGCTCCGCCGCTGGAACCGCCCGCGCTGAAATCCGGGTTCCAGGGATTGCGCGTCGCGCCGTAAAGCACCGCTTCAGTGGTGGTACTGAACGCCATTTCCGGCGTGGTGGTGCGACCAAAGGTGACCAGCCCTGCTCGACGAATATTGCTCATCAGATAACTGTCTGCCGCCGCGATATTGCCCTGCGCCAATCGACTCCCCAGTTCCAGACGCTTACCGGCCATGCTGATGGCGATATCCTTAATCAGGAAAGGCACGCCAGACAGTGGGCCTTCGCCCTCCGGTAGCGTCTGCGTCCAATGTTCCACCACTGCGTTAATCGCCGGGTTCACTGCCTCAACCGCGGCCTGCGCCGTCTGTTGCAGCTCCTGCGCACTGACTTCGCCGCTCTTTACCAGTTCGGCCAACCCCAGCGCATCGTAGCCAACGTACTCGCTCAGTTTCATCGTTTCGTCCTTATCCATTAGGGTATCGTCGGCTTTTCCGACGTCCGTTCCACGGTAAGAGGATTAACGCTATAGTTGAAATTGATAGATTTAATGCGAGGAATAGTTATCAACAATTTAAAGCGGGTCGATCTCAATTTGTTGGTTACGCTGGAAGTGCTGCTCACTGAGCGCAGCGTAACCCGGGCGGCCGCACGCCTTAACCTGAGCCAACCCTCGGTGAGTATTCAGCTCGCCAAACTGCGCGAGATTTACCATGACCCTCTGTTGCTGCCCGGCTCACGCGCTATGTTGCCCACGCCACGCGCACTCGGCCTGCTGACGCCACTGCGCCAGACGCTGGCCGATCTCGGCCGTTTGGTGGCGCCGGAACAGCCGTTTGATCCGCTACGGGCCGAAATGACCTGGCAACTGGCCGCCGCCGACGCGGCCGAATATGCCATTTTGTTGCCGATGCTGCCCAAACTGCGGCTGGCAGCACCACAATCCCGTCTGGCGATCCGTGAAGCTTCACCCAAAAACATGAGCCGCGATCTGGCCGACGGCGTGATCGACCTGGGTTTTCTGGCCCGTGAAGAGGCCCCCGCCGAGCTGCGACATCGCCAGTTGTTCCACGAGAATTACCTGCTGGTGGGTCGTCATGACCATCCGTTATTGCAGACCCCGCCCTCGCTGGAGCAGTTCTGCCAGCTTGAATTTGTCATGGTCTCACAGGACGGCGGCGGTTTTCGTACTCAGATCGATACGCTATTGGAAGCTCAGGGATTAACACGGCGGGTAGTGATGTCGTTGCCGCATTTCCTGTTCATTCCCACGCTGCTGGCGAGATCCGATATGGTGGCGATGCTGCCTTCGCGCATGCTGGGGGAACTGCTGGGCAGTCTGCGCACCTGTCCGGTGCCGCTGGAACTACCAGGTTATGACATGGTGATGGTCTGGCATGAACGATCGCACCTCGACCCGGCCCATAGCTGGCTGCGCGAGCAGGTGGTTGCTGCGCTAGAGCAACCGGCCGCGTAACTAGAGGACCTCAACCAGGTCAAACTCTTCAAATACCAACCACATTTGCGGCGAAAAGGTCCCTTCGCGAGTAAAAAATGCCTGATGTCCCTCGCGCCAGAAGGCCAGGCTCTTATCCCCCTCGCCTTCCAGCGCGGCCATCTCGGCGGTGACGTCACAGTAACGAACCAGCTTCAGTGACAGCGTTCTGATCACACAGGCGGGCTTACCCCGACCATTAAGGATCACGTTATAATCCCCAACCAGCGGTGATTTCTCTTGTTGATAGGCGACATAGGAACCACAGGTTGCGGTTTTGTCGCCGTCGAGCACCCGTTGCAGCAGCTCATCCGCCAGCGCCGGGCTGTCGCCGAATTGCCAGCGCGACGCGCCGGGATAGTTAGCCAGAATAGCCGACTCGGTCATTGTCCTGCTCCTTGATAGAGGGTCTGTGGTAACGCATTCCGGTTTTTCCCGCCCAGACAGTTTATACTGTGCAGAATATAAGCCTTTATTCTGTTCAGCACGCTCCGTCGGGAGCACAAGGAATTACCACAAGCCATGTTAAGTTACCGCCACAGTTTCCACGCCGGCAACCACGCCGACGTGCTCAAGCACACCGTTCAGAGCCTGATCATTGAATCGCTGAAAGAAAAAGACAAACCTTTCCTGTATCTGGATACCCACTCCGGCGCAGGGCGCTATCAGCTGAGCGGTGAGCACGCTGAACGCACCGGGGAATACCTGGAAGGTATTGGTCTGCTGTGGCAACGTGACGATCTGCCGGAAGAACTGGCGGCCTACATGAGTGTAGTGCACCACTTTAACCGTACCGAAAAGCTGCGCTACTACCCTGGCTCACCGCTGATTGCCCGCCAGCTGCTGCGCCCGCAGGATAAAATCCACCTGACCGAACTGCACCCGAGCGACTTCCCGCTGCTGCGCAGCGAGTTCCAGAAGGACGAACGCGCCAAGGTACAACGCGCCGATGGCTACCAGCAGTTGAAATCCCAACTGCCGCCGCTGTCGCGCCGCGGGCTGATCCTGATGGACCCGCCGTACGAGATGAAGACCGATTACCAGGACGTGATCAAAGGCCTGCAAGAAGGCCACAAGCGCTTTGCCACCGGCACTTACGCGTTGTGGTATCCAGTGGTGATGCGCCAGCAGATCAAACGTATGCTCAAAGAGCTGGAAGCCACCGGCATCCGCAATATTCTGCAGATCGAACTGGCGGTAAAACCCGACAGTGACCAACGCGGCATGACTGCCTCCGGCATGATCGTGATTAACCCGCCTTGGAAGCTGGAACAGCAAATGAAAAACGTGCTGCCATGGCTGCACAAAATATTGGTGCCGTCGGGCCATGGTCACCATTTGGTGAACTGGGTGGTGCCGGAATAAGCATCCGGGGCGCGGCCTGCCGCGCCTTTACCCCACCTATCACAGCCATCGACGCAATCTTTGCGACAAACCTGCATCAGGCGTTAAACTCTTACGCTCTTCGATTCACACAATTCATGGAAATCCCAGATGACCAAACATTACGATTATCTAGCAATTGGCGGCGGCAGCGGCGGCATCGCATCCATCAACCGGGCAGCCATGTACGGCCAGAAATGCGCGCTGATTGAAGCCAAAGAACTGGGCGGCACCTGCGTCAACGTGGGTTGTGTACCGAAAAAGGTTATGTGGCATGCGGCGCAAATCGCCGAGGCCATTCATCTGTACGGCCCGGATTACGGTTTCGATACCACCGTCAACGCCTTTGACTGGAAAAAGCTGGTGGCTAACCGCACCGCTTATATCGACCGCATCCATAATTCCTACGACAACGTGCTGGGCAAAAACAAAGTCGACGTGATCAAAGGCTTCGCGCGCTTTATCGACGCCCACACGGTTGAAGTCAACGGTGAGAAAATCACCGCCGACCATATTCTGATCGCCACCGGCGGGCGCCCAAGCCATCCGGACATTCCGGGCGCAGAATATGGCATCGACTCAGACGGTTTCTTCGATTTGGACGCCATGCCAAAACGCGTTGCCATTGTGGGCGCAGGCTATATCGCGGTGGAAATCGCCGGTGTGCTGAATGCACTGGGTGCCGAAACGCACCTGTTCGTGCGTAAACACGCGCCGCTGCGCAGCTTCGATCCGATGATTGTCGACACCCTGGTGGAAGTGATGAACACCGAAGGGCCAAGCCTGCACACCGAGTCAGTGCCGAAGGCCATCGTTAAAAACGCCGACGGCAGCCTGACGCTGCAGTTGGAAAACGGCAAGGAATTCACCGTCGACAGCCTGGTGTGGGCGATCGGCCGTGAACCGGCGACCGATAATCTGAACCTGGCCGTTACCGGGGTGAAAACCAACGAAAATGGCTATATCGACGTCGATAAATACCAGAACACCAACGTAGCGGGCATTTATGCCGTAGGTGACAACACCGGCGCCGTTGAACTGACCCCGGTTGCCGTGGCCGCCGGTCGCCGCCTGTCCGAACGCCTGTTCAACAACAAGCCGGAAGAACACCTGGATTACAGCAACATCGCTACCGTGGTGTTCAGCCACCCGCCAATCGGCACTATCGGCCTGACCGAGCCGGAAGCCATCGAGAAATTCGGTGCGGACAGCATGAAAGTGTATAAATCTTCCTTCACCGCCATGTACAGCGCCGTGACTCAGCACCGCCAGCCGTGCCGCATGAAGCTGGTGTGCGTGGGTAAAGAAGAGAAGATTGTTGGCCTGCACGGCATTGGCTTCGGCATGGACGAGATCCTGCAGGGCTTCGCCGTGGCGATTAAAATGGGCGCCACCAAGAAAGACTTCGACAACACCGTGGCGATCCACCCGACCGCTGCGGAAGAGTTTGTCACCATGCGCTAAGCGCAAAAATCAGCACAAACCGAGGCCAGGGTTAATCCCTGGCCTTTTCTTTTCGTGCTCTTTACCATTCCCTTCAACACAGACTGTTATTTTCTGCCATTATTTTGCCTGATCAATGGGCGGAGCTCATGTAAGCATCCGCGACACTGGAGAACACCGATGCTGTTCAAACTATTTAAAAACATCACGTTGGCATTTTTTGCATTGATGGTCGTCCAATCCAGCGCACTGAGTTTTACTCTGGAAGTCTCGGGCAACATCCAAAACACCACCGACCCGGTAAAGAAAAGCTATCTGTTTACCGATAAACAACTGTTGGCGATGCCGGTGAGCAGCATCACCACCTCAACCTCCTGGACGCCGCAAAGAAAGTTTGAAGGGGTTGCCGTAGCGGACATTCTGGCGCGTGTCGGGGCCAAAGGCAGCACGCTGACGTTTTACGCGCTGAATGATTACTACATCGACGTGCCGCTGTCCGACGTCGAGAAATACAATATGATTTTGGCCTACAAGATGGATGGCGAAATGCTGAAGATCCGAAACTTCGGCCCGCTGTTTTTGGTTTATCCCAGGGATGCCGCAGGGCCTGAGTTGAATTCCCCGCTCTACAACTCACGCTTTATCTGGCAAGTGGACAGGATAGTGATCAAATGAAGCTCACAGGGTTTAAAAGCAACAGCAGGCTGGCGATCCCGGCTATTTTTGCCGCACTGTTTTTGGTTGCCTCTACGGTGACGCTGTATTACTACAGCGCAACCCTGTCAAAGAAGGGGCTGTATGCTATCGCCGGCACCCAGGAGAACTACTCCTGGTCGATCGCCAAATTTTCCATCAAGCTGGCTGAGTTTGAGACCCTGGTCGAACAGCAGAAAAACGCACCGAAGGTGGATAGCGAAGATCTGCGGCTTAAATTTGAAATCCTTTATTCTCGCTTTTACGTGCTGGAAACGGTGTCCGAATCCACCCAGCCACTGTACGCCGAACCGGGTTATCCCGAAGTGATCATACACATGCGCGAGAAAATGGATCAGATTGATAATTTGCTCAACAGCCCGAAGATTGATTTCTCGCTTATTTCGCAGGCCATGAGGCAAATCAAGCCCTATGCCATTGAGATGGCCAACCTGACCGATCACGCCGAAGTGAAGCAGCGCACCGCCGCCTACGAAGACTATATCGAAAAACGACACATCATTTTTTATGGTCTGGTGATCGTGATGTTCTCGGTGATCGCGCTGATCGCCATCACCCTGATTGTGCTGCGCCAACAGCGCCTGACCATCCGGCAGCAAGCCAAAGCGATTGAGGCGGAGAAAGCCACTCGCACCAAAAATGCCTTCCTGGGGGCCATTGGTCACGAGCTGCGCACCTCGCTGCAGAGCATTATGTCTGCCATTGATGTGCTGGTGAATACCAAGGTGTCGGCCGAGCATGCGGACACCTTCCAACGGCTGGAAACCGCCGCGCAGCAAATTGAAAGCCAGATGAAAGATCTGACCGATTACGCACACCTGGACAGCGGGATGATGGAACTGCGTATCGCGCCCTTCGACGTTCAGCGACTGGTCGAAGAAACGGCGAATGAAATAAATACGCTGAGTCAGAAAGAACAGGTGACGCTGCTGTGTGAAGTGGAGTGCGGCCATCTGCAGATACATTCCGACCCACTGCGCATCAGGCAGATTATCGTCAACCTGCTGACCAACGCGTTCAAATATACCGAGAGCGGCACCATCACGCTGTATAGCAGCCTGCGGCGGCAACCTAGCGGCAATTCATTGATCATTGAGGTCACTGATACCGGTATCGGCATCGAAAAAGAGATGATCGACCAGATATTCCAGCCCTTCACCCAGCTTGATCAGTCACATACCCGGCAGTATGGCGGCGTCGGTATGGGGCTGGCGATTGTTCACGGGCTGGTCACGCTGCTCGACGGCAGCATTACCGTCTACAGTGAGCCCAAAAAAGGCAGTACCTTTATCGTCAGTATTCCGGTTGAAATCAGCAATGAAGAACAGCGGGACGAAATACCTCACCACCACCAGGGCCTGGGGCAAAAACAGCAACATATCCTGGTGGTTGATGACAACAAATCGGTGAGTGACGCCTTCGCGGCGCTGCTGGACAAGCTCGGCTATCAACATGAACTGTGCAACTCGTCGGAACGGGCGCTGCAAAAGCTGCTCAGGCGCCCCTACGACGCGTTACTGCTGGATCTGCAAATGCCCGGCATTGACGGTGCCGCGCTGGCTAAACAATTACGCAGCCAACGTGGCCCCAATCGCGGTATTCCTATCGTGGGCATCAGCGCTTATACCCCGGAACAACTGTCTGCCGAACAGCGGGCGCTGTTCGACGATTACTTGATGAAGCCGGTCAGGCTGGACGCGTTGTCTTCCGCACTGGCTTCACTGCTGGCCGCTAGAGATTAAAACAGCGCAACAGTGCGGCTTCAATCACATGGAGCCGCACTGGTTTTTCATAAGGCCCCAGCACGTCATAGTCACGCATCGCTCTGGCGATTTCAGATTCCCGCTGATCGGTCCCTAACTGGCCGGTGAGAACCAGAACCGGCGCATCCGGATTATCCGAGGCGCGGATGGCTTCAATACATTGGTCTGCCGTTTCCTGACCAATCAACCAGTCGACCACATACCCATCGAACAGGCTCTGCTGCAACGCCAGGTTAAAACTGCCGACATCATAAAACGCCACGGCATGAAAACCGCGCCCGTTGAGGTATTTTGTCAGCTCATCGGCCGCCAGGTGTGAATCATCGAGTACCGCAATGCTCAAGCGTTCGTCTTCAACGGCGGCAGGTCGCAGCTCTATCAACTCCACGCAGTAACGTTGCCCCTGCGGCGCATCATCCGCACGATAAACACACCATTGCCCTGCCTGTTGCAATGCCACATATTCCGACGTTCGTCCGCCAACCAGTTCATGGCCGATATAACCCACACAGGCTAACTCGACCCCACCCAGGTAAAAGATGGCATCCCGTGCAATAGTTTGTGCGGAGATGTCACTTTCAGTGCCAGTATCCACGATCGCGGCGGGCGTCTCCCCTAATGCCGCCGCGACATTGTTAATTTGTTCCAGAGTCCAGGGACTTTGCCCCTTTAGCTTACGATGCGCATGCGAAAAACTCAGATCCAGAATGCGGCTGAGCTCTTTGGCATGCTGACGCTTACCAATCCCATAATGTACAAACAGTTCCCTGACCCGGTTTGCTATCGACTGTGAATCGAATTTCTGGTGATTGTTATCCATTTTTTCCTTCGATTTTTTTTGCTGTTTTTTCAGTCGTTTTCATACTTGCCGTGCAAAAAAGCGATCCAAAACTGGTATATGGTACAATGTATAACCTAAACATTGCTTGACATACCACATTATATAGTCAAACATGGTATCAGAAGAGACACACAGCAACACCACAATAAAAATATAACAATAGTAAGATCGCATCACCAATAATCATAATGACACCAGGGAAAGCTCGTTTCAGTTACGACGTAGAGAATGTATGCAATAGATCCTCGTCGTAATTTGGGCCGTAGCGCTAAAATATGTTTTACCCCACTTTGAACCGGGATCCGCAAGGGTCCCGGTTTTTTTATTGCCGCTTTAACCCCCACCGCATGCTGCAGCATAGGTGATCCCTGCCGTTAAAATGCAAAAAAATAGGGCCAGCAAGCTGGCCCCAGTGTTAGGTAACAAAAATTAAGATAAGTAGATCAGAATTTCCAGGTGAAACCAGCGTTGACGCTGTTGTCCTGGTAGTTTTGCGACAGCAACCCGCCGTAACCCAGTGACAGCGTGGCGTTTTTGTTCACCGCCACTTCCGCACTGGCTTTCAGCACCGCACCGTCGCGAGAGGCCGACACGCTGTTCACCACGAAGGGAGAAGTGCCCCCGTTGAAACGCAACCCGGTGCCGCGATCCAAATCGCCGTACTGATGCTGCCAGCCCAGTTCACTGCGCAGCGCCACGCTGGTGGTTTTGCTCACCTGCCACTGGGTATCCGCACGCAGCCCCAGCGTCGATACCGTGGCATCGGTGTGCTGTTTGTCGCCGTGCAGCGCCGCAGCCCCGCCGTCTTCCGAGATACCGTTGTTTTGGAAGTTGATGTACGCCAGGTTGGCGAACGGCTCCAGATTCACCCAGTCGGCCTTCACGCTGTAACCCGCTTCGGCAAACACCTGCTCGGTGCGCGCACTGTATTTCGCGGTTTCGCGATCTGACTGCATGCCGTAATTGACCGAACGTGAAGTATCGAAACGGTGCCAGGTGTAGCCCCCGCCGGCACGCAGCGCCAGTTCACCGAACTGTTTGCCGCCGTACACCGCCAGGTGGTAGTTGTCGCTGTCGGCATTCGAGCCGTAGCCGCCGTCCAGCGAGGTGCGGGTGTAACCGGTCGCCACGCCCAGGCGCCAGTCGTCCGCCAATGCCGAGTCCAGCCCCACCAGCACGCCGTAGGTCGAGGCCTGATAGCCCGTCGCATTGGCATCGCCCGACGCATGGTCCCAGGCCCCCAGCAACTGCGCCCAGGCACCGCCGTCGTCGTCCGCCTTGATGTCCGGCGAGGTCGCCAACCCTTCCGCCTGCCGCAGACGGCCGTTCAGCGCATCACGCAGGTAACGGCTGTCGTTGACCTGTGCCGAGGCGATATCCGCATGGATCTGCCCGGACAGTTGACGGAACGCCTGACGCGCTTCCCCTGCCGAACCGGCGTTGAGGATGCTCTCGTACACCGGGTTGCCCGCTGTCAGGGCATCCGCCGCTGCCGCCACCGCACGTTCGTTTTGGGTGGCTGCCACGCTGGCAAAGGAGGTGTCGTTACGGCCCACGTTCAGCGTGACCTGATTGGGTTGATAGGTCAGCCCGGCGCCGAGAAACAGGTAGTTCGGTGCCACCGAATCAAACCGTCCGCTGATCCCCTGCTGAGCGGTCAGAATGTTGTACTGCTGGCCGAGCAGGCTGCGAACTTCGCTTTGCGACAGCAGATTGGTGTTGTTCTCCAGCGAAACGGCCACTTCGCCGCCGCCGATCGTTGCCGATCCGCTGCTTTGGATCCGATCGCTCTGGCCATTGGGCGCCACTTCCACCGCATAACGGGAGCCCGGCTCGAAGCTGACGTTACGCGCCACATTCAGCGTGCCGATCGAGTTGCCCGGTGCCACGGTAGCGCCGCTGAGGGCGGTCAGTGACCCTACCGTACCGGAGCCACCCAGCACGCCAGCGTTTTGCACCGTGACGTCCGAAGTGACCGAGCCGTTGATCGCCAGCAAGCCGGTATTTACCCAGGTCGGGCCGGTATAGGTATTGGTACCGGTCAGTACCAGCGCCCCTTGGCCTTCCTTGGTCAGGCCACCATGGCCGTAGATGTCATTGGAATAGACTTCCACCGAACAGTGGTAGTCATCACAAGTGCGAGCCTGCAACGTACCTTGATCGATTTGCGCCCCGAAGCCGGGAATGTTGGCGACAAACTGTGACGAGCCGTAAGCCACGCCTGTCGGATCCGGAATGCGGAACTCTTCAGGAATATCTTCGACGGTATAGAACATGCCCGGACCGTTAATCGCCTTGCCCAGATTGATCATCCCCCAGCCGTACAGCGCATCGATCCCCGGTGCGCCCATATCGGTGGCGGTGGTCTTCAACACGTCGGCAATTTGCGCCGACGTCATGTACGGGAAACGCTGCAGCAACACGGCAACCGCGCCGGTCACATGTGGCGTCGCCATTGAGGTACCATTTTTATTGCCATAGTCCGAGACCAATTGATTCGGATCGGAACCATTGGCCACGGTGCTGTAGATTTTACTGCCCGGTGACGAAACGCAGAAACTGGCGGTGTAACCGCAGCGTGAAGAGAAGCTGCTAATGGTATAAGGCACGCTGTTGGTGGAGGCGGCATCCTGTGCAACGCTGGCAACCGACAGCCAGTTAGGCGCAATATCCGGCACAAAATAGGCCAGGCCGCTGATCACGTCCGGTTGGTTGTAGTTACCGTCGTTACCGGCGGCGAACAGCACCAAAATGTTTTTACGCGCCGCATCGATCGCGCCCTGATAACCCGCACCCGCCAGGCTGCCCAGCAGCGGCTTCACCTGATCAAACTGTTCCTGTGCGTCTTTCAGTTCAAAATGCAGCGCGTCTGGCTTTTTGCCATTATCCGACAGGAAATCGGGAATACTGACGCCCCAACTGTTATTGATAACCCGCACGCCAGTGTTGATCATCGCCTGCCAACCGGCGTTGGTTACGCTGCCATCCAGCCCGAGGAATTCGCCATAGGCCGGGCCATCGTTGTCGTTATCCACGCTGATGATTTGTGAGTCAAAGGCCACGCCATGCATGCCGGTGCCGTCGCGGTTAGCCCCACTGATGCCGGCGACGTGTACGCCGTGGTTACTCAACATGCCCTGTGAACCACTGTAGAAATGGAAGGTGCCGTCGAAGTAAAAACGATCGCCAGCGTTAATCCCCTCGCGATGTGGATCGGTATAGGCGCGATAGCCCTGGGTCACCACGTTCACCAGTTTGCCGTCACCGGCGAATTCAGGGTGCTGGTTCACTGGGGTATCAAAGATGCCCACCTTTTGCCCTTTACCGGTATAACCCGCGGCATAGGCCTCGTCAGCGTGAATGGCCCCCAACCCCCAGTTGGCATTGAATTCATTGCTGCGCCAGCTTGCCGGATCGCCAGTTCTGCCGCCTTCGGTATAGGTGGAAGCCTGCGCACCACCGGCCGCCAATAGCGCGCACAACAAGGCGTTCAGTTTCCATGTTGGCGTCAATGCCGGTTTGTTCTTTCCTGTAGCTTGCTTCATTCCCTTATCCTTTTTTGTTTTAGTCAAACCGCCCCCCGACGAGGCGGTTTGTCCCTCTGTTTTTTAAGATCAGAATTTCCAGGTGAAGCCAGCGTTGACGCTGTTGTCCTGGTAGTTTTGCGACAGCAGGCCGCCGTAGCCCAATGACAGCGTGGCGTTCTTGTTCACCGCCACCTCCGCACTGGCCTTCAGCACCGCACCGTCACGGGAGGCCGACACGCTGTTCACCACGAACGGCGAACTGCCACCGTTGAAACGCAGCCCGGTGCCGCGATCCAAATCGCCGTACTGATGCTGCCAGCCCAGCTCGCTGCGCAGCGCCACCGAGGTGGTTTTGCTCGCCTGCCACTCGGTATCCGCACGTAGCCCCAGCGTCGATACCGTGGCGTCGGTGTGCTGTTTGTCGCCGTGCAGCGCCGCAGCCCCGCCGTCTTCCGAAATACCGTTGTTCTGGAAGTTGATGTACGCCAGGTTGGCGAACGGCTCCAGATTCACCCAGTCGGCCTTCACGCTGTAACCCGCTTCGGCAAACACCTGTTCGGTGCGTGCGCTGTATTTCGCGGTTTCGCGATCTGACTGCATGCCGTAATTGACCGAGCGCGAAGTATCGAAGCGGTGCCAGGTGTAGCCACCGCCGGCACGCAGCGCCAGCTCACCGAACTGTTTGCCGCCGTACACCGCCAGGTGGTAGTTGTCGCTGTCGGCATTCGAGCCGTAGCCGCCGTCCAGTGAGGTGCGGGTGTAACCGGTCGCCACGCCTAACCGCCAGTCGTCCGCCAGTGCCGAGTCCAGCCCCACCAGCACGCCGTAGGTCGAGGCCTGATAGCCGGTCGCATTGGCGTCGCCCGACGCATGGTCCCAGGCCCCCAGCAACTGCGCCCAGGCACCGCCGTCGTCGTCCGCCTTGATGTCAGGCGAGGTCGCCAACCCTTCCGCCTGCCGCAGGCGGCCGTTCAACGCATCACGCAGGTAACGGCTGTCGTTAACCTGTGCCGAGGCGATATCCGCGTGGATCTGCCCCGACAACTGACGGAATGCCTGACGCGCTTCCCCTGCCGAACCGGCGTTGAGGATGCTCTCGTACACCGGGTTGCCTGCCGCCAGAGCATCCGCCGCGGCGGCTACTGCGCGCTCGTTTTGGGTTTGTGCCACGCTGGCAAAGGAAGTGTCGTTACGGCCCACGTTCAGCGTGACCTGATTAGGCTGGTAGGCCAGCCCGGCGCCGAGGAAGGGAGAGAAAGTTGAAGTGGAAGCAAACTGCCCGCTGATACCCTGCTGGGCAGTCAGAATGTTGTACTGTCGGCCAAGCAAACTGCTCACGCTACCTTGCGACAGCAAGTTGGCGTTTTGTTCCTGCAACACCACGACTTCACCGCCATCGATCGTTGCCGATCCGCTGCTTTGGATCCGATCGCTCTGGCCGTTTGGCGCCACTTCCACCGCATAACGGGAGCCCGGCTCGAAGCTGACGTTACGCGCCACATTCAGCGTGCCGATCGAGTTGCCCGGTGCCACGGTAGCGCCGCTGCGGGCGGTCAGTGACCCCACAGTGCCGGAACCGCCCAGCACACCGGCATTTTGCACCGTGACATCGGAAGTGACCGAACCGTTGATCGCCAGCAAGCCTTGATTGATCAACGTCGGCCCCGCGTAGCTGTTGTTGCCGGTCAGCACCAGAGTGCCGATACCCAGTTTGGTCAGGCCACCGTGGCCGGAAATATCGTTGCTCCAGGTATCCAGCCCGCAATGAATATCGTCACACACGCGCTCGGTGGGTTTGCCTTTGTCCAGCACCCCACCGACGCCCGGCAAATTCACCACGAACTGCTCGGGACCGTAAGCGCCGCTAACGCGGAATTCTTCAGGAATATCCTGCTCGGTAACAAACATGCCCGGGCCGTTAATCGCCTTGCCCAGATTGATCATTCCCCAGCCGTACAGCGCATCGATCCCCGGCGCGCCCATATCGGTAGTGGTGGTCTTCAGCACCGTAGCAGCCTGCGCGCCGGTCATATACGGGAAACGCTCCATCAGCACTGCAATGCTGCCGGCCACGTGCGGTGCCGCCATTGAGGTCCCGCTGTATTTGGCGTAACCGGTGGTCAGGTTATCGATGCTGTTGCCTTCGATAATTGAGCTGTACACCCTGGTGCCCGGTGCGGCAACGCAGAAGCTGGCGGTATAACCACAGCGGGAGGAGAAGGTGCTGATGCTGTAATCGCCGGTGTTGTTCGGATCCTGCAGACTGGCGACCGACAGCCAGTTGGGGGCTATCTCCGGCACGAAATAGGCCAGACCGGCCATGGCGTCCGGGTTATTGAGGTTGGAGTCGTTACCGGCGGCAAAAATGGTGACAATACCGCTGCGTGCTGCATCGATCGCGCCCTGATAAGCGCCACCGGCTTTGGTACCGAGGATCTGTTTGATTTGATCGAATTGCTTTTGCGCGTCGGTGAGCGTGAAGTGGGGATAGGCCGGATCCTTGCCACCCTGATCAAACTTCTCAGTGATGCCAATACCCCAGCTGTTGTTGATAATGCGCGCGCCACTGGCGATCAACGCATCCCAACCGGCCTGGTACACCGCTCCATCGTTACCGAGTATGATGCCGTCTTCCGGGCCGGGGTCGCCGTTTTCCGCGCTGATGATTTGTGCGTTAAACGCCACGCCGTGCATCTCCCCCCCATCGCGGTTGCCGGCAGCGATGCCGCCCACATGGGTGCCGTGTGAACCCAGGGTGCCGTCGGAATCCACGCTCGGCGTGCCGTCATAGCGGAATTCGTCGCCTTTCTTCACCGGAATGTAGGGATCGGTGTATTCGCGAATGCCGGTAGTGACCAGATTGATCACCTTATTCTGGCTGGCAAACTCCGGGTGTTTGGCATACACCGGCTGATCGAAAATGCCGAGTTTTACACCTTTTCCGCTATAACCCGCGGCGTAGGCCTGATCGGCGTGGATTGCCCCCAGGCCCCACTCGGCGTTGAATTCATTACTGCGCCAACTGGCAGGATCGCCCGGCTTACCGCTCTCAACATAAGGCGCAGCCTGCACCCCACCGATCGCCGCCAGGCAAAAAAGCATCGCACTCCACTGTGCGCGATTAACACCAATTTCAGGCCAGCCGAAGGCCGCCTGAACAGGCTTGACTCCTCTACGTCTATTTTCCATCCCAGATACCGTCCATTGTTGTTTGCAAATGTTTTATTGATTTTTTTGTGTAACAGTTTCGTAACACCAAATAAATAAAGCACAACAATCTCAAGCGCGCCTAATGGGTCAAGGCGCTGGATGACCTAAACGGCAAATCTGAGGATCGATAAAATAGGGGGAAAGACATAAGGATCTTCGATGGCTATTACCAGCAAGAAGAGTGAATTTATAGGGCTAAGGATAAAATATAATTCAATGAAAAATAGGGATAATAGAAAAAAAAAGGCCGTAGGGACATCTCCATACGGCCGGTAAAAAAATGCTTAATATGCTCTTTTTATCAGTTTTAATTATAACTATTGCCAATACTCACTCAGTGAAATGTGCTGGTTTTCGCCGAGAATGACCGTAAAAATTGGACTATCATGCTAGCGGTTTTCTGCTGTTCATCGCATCTTCTTCGGCCTGGCGGATAATGGCTTTCGCCATCCATTGCGTCACATCCTGAATGCCACCGAGATCCAGACCCCAAATATCTTTCAGTACCAGGAACACTTCCGAGCCATAGATCAGCGAGAAAGAATGAATCACCCGCTGCAATGCCTCAGGTGGCAGTTTATCCTGCAGTGGCTCGACCGCCAGGTTCAGCAGGCGTTTGCGGTTTCCGCGGACGAATTTTTCCCCCGGCGTCGCTTTCGCCCACTGTTGCAACGAAAGCTGCAGCGCGGCACGTAAGGCCCCTTCATGTTGTTCCATCTGAGGGTAGGCGAAAGCCAGCAGTTGTTGAATGCGTTTCAAAGCATCATGATCCTGCGGTTGCCAGTCCAGGATCGGCCCCAGACTTTCAGCCACTACCGCGGCAATCAATTCACTTTGAGTGGGGAAATAACGATAAGCCGTGGCCCGTGACACCTGCGCATGCGCCGCCAGCTCAGTGATCGACGGAAAGACTCCTTCGTCATACAACGTCATGGCACTGGTCAACAGTAAATGATGAGTTCTGGCCCGGGCAGAGGTCAGAGATTTTTCCTGTTTCATGGGAAAGGCAGTTATTAGCACGACAACCTCATACTTCTTCGCATCTCCCACTCCCGGGACAGGATGCGATAACCATCAAACCGACAATATCCCGCTTTATCGGCAGCATTAAAACGCTCAAAAATGAGACAGGTGTCTCATTTCGAACTGAACTGGGCTTGCACAAATGATACGGCCGTCTCATTATGTAGATATATTAATCATTCTAACTTAAACGACCAACACCAGGGTCCCACAAAATTATTTAACGCTATAATTTAAAATATAAAATTAGAAATTCGGCAGGAAAGAGCAATGCTTAATACTTCAAATTTTGTCTATATTGCTACCACAGCAGATACCAAAGGACAAGAACTGGAGTATGTTCGCCAGACGATCGCCAGCCTCGGTTTACCCACTATTACCGTCGATCTCTCTACCAACAAACGGCCGGCCAACCCGGCAGTCGATATCTGTGCAGAAGAAGTTGCCGGGTATCATCCCGAAGGGGCCAAGGCCGTATTTTGCCCCAACCGCAGCCAGGCCATTACCGCCATGGCACTCGCCTTCGAACGTTTTCTCCTGACACGCCACGATATCGCGGCTGTGCTTGGTTTGGGCGGTTCTGGCGGCACAGCCATTATCACTCCGGCGATGCAAAAATTACCCATCGGCCTGCCTAAATTAATGGTTTCAAGTATGGCAGCAGGCGACGTCTCGCAGTATGTCGGCAACAGTGATATCACCATGCTGTATTCCGTCACGGATATAGCCGGCCTGAACAGCATATCGCGCCGCGTCCTGAGCAATGCCGCATGCCAGATTGCCGGGGCGGTGCGTTTCGCCACCGTTCATGACATCGAGGATAAACCGGCTGTCGGTCTGACAATGTTCGGCGTCACTACCCCGTGCATACAAAGGGTGGTTGCCGCACTCGAGCCTCAATGGGACTGCCTGGTATTCCACGCCACGGGCAGTGGCGGCAGAACGTTGGAAAAACTGATCGACAGTCGTTTGCTGAGCGCAGCGTTGGATCTGACCACAACCGAGGTGGCCGATTATCTGCTCGGTGGGGTTCTTCCCTGCAATGAAGAGCGCTTTGGTGCCATCGCCCGCACTCGCATCCCCTGCGTACTATCCTGTGGCGCAGTGGATATGATTAATTTTGGCCCCGCAGAAAGGGTACCGGCGCATTATGCCGACCGCTTGATCCATCAACACAACTCACAGGTTACTTTGGTTCGCACCACTCCGCAGGAGAATGCGATCATGGGGCGCTGGATTGGGGGAAAAATAAATGCCTGCACCGGTGAGATACGGTTTGTGATCCCGGGAGGAGGCGTATCCGCACTGGATGCTCCGGGACAGCCATTTTGGGATCCACAGGCATTGGTCGCTTTTACACAGGCGTTAGAAAATACCCTCCAGCCAACCAACAAACGACGGCTGATAAAAACGACTTATCATATTAACGATCCACGTTTTTCACATATCGTTACTGAACAGTTTCTACATATTACCCGTTTAGCGAAGGAGAGCTCTCCTCACCTCTCATTGGAGTAAATCGTTTTTAGCTGATAAAGCAAAAGGGCCAGAGATTACTCTGGCCCTTTTTAATTACCACATGAAATTATTACTGTGCAGTCGTCATTTTCGACTTCATGTTTTTCATGTGTTCCATCATTTTCTGTTCGCGTTTCTGATAATTCTCATTGTATTGTTTTTTCTGCTCAGGGGTCAGCAGGTTATACATTTTATTTTCAGCTTTGGCGCGCTCCAGCATATGTTCGGACTGTGCTTTGCTGATGGCGTCAATTTGGGTTTTCGCCTTGGCTTCATCGAAACTGTCGGAAGCGACCATGCTATGCAATGCCTGGCGTTCTTCTTTAGTCCCTTCGCCGCGTTTCTGGTGCGATTCTTTCATGATATCGCGCATTTGCTGGCGCTGCTGCTCGGTCAGGTTCAGGCCGGCAAACGGCCCACCTTTCCCTTCACCTTTGTGATGCATCATTTTCATGTTCATCGGGGTGGCGTCTGTCGTTGCCGGTGCTGCCGTGGTATCTGCAGCAAAGGCCATGGAAGCAGAACCCAGTGCCAGAGTAGAGGCGACAAATAAAGCGGTCAGTTTACGCATAATCATTTCCTTAAAATTATTCTTCATCAGGAGCGCTGTACGTGAACAGGCTCATCTTTCGTCGGAGATAATAATAGGCCGATAAATATATAGTAATGCGATGGAGTGTAAATTTATTAAAGCCCGAAACACTTTTATTCATCAATAATGAATGAATTATGAAGATGGTGCGTATTATTTGGAAAGTTTGGTTTCCCACCGCATAAAATGCACCACAACATGGTGTCTGTTTCTATAGGATTATTCCTGCCGGCGGCCCACTTTATTATAATGTAGCCCCTTCTGCTACAACCGCTCTGCAACAAAACGATCGCAGCACTGGTACGCTAAAATCGTACTCACCTCTCGAAATCTCAGGTTCTCACTTACACTTTAAAACGTGGGGCAATCTGACGATTACAGGGCAAATCTAATTATTGCTTATATAATAGTTTCATCCCCCGCCGATGAAAAACGTGTTATATGATGGAGATACGTGCACTACGGCCACTCCCGGGCCAGAAACCTGCGGCTGCGCTCATCGCACAGACCTGGCTGTCGTGCCCTTTTGAGGAATCATCATGTTCGCAGACCAAGGCCCTATGCTTCTTAACGCCCACTTCGGCACCAACAGCCCTTATTGGCGGTTGGCGTTTGACAGCAATGCGTTGGCGTTGTCGGCAGTCAAAGGCAAAACCCATATGGCCGTGGCGCTCAGCGCCATGCAGGCGGCTAAAATACGTCGCCTGAGCGGGATTACCGCCAGCCTTGATATCACCATTACGCTCGGCGGTGAACTGATTCATCTGCATCTGGTCGGAAGGCGAGTCAACAATCTGGAATGGGCAGGTACCGCCTCCGCCTTCAGCGACACTCAATCGGTCGCCCGTGATTTGGTGCACGGCCTTTCCTTTGCCGAGCAGGTGGTGTCCGAAGCCAACTCCGTGATTGTGATTGTCGATCAGCACGGCCGCATTCAGCGCTTCAACCGCCTGAGCGAAGAGTACACCGGCCTGCACGAACATGATGTCATTGGTAAGAACGTCTTTCAGTTATTTATGAGCCCGGAGGAAGCCTCGGCCTCACGCCGCAACATCGCCGGTTTTTTCCGTAATGGTTCATCCTATGAGGTGGAACGCTGGATTAAAACGGTGAAAGGTGAGCGGCTGTTTTTGTTCCGCAACAAGTTCGTCCACAGTGGCAGCGGTAAAAATGAAGTCTTTCTGATTTGCTCCGGTACCGATATCACCGAAGAACGCCGCGCCCAGGAACGTTTGCGGGTACTGGCCAATACCGACATCATTACCGGCCTGCCCAATCGCAATGCCATTCAGGACAAAATCACCCAGTCGATCGCCACTCGCGATGGCCACAGTGTTGGGCTGGTGTATCTCGATCTCGACAACTTTAAAAAGGTTAACGACGCCTACGGCCATATGTTCGGCGACCGTTTATTGGTGGAGGTATCGCTGGCGGTGCTCGGCTGTCTGGGTGAAGACCAAACTCTGGCACGCTTGGGCGGCGATGAATTTCTGGTGCTGGCCCAGCAGGCGGACCGTGAAATGCTGCAACGCCTGGCCCAGCATATTATCGACCGGCTGAAAACGCCGTTCCGCATAGGGCTTATCGAAGTTTATACCGGCTGTTCTATTGGTATCGCGCTGTGTCCCGAACACGGTAACGACCTCGACAGCCTGATCCGCAGTGCCGATACCGCCATGTATGTCGCCAAAGAGCACGGCAAACGGACCTATACCGTGTTCTCGCCAGAAATGAATAAGCGCGTCGCGGAATACATGTGGCTGGACACCAACCTGCGGAAGGGCTTGGAACAAAATCAACTGGTGGTGTATTACCAACCCAAAATAGAGGCACTCAGCGGCAGAGTCTGTAGCGTGGAAGCGCTGGTGCGCTGGGATTCACCCGAGCGCGGCCTGATCCCGCCGCTGCAGTTTATCTCTTACGCGGAAGAGTCGGGTCTGATCGGCCCGCTTGGCCGTTGGGTGCTGCAAACCGCCGCCAAACAGGCTGCTCAGTGGCAACGGCAGGGATTACCACTGCGGGTCGCGGTCAATCTTTCCGCCCGCCAGTTGGTGGATGACTCTATCGTTGAAGATCTGGCGCAGGTGTTGCAGCACAATCAGTTGACCCCCTGCCTGCTGGATTTCGAACTCACGGAAAGTAGCCTGATAGAGGATGAGAAACGCGCTCGCGAAGTGATCACCCGGCTACGCCAACTGGGTGCCCAGGTCCATCTTGATGATTTTGGCACCGGCTACTCTTCGCTGGCACAGCTGGCGCGTATTCCGCTCGATGCCATTAAACTGGATAAAAGCTTTGTGCGTGGGGTGAATGATAATCCGGTTTCACAATCGCTGGTGCGTGCCATCGTCGCGGCGGCCGAAGCGCTTAAATTCCGGGTGATCGCCGAAGGCGTGGAAACAGAAAGCGAAAATCGGTTCCTCGATGAAATCGGCGTGGATGAAAAACAGGGTTTCCTGTTCGCGCGGCCAATGCTCCCGGAACAGCTGGAGCATTGGCTGCAGTCTTATCGCCCGCCATCCTCCTCAGCGTGAGGCGGGCAGGGCAACATTAGCCGGCTCGACGCAGGTTCAGGGTGTGACGGTCCTGCAGCATCACCAGACGTTCGATATAGGCGCGATCTTTCTCCTCGATGGTGAAGGCCGAATGCACCCAGTCTTCGGTAATGTCCATCAGTTCCGAACGCGTCAACTGCAACACCCGCTGACGGGCGCGCAGCATGGCACGCATGCCGTTCAGTTTGGGCCGAATGGTATCGATAAAGGTACGGGTAGCTATATAAGCGTCGCCGGGCTGGAATAACTGATCGACCAGGCCACGGCTTTCAAACCACTCCGCGGTATGCGACTCACCGCCCCAAATCAGTTCTTCCGCCAGGCGCATGTTTGCTTTACGCGCCACCAGCGAATAACCGCCCATGCCGGGGAACAGATTAAACGCAATTTCCGGGAACCCCATACGCGCATTGTTCTGCGCCAAAACGAAATGGTGCGCCAGCGCCGCCTCAAAGCCACCGCCCAGCGCACTGCCCTCCACCATCGCGATACTGACCGCTCCGGTATCAAAACCGCGTGCCGCCGCATGCACGCAATCAATGCAGGCTCGTGCGTAAGCCATCATCGCCTCACGCTTGCGATTTTTAATCGCCTCGGCGAAAAACTGCAAATCGCCGCCCACGTTGAACATATTGGGTACCAGCGAACCCGTGACCCAAAAATCAAACTGCAATGATGACTCTTTGGCGGCCTGCGCCAGCGTCATGATGTCTTCGATTAACGCCTGATTAAAACAAGGGCGCGGCTCAGCGCGCAGCAGCATCCACATGATGTGCCGCTCCTCCTCATAGTAGGCGGAAATCTGTGTCAAATTGCCCGCTTCGGTAAACGGACGACAGGTGGGGTGATTAAGTAATTTCATATGACCTTCCAATTTATCTAGTGATTACAGTTGAAACCGTTCCAGCCCCTACGGCTGCAGCCACGCTGCGGCGGGTAAACCGCAGCGCCACATCATGAGTAAACGCTTTCTTGGTGATGAAACAGATAAAAATTGGGGGTCGATGAACGAAAAAAACCGCGCTGGCACGGGGCTGGCATAAGAATTTTACCTATCGGTAGGCAGCAACATTTCACCCGATGAACGAACGCGTTAAGCTCACAAATTAGCCGGTTGCCCTACCCGGCGGCCAAATCAACGCGCCTTTTGGCTATAATCAAGGCTGAGAGAGCCTATTTATCGTT
The DNA here is from genome assembly GCF_004684015.1 of Serratia proteamaculans. Taxonomy (GTDB): domain Bacteria; phylum Pseudomonadota; class Gammaproteobacteria; order Enterobacterales; family Enterobacteriaceae; genus Serratia; species Serratia proteamaculans_F. The sequence continues at coordinate 200,032 of NZ_SRIA01000023.1, forward strand.
AAGGAAATCGTGACGTAATGCCTACAGGATCAGATAAAGACCCCCGACAGCCCAACAGTGAAGCGCCGCAAAAGCCGCTGATCGCCATCAAAACCGGCCACCAGAATATTGACCGGCGCATCTCCGGTTTTTCACGCCTGGTCGAACGCATCAAGGCCTGGCCAAGCATCTCTCACCTGCTGCGCGCCACCGAGCGCTTTAACGATCGTCTGGGCAGCCAGTTCGGCGCCGCCATCACCTATTTCTCGTTTCTTTCGCTGATCCCGATTTTGATGGTGTCGTTTGCCGCCGTCGGCTTTGTGCTGGCATCCAACCCCGACCTGTTGACCGGGATAATTAATAAAATCGTTGGCAGCATCAGTGACCCTACGCTGGCCAGCACGCTGAAAAATACCGTCAATACGGCGATTCAGCAGCGCACCACCGTGGGGCTGACCGGTCTGGCGCTGGCGCTGTATTCGGGAATTAGCTGGATGGGCAACCTGCGTGAGGCGATCCGCGCGCAATCGCGGGACGTATGGGAACGTAATCCGCAGGATCAGGAAAAAATCTATTTCAAATACACCCGCGACTTTATCTCGCTGAGTGGCCTGGTGGTGGCGCTGATTATCACCCTGACGCTGACGTCTATCGCCGGCTCGGCACAGGCGGCGATTGTCCGTGCACTGGGCCTGGAAGGTATCGAGTGGCTACGGCCGGCGATGACGCTGATTGCGCTGTCGATCTCCATCTTCGCCAACTATTTGCTGTTCCTGTGGATCTTCTGGATGCTTCCGCGGCATAAGCCGAAGAAAAAGGCGCTGCTGCGCGGCACGCTGCTTGCCGCCATCGGTTTCGAAGTGATTAAGTTTGTGATGACCATGACGCTGCCCCAGGTGGCTAAATCCCCTTCCGGTGCCGCCTTTGGTTCGGTCATCGGGTTGATGGCATTTTTCTATTTCTTTGCCCGATTGACGCTTTTCTGCGCCGCCTGGATCGCTACTGCGCAGTATAAAGAAGACAAAACCCTGCCAACCTCCGAGCAATCCGCCCCCTGAAGCAATGCAATCATACCGGCCACTCTCTGGTGGCTGGTATTTTATTCCAACTTTAAGCCGACAAACCAGCACATTAAACCAAAACAAAACCACCTCACCGGCCAAATCCAGCATAACAAACTACCTGATAACTTTTCTTTGCGGCTTTTACAGATGTTAAGTCTGCAAATCATTCATTTGGCAACGTTAAAAACCACGCAGAAACACGCCAATGAAACATTAAGCTTTTTAACCGGTTAATTGCGGCATTGTACAAAGTTTCGCCATTGAAAAGGCATTTTGCTATGACTAAGATGGATTTTTACCAATCCAAAATATAAGAAAAAATATGCAAGCCTCCATCGCACCAACTCTGGACGCCGACGACGCGCCAACACCAGTCAACTCACGCGGAAAAGTGATTGTCGCCTCGCTGGTCGGGACCGCCATCGAATTTTTCGATTTCTATATTTACGCCACCGCGGCGGTGATCGTCTTCCCGCATATCTTCTTCCCGCAGGGCGATCCCACCACCGCGACGCTACAGTCGTTAGCCACCTTTGCCGTCGCCTTTGTGGCGCGTCCGATTGGTTCTGCGCTGTTCGGCCACTTTGGCGATCGCGTGGGGCGCAAGGTGACGCTGGTCGCCTCGTTGCTCACCATGGGGATTTCCACCGTGTTGATCGGCTTGCTGCCAAGCTACGAAACCATCGGCATCTTCGCCCCAATCCTGCTGGCGCTGGCGCGGTTCGGTCAGGGCCTGGGACTGGGGGGTGAATGGGGCGGCGCCGCCTTGCTGGCGACCGAGAACGCGCCAGCCAAAAAGCGGGCGCTGTACGGCTCCTTCCCACAGCTGGGCGCGCCTATCGGTTTCTTCTTCGCTAACGGGACCTTCCTGCTGCTCTCCTGGTTGCTGACCGACCAACAGTTTATGGAATGGGGCTGGCGCGTGCCGTTTATCCTGTCCGCCGCACTGGTGCTGATCGGCCTGTACGTGCGCGTATCACTGCATGAAACCCCGGTGTTCGCCAAGGTGGCCAAAGCCGGCAAGCAGGTGAAAATCCCGCTCGGCACGCTGCTGAGCAAACACCTGAAGGCGACCATCCTCGGCACCTTTATCATGCTGGCGACCTATACCCTGTTTTACCTGATGACCGTTTACTCAATGACCTACGGCACCACGGCGCAGCCGCTGGGGCTGGGCTACTCACGCAACAGTTTCCTGTGGATGCTGATGGTGGCGGTGATTGGTTTTGGCGTGATGGTGCCGATTGCCGGTCTGCTGGCCGATGCCTTTGGCCGCCGCAAGACCATGATCGTCATCACCCTGCTGATGATAGCTTTTGCCTTCCTGTTCCCAAGCATGCTGGGTTCCGGTAACCAGGCGCTGGTGATGGGCTTCTTGCTGTGTGGTCTGAGCATCATGGGCCTGACCTTCGGCCCGATGGGTGCGCTGCTACCCGAGCTGTTCCCGACCGAAGTCCGTTATACCGGGGCTTCGTTCTCGTACAACGTGGCGTCGATCCTCGGGGCGGCAGTGGCACCTTATATCGCTACCTGGCTGGCAACCCATTACGGCCTGTTCTACGTCGGGCTGTATCTGGCGTCCATGGCCTGTCTCACGTTGATCGCCCTGTTGCTGATGAAAGAAACCCGCGACCAGTCGCTGTAACACTACTTATGCGGCCCCTGCTTGTGGGGCCGCACTTCCCGCCCTGTCTCCTGTCATAAAATCGGACTATGCTCAACGCTTCTCCTTTTACGGAAATGGAAATCAATCATGTCTTTGCGCCGCAGACTGTTTTTATACGTTGCGCCGTTGGTAATGGCCGCCATTGTGATTGCTGGTGCGCTCTGGATATGGGTGAAGCCACCCCAATCAAGCGCGCTGTGGCGCATCGTCAGCCAACAGTGCTTGCCCAACCAGCAGGCGCATAACAATCCGGCTCCCTGCGCCCAGGTGGACCCACAGGCCGGTTTTGTGGTGTTCAAAGACCGTAACGGGCCGTTGCAATATCTGTTGATGCCAAGCGCTAAAATCACCGGCATTGAAAGCCCTGCGGTGCTCGCAGCCTCCACCCCGAACTTCTTTGAGCAAGCCTGGCAGGCACGGCACTTTATGGCCGATAAGTATGGCAAGGCGATTGACGACGCCGATATTTCGCTGGCGATTAATTCGGCCTATGGCCGCACTCAGAACCAATTGCACATTCATATCTCCTGCCTGCTGCCTTCGGTGAAAACGCAGTTGGCGCGGTATGCGGCAGATTACAGCGAGCAGTGGGAGCCGATGCCGGGCGGCCTGCTGGGCCACGATTATCTGGTGCGCCGGGTGACGCCTGAAGAGTTACAAAAACAGGGCGCTTTCCGCCTGCTGGCAGATGGCGTGGCACGTTCAAAGAACCGCATGGGGAGCTTTGGCTTGGCGATGACGGCATTGCCGGGCGGCGATTTTCTGTTGCTGGCCACCGAGCGTAGCCTGCTGCCGTTTACGCTGGCTTCGTCAGAAGAGATTCAGGATCATGACTGCCGGGTTCTGCAGTAAATAAAAAGGCCCGCGGAACATCGGCGGGCCTGTGGTGACTATTTCTTCTTTTTCATCTGCTGCAATATTTGTCCACACTGGTTTTCTTCACCGCCTTCGCTGGGGGAAACCAGTGCCAGCAGGGCCGCTGCCGGCGTCAGCACCACGCCCAGTGCCACCGCCGCCGCACCGCGTGCAATCAGCGGACCGGCCTTCACACCGGCATCCGGGTGCGCGAAGGTGCCTTTCACGTACAGCGGCGAACGCAACGTCAGCACCCGCATGCCTTTGCTTTCCGGATCGATGGAAAGGTCCAGCCGCTCGGTGGCAAAGTTGGTATTGCCGCTGATATTGATAATCGCATTCTCGGTGTCGAACACAAACAGCCGTGGGGCCGCCACGCCGTCACGGATACCCACGTCTGCCGCCGCGCAGTTTATCCCCACGACGTCATCACCAAATAGCTGCGCCACCAGATAGTTGCCGACGTTCAACCCGAGGATCTCCATCAGACTGCGGCTGATCACCCCGTTATTGATCACCATGCGCAAATCGCCGCTGCTGGTCGCCAGCAAATCGGCCACCGAATTGCCGCTGCCGGTCAGTTTGGCATCGCCGTTCAATTGCCCCAGGCTGCGTTTCATCGATCCCACATCCGGCAGTAACTGCTTGAGCTGGAACTTACGCGCATGTAAATCAGCCCGACCCTGCATCAGGTTTTTACTGCCATCGAGACGAACGGTCGAATTGAGATTACCGCCCGCCACGCCGAACCGCAGCGGATCCATCACAATGACGCCGTTATCCAATTGCAGATGGGTATAGAGATCGCTCAACGGCAACGAACTGCCGTGTTCAATGCGTTTGGCGGTGAATTTGACGTCCGCATTCATCACCTTCCAGCTTTTGGTATCAAATTTCTCTACCGGCAGCACTTTGCCCGCAGGCTGGCGACTCTTCTCACCGCGACCGGCTTTTTCCGTATTGGAGTCGGCACCAATCAGCGGCGCCAGATCGGCAAAGCGCAGCTGTTTTGACAACACTTCGCCGCTCAGCGTAGGCCGGGGTTTGCCAGCAACATATTTCAAATCGCCATGGATATCGCTGTCGCCAATTTTGCCGTCGAATTTCTGGTACTGGAACACCGCACCACCTTTCTCGTGCAGCCGGGCAGTCAGGTGACCATCGGTGGAGTATGGCGGGGTATTGGGCAACAATACGCCGGTGAGGGCATACAGGTTACCCAGGCTGTCGCCGGAGAATTTAAGCCGCAGATCCAACCCACCAAGGTTCATCGGGTCGGACAACGTCCCCGCCACCACTACCCGAGTGGAGCCGGAGCGCACGTCGGCCTGCAACGGGAAGGGCACCTCGGCATTCTGCAACGACAGCATGCCGCCAATCTTGCCGCTGCCCGATAACGGCTCGCCGTTGTATTTGCCTTTCACTTTCCAGCCGAAGATATAGTCTTGCGGGATCGCCGTACCGGCGTCTTTTTTACCGGTCACTTCACTGAATGACAGCGGCTTGCCGAGGGGATCAATCTCTGCGCGGAAATCGGCCTTCAGCGTGGCGTCCTTGAAAGCAATCTGGCCGCGATCGAAGACGATGTCATGAATGTCCACCGACCAGGCAGACGGCGGCTGATTAGGGTCACCGGCCAGGTTGAAGGTCCAGTTATTCTCACCGTTGGCCAGCCGCTGCAAGCTGGCGTTCGGCTGCTTCAGCCAGATGCGCGGGATCAACAGTTGCTTGCCCAACAGTGCCAGCGGCGAGATGCTGGCTTCGACGCGCTGCAACTGCACCATGCTGTCGCCAGGGATATTTTTCGGGTTGCCCAGTACCACATCTTCAGCATGAATTCGCGGCCACGGCACCCAGGCGCGCCAGCCACCTTCATCTTTATCACCGCGTGACCAGTCCACCCCCAAGTCGCCACGGATGGCGAACGGACGATGCAACTCGGCCGACACCTTGTCATTGATGGTCGGTTTGAGGCGGTTCCAGTCGAAGGTCAGCACAAAGACCACCAACGCGGCGATGATCAGCAGCACAATGCCGCCAACCCAAGTGAACGCTTTTCCTGTTCTTGTCATAACGGCTCCCTGAACGCGATAACTTGCCCATATGTCTTTACCAAGCCTAGCCGAGGATAGGCAAGAGTTCACGCTTTAGAGGGATGGGGTTCAGGCGGCAGGCATGGAAAATCGCGTAGGCAGGGTTTGCAGGGTGTCGAAATGGGCCGGGCGAGATAGAAAATAACCCTGGGCAGCCAGGGCGCCAGAGCGCTGCACCAGCAACCATTCCTGCTCGGTTTCTACCCCTTCGACGATCACCCCTTCGCTATGCTGGTTCATCATTTTGATCAGGGTGACCAGTAACTGGACGCCATCTTCCGTTTGCTTGAGCAAGGTGAATAACTCTCGCGCAACCTTAATATATTGATATCGCCAGGTGCTGACGGCAGAGAAATTCGCCAGGCCGCTACCGAAGTCATCCAGCCACAGCCGCTCTGCACCGGCAATCTGCTGCAATGGGCTGTTTAATGCCATCCCGGCGTGCTCCACCAGCTCAAAGCGCAGATAGGGCATGGCGGCAATCTGACGCTGCAACGCGCCGTGCCGCTGCAGTGCCTGCAGCGCAATACCGTCGATATTGACCGACACCATCACCCCGTGGCGGGTCAGCAGCGGCTGCCAATGCTGCAACAGTTCAAGCTGTTCCTGAATGATTTGCAGGCGTTTGCCGACGTCGATAGCAGCAAAATAATGCTCCGGCGACAGCGGTTTTTCCGGCGCTGCCGGGTGGTACACCGCCGTCAGCAGTTCGAGCGCCATTAAAGTGCCACAGGTGCGATAGATCGGCTGGAAGGTGTATTGCCGTCGGCATTGCCGCCAATAATGCTGTGCTTTGATCTGCGTGCATACGGCGAGGAGTGGCGCCAGCAGGCCCGTGCTCATCTTGGTTATCATTGGTACTGTCGCCATTGAAGGGGATTGAAAACGCTCTGGCTGCGCTATTGGCTCCCTCGGTTTATCGGCAACAGACAATAAAACTTTAAGCGGCGGCGAAAGCCTTCTACATTGAATACTGGTCTCAAAATCGAAGGAAAAAACATGCCCTACGTTAATATCAAAATTACCCGCGAAGGCGCGACGCCGGAGCAAAAGAAACAGTTGATCGCCGGGGTGACCCAGTTGCTGGTAGATACGCTGGGAAAAAACCCGGCCACTACCGTGGTGGTCATTGAAGAAGTAGACACCGACAACTGGGGCATCGGCGGCCAAAGCGTCACCGACCTGCGCGCCGCCGCCAAATAACGGCCAGATGTTGGCTGCAAATCGGGAAACTTTTTAGTTTCCCGATCGCGGTCATAAATAAATTAAAACGTTGTTTTATTTTCATTGACTCCCCCGCCCCTTGCATTGAGACTGGCTGTATTTCGCATCAATTCATCTTCTTCTTTCAGCCAGGGCTCGTTGACTATGACCACCCAAAATCTTGCCGTGATCGGCGAATGCATGATTGAACTGTCGCAAAAAGGCGCGGATCTGAGCCGCGGTTTTGGCGGCGATACGTTAAACACCGCCGTCTACATTGCCCGTCAGGTGGCGGAAAGCGCGCTGCAGGTGCATTACGTGACCGCACTCGGCACCGACAGTTTCAGCCAGGAAATGCTGCAGGCGTGGCAGCAGGAAAAGGTCAACACCAGTCTGATACAACGGCTGGAGAACAAGCTGCCTGGGTTATACGTGATTGAAACCGATGCCACCGGCGAACGCACCTTCTATTACTGGCGCAACGACGCTGCCGCTCGCTACTGGCTGGCTGGCCCGCAGGCGGAAAGCCTGTGCGAACAACTGGCCCAATTCGATTATCTGTACCTCAGCGGCATCAGCGTGGCGATCCTCGATGCGGCCAGCCGCAGCAAGCTGCTGGCATTGCTAAGGCAGTGTCGCGCCAACGGCGGCAAGGTGATTTTCGATAACAACTACCGGCCGCGCCTGTGGCAAAGCCGGGAAGAAACGCAGCAGGCTTACCGCGAGGTGCTGGCCTGCACCGACATTGCCTTCCTGACGCTGGATGACGAAGACCTGCTGTGGGGCAAGTTGCCGCTGGAACAGGTGGTGCAACGCACTGAGCAGCTCGGCGTGACGGAGATAGTAATTAAACGCGGCGCAGATAGCTGCCTGGTATTCAGCGCCGAAGGCAGCGAATTTGAGATCCCGGCAGTGCGTCTGCCGAAAGAAAAGGTGGTGGATACTACCGCGGCAGGCGATTCCTTCAGCGCCGGTTATTTGGCAGTGCGTTTAACCGGTGGTGATGCCGTGCAGGCGGCGCAGCGCGGTCATCTGACCGCCAGTACGGTGATCCAACACCGAGGAGCCATTATTCCACCGGAAGCGATGCCACAATAAAATGCGAAAGGCCAGCAACGAGGCTGGCCTTTTTATCGGACCCAGAATTTTGAACCCCTAAAAATTTCAAACCCTAAGTATTTCAAGTTGCAGCTAGGCGCCTAGCTCACTCATCCCCAGGTAAGAGTAGGGGCGCTGCATGCTGCGCCCGTGCCAATCGGGGCGAATGTATTCGCCCCCTACGGGTGAGTGAGTGCAGGTAACAACGCTGCGGCTTGAAAGACTCCGGGTTTTTAGCCTGCCACCGCGATACGTTTCATATCGGTCATATACCCGCGCAGCTTGCGGCCAACAGATTCGATCGGGTGATTACGTACCGCTTCGTTCACGTCACGCAGTTGCGCGTTGTCTACCGAGGTACCGGCTACAGATTTGCCCAGGTCACCCGCCTGCAGGGTGGTCATGAACTCTTTCAGCAACGGCACGGCCGCGTTGGCGAACAGGTAGTTGCCGTATTCTGCGGTATCAGAGATAACCACGTTCATTTCGTACAGACGCTTACGCGCAATGGTGTTGGCGATCAGCGGCAGCTCGTGCAGTGATTCGTAGTAAGCGGATTCTTCGATGATGCCCGCATCAACCATGGTTTCGAATGCCAGCTCAACACCGGCTTTCACCATCGCGACCATCAGAACGCCATGGTCAAAGTATTCCTGCTCGCTGATTTTACCTTCGAACTGTGGCGCATTCTCGAAGGCCGATTTGCCGGTCTCTTCACGCCAGTTCAGCAGTTTCACGTCGTCTTCTGCCCAGTCGGCCATCATACCGCTGGAGAATGCGCCGGAGATGATGTCGTCCATGTGTTTCTGGAACAGCGGTGCCATGATCTCTTTCAACTGCTCGGACAGCGCATAAGCACGCAGCTTGGCCGGGTTGGACAGGCGATCCATCATCAGGGTAATACCGCCCTGCTTCAGCGCTTCGGTGATGGTTTCCCAACCGAACTGGATCAGTTTTTCTGCATAAGCCTTGTCGGTACCTTCAGCAACCAGCTTGTCGAAGCACAGCAGCGAACCCGCCTGCAACATGCCACACAGAATGGTCTGCTCACCCATCAGGTCAGATTTCACTTCGGCAACGAAGGAAGATTCCAGTACGCCCGCACGGTGGCCGCCGGTCGCTGCTGCCCAGGCCTTGGCAATCGCCATGCCTTCGCCTTTCGGATCGTTTTCCGGGTGAACCGCAATCAGGGTCGGTACGCCAAAACCACGTTTGTATTCTTCACGCACTTCGGTGCCCGGACATTTTGGCGCAACCATCACTACGGTGATGTCTTTACGTACCTGCTCGCCCACTTCTACGATGTTGAAACCGTGGGAGTAGCCCAGCGCCGCGCCGTCTTTCATCAGCGGCTGTACGGCACGAACGACCGAGGTGTGCTGCTTGTCCGGCGTCAGGTTAACCACCAGATCTGCCTGTGGGATCAAATCTTCGTAAGTCCCTACCTTGAAGCCGTTTTCGGTTGCTTTGCGCCATGAAGGGCGTTTTTCGTCGATGGCTTCCTTACGCAGGGCATAGGCCACGTCCAGACCCGAGTCACGCATGTTCAGACCCTGGTTCAGGCCCTGCGCACCACAGCCGACAATCACCACTTTCTTGCCTTTCAGGTAGCCGGCTTCATCAGCAAATTCGTCACGAGCCATAAAGCGACACTTGCCCAATTGCGCCAACTGCTGACGCAGGTTCAAGGTGTTGAAATAGTTAGCCATGGTGGTGCTCCAGTTAGATGTTGTGTCGACTATGGGTATCGATGTTATTTTCATTCCCCGCCCTGTCTGTGCGGAGATTCGTTAAACTCAATGTATAACAGGAAACGCGTTGCTTAAATTGATATATTACGAATGTGATATTGCAATTTATGCAACACTCTTGCTGCGAGCGTACTGATATGGATTTGCGTGATTTAAAGCTGTTCCTCCATCTGGCTGAAAGCCATCACTTTGGCCGCACCGCCAAGGCGATGCACGTCAGTCCTTCGACGCTGTCCCGCCAGATCCAACGGCTGGAAGAGATCCTCGGGCAACCGCTGTTTTTGCGCGATAACCGCACCGTGCAGCTCACCGATGCCGGTGAACAGTTAAAAGATTTTGCCCAGCAGACACTGCTGCAATACCAACAGCTGAAACATTCACTGGGTCAACATGGCCCTTCGCTGAGCGGCGAATTACGGCTGTTTTGCTCGGTTACCGCCGCCTACAGCCATCTGCCGCCGATCCTCGATCGCTTCCGCGCGCAGCATCCGCTGGTAGAAATAAAACTGACCACCGGTGACGCCGCCGATGCGGTCGATAAAGTGCAGTCCAACGAAGCCGATCTCGGCATTGCCGGTCGCCCCGAAACCCTGCCCACCAGCGTGGCGTTCACTAAAATTGGCGAAATCCCGCTGGTGCTGATTGCTCCGGCGCTGCCTTGCGCGGTACGCAGCCAGGCATTTGCCGAACAGCCCGACTGGGCCAATATTCCGTTTATCCTGCCGGAGCACGGCCCGTCGCGAAAACGCATCGAACTGTGGTTCCGTCGCCAGCGCATCGCCAATCCGCTGATTTACGCCACCGTTGGCGGCCACGAGGCCATTGTTTCAATGGTGGCGCTGGGCTGCGGCATCGCGCTGATCCCCGGCGTGGTGGTAGAAAACAGCCCTGAACCGGTGCGTAATCGTATTTCGCAACTGGAGAATATCTCCATGGTCGAGCCGTTCGAACTGGGGGTCTGCGTGCAGAAAAAACGCCTCAGCGATCCGCTGATCGACGCTTTCTGGCGCCTGCTTTGAACGATCGTTGATTCGCTATCACTTGATAAATAAAGATAAAAATATCCTATGGATTTCAAGTTACAGCTAGGCGCCAAGCTCGTTCATCCCCAGGTAAGAGTAGGGGCGCTGCATGCTGCGCCCGTGTCAATCGGGGCGAATATATTCGCCCCCTACGGGTGAGCGAGTGCAGGTAACAACGCTGTGGCTTGAAAGACGACGGGTATTCATAAATCTGCCGGGTCTACCTGCTTCATCGCCTCTACCTGCATCAGCCAATGGTAGAGCGGCTCCAGCTGCAGGAAGCCTTGCGCCAGTGTCTGTACCAAACCGGCATTGAACAGCTTTTCCACCTGACTGTCGGTTGCCATCACGGCAAAGGACTTGCGGTTGTACCAGGTGGCAATTTCTGCCGCCTGCTCTTTCACTAACGGCCGCTTGTAGCTTTCACCCACCAGCTCGAACGGTGGCCGGCAGCAGGCCGCGACCTCTAAAAAGGGCTGCGGTCGGCGTTGCAGCGTGTGGCGAAACAGATCCATGGTCTGTTTGTTGGCGCTGTAATAACCCAGCCCGTAGCGCAACATGTCCGGCCCCAGTTCGAAGAAGTAGACCGGCGCATCCTTCCAGTCTTTGCTCGGTCGTTTGAACGTCAGCCACATCCGGCTGCGGTAGCGCGATTTGTCGTGGGAAAAACGTGTGTCGCGATGAATGCGCGACAGTGTTTTACCGATCGCCGGCCGGATCTCGAACAGCGGATCGATCGCCAACATCGCCGGGCTCAGTTCGGTAACCAACGTACGGAACGGCGTCAGCAGCTCACGATCGTAAACGTCACGGTTGGTCTCAAACCATTCCTTGTCGTTCTCGATGCGTACCTGCTGAAGAAAATTCAGGCCCTGCTGGCTAAAGCCGTTAAATTGCTGCGTCATATTGCTTCCCGTAACAAGCTTTCTATCGGGGATTATGCATGGCTTCCATCTGCCAACGGCGCTTTAGAAAAACGCGCCGGCGCGTCCTGAAATAGGCAACATACAGATAAAACACCGTCCGGTTACTGAAAATAATTCCACCAATACAGGCACACAGCAACATCAGGCCATTGGCAATACCGGTGATGTTTGCTGTCCAGGCCACGACTGCGCCAACCAAAAACGCGACCAGCATGCCAAGATAATATTTCAGCAATACCACCCCTGTGTTTTTACCCTGAACCAGGTGAAACAGGATCAGCGTCATCCACAGGGCCATAATGGCACCACTGCCTAATAATGTGACAGCAGAGGCACTGCCGGTTATGGCAAGGGCCATATCGGCCAATAACCCCATGGTTCCCGCCAACCCCAGCGTAAGACAAATCAGCAGCAACATGACATTGCCCACGCCCGGCGGCGACAAACGCTGCCCCGGCGTCAAAAAATGTTGCTCAAGTTGCGCATCCACGCCGGCATAGACCGTCGGATCCCGCTGCAGGATTTGCTGTTCCATTTCTCGCCCTTGAGATATCAGGCGGTTAATCATCCAGTCCGACATTACCTCACCATCTGCGGTAATTTTTGCATGATCCCAACAAAATATTGCCCCGTTTCCTTCACATTCGCGGGCGAGGACAAAGTGCCGCTGATACCGCTGCCCACAAAGGCCATAGAGTTATTCAGTGCCGACCGCAATTGCTGTCGAAGTCCGTTCTGAAGGGCCTGTGTTGGATAGCGCTTCGGGTATAAGCCGGCATTAACCATCTGTTTTAACACTTGATTGGAAATACCCGGATTCTCCGCCCTTATGATACTCTCAGTGAGTCTTTTCCTTTCACTTCGGGGCATGCTTTTTAGCCACTCCGTCGCCTTACGCGATGAAACTCTTCGCATGGCACGATAAGTCATGGCCGCTTCTTTCAATGCTGCCCCAGCGCTAGCCAAAGAGATCACATCCAGAATGGTGCTGGTGGCGACATACCATTGCTCTGAATCTAACTGCGCAAGCTCATCACCTTTTCCATCATAAAGCTTATTCACGCGATACAAGCCATTACCACACTGTAAGGCACTGGCAGCCATGCCGGCATAACCTAAATAGGCGATGGCCGAACTGGTGCCACCGGTAAAGGGTACCGCAACACTCCCCGATGCCAGTAAAAAAACGGAGACCAACAGTGTGCCGCAAGATAGCGCTGCCGAAGCCAGTTCTTTGCCGACGCTCGGTTTTGTCAAAGCCTCAGATAAAGTATTGGTCGCCGCGGTACGTGAAGTATGCGCAACGGTTTTGGTGATCACCACATGGGTGACCTGTGAGGACGTTGAGTAACCGGTATGTTTGGTCGGCCTGACCAAATACGAATTTTGGCCGTCTGAAAAAATAATCCCCACCCCATGAAAAGCGATACTGCAATCCAGGGAGTCTTGCAGGGCTTGTAAATCAATATCCCGATACATTGCCTGCACATTGCCGTTACCGAGCATTCGGGCGAACTCGGCACTGGTTAATTGATCTTCGGGAGAACCAAATGGCGAAGAAAAAGCCGTTGTCATTGTCGCGCATCCCTATACGTCAAAAGTCTTGGCAGTATAAAAATGCACAACAAAATCACAACCACGCAACCCATAAACTGGCTTATAGGTCACGATTACTTATGTATTTCTTATCAACCCTGCAAAAAGAAGCGGAACGCCGGGTTGTCGGTTTCATCGTGGCAGTCATAGCCCAGCGCCTGCAGGTGCTGCTCAAACTCGGGTTCGGTCTGCGACAGCTCAAAACCTGCCAGCACGCGGCCAAAATCGGTGCCGTGGCTGCGGTAGTGGAACAGTGAAATATTCCAATGGGTGCCCAACGTCTGCAAGAACTTCAGCAGCGCGCCCGGCGACTCCGGAAATTCAAAGCTGTACAGACGCTCGCGCAACGGCTTCGAAGGACGCCCCCCGACCATATAACGCACGTGCAGCTTGGCCATTTCATCGTCGGACAAGTCCACCACCTGATAACCATCGGCCTGCAGTTCATCGATGATTTCCAGACGTTCGGCATGGCCCCGCGTCAGGCGGACACCGACGAAAATACAGGCGTTATCGGCATCGGCGTAACGGTAGTTGAACTCGGTAACCGAGCGCCCGCCCAGCAGTTGGCAAAACTTCAGGAAGCTGCCTTTCTGCTCTGGAATGGTGACTGCCAACAGGGCTTCGCGTTGTTCACCCAGTTCGCAGCGTTCCGACACATAACGCAAACCGTGGAAGTTCAGGTTGGCGCCGGACAACACGTGCGCCAGACGCTCACCCTGGATGTTGTGCTGCTGCACATACTTTTTCAGCCCGGCCAGCGCCAGTGCACCGGACGGCTCGGCAATGGCACGCACGTCTTCAAACAGGTCCTTGACCGCTGCGCAGATGGCGTCGCTGTCGACGGTGATCACGTCGTCCAGGTATTCCCGACACAGGCGGAAGGTTTCGTCACCGATGCGCTTTACCGCCACGCCTTCGGCAAACAGACCAACACGGGCCAGATCCACCGGATGTCCGGCATCCAGCGCCGCGCGCAGGCAGGCGGAGTCTTCCGCCTCCACGCCGATCACTTTAATCTGCGGCATCAGTTGCTTGATCAATACCGCCACCCCCGCCGCCAGACCGCCACCGCCAACCGGTACAAACACCCGATCGAGATGCGCGTCCTGCTGCAGCAGTTCCATCGCCAATGTGCCCTGCCCGGCGATCACCGTTGGGTGGTCAAACGGCGGCACAAAGGTCATGCCCTGCTTAAGTGAAAGCTCTATCGCTCTGGCCTTGGCTTCATCAAAGTTGGCGCCATGCAACAGCACTTCGCCACCAAAGCCGCGTACCGCATCCACTTTGATGTCTGCGGTGGTCACCGGCATCACGATCAGCGTTTTGATCCCCAGCCGTTTGCCGGAATAGGCCACGCCCTGCGCATGGTTGCCGGCCGAAGCCGTCACCACGCCGCGCGCCTTTTGCTCTTCGTTCAGGCTGGCGATCATCGCGTAGGCCCCACGCAGCTTGAAGCTGTGCACGGGCTGACGATCTTCGCGCTTCACCAAAATAGTATTGCCGAGGCGCGAAGAGATTTTGCTCATGGTCTGCAACGGGGTGACCTGAGCCACCTCGTAAACCGGCGAGCGAAGCACCGCTCGCAAATACTCCGCGCCACAGGGGGCGTCGGGTAGGGGTTGCGATACCGCCATGGTGTTTAGCCTCCCAGCTTGCTCTTGTCGCGTACTGCGCCTTTGTCCGCGCTGGTCGCCAGTGTGGCGTAGGCACGCAGAGCGAAGGACACCTGGCGCTCACGATTTTTCGGAGTCCAGGCCTGATCGCCACGCGCCAGTTCAACTTCGCGGCGTGCCGCCAGTTCGCTGTCGCTGACATCCAGCACCATGCTGCGTTTTGGAATATCGATGTCGATCATGTCGCCGTCTTCGATCAGCGCAATCAGGCCGCCGCTGCCCGCTTCCGGAGAAACGTGGCCGATAGACAGACCAGAAGTCCCGCCGGAGAAACGACCGTCGGTGATCAGCGCGCAGGCTTTACCCAGGCCCATGGATTTCAGGTAGGTGGTTGGATAAAGCATTTCCTGCATGCCCGGTCCGCCCTTCGGCCCTTCATAGCGGATCACTACCACATCGCCGGCAACCACTTTGCCGCCGAGGATCGCTTCTACCGCGGTGTCCTGGCTTTCATACACTTTGGCCGGGCCGCGGAAGGTCAGGTTGTCCTTGTCCACACCGGCGGTTTTCACAATGCTGCCGTCCAGTGCCATGTTGCCGTACAACACGGCCAGGCCACCGTCCAGGCTGAAGGCATTTTCCAGCGAACGGATACAGCCTTCTGCGCGATCATCGTCCAGCGTATCCCAGCGGCAATCCTGCGAGAACGCCTGGGTGGTACGGATACCTGCCGGGCCGGCGCGGAACATTTTCTTCACCGCTTCGTCCTGGGTCAGCATGATGTCGTACTGGTTCAGCGTTTCCGTCAGCTTCAGGCCCAGGATGTTATCGACGTCGCGATTCATCAGACCCGCACGATCCAGCTCGCCCAGAATCGCCAGTACGCCACCGGCACGGTGTACGTCTTCCATATGGTATTTCTGGGTGCTCGGTGCCACTTTGCACAGGTGCGGTACCTTGCGTGACAGACGATCGATATCTTCCATAGTGAAATCAATTTCACCTTCCTGAGCCGCTGCCAGCAGGTGCAATACGGTGTTGGTCGAGCCGCCCATGGCGATGTCCAGCGTCATGGCGTTTTCGAACGCGGCCTTGTTGGCGATGCTGCGTGGCAGTGCGCTTTCGTCGTCCTGCTCGTAGTAGCGCTTGGTCAGCGCAACGATGCGTTTGCCGGCGTTGAGGAACAGATCCTTACGGTCAGCGTGGGTCGCCAGCAGCGAGCCGTTGCCCGGTTGGGACAGGCCCAGGGCTTCGGTCAGACAGTTCATCGAGTTGGCAGTGAACATACCGGAACAGGAGCCGCAGGTTGGACAGGCGGAACGTTCAATCTGTGCGCTGTCGGCATCGCTGACGTTCGGGTTGGCACCCTGGATCATGGCGTCGATCAGATCCAGTTTGATTATCTTGTCGGACAGCTTGGTCTTGCCGGCTTCCATCGGGCCGCCGGAAACAAAAATCACCGGAATATTCAGGCGCAGTGACGCCATCAGCATCCCTGGGGTGATCTTGTCGCAGTTGGAGATACACACCATCGCATCCGCGCAGTGGGCATTCACCATGTATTCAACCGAGTCGGCGATCAATTCGCGCGACGGCAGGGAATAGAGCATGCCGCCGTGGCCCATGGCGATACCGTCATCCACCGCAATGGTGTTGAACTCTTTGGCGACGCCGCCTGAGGCCTCGATCTGTTCTGCAACCAGTTTGCCCAAATCACGCAGATGCACATGGCCCGGAACGAACTGGGTAAATGAGTTGACCACCGCGATAATGGGTTTGCCAAAATCGTCGTCGGTCATTCCGGTCGCGCGCCATAATGCGCGGGCACCCGCCATGTTGCGGCCGTGGGTGGTGGTGGCGGAACGGTACTTAGGCATGCTCTTCACTCCAAATGTATTTATTACAGGCGGCGAACGAACCGCCTATTTATGCTTGTCTGTCGCTAATTCTTTATGGGTTTACCGGATCCAGCCAACCATACTTGTCTTCGGTCTTGCCGGTAAACAGGCCAAAGAACGCCTGTTGGATCTGTTTGGTCACCGGGCCGCATTTACCAATGCCGACCTGGATACCGTCAACGCTGCGCACCGGGGTAATTTCTGCGGCGGTACCGGACATGAACACTTCATCGGCCAGATACAGCGACTCGCGCGACAGCACTTGCTCACGCACCTCAAAGCCCATGTCTTTCGCCAGCTTGATGATGGCATCACGGGTGATACCCGGCAGCGCGGAAGAAGTAAACGGCGGGGTGAACAGCACGCCGTCTTTCACTTCAAACAGGTTTTCACCTGCGCCTTCGGAAATATAACCGTGCACATCCAGCGCGATCCCTTCCTGATAACCGTGGCGGCGTGCTTCACTGCCCACCAGCAGGGAGGAAAGATAGTTACCGCCGGCCTTGGCCGCGGTTGGGATGGTGTTTGGTGCCACACGGTGCCATGACGAAACCATCGCATCGATGCCTTGATCCAGCGCCTCTTCACCCAGGTACGCGCCCCAAGGAAACGCCGCGATAATCACGTCTGTTTTGTAACCGTCCGGCGGGTTAACCCCCATGCCGACGTCACCGACAAACACCAACGGACGAATATAAGCGCTGCCCAGATTATTTTTACGCAGCGTGGCGCGGCAGGCTTCCATCAGCTCATCAACGCTTTGCGATACCGGCATCCGGTAGATTTTTGCCGAGTCATGCAGGCGCTGCATATGCTCACGGTGACGGAACACCACCGGACCTTTATGGGAGTCGTAGCAACGGACCCCTTCAAACACCGAAGTGCCGTAGTGCAACGCATGCGACATCACGTGCACTTTGGCGTCAGCCCAAGGAACCATCTCACCATTGAACCAAATGTAATCGGCTTTCTTCGTCATTGTTGTTTATCCTTCTCGCGCGTCAGGCGCGTATTTGTTGTGATGTTTGTTGCTGGATCTCAACGCAGGAGACATCCATCAGTTTGCTCAACTGAGATGACAGTAGATCCACCGGGCGCTGGCTGGCAACGGTCAATTCAATATTAATCTTGTCGGTATTTACCGCCGAAGCCATATTCATAGCACAAACCTGAAAGCCACGGTGACGTACGACGCGCAATACGCGCTCTAACATTTCAGGGCGAAAACGGGCCTGGATCGAGAGTTGATGCTGCATCATGATATTTTCTCCAACATGGTTTCGTTACCGGCACCCGGCGGCACCAGCGGCCAGACGTTTTCAAGTTCATCAATCGACACGTGCAACATATAAGGCCCTTCGCTGTTGAATAAGGCGTCGAGCGCGTCTGCTACCTGGTCTTTACGGGTGATACGCTGGCCGGGGATGCCAAAGGCATTGGCCAACATCAGGAAATCGGGGTTATCGGAGAGATTGGTTTCGCTGTAGCGTCCGTCAAAGAACAGTTGCTGCCACTGACGAACCATTCCCAAACGCTGGTTATCCAGCAAAACGATTTTCAGCGGTAACTGTTTGCGTTTGATGGTGCCCAGTTCCTGCACGTTCATCATGAACGAACCGTCACCCGATACGCAGACCACCGTATCCTCCGGGCGGGCCATCTGGGCGCCCACAGCGGCCGGAACGCCAAAACCCATGGTGCCCAAACCGCTGGAGGTGATGAAATTCTCCGGACGTTCAAAGGTCATGTGCTGTGCGGTCCACATCTGGTGCTGGCCCACGTCGGTGGTGATCACGCTGTTGGCCGGCTTGCGCTCGGACAGCTGCTTTAACAGCAGCGGCGCGTAGATCGGCTGGCCCGGATGGTCGTAACGCCAGCTATGGCTTTCTTTCAGTTCAACCACTCGCTGCTGCCAGGCAGCGATACTCAGCGGCTGCTGCAACGCAGGTAACAAGGTTTTCAAATCGCCCTGCAGCGCTACGTGTGCCTGGCGCAACTTGCTCATTTCCGCCGGGTCGATATCCATGTGGATCACCTTGGCATGCGGGGCGAAAGCGTTCAGCTTACCGGTTACGCGATCGTCAAAACGCGCGCCAACGGCAATCAGCAAATCGCACTCCTGCACCGCCAGATTGGCGGCCTTGGTGCCGTGCATCCCCAGCATACCGAGGTAGTACGGTTGCTCAGCGTCCGGTGCGCCCAGCCCTTTCAACGTGGCTACGTTGGGTATTTGGGTCACCGCAATGAACTCACGCAGCGCCGGTACCGCCTGCGCCATACCAACACCGCCGCCGACATACAACATCGGCTTGCGCGCCTGCGCCAGCAATTCGACGGCCTGCGCCAGCTCCGCTGCCGGGTAGTGCAGTTCTTCCTCTACCGGCATCAGGTGCGGGTGTAATTCGCCGTGCGCCAGTTGGATGTCTTTCGGGATATCGATCAGCACCGGGCCAGGACGACCGCTGCTGGCGATGGCGAAGGCTTCCGCCATGATGCCCGGCAGCGCATCCAGTGATTCCACCAGGAAGCTGTGTTTGGTGCAGGCCAGAGACAGGCCGAGGACATCGATCTCCTGAAAGGCATCGGTGCCGATCAGTGCTGAACCTACCTGACCGGTGATCGCCACCAGCGGAACAGAATCCAGCAGCGCATCGGCCAGGCCGGTGATCAGGTTGGTGGCGCCGGGGCCGGAAGTGGCGATACAAACGCCCACCTTGCCGGTGGAACGGGCATAGCCAATGGCGGCCATCGCGGCGCCTTGCTCGTGGCGGCACAGCAGGTGTTCTACCCCACCGTCATACAATGCATCGTAGACCGGCATGATTGCGCCGCCCGGGTAGCCGAATACCGTATCAACTCCCTGTGCACGCAATGCTTGTACTACCCACTGAGCCCCGTTCATAGTTATTTCCCCGCCTTACTTCGACAACTGCAGGATTTTGTTCTGTTATTCATATTGTTATCCTCGTTTCACTTTTCTCTTGCCAATAAAAAACCCCCGGACCTTTCGGTGCGGGGGTTCTCTTGCGATTCCGGCTTGTTTTCTAAGCCATTCTTCGTCCAAGTGCAGCCCCGCACGGTGGGATAATAATCACCACCACGCTAATCACGACTAGGCTAATCACTTGGGCAAAGGCTTTCATAATAGGTTTGTTCACTGTGCTCGTTTCGAACTAATGCCTACAGAGGTACCATAGTCCCGCGCGGCATGACAACACTTTTTTTGCGTTATTATTCGGCGCAATCTGGTCATACCTCGTGCAAAATGCCCGGATTTCAAACGTTAGCCTGCACGCCCGGAGATTTCGCCTCTCCCGAAATCGCCTTGCCGCGCGTGTCCTTGCCCAGGAACACCAGTAGCGCAATGACAATAGCCACCGTGCCGGCGATAATCGCCATCGCCAGGCCATAATTTTGGCCATGATGTTCGGCTATGGTCGCCTGCAGCGTGGCGTTGACCGAGGCAATCAGGTTACCCAACTGGTAAACAAACCCTGGCAGCACCGCACGGGTATTGGCCGGCACCAGTTCGGTGAGATAAGTCGGTATCACGCCCCAGGCCCCCTGCACCATGAACTGCATCAGGAAGGCGCCAATCCCCAACATCAGCGAACCGCTGGAAAATGCCCACAGTGGGATCACCGGCAAGGCCAATAACGCGGCAATGATAATGGCCTTGCGGCGACCAATTTTTTCCGACAGCGAACCAAAGAAAACGCCGCCGATGATTGAAGCGATATTGTAGCTAATGGCGATGATACTGACGGTTTTAGGATCGAAACCATGCTGAACTTTCAAAAATACCGGATACATATCCTGGGTACCGTGCGAGAAGAAATTGAATGCCGCCATCAGTAACACCAGATAGCCGCACAGCTTCCAGTGACTTTTCAATACCGGCAGCAGGGCACTGCTTTCCTTGCGTTCACGCGCCGCCAACCACACCGGCGATTCCTGCACGCAGTAGTAAATAAACGGCAACAGTAAAATCGGTGCTGCGCCGATCACGAACATCCCACGCCAGCCAATCACCTCAAACAGCAGGCCATACACCACCGCCGCCAACAGATATCCAAAGGGGTAACCGGCCTGGAAAATACCCGACATCAGGCCACGCGAGCGGTCCGGAATGGTTTCCAGCGCCAGCGACGAGGCTACGCCCCAGATCCCCCCCATCGCCACGCCGTACAACACCCGCAGTATCAGGAATACCGTCAACGACGGTGCCGCTGCGGACAACAGTTCAAAGATTGAGAAGAACACGATATTCAGCATCAAAATCGGTTTGCGGCCGTATTTTTCCGCCGCCCGGCCGAAGATCAGTGCGCCAATCGGGCGTACTGCCAACGTCAGCAGGATCGCCAACGTCACTTCTTCCATGCCGACATGGAAAGATTGCGCAATATCGCTGAGCAGAAAGACCAGCACGAAAAAATCGAAAGCATCAAGCGTCCAGCTTGAAAAGCTGGCGATGGCTGCATTGCGTTGCAGCGGAGTCCAACCAAACATAGTGTTATCCCTACTCTGGAATACGAGGTCATGAGGTTTAGCGGCTGCCGCAGCGGAAGGCGACGGCGGTCGGAGTTTGTTAACGAAGTGATTTTTATTTTGCTCAATTGTTAAATACACCCATTACCCCTCCCACTGCAACTTGGTTAGCTTGCTAATTTGTTGCAGCATTCACGTAATTGTTAAGGGGTATTGCCGTCACTTGCGCAGTGCTGCACAAAAAATCGTTATCCTTATGAAATTAATTATTTTAATTACGACTTTCCACGCAAATACTCCAAGGTTACCGCGCCCCGGCAGGGCCTTTGCCGCATCATGTTGCCTACAGCAAGGAGAGCAATATGTCACTGGCGGTTATCTATACCCGAGCCACGCTGGGCGTTCAGGCCCCTTCGGTTACGGTGGAAGTGCATATCAGCAACGGGCTACCCGGTCTGACCATGGTCGGTCTGCCGGAAACCACTGTGAAAGAAGCCCGCGATCGGGTACGCAGCGCATTGATTAATAATGGCTTCACCTTTCCTGCACGGCGCATCACCGTTAATCTGGCACCGGCCGATTTGCCCAAGGAAGGTGGGCGTTACGACCTGCCAATCGCTTTGGCGATCCTGGCCGCCTCCGAACAGTTACCGGCCGATAAGCTGGCCCGTTATGAATTCCTTGGGGAGTTGGCGTTATCCGGCGCACTACGGGGGGTCAGTGGCGCGATACCCGCCGCGCTGGCCGCAATGGATGCGGGCAGGCAGTTGATTCTGGCAGCCACCAATAGCCGGGAGGTGGGGTTGATTACCCAGAGCGAAACCCTCGTGGCAGAACACTTGCTGGAGGTGTGCGCCTTTTTACTGGGCAAAGGTGACTTGCCGATAGCCAGCGCGCCGCCGGCAACGGAGAGCACACAAGAACCTGCCGACCTGCAAGATATCCTGGGCCAGGAACAGGCGAAGCGGGCGCTGGAGATCGCCGCCGCCGGGGGCCACAACCTGCTGCTGGTCGGCCCACCGGGAACCGGGAAAACCATGCTGGCCAGCCGTTTGACTGGCCTGCTGCCCCCGCTGACCGAAAGGGAGGCACTGGAAAGCATCAGCGTCGCCAGCCTGCTGCATCACCCTGCCCAAGCGCTGCCATGGCGACAGCGACCGTTTCGCGCACCGCATCACAGTGCCTCGATGGCCGCGCTGGTTGGCGGCGGCTCGCTGCCGCGGCCGGGTGAAATTTCCATGGCGCACAATGGCGTGCTGTTTCTTGATGAGTTGCCTGAATTTGGAAGGCGAGTGCTGGATGCTCTGCGTGAACCGCTGGAGTCCGGCGAAATAGTCATTTCTCGCGCTACGGCCAAAGTCTGCTTTCCGGCCAGAGTGCAGCTGATCGCCGCCATGAACCCCAGCCCCACCGGGCATTATCAGGGCATGCATAACCGCGCGTCCCCACAACAGGTTCTGCGCTACCTCGGGCGGCTTTCAGGGCCGTTTCTCGATCGCTTCGATTTATCGATTGAGGTACCCCTGCTGCCACCGGGCGTGCTGAGCAAACGGCGTATCACCAGTGAAAGTAGTATCCAGGTAAGGGAGCGTGTGCTGCTGGCACGCGAAAGGCAGCTCAACCGTTCAGGGAAGATCAACGCCCTGCTGAATAACCACGAGGTAGAGCGTGATTGCGCATTGAGCGAGGCGGATGCAGATTTTCTTGAGACGACGTTAAATCGATTGGGATTATCGGTTCGCGCCTGGCAGCGGATTTTAAAAGTGGCCCGCACACTGGCGGATTTGGCGGGAGATCGGGATATTGATAAGCGCCATTTGAGCGAAGCGCTTGGCTATCGCAGTATGGATCGCCTGTTGCTACAGCTGCACCGCAGCCTGGAATAAAAATGGGGCCCAAAGGCCCCATCGTTATCAATCGTCGCTGTCGGTGTAATCTTCCACCGCGTCAGCCTGCGGCTTGCCGCCGGACAGGGTATGGAATTTTTTCGGGCGGCGTGTGCGCACCAGATATTTAGCCCATACTTTTTCCTGCTCGGTAACCGGCTCACGCTCACCGTGGCACACTGCGACGAACAACTGTTCTTCTTCAGTGACCGGCTGACGTTTGCCCGCGTCCAGCTCATTGAACGCATACCCGAAACGCTCTAGCAATTGCGCTTCTTTAATGGTGAAATCGCCGTGACGGGAGAACCCGCGAGGATAATGTTTATTATCAAAAAAACGATTGGTCGTGGTGAAGCTATCCGCCATCTGACACGCTCCTAATTCTCTCATGGCCGTGCTGTTTATGGCGCGGAGTATTAGATAGGCTTGACATTGTGTAAAACAAAACATTTAAATCTTAACGATAAAAATTTCTGGAGATGGGTGTGGATACCGAATTACTGAAAACCTTTTTGGAGGTCAGTAGAACGCGTCACTTTGGCCGAGCCGCAGAATCCCTGTACTTAACGCAGTCTGCCGTTAGTTTCCGTATCCGCCAGTTAGAAACCCAATTGGGCGCGAATTTATTCACCCGTCATCGTAACAATATCCGTCTGACGCCAGCAGGGGAGCGGCTTCTGCCCTATGCTGAGAGCCTGATGACGACCTGGCAATTGGCGAAAAAAGAGGTGGTGCGTTCGCTGCAACATACTGAACTGTCCATCGGCGCCACCGCGTCATTGTGGGAAGCTTATCTGACCCCGTGGCTGCAATCCTTGTATCAACAACGAGAGGCATTACAGCTGGAAGCCAGGGTGGCGTTACGGCACTCTTTGGTAAAACAGCTGCATGAAAGACAGCTCGATTTGCTCATCACCACCGAACCGCCAAAGATGGATGAACTGGCCAGTCAGCTATTGGGCAATTTCTCGTTGCGGCTGTTCTCCTCCACCCTGCGTGATAAACATGCGCCGATGCCGTATATCAAGCTGGAATGGGGTGCGGATTTTCATCAGCAGGAGAGCCGTATGCTGGAGGGGGATAACCTGCCGGTGCTCACCACCACCTCAGCACACCTGACCCGACAACTGTTGGAAACCACGGGCGGTTGCGCCTTCCTGCCCAGCCAATGGGAGAAGGACTACCCGCAGTTGGCCGCCATTGCCGACATCCCGCCAATAATCCGTCCGCTGTATGCCGTTTGGCTGCAAAATAGCGACCAACAGCCGCTGATCCGGCAACTGTTGAAAATACCTTTAAATACTACGGCATAAGGCCTTATAACGGCGTCAAGCGAGGATGCCGGGGTTTGGTTCGTCTACCGAGCCAAAACGCGCTCATCGCCTTCTGAAGGCCGATAAAGCCGAACAAAAGAATGCCGATGACAATTTTGGTCCACCAGGAGCTGAGCGTGCCGTCGAAAGTGATGTAACTCTGTATCAGCCCCTGGATCAGCACGCCGAACAGCGTGCCCAATACGGTGCCAACCCCACCGGTCAACAAGGTGCCACCAATCACTACCGCAGCAATGGCATCCAGCTCTACCCCGCTGGCCGCCAACGCGTAGCCCGCAGAGGTATACAGCGAGAAAATAATCCCGGACAACGCAGCCAGCGTGCCTGAGAGCATATAAATCAGCACCGTGGTCCGTTGCACGGGTACGCCCATCAGCGCCGCAGACACCCGATTACCGCCGATGGCGTAGACGTTGTGACCAAATCGGGTGCGGTGCGCCAACACTATGCCGACCGCCACCACCATTAGCATCACCAACGCCAACAGCGTGAAACGGCCGCCGCCCGGCAGTTTCCAGGCGTAGTTCGCCAGCGTCGCGTACAAAGGGTGATCGATGGGAATCGACTCTTCCGAGACGATAAAACTCATGCCCCGCACGAAGAACATTCCGGCCAGCGTGATGATAAACGCCGGCAGCTTCAATACATCGATGATCCAGCCCATCAGTGCGCCAAACGACGCCCCCATCAGCAGCGCAATAACAAACGCATAACCCGGAGCAATACCGTAGGTGCCGATCAATTTTGCCAACAGCACCCCGGTGAAGGCGATCACCGAGCCGACCGACAGATCAATACCGCCGGAAAGGATCACAAACGTCATGCCTACCGCGACGATGCCAAGAAAGGCGTTGTCGGTCAGCAAGTCACACCACACCCGCGTTGAGGCAAAGCTGGGAAACTGAGTAAGGCAAAAACCATAGCCCAGGAGGAACACCAGGACCGTCATCAACAGAGGCAGATTGCGCTTGATCATGGCCTTTTTCTCCTAAGCAGTTGGCGCAAGGAAACGCTGGGTGATTGCACCATCAGCACCGCCAGCACCACGATCGCTTTCAGCACCAGATTAAACTCCGGCCGATAGCCGGAGAGCAGAATACCGGTATTCATCCCCTGAATAATTAATGCCCCCACCACCGACAACAGCAGGTTAAAACGTCCCCCCAGTAATGAACCGCCGCCGATCACCACCGCCAGGATCGCATCCAACTCCAGCCACAGCCCGGCATTGTTGGCGTCTGCACCCCGGATATCCGCCGTGACGATTATCCCGGCCACCGCAGCACAGAGCCCGCAGATCACATATACCGCCATCACCACCCAGCGCGTACTGACCCCCGCATTGCGGGCCGAGCGCAGATTGATACCCACAGCTTCGATAAACAGCCCCAGCGCCGTTTTACGCGTCAGCAGCCAGATCAACAGCAGCATCACTGCGGCAATGATCGCCGGCAGTGGCAAATACATCAGCGCACCGCTACCAAGCCACGCCAGCCCTTCCCGCTCAAAGGTGACGATTTGTCCTTCGGTGATCAGTTGTGCAATGCCACGACCAGCCACCATCAGCATCAGCGTGGCGACAATCGGTTGTATCTGCAGTACCGCCACCAGAAAGCCGTTCCACAGGCCACACAGCGCTCCGGCCGCCAAAGCAGCCGCCAGCACGTAACCCAGCGGATAACCGGCGCTGGTCAAGGTTGCCGCCGTGGCACCGGCTATCGCCATCACCGCCCCCACGGAAAGGTCGATACCCCCGGTGGCGATCACTAACGTCATGCCCAATGCCAATAACGCTACCGGCGCGCCACGGTTAACGATGTCGATCACACTGCCAAACAGTCGGCCGTCCTGAATGTGGATGGAAAAGAAATTCGGGGCGACCAGGCTGTCGATCAACAAAATCACCGCCAGCGCCCCCAGTTGCGTTGCCCCAGCGGGAAGCACCCATCTGACTTTGCGTGGCCCACCGGACATGGAAAAACTCCTGAGGTTCATTCAACCCCCTGTTGCGCGGCAATCGCCTGCATGATTGCAGGCACCGTAATGGCGTCATGTTCAAGCTGCGCCACGTGCTTTCTGTCGCGTAGCACCAAGATACGATCGGCATAGCCCGCCAGTTCTTCCAGTTCGGAAGAAATCACCAGCAGCGCCAGCCCTTCGTCACAGAGTTTTTCAATTAAACGAATGATTTCAGCATGTGCGCCAACGTCTATTCCGCGCGTCGGTTCATCCAGGATCAAAAAACGCGGTTTGGTCGCTAACCAGCGGGACAACAACACTTTCTGCTGATTGCCACCGGACAGATATTGGATCTGCTGTTCCGGCCCCGGAGTACGGATGCCCATCAGCTGGATATAACTCTCGGCAATGCGGGTTTGTTCCCGCAACGATAACGGTTTTAACCAACCGCGTTGCGCCTGCAGAGCCAGAATGATGTTTTCCCGCACCGTTGCAGCGCCGACAATCCCGTCGGTTTTACGGTCCTCAGGGCAATAGCCGAAACCTAGACTGGCTGCTTTACGAGGCGTACGGATGTTCACCGTACGTCCCTCAACTTTCGCACTGCCGCTATCACGCGGTTTGATGCCGAATATCAACTGGGCCGTTTCCGTGCGCCCCGATCCCAGCAAGCCGGCCAGGCCAACTATCTCACCAGGACGTATTTGCAGATCGAAGGGTTCAACCATACCGCGCCGCCCGTAGCCACTGAATTCAACCAGATATGGCGCCTCAGTTAGTCCGTGCTCACCACGTTTGAGCAGCGACTCGTCAAACGCGTGGCCAAGCATCATCTGTACCAATTCCAGACGCGGTAAATCAGCGGTTATCTTGGTCCCCACTAACTTACCGTTGCGCAGTACGGTGATGCGATCGCAAATGCGGTAAACCTGATCGAGGAAGTGGGTGACAAAGATCATCCCCATACCCTGAGTACGGAGCTGGCTGAGAATACCCAGCAACATGCTGACTTCTTTAGCATCCAGACTGGCGGTTGGCTCATCCAGGATCAGGACTTTGGCTGACAGGTCGACCGCCCGCGCGATAGCGATAATCTGCTGGATCGCAATCGAGTAATTCCCCAACGGTTGGCTGACATCCAACTGTAATCCATACCCCAATAAAAGCTGTTGGGCCTGGCTCAGCAGCTTTTTTTGATCAACCAGACCAAACCGCGTGGGCTCTCGACCAATGAAAAGATTGGCCGCCACCGAGATGTTCGGCAGCAGGTTAACCTCCTGATAAACCGTGCCAATCCCCAGCACCTGGGCCTGCGCGGTGCTTTGTGGGGCAATGGCGCGCCCCTCCAGCAGTATTTCACCGGCGGAACGCTGATAGACCCCGGTTAATGCTTTGATTAACGTGGATTTTCCCGCGCCATTCTCACCCAGCAACGCCATGATCTCTCCGCGCTGTAACGTGATATCAACCTGCTCCAGCGCTTTGACGCCGGGAAACTCAACGGATAATCCCTTAATCGCCAATAACGTGGTCTGAGATGTGGCCATCTTCTGTCCCGCCGGTAAGTGGATTAATAACCCATGCTTTTCTTCAGCTCGAATTCCTGTTTCGCGGTATCTGGCTGCAACAGTTTCGATTCGGTCTGGATAAACTTCGGCGGTTGGGTACCCTCCTTCTTCATCGCCAGCAGCGCA
Organism: Serratia proteamaculans; assembly: GCF_004684015.1. Taxonomy (GTDB): domain Bacteria; phylum Pseudomonadota; class Gammaproteobacteria; order Enterobacterales; family Enterobacteriaceae; genus Serratia; species Serratia proteamaculans_F. The sequence continues at coordinate 228,160 of NZ_SRIA01000023.1, forward strand.
TCAAACGCCGGGCCAGCCATATTCGGCGTCAATTCGACCGAGGCATTGGCTTCACCATTCATCATTGCTTTGAATATGTCAGGCACACCGTCGATAGAGACGATTTTGATTTGTGAACCCGGTTTTAAACCCGCCTCTTTGATTGCCTGAATAGCGCCGATTGCCATATCGTCGTTATGCGCATACACGGCACAGATATTTTTACCGTTCTGCTCAGCCTTGATAAAACTCTCCATCACCTCTTTGCCCTTGCTGCGGGTAAAATCGCCGGATTGCGAGCGGATGATTTTAACGTTAGCAGCATTGGCTATGCCGTCGGCAAAGCCTTTCTTGCGGTTGATAGCGACGCTGGCCCCCACGGTTCCCTGCAGTTCCACCACGTTACAGGGTTTGCCGGCGACCTCTTTCACCAGCCACTCTCCTGCGACTTTACCTTCGTGCACACTGTCGGACGCCACGGCTGCGGTATAAAGCGAGGGATCGTTCACTTCAATCATTCGGTCGAGCAGGAATACCGGGATCTTGGCCTCTTTGGCCTCTTGCAGTACCGGAGTCCATCCGGTGGCGACTACCGGCGCAATGAAAATGGCATCAACACCCTGGGCGATGAAGGATCTGACCGCTTTGATCTGGTTTTCCTGTTTTTGCTGCGCATCGGCGATTTTTAACGTAATACCGCGTTTTTCCGCTTCCTGTTTCGACACCTTGGTTTCGGCAGAACGCCAGCCCGATTCCGAACCAATCTGAGAAAAACCGACGACCAGCGGTGCCGCCTGTACCGTACTTATCAATGCGCCAGTGATGGCAGCCGCTAACAGCAGACGTTTAATCATGTTTGTGTTCTCCCCGCACTGCCCAGGCATCAGGCGGCCTCAGGCAGTGGTAACTGTTGTTGTGTATGCTGCATATTTTTCTGGTGAAGTGGGTATCCAAAGACCCGGACACCCATTAGGTGTAGTCGAAAATCAGGCAGGAATAATGAGCGGCATCACATCACGGGAGAACAACCATTTTGTACATGGATCCAGCTAAAAATGTCTAAATTGGAAGCAGTTTTGGTAGGGTTTTTAAGCAATTTATCAGAGGAATAGCGAGGATTTTGGAAAAGCAGAAAGCAAAAAAAACCCTTCGCTTTCGCAAAGGGTTTCTAATATGGCAGGGGCGGAGAGACTCGAACTCGCGACACCCGGTTTTGGAGACCGGTGCTCTACCAACTGAGCTACGCCCCTAAATCATGCTTAACATTATGCCTGCTAAAGTTAGCAGGCATAATTT